>CAVZZH010000018.1:0-117723 GCA_963779695.1 uncultured Solirubrobacterales bacterium
CCGGCTCGGGATGATCCGCATCTCCTCGGTCGATCCGAACCCGATCTCCGCCGTCTCCGCTCCGACCGCAGCGAGCCCGCTCTCGCGGGCGCACGAGGCCACCGCCGCCGCAACGACGCCGACGACGTCCCGGTTGAACACCGACGGGATGATGTAGTCCTCCCGCAGCTCGTCGTCACCCACGATCGAGGCGATCGCCTGCGCCGCGGCCATCTTCATCTGCTCGGTGATGGCGGTCGCGCGGACGTCCAGGGCGCCCCGGAAGACGCCGGGGAAGCACAACACGTTGTTGATCTGGTTCGGGTAGTCCGACCGGCCGGTGGCGATGATCCGCGCCACCCCGGCGGCGTCCTCGGGCGCGACCTCGGGATCCGGGTTGGCCATCGCAAACACGATCGGGCTGGGCGCCATGCGCCGCAGATCCTCTCGCCCAAGCAGCCGCGCGCCTGACAAGCCCAGAAACAGGTCGGCGCCCGCCAACACGTCGACCAGCGACCCACCAGCGCGCTCGTGGTTCGTGGCCTCCGCGATCGACCGCTTCGCGGCCGGCATCGACCCGTCGACATAGTCGGCCCGGTCCACGGACACGGCGCCCCGCGAGTCGCATCCGATGATGTCGCGCGCGCCGGCCGCCAGCAGGATCCGCGTGACCGCGACGCCCGCCGCCCCCAGGCCGGAGACGACGATCCGCAGATCCGCGATCGAGCGCCCGGTCAGCTTCAACGCGTTGTACAGCGCCGCGAGCGTGACAACCGCGGTCCCGTGCTGGTCGTCGTGAAAGACGGGAATGTCCAACTCCGACTTCAGCCGGTCCTCGATCTCGAAGCACCGTGGCGCCGAGATGTCCTCCAAATTCACGCCCCCGAAACCCGGCGCGATCGCCCGGACCACGGCGACGATCTCATCCGGATCGCGCGTGTCCAAACACAGCGGGAAGGCGTCGACCCCGGCGAACTCCTTGAACAGCATCGCCTTGCCCTCCATCACCGGCATCGCCGCCCGGGGCCCGATGTCGCCGAGCCCGAGGACCGCGGTCCCGTCCGTGACCACCGCGACCGTGTTGCGCTTGATCGTGTACTGGTAGGCACGATCAGGATCGCGGTAGATCGCGTCACACACCCGCGCCACGCCCGGGGTGTAGGCCATCGACAGGTCGTCCCGCGTCTTCAGCGGGCTCTTGTTGTGCATCTCGATCTTGCCGCCGGCATGGAGCCTGAACGTCCGGTCGGTGGCATCGAGCACGCGGGCGCCGACGATCCCGTTGACCGCGGCCGCGAGCAGCGGCCAGTCATCGGCGGAGGCCGTCTCGACCGTGATGTCGCGGACGGTGTGTGACCCCTCGACCGACACGAGGTCGACGGCGCCGATCGAGCCACCAGCCTCGCCGATCGCCGACGCGACCTTTCCGAGCATTCCCGGCAGGTGGTCCATCTCGACCCGCATCGTGAGGCTGTACTGGGCACTGGGTGTTGTCGTCATCTCGCCAGATAGCCTGACATAAGAACCACGATCGACGATGCCTGACGAACTCTTTCTCATCGACGGCAACAGCCTCGCCTACCGGGCGTTCTTCGCGCTGCCCGAATCGATCGCCACCTCGACCGGGATGCCGACGAACGCGATCTTCGGGTTTGCCTCGATGCTCGTGAAGATCCTCACCGACTACGGACCGAAGGCGACCGTCGTCGTGTGGGACGCGGGCGACACGGGTCGAAAGACGGTCTATGCCGACTACAAGGCGCAACGATCGAGCCGCCCGGACCTGCTCAAGGAACAGTGGCCCCACCTCGAGCCGCTCGTCGATGCGTTCGGTTACAAGAACCTGCGCGCCGAGGGCTACGAGGCCGACGATGTGATCGCCTCGATCGCCGAGCGCGCCAAGCACGCCGACCCCCCGATTCCGGTGATGGTCGTCACCGGCGACCGCGACGCCTACCAACTCGTCGACGACGGGGTGCGGATCATGACGACCTCCCGCGGAATCACCGACACGAAGGTCTACGACCGCGACGGCGTCGTCGACCGCTACGGCATCCCGCCGGAACTTGTCCCCGACTTCATCGGGCTCAAGGGCGACACGAGCGACAACATTCCCGGGGTCCCCGGCATTGGCGACAAGACCGCCGCCGATCTGCTCCAAAAGTTCGGCTCGCTCGAGAACGTCCTCAGCAGCATCGACGAGATCTCCGGCGCCAAGCGCAAGCAAAACCTCATCGACGCACGCCGATGACGCCCGCATCTCCAAGCAGCTCGCCACCGCCAAGCGCGACATCGAGATCCCGTTCGATCTCGAGGCGTACGCGTCGGCCGAGCCCGACCGCTCCAAGCTCCGTGACACGTTTCGCCAGTTCGAGCTCCGCGAGCCGCTCCGCCGGCTCGAGGAGGCGCTCGGCAGCGCCGACGCCGCCGCCCCCGCGCCCGAGGGCGAGCAGGCGCTCACGGCGACGGTCAAGCGCGAGGCCACGCCTGGGCACCGTCAAGGCCCTGCCGCACACCGAGATCAGTGTCGCCACGCAGCCGCCGGAAACCCCGGAGGACGCGCTGTTCGCCGCCGACAGCGCCTGGCGCTTCGGCGCCTACGCCGACGGCGCCAAGGACGTCCTCATCGGCGAATCCCCAACGCCGGAGGCACTCGTCGAGGCGCTCGGCACGAGACCGACCATCGCCCACGACGCGAAATCCCTCGGCGAGATCCCGCCGAACCTCGTCCATGACACCGAGATCGGCGCCTACCTGCTCGAGCCCGCCCGGCGCGCGTACCCGTTCCGCGAGCTCACCGAGGAGCGTGGCTTCACGACCGACATCGACGCCGCCGACCAACCGGCGGCCGATGCGCTGCTCACCAGCGCGCTCGCGAAATGGCAGCGGAAAGAGATCAACGCCCGCGGCCTCACCGACCTGATGGACGAGGTCGAGCTCCCGCTCGTGAAGATCCTGCGCAAGATGGAGATGGCGGGACTGAAGCTCGACACCGAGCGGCTCAAGGACATCTCGGCGCGCGTCAAGGCCGAGGCTGATCAGCTCGAGCGTGAGATCTTCGATCTCACCGGCGAGGAGTTCACGCTCGGTTCGCCCAAGCAGCTGGAGGAGATCCTGTTCGGCAAGCTGGGCCTGAGCCGCAAGCGGCGTGGCAAGACCGGCTACAGCACCGATGCCCGCGTCCTCCAGGCGATTCGCCACGAACACGAGGTGATCCCGAAGATCGAGCGCTGGCGGGAGCTGACGAAGCTCGCGCAGACCTACCTCGACGCGCTCCCGGCGCTGATCGCTCCGGACGGCCGTCTGCACACGACGTTCAACCAGACCGCCGCCACGACGGGGCGTCTGAGCTCAAATAACCCGAACCTCCAGAACATCCCGATCCGGACCGAGCTCGGGCGTGAGATCCGAGCCTGTTTCATCGCCGAGCCCGGCAACCTGCTCGTCAGCGCCGATTACTCGCAGGTCGAGCTCCGGCTGCTCGCCCACATCGCCGGCGAGGACGTGCTCAAGGCGATCTTCCGTCGGGGCGAGGACGTCCACACCGCGACCGCGATGCGCGTCTTTAACGTCGCCGCCGACGAGATCGACCCCGGGATGCGCTCGAAGTCGAAGATGATCAATTACGGAATCGTCTACGGCCTGTCCGCCTACGGCATGGCCGACCGCCTCGACATTCCCCAGGACGAAGCCGACGAATTCATCCAGCGCTACTTGTCGGGGTTCCCGGCTGTTAAGCAGTTCATCGAGGAGACAATCGAACAGGGAACCGAGCACGGCTACGTTTCGACGCTCTTCGGGCGCCGCCGTCAGGTGCCCGAGCTCCGCGCGCGCCGCTGGGAGATGCGTAAGCAGGGCGAGCGCTTCGCGGTCAACATGGTCATCCAGGGCACGGCGGCCGACATCATGAAGGTCGCGATGGTCCGCACCGACCACGCGCTCTCCGCGGCCGGCCTCAGAACCCGTCTCATCCTCCAGATCCACGACGAGCTGCTGTTTGAGGGTCCCGCGGATGAGGCCGAGGCGGTCAAGCAGATCGCCTGCGAGCAGATGGCGGGCGCATTCGAGATGGACCCGCCGCTGGCCGTTGACGCCGGCATCGGGTCGGACTGGCTCTCGGCCAAGTAGCGACCGACCACCATGACCCCTGCCACACGCACCCGAGCTGCGTTCAGCGCCGCCATCCTCGTTGCCCTGCTCCTCATGGTGGCGCCGGCCGCGAACGCAAAGCGCTTCAGCGGCCTCGTCCCGGACATCCCCACCGGCGGTCACGTCCGGTCAACTCCGACCGCGCGGATCGCGAACCTCCCCTATGGCGGCGGTCCGGTGATGAACACCAACCGGACCCACGTCATCTTCTGGCAGCCAACCGGATCCGGCCTCGCCTACGACCCGGGCTACGCGACCCAGGTCGAGACGTTCCTGCGCCGCGTCGCGCACGACAGTCACAAGACGACGAACGTCTACAGCCTGAGCGGTCAGTACCACGACTCCAAAGGCCCGGCCGCGTACGACTCGACCTTCGCCGGCGGAGTGCTCGACACGAGCCGGCTGCCGTTCAACGGCTGCGTCGAGCCGATCGGGCCGCCGCTTGGCAGCGGGCCGGGGTGGAGCGTCTGTCTGACCGACGCCCAGCTCGTCGCCGAGCTCCGCCGCGTCACCCAGGCCGACCACCTGCCGGTCACCTCACGCGACATTTACTTCCTCGTGTTGCCGAACGGGTTCGGCGTGTGCGAGAACGGCGGGCCGCCTGGGTGCGCGCTCGGTGGCGGGGATGACACCGGATCGTTCTGTGGCTACCACTCGAGCGATCCCGAGGGCGAGCTGCTGTATGCCGTGATCCCCTACAACGCGCTGTCGGGCCACTGCCAGTCCGGTAGCCCGCGGCCGAACGGGAGCACCGCCGACCCGACCCTGTCGACGATCAGCCACGAGCACAACGAGGCGGTCACCGACCCGACCGGGACGGGGTGGATCGACTCCGACTTCAACGAGAACGGCGACCTCTGCATCGACATGACCGACAACGTCCCGCCCACCCTTGGCGGGAGCGGTGCCTCGGCGTACAGCCAGGTCATCGACGGCGGCCACTACTGGCTTCAGGAGGAGTGGAGCAACGCCGACGGCGGCTGCCAACCCTGGGCCAAAGGCGATTCCGCGTCCTTCCAGCCGCCGAGGCGCATCCGGACCGGCCAGGCGATCACGTTCACGGCGCGCGCTCGCGTCGGGCACGGCAGCGTCAAGGCCTACGTCTGGTTCTTCGGCAACCGCGGCCAGGGGCGCGGCCGCGTCGTCAAGCACACGTTCACCCGCGCCGGGTCATACCGGCTCGTCCTCCGCGTCACCGACAGCTGGGACAACTGGGCCTACGCCGTCCATACGGTCACGGTGACCGCCGCCAAGCACGCGACCCGCACGCCGGGCCGCCGCCGCTAAGCCGGGGCGCCGCCGCTAGGCCGGGCTCGCCGCGAGCGCGGGCGCCGATCGCGCGCCGCCGCCACCGGCGCCCACGAAGTCCGGGTGCGCGATCTTCAGGTAATGCCCAAACGACCAGTCGACGAACCGCTTCGCCTGCATGCCGCGCAGGCCGCCGGCGAGCAGTCGCGGCGCGACCCGCGGTACGAGCCGCTGCACCTGCAGCAGCGACCGGAACGGGAACGCGTGCGAGGCGGAGAACGCGTGGTAGCGGGCGAGCGCCTGCTCGCGGGACTGAAACCCGTCGACGACCGACCGCAGTTCACGTCCGCACGCGACGCCGAAGTACAGAGCGGTACGGATCCCCTCCGCGGTCAGCGGCAGGCAGTGGCCGGCCGAATCGCCGACGAAGAACACACCGTCCTCGGTTCCGTCGCGCAACGCGTGCGGGATCCAATTGCCCTGGTAGCGCACCCGGTCGGCACCGAGGTCCTCGGCGAGCCGCACCGTCGGCTCCTTGACGTGATACCGGGGATCGAACGACCCGACACCAATCCGAAGCTCCCCGTCCGCCGGGAACCGCCACCCATACCCGGCCGGCACGTACGAGCGGTCGATCCATACCTCGAGGTCGCGACCGGTCCCGAACGGGTGCACCTCGAGACCCCGTGAGAGCAGCGCATCGGGCGGCTGGATGTTGGAGCCGACGCCGAGCACCCGGCGCCAGCCGAGTGCGTCGACGACGAGGCCCGCGCGCACCTGACCGCGGTCGGTCTCGACAACGTCACCACGTCGTCCGCGCACCGCCGCCGTCTCGAACTCAAACCCGTTGCCCTGGGCCGCGAGCGCCGCGCACAGGGTGCGGTAGTCAAACGTCGAGAACGTCCACGGCAGATCGAGCCGCACGGTGGTGTGAGGCGTGTGGATCACGAGCTCTCCGAACGTCTGCTGGAGCGCCTCGGTCAGGCCCATCACCTCGAGCCACGCCGTCGGAATCCCACACGCGGACGTCTGCCGCTCCCCGATCTCATATCGGTCGATCACCAGCACGGACGCGCCCGATCCAGCGAGCTCCCGCGCCACCGCGAGCCCCGCAAAGCTCGCCCCACAGATCAGAACATCGCAGTCCCGATCGAGCGGGGTCCGCTCATCACCACGTTTCGTCGCCCGCTTCGGCATACCGCGGCCGATAATACGGAGCGATTAGTCCTGAGCACGCCGGGGCTTCAACGAGGGGCGGTGGATGGCACGCCCCGCACAGGCTCGCGCGGCTCTGATCGTCGCTTCCGCCGTACGCGAACACGCGCGCCGCCTGAGCGGGACGTGTCCCACCGCCCGAACGCGGCTATCCTGAGCAGGACTAATGTCCACTATTACAACTTCGCTCCCCACCGCCGATCAGCCGAACGCCAAGATCGTTGAAGGATCTGACGGTCTTCTGCTTGAGATCGACGGTCAGATTGTCCCCAACTACGACGCCACGCTGCACCCGTTCGCAGAGGGTGACGTCGTCACCGGCCACGTCGTCCGGATCGACAACGACGAGGTGTTGGTCGACATCGGCTACAAGTCGGAGGGCGTCATTCCCTCGACCGAGCTGTCGATTCGCAAGTCCGTCGATCCCAGCGACGAGGTGTCCCTCGGCGAAGAGGTCGACGCTCTCGTTCTCACCAAGGAGGATCAGGACGGACGCTTGATCCTCTCCAAGAAGCGCGCCCGCTTTGAGAAGGCGTGGCGCCGCATCGAGGCTGCGGCCGAGTCGGGCGAGCCCGTCATCGGTTCCGTGATCGAGGTCGTCAAGGGCGGTCTCATCATCGATCTTGGCGTCCGTGGTTTCCTGCCGGCTTCGCTCGTCGATATCCGCCGTGTACCGAATCTCGACGAGTACATGAGCCAGGAGATCGAGTGCAAGGTGATCGAGCTCAACCGGTCGCGCAACAACGTCGTCCTTTCCCGCCGCGCCGTGCTCGAGGAGCAGCGCAAGGAGGACCGCGAGCGGATCCTCGATCGGCTCCAGCCGGGCCAGGTCGTCGAGGGCAAGATCTCGAACATCGTCGACTTCGGCGCGTTCGTCGACCTCGACGGCATCGACGGTCTCATCCACATCTCCGAGCTGTCGTGGTCGCATGTGAATCACCCGAGCGAGATCCTCAGCATCGGGGACACCGTCAGCGTCAAGGTGCTCGACATCGACCGCGATCGTCAGCGGATCTCGCTGGGCCTCAAGCAGACCCAGGAGGATCCGTGGCAGCGGGTCGTCGACACCTACAACATCGGCGACGAGCTTGAGGGCAACGTCACGAAGGTCGTCACCTTCGGCGCGTTCGTCGAGATCCTCGATGGCGTCGAGGGCCTCGTCCACATCTCCGAGCTCGCCCAGCATCACGTCGAGAATCCCCGGGAAATTATCCAGCCGGGCGACCCGGTCCGGGTCAAGATCCTGGAGATCGACTCCGAGCGCCGGCGGCTGTCGCTGTCGATCAAGCGGGTCGAGGGGCAGGTCCTCCCGGTCCGCCCGATCGTGCCGCCCGCCGAGGGCGACACGGGCGATCTCGACGACGTCCCCGAGCTCGGCCTCTCCGAGGACGTGTTCGCCGGGCAGGACGACGAGGTGGCGCCCGAAGCGGTGGCGCCCGAAGACGTGGCGCCCGAAGACGGTGGCGCCCGAAGCGGTGGCGGCCCGAGGACGTGGCGCCCGAAGCGGTGGCGCCCGAAGAGGCCGCCGTCGTGGACGAGCCAGCGACCCCCGAGGCATCTGCCTGACCCCATCCCGTTCGTCGGACTGACGGGCGGGATCGGGGCCGGGAAGTCAACCGCGCTGGCCGCGCTGGAGCGGCTCGGCGCGGCCGTCCTCTCGACCGACGCGGTCGTGCACGAGCTTTATGAACAAGAGGAAGTGACTCGCGCGGTCGTCGATCGGTTTGGATCCTCCGTCGCACCAGCCGGGTCAGTGGACCGGGCGGCCCTCGCCAAGCGGGCGTTCGCGACCGCGGAGGACCGGCAGTGGCTGGAGGGGATGCTGTGGCCGCGGGTCGGTGCCCAGATCATGCAGTGGCGGGAGGAACTCACGCAGCGCAGCGATCGGCCCCGCGCGGCGGTGGTCGAGGTCCCGCTCCTGTTCGAGGCCGGCATGGATCCCGCGTTCGACGCGACGATCGCCATCATCGCCCCAGAGGAGGTCCGCGCCGAGCGGGCCGGCGGTCGCGGCCACGAGGCGCTCGACGAGCGGCTCGCCCGGCAGCTCACGCAGGAGGAGAAGTCGGAGCGTGCATCGTTTACCGTGGTCAACGATGGTGACGTTGGTCAGTTGGAATCCAAGCTGGCCGAGGTTCTTGACATCCTGATGCGATGACACCGCCGACCGCGAGTGTGGCGGCGCGCAGTCGGCGCGCCGCGTCCCAGCGCCGCACCGCGGTTCGGCGTCGCCGAGCGGTGCTCGCACTCGGCGCCCTCGCGGTGGTGGCGATCGCGGTCGTCGCCGCGTTCCCGACGGTCAAGAAGGCGGTCCAGGAGTTCACGCTCCCGCTCCACCACGAGGACATCATTCGCCAGCAGGCGGCCGACAAGCACCTGGATCCGGCGCTCATCGCCGGCGTCATCTACGCCGAGACGAAGTTCGATCCGCGCACCTCGGCGGCCGGCGCCGAGGGCCTCATGCAGATCCTCCCGCAGACCGCCGAATTCCTCGCCCACAAGTCGGGCGCGACCACGTTCACGACCGCGGACCTCGCGACGCCGCAGGTCAACATCGCGTACGGGACCTACTACCTCCGCTACCTGCTCGACGAGTACGGCGGCAAGCTCGTCCCCGCGATCGCCGCCTACAACGGCGGAGAGGCCAACGTCAGCCGATGGCTGGCCCGGGCACACGCCCACGGCCACGGGCTCAGACTGACGGACATCCCCTTCCCCGAGACGCGCGCCTACGTGCAGCGGGTCCTCCAGGCCCGGCACGACTACCGCCACACCTACGCGAGGCAGCTCGGCTACCGGTAGGCCGTTGCCGGCTCCCGCACGACCTCAGTCAGACAGGCCTCCGAGCTCCGCGGTCGGAGCCCCGCACGGCGAGAGCCGCCGCGAGCAGGTTGATCACGGTGAAGCCGACGATCGGCATCGTCACGTTGTGAACGAGGCCGCCGATCGCGGCGCCGGCGGATGCCGCCACCATGCCGGCACTGCTCAACGTGGTGAGAACCTGGCCGCGGAGCGCAGGTGGTGTCAGGCGCTGACGCAGCGCGATCGTGCCGGAATACGCCGGCCCCTCCAGAAAGCCCGTGAACAGAATGAGCAGGAAGCCGAACACGAGCGTGTCGGCCAGCGGCCAGAGGAGCGCCGACAGTCCCAGCACCGCATACGAGCACCCGATCCGACGTAACGTTGGTCGTCCGGCGAGCACGAACGTGCCGATGATCGAGCCGGCCGCGACTGCGGCCCAGAGATAGCCGGCGGCGTTGGCACCGGCATGCAGCGTCCGCACCGCGTACAGCGGAAAGCCGACGGTCATCAGTCCCCATCCGGCCCCGGCGAGCATCGACGCGATGCCGGTGTTCCGCAGCACGTGATTGCGGACAAGCGCCCGCGTGCCGTCGCGCAACGCCTCGGCGGCGCTCCGCGCCCGCGCCTGCGGGCGGGCCTCGAACGCCGGATTGATCGCGACCAGGATGGTGGCCACGAACATGATCGCCGCCTCCACCTCGATCGCCGCCGCCGGTCCGGCCGCGCCGGCGATCGCCCCGGCCAGAGCCGGGCCCAGCACGAACGACACGTTGAGGCTCGACGCCTCGATCGCGCTGGCGTGATCGAGTAACTCCGGCCCGACGATCTCGGCCATCGCGCTGAAGAAGCTCGCTGAGCTGAACGGGCGCGTGACGCTGTAGATGACTGCGACGACGGGCAGCGTCCAGTTGGGCGCGTGACCAGCCAGGGCAACCAGGGCCAGCAGGCAGACGACGCTCGAGAGCTGATCGATGACCATCAGCAGCCGGCGGCTCTGGGCGACGTCGAGCCAGGCGCCGAGCAGCGGACCGCTCAGGGCAGCGGGCAGCATCGATGCCGCCGCTGTGGCGCCGGCCAGCGGCGCGCTTCCGGTCCGCTGCAGGACGAGCAGCACGCCGGCGACACCGAACATCGTGACCCCGGTCCGCGACAGCGACACCGTGAGCACAAAGCTCGGATACCCGGAGCGGCGCAGCAGGCGCCCGTAGGCGCCCGGCTCAGTGACGGCGGAAGGCACCCTCTGATCTTGGCGTACCCAGAGTCAGTAGAGCCGGCGCGACCGCCCGGCGTTCTCGATCTCGGCGATCGCCGCCGCCACCGCCGGGGCCTCCTCGACGGGGAGCGTCGAGGTCGTGACCCGGATCCCGGGCGGCGTCCCGAGCCGGAAGCGCTCACCCGCGAGCACGCGCCAGCCGGCGGCGTCGAGCCTGCGGACGACCCGAGATTCCTCACGCACCGGCACCCAGACGTTGAGACCCGAGTGCCCGTGTGCCGTGATCCCGTGCTCCGCGAGCGCCTCGAGCAGCGCCTGGCGGCGGGCGGCATACGTGTCCCGCGCGTGCGCGGTGCGCGCGGGGAAGGTCGGGTCACGCCACTGCTCGACGACGAGCGCCTGGATGACGTGGCTGACCCAGCGGGGACCGAGGATCTGCCGGCCCTCAACGCGCGCAACGGTCGTCTCGTCGCCCGCGAGCATCGCAAGGCGAAGGTCGGGATGGAGGGTCTTTGACACCGAGCGGATGATCGCCCAGCGCTCGCGCTCGGGGGCGACGAGGGTCTCGTACTCGGCGCCCGCGACCCCGCCGGCGTGATCGTCCTCCACGATCAGCAGATGCTCGTCCTGGGCGAGGATCTCCCGGAGGGCCGTTGCCCGGTTCTCGTCCATCGCCGAGCCGTACGGGTTCTGCGCGCGGGGCACGGCGAACACCGCCTCGGCGCCGCGCTCGAGCGCCGCCCGCAGCGCCTCGGGGACGAGCCCGAGCTCATCGACCGCGACGGGGACGGGGACGAGGCTCAGCGGGATCAGCAGGTCGAGGATGCCGATGTATGACGGGTCCTCGACGATCACGCGATCGCCCGGGCGCAGATGCGCCTGGAGCACGCGCTCGGCGCCGTCGAACGCCCCCGCGACGACGGCGAGTGCGTCCGCGCGCACCCCGTCAGCCGCGAACGCGGCGCTCGCGAGCGCGAGCAGCTCCGGGTCGGCCGCCTCAAGTCCGCTCGTGGCGAGCTTCTCCGTCAGGTCGACGCGCCGGAGCGCCTCCTGGAGGTCGGGGAGCAGCTCGGGGTCGGGAAGGCCGATCGTCAGGTCGCGGACGCCGGCGGGCAGCGGCGGCTCGGGGACATAGCGGCGGGGCGCCGTTGGGGTGCGGACGGCGGGACGCGGGACGACGCGCGTCCCGCGCCGGCCCTCGGCGATGACAAGACCGCGCTCGCGCAGGATCCGGTAGGCCGCGTTGACGGTCGCCGGGCTGGCGCCGAGCCGCTCGGCGAGGGCGCGGACGGTCGGGAGGTGCTCGCCGGCGGCGAGACGACCGTCGTGGATCGCCGCCTCCGTGCTCGCGGCGATGTCCCTTGCGGTCGAGCCGGTGATCCGATATTGTGCTAGATCAAGCATGAATTTGTACTATAACAAAACGGAGCGGGCGACGGTGCGACGCCACCGTGAGCGCGGGACCTACGAGCGGGAGGCAATCGACGGCATCCTCGATGAGGGGTTCGTCGGGCACCTCGCGTTCGCCGCGGACGGCCAGCCGTACGCGATCCCGATGCTGTACGCGCGCGGGGAGGGGGAGCTGTATCTCCACGGCTCGCCGCTCAGCCGCCTGCTGCGCGGCGTGGCCTCCGGGATCCCGGTGTGCTTCACGGTGACGCTGATCGACGGGATTGTGCTCGCGCGGTCGGCGTTTCACCACTCGATCAACTACCGCTCGGCCGTGATCCTCGGAACCGGCCGCACGATCGACGATCGGGCGGAGAAGCATGAGGCGCTGCGACTGATCGTCGAGCACGTCGCGCGCGGCCGCTCCGCCGAAGTCCGCGGCCCGAGCGACGGCGAGCTGAAAGCGACCGAGGTGCTGGCACTGACGATCTCCGAGGCCTCGGCGAAGGTCCGCAGCGGACCTCCCGGCGATGCCGGTAAGGACTATGAGCTGCCGATCTGGGCCGGCGAGCTGCCGTTGTCGCTCGAGGCCGGCGAGCCGATCCCCGACGATCGCTGCGAGGTCGACGTGCCCGCCTCGGTCGAGCACTGGCGGCGCGTCTATGTATGAGGGCATCACCCTGCGCTACGCGTTCCCCGACGACGACGCGGCGATCGCGCGCCTGGCCGCGCTCGACAGCGCGTCGGTGCCGGGTGCGCCACTCCTCGTCGCTGAGGTCGGTGGCGAGCTGCGGGCCGCGATCTCGCTCGCCGACGGTGGCGTGATCGCGGACCCGTTCCATCCGACGGCCGCACTCGTGGCGCTCCTGCGAGAACGAGGGCGGCAGTTGTCCGGAATACCGGGGGAGCGTCGCTGGCGGGCGCTACGCTCACGTTCCGGTGCCCCAGTTCGAACTCGACGCCACCTACAGCCCAACCGCTGACCAACCCGCCGCGATCGCCTCGCTCGCCGAGGGGATCAGAGCGGGCGAGCGGGCCAACACGCTGCTCGGGGCGACCGGCACCGGCAAGACGATGACGATGGCGGCGACGATCGCCGAGGTGCAGAAGCCGGCGCTCGTGATCGCCCACAACAAGACGCTCGCCGCGCAGCTCTGCAACGAGTTCCGGACCTACTTCCCGCGCAACTCGGTCGAGTACTTCGTCTCCTACTACGACTACTACCAGCCCGAGGCCTACGTCCCGAGCAGGGACCTGTACATCGAGAAGGACTCCGCGATCAACCAGGAGATCGACCGTCTCCGGCACTCCGCGACGGCGGCACTGTTCGCCCGGCGTGATGTCCTCATCGTCGCGAGCGTCTCGTGCATCTACGGCCTCGGGTCGCCGGACACGTACGACGAGAACCTCCAGACGCTGAAGAAGGGGGAGATGATCGACCGCGAGGCGCTCCTGCGCAAGCTCGTCTCGATCCAGTACACGCGTAACGACACCGCGCTCTCCCGGGGGACGTTCCGCGTCCGCGGCGACACGCTCGAGATCTTTCCCGCGTACGCGGAGACCGCGTACCGGATCGTGCTCTTCGGCGACGAGGTCGAGCACCTCCAGCACTTCGACGCGCTCACCGGCGAGATCCTCGAGGACGACCTCGAGCACGTCGGGATCTGGCCGGCCTCGCACTACAACGTCCGTGAGGGCTACATCGAGGACGCCGTCTCCGAGATCGGCCGCGAGCTGAACGAGCGCTGCACCGAGCTCGAGGCGGAGGGCAAACTGCTCGAATCCCACCGGCTGCGCCAGCGCACCCAGTACGACATGGAGATGCTCCGCGAGATGGGGTTTTGCTCCGGGATCGAGAACTACTCGCGGATCCTCGACGGACGCCAGCCCGGCGATCGGCCGTACTGCCTGCTCGACTATTTCCCGGACGACTTCGTCTGCTTCATCGACGAGTCCCACCAGACGGTTCCGCAGATCGGCGGCATGTCCGAGGGCGACCGCTCCCGCAAGCAGACGCTCGTCGACTACGGCTTCCGGCTCCCGAGCGCGCTCGACAACCGGCCCCAGACCTTCCAGGAGTTCCTCTCGATCACGCCGCAGCTCGTGTTCGTCTCGGCGACGCCGGGCGAGTACGAGCGGACCCACTCGCAGCGGATCGTCGAGCAGATCGTCCGCCCGACCGGGATCATCGATCCCGCCGTTGACGTCCGTGAGACCCGCAACCAAATCGACGACCTGATGAACGAGATCCGCATCGTCGTCGACCGGAACGAACGGACGCTCGTCACGACCCTGACGAAGAAGATGTCCGAGGATCTGACGGACTACCTGCTCGAGATGGGCTTCCGAGTGCGCTACCTGCACTCGGAGGTCGACACGCTCGAGCGGATCCAGATCATCCGTGAGCTCCGTCTTGGGGAATTCGACGTGCTCGTCGGCGTCAATCTGCTCCGGGAGGGGCTCGACCTCCCAGAGGTCTCGCTCGTCGCGATCCTCGACGCCGACAAGGAGGGCTTCCTCCGCGGCGAGACTTCGCTCATCCAGACGATCGGCCGCGCCGCCCGCAACATCGATGGCCGCGTCGTCATGTACGCCGACAAGCAGACCGCGGCGATGCGCGCCGCGCTCGGTGAGACCGACCGCCGCCGCGCGATCCAGGTCGCGTACAACGAGGAGCACGGGATCACCCCGGAGACGATCGTCAAAGGGATCTCCGATATCGCCGAGTTCCTCCAGTCCGAATCGAAGGTTCCCCGCTCGCGGCGCCGGCGCCAGCGGCCGGAGGGATCGATGTCCCCGGCCGAGATCGAGAAGACGATCGTCGAGCTGGAGGAGGAGATGCTGGCTGCGGCGGAGGACCTGAGATTCGAGTACGCGGCGAAGTTGCGGGATGAGATCCGGGATCTGAAGAGAGAGCTGGATGTGGCTCTGTCGGAGGGACGAGCCGGGGTCTGAGGTCCGCGGCCGCCGGCGGATCCCACGTCCACGGGCATATCGACGCTAACCAGCGCGTGGCGACGGGGTCGGCGTCCGGGACGACGCGAGTTATGCCCGTGGACGGAGGATCCGCCGCCGGTGGCGTCCGTGAGGCGTTCTTTCCCCAGCCCGCCATGGGGTGTGGGGCCATGGGACTGGGGCCGTGCGGTTGTTCTGCGGTGGCGGACCAGCGGTCCTGCCAAAGCGGTAGATTGGCGCCGTCATCACCGAAATCATCTGAGAGGTTGCTGTGGCGCTGGAACGACAGAGCATTGAGAAGAAAGACTTTCCGATCGGGCGCCGGGGCTATGACCCGGAGGCCGTTGACGCGCATCTGAGTTCGCTGGCCAACGAGGTCGACGAACTCAAGCGCACCTCGCGGCGGCGGGTCGAGACGCTCGCCTCGTCCGCGAGCGAGCAGGTCCGCGCGATTGTCGAGGCCGCCGAGACGAGCGCCTCCGACATCCAGCGCCAGGCCGAGGAGGACGCCAAGGAGATCCGCTCCGAGGCGAACACCGAGGCACGCGCGACGCGTGAGCAGGCGACCGCGCAGGCGAAGGAGTACGTCGGCAAGGTGTCGGAGTCGACGACGCAGATGCTCCAGCGGCTCGATGCCATGGAGGGCGAGCTGGGCGCGCTCACCGAGGCGCTGCGCACCGGCGCGAACCGTCTCAATGCAGACCTCCAGCTGCTGGAGGGCAACCTGACGGACGTCGGCGAGGCCGCGGCTCCGCCGCGCTTTGAGCCTGAGTCGGACTCGTCGATGTCGTCCAGCGGCGTGGCCGAGCCGGCGGCGTCCGTCGCCGAGGCGCCTGCCGCCGAGCCTGCCGCCGACGATGCAGACGCCGCCGCCGCGACGAGCGTCGACTCCAGTGCCGCGGCCGAGACGGGCGTCGAGGCGTTCGGTGAGCCGGTCGAGGGTCATGCGCCGCCGGCCGAGGGTGACGCCGCGGGTACTGACACCGAAGTGCACGGTGCCGGCGCCGGCTCGGATGACACCGAGGGCGCCCGGCTGATCGCGCTCAACATGGCGCTCAACGGCACGCCGCGCGAGGAGACCGAGCGTTACCTGGCCGAGAACTTCGAGCTCTCGGACCGCTCAGGCCTCCTCGACGAGGTCTACGCCAGCGTCGACGGCTGATCGCACCGCGGGCCGGCGCTGTCCGGCCCGTCGCTCCGGCCGCCGCCGCCCGCGCGGGCAAATGCCACACGCCGCCTCGTCCCCCGGGGGTATCGTCCTGCATATCCTGAAGCGCTGGGCGAGAGGGGGTAGCAATGGGACGTCGGCGTTCGTTCGTGCTGGGGAGCTGTGCGGCGATGGTGTGCTGCGGCGGAGGTGTCGCGCGTGCGGCCCCGGCGACCTGGGCGCCGCGGCTCGTGATCTCGCCGCGGGCTTTGGACGCGGTGAAGTGCCCGAGCGCGACCCTGTGCCTCGCGGTTGGGACCGGCGGTCTCGCGGTCAGCTCGACACATCCCGCCGGCGGAGCGTCATCGTGGAGCAGCGCCGATATCGACGGCACGCATCGCCTGATCAGCCTCGCCTGCTCGTCGACGAGCTTCTGCGCGGCGACCGATAACGCGTCTCGCGTTCTGACGACCTCGACGCCGACCGGCGGCGCCTCGGCATGGCACGCGCACACGATTGACCCCGGCCGTTGGATCACCGCCATCTCGTGCGCGTCGAGCAAGCTGTGCGTCGCGGTCGACCGTCACGGCGGCGTGCTCACCTCGACCCACCCGACCGACCTTCACCGGGCATGGTCTCGGTTCCAGCTGCGAAACGTGTCGTTCGTGGCCGTCTCCTGCCCGTCGGCGAAGCTGTGCGTGGCCGCTGCGGGCCACCGCAACGTGCTCGTCTCGACGAACCCGGCCGGCGGCGTGCGGGCGTGGCGCACTCGCACAGCGCTCCCACCCGACACGGTGATGGAGGACATCTCCTGCGCCACCGTGCACGCGTGCATGCTCTCCAACTACGAGAACGGGACCGACGTCGCGTTCCGCCCGAGCACCCACCCGACGGCGGCGGGAATCTGGCGTCCCGACGGTGACGTCACCGGCTATCCGCACGAGGGCACCGCGCACGGCAACGTGTCGTGCGTCAACGGCTCCTTCTGCGCCGGGATCACCCACAGCGACTTCAGCTACGGCGACGGGTGGGTGACCTCAGACTTCGGCCACCACTGGCAGCACGTCGACCTTGCCGACTCGTCGTCCGGCGACCATCTGCTGAGCGGGATCGCGTGCGGGGGCCCCTCGTTGTGCGTCGCCATCGACAACGGCGGCGGCGCCCTCATCGGCTCGTGAGCGTTTTGCCCACTTAGCGGGTTCGCGTGACCCGAACGTCCGTTCGGGTCACTAACCTACGTTATGTGGACAAGCTGATCGTCTCCGGAGCGCGGGAGCACAACCTCAAAGACGTCACCGTCGAGATCCCACGGGGGTCGCTGACGGTCATCACCGGCCTATCGGGGTCCGGGAAGTCCTCGCTCGCGTTCGACACGATCTACGCCGAGGGACAGCGACGGTATGTCGAGTCGCTGTCGGCGTACGCCCGCCAGTTCCTCGGGCAGATGGACAAGCCGGACGTCGATTCGATCGAGGGCCTCTCGCCGGCGATCTCGATCGATCAGAAGACGACGTCGCGCAACCCGCGCTCGACGGTCGGCACGGTCACCGAGATCTACGACTACCTGCGGCTCCTGTGGGCCCGGATCGGGCATCCCCACTGCCACGTCTGCGGCCGACCGATCAGCGGCCAGTCGGCCGAGCAGATCATCGATCAGGTGATGGAGCTGGACGAGGGCACGCGGTTCATGGTGCTCGCACCGATCGTCCGCGGCCGCAAGGGCGAGTACGGCAAGCAGCTTGAGGAGCTCCGCGGCGAGGGTTTCAGTCGGGTCAAGGTCGATGGCGAGCTGCGCCGGCTCGACGAGCAGATCGTCCTCGACAAGAAGTACAAGCACGACATCGCGGTCGTCGTCGACCGGCTCGTGATGAAGGGCGAGCTGCGCAAGCGGCTCGCGGATTCGATCGAGACGGCGGTCGCGCTCGCCAACGGGCTCGTCGAGATCGAGCTCGTCGACACACTGAACCGAAGCGTGATGCTGAGGAGTCAGGTCGGAACGCGGGGCCGGATGCCCCGCGGAGCAACATCATGACCTATTCCGAGAAGTTCGCCTGCCCGGTCCACGGCCCGAGCCTCGTCGAGCTCGAGCCGCGGATCTTCAGCTTCAACTCGCCCCACGGGGCGTGTCCGCGGTGCACGGGACTCGGCTCGCAGATGGAGATCGATCCTGAGCTGGTCGTCCCAGATCCGACGCTGTCGATCGGGGAGGGGGCGATCGCGCCGTGGGCGGTCAGCGCGTCGGATTACTACGACCAGCTCGCGCAGGCGATCGCCGAGCGCTACGGGGTCGATCTCGAGACACCGTGGCAGGACCTCGACGCCGATCAGCGGGACTTCTTCCTCCACGGAACGAACGGCGATCGGGTCCAGGTCTCCTACCGCAACCGCTTCGGCCGTCGGCGCTCCTACGCGACCCAGTTTGAGGGGATCGTCCCGAACCTCGAGCGCCGCTACAAGGAGACCGACTCGGACTTCGCCCGCGAGAAGATCGAGGAGTACATGACGCTCCGGCCGTGCCCGGAATGCCGTGGCGCGCGCCTCCGGCCCGAATCGCGGGCGGTGCTCGTCTCCGACACCCCGATCCAAGAGTTCACCGCCCTGCCGGCGCGTCGGGCGCTCGAGTGGGTGCGGGCACTCGAGCTCACCGATCACGACCGCCGAATCGCGCGGCTCGTCTTGCGTGAGATTGAAGAGCGCCTCCAGTTCCTGGAGAACGTCGGGGTCGGCTACCTCTCGATGGAACGGGCGGCGGCGACGCTGTCCGGCGGTGAGGCGCAGCGGATTCGGCTCGCGACCCAGATCGGATCCTCGCTCGTCGGCGTGCTGTACATCCTTGACGAGCCGTCGATCGGACTGCACCAGCGCGACAACGAGAAGCTGATCGGCACCCTCGAGCGGCTGCGGGACCTCGGCAACACCGTGCTCGTCGTCGAGCACGACGAGGGGACGATGCGCGCAGCCGACCATCTCGTGGACATGGGCCCCGGGGCCGGCGAGCACGGGGGACACGTGGTCGCGGAGGGGACCGCGGCCGAGGTCGAGAAGATCGCGGAATCGCTCACCGGCCAGTTCCTGGCGGGTACGCGGGCAATCGAGACGCCGGCCAAGCGGCGCAAGCCTTCGGGCTATATCGCGATCGAGGGCGCGGCCGAGAACAACCTCAAGAAAGTTGATGTCAAGGTCCCGCTCGGCGTGCTGACGACCGTGACCGGCGTGTCCGGATCGGGGAAGTCGACCCTTGTCAACGAGGTGCTTTACAAGGCGCTCGCCAATCGGCTGCACCGGGCCAAGCAGCGTCCTGGAGCCCACCGCCGGATCACCGGGATCGACCAGGTGGACAAGATCATCTCGGTCGATCAGTCACCGATCGGACGGACGCCGCGGTCGAACCCGGCGACGTACATCGGGCTGTTTGACCAGATCCGCGACCTGTTCTCCAAGACCCAGGAGGCGCGGGCGCGCGGCTATAAACCCGGCCGGTTCTCGTTCAACGTCAAGGGCGGCCGCTGCGAGGTGTGCCGCGGCGACGGGCAGATCAAGATCGAGATGCACTTCCTGCCGGACGTCTACGTCCCGTGCGAGCAGTGCCACGGCAAGCGGTACAACCGGGAGACGCTCGAGGTCCGCTTCAAGGGCAAGACGATCGCCGACGTGCTCGAGATGCCGATCGAGGAGGCGCACCAGTTCTTTGAGCACATCCCAAAGATCCGCCGGCGCGTACAGTCCCTCAACGATGTCGGGCTTGGGTATATGCGGCTCGGCCAGCCGGCGACGACGCTGTCCGGCGGCGAGGCGCAGCGGGTCAAGCTCGCCGCCGAGCTCGCCAAGGTCGCGACCGGCCGGACGATCTACATCCTGGACGAGCCGACGACCGGCCTTCACTTCGCGGATATCCAGCGACTGCTCGAGGTGCTCCAGCGGCTCGTCGACGCGGGCAACTCGGTCGTCGTGATCGAGCACAACCTCGACGTGATCAAGGTCTCCGACCGGATCATCGACCTCGGTCCTGAGGGCGGCGACGAGGGCGGTCGCGTGCTCGTCGTGGGCACTCCGGAAAAGGTCGCCGAGACGCCGGAGTCCCACACCGGCCACTTCCTCTCGGAGGTCCTGAGGCCGCGCCCGGCCCCTGCCAGGACGACGCGCTCGCGCAGCCGGGCGGGGACGAACGAGTGGGTCGAACGGCGCGTCGAACGGCACCGCCAAGAAGCCCGCCCGTCGCCGCACGAAGGCGAGCGCGGCGCGCTGAGACGAGGACGACTGGCCGCTGCTGCGGCCCAGCTCACGGTCAGCTCGTCAGCTCGTCATCAGGTGACGGTCAGTTCAACAGCCGGAGTCCACGGCTCCGAGCCCTTCGGCCCGGATCTGCACGATCGCATCTCTCGCCCGGTCCGCCGCCAATGGCCCTGCGAGAATGCGCCGCGCATGTCTCCCGAGGCCCCTGATCCGACCCTCGCGCAGATCCGGCTGTGGGCCCAGAAGTGGCTCTGGTACGAGACCAACGCGCTGCCCTGGAACCGGGTCCGGATCCACTGGGAGTTCATGCGGCGCCAGGCGTTCGTGCGCTGGCCCGTCCACGGCAACGTGCTCGAGGCGCTCCAGGCCGGGCGGCTGGAGATCGGGCCGCAGGTGCTGTTCGAGCCCGGCGTGTGGATCACGATGCCGGACCCGGCACGGATCCGCATCGGCGGCGGCACGTTCCTCAACCTCGGCGTGATGATCGCCGCCTGCGAGCTCGTCGAGATCGGCGATCACTGCATGTTCGCCAACGGCTGCTTCGTCACCGACGCGAGTCATCGTTTCGAGGACCCGTCGCTGCCCGTCCCGTGGCAGGGGTTCACGAGCAAGGGACCGACCCGGATCGGCGACAACGTCTGGTGCGGCGCCCACGTCGTCGTCACGAGCGGCGTCACCATCGGCCGCCGCTCGGTGATCGGCGCCAACTCCGTCGTCACCAAGGACATCCCGCCCTACTCGATCGCCGCCGGCGTCCCCGCGAAGGTGATCGGGCAGGTCTCGTACCCCGGAGGGACGGCCGAGACGCTCCCGGACGACACGGTTCCGGCGTAGGGCGCGGGCGGCCGTCAGCCGCAGCGGGCGACGCGTCGGCCGCAGCGGGCGACCGGCGAGAAAGGCAGCAACGAAGGGGGTGGGGGATTGGGCGCATGGCGGGGCGAGCCCGTCGCCATTCGCACGAAAGCGCCGACAAAACGACCGAAACGCATGTGAGCCGGCCGCCGAACGACCAAAACGCATGTGAGCGCGGCCGGATTCAGCCGCTTTCTTGCGTTCGGGCGAAATAACCGCCATAACGTCAGAAAGCGCCGGAATCAGCCGGCGCTCTCTTGCGTTATGGCGGTTCCGGCCCGCCAACGGGGCGGTTTCGGGCGACGACAGGCGGTTCCGGCCGCCAACCGGGCTCACCCCGCACCCCGCCGATCCCGCCTCCTCCTCGATGCGCTGTTTCGTCGGTCGCTGGCCACCGCGCCGAGCGCGCAACGACGCTCCGGACGCCAGCCACCTCACCGAGCGCCCAACCGGACGCTCCAACCGGCCGGACCTACCCCCGGCCCCGCGCCAACCCCTCGAACCCGGCCGCCACGGCCAGGTTGAACGCACCCGCCATCCACAGGCCCGCCTTCGCCCCGGGCCGCGACACGGCCGCCGACCGTGACCACACGACGTCGGTCGCGATCTCGGTCCCGCGCAGCCACGCGAGGGCGTGCCAGTCCTCCGGCCGGTCCCGCGCCGCGGCGACGGCGTGCGCCGCGGCGAACGTGAGCCAGATCGGGCCGCACCGGCGGAAGAGGTGGCGCGCGTCCTCGGACGGGGGTTCGTGGCCGAGCAGCCGGAGCGTCGCGTCCGGCGCGAGCAGCGCGCCGGTGCCGAGCGCGAGGTCGAAGGCGATCATCCCGCGGTTGATCGTGCGCAGCAGCGACGCGGACCTGGACACGGGGGGGACTGTATCCGGTACGTTCTCGCCGGGGAACGGAACTGGTCCGACGGATCGGGGATGAGCGACATGAGCGCGGCAACTCACAACCGGAGGGGCCGTCCGGCGACGGCATCGCCGGATGACGTGCTGCGTGCCGCAACGGCGCAGTATCTGGCCGGTCAGCGGCTCGATCTGACCGAGCTGGCCAAGGGCCTGGGGATGAGCCGGGCGACGATCTACCGCTGGTTCGGGTCCCGTGAGTCGCTGCTGGGGGAGGTGGTGGCGCGCGAGCTCGAGCGGCTGATCGCCCACCGCAGGGCGGCGGTCCGCGAGCGCGGTGCGCCAGGGCTGCTCGAGGTGTTCGATCGCATCAACCGGGACCTCGCCCGGTCAAAGCCGCTCCGCCGGCTGCTTGAGCAGGAGCCGAGCGGCGGGATGCGGCTCCTGACCTCGACCGGCGGGATCGTGCAGCCGCGCGCCGTGGCCTGCGTCGAGCAGCTGATCGATGCAGAGGTCCGCGCGGGGGTCTACGACCCCCCAGCTGACCCGGGGACGCTCGCCTACGCGGTCGTCCGACTCGCCGAGGCGTTCCTGTACAACGACGCGGCATCCGACATCCGAGGCGACCACCGGCGTCTCCGGGACGTCCAGGCGGCGCTGCTCGGCGTTCCGCGCGTCAGGAGTTCTTGATCACGATCCCCTCAAGGATGTTCGCGACGCGCTCGGTGGCGTCGATCGCCTCCTCGAGGCGCTCGAACAGATCCTTCCAACGGATCACGACCATCGGGTCGATCCCGCCGTCGAACAGGGAGGCCATCGCCTCCCGGGTGATCCGGTCACCCTCGTTCTCTAGCCGGTTGATCTCGACCGTGTAATGGGAGATGTCGCTGAAGCCGCGGAGGCGCGGGATCGCCTCGGAGATCTGCCGGCACGCCGCGTTCAGGATCCGGGCGAGCTTGATCGACTGATCCATCGGCGCCTCGATCTTGTACAGCCCGAGGTAGACGGCGACCTCTTCCGTGAAATCGACGATGTCGTCGAGTCCCGAGGCGAGGGCGAGGATGTCCTCACGATCGATCGGGGTCACGAACGTGTGGTTGAGCCGATTGATGATGTCGTGGGTGATCCGGTCACCCTCGTGCTCGCAGACGACGATGTCCTCCTCCAGCCCCTTGCTGTCCGGGTAGGTCGCGAGCAGCTTGTCGAGCAGGTCAGAGGCCTTCAGGACGTTCTGGCCGGCCTCTTCGAACAGCTCGAAATAGATCCGGTCACGCGGCGCGAAGACATTTCCCAGGCGAGCCACAGAGCGGCATGGTAGTGACCCGCGCTGCGCGGGCCACTACCGCCGCGTGACCGGGCCGGTACCGCCGGCCAGCACCGCCGCGTGAAGGTCGAATCAGTCGAACGCGGCGCGGAACTCCGCGAGTTCGGCCTCGTCGATCGAGTAGACGTGCTCCGGGCCGGGGAACACCCGCCGGCGCACCTCGTGGGCGTATTCGGCGACCCCCGCGACCATCTGGGCCTTGACCTCGCCGTAGCGCTTGGCGAACCGCGGCGCGTGCCCGTCATAGATCCCGAGCAGGTCGTGGTACACGAGCACCTGTCCGTCAACGTCCGGCCCGGCCCCAATTCCGATCACGGGCACCTCGATACGCGCGGCGACATCCGCCGCCACGGCAGCCGGGATCGCCTCAAACACGATCGCGAAGCAGCCGGCCTCCTCGAGCGCGAGCGCATCCCGGGCCACGCCGATCGCCTGGGCGGCGCTCCGGCCCTGGGCCTTGTAGCCGCCGAGGGCGGTCGCCGTCTGCGGGGTCAGTCCGACGTGACCCATCACCGGGATGCCGGCGTCGACGATCGCGCGGGCGCGCTGCACGCTTGTCCCGCCACGCTCGAGCTTGACCGCATCGCACCCGGCCTCCTTGATGAACCGCTGGGCGGTGGCGATCGCCAGCTCATCGGACGCCTCGTAGGAGCCGAACGGCAGATCGCCGACGAGCAGCGGCGTCGACAGGCCGCGACGCGTGGCCGAGGCGAGCATCAGCATCTCCTCGGTCGAGACCGGGACCGTCGAGGGATACCCAAGCACGGTCATCGCTCCGGAGTCGCCGACGAGCACGACGTCAACTCCCGCCGCCTGGGCGACTTGGGCCGAGGGATAGTCGTACGCCGTGACCATCACGATCGCCTCGCCGAGGCGCTTCTTCTCGGCGAGCCGGGGGAGCGTCATCGGCAACGGCGCGTCCAGGCTGTTGGGGACGGGGGTGCGGGGTGTGGCAGACATCTGGTCTCCTCTACGCGGCGGTTGGCGCCCCGAGCAGGGTCGCCACCTCGCGATCGACGGTGATGATCTCGTTGTGTGCGCCGACATGGACGACGCGGGGGTCGTAGTTGTCGAGTTCGTCCGGGTCGTAGCCGGCGTAGGAGATCACGATGATCGTGTCGCCGCGGTGCACGAGCCGTGCCGCCGCGCCGTTGACCTTCATGTCGCCCGAGCCGGGCTGGCCCGCGATCGTGTACGTCTCGAAGCGGGCGCCGTTGTCCACATCAACGACGGCGACCTGTTCGAACTCGCGGATGTCTGCTGCCTCGAGCAGCTCTGGGTCGATCGTGATCGACCCGACGTAATGCAGGTCGCAGTCGGTCACGGTCGCCCGGTGGATCTTGGATTTCAGCATCGTGCGCTGCACTCACTGCCTCCCGTTATCAGTGGCACCTGCCGTCACTCGTGCGGGCATGAGCCTGTGGTTGTCGATCAATCTCGTGGTCCCGACGCGCGCGGCGACGAGCGCGAGCACTTCGCCGTCGACCCGCTGCACCGGCGCGAGCGTCTCGGCCGAGACGATCGCCAGGTATTCCGGTTCGATCGCCGCGGCGCGCAGCTCGGCCGCGGCTCGGGCGCGGAGCGCGCCGGCGTCGTCGACACCCGCGGCGAGCCCGGCGTCGATCGCGTCGAGCGCCCGGCTGAGGGCGGTGGCCCGCTCGCGCTCCTCGGCGCTGAGGTGGACGTTGCGGCTTGACATCGCGAGACCGTCCGGCTCGCGCACCGTCTCGCAGACCTCGATCCGGATCGGCATGTCGAGGTCTCGCACGAGCTGCTGGACGACGACCGCCTGCTGGGCGTCCTTCTGCCCGAAGTAGGCAACGTCGGGCGCGACCATGTTGAACATCTTCGTGACGACGGTGGTGACGCCGTCGAAGTGCGCGAGGCCGCGGAACTCGCCCTCGAGCGTGTCGGTGAGCCCGGTGACGGACACGGTTGTGGTGAACCCGGGCGGGTACACCTCCTCGACGGCTGGGGCGAACAGGATGTCGACGCCGATCTCCTCGGCGAGCGCGGCGTCCCGAGCCTCGTCCCGCGGATACGCGGTGAGGTCGGACGCGTCGTTGAACTGGGTCGGGTTGACGAACAGCCAGACGACGACGAGGTCGCACTCGGCGCGGGCCCGGCGCATGAGCGAGAGATGGCCGGCGTGGAACGCGCCCATCGTCGGGACGAGCCCGATCGAGCGTCCCTCACGTCGATGCGCGAACACCACCGGTCGGAGCTCGGCGACGGTCCGAATCGTGTTCATGCGCTCACCGCCCTGGCACGTGCGGCCTCGGTCCGAGTGGCGGCGACCAAGGCATCGAACAGATCGAGCAGGTCAGGGGCTGCCGCGGCGACCGCGTCACGTTGGGCCGCAACCGTCGCCTCGTCGCCCCGCGCCACCGGGCCGGTCAGGGCCCGTTCCGGGCCGACCCGCGCCCAGTTCTCGACCGTCGCCCGGACGAGTGGGACGAGCAGTTCACGCTCGACGCCGACGCTGGCGGCGAGACGCTCGGCCGCCGCCTCGAGGGTGATGAGGAAGTTCGACGCGATCGAGGCCGCCGCGTGGTAGGTCGCTCGGTCGGCCTCGGCGATCTCGACCGGCCGCATCCCGAGCGCGCCAGCGAGCCCGTGCGCGAACGCGAGCGCGCGCGGGGTCGAGCCGGCGATCGCCGCCCCCGCGCCCTCAAAGCGGGCGCCATCCGGGGTGACGGTCATCAGCGGGTGCATCGAGAACGCCTCGTGCCCAGCGAGCGGGCTCAGCGATGTCGCCCCGGAGCAGTGGCCGACAAGCGCCGCGGGCGGGATCTCCGCTGCCGCGAGCCCAATCTGGCTGTCCGGGACGCAGAGCAGGACCGGCGAGTCCGGGTCAAGGTCGCGGTGAGGCGCGCGCCCGCGGGGACCGTCGACCGCGATGCCGGCGGCATCAGCCGCCGCCGCGAGTGCGGTTCCGAGTCGGCCCCGCCCGACGATCGTCAGGCGCGCACAGGGAGGATCAGAGGAGATATCCCGTTCCAGTTCCCGCATTGGGAGATACCGGTCGGCGTGAATGAGTGGTGGCTCAGGTACAGATTTCGCGGTCCGTCCCATAAAGGTGACGGCCGCGTCATGGACCATGGTACCCCGGAATCCTAGGAACGGCACACCGGTGAGATCCGCATTCGTGTGTGATCCGTCACGGAGGCGCGCGCGGACTTTTCCGCAGTGTGCGGGATTCCCCCGGGGCCCCTCACCGCCGCCGTCCACAGCGGCCTTTACCATCGGACCCGGTGAGCAGCCCGAGCGAGCGTCGAGAGTTGCTGAAGGCCGTCTATGAGGAGGCCCGCACGTGCACCCGCTGTCCGCTGCACAAGACGCGGACGACGGTCGTGTTCGGGGCCGGGAACGCCGACGCCGAGCTGATGTTCATCGGGGAGGCACCCGGCGCGAATGAGGACCGGCTGGGCCTGCCGTTCGTGGGCCAGGCGGGGAAGCTGCTCGACAAGCTGCTCGTCGAGATCGGGCTCGACCGCAACGACGTGTTCATCGCCAACACGCTCAAATGCCGGCCGCCGGATAACCGGGACCCGCATCCGAACGAGATCGAGGCGTGCTCGGACTACCTGCGCCGGCAGGTCGATCTGATCGAGCCGACCGTCATCTGCACACTCGGCAACTTCGCGACGAAGCTGCTGCGCGCCGACACGACCGGGATCTCCCGTCTGCATGGGCAGGAGGAGGAGCTGACGATCGGCCATCGGACGGTCCGCCTGTACCCGCTGTACCACCCAGCGGCCGCGCTGTACACGCCCTCGACGCTCGAGGCTCTGCGCGCGGACTTTCACCGGATCCCGGATCTGCTCGCGCTCGGCCCGCCACCGCAGCCGCAGGCGGACATCGAGGACGTGCCCGAGCTCGACAGCGAACCCGGCGACGTCGAGGCCGGACCCACGCGGGTCGCGTCTCAGCTCGGGCTGTTCTGATATCCCCGTCGAGACGCGGCGACAGTGGCCGAAACCAGCAGTACCCTACGAGCCATGGAAGAGACGGGGCTCTCTTCATTGACCGCCGGCAGGGGCGCGCGGACGCTCGCCGCACGGGTGGCTGCGCGTGACCGAAGCCGGTTCGTCGGCCGCACGTGCGAACTCGGCCTGCTCGAGCGGTGCTTGTCAGACAATCCTCCCGCCAGCGTCGTCCTCGTCCACGGACCGGGCGGGATCGGCAAGAGTTCGCTGCTGCGGGAGCTGGCCCGCCGCGCCGGCGACCGCGGCTTTGACACGTTCTTCGTCGAGGGTCGGGACCTGCCGCCGATGCCCGACGCGCTCGAGGCGGTCCTCGCCGGAGCGCGCGACAGCGAGGCGCCGCTCGTCCTGATCGACACCTACGAGCGGATGACCGCGCTCGACGGCTACCTGCGGCGCGGCCTGGTCCCGTCGCTGCCGGACCGCACGGTCGTCGTCATCGCCGGCCGAATGCCGCCGGACCCGGCCTGGTTCAGCGGTGGCTGGGAAGGGATCGCCACCGAGCTCGAGCTGGATGCCCTCGACGTCACCGAGGCGATGAGCCTGCTCGCCGCCTACGGCCTGACGGATGATCGTGCGCCCGCCGTCGTCGACTGGGCCGAGGGCTCTCCTCTGGCGCTCGCGCTCGCCGCCGAGACCGGCGCCTCTGACAGCGACTGGCGCCCGGAGGAGGGCAGCGAGCGGCCGGAGATCGTGCGCTCGCTGATCCGCCGCCTTGTCGAGTCAGAGCTTGAGGGCGTCCGGCTCTCGGCGCTCGGGGTGGCGTCGATCGCTCGCGTGACGACGGTCGAACTGCTCCGCGGCGTTCTGCCCGATGTCAATGCTCAGGGAGCGTATGAGCAGCTCCGGGCGCTGACCTTCACCGAGCCGCTGGCCGACGGTCTCACGCTCCACGAGCTCGTCCGCAAGGCGCTTCACGCCGATATGCGTCGCCGCGATCAGGAGCGCGAGCGCGAGCTGCGGCGGCGGATCGTCGACTACCTCTACGAGCAGGCCCAGGGCGGGGACCCGCTGCTCGCGATCGAGATGGCGCACCTGATCGAGAACGTCGCGATCAAGTGGGGATTCGGCTGGGAGGGCAGCGTCGACTACCGGATCGACGATCTCGGCCCGGGCGACGCCGAGCAAATCGTGCGGCAGCTCACCGAACGCGATTTCGGCGAGTGGTGGCTGATGGGGCGGCGGTACTTCGACGAGGCACCCGAGCGGGTGGCGATCGCCCGTGACCGGGAAGACCAGCTGTGCGGCTACCTCATCTGCATGAGCCCGTCGACGGCACCCGAGTTCGCACTCCAGGACCCGCTCGTGGGGCCCTGGATCGTGCACGCGCGCGCCGATGCGCAGCTCGGGGACTCGGTGCTGTGGCATACGTCGATCGATTTCACGGGCGACCGGCGCGGGCGGGTCCAGGCGATGCTCGGGATGGCCGGGGTGCTGCGCTCGGGCGCGCCGAACCCTCGGTTCGCGTACATGCCGATCAACCCGTCCAATCCGGACGCGCTGACGTTCGCCCGGGCGCTCGGCGCCGAACACATCACGGGGCTCGACTTCGAGATGGGACGGCGCCGAATCGAGTGCCACCGGATCGACTACGGACCCGGCGGCCTGATCGCCGCCCAGCGTCGCGTCGTCTACGCCGAGCTCGGGCTGGCGCCGCCGGCAACCCCGGAGGCGTCCTCAGGCGGGTTCGACAGCGAGGCGGTCCGGGAGGCGCTGCGTAACTTCCGGGTCCCGCACGAGCTTGCCCGCAGCCCGCTGGCCACCGGTCAGACGCCGGAGGACCGGGTCGAGTCCGTTCGCGAGCTGCTGCGGGACGCGGCGGAGCGCGCCTTTGGGGACAACGAGAACGAGAAGCTGCTGCAGCGGGTGCTGATCCGCGGCTACATCGAGCCCGCGGCAAGCCACGAGCAGGCGGCGATCGACCTGTCGCTCAGCCGCGCCGCGTACTTCCGGCGCTTGCGAGCGGCTGCGGA
This sequence comes from uncultured Solirubrobacterales bacterium, assembly GCA_963779695.1. Lineage (GTDB taxonomy): Bacteria > Actinomycetota > Thermoleophilia > Solirubrobacterales > Solirubrobacteraceae > Palsa-465. The sequence continues at coordinate 29,310 of CAVZZH010000018.1, forward strand.
GCGGGTTGCTGAGTATCTCGCGTCTCGCCGGTAGGCGGCGCTGCCTCGTCCGGGCCGCGCGGGATGCCGCCGACGGGTTTGCCGGAGGGCCACAACGCGAACCCGAACGCGACGATCGCAGCAGCCGCCTGAACCCCCAGCACGACGGCGGCGAAGTTGGCCGGCTTGGTCGAGGCGTTCAGGAGCAGGATCGGCTCGGCGACCGCGACGAGGCCGAGCGGCAGCAGGAACCATGTCCGCCGCTGGCGCGAGCATGTACTGGATCGCGAGATACGTGCACGCGAGGATCGTGAACGCGAGGCCGAGCACGAGCAGCGAGTCCGAGGCCGCGGTCCGGTTCGCCCCGAACGCGATCTTCAGCAGCGGCTTGGCGGCGACGGCGAAGATCAGCAGCACCGGAATCGCGCAGACGAAGATGATCCCGAGCGCCCGGAACAGCACCGGACGCGTCGGCTTGCCCTCCGCGCCCCGGCGCGAGACCTCGGGCACAAGGTAGAGGCTGGCCCCGATCGCGACCCAGATCAGCACCTTGGCGGCAACCGCCGTCGCGGCGTAGGAGCTCTGCAGCTCCTTGCCCGGCAGGCGGTGCTTCGCCGCGATGATGTCGATGTTCTGGAGCACGGCGATGATGATCAGGCCGACGATCGGCACCCAGGCGCGGCGCACGTGGGTCCACAGCTCAATCGCCGCGGCATGGACCTTGCCGGGCTCGACCTTCGTCCCGGTCGTCAGCTCGACGTGGCGGCGCAGCTGGACCGCGCAGTAGGCGCACATCGCGATGAACGACAGCGGCGTGCCGAGATACGCCCCGGTGACCCCGAGACCGATCGCCGCGAGCGCGGCACCGGTGATGAGCCGGCCCCCCTGCTCGTAGATGAGGCTGAGGCCGACCGCCTTGTAGTCGCCGACGCCCTGCAGCGCGCCGCGGAGGATCGACAGCTCCAGCCACAGGCATCCCGCCGGGATCCCGACCGCCGCCGCCCACGGATCATGCTTGACGCCGACCGCCGAAGCGATCGGGTTTCGCAGCACCACCGAGATGACGGTCAGCACGACGGTGAAGATCGCCATCGTCTGCGTCCACCGCCGCAACGTCGCGAGGAGATCGTGGCCGACGCCAAGATGGCCGAGCACACCCTCCCGGGCGGTCGCGACCTGCATCGCCTGGCCGACCACCGACAGGATCAGGAAGTAGCTGATGAGCGCGGCCAGCGAGCCGTAGTCCGAGAGCAGCCGCGCGAACACGACCGTCGACCCGAGCGCGATGACGTTGTTGACAATCATCGCCACGGCGAGCCCGGCGGCCTTCGCTGTGTCGGAGCCCTGGAGGCTGCGGATCTGTGGTTCGTACTTGCTTTTCAGCGACATTACGACGTCCTGACGGTACCGAACCGGGGTGATCCACGGATCACCGGCGCGGGGAACCCGCCACGACCCTAGCCGCAGTCCGGGCTACAGTGTCCTGGATAGCGATGACGCGTGTAAGGGCCTGGACGATCCTGCTCGTGTGCACTGCGCTCATTTCGGGGCCAATGTTGGGACCAGCGAGCGCCTTTGGTGCGACCGGCAGACTTTCCCTCGCCAAGCCACCGTGGCTGGTGTCCACCGAGCTGCCGAGCGGCTCGGGGTCAAGGACCGCTGGGTCAGGATCGCTGCCGCAGACCGGCGCGGACGTGCCGGACATCCTGGTCACGGCGATCCTGCTGCTCGGCGTCGGCGGGGCTCTGCGCGTCCGCGGGGTGCGGCCCCGCGGGTAATCTCGCACCGCGGATGGCCCGCCGCGAACAATCGATGACGCCCGCCGACACCGAGGCGCTCGGCGCTGAGCTCGCCCGGACGCTTCGCCCGGGAGACGTCGTGCTCGTCGAAGGGGAGCTCGGGGCCGGTAAGACGACGTTCGTCCGCGGCGCCTGCCGTGCACTCGGCGTCACGGGTGTTGTCAGCAGCCCCACCTTCACGATCGGACAGCGTTACCCGGGCCCGATCCCGGTGGCCCACGTCGACCTCTACCGGGTCGCCGACCTCCGCAACGAGGATCCCGACCTGCTTGACGATTACCTGCGGCCGGACACGATCGCGTTCGTCGAGTGGCCCCAGGGCGCCGAGGAGGAACTGGCCGGTCTCGGGCGGATCGCCTACCGCGTGCGCCTCGAGCACGCCGGCGGGGATCACCGCGCGGTGGAGATCGCGTGACGAGCCTCGGTTTTGACACGGCCACGCGTGCGACCGCCGTGGCGCTGTGGTCGCCGGACGGCCTCGCGCTGCAAGCGCGTGACGATCCGCCGCCGGGCGAGCGCCCGCGGCACACGACGCGACTGATGCCGCTGATCGTCGAATTGCTCGATCGGGCCGGGCTCGGCTGGGACGACCTCGACCGGGTGGCCGTCGGGGTCGGACCGGGCACGTTCACCGGGTTGCGGATCGGGATCGCGACGGCGCGGGGTCTTGCGGTTGCGCGCCGCCTGCCGTTGGTCGGCATCTCGACGCTCGAGTCGCTGGCACTCGGCGGGATCGACGCGGTCACGCAGGGGGCGATCGGCACGGGCATCGACGCGGTGGTTGCGGTCATCGACGCCCGCCGCGGCGAGGTGTTCAGCGCCGCCTGGTCGCCGGACCGGCGGCTGCTGATGGCGCCCTGCACGCTCGCCCCGGACACCCTCGGGGAGCGGCTCTCGGGCCTCGGTGCGTGCGTCCTGGCCCTCGGCGACGGCGCGGTAGAATTCAGGGGCGTTCTGGAGCGGTCAGGGGCGCTGGTTGCCGAGGGCCACTCGGGTCTCCACAGGGTGAACGCGATCAACCACTGTCGCCTAGCCGCCGGTAGGCCGCCGAACCCGCCCGATCATGTCCAGCCGGAGTACCTCCGACTCCCAGACGCAGAGATAGCCCGGCGCGCCGCCGACACCCTATGACAGCCACCCAGATCAGCATCCGTCCGCTCACCTACTCGGACCTTCCCCAGGTGATCGCGATCGAGCGGCGCTCGTTTCCGACGCCGTGGTCACTGGCGATGTTCGTACTGGAATTGTCAAAGCCGTCCGGGGTGTGCCTGGCGGCGGTCGAGGGCGGCGCGATCTGCGGCTATCTCATCTGCTCGAAGTACGACCGCGTCTACCACCTGATGAACATCGCGGTCGATCCGTCGGTCCGGCGGCACGGGCTTGGGCAGCGGCTGCTCGAGTCGCTGATCGAGCGGGCCGGCCCGGAGGAGTCCTACACGCTGGAGGTCCGCACCTCGAACGCGCCGGCGATCGCGCTGTACGAGCGGTTTGGGTTCCGCTCGGCCGGCACCCGCCCGCGGTACTACCAGGACACCGGCGAGGACGCGATGATCATGTGGCGCACCGCCGAGTTCACCTCGACGTCCGACGCGTCGGGCTGACGCCAGGACCGCCGCCGTGATCCTCGCGCTGGAGACAAGCTGCGACGACACCTGCGCTGCCGTGGTGAGCGCGGACGGAGAGATCCGCGCCAACGTCATCTCCTCTCAGGGCGTCCATGACCTGTACGGCGGCGTCGTGCCCGAGATCGCCTCGCGGCACCATCTCGAGCTGATCGACGCCGTGCTCGAGGACGCACTGCGGAGGGCGGAGGTGTCCCTCGATGACGTCACCCTGGTGGCGGCGACGCGCGGTCCGGGTCTCGTCTCGGCGCTGCTCGTCGGCGCTTCGACGGCGAAGGCGGTCGCGGCCGCGCGGGCGCTCCCGTTCGCCGGCGTCGACCATCTCCATGGTCACGTCGCGGCGAGCTTCTTGGGGCCGGCACCGTTTGAGCCCCCGTTCCTGTGCCTGATCGCCAGCGGTGGGCACACACTGCTCGCGCACGTCCAAGACCACGGTCCGGGCTATGCGGTGCTCGGACAGACGCTCGACGATGCCGCCGGCGAGGCGTTCGACAAGGGCGCCCGTCTGCTCGGGCTCGGATATCCGGGCGGGGCGGCGCTTGAGCGGCTGGCCCGCGACGGCGATCCCGAGGCGTTTGCGTTCCCGACCGCCGCCAAGCTGCCGGGCCTCGATTTCTCGTTCGCGGGTCTCAAGACGGCGCTGCTGTATCGCGTCCGCGACCTCGGCGAGGCCGAGGTCGAGCGCCGGCGTGCCGATCTCGCCGCCTCCTACCAGCACGCGATCGTGCAGTCGCTCGTGCTCCGGGTCAAGCGCGCCCTGCGTGAGACCGGGCTCGAGCGGCTGGCGATCGGCGGTGGCGTCGCCGCAAATGGGCCGCTGCGGGAACGGCTGCAGTCGCTTGGCGTCGAAACCGACGTGCCGCCGCGGGAGCTGTGCACCGATAACGCGGCGATGATCGCGAGCGCGGCGCGGTTCGTGCCGGCCGTCCCGTTCCCTGACTACCTTGGGTTCGACGTCTACGCGACCGGAGAGCGAGCGCTCGCCGCATGAGCGCGACCGTCGTGCTCTACGGGCGTCCCGGATGCCACCTGTGCGACGACGCTCGCGACGTGCTCGTCCAGGCCCAGGAGCGGCTCGGGTTTACGCTGCGTGAACGTGACATCGAGCAGGACGATCGGTTGCTGGCCGCCTACCTCGAACGCATCCCGGTCGTGACGATCGACGGCGCCGAGGTCTTTGACTTCTTCGTTGACGAGGCCCGGCTCGAGCGGGCACTCGCCACACCCCGGCTTAGCGAGCGGCATCAGTAGAGTGAGACGAGGATGAGCTACACGGTCGGCCGCGGTACCGAAGACGCTCAGCCGGGCGCCGAAAGGCCAGGGGAGAAGCTGTCCCTCGGCGTGGCGGCCCGGTTGTCGCGCTACCTCCAAGTTCTCACACAGGCCCGCAAGATGGGCAAGGACACGATCTCCTCGCAGGAGCTCGCGGACTACACGCACGTCAACTCGACGCAGATCCGGCGTGACCTGTCCGGCTTCGGAAAGTTCGGCAAGCGAGGCGTCGGCTACAACGTCGAGTCGCTCGTCACCCAGATCCGGAAGATCCTGCGGACCTCCGGCCAGCACAACATCGCGCTGTTCGGTGCGGGCCACCTGGGCATGGCGATCGCGACCTCCGACATCTTCGCCGACCACGGGTTCCGGGTCGTCGCGATGTTCGACGTCGACCAGACCAAGGTCGGGACGGAAGTCGGCGTGCTCACCGTGCGCCACAACTCCGAGCTGCGCCAGATGATCGAGGACCAGGACATCGTCGTCGCCGTGCTCGCCGTCCCGACGTCCGCTGCGCAGGGGGTGGCGGACGAGCTCGTGGAGGCAGGCGTGAAGATCATCTTCAACTACTCGGACGCGCTGCTGCAGGTCCCACCCGAGGTGACCGTGCACACGTCGAGTCCGGCGGTCGATCTGCTCTACGCGCTGTACTTCTATTTGACCTAACACGTCTCGTAGGCTCATCTCCGCCATGGACCTCAACCTGCACAGTGCGCACGACGCATTCGACGCATCGACCGACTTCACGGTCGGGATCGAGGAGGAGTTCGCGCTGCTCGACCCGCGTGATCTCGGGCTGACGGCACGTTTCGAGGACCTCAAACACGCGTCGGTCGCCGACCCGGTGCTCGCCGAGTCGATCGCCGGCGAGTTGATCTCGTCGGAGATCGAGATCCGCTCCGGGCGGGGCGAGGACCTCGCGGCCGCGATTGGCGCCCAGCGCGACCGCCGGCGGCGCCTGTTCGCGCTCGCCGAGGAGCATCACGTCGCGCTCGGGGCCAGCGGCACCCATCCCTGGTCGGACTACCGCGAGCAGCACATCATCGAGACCGATCACTACCGCCGGGTCGAGGACGGGCTGAAGTACGTCGCGTGGCGCAACAACGCGTTCTCGCTCCACGTCCACGTCGGCGTCCGCGGCGCGGACCGGGCCGTGCTCGTCTGCGACCGGTTGCGGCCGGTGCTCCCGTTGCTGCTCGCCGTCTCGGCCTCCTCGCCGTTCCTCGACGGCCGGGACTCTGGGCTGCACAGCGCTCGCAGCCAGATCTTCACGCGCAGCTTTCCGCGCTGCGGCGTACCTGACGCATTCGGCTCCTGGGATGCGTACACGGACTACATCGAGTTCCTGGCGCGCACGCGGTCGATCGTCGAGTACACGCAGGTGTGGTGGTCGGTCCGTCCGCACTTCTCCTTCGGCACGGTCGAGGTCCGGATCTGCGACGCCCAGCCGACGGCGCCCGAGTCCGAGGGACTCGCCGCCCTGATCCTCGCGTGTGTCGCCCAGGCGGCGCGGGACATCGACACCGGCGTCCCGTTCGTGGACCTGCCGCCGCGGCTGATCGAGGAGAACATGTGGCGGGCGATCCGGTACGGACTTGACGGCGAACTGCTCGACCTCGAGCGCGGGGAGTTGTACCCGGCTGCCGAGACGGTCGGTCGGCTGCTCGACTGGACGGCACCCGTCCGCGCCGAACTCGGCATCGACGTCGCGCTGCCGGCGATGAACGGCGCCCAGCGGCAGCGTCGTTTGATCGATGCCGGAGCGGGGATGAAGGAGATCTATGAATCGCTGGTGGCGGAGACTCGCGACACGTACGCCGGCGTCCCACGCACCGCGGAGGTGAGTTGATGGCGACAGAACCGCCTGGCGGGCAGCCGCCGACTGAAGAAGAGCTGCGCGCGGCCTACGAGGCCGAGGTCAAGAAGATCCGGGTCGAGCACGTCGTGCTCGAGAATGTGGTCACGCTGATCAATCTCGGGATGCGGCGGACCGGCCTGACGCCCGGGACCGAGTCCGAGCGCGATCCCGGCCAGGTGCAGCTCGCGATCGAAGCTGTCCGGCAGTTGCTGCCCCTGACCGAGGAGATCGCGCCGGAGCAGGCCGGTCCGATCCGCGACGCGCTGTCGCAGCTGCAGCTCGCGTACGTGCGGATCGGCGGGCAACCGGGCCCTGAGGGGGCGCCGCCGCCGCCTGAAACGGCCGCCCCGCGGGCCCCCGGCTCATCAACGACCTCGACGACGGGACAGCCGCGGCCTGCACCGCCGACCCAGCCAGATCCCGGGCAGTCCGGGGACGCAGGTCCGGCACAGCGCAGCGGGCGGCTCTGGATTCCAGGTCAGTAGCCCGACGCGGGCAGCCTTCGCGCGGACGTCGGTCCGTTCAGAGCGCTAGACTGGCGCGCCGTCTGACTTTCTCGGGTCTCCGCTCGCAGGTGGGGCGGAGGCCCTTTCCCGTTGTTTGACCAGCGCGCTTCACGCGTCGCTTTCAGAGCTTCCCCGGAGGAACTTCCTTGACTAGCTTCCTGACGCACCATGGCGTCGTGGTCGCGCTCGTTTGTGCAGCGTGCGCCCTCGTCTACGGTGCGCTGACCGCGCGCTCGCTGTTGGCCCTGTCGCCCGGAAACGAGCGCATGCGCTCGATCTCCGCCGCGGTCCAAGAGGGCGCGAAGGCGTACCTGAACCGGCAGTACCTCACGATTGGGGTTGTCGGCGTCGTCCTGTTCATCGTCCTGATCCCGATCCAGAACATCCGGGTCGCGATCGGGTTCGCCATCGGCGGCATCCTGTCGGCGTCCGCCGGATACATCGGGATGAACGTGTCCGTCCGTGCCAACGCTCGCGTCGCCGAATCGGCGCGCGGCGGGGTGTCTGGCGCACTATCCGTGGCGTTCCGAGGCGGAGCGGTGACGGGCATGCTCGTCGTCGGACTCGCGCTCATCGGCGTCGCCGGCTACTACGGCTTCCTCACCGCGATCGTCGGCGAGAGCGAGCGCCACGCCATTGATGCCCTCATCGGCCTCGGCTTCGGCGGGTCGCTGATCTCGGTGTTCGCCCGCCTCGGCGGCGGCATCTTCACGAAGGCGGCTGACGTCGGTGCCGACCTCGTCGGCAAGATCGAGGCCGGCATCCCGGAAGACGACCCCCGGAACCCCGCGGTGATCGCCGACAACGTCGGCGACAACGTCGGCGACTGCGCGGGTATGGCGGCCGACCTGTTCGAGACCTACGCGGTGACGGCGGTCGCGGTCATGCTCCTCGGCGTCCTGCTGTTCCGTGAGGTCGGCGCCGTGGCGCTGTATCCGCTGGTGCTCGGCGGCGTCTCGATCATCGCCTCGATCATCGGCACGTTCGCCGTGCGCTCGAAGGTCGGCAACGTCGAGCGCGCGCTCTATCAGGGCCTCATCCTCTCGGGCGGACTCGCCGCGCTGGCGTTCCTCCCGGTCACGTACTGGATGATGAAGGACCTGACGTACAAGGGAGTCGCGTCCGTCCACGCCGTCGCCGTGACCGGCCAGTCGGGAACGGTCCACGCCGTCACGGTGCACGCCGTGCACGGGCCGCACTGGTGGAAGTTCTACCTCTGCGCCCTGATCGGCATCGCGATCACCGCACTCCTGTTCGTGATCACCGACTACTTCACCTCGACGCGCTTCGCGCCCGTGCGGAGCACGGCGCGCGCGTCCCAGACCGGTCACGCGACGAACGTCATCCAGGGACTCGCCCAGGGCTTCCAGTCGACCGGGCCGCCCGCGATCGTCCTCGCCCTCGGCATCCTCGGCTCCTGGAAGCTCGCCGGCGGCGGCGCCAACGGCATCTACGGCATCGCCGTCGCCGTGATGGCGCAGCTGTCGCTCACCGGCCTGATCGTCGCGCTCGACGCATTCGGCCCGATCACCGACAACGCCGGCGGCATCGCCGAGATGGCCGACCTTCCTGAGGAGGTCCGCAACGTGACCGACCCGCTCGACGCGGTCGGCAACACGACCAAGGCGGTCACCAAGGGTTACGCGATCGGCTCGGCGGCGCTCGCGGCGCTCGTCCTGTTCGACGCCTTCCAGCGGGAGTTGACGGACAAGGGCAAGGTGTACGCGTTCTCGATCGGCGATCCGCCCGTGCTCATCGGCTTGCTCATCGGCGGTCTGATGGTCTACCTGTTCGTCTCGCTCGCGATGGAGGCGGTCGGCCGCGCCGGCGGCGCCGTCGTCGAGGAGGTCCGACGACAGTTCAAAGAGAAGCCGGGGATCATGCAGGGCACCGAGGAGCCGGAGTACGGCACCGCGGTCAGCCTCGTCACCCGCGCCGCTCAGCGCGAGATGATCCTGCCGTCGCTGATCCCGATCGTGGTCCCGTTCGTCGTCGGGCTCATCGACACCCAGGCACTCGGTGGGCTGCTCATCGGCGTGATCGTCGTCGGGTTGTTCATGGCGATCTCGATGACGTCCGGTGGCGGCGCGTGGGACAACGCCAAGAAGCTGATCGAGGACGGTGCGTACGGCGGGAAGGGGTCCGAGGCCCATGCGGCGGCGGTGACCGGCGACACCGTCGGCGACCCGTACAAGGACACGGCGGGTCCGGCCATCAACCCCATGATCAAGGTGGCAAACATCGTCGCTCTCTTGATCATTCCTCTCATTACCTGACGGGCTTCGGTGGCACCCCGCCGCGGGAGACGGGCTACGTTTGTCGTAGTGCGGAACGCCTGCTTGCGACGCGCGAGTCTCCCCGGCGGGGTGCGCACCTTCGCCGCGGGCCTGGCGATCGGCCTGATCTGTTCGCTCAGCGCCTGTGGGGGAAGTTCGAGTTCGCAGTCGAAGACGACTCAGACCGCTGCGCTGCCGGTGTGCCGGGCGGCGGGGCGGACGGTGGTGGCGTTGGCGACGCATGTGCAGCTGTCGGCCGTCGCTGCCTCGAAGACGAGCGGGAACAATGGGGCGCCGGAGTGTCACTTCGTGGCGACGGCCGCGGGCAAGCGGCTCACGGTCATCGTCAATGTCGATTCCTCGCCGCAGCCGTATGCGCGGCTGGAGCGGGCGATCGTCGAAAACGGGCAGCAGTTCGGGACCAAGCGGACGTTCACGCCGCCGCAGACCGTCCCTCACCTCGGGCTCGATGCCTCGTGGTTCCCGGACCTCGATCAGCTGCTCACGAGCGACGGGCACGTCCTGATCACGATCGACGTGCACTCGCCATCGCTGACGGTGGCCGACCGGAAGGACCTGGCGGCCGCGCTCGCGCGGATCTACCTCGGGACGTCCGACCCGGCGTTGGCGAAGGGGCCGGCGCCCTCCGGGTGAGGCGCGGCCGACTCGACCGGCGTCCGGGCCGCCGATGAGTCGCGTCAAGAAGGTCGATGGGCCTGAGTGGTGCATAGCCCCACTGAGTCCCATCGGCCTCTCGTCAGCGCGCTCGTCGTCTGCCCGTCCGGCCGCTGACGCCGGCGGTACGCTCGCGTTCATACCATGTCGCTCTCAGTCCAGCTCGGGTTGCTCCTTGCGGTTCTGACCGCGTTCACCTCGATCGCCGGGTTCCTCTACAAGTTCCGTGGGGCGCGCGACGCCCCGGCGGTCGAGATGTCCCGGCCGGTCCGCAGTTCGGTGGCGCTGTTCCGCTCGCCGCTGTACGCGCTCGGAATCGTGATCGCCATGGGGTCGTGGGGCCTCCACGTCGGGGCGCTGGCGCTGGCGCCGATCTCGCTCGTGCAGTCGGTGATCGCCGGCGGACTCGTGCTCCTGACGGTCGTCGCGGATCGGCTATTCGGCATTGCGGTGACCAAACGTGAATGGATCGGGGTCGCGCTCACGGCTGCGGGCCTCGCCTTTCTCGCCGCAACGCTCGGCAAGGGCGCGGACAGCGCCCACTCCCACTACCACGGCGGCACGCTCGCGATCTACGTTTCGGCGGCCGGGGTGGCCGGCCTGCTGATCGCGGCCCGATCCCGCCACGCGACGTCACTCGCCGTCTCCGCCGGGCTGCTGTGGGCGGCCTCCGACACCTCGATCAAGGCTCTGAGCGGCCACCTCTCCTCGCTCGGCATCGGGGTGCTCATCCATCCGCTCGCGTTCGTGATCCTGATCGCATCGCTGCTCGGCCTGCTCATCTCTGCCCGGAGCCTCCAGCTCGGAGACGCCGTGCCGGTGATCGCGCTGACGAGTGCGGCGGCGAATCTGACCACGATCGCGGCGGGGCCGATCGTGTTCGGCGAGCCGCTGCCGGCCGGCAAGCTCGAGCTCGCTCTCCGGGTGCTGGCGTTTGGGCTTGTGATCATTGCCGCAGCTCTCACGCCGCCACCGCTTCGGCCAGTCGAGAACGAGTAGATTGCACGCCAATGTTCATCTTGATCGTTGGTTCCGGTCGTGTCGGGTCCGCGGTGGCCAAACGAGCGCTCGCGGCCGGGCACGAGGTATCCGTGATGGACTCAGACCCGCTCTCCCACGAACGCCTCGACAAGGACCAGACGACGACGTGGGAGGACTCCGGCGGGCGGTTCACGGTCGGCGCCGCGTTGGAGATCGACGGCCTGATCGAGGCCGGGATCGAGGAGGCCGACGTGTTCCTCGCTGCCACCCGAGGCGATAACACGAACCTCGTCATCGCCCAGCTCGCCCAGCGGCGGTTCAAGGTGCCGCGGGTCGTGGTCCGGGTCGCCGACCCGGGCCGCGCCTCCTGGTACGCCGAGCAGGGCCTGCTGACGATCTGCCCGACGCAGATCGCGATCGACCAGGCCGAAGAGCTGGTGCTCGCACCATGAGGGGGTCCGTCGCCGCATGTACGTGATCATCGCCGGCGCCGGCAAGGTTGGCTGGAACCTCGCCCGCGAGCTCATCGCCAAGGACCGTGAAGTGACGCTGATCGAGTCCGACCACAGCCGCTACCGGGTGGTCGAGGAGGAGCTCGAGCACGCGATCCAGTACGGCGACGCCACCGAGCTGTGGATCCTCGAGCGTGCCGGGATCCAGCGGGCCGACCTCGTGATCGCGGTGACCGGCGATGACGAGGACAACATCCTCATCTGTCAGGTCGCCAAGGAGAAATACGGCTGCCAGCGGATCGTCGCCCGGGTCAACAACCCGCGCAACCTTCAGCACTTCAAGCTGCTCGGCATCCAGCCGGCGGTCTCGGCCACCGACCTCATCCTCCGGCTGATCGAGCACGAGGTACCCGAATACGGACTCGTCCAGCTGCTCGCCCTGGAGGAGGAGCACCTGGAGATCATCGAGCTCGAGGTCGGCGACGGCTCAGCCGCGGCGGGCCAGCGCGTCCAGGACGTGCCGCTGCCGGACGGGAGCCTGATCATCTCGGTGCTCCGCGGCGGCGCCGGGTTTGTGCCGAAGGCCGACTCGATGATCGAGGCGGGCGATCAGGTGCTGCTCATCCTCGATCCGGGGCTCGAGGGCCAGATCACGCCCCAGTTTGCGCCCAACGGAACGGGTATATAGCTATTCATGGCAGACCGTCACGTCGAATTCGCGCTCGTTGGCGGAGGCCTGGCCTCCGGCAACTGCGCGCGCTGGCTGCGCGAGAGCGGGGCCGACGGGGAGATCCTCCTGATCGGGCGCGAGCCCGACGCGCCGTACAACCGGCCGCCGTGCTCCAAGGAATACCTCCAGGGCAAGGAGGACCGGGAGGACGTGCTCTTCCGGCCGGGCGAGTGGTACGAGGAGCAGCACGTCGAGCTCCTGACCCGGACCTCGGTCACGAAGTTCGATCCTTCCGAGAAGACGCTGACGCTTGCGAACAAGCAGACGATCAGCTTCGATCGGGCCCTGCTCGCCACGGGCGCGAACGTGCGCCGTCTGAGCGTCCCCGGATGCGAGCTTGAGGGCATCCATTACCTGAGAACGCTGGGGAACAGCGACACGATCCGCAACGACGCCGCCGGCAAGCGCGTCGTCATGATCGGCGGCTCCTACATCGCGAGCGAGGTCGCAGCCTCACTCACCGTGCTCGGCAGCTCGTGCACGATGGTGATGCTCGAGGCTCATCCGCTCAGCCGGACGTTCGGCGAGGCGGCCGGCCGGTTCTTCCGCGACCGTCTCGAGGAACACGGGATCACGATCCACGCCGACGATGAGCTTGACCACTTCACGGGCCACGAGGGTCGCGTCACGCACGTCGTCACCAAGCGCGGCAGCGAGATCGAGGCCGACGCGGTCGTCGTCGGTGTCGGTGTGATGCCGGACGTGATGCTCGCGCGCGGGGCCGGGCTTGAGCTCGGTGAGCGCGGGGGAGTCCTCGTCGATTCTCGCCTCCAGACGCCGGTCCCCGGGATCTTCGCCGCCGGTGACATCGCCGAGTACGAGAGCGTGGTTCACGGCGGTCGACGGATCCGTGTCGAGCACTGGGACGTCGCCTTCAACCACGGCAAGACGGCCGCACTCAACATGCTCGGCAAGGACCAGCCGCACGACGTCGTGCCGTACTTCTTCTCCGACCTCGCCGACTGGGCCTCGCTGGAATACGTCGGGCCCGCGACCGATTGGGATCAGGAGATCGTCCGCGGCTCGTTTGACAGCGGCGAGTTCAGCGTCTGGTACATCACCGGTGGCCGGGTCGCGGGTGCGCTCTCGGTCGGCCGCTCGGACGATCTTGAGCACGCCCGCCGGCTGATCGCATCCGGCACGGACCTCGGCGACCGCGTGGGCACCCTCGGGGATCCGTCGAGCGACCTGGCGTCGCTGTAACAGCCGTCAGGTCCCGGACTCGGGGCCCGGGTCGGGCGCAGGCGGGGCATCGGGAACGCCACCCGGGGCATCGGGAACGCCACGCGGGGCATCGGGAACGCCACCCGGGGCATCGGGAACGCCACCCGGCGCGGGGCGCCGGCGCGTCGCACCGCCGGGCAGCCGGTCGACGAGCCGGCCGAACCGGTCGATCGCGCCCTCGAGCGGCGTCGCCATCTCCAGCGCCCGCTCAAAGGCGGGCAGCACCGCGATCAGCTCGGCGCCGGTCTCGACCACCTGGCCGGCCCGATCGACGATCTCGGCGCCGCGTATGTCGATCCGGTCGCCAAGGTCGCGCATCGCGTCCCCGAGCTCGAGCAGCTCCGCGGCGCGGACGTCGAGTCGCTCGCCAAGCGCCATGATCGCCTCCGCCCGCTGATCGAGCCTGCGGGCGACGACCAGCACCTCGCGGCCGATCTGCGCGATCTCTTCGCCGAGCTCGAGCATCCGCTCGAACTGGTCGGGGAGTACCTGGGCCAGCCGCGCGACCGCACCCACGTCATTCAGAAGGCGGCCGAGGACCGCCTGTGGAGGCTCGATGGGGAGACCGAGGACGCGCACGTCAGGAGCCCAGGGGGCACTGCGGAGCTGCGGGGCAAGGACTCGAACCTTGAATTCCAGGGCCAGAACCTGGCGAGTTGCCGATTACTCCACCCCGCAGTCGATTGATTGCCACTGACCGGTCTGGTGTGACCCTCGGGGCCTTCAACGCGGGCGAGTATAGCCCGCCTGGAGCGTCGCTCTCGGTCGACGGCTCACGCCGCGCGCATGGGCGAGCCCGGCGCCCCCGGCCGGTGGTGCAGGCTGACGGAGAGGTCGATGGTCGTGAACGCCTCGACGACGCGAGGATCAAACTGGCGGCCGGATTGGCCGATGATCTCGGCGGCGGCCCGCTCGAGGTCCCACGCCGACTTGTACGGCCGCTCGTGGGTCAGGGCATCGAACACGTCGGCGACGGCCGTGATCCGGCCGGCGAGTGGGATCTCCTCACCGGTCAGCCCCAGGAGGTAGCCGGAGCCATTCCAGTGCTCGTGGTGGGTGCGGGCGATCTCCGCGGCCGCCCGCAGCACCGGCGAGCGAGCCTGACCGAGGATCCGGGCGCCGATCTCGACGTGGCTCATCATCGTCGCCCGCTCCTCAGCGGTGAGACGTCCCGGCTTGAGCAGAACCCGGTCGGAAATCCCGACCTTGCCGACGTCGTGGAGGAGGGCGGCGTCCTGGATCGTGGCCACGAACTGGTCAGGCAGATCGAGCGACTGAGCGATCAGTGCCGCCATCATGCCGACCCGCTGGGTGTGGTTGGCGGTGGCGTAGTCGTGATACTCCGCCATCGTCGCGAGCACGACGAGGCTTTCGAGCCGGGCCTGTTCGAGCTGTACGGTCCGGATCCGCACCGCCTCGTCGAGCAGTTCGTTGCGGTTCTCGAGCTGCTGCTGGAGCTGGCGTGTGCGGAGCAGGTTGCTGACCCGCAGGAGCAGTTCCGTCGGGTCAATCGGCTTATTGACAAAGTCACGCGCGCCGGCGGCGAGCGCCCGGTGGCGGGCATCTCGGCTGGCGTCGGCGGTGAGCACGAGCACCGGCAGACTCTCCGGCGGCTCGATCAGCTCACGGATCTCGGCGAGCACCTCGTAGCCCGAGAAGCCCGGCATGTGGAGATCGAGCAGGACGAGGTCCGGGTGTTGGGTGTGGCACATCGTCGAGGCCACCGCGGCGTCCCTCGTGCTGAGGATGTCGTCATAGCCGCCCTGGGCGAGTACCTGCTCAAGCAGCGCGACGTTGGCCGCGTTGTCGTCGACGATCAGCAGGCGCATATCGCTCGTCGGGTCCGTCATGCGGTGCTCGGCTGCTGCTCGGCGATGTCGTCGATGGCTTGAAGAAGTGCCGTGACACCGGGTGGTTTGCTGATATACGAGCGGGCCCCCAGCGCGAGGAGCCGCTGCGTCTCGTTCTCGGTCAAGGTCGCCGCCGACAGGATCACGACGGGAATCCTCTCCGTCGCCGGATCAACCTGCAACTCGGCGAGCATCCGGTCGCCGGCGATGTCCGGCAGATCGAGATCGAGGAGGACGAGGTCTGGCCGCGCGTCTCGGGCGAGTTTGAGCCCGTGCGCTCCGTCACGGGCAGTCAGCAGCTCGACCCGCGGCCGCGCGACGAGGATCTGCTCGATCAGCTCAACGTTCGCCGCGTTGTCCTCGACGCACAGGACGCGGACGGACGGTGGTTCTGCCTCGCCCTGACTGACGACGGCGCGTCGCACCGGGGCGGCTACGCGCAGCGGCGAATCGCGCCGAGCCGCCGTAGCGGTCGCCGCCGCGAGTTCGACCACGAAGGTCGAGCCCTCGCCGCGCACGCTATGAACGCTGATCCGACCGCCCATCGCCTCGATCATCCCCCGGGAGACGGCGAGCCCGAGGCCCGTGCCCTCGACCGCGGACTGCTCGGCGCCGAGACGCTCGAACGGGCTGAACAGACGCTCGATCATGTCGGGGGCGATCCCCGAGCCGTCGTCCTGCACCTCGATCCGGACCCGGCCGTCGTCGGTTCGGAACGCCCGGACCCACACGTGGCCGCCGTCGGCGTTGTACTTGACCGCGTTCGAGAGCAGGTTCAGCAGTACCTGGCGGACGCGCTGGATGTCCGCGCGGACCCACAGGTCGGCCTCCTGCTCGACCGCGAGCGTGATCTCGTGCTCGTGCGCCTCCGGTGTGACGAGGTCGACGGCGTCGATCAGCACGCTTCGGAGCGCGACTGGCTCCAGCGACAGCCGCATGTCGCCGGATTCGATCCGTGAGATATCGAGGATCTCGTTGATGAGGTCGAGCAGGTGGCGCCCGGCCGAGAGGATGTGTTCGACGTTACCCCTCTGGCGCTCGTCGAGGTCCGACATGCTCATCAGCTGGCCGAAGCCGAGGACGGCGTTGAGCGGGGTGCGGAGTTCATGGCTCATCCGGGAGATGAACTCGTCTTTCGCCCGGTTCGCGCGTTCCGCCTCGACCCGGCGGAACCGCTCGGTCATGTCCTGGCTCGTCCCGATCAGGCGCCGTCGGCCGTCGGCCTCGGCCCGGTTCGACGCGTGGACGTGGATCAGGCGACCGCCGCGCGACTCGGCCACCCGGTACTCGAGCTCGATCGCCTCACCGTCGACGAATGCCGCTTGCATCGCGTTGGCGACGCGCCGCCGGTCGTCAGGCGCAATCAGCTGCAGGAACGCCCTCGGTGTGCGTGGCGGCTCCGGCCGATGCCAGCCGTGGATGCGAGCCTGCTCTGGGGACCAGCGGACAATGCGATCCCGGTCGTTCCACTCCCAGCTGCCCACGCCCGCGATCCGCTGCGCGTGCTCGAGATGCTGCCGGCTGAGCTCGAGGTCGACCGCAAGCGTCTCCGCGGCGGTCCGCGCGTTGACCGACCGCAGGTAGAAGAAGACGAAACCACCAAGGAGCAGCGCCAGCACGACCGCAGTCCCGACGGTCGCCTCCCAGAGCGTCCCGTGCGCGCCCGAGCGGTACCGGGCGCGTGCCCGGTCGAGTGCGGCGAGCACGGCATCATGCGTGCGGAAGACGGCGTTCGCGGCGGCCTTCAATCCCGTCAGATCCCCGCTGGCGATGATCCTCACCATCGCGCCCAACGCCGCGAAGTTGAGTCCGAGCGGGGTCACGGCGGCCGTCAGACCGGCGGCCGGGGCCACGCGTTGCAGAACCTTGATCTCAGCCCCGATCGTTCGCTCCGTCCCCAGCATCTTGGCGCGGACCCGCGCGACGTTCTCGGCCGTACCGCCGGCCGATGAAGCCTGCAACCGCCACGGCGCGTTCTGGAGCGCGCTCAGCTGGACGACGACGTTATCGAGCTCATCTCCGTGATCCCGCGTCCCGCTCGCGTGCCAGGTCAACGTGACGACGACCACCATCGCCAGCACGGCCAGAGCGGCGGCAATCGCCAGGGTCAGACCGGACCTGATTCCGAGAGTCCGACCCCGGAATGCTCCATCTGACCGCTCGTGATCCTGTCGGCGCATCACCCCATCGCTTCCTCGTCCTCTGCACCGCAGTGTTGACGATTTACAGCCCGTTTACGAGGGGATCACAACAACTCTGTGGGAAACCCCGGATGCCGTTCCGTACCCCCGGGCGAGCGCCGTGTGAACGACTACAGATGCGGATCGGCGAACTCGGCCGGCTGTTTCATCAGCCCCGCGGTGACCGCCGCGAGCTGGTTCGGCGAGCCGATCAGAGTCCGCTGCAGCGCTGCCTCCAGAGCGAGGGTGTCCCGCGTCGAACCGACCCACGATTCGTCGTACAGGCGCTTCGCGGCGCGGATCGCATCCGGCGAGCGCCTGGCGATCTCGGTCGCCAACCCGCGGGCGGCGGCGAGTGGCTCCTCCGAGATGTGGGTGACGACGCCGAGCTGCTTTGCCTCCTCGCCGCTGAACACGCGGCCGGTGAACGTCAGCTCTTTGGCGACGTCGATCCCCACGAGGCGTGGCAGCGTCCGCGTGATCGACATGTCCGGCACGAGCCCCCATTTGATTTCCATCACCGACAGCCGCGAGTCCGGCGCCGCGATGCGAATGTCGGCGCCGAGTGCGATCTGCAGGCCGCCGCCGAGACAGTTGCCGTGGATCGCAGCGATCACCGGGACCGGCACCTCGATCCAGTCATACGCCGCCCGCTGGAACCAGTTCGGCGGGTCGGCCTTCAGCGGGTCCGTGAGCCCGCTCGCGCCCTGGTCGGCCATCATCCCCGCGATGTCGAGCCCGGAGCAGAAGCTCGGACCCTCGCCGTGAACGACGACGGCGCGGACGCCTGGCTCACTGCGGAGCCGGGTCGCCGCGCCGATGATCCCCTCGAACATCCCCAGGTCGAGCGCGTTGTGCTTCTCCGGCCGAGTCAACGTCACAACCGCGACGTGGTCGGCGATGTCGATGCGAACGCGCTCCTCGCTCATCTCGAGCGGGAGACTAATTGATCGTGCTCCGAGCTTCGGGTCAGCCGGCGTCGACCGGATCTCCGAGCCGGACCGTGCCCGACCGGACGACCTCGCCGTAGATGCCGAACGGCAGCGGCTCCGTCGACTCGACCTCGCGGCGATACTCGCCGAGGACGTCGAGCGTGGGCAGATCGACGACTCCGGTATCGGGATCGCGGCTCGTGATCAGGCAGCGTCCGACATGGCCGTGGAAGCGCACCGCCGCGTCTCCGATCCTGACGGTGCGTCCGACCCAGCCGTCCTCCTCGTGCGGCGCGACGCCGTCGATCTCGATCAGCATCCGGAACCGGCGCGGATCGACCACGTCCTCGCCGGCGACCTCAGCGAGCCGGGCAAGGGAGCCTTGGGAGATGAGTGAGGCGCCACCCTGACGCCCCCGGTCGACCGCCGGTACGCCTTCCATGACCCGCAGCCGGCGCCCGACGTGGTCGGAGAGCGCGTCCGACAGCGGCCCGAGGAGCGGCCGCGCCTGCGTCGATGCCGAGAAGAACCGCACTTCGGTCGGCGGCTCACCGAGCTCGATCGTCGACTCGACCGTCCGCCCGTCCGGGAAGGAGAACCGCAACTGCTCGCCGTCCACCGACGCGACGACGGTCTGGAGCTCGCCGATCATCTTGGCGTTGACCATCCGGTCGCGCTCGTCGACCACGAAGAAGCGCCGGTTTCCGACCGCGCCGAGCTCCCCGAGCTCGACCGCGTCGACACGGTGCAGCCGGGTCGCCTTGACGGGCGTCACCGACAGCGCCGTGACCGTGGAACGGTTCGCCGACACCGTCGCTAGGCCGCGGCCTGCTCAGCCCAGTCGCGATACAGCTGCCAGTACCGACCCTCGGCGGCGAGGAGCTCCTCGTGCGTCCCCTGCTCGACGATCTGGCCGTGCTCGAGCACGATGATCCGGCCGGCATGCCGGATCGTCGACAGCCGGTGGGCGATCACGATCGCGGTGCGGCCGGCGACGAGCCGCCGCAGTCCGTCCTCGATCAGGCTCTCGGTGTGCACGTCGACGTTCGAGGTGGCCTCGTCGAGGACGAGGATGCGCGGGTCCGCGACGAGCGCCCGGGCGAAGGCGAGCAGCTGGCGCTGACCGGCGGACAGCTGGACGCCGCGCTCACCGACCTGCGTGTCGTAGCCGTGCTCGAGCGCCTCGATGAACTCGTGGGCCCCGACCGCCCGCGCGGCGTCGGCGATCTGCTCGTCGGTCGCGCCGGGAGCTCCGAAGCCGATGTTCTCCTTGACCGTGCCGCTGAACAGGAAGCCCTCCTGCGGGACGATGCCCATCTGCGAGCGCAGGGAGTGCGCCGCGACCGCGCGGAGGTCGTGCCCGTCGACGAGGACGCGCCCCGACGTCGGGTCGTAGAACCGGGCGACGAGCTTGGCGAAGGTCGACTTCCCGGCACCTGTCTCGCCGACGAGCGCCACGGTCTGGCCGGGGGGAATCGTGAGGTCGATGTCGCGCAGCGCATAGGCGGCGGTCTCGCCGGAGCCGTAGCGGAATGACACGTCCTCGAACTTGAGCTCGCCCCGGATCTCGCCGAGCGTGACGGCGTCCGGCGCGTCGACGAGCTCCGGCTGCTCGTCAAGCAGGTTGAAGATCTTGTCGAGCGCAGCCATGCCCGACTGGTATGTCGTGTAGAGCTGGGAGAGCTGCTGGATCGGGTCGAAGAAGTTGTTGAGCGCAGCGACGAACGCGAACACGACCCCGGTCGAGGTGTGTCCGTTGATCGCCTCGATCCCACCGATCACGAGGATCTCGACCGTCACCATCGCGGACAGCAGCTCGACCGCCGGGAAATAGG
The DNA here is from genome assembly GCA_963779695.1 of uncultured Solirubrobacterales bacterium. Lineage (GTDB taxonomy): Bacteria > Actinomycetota > Thermoleophilia > Solirubrobacterales > Solirubrobacteraceae > Palsa-465. The sequence continues at coordinate 49,481 of CAVZZH010000018.1, forward strand.
CGGCGTTGAGGTAGACGGTCTTGAGGTTCGCGCGACGGTTATCGTCGTTGAGCTCCGCGAAACGGTCGATGTGCCGCTGCTCCTGCCCGAACGATCGCACGACCCGGATCCCGGACAGGCTCTCCTGCAGGTAGCCGGTGATCGTCGCGATCTTCTCCCGCGTGAGGCGGTAGGCGTCGGCGGACGCGATTCGGAAGATGACGCCGCCGATGAGCAGGAGCGGAATGGCGAGGAACGTCAGCAGCGCGAGCTTGGAGTCCATCACGAACAGGATCGCGACGACGCCGATGAGCGTGAGACCGGACTGCAGCAGCGTCGCCATCCCGTCCTCGACAAGCTGATCGAGGGCCTCGACGTCGTTCGTCATGCGGGAGATGATCACGCCCGCGCGGTTACGCGAGTAGAACCCGATCGACAGGTCCTGGAGGTGCCGGAACAGCCGCACGCGGAGGTCCTGGAGCGCGCGCTGGCCGACCCAGCCGACGAGGTAGGTCTGAAGGTACGTGGCGATCGCGTAGAGCACCGCGCTCACGAGGAAGGCGATCACGATCAGGTCGAGCTCGGCCGTGTCGTGGCGCATGATGCCGTTGTCGATCGCGAGCTTCGCGAGGGGTGCCGGGGCGAGTGCAGCGGCGGTCGCGACGACCACGGACGCGACCATCGCGACGACGCGCCAGCGGTACGGAGCGAGCAGGCTCGCCAGGCCGCGGAGCTTGCGACCCCGGCCGCCGGTGGCCCGGAGACGGCGGCGCAGCTCGCTGCGACGGGACATGATGTCGGCGCTCATAGGCCGGCCACCTCCGCCTCGATTGGCTTGCGCGTCAGGAACACCTGATCGGGCATCCCCTTCTCGACGATCTCGCGGTACAGCTCGGAGCGCTCGAGCAGCTCGTCGTGCGTCCCCTGCGACCCGACGCGACCGTCCTCGAGCACGATGATCTCGTCGGCGAGGGCGATCGTCGAAAGCCGGTGCGCGATCACGAACGTCGTCCGGCCCTGCATCACTTCACGCAGGGCGAGCTTGATCGACTGTTCGGTCGACGCGTCGACCGAGGACGTCGCGTCGTCGAGGATCAGGATTCGTGGGTCGGCGAGGATCGCGCGGGCGATCGCGAGGCGCTGGCGCTGGCCGCCGGAGAGCGTCAGTCCGCGCTCGCCGACCATCGTGTCGTAGCCCTTGGGGAGCCGCTCGATGAAGTCCGCGGCCTGGGCGGCGAGCGCGGCGCGCTCGACCTCCTCACGCGAGGCCTCGGGCCGCGCGTACGCGATGTTGTCGTGCACCGTCGCGGAGAACAGGAACGGATCGTCGTTGACGATCGCGATCGCGCGGCGCAGGCTGCGCGGTGTCGACGGAGCGGACGTCGGCTCCGTCAATCACGACCGCACCGTGGTCGATGTCGTACAGGCGAGGGAGGAGCGAGACGAGCGCGGTCTTTCCGGAGCCCATCGCGCCAACGAGGGCGTAGGTCCGGCCCGCCTCGAGCTCGAGGTCGATGTCGCGCAGCGCGGGATGCGGTGCCCCCGCGAACGTCAGACTCACGTTCTCGAACCGGACGGCGCCCGGTCCGTCGGGCAGCGCAGGCGCGTTCTCGGGCACGACCATCTCCGGCGCGCGGTCGAGGATCTGGAAGATCCGGGCGCCCGAGGCGGTGGCCCGCTGGGCGGCGCCGAGCATGTAGCCGAGCGTCCGCATCGGCGAGATGAGCATCAGCAGGTACGCGTAGAAGGCGGTGAATGCGCCGACGGTGATCGAACCGTCAATCACCTGGCGCCCGCCGACGAGGAGGATCGCGGCGAGGCCCAGGTTCGGCAGGAAGCTGATGAGCGGTCCGAACAGCGCCTGGATGCGCGTCGCGCGCATCTGCTGCACGAACACGCGCTGAACCGAGTGCTGGAAGCGCCGTAACTGGCGGTCCTCCTGCGCGAACGCCTTGACGACCCGCACGCCGGACACGTTCTCCTCGGCCTCAGCCGTCAACTCCGCGATCCGCTGTTGTGCCTCCTGGATCGCCGGGCGCGAGCGCTTGCCGTAGCGGAACGCGATCAGCACGACGAACGGCGTCGGCGCGAGCGCGAGCGCCGCCAGGGACGGCTGCAGCGCGAACATGGCGATGCCGGCAAGCAGGATCGTCAGCAGCGACTGGCCGATGAAGATCAGCCCGTAACCGAGGAAGAACCGGACGGATTGCAGGTCGACGGTCGCGCGGGACATCAGCTGACCCGTCTGCTGGCGATCGAAGAACGCGAGCTCGAGCCGCTGCAATTGTTCGTACAGGCCGTTGCGCAGGTCGAGCTCGACCCCGAGCGACACCTGGCCGGCCACGAGCCGGCGCAGGACGCTGAGCCCGAGACGCGCGACGCCGGCGACCAGGATCGCGATCGCGAACACCGTCAGGTCGTGGCGGTGGTGGAGCCGCACGGCATCGATCGCCCGCCCCGTCAAGTACGGGATCAGGACGGTCATTCCCATGGCCCCCGCGGCGAGCGCAAACGAAACGACGACGCCGCGCTTATACGGCCGCAGGAAGCTCAGGAGGCGTCGAAACGTCAGCATACTTCAAAAAGTATAGGAGCTGATGCGGCCCGAGTTCCCAGTCCGGATCGTGCCTGCGGCACCCGATCTGCAACCGAACTGGCGGTCGTCGCGGAGAAAACCTCGGGTTGTCGCAGTTTTCCGGATGAACCTGCGGGTTACTGCGGAGCAGGTCAGGCGAGTTTGTGTCGTTCTCACAAATGAGTTCGTTCGTCGTTCTTCCGTACTCAAACGTAGGAGGCACCCTGCATGGACGACAACTGCCTCCAGTCGCTCGCCGACAAGGTCAAGGTCTAAGGAGGACCGCCATGAGCACGACCACTCTCGACTCCACCTCCTCCCGCGAGGTTCGCGACGAGCGTCAGCTCGTGGTGTTCGCTCTCCATGACGAGCACTACGCGCTGCCGATCACGTCCGTCCGGGAGATCATTAGGTTCACGCCGCCCAAAGCGAAGGGCGCGGCGAGCGGCATGATTCAGGGGATGATCAGCCTCCGCGGACGGGTGCTCCCGGTGGCGGACCTGAGCAGCCGCCTCGGGCAGGCGTTGGAGGTCCACGACGGGACGAAGATCCTCGTCGTCGAACTTGGGGCCGGGGCAATTGGGCTGATCGTCGACGCGGTCGAAGAGGTCCTCCTCGTCTCTGCCGACGCGATCGAGCCGATGCCAGTGTCCGAAGGCGGTCTCGGCGATGAGATCGCCAAGGTCGGGGATCGGCTCATCACCCTGCTCGACGCCGAGCGCGCCCTGGGCGGCGCCCTCACCGGTCCGTAGCGCGCGCTGCCCCGCCGGCGTGCACGCCCGACCGCGTGCACGCCGGCAGCGCGCTTCCCAGCCGCGCGGCGCCGATTGCGCCGCGCGGTTCCTTGTTGCCGGTCGTGTGACTTCCGTCATATGATCCGCCGCTCCGCGGCCGCGCTGTGCTGGCCGCCTGAAGGCAGCGGCGAGGAGAGGCGACCGAGAGTTGGATGTCGTTCTGAGGTTCGGCTATGCGCCGCTCCGCGGATTCATCGCCACGATCGGCGCGATGGTGCTCCTGTTCCGGCGGACGGTGCTCGCCGCGCTGACGCCGCCGTACAACTACGGGCCGGAGCTCGTCGACCAGTTCCTGTTCGCCCTGCGACTCGGCTGGTTCCCGATGATCCTGGCGTCGCTGGCCTTCACCTACGGGCCAGCCGGGATCGAGGTCGGGAACTTCCTCAACCTGCTCGGCGCGCTCGACCGGCTGGGCGGTCTGTTCGTCATCATCGTGATGCGGGAGTTCGCGCCGCTCGTCTGCGCGATCGTCATGGCCGGCGTCGCGGGCACGGCGATGACCGCCGATCTCGGTGCCCGCAAGATCCGTGAGGAGCTCGACGCCCTGATGGTGCTGGGCGTCGATCCGATCAAGAGCCTCGTCGTCCCGCGGTTCCTGTCGCTGATGCTGCTGACCCCGCTGTTCTCGATCTACGCGCTCTTGTTCGGGACGCTCGGCGGCGTGCTCGTGACGATCTCCAACGGTGCCCAGATCGGCCCGTTCTTCTCGACCTTCTTCGCCCAGGCGACGACCGCCGAGTTCGTCGCGATGTTCGTCAAATCCTCGATTTTCGGCGCGATGATCGCGATCGTCTGCTGTTACAAGGGGCTCACTGCGTCTGGCGGGGCCGAGGGGGTGGGCCGCGCCGTCAACCAGGCGGTGGTGATCGCGTTCCTCGGCATCGGCGCGATCGACTACGTCTTCACCCAGACGCTGCTCGCCACCCACCCGGCCCTCAACACGCCGCGATGAACGTTCTCTCCCGGCCATATGCGGCGCTGATCGCCTTCGGGGAGGCGACCAAGTTCTGCAGCAGGATCGTGATCAAGGTGTTCAACGGCCGGGTGCTGCGGTTCATCGGGGAAACCGTCCGCCAGGCCGGGATCCTGATCACCGGGTCGGCGGTCATCGTGCTTGGCCTCGTGTTCATCCTCGGGCTCCAGTGCGGCATCGAGGGTGCCTATGCCGCGCGCACCGTTGGCGCCACGTCCTCGACCGGCGCAATCACGGCGCTGTGCGATCTGCGCGAGGTGATCCCGTACGCCTTCGGGTACATGATGGCGGCGAAGGTCGGCACCGGTTTCGTCGCCGAGATCGGCTCGATGCGGATCTCCGACGAGATCGACGCGCTCGAGGTGATGGGGTTCGACTCGATCCTCTACCTCGGCTCGACCCGGCTGCTGGGATCGTGGATCGTGCTCCCGTTCCTGTACGCGCTCGCCGTGCTCGTCGGGTTCGCGGCGTCGTATCTGGCCGACGTCGTTCAACTCGGGCAGGTGTCCAAGGGTGGCTACTTACAGCTGTTCTGGCAATTCCAGTCGCCGCAGGACTTCGTGTTCGCGTTCATCAAATGCATCGCGATGTCGACGTTCATCGTCCTCGTGTGCATCTACTACGGCTACCACGTGAGCGGCGGCCCGGTCGGCGTCGGGAAGGCGACGGCGCAATCGATGGTGGCGAACATCATCGGGATCCATCTCATCGGGATGGTCGGCACGGCGCTGTTCTGGGGCGGAAACGCGAGAGCACCGATCGGCGGATGACCAGCGTCGCGCGCGTGACCTCGCTGCTGGCGCTCGGCCTTGCGGCCGTGGTCGTGGTCGTGCTGCTGTTCACCGGCGGCTCGAGCTACGTGCTCCACGTGCCGTTCTCAGACGCTGGTCAGCTCGTACGCGGTGATCTCGTCACCGTCGCCGGACATCAGGTCGGGTCGGTCGGTCAGATCACGCTCTCGAACAACGGGCTCGCCGACGTTCAGCTCAACATCTCCGATCGGAGCATCACGCCGGTCCACGCCGATTCGATCGCGCGGATCGGTCAGCTCAGCCTGACCGGCGTCGCCAACCGGTTCGTCGGGCTCGAGCTGTCTGGTTCCGGGAAGGCGATCGAGAGCGGCGGCACGCTCCCGTTCACCCAGGCCCGGGGGATCGTCGACTTCGATGCATTCCTCGACGCCCTGACTCCTCGGGTCCGCGCATCGATCAACAAGATCTTCAAGACGGGCGCGTACTTCGTCCACCAGCCGACCGCCTCTCAGCTCAACCGGGCCTCGATCTATTTCAACCCGGCGCTCAGCCAGCTCACCCAGCTCAGCGCCGAGGTCGTCGCGGACCGCTTCGCGCTCGACCGTCTCATCTCCTCGACCTCGGAGGTCGCGGGCGCGCTCGCGGCGCACAACGGTGACCTCGGCGGCGCCGTCACGAACACGGCCGCCGTCCTGCGTGAAGTCGCCTCGCAACGATCGGCGCTTCAGGACACGCTCGTGCGCGCGCCCGGGGTCCTGCGCCAGAGCACGGCGGTCCTCGCCGACGTCAACTTCACGCTGACATTCCTCAATCCCGCACTGCGGGCGCTCCAGCCGGTCGCGCCGTTGCTCGCAACGCTGCTCCAGAAGGTCGTTCCGGTCGCCCAGAACACGGTCCCGACGATCGCCGGCGTTCAGGCGCTTGTCTCGCCCGCCGAATCCGCTCTGCGCGCGATCCCGCCGGTCGAGAAGCAGGCGACGCCCGCCGTCCGCTCGCTCACGACGTCGCTCACCGAACTCATCCCGATCCTCGCCGGGCTGCGCCCGTACACGCCCGACGTCGTCGCCGGCTTCTTCAACGGGGTGGGTGGCGCGAGCGGCGGTGCCTACGACGCCAACGGCCATTACCTCCGCTCCGAACTCACGGTGCAGGGCGGTGGTTCGTCGCTCGACGGCATGCTCGGCATCATCGGCCCGCTCACCGGCTCGCTCGGCCCGCTGAACGGGGGACGCAACCGGTTGCTCGCGCCATGCCCGGGCGGCGGGGGACCCCCGGCCGCCGACGGGTCGAACCCGTGGAATAACCCCGACGTGCTGCCTGGTACCGGCAATCTCTGCAACCCCGCGGACAACCAGCGACCGTGAGACGTGTCGGCCTCATCGTCGTCGTACTCGCGCTCGTCGGAACGGGTGCCGCGATCGCCGGAAGCCGGGCCGAGGGCAGCTCGTCAGCGCGGTTCGATGTGATCTTCGACGACGCCCGGGGGCTCATCGGCGGCCAGCTCGTGAAGGTCGCCGGCGCACGCGCCGGGACGATCCAGAACGTCACCGTCACGCCTCGGTTCAAGGCGCGGGTCGAGGCGACGATCGACAGCCGGTTCGTACCGTTCCACCAGGACGCGACCTGCACGATCCGGCCCGAGGGCCTGATCGCCGAGAACTACATCGACTGCGATCCGGGCACCGCTGACAGCCCGGTGCTCAGGTCGGTCGGCGGGCAGCCGCCGACCGTGCCGGTCACACACACGACCGAGCCGGTCAGCCTGCTCGACCTGTTCAACATCTTCAACGCACCGACCCGGGAGCGGTTCACGGTCCTCGTCAACGAGCTCGGGATCGGCACCGCCGGGCGCGGGCAGGACATCAACGACATCCTGCGCCGGGCCAACCCGACCCTGGCGCTCGCCCGCCGGGTCATCGGGATCCTGGCTCGCCAGAAGGCGCAGCTCGCGACGATCGTCGACGCGACGAGCGCGATCGCGGCCGAGGGCGCCAGCCACACCGCCAACCTCCAGCGGTTCCTCGACAGCGCGGCGGCGCTGACGAGCATCACCGCGAGTCACAGCTCGAACATCAGCCGCTCGATCCAGCTGCTGCCCGGGCTGCTCGACGCCGCCCAGCCAGCGCTCCAGCAACTCGACATCGTGGCCAAGGATGGGACGCCGCTTGTCCAGCAGCTCGGGGCGGCGGCCCCGGCGCTCAGCCGCGTCCAGCACGACCTCGTGCCGTTCGCGGCGGCCGCCAAGCCGGCCCTGGCGTCGCTGTCGACGACGCTCAAGGTGGGGACCAAGGCGCTGCGGGATGTGACGCCGCTGGTCACGACGGTCCTGAAGTACACGCAGGCCTCGCTCCCCAGCACCCAGCTGTTCGCCACGCTCGCGTCGAACCTCCAGCAGCATGGGTTCGTCGAGAACTTCCTGTCGGTGACGTACTACATCACCGCCGCGCTCGCGCGCTTCGACGGGATCTCGCACCTGCTCTCGATCCTGCTGATCGGCCCCAACAACGGCCTCTGCGGGTCGTTTGCGACGAAGCCGGTCGCTGGGTGCAGCGCCCACTATGGTTCACAGCCGGCGTTCAAGCCGGTGAAGGCGTCCGCTGATACGTCCCGCCGCGCTACGGGGCCGTCGACATGCGCCGAGGCCCGTGCGTGCGCCGCGCGAGGGACGTCTCAGCGGACGCCTTCACCGCAGGGCGCCTCGGCCGGACCGACGCAGCCTCAACTCGACGCCGGCTTCGGCAAGCGCGGGGCCCGCTTCGGGAGCCACTCCGCAGCCGTCGTCTGGGACCTCGGCATCCGGCGACGCCGTCGGCTGGGACGCCGTCGTCTGGGACGACCTCGACCGGTGGTTCCGGAGGGACGCAGTCGGCGTCTCAGTCTCTGCAGAGCCTCGTCCAGTACCTGCTCAAATGAGACGGTCGCGGTTCGCCTTCCGGGAGATCTTCGACAACCCGATTCTCGTCGGGACGATCACGATCTTGGTGGTCATCGTGGCGGTGTACCTGTCGTACATCGCGGAAAACGGGCTGCCGTTCGTGCCGACGTACAACGTCAATGTCGACGTCGCCAACGCGTCCGAGCTGGTCAAGAATGCGGATGTCAGGATCGGTGGCGCGCGCGTGGGACAGGTGCTGACGATCACGCCGGAGCCGGCCACCAAGCGGTATCCCCATCCGTACGCCCGGCTCGGGCTCTCGCTCCAGCGCAGCCTCGCGCCGCTGCCGCTCGACACCCAGTACCAGATCCGTCTGGCGTCGGTGCTCGGCGGCAAATACGTCGAGCTGTTCCCGGGCAAGGCGACCAGGCTTGGGATGCCGGACGGCGGGACGTTCACGATCTCGACGAACCCGCGCCTGGACCACAACCGGCCGTTCGTCGATCTCGACACGGCGTTCGCGACGTTTGGGCCCAAGACGCAGCGCGGGCTGCGTCTGGTGATCGGACAGCTCGGTGACGCCGTGGCCGGGCGGGGAACGCAACTCAACGACGCGATCTACTCGACGAACGGGCTGATCGGGCCGCTGGAGAGTTTGCTCGCGCTGCTCGCCTCCCCGCGCACGCACCTGAGCCAGTTCGTCAGCGGTCTCGCGGCGACGACGGGTGCGCTCGCTCCCGTGATGCCGACGCTGTCCTCGCTGCTCACCAACGCGGCGACGACCTTCGACGCGCTCACGAACTCGAACCTCGGCGCGGCGATCGACCAGGCCCCGCCGACCGAGCAGGTCGCGACGACCGTGCTGACGAACGCGCTGCCGGTACTGACCGACGCGGCCTCGATCGTCCAGAGCCTCAAACCGGGGGCGGCGCTGCTGCCGGTCGCGGCGGCTTCGCTGGACGCGATCGTCCGCGGCGCGACCCCGGTGTTCAAGCAGGTGCCGGAGCTGTCCACCAACCTCCGCGCTGCCTTTGTCGCGGTCGATGCGCTCGCCACGGATCCGGCGTCGATCGAGACGTTCAAGGTCCTCGGCTCGACGGACCTCGCGACGCTGGGCTCATCAGCGTTCATCGGGCTCGGCGCGATTCTCAAGACCGTCGCGGGAGAGCAGTTGGCGTGCAACGTCACCGGGCTCTGGGTCCGGAACTTCGCGTCCTCGCTGAGCGAGGGTGACAGCACGGGCGCGTGGCTGCGCTTCGCCCCGATCATCACCGTGTCCCAGCTGCTCCAGACCCCGACACCGTCGCCCGACCTGCACCTCAACTACTACCCGAAGGCGGACCTGACGAACGGGTGCCAGGCCGGCAACGAGGTGTACCGCGGCGGACAGCTGATCGGGGATCCCGGTCACACATCGACCGTTGTCGATAACACCACCCCGCCGCCGGGCGTGCTCGCCCGGGGCGAGAAGGCGGGGCTCGTCCCATGACCGCGACGGCCACGCGCCCGAGCGCTCCGCGACCCCGCCGCCGCCGAGGCGGCCTGCACCCGCTCGCGGTGTCGTTCATCGTGATCCTCGCGACGGTCGCCATCACCTACTACGCGTTCACGCACAGCATCCCGTTCGAGACGCACTTCACGCTGAACGCGCTCGTCAACAACAGCGTCAACGTCCGCTCCGGTTCGCCGGTGCGGATCGCCGGTATCGACGTCGGCGCTGTCACGGGCGTCGCGCCGGGGCCGGGTCAGACGACGAAGATCACGTTCACGCTCAACGACGACGGCCTGCCGGTCCACCGCAACGCGACGCTGAGGATCCGCGATCGCCTGTTCCTGGAGGGCGGCTACTACCTCGAGCTCAACCCAGGAACGCCGAGCGCCCCGATCGCCAAGGACGGGTTCGAGATCCCCGAGTCCCAGACGAGCACACCGGTCCAGTTCTACAAGGTCCTCTCGACGTTCGACCTCGCGACCCGGCACAACCTCCAGAACCTGCTGAACACGATGAACCAGGCGTTCAGCGCGCGACCGGGACAGCCGCTCTCGCAGAGCGGCGCCGGCGGGTTCAAGCAGGCGGTGCCCCAGCTGACGCCGACGCTGAAGGACGTCGCGTGGGTGTCGCGGGCTCTCCGCGGCACGCGGCCCGGCGACATCCGCACGCTGCTCACCTCGACCGCGAACGTGACCAGCACGCTCGCGGGCGTCTCGCCGCAGCTCGTCGATCTCATCCACAGCCTCAACGTCACCTCGACCGCCCTGGCCGCCACCGACGGAAACCTCGGACAGACGATCGTTGGCCTCGACGAAGTGCTGAAAGTCGCGCCGGCAACGCTCGAGGCGATCGACCGATCGCTGCCCGCCGTCGTCAACCTGTCGAACGCACTGACGCCGGCCCTGAAGGTCGCACCCCCGCTCATCACCCAGGTCACGCAGTCGGTCGAGCAGCTCGGGACGATCGTCACCCCACCTGAGCAGCAGCGCTTCCTCGCCGCGCTGAACGCGACCTTCGTGGAGTTCCCGACGGTCCAATATGAGCTCATGTCAGTGTTCCCGATCACCAAGCCGATCAGCGACTGCCTGCACACGCACGTAACCCCGATCCTCAAGAGCGAGGTGCCCGACGGGTCGCTGTCGACGGGACGCCCCGTGTGGCAGGACTTCGCCCACTTCCTGCCCGGTGTCGCCGGCGCGACCGCGAGCTTCGACGGCAACGGGCCATACACGCGCGTGCTCGCCAACGCCGGAACCGACTCGATTACGGGCGGGATCCTCGGCAAACTCCCACTGATCGGCCCACTGATCGGCCCGATTGTCGGCACGGCGCCCCCCGGCGGCGGCTCGCTGCTCGGCGCCCGCCCCGCGTGGGTCGGCGATCTGAGCTCCTCGGCCTTCCATCCCGAGGTCCCGTGCACGTCGCAGGCGGTCCCGAGTCTCGCCTCCCCCGCGGCCGCCGGCGACCTCCACAGCACGCGGACGCCGCCGGCGAAGATGCTCACCCGGCGGGACCTCACCCGGCTCGCCTCGACTGCGGGGAAGGCGCGATGAAGGGACGCACCGCGGTCCAGGTTCGGCGCTACGGCCGGTCCGTCCTGATCCTGCATCGGCCTGATGGTCGTCGGCACGGCGGCCGCGCTCTACATCCTGCATGAGCAGCGGCTGCCCAACCCGTTCCAGAGCTTCTACTCGGTCAACGCCGAGTTCCCGAGTGCCGCCGCGGTCGTCCCCGGGCTCGGAGAGCCGGTCAACGTCGCGGGCGTCCACGTCGGTCAGATCTCGGGGACGTCGCTGCAGAGCGGCGTCGGGGTGGTCCACATGCAGGTCGACCCCCACAAACTGCCGCGGATCTACCGCAACGCCCACGCCAACCTCGTCCCGAACACGCCGCTGATGGACATGCAGGTCAACATCTGGCCGGGCAGTCCGTCGGCGGGCGTGCTGCCGCACGGCGGGACGATCCCGGTCGGCGAGACGCTGTCGCCGATCAACGCCGACGAGCTGCTCAGCGCGCTCGACGGTGACACGCGGATCTGGTTCACGAGCCTCGTCACCGCGCTCAACGAGGGCACGTCCGGGCGCGGCCGCGACATTAGGGCCCTGCTGCGCAACCTCGGTCCGACCTCCGAGCAGCTGCGCCAGGTTGGCGGCCTGCTCGCGGCGCGCCGCCATGAGCTCGCCTCGCTCGTCCACAACCTCGGCGTGCTGAACAAGGCGGCGAGCGCCAAGGACGCGCAGATCGCGCAGGTCGTCCGCGCGGGCGACACCACCGTCCGCGCGCTGGCGAGTCAGGACGTCGCGCTTGAGACCTCGGTCAACCGGCTGCCCAGCACGCTGGCGACGACGCGCACGACGCTCGTTGACACGGCCGCGTTCGCCAACGCGCTGTCGCCGACCGCGAACGCGCTCGTCCCGATCGCGCGGCGCCTGCCCCAGACGCTGAAGGACACGAACACCCTGGTCCAGGGCGCCGTGCTGCTCCCGCTCGACGAGATCAAGCCGTTCGTCGACGCCGTGACGCCGCTCACCACTCAGCTCCCGCCGCTCGAGTCGGCCCTGAAGAAGGCAACCCCACCGCTGATCAACTCGTTCAAGGTGCTCACCTACGTCACGAACGAGCTCGCGTATCGCCCCGGTGGCAAGAACCCTGGCTTCCTGTACTGGGTCGCGTGGTTCGCCCACAACGCCAACTCGTTCATCTCCAACTCGGACGCGAACGGGCCGGTGTGGCGCTCGCTCCTCCTCTCGACCTGCTCCATCCTGAAGGCGAATGCCTTCGGGCCGCTGATCGAAACGCTCGTTGGGACGAACTTCGGGTGCACATGATGGGGGAGAGCCACCACACGATGAGGGCGAGCCGCTAAGTGGTCACCCAGGCACCGAAACGTTCAGCCGTCGCCGCCGCGATCGCGTTCACGCTCTCGTGCATCGGGCTGATGATCTTCGTCTGGACCCAGTTCGGCGGGACGATCCCGTTCAGCCCCCAGGGGTACCGGATCAACGCGCTGTTCAAGGAGACCGGTCTCCTGGTCCCGAACGCCGACGTCCGGATTTCCGGGGTGAACGTCGGCAAGGTCACCGCGGTCCAGGCGCGTGGCGTCAACTCGTACGTGACGATGAACCTCGAGCAGGCGTACGCCCCGATCCCGATCGACACGCGCGCCGTGCTGCGCCTGAAGACACTGCTCGGCGAGGCGTACATCGAGCTCTCGCCCGGGACGGGTTCGGGGCCGAAATTCCACGACGGCGGGACGATTCCCGTCACCCAGATTCAGCCGACCCAGGCGCTCGATCAGGTCCTCGGTTCGTTCGACCGCCCGACCCAGCGCGACCTCCAGGCGCTGCTGTCCGGCACCGCCGTGGCCCTCGCCGGTCGCGGCCAGAACATCAACAACGCGATCGGCAACCTCGATCCAGCCGTCACGCAGCTCTCCGCGCTCGTCGGCGCCCTCAACGAACAGCAGTCGAACATCCGCGGCGTCATCAACAACGGCGCGATCGTGCTCACGACCCTCGGCGACCGCTCGGCCGATCTGCAGAGTCTGATCACCGCCGGCAACCAAGTGTTCGGCGCCACCGCCGCTGAGAACGCCTCGCTCACCGCGACCGTCAACGCCCTCGTCCCGTTCGACGTCCAGCTGCGCACGACGCTGAGTTCGTTGAACACGACGCTGGGGATCGCCGGTCCGACGCTTGCCGTGCTCCGCCCTGTCGCGCCGCTGCTGCCGCCGGCGCTCAGCGCGGTCATCGCGCTCTCCGGGCCGGCGACTGCGCTGCTCAGCGAGGCACCCGGGCTGTTCAACGCGGCCAACGCGGCGCTGCCGGCGATCACGCGCTTCAGCGAGGCGTTCAAGCCGGCGGTCGACGTGCTCCTGCCGGCTGCCCAGCAGCTCGTCCCGATCATCTCCTTCATGGCGCAGTACCGGCGCGAGCTCGTCGCCGCGATGGGGAACCTCGCCGCTGACCTCCAGGCCAAGGCGCCCGCCGCGACGAGCAGCGGCTCCGCCAGCTACCTGCGCGCCGCCTCGGTCCTCGGCCCTGAATCGATCTACGGCCAGACGGTCCGCGAGCCGCAGAACCGCAACAACGCCTACTTCTCACCCGGGGAGCTCGCCAACGTCGCGTTCCGGCGGGCTGCTCTCCGCGACCTGCGCGAACGCCGGCAACGTCTCCCAGGTGCCCGTCCCGCACACCAACGTTCGCTGTCGGGTCCAGCCGCCGTTCAAGTGGGGCAACGGGATCCTCACGTCGTACTTCCCGCGCGTGACGGAGGCCAAGAAGTAAGCCGCGCGGGCGGCGGCGGTCGTTGATCAGAGCGCGTGCTGGAGCGCGCTCAGCAGCGCAACGCTCACGACCGTCACGATCACGAACCCGGTGGTCAGGGTCGCCATGACGGCAAACGTCGCCCGGCGCGTCCAGCGCCCGAAGCGCGTGCGGGCGACGAGCGCCCCGGCGGTCACGCGAGCCTCGAGCGATGCGTGACGCTGCGACAGGGCCGCCTCGCCGACACGGCGCTCCCAGAGCGTCGTCATCCGCACCGCCTCACGCCGGGCTGCGAAGCGGTACCACGGCAGCCGCCGGCCCCGGCGGTGCCAGTAGTCGAGCGACTCGACGCCGTCGTCAAGGTCCGGCGGCGCGAGCAGCCGGCGCACCAGGTGGTCGTCTGTGGGTTCTGAGAAGCGCATCACCTTTATCAACACCAGAGGATAGGAGGGGTTGCGGGCATCGCGTGCTGGGCGCGCGGTCCAGGACGGGGAACGGCGCATCGAGAGAGGCGGACGGCGCTCCGTCGGGCGCCTGAGGAGCCTGGGCGCGTACGCGGGGACGCCTGTGCGGCATCGCGTCCATCGCGATCGGGGCAACGTCCCACTCAGGGGACGCCGCCGTGATCGATTGGGCCGTCTGCCGATGTCAGCGGGATTCCGGCCCACCGATGCCGGCATCGCCGTGCTCCGTTGGGACTCAGGACCGATCCGCACACCCCGGCGCCGTGCGAGCCACGCTCGAGTCCGCTGCCCACCGCCCTCCTCGACGCACAACGACGCCGGTCTGCCGCATCGGCCGCGGACGCACAACGACTGGGCTACCGCACCGCCGGGCCCAGCCGCGCAACGATGTACGCGTCGAGCATCAGCTTGCTCTCCGCGAGCACCCGCTCGTCGCCGGCGGCATCCCGCCGGAACGCCTCGCGGAGCAGTCCGTCGCCCGCGAGCACGACCATTGCCGCGCACGTCACGCGATCCTCGTCCGATGCCTCCGGCCAGTGCACGGCCAGGATCCGCTCGATCGAGCGGGCGATCGCGCTCCGGGTCGGCCGGGTGGCGTCGCGGACCTCCTCGGTACGCAGGCCGCCGTACCACAGCGCGAGGAAGCCCGGCCGGGCGCGGAATCCCGCCGCGAGGGCGTCGAGTACGACCGCCCCCGGGTCGGGGAGGGGATCGAGTTCGTCGGCGTCGGCGGCGGCCGCGACCAGGTCCTCGAAGTCGCTCCAGTAGCTGACCGCGAGCGCCTGGACGATCGCCTCCTTGTCCGGGAAATAGCGGTACACCGAGCCGACCGGGATCCCGGCGAGCCGGGCGATGCGGTTCGTCGTAAACGCGTCCGCGCCCTCGGTGAGGAGTAGCTCGTCGGCGGCGTCGAGCACGCGGCGCAGGCGCTCGCGGCTCCGTGCCTGGATCGGCACGTTCCGCAGGGGAGGGGTGAAGGGTTCGTCGGCCACCGCTGCACGCTCACACTTGAAAGTGAGCTTGAACTCATGTTAGCGTAAAGAGGGTGTTGATGGCAAGTGAGCGGGAGCGAGTCGCCGTGGCGAGTCGGCGGCTGGCTGCCGAGGGCCTCGTGCTCGGGACCTCGGGAAACGTATCCGAGCGCAGCGGTGAGCGGATCGCGGTCACGCCGACCGGGGGTCGCCTTGCCGAGCTCACGGCCGCCGAGATCTCTGTCGTCGACCGTCACGGCGAGCACGTGGATGGCGAGCTCGCGGCAACCTCGGAGCTCGCGCTTCACCTCGCGATCTACGAGCGTTGCGACGCCGGCGCCGTCGTGCACGCGCATCCGCCGATCGGGACCGCGCTCGCCTGCGTGATCGACGAGCTCCCGCTCGTCCACTACGGGATGCTCGCGTTCGGCGGCTCGGTGCGCGTCGCCCCCTACGCGACGTTTGGTTCCGACGAGCTCGCCGAACGCACCGTCGAGGCTCTCGACGGTCGCAACGCTGCGCTGATGGCGAACCATGGCACCGTCACGTTCGCACCCGACCTTGAGACCGCAGTCGAGAACGCGCTCCTGCTCGAGTGGGCGTGCGCGGTCTACTGGCGGGCGAGCGCGATCGGCGAGCCGCGCGTGCTCGACGCCGGCCAGCAGCAGGCGGTGCTCGACACGGTCGCCTCCCGCCGCTACGGGACGACCCACAAGGCGGCGCCGTGAGCGGCGAGATGCGCGCCGTGACGCTCGGGGTCCACGTCCTTGATGTGCTCGTCCGCCCGGTCGAGGCGATCCCTGAGGGCCAGGGTGGGCAGCTCGTCGAGGAGATCCGGATGACCGCGGCCGGCACGGCCGCCGGCACCGCGATCACGCTTGCCAAGCTCGGCGCCTCCGTCCAGAGCGCGGGCGCGGTCGGGACCGACGCCCTCGGCGATGCGCTGATCGCGCTGCTCACCGCCGCCGGGGTCGACACCCGCCTGCTGCACCGCCGCAAAGACGTCCAGACCTCGGCGAGTGTGCTCCCGATCCGGCCGGACGGATCGCGCCCGGCCTTCCACGTCGTCGGAGCGAACGGGACCCTCACCGCTGCGGACGCGCCGTACGACGCAATCGCGGAGGCGACGCACCTGCATCTCGGCGCGCCCGAGTTCATGGGCGGGGAGGAGGCGGCGAAGATCCTGGCCTTCGCGCGCGAGCACGGCGTCGTCACGTCTGCCGATCTGCTCGCGCCCGGCGAGCAGGCCAGCGCGATCCGCGACTGGGTCGCGCCCGCCTTCGCGCACCTCGACTACCTGTTGCCCAACGACGAGCAGGTGCTCGGGCTGACGGGAGCGAGTGATCTCGCGGCGGGCGCACACGCCCTCCTCGACGCCGGTGTCGGCTGCGTCGCGGCGACGTGCGGCGCGGACGGTGCGCTCGTCGTCGACGCCGAGACCACAGAGCGCGTTCCCGCGTTCCGTGTGAACGTCGTCGACACGACCGGCTGCGGCGACGCCTTCTCCGCCGGCTTCCTCCGCGGCCGCTCGCTCGGCCGCGACCTTCGTGACTCCGCCGTGTTTGGGTGCGCAGCGGCGGCACACGTCGCCCAGGGACTCGGGTCGGACTACGGAACGTTCGACCTCGACGAACTGGCGAGCTTCATGACCGAGACACCGACCCTGGAACGCCACGATGCCCACTGACACCAGCACCACGACACGACGACGCTTCATCGCCGGAGGGGTTGCGGCGGGCGCGGCCGCGGCCGTGCCCGCTGCCGCCGAGGCCAAGAAGCGCAAGCACGCGACCAAGCACCACACGATCCCGACCAAGACCGCCGACGTTGTCGTCGTCGGCGGCGGCTTTGCCGGGCTGACCGCGGCACGGCGACTGTCACAGAGGCACAAGTCGGTGATCGTGCTCGAGGCGCGCGATCGGGTCGGCGGTCGCGTGTGGAACCACAACCTCGGTGGTGGCGTCGTCTCCGAGCGCGGCGGGACGTTTGTCGGCCCCACGCAGGATCGCGTGCTCGCGCTCGCCAAGGAGTTCGGCATCGGCACGTTCCCGGTGTACGACACCGGCGACGATCTGTACCTCAACGGGAGTACCCGCCTCCGCTATGCCGACACGAACCCGCTCACGGGCAACGCCCCGCCCGACCCGCTGGCGCTGCCGAACCTGGCGACGGTCATCAGCCAGCTCGACGAGATGTCGAAGTCGGTTCCCGGTCGGCGCGCCGTGGACAGCCGTCAAGGCGCAGCGAGTGGGACGGCCAGACGCTCGAGAGCTGGATCAACTCGCAGATCGTCGTGACGCCGCAGTTCAAGGCGCTGCTCCCGGTCGCCACCCGGCCGATCTTCGGCGCCGAGCCGCGCGAGCTCTCGCTCCTGTTCGTCCTCTTCTACGTCGCCTCGTCGGGCAACGCCCAGAACCCGGGCACGTTCGAGCGCAACTTCAACACCCGTGGTGGAGCCCAGCAGGATCGCTTCGTCGGCGGGTCGCAGCGGATCGCGCTGCTCGCCGCCCACCATCTCGGCAAGCGGGTCGTGCTGTCCTCGCCGGTGCGGACGATCGAGCAGCACAAGGGCACGGTCACGGTCCACTCCGACCGGATGATCGTCAGGGCGAAGCACGCGATCGTCGCGATGCCGCCGGTGCTCGCGGGCCGGATCCACTACGCCTCCGGGCTGCCGTCGGGCCGCCACCAGCTCACCGACCGCTTCCCGCAGGGGACGCTGACGAAGGTGGCCGCCGTCTACGACCGGCCGTTCTGGCGCGATCAGGGTCTCACCGGTCAGGTCCTCTCGACCGCCGGCCCGGTGTCCGCGACGTTCGACGACTCGCCGCCGAGCGGCAAGCCCGGCATCGTCTTCGGCTTCGTCGGCGGCGACGAGGCCCGCAAGTACAACGCCAGCTCGCCCGCGTCACGCCGCGCGGCTGTGCTCGGCCAGTTCAAGGAGCTTCTTCGGCCCGCAGGCGCTCACGCCGCGGGCGTTCTTCGACACGATCTGGACCGACGAGCAATGGACCCGCGGCTGCCCGGTCGGGATCCCGACCGTCGGCACGCTGTCGGCGCTCGGCCCGCACCTGAAGGCACCGGTCGGCCACATCCACTGGGCCGGCACGGAAACGAGCGACTACTGGAATGGCTACATGGACGGCGCGGTGCGCTCGGGCGAGCGGGCGGCGTCCGAAGTGCTCGCCGCGCTGTAGGGTCCCGGCTCAGAACCGGCACCAAGGAGGAGAGACGGGCTGATGGCGACTGTGCGTGAGGCGACGTTCGACCTGTTCCGGGCCCACGGGATGACGACGATCTTCGGCAACCCGGGCTCGACCGAGCTGCCGATGCTGCGCGACTTCCCGGAGGACTTCACCTACGTCCTCGGCCTCCAGGAGCTGGTCGTCGTCGGCATGGCCGACGGCTATGCACAGGCCATGGGCCGACCGACGCACGTCAACCTCCACACCGCACCGGGCGTCGGCAACGCCGTCGGCGGGATCTTCAATGCCCAGGCGAACAAGTCGCCGCTCGTCATCACCGCGGGCCAGCAGGTGCGCGCGCAGGTCTCGATCGAGGCGAACCTGACCAACCGTGACGCGGTCGTCGGGCCCCAGCCGTACGTCAAGTACAGCCACGAGCCGACGCGCGCTCAGGACGTGCCGTACGCGATCGGCCGCGCGATCCACCACGCGTCGCTCGCGCCGCGCGGGCCGGCGTTCGTGTCGATCCCGATGGACGACTGGGGCGTCGAGGCCGACCCGGAGATCGCGCGTCAGGCGCTCGCCCGCACCGTCACCGGCCGGCGCCGCACCGGCCGCGGATGCGCTCGCCGCGCTCGCCGATCGCCTGACGAGCGCGAGCAACCCGGTGTTCATCGCCGGCCCCGACATCGACACGAGCGGCGGCTGGGACGCCGCCATCGCGCTCGCCGAGAAGCAGCGCCTGCCGGTGTGGGCGAGCCCCGCCACGGGTGGCAGCCGGCTCGGCTTCCCGGAGAACCACCCGAACTTCGTGAACGTGCTCCCACCCGCGATCGGCGCGATCGCGGAGACGCTCAAGGAGCACGACCTTGTGTTCGTGGCCGGCTCTTCGGTGTTCCCGTACTACCCGTACATCCCGGGGCCGTTCCTCGCCGATGGCTCAGAGCTCGTCGTGCTGACGAGCGATCCCGGTGAGGCGGCGCGGGCGCCGATGGGCGACGCGATCGTTGGCGACGTCGGCCGCGGGCTCGCCGCGCTCGTCGACCTCGTCGGCGAGTCCGACCGCTCCGCGCCGGCCGCCCGACCGCCCGCCGGCGACCCGCCGGAGGGTGATCCGATGAGTGGATCGCAGGCGGCCGCCGCGCTCGCCGCGGCGTGGCCCGAGGACGCGATCGCGGTGCTCGAGGCGCCGTCGAGCACGATGGCGATGCGCAACCGGCTGCGGATCGGGCGTCCGGGTAGCTACTACTTCGGCGCCAGCGGCGGGCTCGGCTTCGGCATCAGCGCCGCGGTCGGCGTGCAGCTCGCGCAGCCGAACCGGCCGGTGGTCGCGATCCTTGGCGAGGGCTCGGCCCAGTACGGCATCACCGCGCTGTGGACGGCGGTCGCCTACAAGCTGCCGGTGACGTTCCTCGTGCTGCGCAACGCGGAATACATGATCCTCAAGTGGTTCGCGATGCTCGAGCAGGTGCAGGGCGCGCCCGGACTCGAGTTGCCAGGGCTCGATGTCGCCGCCGTCGCCCGCGGGTACGGGATGCCGGCCCAGGAGGTGTCGAGCGCGGACGAGCTGCAGGCGGTTCTCCGGCAGGAGATCGCGGTGCAGGACGGGCCGCGTCTGGTTCAGGCGCGGGTGGCGTCGGGAATGTGGCTGGAGTAGTCGGCCAGACCGCCCCCGACCGCGCGCCCGACTGGGTCGCCGAGGGGACGCCCGCCAACCTCAAGGCCCAGCTTGTCGCCGCGCTCGGCGAGGAGCAGGTCCACGCGCGGGCGACCGACCTGATCGGGTACGCCTCCGACGCGAGCCCCTACCGGCTGATCCCGCAGGCGGTCGTCACCCCACGCGACGTCGGCGACGTCGTCCGCCTGCTTGCGAGCGCGCGGGCGACGCGTACTCCGCTCGTCTTCCGGGCGGGCGGAACCTCGCTCAACGGCCAGTCGCAGACCGACTCGGTGCTCGTCGACTGCCGCCGGCATTTCAGTCGCGTCCGCGTCCGGGAGGGCGGCGCTCGCGTGCAGGTCCAGCCGGGCGTGGTCCTCGGTCGCGTCAACCGCCTGCTCGTCCGCCACGGCCGCAAGCTCGGGCCCGATCCGGCGAGCACCGACATCGCCTGCGTCGGCGGCGTGATCGCGAACAACTCAGGCGGGATGCGCTGTGGCGTCGTCGCCGACTCCTACCAGACCGTCCGCGCGCTGACGCTCGTGCTCGCGAACGGAGCCGTCATCGACACCGCCGCACCCGATGCCGAGGCGCGCTTCGCGGCCGCGGCGCCAGAGCTCGCCGCCGGGCTGATCGAGCTGCGCGATGAGCTGCGGGCGGACGGCGCGCTCGCTGAGCGCGTCCGCCGCAAGTTCGAGATCAAGAACACGACCGGCTACCGGCTGTGCGCGTTCCTCGATGCCGACACCCCGCTCGAGATCTTCCGCCGGCTCGTCATCGGCTCCGAGGGGACCCTCGCCTTCGTCGCCGACGCCGAGTTCGAGACGGTGCCGCTCGGCCGTCACACGACGATCGCGCTCGTCTTCTTCGAGGACCTTGACGGCGCCGCCGACGCGGTCGGCCCGCTCGTCGCCGCGGGCGCGACGGCGACCGAACTGATGGTTGCGCCGACGCTGATCGCCGCCGCGTACAACATGCCCGGCACCCCGGAGCGCTGGCAGACGCTCCCGCCGACCTCGGCAGCGCTGCTCGTCGAGTTCCGGGCCGAGGAGCCCGATGCGCTCGAGTCGCTTGAGCGCACCGCACTCGACATCTTCGAGGGCCGCGCGGTCGTCGACCCGCCGTCGTTCTCCCGCGACGCCGAAGAGATCGAGATGCTGTGGCGGGTGCGAGAGGGGATGCAAGGACTGCTCGCCGCGATCCGCCCGCCCGGCGTCCAGCTGATCATCGAGGACGTGTGCGTGCCGCCGGCCCGGGTCGCCGAGGCAGCAAAGGATCTCCAGGCGCTGCTGACCAAGCACGGCTTTCTGCCGGGATTGGCGGGGCACGCATCGGCGGGCAACCTCCACTTTCTGCTCACCCCGAACTTCGGCGAGTCCGCCGACCTCGACCGCTACGACGCCTTCATGCACGAGCTCGTCGCGCTGATCGTCGACAAGTACGACGGCAGCTTGAAGGCCGAGCACGGCACCGGGATCAACATGGCTCCGTTCGTCGAGCGGGAGTGGGGGGAGACCGCGACCGCGATGATGTGGCGCATCAAGCAGCTGGCAGATCCCGACGGGATCCTGGCGCCCGGCGTGGTGCTCAACCGGGATCCCGGCGTCCATCTGCGCAACCTCAAGTCGACGCCGGAGATCGAGGACGTCGCAACGAAGTGCATCGAGTGCGGCTTCTGCGAGCCCGTGTGCCCGTCCCGCAACGTGACGACGACACCGCGCCAGCGGATCGTCCTGCGCCGGGAGATGGCCCGTCAGGCGCCGGCTTCGCCGGTGCTCGCCGCGCTCGAGCAACAGTTCTCATACGACGGCGTGGACACGTGCGCCGTCGACGGGTCGTGCATGGAAGCATGCCCGGTGGCGATCGACACCGGCAAGCTGATCAAGGCGTTCCGGCGCGAGCGCCACGGTGAGCGCGAGGAGCGGGCGGGAGCTGAGGTCGCGAGGCGCTACGGCATTGTCGAACGCGCCGCCCGCGGTGGCGTCCGCGTCGGCGGCGGCGTCGCTCGCCGCGTGCGCCCGAGCCTCCCGGCGGCGGCGCCCGGACAGCTTCCGTTCACCGTCCGCGAGGGCGCGGCCGCCGTGTACATGCCGTCCTGCATCAACCGGATCTTCGGCAACGCCGCGGGCGCCGACCCGCACCCGACGCTCCCCGAGGCGCTCGTCGCCGTCTCACGCCGGGCCGGTTTGCCGCTGTGGATCCCGGATGACGTCACCGGCCACTGCTGCGGGGTGCCGTGGAGCTCAAAGGGGTTCGCCCGCGGCCAGGACGTGATGGCGGCGCGGATCACGAGCGCGCTCCAGCGCTGGTCCGCCGGTGGCTCGCTCCCCGTCGTCGTCGACGCCAGCTCGTGCAGCCACGGGCTGATCACCGAGGTTGCGCCGGCGGGCGTCGAGATCCTCGATTCGATCGCGTGGGTCCATGACCACCTGCTCGAGCGTCTCGAGGTCCGCCGACGCCGGGCGCGCGCTGTCGTCCACCCGACGTGCTCGGTCGTGCATCTCGGCCTCGGCGCCAAGCTGACCGCGATCGCCGCGCGATTCGCCGACGACGTCGTCGTGCCGGCGGCGAGCGGCTGCTGCGGGATGGCCGGCGACCGTGGCTGGCTGCACCCGGAGCTGCCCGCCTCGGCGCTGCGTGACGTGCAAGACGAGCTTGCCGGGCAGTCGTTCGATGTCTGCGTATCCAGCAACCGGACGTGTGAAGCGGCGCTTGGACAGGTGACCGGGCGTCACTATGAGTCATTCGTGATCGCGCTTGAGGAGGCCACGCGAAGATGAAGAAGTTGGCAGGGGTGACGTTGATCGTGGCGGCCGGGCTATGGGTCGCTGCGGCGCCCGCGGGGACCCGGACGACTGTGGCCAGGGCCGCAGCACCCGCCACGCGGTATTCGATCGTGAACGGCTGCTACTCGCTCGGGACCCCGTCGGGCCGCGTCGGCCCGTTTCGCATGCAGGCGACCGCGCTCGGGCAGTACCTGATGTATGCCGGACCGAATCAGTTCCTCGGACCCGGCCTGAAGACGATCGCCGGTCCGAGCGACAGCACGGTGTGGCAGGTGGACGGTCATTTCACGATCACGAACCTCGGCACGCACGAGCGCGCGCCGGTGACGTTCACCCCGGCGAGCGGCTGCGCGACCTACCCGGAGGCGGGTGTCGACGCGACCGGACGCGCGTTCACCGGCGCAAGCCCTGAGGGCCAGGTGAGCGGCACGATCGACGCCCACACCCACGTCACCGCGTTCGAGTTCCTCGGCGGCGACTGGCACTGCGGCCGGCCGTGGCACCCGTTCGGGATCCCGTTCGCGTTGCCCGACTGCGCGCCGTACGAGCAGGGCACGAACGGCACCGTCGAGAGCTTCATCGACTACGGCGCGCCCGCTCAGCCGCACGACACGCACGGCTGGCCGACGTTCCACGCGTGGCCGTCTCCGACCGACCTCGCCGAGGAGGGCGACTACTACACCGGCATCAAGCGGGCGTGGATGTCCGGTCTGCGGGTGATGGTCACCCAGCTCGTCGACAACGAGGCGCTGTGCACGCTGATGACGACGCGGCGCAACCCGTGCAACGACATGCAGGCGGTCGAGCTCCAAGCGCGGGATCTGCGCGCGCTCCAGGACTACATCGACGCCCAGTCCGGTGGCCCGGGGAAGGGCTTCTTCCGGATCGTCACCAACCCCTTCCAGGCACGGCAGGTGATCAACTCCGGCAAGCTCGCCGTCGTCGAGGGGATCGAGGTCTCGCATCTGTTCAACTGCGGCGAGACGCTCGGTGCGCCGGATTGCTCGCCCGCCAAGATCGACGCCGGGCTCGCCGAGGTCCGCAAGCTCGGGGTCTCGACGTTCTTCCCGATCCACAAGTTCGACAACGCGTTCGGCGGGACGAAGATGGACTCCGGCGAGCTCGGCGTGCTCGTCAACCTCGGCCAGCATCTTGAGACCGGGCAGTTCTGGGATGTCCAGACGTGCACCGGCCCCGAACATGACTCGACCCAGCTCGAGACTCTGCCCACTGGCGGACTCACGACGATGCTGCAGGGCCGGGTCGGCCGGGCGCTCGGTCTGCCGACCGGGATCCTGCCGATCGGCGGGACGCTGCCGGTCTACCCGCCGCCGCCGCACTGCAACGTGCGCGGGCTGACGAGTCTGGGTTCGGATCTGATCAACAAGATGATCAAGCAGCACTTCATCGTCGAGCTCGACCACATGGACGTCAAGACGGCTGATGAGACCCTCTCGATCCTCGAGCAGCACCACTACTCGGGCGTCATCTCCGCCCACTCGTGGGACTCGCCGGAGGAGAACCCGCGGATCTACAAGCTCGGCGGGTTCATGACCCCGATCGCGGGCGCCTCGCCGCAGTCCTTCGTCACCCAGTGGCAGGCGAGCCGCAAGGTGCGTGATCCGCGCTTCCTGTCCGGGACCGGGTTCGGCTACGGCGCCGACATGAACGGGCTTGCCGAGGAGAGCCAGCCGACCGGCGCGCATCCGATCAGCTACCCGTTCCGCTCCTACGACGGCCGGGTGACGTTCACGCGCGAGCAGTGGGGCCAGCGCACGTTCGATCTCAACACGGACGGCGTCGCCAACTACGGCATGTTCCCCGACTGGCTCCAGGAGCTGCAGACGCTCGCGGGGCGGCCGATCCTGAGCGACATGTTCCACGGCGCCGAGGCCTACCTCGAGATGTGGGAGCGCGCCTACGGGGTTCCGCAGGCCCGCTGCGTGTCCCGGACGGGCAGCTTCGGCGCCGGCGGAGCCGGCGGGCTGCGGCTCGGCGCGACCGCCCAGGCCGCGTTGTATGCCGCGGGACAGCCGGCGTCGCGTCCCGGCCGGTCCTACCGCTACTGCGTCACCGGCGGCGGGAGCGCCGCGACCGTGTTCCGGAGCTCCGGCCGCACCGGTCTTGTCGTGACGACCGCCCGCGGGTACCGGGCGGGCGTGCGCCGGGTCGGCCAACGCCTGCGGGGTAAGCACGCGGTGAAGAACGGCATCACGCTCGGCACGATTCACAAGGGCGGCTGGCGCTATGTCGACGGCGCCCGCGGCGGACGGGTCACGTTCGTCGGCGTCGCCGCCCGCGGCTCACGCCAACAGGTCCTCAGCGACGTGCGTGCGGCGGGGGTCTCCTGAGCGAGGAGACCTCCCCGCCGCTACCGCCTGCCGGGTTGTGCAACACGTGCGTGCACCAACGGCTCGTACGCACGACGCGCGGGTCGGTGTTCTCGCTGTGCGAGCGCTCGCGTGATGAGCCCGAGCGGTTCCCACGCTACCCGCGGATCCCGGTGCTGGAGTGCCTCGGCTGGGAGCTAGTGCCGGTCCGCCCACGTGACGGTCACGTCAGCGAACGGATCTCATGGACCTCGTACTCCGCTACCGAGGCGTCTGTCATCGCGGCGGTCTGCCCGTCACTCGGGCCGTCGCCGCGGAACGCCGCGACCGCGGCCGGTGATTCCCACCGTTCATAGATGTTGATTCGGTCTGGCTCGACGAGATCGGGGCTGATCGCATAGCCGAGGCAGCCGGCCGCCGTTCGTGCCTGCTGAACGACAGCAACACATGTCGCGAGATACGCCTCGCGCTGGTCGGGCGCGACTCGGATGTGTCCGGCGACGATGACCATGTCTACCTCCTCGTGCTCACGAATCGATCGGGACAGTGCGACGGTACTCCGGCCGCGGCGCTCCGGGATCAGCTCGTGGAGGCGGCCGACCATGCGGAATTGGCGAGCCCGACCATGGTGGCGAGACCCGACGGGCCGGCGAAACCGCCGCCGGCGACAAACACGGTGAGATTGGATCCCGACCGCTGGCACCCGACGACCAGTTCGCTGGACGGATCCGGCGTGTGACCGGCGACCGTCGGCGGCGACCACTGGATCTGGCACTGAACTGGACCCACCGTCTTCGTCTCCCGCGTCGGCGTCGCTAGCCCGAGGACCTTCGGATCGACCACGGGGCCGATCGTCAGCCCAGGCGTCGCGGCACGCACCGCGATCACGTACGGCATCTTGGCGAGCCCGCTGTCGCCATACGCTCGGTACGCCGCTGCGGCGCCGCCGTACGCGTGGCTGTACGCCGCCCGGGTCGCCGCCGCCACCGTGGTCTCGGTCTGCCGGCGGTTGGCGACGATGCTCGTCTTCACGCCCTGAGCCGCCATCACGTCGGCAACGTCCCGGAAGCCGCCAAGCGACGCGGGCAGGGTGATCGCCCGTGTATCGGCAGCGGCGCTGCCGGACGACGTTCCGGACGGCGGGAGCTGCTGCTGCTGCTGCTCGAGCCGAACAGCAGCGCCCCGAGCCCCAGCCCGACGGCGAGCGCGACGACGGCGCTCACGATGAGTCTGGCGGTGTTCGACATCATGCTCGGCAGCCTAAGCCAGTCCAACCGGGTACCGGGGACACGGCCGCCGTCAGTCTCAGCCGGGCGTCACGTCAAGCATCACCTCGCATGTGTCGACCGAGACGCGGGTGCCGGGGGTCTCGGACGCATCCATCGCCCCCAGGATCGCGGCGGCCGCCGCCATGTCCTCGGCCGTTTCGAACTGCTGCAGCACGACGGCGGTGCCTTGGTCGGCGTCGAACAGCATCGCGAGCCGATGGATGGGAGCCCCGGGCGGTGGCCCGCCCTGCTCCTTGATCCGCGAGACGACCCCCTCGACCTGGTCAGCGCTGGCACCGCTGAACCTGACGACCCGTACGTACACGGCAGAGACCTCCTGGGAAGTGGGTGAGAGGCGACCATAACCGTCGCCAGCCGCCGTCGGGAACCAATTGCGCGTGCGCGGCTCCGGTGCGCGTACCCTTCCGGGGCAATGGGAACGCTGTACGAGGCTGTCGGCGCAGATGAGGGGATCCTGCTTCTCGCCCGCGCATGGCACGAGCGCGTGATGGCGGACGAGGTCGTCAGCCACGCATTCAGCCACGGCTTTCACCCGGAGCACAACGAGCGGCTCGCGGCGTACTGGGCGGAGGCGTTGGGCGGCCCGACCGTGTATTCGAGCCGGTACGGGGACGAGTCCCATGTGGTGCGGCTTCACAGCGGCAACGGCGAACATGACGAGATGGACCGCCGCGCGATCGCGTGTTTCGATCAGGCGCTCATCGACATCGGGCTTGAGGAGGAAGAGCGTCTCCGCGGCGCACTCCACGACTACTTCGCCTGGGCCACGACGACGACCATGGCGCAGTACCACGAGTCAGCTGACGACGTACCGGCCGGGCTGCGGATCCCACACTGGTCCTGGGACGGGCTCGTCGCCCCGGACCGTCCGTCCGGTCCCTAGCTCGACCGGACATCGGTCGAGTTGGCGCTTCGATCCGCCACTTGCGGCCGCGTTCGTGCGATGCGTGAACCATGGACGTCTCATCCGTGAGCTCGCTCGGCGGGATCGCCTCCGCGCAGATGCTGTTCGGCGCGACGGCTCAGGCCGCAGCGAACGCGGGCCCATCCGATTCCGCCTCCGGCGATGGTTCCGGCGCGAGCACCTCGGCGGTTGGCGTGGCGGTCCTCCGCATGGCGCTCAACGTCGAGCGCTCGCTCGTCGACATCCTCGCCTGACGACCGACCGGCGCGGGTTGCCCTACTGCGGCGGCTGCGGATCGAGGACGATCAGGTTGCTGCCGTCCTGCGCCTGTACGAGCTTCTCGGAGAACAGGCCGCGCTCGGTGATCTGCGCGACGAGTCCGGCCTCCGGGGTCTGCTTCCACAACGAGAGCTCGGGGACCTCGGGTGGGAAGCGCTCGGGGAACGTGTCGCTGAGCGGCTTGTCGAGCCACGGCTGAAGCTCGGCCTTGACGAACAGCAGCGCGATGTCGACCGGCTTCACCGACGTCTTCTGGTGCGGCGTCGGGCAGATGCCGCTGCAGCCGGCGACAGTGTGTCCGGGCGGGAGGATCGCGACGACATTCTGTACGCCGTCGATGTACTTGAACGTGTAGAGCGCGAGCTCGAGTGCTTCGCGGCGGAGCAGCAGCAGCCGGTCCGGTGATGCCTTCCCGGCCGTGATCGAACAGTTCGAGCTCCCGATCCCGCACAGGTTGTAGGCGATGGTGTGGCCGCCGAGCAGTGACACCTGGCTCGAGGACGGATTGGCGCGCACCGCCACCTGGAGACCGTTTGTCGCGGCCGCGCTGCCGGTCGTGCCGGTCGCAGCGGCGGACGCCGTGTTGAGGTTGACGACGGTCACGACATCGAGCTGATCGACCGAGGAGATCCGGTAGAGCGGCGCCAGGTGATCGGCGATCTCCCGCGCGCCGAGCGTGCCGCTGTCAGGCGGGGACCACGAGGACCACTTCGCCGTGGACGTCGTGCGGTTATCGCCGCCGATGATCACGACGAGCGCGACGGCGATCGCTCCGATCGCGATCCCGACGAGGGCTGCGATCGCCGCGCGGAAGCGATGGGCGGGGACGGGCTCGCTCATACCCGGGGCCAGGTGCTGTCGTCCATCAGGTTGATCTCGGGCCGCTTCAGGCCGACGCTGTTGAGCATCGTCGACGACCTCGTCGCCGTGCATCTCCTTGCGCTCGATCAGGATGTCGGCGATCCGTTCGACCGCGTCCCGGTTGGTCGCCATCAGCGAATACGCGCTCACGTACGCCTGACCGATGATCTGGGCCGCGGCGCGGCGCTTCGACGGATCGCCGAGAACCGAGTTGATCGGGTCCGGCATCATCGGCATGCCGCCGCTCGCGCGGTTCATGATCGACATGCCGATCCGCTCGAGTCGCTTGAGCACCTCCGGCGCGTCCTCCGGCACGTCGAACGAGCCGTCGAGGTGGACCGCTTCGGGACCCATCGCCCACATCCCGACCATCGCCGCGGCGGTCGCGGTGGCGCTCTGGACGTCGCCGCTCACACCCTGGCTGTTCTCGCCATAGAAGACATGCTCGGCGGCCATCGCGCCGAGGGTCATGATCAGGCTCCCCATGACCCGGCCGCGGAAGTGCGAGAACCGCTCGTCCTTCTCCATCCCCTGGTAGTGGCCGAGCGAGCCGCCGCGCTTGCGGATCGAAAGCCGGGTCGAGAGGATGTCCTCGCCCATGTACGCGTGCCCGGCGGCGGCGTGGCCGGCCTCGTGGATCGCGACGGCGCGCGTCTCCTCCGGGATGTACTCGATGTTCTGCGCGGTGCCGGCCTCGACGGTCGTCATCGCCTCGACGATGTCGCTCCAGCCGAAGACGCGCCGGCCCTCGGCGTGGGCAATCGTCAGCGCCATCGAGGTGCACTGCTCGATCATCGACGGCGAGTACCCGTTCGTGATCCGCGCCAGCTCGTCACGGCGGCGATCGGTGTCGAGGTCGGGCTCGTGATCGACCTTGTTCAGGTACAGGTCGAAGATGTCAAGGCGGTCGTTCTTCGTCGGCGTCCGGAACCAGATGTGCCGACCCATCCGGCCGGCGCGCGTGAGGGCCGGGTCGAGCTGCTCGATCGGCACGTTGCAGGCGCCGATGAAGTAGATCTGCTCCGGGCGCGGCTTCGGGGGCCGCATCCGGAGCGACACCGGCCCGACCTTGCGCGGGATCACGAACATCGCGTCGAGGAACGTGTTGATCCGGTTCGTGAAGAACTTGCGCATCATCGGCGGCTCATCGATGCCGTCCATCACGACGAGCAGCTGGTTGAGCGCCATGCCGCCTCCTCCGCCCATCCCCATCCCGGGGTAGAAGCGGCGGACCTTGTCGTTGATCTTGTCCATGATCGGCGGGTACACGCTTGCCGGCACCTCGGCGCGCTCGGCGAACAGCCGCTCGCGCCACGCACGTGACTCGATCACGATGTCGCCGGTCGGGGTGAGCGACCCGTTCGGTCCGTAGAAGCAGAAGTCGTGGATCGAGTTCGTCGCCGAGGTGCTCATCCCGATCCCCGAACCGAGCGCCTGGCGCCGCATCCCGACGGCGTCGATCTCGTCGATGAACACGATGCACTGGCCGCCCCATTTCTTGGCCAGGCGGCGCGCCTTGTGGGCGAGGAACTGCACCGTGATCGCGTCCATCCCGATGAACATGCCGGCGAATCCGGATCCGGGGATCGTCACGAACGGGCAGTTGAAGTTCGTCGCGATCGCCTTGGAGATCATCGTCTTGCCGGTGCCGGGCGCGCCGAGGAACAGCAGGCCGCGCTCGCGCTTGCCGCCGGCCTTCTCGAACTCCTCGCCGGACTGCCAGAGGGTGATCACGCGCGTGATCTCCTCCTTCGCCTCGGCCTGGCCGCGGACGTCGTCGATCTTCACGCCCCAGCTCGCGTCGCCCGGCTCGTAGCCGCGGATCTGGCGCACCGCGAAGAACAGGAACGGTCCGAAGAAGATCGCGAAGTTGATGAAGAACAGGAGCGGGAGCTGAATGAGGACGAGCCCGAGCTGCGGCAGCTCCGACGGGCGGGAAGATCTGGCGGATGCCCTCCATCGGGTTGAAGAACGGCGCGCTGACGCCGCCGAGCCAGAGGAAGAACTGGGCAGCGCAGGAGGAGGAGGAAGATCGCGCCGATCCAGTACGGCAGGCGGCGGAACCGTGTCCGCCACCACCAGTACCGGCGGCGCGCCACCATGTCCTCGTCACGCAGACTCTGGTCCGCGCCGTACAGGCTGGGGGAGGGGATGAGCTTGCGCGCGACGACCTCGACGAGGCCGCGGAAGACGAGTACCGAGAGCACGGTGATGATCAGCGACGCAATGAGGCTCAGGTGGTTCGACTCGTACAGGACGAGGAAGAACGCCGGTGCTGTGAGCAGCGCGACGGCGGTCGCGGCGCGCGTCAGACGCCGCCACTCGTGAGCGAGGGCGGACGCGTGCTCATTGATGGGTCCCCTCATGCGGGCCGGGCTCTGCTCGGCGTAAGCCATGCGTTGCCCATGAGGGTACAGGTGAGGCCCGGTGGGGTGCGAAACTTCCCCGCCGGTGTGGTGGATCGCAGCCGTGGGCATTGGTTCGCCGAGGACAGCGAGGGGATCGCGTGACAGCAGACGGGCGTTTTCTGGTAACGCAGCACATCGCGTGCGAGCCACCTGGCTCCTACGAGGACGAGTTACGCGCCCGCGGATACACGCTCGAGCGCGTCGAGATCGACGAGGGCGAGCGGCTCCCGGACTGGCGCGAGTTCACCGGATTGATCGTGATGGGCGGACCGATGGGCGCCTACGAAGATGACCGCCTGCCGTGGCTCGCCGAGGAGAAGGCGCTGATCGCGGACGCGGTGCGCGGCGGAATGCCGGTCTGGGGCGTATGCCTCGGCGCGCAGCTTCTCGCTGCCAGCCTGGGAGGTCACGTCGCTCCCGGCCCGCGGGCCGAGGTGGGCGTGCTCACCGTCCAGCGCACGCCGGCCGGCGCTGCCGACCCGGTGTTCTCCGTTCTCCCGGACGAGTTCGGAGCGCTGCAGTGGCACACGCGACACCTGGGAGCTGCCGGACGGCGCAGTGCAGCTGGCGCGATCGGACGTCTACGAGCAACAGGCGTTCGTCTACCGGCGCGCCTATGGCGTGCAGTTCCACCTCGAGGTCGGCGTCGGGCTCGCGACCGAGTGGGGGGAAGTCCCGGCGTATGCGGCGAGCCTCGAGGCGATCCTCGGCGCCGGCGCGCTCCCTCGCCTGATCGGAGAGGTGGCCGAGCGCGAGCAGGAGATGACCGAGCTCGCGCGGCGGCTGTTCGGGGCGTGGCTTGACCACGTCGTCGAGCCGTGGTTCGCCGCTGCCAGGTAGGGCTTTCGGGGCCGCGCCCGGCCCTCGCAGCGATCAAGGACCGCGCTGGAATGCCGATTGAAGGGCTATGGAGTCACACGTGGCCACGCCCGCGGCGGGGCCCGCTGGGGAGGATCATGGACGCCCGCGGGGGCTGGTACCGCCCACTCAGCGTGGCCGCTCCCGCCGCATGCTCGGTGAGGTCATCGTCGAGCTCGGCTTCGCCCCGCGCGCCGATGTCGAAAATGCCGTCCGCGCTGCCCGGGCGGGAGGCCGCCCGACCGGCCAGGTGCTCATTGACTCAGGCATGATCTCGCAGGCCCAGCTTGCCCGCGCGCTCGGCGAGCGACTCGGGATCGACTACGTCGACCTGTCGATCTTCGAGGTCGACATGGGTGCCGTCAACCTGCTGCTGCCGGAGAACGTCCGCCGCTACGGCGCGGTTCCCGTCGGGTTCATGCCGGACGGCGCGCTGATCGTCGCGATGGCCGATCCGACGAACGTCATGACGATCGACGAGATCTCGATGATCACCGGGCTCGAGGTTCGTCCCGCCGTGGCCGCCGAGGCCGACATCCTCGCGCTCATCAATCGCCTGACCGATCTCGATGCCGCGGTCCAGGACATCGCCGAGGCCGAGGAGGAAATCAAGCCCGAGCTGGAGCTCCGCGAGTCCTCGGAAGCCGCGCCCGCGATCAAGCTCGTCCACGCGATCATCGCCCGCGCGATCGAGCAGGGCGCCTCCGACATTCACTGGAATCCCGAAGTCCCGGAGATGCAGGTCATGTTCCGCGTCGACGGCGTGCCCAAGCACGGCGCCACCGTTCCGGGGAGGATGGCAAACCCGGTCATCTCCCGGATCAAGATCATGTCCGACCTCGACATCTCCGAGCGCCGGCTGTCCCAGGACGGCCGCGTCGCCCTGACCGTCGACGGTCGCCGCGTCGACATCCGCGTCGTCACGCTGCCGCTGATCAACGGCGAGGGCATCGTGATGCGCATCCTTGACACCGGGAACGTCATCCGCGATCTCGACTCGCTCGGCATGGACCAGGGCGCGCGCGGACGCTTCGCCCACGCGATCAGCCGTCCCTACGGCGCGGTCCTCGTCACCGGCCCAACCGGGTGCGGCAAGTCGACCACCCTGTACGGCGCGCTCGACGTCATCAACGACGGCAAGCGGAGCATCGTCACGATCGAGGACCCCGTCGAGACCCGGATCCCGGGCATCAAGCAAATGCAGGTTGCAAGCAAGACCGGTGTGACGTTCGCCGGCGGGCTGCGGGCGATCCTCCGTGCCGACCCCGACGTGATCATGGTCGGAGAAATCCGTGACAAGGAGACCGCGCAGATCGCGGTTCAGGCCGCGCTCACCGGTCACCTGGTGCTCAGCACCCTGCACACTCGCGACGCGCCGAGCGCGATCACCCGGCTCATCGATATGGGGATCGAGCCGTTCCTCGTCGCCGGGGCCATCGACTGCGTCGTCGCGCAGCGACTCGCCCGGACGCTGTGCATCCAGTGCAAGCGGTCCGTCGACATCCCCCAACACGTCCGCGACGACCACGACCTCGGCGACGCCGAGATCTTCGAACCGGTCGGATGCATCCGCTGCGGGTGGACCGGCTACCGCGGCCGCGTCGCGCTCTACGAGGTGATGCCGATGAGCGACGAGATGCGAGAAATGCTCATCGAGCGTCACCGGCTCGACGAGATCAGCCACGTCGCCGCCCGCGACGGCATGCAGACGATGGGTGAGGACGGGATGCAGAAGGTCAAGCGTGGCCTGACCTCGATCGTCGAAGTCACTCGCGTCACCTCGACCCTCTAGTGGGGCCCACTAGGACCCCGACGCCGTGGGGCGCGTCCGGTCGTTAGAGGTTGACCGCGACGTACTTCGTCTCGAGGTACTCCTCGATGCCCTCGGCACCGCCCTCGCGACCGAACCCGGACTGCTTGATGCCGCCGAACGGGGCGGCCGGGTTGGAGACGATGCCCTGGTTGAGGCCGACCATGCCGGTCTGCAGCCGCTCGGCGACGCGCAGCGCGCGCTTGACGTTGCTCGTGTACACGTACGCGACGAGGCCGAACTCGGTGTCGTTCGCCGCCGCGATCGCCTCGTCCTCGTCGGTAAAGCCACGCACGGGCGCGACCGGGCCGAAGATCTCCTCCTTGAGGAGGTTCGCATCCTCCGGCACGTCGGCGAGGACGGTCGGGTCGTAGAAGTACCCGGCACCGTCACGGGCATGGCCGCCGACGACGGCGCGGGCGCCCTTGCCGACCGCATCCTCGACGAGCTCGGCGACCTTGCTGCGCTGGCTGTCGTCGATCAGCGGCCCGACCTCGACGTCCTCCTCGGTGCCGCGGCCGACCTTCATCGCGCCCATCCGCTCGGCGAGCTTGGCCGCGAATTCGTCGGCCACCGGGGCGGCGACGTGGAACCGGTTCGCGGCGGTGCACGCCTCGCCGATGTTGCGCATCTTGGCGATCATCGCGCCGCTCACCGCGTCGTCGACGTCGGCGTCGTCGAACACGATGAACGGAGCGTTCCCACCGAGTTCCATCGACAGACGCAGCAGGTTCTTCGACGCCTGCTCCATCAGCGTGCGGCCGACCTCGGTCGAGCCCGTGAACGACAGCTTGCGGAGCCGGTCATCGGCAATCAGCGGACCCATCGTCGCGCTCGACGACGAGGCGGTGATGAGGTTGAGCACGCCCTTCGGCAGGCCGGCGTCCTCGAGCGTCTTCACGAGCATCAGCATCGAGAGGGGCGTCTGCTGGGCGGGCTTGACCACCATCGTGCAGCCGGCGGCGATCGCCGGGCCGATCTTGCGCGTCCCCATCGCGAGCGGGAAGTTCCACGGCGTGATCAGCAGACACGGCCCGACAGGCTGCTTCATCGTCAGCAGGCGGCCCTGGCCGTTCGGTGCGGTTCCGTAGCGGCCCTCGATCCGGACCGCCTCCTCGGAGAACCAGCGGAGGAACTCGGCGCCGTAGGTGATCTCGGCCTTGGATTCCTTGAGCGGCTTGCCCATCTCCAGCGTCATCAGCAGCGCGAGCTCGTCCGCCCGCGCGATGATCGCCTCGAACGCGCGGCGGAGAATCTCGCCGCGCTCCCGCGGGGGGTGCTGGGCCCACTCCGGTCCGGCGGCGACGGCGGCGTCCAGGGCCGCCTTGGCGTCGGCCTCCGAGGCGTCGGCGACCTCGGTCAGGGCCTCGCCGGTGGAGGGGTCTTCGACCGACAGCGTGCCCTTCTCGCCGTCCCGCCATTCGCCCGCGACGTATAGCTGCTTGGGCACCTCGTCAAGGATGCGTTGCTCTGCTGGTGCGCTGATCGTGCTCATGAGTGGAACCTACCCCACGGGGACGGTCGGTCAACAGCCGCGATGGCACACCGTCGGCGCCGAGGTCCGCCGCGCGGGCGGCTTCGCGGCGCGGGCGGTGTGACATATCAGCCGACACACCATCTCCGTGGACGGGTACGCTCCCGACCGTGAAGCGACTAGTGGGGGCTGCCGCTGTGGCGGCGCTGGTCCTGACCGGGTGCGGGTCAGGCGGCTCCAAGACAGTGACGGTGACGAGCACGTCAAGTACGTCGAGCAGCTTCAGCTTCTCGACGACGGAGCCGTCGACCTCGACGACGTCGACCACCCCGCCAACGACCTCGACGACTCGACCACGACAACGTCGACCACCACCGCGTCGACCGCAACCGTGAACTCTGGCGACGTTCAAGTCGCCGAGCGGCAACATCGGCTGCATGATCATCGACGGCGACCGCGCGCTGTGACATCCGCAGCGGACCTGGTCGCCGCCGCCGCGCCCGTCGAGTTGCCCGAACATCGTCGACTTCGGCCAGGGTCTCGATCGGTCGACCGCACCGGCTCGGCGCGCTTCGTCTGTGCCGGCGACACGGTCATGGATCCGTCGGCCAAGGTCCTGGCCTACAACACCGACACGGTCGTCGGCGACTTCAGCTGCGCGAGCACGTCGAACGGCATGACGTGCACGAACACCGCCACCGGGCACGGCTTCTTCATCGCGATTCAGGGCTACCGGATCTTCTGAGTCCTTAACCCCGAGCGGCGCCGCCGGTGAGGGCGACGCCGCGGGGGAGGGAGGAGAGAGGTTTGGGTGTGCTCAGGCCGTGGCCGAGCTGAGCGGCGCCGGCTCGAGTGCGACCCCGAGCACCTCGTCGATGCTCATCGCGAAGTGGAAGGCCATCGCCTCGCGCACCTCGCTCGGGACGTCGTCGAGATCGCCGCGGTTTCGCTCGGGGAGGATCACGTCGGTGAGCCCCGCCGCATGCGCCGCGAGCACCTTCTGCTTGACGCCGCCGATCGGCAGGACGCGACCCTGGAGCGTCACCTCGCCGGTCATGCCGACGGTGTGACGAACCGGACGCCCGCTGAGCAGCGATGCCAGCGCGGTGACCATCGTGACGCCGGCGCTCGGGCCGTCCTTGGGAATCGCCCCGGCCGGCACGTGGACGTGGAACGAGCGCTCCTCGAACGCGTGCGGATCGATGCCGAGCGTCTCGCCGTGGCCGCGGACGTAGGAGAGCGCGATCTGTGCCGACTCCTTCATCACGTCGCCGAGCTGGCCGGTGAGCGTCAGCCCCGGCTTGCCCTGCATAGCCGTCGCCTCGACGAACAGCACGTCTCCGCCCGCACCGGTGACGGCGAGGCCGGTGGCGACGCCGGGAACGGCCGTCCGGATCGCGGACTCCTGGAAGTGCCGCTGGCGGCCGAGCGCGTCACGCACGCTATCGGCGTCGATGGTGATCGGCGCGCTCGCCTGGTTGGCGGCGATCTTCGTCGCGGTCTTGCGCAGCACCGTCCCGAGATCACGCTCGAGCTGGCGGACGCCGGCCTCACGCGTGTACTCGGTGGTGACCAGCAGCAGCATCTCGTCGCTGATCTCGACCTCGTCGTCGCGCAGCCCGTTCCGCTCCAGCTGACGCGGCCACAGGTATCCGCGCGCGATCGCGACCTTCTCGGAGGTCGTGTACCCGTCGAAGCGGATGACCTCCATCCGGTCGAGCAGCGGCCCGGGGATCGTGTCGGCGACGTTGGCCGTCGCGATGAACAGCACTCCGCTCAGGTCGAGCTCGACGTCGAGGTAGTGATCGCGGAACGAATGATTCTGCGCCGGGTCAAGCACCTCGAGCAGGGCCGAGCTCGGGTCGCCGCGCCAGTCGGCGCCGACCTTGTCGACCTCGTCGAGCATGATCACCGGGTTCATCGTCCCGGCATCACGCAGCGCGCGCACGAGCCGCCCCGGGAGTGCCCCGATGTACGTCCGGCGGTGACCGCGGATCTCGGCCTCGTCACGGACGCCGCCAAGCGACATGCGAACGAACTCGCGTCCAGTCGCCCGGGCGATCGACTCGCCGATGCTCGTCTTGCCGGTACCCGGCGGTCCGATCAGGGTGAGGATGGCGCCGGAGCGACGGTCCTCGGTGATTCCACGCTCGACGCGCAGCTTCTTGACCGCGATGTACTCGACGATCCGGTCCTTGACGTCCTCGAGTCCGGCGTGGTCCTTATCGAGGACCTCGCGGGCGTGCTCGGGATCCAGGCGCTCGTCGGAGCTCTTGTTCCACGGCACCGCGATCAGCCAGTCGAGATAGGTGCGGATCACGCTTGACTCAGCCGACTGCTCGCCGACGCGCTCGAGACGACCGAGCTCCTTCTCCGCCTGCTCGCGGACAGCGTCCGGCATGCCGGCCTCTTCGATCTTCGTCCGGTACTCCTCGACGATGGACGCGTCGTCCTCGCCGAGCTCCTTGCGGATCGATTCCATCTGCTTGCGCAGGAAGTAATCGCGCTGCTGCTTCTCGGCACCGGATTCGACGTCGTCGCGGATCCGCTTACGGACCTGCAGCTCGGCCAGGCGCTCGCGCTGATACCCGAGGGCCAGCTCGAGCCGCTCGGTCACGTCGGTCGTCTGCAGCAGCAGGACCTTCTGCTCGTAGTTGAGATCGGGGCTATAGCCACCGGTGTCCGCGAGCGAACCGGGTTCGGCGATCGCGCGGACGAACGCAGCGATGCGGCCGTCGTCGCCGCGCAGCTCGAGGATCTCCTCGACGACCGCGCGGTACTCGCGCTCAAGCTCGCGGGTGCGACCGTCGACGGGGACGTCGTCGGGCCGCTCCTCGACCTCGACGTACAGCCGTCCGTCGGGAAGCGTATGTGCGGCGCCCGCGACGCCGCGATGGAGTCCCTGCAATGCAACGGCACGCGCTCCACCGGGCAGCCGCACGCGGTCGGCGACCTCGGCGACGGTGCCGACACTGGCGTATTCCTGCTCGTGGTGGGGAACGAGGAAGACGCGGTCCTCCTCACCGGCGTCCACGGCAAGCGTGAGCGACATACCGGGGAAGACGACGACGTCGTCCAACGGAACTAGGAGGAGGCGGCTCATCCGTGTGTCTTCACTTTCGCTAGAAGCTTACGATTGGTAAGCGATAAGAGTAGCACCCTAGTCGCCGGGCGCTAGGTGATCTCAGTCTTGTGCACTAAGATTATCGGATCCGGACCGGTGGGTCTCCTCGTCTGCCCGGCCGTGCCCTCACCCGCACGGGCGCGCGGGCGGGAGTTCTGGGATCAT
This sequence comes from uncultured Solirubrobacterales bacterium, assembly GCA_963779695.1. Lineage (GTDB taxonomy): Bacteria > Actinomycetota > Thermoleophilia > Solirubrobacterales > Solirubrobacteraceae > Palsa-465. The sequence goes on from CAVZZH010000018.1 coordinate 87,751, forward strand.
GGCTGCAATGGCTGATTCAGAAACGCCGCCCACCGAAGAGCCCGCCCACGACGTCCTCGCCGCCGAGGAGTTCGCGATGCCGGCTCCGGACCCGCCGCACCCGGTGCCCGAGGACCCGTCCGGGATCCCCGAGCCGCACGACGTCCTCGCCGCCGAGGAGTACCCGCTCGGCGGGGGTGAGCCCGCCGGCTCAGGCTCGCTCGTCCGTCATCCGGACGGTGGCATCCGCCGCGGGGTGCTGCTCGCCGCAATCGCGCTCGCCGCGCTGATGGCGCTGCAGCGGCTCAAGCGCGGCCGCGGCTAGACCGCCGGCGCCGCGCGGCCCGCCGTCACGGAGACCGCTCCGCCGTCTCCGGATCGTTTGGCTTTGGGACTTTGACCCCAACTTTGAGGTTCTCCCAAGACCAGCGGATCGGCCGGCCGGTCGGCTACGGCTTCTCACCGCTCAGCGCTTGCGGCGCGGCATCAGGTCGGTGATCGTCCCCTCGGCCATCTCGGCCGCGAACATCACCGTCTCGGTGAGCGTCGGGTGGGGGTGGATCGTCAGCGCGATGTCCTCGGCGTCCGAGCCCATCTCGATCGCGTGCACGAGCTCCGCGATCAGCTCGCCCGCGCCGACACCGACGATGCCGGCGCCGAGCAACCGCTTTGACTCCGGTTCAAACAGGAGCTTGGTCATGCCCTCAGGACGGGCGAGCGACAGCGCTCGGCCGGACGCCGCCCAGGGGATCGACGCCGATTCGTACTCGACGCCGTCCGAGCGGGCGGCGGTCTCGGTCAGGCCTGTCCAGGCGACCTCCGGATCGGTGTAGGCGACCGACGGGATCGACCGTGCGTCGAACGCTGCGCCGGGCACGCCGGCGATCACCTCGGCGGCGACCTTGCCCTCGTGGGAGGCCTTGTGGGCGAGCATCGGGCCGCCGACGATGTCGCCGATCGCGTAGATCCACGGCACGTTCGTGCGCAACTGGGCGTCGACTGGAATGAACCCGGCCTCGTCGACCGTCACGCCGGCGGCGTCGGCGCCGAGCGCGTCCCCGTTGGGCCGCCTCCCGACCGCCACCAGGACGCCGTCGAACGTCTCCGCCTCGCCGGAGGAGAACGTCACTTTCAATCCGCCCTTCAACGCCTTCACGCCCTCGACCTTGGTCTCGAGCAGGATGCCCTCGTACCGTCCGGAGATCCGCCGGTGCAGCGGTCGCACGAGGTCCGGATCGCAGCCCGGAATCAGCTGATCCATCAGTTCGACGACCGTGACCGTCGACCCGATCGCGTCGTAGACGGTCGCCATCTCGAGCCCGATGATCCCGCCGCCGACGACGAGCAGGCGCTTCGGAATCCCCTCCGGGGAGAGCGCGCCGGTGGAGTCGATCACGCGCGGGTCATCGTCCGGGAACCCGGGCAGCCGCACCGCCGACGATCCCGCGGCGATCACGCAGTTATCGAACGTGATCGTCCGGTCACCGACGGCGACCGCGTTCGGCCCCTTGAACCGCGCCTCGCCGGTGACGACCTCGACGCCCCGCTGCTTCGCGAGGCCGCGCAGGCCGCCGGTCAGCTTGGAGACGACCGACTCCTTCCAGGCGAGCAGTTGCTCGAGGTCGACCTTCGGCTTGCCGAACGTGATCCCGTGTTCGGACATCTCCTGCGCCTCGCCGATCACGCGGGCGGCGTGGAGCAGCGCCTTCGACGGGATGCAGCCGACGTTCAGGCAGACGCCGCCGAGCGTCTCGTAGCGCTCGATCAGGACCGTCTTCAGTCCGAGGTCGGCGGCTCGGAAGGCGGCCGTATAGCCGCCGGGCCCGGAACCGATCACGACGACCTGGGCGTCGTGCTCTTCGCCGTCGGGGCGCGGCGGGGGCGGTGCATCGGCGGCCCGTGCCGGGGCCTCGGAGGACGCCGGGACCTCGGGGGGCTCCGGCCGCCGCGAGGCTCCGCCGCCGCAGGCGCCTCCTCACCGGAGGTGACGGCCGCGTCCTGCTCCGCGTCCATCGTCAGCAGCACGCTCCCCTCGGAGACCTTGTCGCCGATCGCCACCCGGAGCTCGCTGACGGTGCCCGCGACGGGCGCCGGGACGTCCATCGTCGCCTTCTCGGACTCGAGTGTGACGAGCGGATCCTCGACCGCGACCGTGTCCCCGGCGCCCACGTGGATCTCGATCACGGGCACATCGCTGAAGTCCCCGATGTCGGGGACTTTGACCTCGAGGGTCATGCTCCGCGGGTCCTCCAGACCCGCGATTTGATCGGGTTGCTCGCCGTCACGGCTCGCTTAACGTCACAGCAGCGCGCGCCGCAGATCGGAGAGCACGGTCGTGAGGTAGACGACGAACCGTGCCGCCGCGGCGCCGTCGATCACGCGATGGTCGTAGGAGAGCGAGAGCGGCAGCATCAGCCGCGGCTCAAACGACGCGGACGCCGGATTCCACACCGGCTTCATCGCCGAGCGGGTGGCGCCGAGGATGGCGACTTCCGGCGCGTTGATGATCGGCGAGAACGAGGTTCCGCCGATGCCACCGAGTGAGGAGATCGTGAACGTCGCCCCCTGCATGTCGCCGGGCATCAGCTTGCCGGAGCGCGCAAGGCCGGAGAGCCGGGTCAGCTCGGCCGCGATCTCGAGCAGGCCGAGCGTGTCGGCGCTCTTGATCACGGGGACGACGAGGCCGTTCGGCGTGTCTGCCGCAAAGCCGATGTTGTAGTAGCGCTTGAGCACGAGCTCATCGCCGTCGAGCGAGGAGTTGAAGGTCGGGAACTCCTTGAGCGCCGCGACGGACGCGACCACGAGGAACGACACCATGGTCACCTTCACATCGCTCTGCTCGGCGCGCAGCTGCTTGCGCCACGCCTCGAGGTCGGTGATGTCGGCCTCGTCGTTGTGCGTGACGTGCGGGATCATCACCCAGTTGCGCGCGAGGTTGGGCGCGGCGATCCGCTGGATCCGGGAGCGTTCGACGCGCTCGACCGGACCGAACTTCTCGAAGTCGACCGTCGGCCATGGCAGCAGCTCGAGACCGCCGCCGACCGCGGCGCTGGGCCGACCCGCACCCGGCGCGTCCGCGATTGCGGATCGCGCCATTCGACGAGGCCGCGCTCTCAACGTCCGCCTTGGTGATCCGGCCCTTGCGGCCGCTGCCGCTGAGCCCGACGAGCTCGATCCCGCGCTCCCGGGCGAGCCGGCGCACCGCCGGGCTCGCGTAGATCGGACCGCGGCCGTCGGGCGCCGACGACGGCTGCACCGCTGGCGCCTGGGCCTCGGGTGCCTTCTGCGGCGCGGGCGGCGACTGCTCCTCGGCGTTCGTGGCGCTGTCGACCGCCTCGGCGGCCGGAGCGGCGGGCCTGGCCGGAGCCGATGGTTCGGCCGGTGAGTCGGCACCGTCCATCGACACGAGCAGCGTCCCCTGCGAGACGCGGTCGCCGACGCTGACGTGCACCTCACGGATCGTCCCGGCGAGCGGCGCCGGCACGTCCATGGTGGCCTTGTCGGACTCGAGCGTGAGCAGCGGGTCCTCGACGGCGACCGTGTCACCCGCAGCGACGTGGACCTCGATCACCGGGACGTCCTCGAAGTCGCCGATGTCCGGCACCTCGACCGGGATGAGATCGGTCGCGGTCATACCGTGGTCGGTACCGGTGCCTCGGGATCGAGCTCGTAGCGCTCGATCGCCTGCTGGACGCGGGCCGGATCGATCTCGCCGAGGGCGGCCAGCTCCGCCAGGGCGGCGACGGTGACGTAATGGCGATCCACCTCAAAGAACTTGCGCAGTGAGCGGCGGAAGTCGCTGCGACCGAACCCGTCGGTCCCGAGGACGCGGTAGCGCCCGGGGACCCATGCCCGGATCAGGTCGGCGTAGCCGCGGATGTAGTCCGACGACGCGACGACCGGGCCGCCACCGTCGGAGAGACATTCCGACACGAACGCGCTCCGTGGCTCCTCCATCGGGTGCAGCATGTTCCAGCGGTCGACCTCCAGGCCATCGCGGCGCAGCTCGTTGAACGAGGTGACGCTCCACACGTCGGCGCTGACCCCCCAATCGGACTCAAGCAGCTCCCCGGCCGCGAGCACCTCCCGGAGGATCGTCCCGGACCCGAGCAGCTGAGCCCGCGGCGTACCGTCCGACCCCGAGCCTTCTCGCAGCCGGTACATCCCGCGCAGGATCCCGTGCTCGGCGCCCTCCGGCATCGCCGGATGGGTGTAGTTCTCGTTCATCAGCGTGATGTAGAAGAACACGTCCTCCTGCTCGCCGACCATCCGGCGCAGTCCGTCCTGGACGATCACGGCGAGCTCGTAGCCGAACGCCGGGTCATACGCGCGCACGTTCGGGACGACCGAGAAGAGAACGTGTGAATGGCCGTCCTGGTGCTGCAGACCCTCGCCGTTGAGCGTCGTGCGGCCCGCGGTGCCGCCGAGGAGAAAGCCGCGGGCGCGGCTGTCCCCGGCGGCCCAAATGAGGTCGCCGACGCGCTGATAGCCGAACATCGAGTAGTAGATGTAGAACGGCACCATCGGAACGCCATGCGCGCTGTACGAGGTGCCCGCGGCGATGAACGACGAGACCGAGCCCGCCTCGGTGATGCCCTCCTCAAGGATCTGCCCGTGCTGATCCTCCTTGTAGAACATCAGCTGCTCTGAGTCCTGTGGCCGGTAGAGCTGACCGACGGGCGAGTAGATGCCGTGCTGGCGGAACATGCCCTCCATGCCGAACGTCCGTGACTCGTCGGGGATGATCGGGACGATATGGGGGCCGACCTGCTTGTCACGCAGGAGCGCGGCCAGCACGCGGACGAACGCCATCGTGGTCGAGATCTCGCGCTCGCCGGTGCCCGCGAGCTGGGACTCGAACAGCGACAGTTCCGGGACGCTCATCGCGGCCGAGTCCGGGGCGCGCCGGCGCCGTGCCGGGAGCGACCCACCAAGCGCCTCGCGGCGCTCGCGCAGGTACACCATCTCCGGCGAGTCGTCGGATGGCCGGTAGTACTCGGCGGCGCGCACCTGCTCGTCGGTGAGCGGCAGGTCGAAGCGATCGCGGAACTGGAGCAGCGCGTCCTCGGTCATCTTCTTCGCCTGGTGGGTGATCATCTGGCCCTCGCCGGAGACACCCATGCCGTAGCCCTTGATGGTCTTGGCGAGGATCACCGTCGGCTGTCCCTCGTGACGGACGGCGTCGTGGTACGCGGCGTAGACCTTCTGCTGGTCGTGACCGCCGCGGTTGAGCAGCCAGATCTCCTCGTCGCTCATGTCGGCGACCCGATCGAGCAGCACCGGATCGCGGCCGAAGAAGTGCTCGCGGACGTAGGCGCCGTTGCGGGATTTGAACGTCTGGTAGTCGCCGTCGACACACTCCTCCATCACGCGGACGAGGCGGTCGTCGACGTCGTCGGCGAGCAGCGAGTCCCAGCGCGAGCCCCAGATGACCTTGATCACGTTCCAGCCCGCGCCGCGGAAGTCCGACTCGAGTTCCTGGATGATCTTGCCGTTGCCGCGCACCGGCCCGTCGAGTCGCTGAAGGTTGCAGTTGACGACCCAGATGAGGTTGTCGAGCTGTTCGCGGCCGGCGAGGCCGATCGAGCCCATCGATTCAGGCTCGTCCATCTCGCCGTCGCCAAGAAACGCCCACACCTTGCGTCCTGCCGTGTCGGCGAGGCCGCGTGCGGCGAGGTACTTCATGAACCGCGCCTGGTAGATCGACGTGATCGCGCCGATCCCGAGCGACACGGTCGGGAACTGCCAGAACTCCGGCATCAGCCACGGGTGCGGATACGAACTGAGCCCGCCCGGGGCCGAGACCTCCTGACGGAAGCCGTTGAGCTGGTCCGCGGTCAGCCGTCCCTCCAGGAACGCGCGCGCATAGTTCCCCGGCGAGGAGTGGCCCTGGAAGTAGACGAGGTCGCCGCCGTGGCCCTTGTGCGGGGCGTGCCAGAAGTGGTTGAAGCCGACCTCGTAGAGCGTGGCGAGCGACTGATAGCTGGCGATGTGGCCGCCGAGTTCGGAGGACACCTTGTTCGCGCGGACGACGATCGCGATCGCGTTCCAGCGGATGATCGAACGCAGCCGGCGCTCGAGCGCGGGATCACCGGGCAGCGTTGCTTCCTGCGAGACCGGGATCGTGTTGACATACGGCGTGTTGAGCGTCGCGATCGGTCCGGTCCCGGCGCTCTGCGCGCGCTCGACGACCTGGGTGAGGAGTTGCCGAGCACGTCCCGGCCCGTCGTGCGCGACGACAGCATCGACGGCCTCGAGCCACTCACTCGTCTCGGCCGTGTCGATGTCCGCCCCGGCCCCGTTCGAAGATTGACTCGTGACCCGATCGGTCATGCCCTGTCTGCCTTGATTTCTCGGTGGATACGGCTCGTACGACTCACTATACCCTCGGCGCCACCCCCCACTCGACGGGTTCGCTACGGTGGCGAAATGGCCTTGAAAACAGTCGACGGAATGCCCGGGGCGCCGTGGAATCGCGAGCTCGCCGGGACGTTTGATCAACTCGTCGTCGAGTCGGAATTCCTCGCTGACAATCCGCTCGGGGATCCGGCCCGCCGGCCGCTGTACGTGTACGGCTCACCCGGTGCCGCCGGCACCGCCGTGCCCACGGTCTATGTCATCCAGGGGTACACCGGCCAGGTCGACATGTGGCTCGCGCGCCCGACGTTCGAGCAGACGCTGATCGAGCGGCTCGACGTGATGTTCGCGACCGGCGACTGTCCGGACGCGCGCGTCGTATTCGTCGACGCGTGGACGTCACGCGGCGGCTCGCAATTCCTCAACTCGACCAGCACCGGGCGCTACCTCGACTACCTGTGCGACGAGGTCGTCCCGTTCATCGAGACGCAGTACGACGTGATGCCCGGTCGCGACCATCGCGGGCTCGCGGGTAAGTCGTCCGGCGGCTACGGCGCGATGGTCGTGCCGATGCTGCGACCGGATGTGTTCGGCGCGCTCGCCTCGCACGCCGGCGATGCGCTGTTCGAGTCCTGTTACGCCCGTGACTTTCCCGCGGTCGCGCGGGCTTTGCGCGATGGTTTTGAAGGCTCATATGAAGTGTTTTTTGACCGCCTCGCGGAGACCGACCATTTCGACTGGGGCACGTACGGCAAGCCCTTTGAGATCTATGGATACGCGTGCTGCTATTCACCCGACCCCGATCGGCCAGGACATGCGCTGCTCCCGTTCGACGTGAGGACCGGGCGCATCAACGACGAGATTTGGGCGCGGTGGCTTGCGTACGACCCGGTGCGGATGGCGCCGACTCACGCCGACGCCCTGCGCAGCATGCGCCGGATCTATCTCGACGCCGGGAGAAGCGACGAGTACTACCTGGACCTCGGCGCCGAGGCATTCGCCGAGGAGCTGACGAAGCTCGACGTCGAGCACACGCTTGAGCTGTTCGACGGCAAGCACGGTGGGATCACGTACCGGTATCCGGGCGCGATCCGGGAGCTCGTGCTCAGCCTCACATAAACGAACGCCGCACTTGCACGAGCGCGGAGTCTCCTGAAAGGCTACGGACCATGACCACTACCGCCGACGTCGATCTCGCTTTCGCCGGACCCGCCGCCCTCGCCGAACTCGTTCGCTCCAAGGAGGTTCAGCCGCGTGAGCTCGTCGAGCTGTGCCTGCGCCGGATCGAGGAGCTGAACCCGCGTCTGAATGCGTTCCGGGTGACGATGGCCGACGAGGCGCTCGCCGCCGCCGATGCCGAGTTCAGCGGTCCACTCGCAGGCGTACCGATCGCGGTCAAGGACGATCTTCCCGTCAAGGGCCAGTCGACGACGCGCGGCTCTCGCAGCTACGGACCGCCGGCCGGCGCCGACGCCGAGGCGGTGCGTCGCCTGCGCGCTGCCGGCGCGATTCCGATCGGGATCACGAACGTTCCGGAGCTGACGATCTTCCCGTGGACGGCGACCGACGCCAACGGCGTCACCCGCAACCCGTGGGACGTCACCCGGACGCCGGGCGGTTCCTCGGGTGGATCGGCGGCCGCGGTGGCGGCCGGCCTCGTCCCGTGCGCGACGGGTTCGGACGGTGGCGGCTCGATCCGGATTCCCGCAGCTGCGTGCGGCCTCGTCGGGATGAAGGCGACCCGCGGCCGCGTGTCAATGGCACCGGGTCGCCAGGGCTGGCTTGGACTGAGCGTCTACGGTGGGTTGGCCCGCACCGTGCGAGACAGCGCGCTGATGCTTGACGTCATGCACGGTTCGCTCGACACCGACGTCGACCACGCGCCGCCGTTCGACGGGAGCTACGTCGAGGCGACCGGCAACGCGCCGCGGCCGCTGCGAATCGCGATGTCGAAGAAAGTGCCGCCGGGCCTCATCGCCAGGGTGTCCGCAGAGCAGCGCGGGGCGTGGGAACGGACGGGGCGCCTGTTGGAGAGCCTCGGGCACCACGTCGCCGAGAGCAGCCCGGCCTACGGGATGGCGCAGCTTGAGTTCCTGCAGATGTGGTTGCGCGGGATCTACGAGGAGTCCACCGGAATCCCGGACCGCAGCCTGCTCGAATCGCTGACCCGCCAGATGGCGGCGGGAGGCCAGCGTCTGGTGCCGGAGCGGCGCCGCGCCGCTCTGCTGGCGAAGCGCCCGCGGACGACCGATCGGATCCTCGGCCTGTGGGCCGAGCACGACGTGCTCCTGACGCCCGGGCTCGCCAAGACCGCGATTGCCGCCGAAGGTGGCTACGGGAAGGCGGCGCCGGTCGCGATCGACATCGCCGGCCGCTTCACGCCGTACACGCCAGTGTTCAACCTGACGGGGCAGCCGGCGATCTCGCTTCCGGCGGGCGTCGGATCCGACGGGCTGCCGCTGAGCGTGCAACTCGTCGGCCGGCCCGGCGCAGAGGACGCTCTCTACTCGCTGGCGGCCCAACTCGAGGCGGCGGCGCCGTGGGCCGACCGGCGCCCGCAGATCAGCTGACCCGCCGCCGGGGCGGCGACTTGATCCGCCGCCTGCCGGGGCGCGGCGGATAGAGCTCCCGCTCCTCCGCCGTCATCTTGCGGACGACGAGCGTGCCGTTCTTGATCTGGTGCGCCATCATCTCGAGCTTCTCCTGACGGCGCTCCTCTGTGCTGTCCCTCATGCGTCTAAGTCCGATCGTTGCCATGTACGGGGAAGACGGTCCTTGTGCCTTGGAATCGGACCGGTGCCGTCGTCGATCGAGCGGGACAACTACGGAGCTGTGCTCGGTCGTCAACGAGCTCGCGCTGCGTACAAACCCCCGGTGAAATCCCCGCTCCTGCGCAGACTTCGCCCCACGCAGCGCTGATCAACAGGTAGGGTGCGGGCACCCGACAGTCGTTGGAAGGAGAGTCGTATGGCGCAGGCCAAGCGGAGTGCTGGATCAGGGTCGAGCTCGAGCTCGCGGAAGAGTGCCTCCAAGCGCACATCCGGCTCATCACGCAGCGGGAGTCAGGCGCGCAAGAGCAGTTCGTCACGCAAGACGAGCAGCAAGACGAGCAGCAAGGCGAGCAAGGCGAGCAAGGCGAGTAGCGGCCCCGCCGCTGCCGCCGCGGCCGCGGCCGCTGCCGCCGCCGCCGACCCGCGCGTCGAGGCGGCCGCCCAGCGCCTACGCAAGCTCAACGAGCGGATCATCGAAGCCGGCAAGACCGCGGGCGAAGGTGCGCTCACCAACTACGAGAAGGCGCTCAAGACGATCGCCAGCACGCTCGACCGCGGCCCGGGCAGCAGCGACGTCGAATGGATCTCGAGTCTCGCGACGGCCCAGGCGAACTTCATCCGTGACGTGACGGAAGCCTGGACGAAGGCCGCGCGCGACATGCTGAAGTGAGCCGCCGGAGCACGGCGCGCCGCCGCGGTGATGGACGGCGGCGCGCGTTCTCCCGCCTTCATGGCACGATGTCGGGGTGTCCTTGAGATCCGTCCTCGCGGCAGGCCGCGGCCTGACCGGGGGTCTCGTGACGCTTTGCGCGCTGCTCACCGTTGGCTGCGGCACGTCGGCGTCCGATACCCACACGACCCCGCCGCCCTCGGCGGCGTCTGCCAAGTCCGTGAGCATCGGAGGCTCGTCGGGTGGCGGTGCGATCGCGCCCGGGTTTGTCGGTTTGTCGATCGAGTTCCGCACGCTGGACAGCTATGCCGGCACCAATCCCAAGGCCATCAACCCGGTGTTCGTTCAGCTGATGAAGAACCTGGCGCCGGGGCAGGACGGTCAGCTGCGGATCGGCGGCGACACCACCGATTGGACGTGGTACCCGTACGGCAGCGGCAAGGCGCCCAGCGGCGTTCGCTACGCCCTCACCAACCGTTGGCTCGGCGTGGCCCATGCGCTCGCGGAGGCGCTCAGCGCCAAGACGATCATCGGGATCAACCTCGAGGCCAACAACACGCACCTCGCCTCCGTCGAGGCCCGCGCGTTTGAGCGCGGCATCGGCTCGGACCGGATCGAAGGGCTCGAGATCGGCAACGAGCCGGAGCTGTACGGCAGCTTTGCCTGGTACGTGCTGCACGGGGTCAAGCACTACGGCCGGGCACATAGCTACGGCTTCAACGACTTTCTGCACGATTACGCGGCCACGGCCCGCGCGATGCCCGCGGGCGCGTCCCTCGCGGGACCGAACACCGGTGGCACGCATTGGATGCCGATCCTGGGTCAGTTCCTCAGCACTGAGCACGGCATCAAGGTCGCGACCCTCCACCGCTATCCGCTCAAGGTGTGCACGAAGTCCGCGCACGTGACGATCGGCGAGCTTCTGTCTGAGTCATCCTCGCGCGGCCTTGCCGACAGCGTCGCCGGCTATGCGCGGGTCTCCCATGCGCACGGCGTCCCCCTCCGGATCGACGAGATGAACTCGGTCTCCTGCGGCGGGCAGCCGGGTGTCAGCGACACGTACGCGACCGCCCTGTGGGCGGTTGACGCGTTGTTCGAGATGGTGCGGGTCGGCGTCGACGGGGTCAACTTCCACTCCCGTCCGGGCGTGACCAACGAGCTGTTCAGTTTCACGCACTCCAAGGGCACCTGGACGGCGCACGTGAACCCCGTCTATTACGGGCTGATGATGTTCGCCGACGCCGCGCCCGCCGGGTCACGGCTGCTGCGCGTCGATGCGTCCGGTGGCACGGGGCTGAACATCTGGGCGACCAAGGCGCCCGATGGCCGCATCCGGGTGACGTTGGTCAACAAGGACGCCACGCACGGGCGCACGGTCGCGCTGCACATCCCGGGCGCCAGCGCTCCGGCGACGGTCGCCCGGCTCCGCGGTCCGAGCCTCGCCGCCAAGCGCGGTGTGACATTCGGCGGGCAGGGCTTCGGCAACGCCACCTCGACCGGCAACGTCGCCAGCGCGGCCTCGACCGAGACGATCACGCCGAACGGCTCGCGCTACGTCGTCCAGGTGCCGGCCGCGAGCGCCGCGCTGCTGACGATCGGCGGCGCCGCCGCCGCGAAGAAGTAGGCGCGAGACACTGGCGGTTACCGCTCGGCCAGGTCGAGCTCCGCCAGGCGTCGCTCGAGCAGCCGGCGCTCGCTCTCGTCATGGACGAGCTCGAGCGCGCGCGCATAGGCGTCTCGGGCCTCGGCGGTGCGGCCGAGGCGGCGGAGCAGATCCGCACGCGTGGAGTGCAGGTACTGGAAGTTCTCAAGCTCGAGCTGATCGACGAGCTCGAGGCCGGCCGCCGGTCCGGCATGCTCGGCGACGGCGATCGCCCGGTTGAGTTCGACGATCGGCGAGTGGGTGAGACGCCCCAGCTGGCCATAGAGGGCCGCGATCTGAAGCCAGTCGCGCGGTTCCTCGGTATGCAGCGCGGCGATCGCCGCCTGGAGAACGTACTGCCCATGCCCGTGCAGGGCGAGCGCCAGATCGAGCGCGGCGCGACCGGCGCCGATCTGGGCCTCATCCCACAACGTGCGGTCCTGGTCGGCGAGCAGCACGAGCTCCTCACCTGCGAACCGCGCCTCGCGCCGCGCGTCGAGTAACAGCATCATCCCGAGGAGCCCCTGAGCCTCTGGCTCGTCGGGCATCAACTCGGCCAGCGCGCCTCCGAGCCGGATCGCCTCGACGACAAGCTCGTGGCGACCACGCTCGGAGTAGCCCTGATTGAAGATGAGATAGATCACGGCGAGCACCGCCGCGAGCCGGTCGGGGAGCAAATGGTCGGGCGGGATCCGGAACGGGATGGCCGCCGACTTGATCTTTCGCTTGGCTCGGACCAGGCGCTGCGCCATCGTCGCCTCCTCGACGAGGAACGCGCGGGCGATCTCCGGAGTCGTGAGGCCTCCGAGCGTGCGCAGGGTCAGCGCGACCTGAGCGTCGACGGCGAGCGCCGGATGGCAGCACGTGAACAGCAGCTCGAGCCGCTCATCTTTGAACGTGGGCTCGGTCACGGTGTCCTCCACGGCTTCAGGAATCTCGAGCAGCCGGGTCTTCGCGGCGAGCGTGCGCTCGCGACGAATCCGGTTGATGGCGCGGTTGCGGGCGGTCGTGATCAGCCACGCCGACGGATTCGTCGGAGTCCCGTCCGATGGCCAGCGAGCCGCCGCGATCGCGAACGCCTCCTGGGTCGCCTCCTCGGCGAGGTCGAAATCGCCGAGGAAGCCGATCAGGGAGGCGAGTACCCGGCCCCAGTGCTCACGAAATGCTTGCTCGACGCTGCTCACCACTGGCCGACTGGCCGCACCTCGACAGCGCCGCCCATCCGGGCCGCAGGGATCCGGGAGGCGACCTCGATCGCGGCATCGAGGTCGTCGGCCTCGTAGATGGCATAGCCGGCCAGCGCTTCCTTCATCTCCACGAACGGGCCGTCGGTCGTCAGCGTCTGCCCGTTCTGGACCCGGACGGTCGTCGCGGTCGATGCGTCGTCGAGCTGCATCCCGGGCGTGACGCCTGGGGTGCTGACCAACGTCTGGTAGTCCCGGTAAACGGCGGCACGCTCGTCCTCGGAGAGCTGCGCCCACGCCTCTGGATCGCGCGGCGTGGCGGCGGTTCCCTGATAGATGAGCAGCATGTATTGCATCGTTCTCGCTCCTTCGTTTTGGGCGGATGGTCGTGCATAAGACACACGGGCGCACGCCGAATCGACAGCCGCCGCGAAAAATGTCAAACGACTGCACGACGCAAGTCGTGCGCACAACGAAGATCGCCGCCCCGACAAGCCGCCGATGGCGATCTGCCTCGTGGGCGGCGATCTCGGCGCTCGGCCCCCGGTGGCGAGCGCGGCGGGAACCTACCAGCCGTCGTTCGCCGCGCGGCTTGGTCGCGTCGCCGAGGTTGGAAACCAACCCGGTGACCCGAACCCGGCCGCGGGCTGTCAATCCGGCGCAGCGGGGATCATCATGGGACGATGGCGCGCACGTCACTGATCCAGCACACCGCCGGGAGGGTGCCCGGTCTGAAGCGGATCCCGGTCGCCAAGCTCCTCGTGATCGGCGAGGTGGCGATGATTGCGCGCGCCCACTTCGAACGACTCAACGCGGATGAGCGCCGTCGGTTCTTCGCGCTCATGGGCCGGGCGCACGGACGCCGGCGCAACCTCTCCGACCGCGAACGGGCCGAGTTCGCGGCGCTCACCGCCAAGCTCGAGCCGCGGCTGTTCGCCGGGCTCGTCGCCGATCGCTTCTCCCCGGTGCCGCTCCCGCGCCGCGTCGTTCAGGGGAAGCGCACGCGCCCCCGTGGGAAGCGCTGATCAGCGCGTACTTTTCGCCGCCGGGTCGTGCGGGTTCTGACGGATGAGTCCGTGCGGGAGGATCGCGATCATCGCGCTATGTCATCGCGGTCGCGAGCACTCGTGACGGTCTTGGGCCTCCTCGGTCTGTACTTCGCGGCGCTGCGCCGGCGGGTGATGACGTGGGGCGCGAGCCGAGACGACGCGGACGCACAGTTGCCCGGCGACGAACTGCTGGACTGCGCGGACGGGGTCAGTACGCGAGCGATCGAAATCGACGCCGCGCCCGCAGCCGTGTGGCCGTGGATCGCGCAGATGGGGCCGGAGCCGCGCGGCGGCGCCTACACGTACGACTGGGTCGAGAATCTCCTGGGCCTCAACATGCACAGCGCCGACCGAGTGCTGCCGGAGTTCCAGAACCCCCAGCCAGGCGAGGTGATCGGCTACGGCAGCAATCGGATGCGGCTCGAGCTCGTCGACCCCAACCGTGTGCTCGCCTGGCGCTCTGAGACCGGCGACTGGGTGTGGAGCTTCATCCTGCGTGAGCGCAACGGACGGACGACGCTCATCAGCCGTAATCGCTTCCGACTGCCGACCGTCGCGGCCCGCCTGGGGATGCTGCCGATGGAGCCCGCCTCACTTGTGATGGAGCGCAAGATGCTCCGTGGCATCAAGCAGCGGGCGGAGCGGCTCGCGGTCGGTCGCTAGCGGGAGTCGTTAGCGTCCCGATCAGAGACGCTGGGGGGCTAGACGCGCCGCAGACCGTCGAGCGCGACGTCGAGGATCCGCTCGAGCTGCCCGGGCTCGGGTGCGGGGATCTTCGCGATCCCGGCGACGAGGTGAATGACGTCGGTGAGGCTCACGTCAGCCCGTACCACGCCGGCCGTCTGGGCGCGCTCGAGCAGCGGCTCGCCCGCCTCGTACATCATCGAGCGACAGCTCGCGAACACGGTCGACTCGGCGCCATCGGCGAACAATTCGTTGATCAGCGCCTGCTTGGTCGCGACGTAATCGACAAATCGCCGCAGCCATGTGTGGAGAGCCTCCCAGGGAGGAAGGTCAGCGACGTCTTCGGCTGACCGCGCGAGCGCCTCGACCTCGTCGATGTACACCGCCTCGATCAAGACCTGACGCGTCGGGAAGTGGCGGTACAGCGTGCCGATTCCGACCCCAGCGCGGCGAGCGATGTCCTCAAGTGACGCGGCCGTGTCGGCCTCGGTGAACGCCTCGCGCGCGGCCGCGAGCAGCTTGTCGTAGTTGCGCTTGGCATCGGCGCGCTTCGGGCGCGCCAGCAGCGGGGTGGGGGAGGTCGGTGAAGCACTCATGGGATCAACCCTTGCGAAACGGAGGGCACCTCCGCTATATTAACCGGAGGACGCCTCCGAATATCTGTATACGGAGGATCCCTCCAGTTTAGCGCCAGTCGATGTCCCTGTGGCGGCCCCGCGGGGACCTGGCGCCCCAATGTCTGACGACCCTCCGAAGGGAGTTACTTCACCGTGCCCGCACTCAACCGATCACGGTCCGCCGCTCCGCGTCCCAACCCGCATCCGGCGGTCGTGCTGGCGATCATCCTCGGGTCCTACCTGATGGTCGTCCTCGACGCGTCGGTGATCATCACCGCGCTTCCCAATATCCACCACGCGCTGCACTTCTCCGCCGCCGGTCTGTCCTGGGTGCAGAGCGCCTACGCGCTCACGTTCGGCGGCCTGCTGCTGCTCGGCGCGCGTGCCGGAGACGTCTTCGGTCGCCGCCGCGTCTTCATCATCGGCATCAGCCTGTTCAGCGCCACCTCGCTGATCGGCGGGCTCGCCCAGTCCGCCGCCTGGTTGCTCGGCGCTCGCGCCGTGCAGGGCGCCGCAGCGGCGATCGCCGCGCCGTCGACGCTCGCGCTGCTGACGACGAGCTTTCCCGAAGGTGTCGCGCGGTCCCGCGCGATCGCGGCCTACGCCGCGGTGGCCGGCGCCGGCGGCAGCGTCGGGCTCGTCCTCGGTGGCATGCTCACCGACTGGGTCTCCTGGCGGTGGGGCCTGTTCATCAACGTCCCCGTCGGGATCGCGCTGATCGCCCTCGCGCCGCGTTATCTCCAGGAGACCGAGCCCCGTCCCGGCGCGTTCGATCTCCCCGGCGCGGCGACCTCGACGATCGGCATGACCGCGCTCGTCTATGGCTTCGTCCGCGCCGCGTCCGACGGCTGGGGCAACCCCGGCACGCTCGCCAGCTTCGTCGCCGCGATCATCCTGCTCGCGGCCTTCGTCGTCGTCGAGCGCCGGGCCGAGCAGCCGATCACTCCGCTGCGCCTGTTCGCGAGCCGCGAGCGCACAGGCGCGTACGTCGGGCGCCTGCTCGTCGTCGGGGCGATGTTCTCGATGTTCTTCTTCGTCAGCCAGTTCCTCCAGGGATCGCGCGGGTTCAGCCCGCTGCAGGCGGGGCTCGCATTCCTCCCGATGACGCTCGTCATGTTCGGGACGGTGCGGCTGATCCCGCGGCTTGAGGAGCGGTTCGGGAATACGCGCGTGCTTCTCGCCGGCCTGCTGCTCGCGCTCGCCGGGATGGCGTGGTTGAGCCGGCTCTCGGTCGGGGCGGCCTACGTTTCGAGCATCGCGGCGCCGCTGGCTGTGATCGGCGTCGGCATGGGCATGACGCTCGCGCCGTTGACGACCGCCGGGATCGCCGGCGTCGCCGCGGACGATGCAGGCGCCGCGTCCGGCGTCGTCAACGCGGCCCAGCAGCTCGGCGGCTCCCTCGGCCTCAGCATTCTCGTGACGGTGTTCACGGCGGCCAGCCACTCGGCGACGACCCATCCGGTTGCCGGCGCCTCGCCCGCCGAGCGGGCACGCGACGCGCTCGCTCACGCCGTCTCCAGCGCCGTCACCGGCTCGACGGTGCTGCTCGCGCTCGCCTTGCTCGTGATCGTGATCACGGTCCGCCCAAGGCGGCAGCGGGTCTCCGCCGTGGTCGCGGAGGTCGCGTAGGCAAAAGGTCGAGAAGGCGCCGCGTCAGCAAGGGGTCGAGAAGGCGCCGCCGCAGGAACCGGGCAGCGGCGGCGCCTTCTGCATGGACTGAGTCCCCCTTGCGCGCGGCCCGGCGCGTCACCCGGCCTTGGCGTAGTTGCTGGCGCCGTAGAAGTCGACGACGACCACCGGCTCGTCGCCGAGGACCCAGGCGTCATGCCCGCTCGGCAGCGAGGTCACGTCGCCGGTCCAGATCAAACGCTGTGGTGGTGCTCATGGCTCCTCCTGTGAACAGTGGTGTTGGCTGACGCTTCACACGGTCCCAGCGCAGCGGCGAGCCGGACGCGGCGGCGCAGGTCCGTGAGACCGTGCTCGAACCGGTGCGGCCGAGTGACTTCCCCGACGCGCTCGTGCCGAGGCTCGCCCGTGTGCAGGGGCTGATCGCGCTCGGTCGCGGCGATCGCGACGAGGCGCGACGTCGGCTGGAGGAGGCGGTCGCGGGGTGGGAGCGAGTGCGCGAGCGGACGATCGGCGCCGACAGCATCACGAGCGTGCTCGCCGACCTCGGCCGTCCGGTCGTCGGCCTCGTTGTGCCCGAGCGGGAGCTGGCGAGCGCCCGCGCCGACCTCGAGCGGATTGTCGAAGGAGGATCGCTTGCCCTCGTTCCATGACAGCACCGTTTCCGGTGCCCAGCCGGAGGATGTGTGGAAGCTGCTCTACGACCCGTCGCGGTTTCCCGACTGGTGGGCAGGAATCGAGACGGTCGACGTCACCGGAGACGGTGAGTACACGATGTACCCGGACGGCTACCCCGATTTTCCGATGGCCCAATTGCTCGACACGCGGCGGGCGGACCAGCGCGTCACAGTCTCGTGTCTCGTCTCCGACCTGCGCTTCGAATGGCGGCTGGAGCCTGCGGGGGAGGGCACTCGGATCACCGTCGACGTCGAGATTCCGGAGGCAGAGGCCCATCGCCTGGAGACTCAGCGCGACGTGATCAGAACGTCGATGCGCCAGCTCGCGGAGCTCGCAGCCGAGCACTCTGGGAGGTCGACGAGCGCGGGCTAGCCCCGCCAGATCCGCCGGCCCGGCTTGGGTCGTCGCCTAGTCTTTGGTGTGCAATGCCTGGCCAGGGACCGTCGCGGTTTCGTGGCCGATCCAACGAGCGCGCCGTTCTGGATCGGCTGCTCGATGACGCGCGCGAGGGTCGAAGTGCGGCACTCGTCATCCGCGGTGACGAGGGAGTCGGCAAGACCGCTCTGATGCGCTACGCAGCTAGCCGGGCCAGCGGGTTCCGGGTGGCCAGGATCGGCGGCGTGGAGTCGGAAATGGAGTTGGCGTACGCGGGGCTCCACCAGCTGTGCGCCCCGATACTCGACCAGCTCGACGTCCTCCCGCAGCCCCAGGCGGACGCCCTCTGCGTTGCGTTTGGCCTTGCGGGTGGCGATCCACCGGGCCGCTTCCTCGTCGGTCTCGCAACGCTCAGTCTGGTGGCTGCCGCTGCCCATGAGGAGCCCTTGCTCTGCCTCGTGGATGACTTCCAGTGGCTGGATGACGCCTCCGTCCAGGTCCTCGGGTTCGTCGCACGTCGTCTGCTGGCGGAGCGCGTGACACTCCTGTTCGCCGTCCGCGAGCCGACCGAGCGGCGTGAGTTGGCGGGCCTGCCGGAGCTCCGGCTCGATGGACTCGACGGCGCCGATGCCCGCGCCCTGCTCGCCTCGGCGCTCGCGGGACCGATCGACCCGGGCGTGCGGGAACAGATCATCACCGAGACGCGCGGCAACCCGCTGGCGCTGCTCGAGCTGGCGCGCGGGTCCACGCCCGCCGAACGTGCCGGTGGATTCGCGATACCGGTTGCGACGGCGCTGTCCGACAGCATTGAGGAGAGCTTCCGCCGTCGGCTCGAGGTGCTCCCGGCGGACACCCGTCGGCTCGTCGTGCTCGCGGCGGCCGATCCGGTCGGCGAGCCGATCCTGGTGTGGCGCGCTGCTGAACAGCTCGGGATCGCTCCCGAGGCGGCGGGACCGGCTACGGAGGTTGGGCTGCTCGAGTTCGGCGCCCGGGTGCGGTTCCGACACCCGCTCGTCCGCTCGGCCGCCTACCGTTCGGCGTCGCTTCCGGAGCGACACACCGTCCACGGCGCGCTCGCCGAGGCGACCGATCAACGGGTCGATCCGGACCGCCGGGCGTGGCATCTCGCACACGCGACGCTCGGGCCCGACGAGCAGGTCGCGATCGAACTCGAGCGTTCCGCCGCTCGCGCCCAGCGACGCGGCGGACTCGCCGCCGCGGCGGCCTTTCTCGAGCAGGCTGCCGAATTGACCCCAGACAAGTCGCGACGCACGACCCGCCTGCTCGCCGCGGCCAGCGCCAAACGTGACGCCGGCGCTCTCGACGTGGCGGTCCGACTCCTGTCCGCCGTCGAGACCGACGCCCTCGACGAGTTGGGCCGCGCTCGCGCCAAGACGCTTCGGGGACAGATCGCGTTTGATCGTCGCGAGGGGCGCGAGGCATCGGAGTGCCTCGCTGACGCGGCGCGACGCCTCGAACCGTTGGACATCAATCTCGCGCGTAAGACGCACCTCGAGGCGTTGAGCGCGGCGATCTGGGTCGGCGATCGTGACGGACCGGGCGGGATCCGCAGCGTCGCCGAGGCCTGCCTGCAGGTCCCGAACCCGCCCGGCGTGCCAGGCGCCGTCGACGTCCTGCTCGACGGGTTCGCGCGTCTTCACGCGGACGGATACAAGGCCGCGGCGCCAGCGCTGACACGCGCGCTCGAGGTCGTCCTGGCCGCCGAGCCCCCCACCAACGATCGCGGTCACTGGCTCTGGCTGACGGTTGCCGGCAGCGCCGTCACCCTTCCCCAGGAACTGTGGGACGCCGAGGCGTGGCACACCGTGGCCGGTCGCCGGGAACAGTTCGCGCGGGACACGGGGGCGCTCGTGCAGCTCCAGTTCGCGCTCCACGCAACCGCTTGGTCGCACATCCTTGGCGGTCAATTGAACAAGGCTGCGCTGCTGATCGAGGAAGACCGGACCCTCGCGGTGGCGACGGGAAACCCACCGCTCTCCTTCGCCGACATCCTGCTCGCTGCGTTCCGGGGCGAGGACGAACGGGCCTCCGAGCTGATCGATCGCGCGGTCCGGGATGCGGCGGCGAGAGGCCTCACCCGGGTGATCAGCTTCGCGGACTACGCGAGCGCGGTCCTCCACAACGGACACGACCGTCACACCGCCGCGCGCGAGGCCGCTCGGGCCGCGTTCGAACGTGATCTCGCCGGTTACGGACCGTTCGTCGTCCCCGAAGTCGCCGAGGCGGCGGCGAGGAGCGGTGACGCCACGCTGCTGTCCTCCGCGCTCGACTGGATCGGCGAGCGAACCCGCCGGACGCCGACCGACTGGTCGCTCGGGATCGAGGCGCGGATCCGCGCGCTGATGAGCGACGGCTCGGACGCCGACGGCTTGTATCTGACCTCGCTCGAACACCTCGGCCGTACCCGTGTCCGCACCGAGCTCGCGCGCGGCCATCTGCTGTATGGGGAGTGGCTGCGACGCCGCCAGCGCCGGGTCGACGCGCGCCAGCAGCTCAGCACCGCCCACGACATGCTCGAGACGATGGGCATGACCGCGTTCGCCGCTCGCGCGCGCCGGGAGCTGTTGGCGACGGGCGCCAACGTGCGCAAGCGCACCGAGGACACGCGGGACGACCTCACTCCGCAGGAGCGCCAGATCGCTCAGCTCGCGCGTGACGGGCTCTCCAATCCGGAGATCGGCGCCAAGCTGTTCCTCAGTCCGCGCACGGTCGAGTGGCACCTGCGCAAGGTGTTCACCAAGCTCGGGATCAACTCACGGCGGGAGCTTCCCAATGCGCTCCCGCTGGTCGACGTACGACTTGGCGCAAGCGATCACGTCGTGGTCGAAGCGCGCGAGCCGTAACGCCATCGCCTCAACCTCAGCGTCGAGTCGGTCATCGTCGATCACGCGGTTGACATACCCGTACTGCTCTGCGCGCGGGCCGTCGAGATCGTCGGCGACGAGCAGGACCTCGAGCGCACGGCCTCGACCGATGAGCCGGGGCAGCCTGGCTACCGGACCGCCGCCGGGGACGAGGCCCGTCCCGACCTCGAACGGGCCGAGCAGCGTGTTCTCCCTGGAGGCGAACCGCATGTCGCAGGCGAGCGCGAACTCGCTTCCGCCGCCGCGGGCGCGTCCGCGGATCGCCGCGATGCTGACCACCGGCGCGCGGGACAGACGGACCAGGAGGTCGAGCCAGGCATGCATTCCGGTGGGGCCGACCGGCAGTGAGGCCGTCTTCCCCGGATCGTGCTCGGTGTCGTACTGCGCGAGGTAGAAATCCGGGTTGGCGCTTGCGAACACGACCACGTTGAGCTCCGCGTCCTGCTCGATCAGGGTGACGAGTTCCGCGAGTTCGCTGACGGTGGTCGCCGTGATCGTGTTGATCGGCGGATGGTCGAAGGTCACGTGGCAGTAGCTACGGCTCCGGCGATCGATGTGCAGGTGCGTCCAGGACCATGACCACTCGCGCGGAGCCCGGCCATTGGTGGCGGCGGATGTGTTGGTGGTGCTCATGGCCCCCTTGGAATCGTGGGGTCGTCTAGATGGGGTGGCTGGAGCCCGTGATGGCGGTGAGCGGGTCTCCAGCCACGTGTCGAGTGCGGCAATCACGCGGGGATGACGACGTGCTTGACCTCCGCCATGTAGCGCTCGGCGGCCGCGGAGCGCCTCGGTGCGCCGCGCTCGGCACCAGTCGTGCGGTGGGGCGACCGCCTCGAACGCGCCGTGATGATCCGCCGTCTCGTGAAGCAGGTCTGCGAGGGCCGAAACGTCCATCGGTCTCACCGGGGTACTGCTCATATTGACCTCCGCGTTGGTTGACACGTCACTCTGGACGTGCACGGCACAGATCGCGCCCGGGAGTCCACTGGTGCACACACGGGCCGACCGGACCAGGGACCGGACCCGGGTATCACCGGGCGCGAGCGCGCGAGGCGCGCGGGAAGCTTCGGCCACGCCATCACGCGACACGAGGAGCCAATATGCGAAACGACAACGCATCGGGCGAGGCGTCGGACTTCGACGTCATCGTCTTCGGCGGCGGCGCGCCGGGGGAGCACTGCGCCGGTGCCCTGGCGGAGGGTGGGCTGCGGGTCGCGGTGGTCGAGCGGGAGCTCGTCGGCGGCGAGTGCTCCTACTGGGCCTGCATTCCCTCCAAGACGCTGTTGCGGCCCGGGGAGGCCGTGGCCGGCGCGCGGAACGCTGGCGCGACGGCAGCGGTCGACGTCCCGGCCGCCCTCGCATGGCGGGACTTCATGGTGTCGAACTGGACCGACGGCGGACAGGAACGTTGGCTCGCCGACCGGGGGATCGCCCTGCTGCGCGGGAACGGGCGCCTGGCCGGCACCGGGGTCGTCGAGGTCGACGGCGCACGCTACACGGCCGACCACGTGGTGCTGGCGAACGGTGCCGACCCGATCGTGCCGCCGATTCCAGGCCTGGCCGAGCTCGACGGGGTCTGGGGAACCCGGGAAGCGACGAGCATGCGCGAGATCCCGCGGCGGCTGATCGTGCTCGGCGGCGGGCCGGCGGGCGTGGAGCTCGCCCAGGTGGTGCGCCGCTTCGGCGGAGAGGTGGTGCTCGTCGAAGGTGCGGACCACCTGCTCGCGCGTGAGCCTGCGGCGCTCGGAGACGCGCTCGGGGCCGCCCTGCGCGAGGAGGGCATGGAGCTCGCGGTTGGCGTCAGCGCGACGGCCGCGCGGCGTGACGGCGACGAGTTCGTCCTCGAGCTCGGCGACGGGCGCGAGCTGCGTGGCGACCGATTGCTCGTCGCCACCGGCCGGCGCCCGCGGGTTGAGGGAATCGGGCTGGAGAGTGTCGGAGTCTCGGCTGATCACCGTGGGATCCCCGTCGACACCCGGCTCCGTGCCGGCGAGCGTCTGTGGGCGATCGGCGACGTCAACGGGATCTGGCCGCTGACCCACGTCGGCGAGTACGAGGGGGAGGTCGTCGCCTCGAACATCCTCGGCCAGTCCCGCGAGGCGCACTACGAGGCGGTGCCCCGGGTCACCTACACCGACCCGCAGGCCGCCGCCGTCGGCACCGGCGAGGACCGGTTCAGCGGAACCGTCGCACTGAGCGACGTCGCGAAGACCGCCACGTACACCCACGCGTATGCCGAGACACCCGGCTTTCTGACGCTGCTCAGCGACGGTGACGTGCTGACCGGCGCCTACGCGCTCGGTCCGGAGGCGGGGGAGTGGCTGCAGCAGGCCACGCTCGCGATCCGGGCGCGCGTCCCGCTCGACGTGCTCCGAGACACGATCCAACCGTTTCCGAGCTTCTCGGAAATTCATGCCGCGGCCGTGAAAGCACTCCGGCAGGACGTCGCCTCGGCCCGCGAGCCGGTCGGCACGGGGGAGGAACGATGACGACCGAGCAGGCCAACGCCACGGCGATCGCACGCGACCCGCTGCTGCGAGAGCAAACCGTCGTCCTCATCGGCGGCAGCGCCGGCATCGGACTCGAGACGGCCCGACTCGCACGCGCCGAGGGCGCCGAGGTCGTCCTGGCCGCCCGGAATCCTGAGCGGCTGAGCCAGGCCGCGCGCGAGGTCGGTGCGCGCACCACGGCTGTCCTCGACGCCACCGACCTGTCAGCACTCGGGCGGTTCTTCGACGGCTTGCCGGAACCGATCGATCACGTCCTGGTCACCGCCGGCGGTCCGAGCTACGGGCCGCTGCTCGAGATGGAGGCTGACGCGGTGCGCGACGCGCTGAGCGACCACGTCGTGCTCGGACTCGAGGTCGCGCGGCATGCCGCCCCAAGGATGCGACCGGGCGGGACGCTGCTGCTGATGGGGGGTACCGGCGGCCGGCGCGTCGGTCGTGGTCTCGGGATCGTCTCCGCGGCCACCGCGGTGCTGCCTCCGTTCACGGCCGCGCTCGCGCTCGAGCTCGCGCCGGTGCGCGTCAATCTGATCGCGGCTGGGTTCGTCGACACGCCGCTGTCGGCATCGCTGCTCGGCGACGACCTCGAGGCTCGGCGTGCGGAGCTCCGCACGACGCTCCCGATCGGACGCGTCGTCGGGCCCAAGGACGTGGCGGCGCTCGCCGTTCACATCATGAGCAACACCGCGCTGACGGGCGCGACGTATGACATCGACGGCGGCCAGCAGTTCGCGGCGTGATCAGGGGACCGGAGCGAACCATGGAATCCCTCCACCTGCCGGAACCGGGCCTGACGTTGGTGTACCGCCTTGAGGCAACAGTGGGTGAGCCGGTCGAGCTCGGTGAGGTGGGCGGGGGTCACCGTCGCATCGTCCCGCTCACGGGAGGGACGTTCGCCGGTCCCGGGCTGACTGGGCGACTGCTCCCCGGCGCGAGCGCCGACTGGCAGACCGTGCGGCCTGACGGCACCGCGTTCGGCGACATCCGGTACACGCTGCAGACCGAGGGCGGCGATGTGCTCTACGTCCAATCGCGCGGCGTGCGGCACGGCCCCGCCGAGGTTCTGGCACGGCTCGGGCGGGGTGAGGACGTCGACGCGAGCGAATACACGTTTCGCACGTCGACGGCGATCGAGACGGCGGCCGCCGAACTCGATTGGCTCAACCAGGGCGTGTTCGTGAGCACCGGCGGACGCCGGGCGGGCGGCGTCGTCTACGAGACCTACCTTGTGCAATGAGCGCGCCGGTCGCGATCATCACGGGCGCGTCGCAGGGGATCGGCGCGGGCCTCGTCACCGGCTACCGCGACGCCGGGTACGCGGTCGTGGGTGTCGCGCTCTCGTTGCCGGGGTCGACTGGTGAGGGGGACGACCACGTCGCGATCGCGGGCGACATCGCGGACGCCGCCACGGCGCGACGCGCGGTCGACGCGGCGCTCGATCGGTTCGGGCGGATCGACACGCTCATCAACAACGCGGGGATCTACATCGGCAAGCCGTTCACCGACTACACGCTTGACGACTACGCCGCGATCACTGCGGTCAACCTGACCGGGTTCTTCCACATCACCCAGCTGGTGATCGCGCGGATGGCCGAGCAAGGCAGCGGTCACATCGTGAACCTGTCCACGAGCCTCGTCGACCACGCGGACAGCGACCGGCCGTCCGCGCTTCCGGCGCTCACCAAAGGGGGACTCGTGGCCGCGAGCCGGTCGCTCGCGATCGAATACGCCTCCCGTGGAGTGCGCGTCAATGCGGTCTCGCTCGGCGTGATCAAGACGCCCGCGCACGATCCGGCCAGCTATGCGCCACTGGGCAGCCTGCATCCGCTCGGCCGCGTCGGTGAGGTGTCTGATGTCGTCGACGCGATCCTCTACCTCGAGCGCGCGCCGTTCGTCACCGGCGAGGTGCTGCACGTCGACGGCGGCCAGGCGGCGGGAGGCTGAGCGCCACCGGCAATCGGGGTCTGCACCGACGCGATGGGCTGCGGAAAGACCGGAGGTGGATGCGAGGAAGACCCGACCCCGTCCGGGGGTACAAGTTGCCGCGGGTCGGCGGCGCCGGGGGCGCGCGGCAATTCATCCACCCCTGCGGGGGACAAGTTGCCGTACGAGGTCGCCGTGCTCGGCGCGCGGCAACTTGTCCACCTGCAGGATGGGAACGCCGAGCTCGCATGTGGGAAAGCACCGACGCGACAGGCTGCGGAAAAACCGGCGGTGGATGCGAGGTAGACCCGGATTACGACGCGGGTGACCCGGGTACCGTCGTTGCATGGGTGCTGAGGAGGAAGGCCAGTTGCCGTCAGACGCGCAGGACCGCCGCGCGCCGATCCAGGCGCTGATCGAGAACCGCACGTACGACGAGCTCGAGGTCGGCGATACCGCCGCGCTCGAGCGCACGCTGAGTGGGAGGACATCGAGCTGTTCGCGGTGATGTCGGGCGATGTGAACCCGGCTCACGTCGACGAAGAGTACGCGCGTACTGATCTGTTTCACGAGCTCGTCGGTCACGGGATGTGGGGTGCCTCGCTGATCTCCACGGTGCTCGGGACCCGCCTGCCGGGGCCTGGCGCGATCTATCTGGAGCAGACGCTGTCGTTCCGGCATCCGGTGACGATCGGAGACACGATCACCGTCTCCGTCACGGTCGCGGCAAAGGAGCCAAAACATCGTGTGACGCTCGACTGCCGGTGTATCAACCAGCGTGGTGAGACGGTGATCGACGGCGTCGCGAAGGTCCGGGCGCCGACCGAGAAGGTGCGCCGTCCGCGGTTCGAGTTGCCCGACGTGACCCTGCGCGAGCATGGCGATGGTCCGTCGGCGCGCGGGCATGCGTAGTTCTCCGCACTGCCCGTGTGGCCGCGGGCGGATGAGGGCGTCAGGTTCGCTCATCCACACTCTTCGGCAGCAACCACACGATCGTTTAGGTCAATCGGTGGACCGCGCTGAGGAGCGCGCCAAGGAGGAGAATCCATGCCTGAAGCAGTCATTGTCGACGCAATTCGCACGCCCGTGGGCCGGGCGGTCAGAGGAACTCTGCGGGATATGCGGGCCGACGACCTCGCCGCCGTCCCGCTGCGCGCCCTCACCGAGCGCAACCCGGACGTCGACTTCAGCGAGACGGTCGACGTGATGATGGGCTGCGGCTTCCCCGATCACGAGCAGGGCTACAACATCGGCCGCAACGCGATGCTGCTGGCGGGGATCGACCACCATGTGCCGGCCGTCACCGTGAACCGCTTCTGCGCCTCCTCGCTGCAGACGATCCGCATGGCGTTCCACGCGATCAAGGCGGGCGAGGGTGACCAGTACATCGCCGCCGGCGTCGAGTGCACGTCGCGGGGTGCCGGGATGACACTCCCGGTGGCGAATCCACTCCTCGATGGGTCGAACGGCACGGGTTACAACGTCTACATCCCGATGGGCATGACCGCCGAGAACGTGGCCGAGCGCTGCAAGGTCAGCCGCGAGAGCCAGGACGAGTGGGCGGCCCTGTCTCAGCAGCGTGCCGTCGCGGCACGCGACAGCGGTTTCTTCGACCGCGAGATCGTCGGCGTCGACATCCCGGAAACGCACGACGCCGGCGGCGATGTCATTCCCGCGCACACCGTGACGAAGGACGACGGGCCCCGCGCGGGCACGACGATGGAGTCGCTGGCAAAGCTCAAGCCCGCCTTCAAGCCGGACGGCAGCGTGACTGCCGGCAACTCGTGCCCGCTCAACGACGGCGCCGCCGCGGTGCTGGTGATGTCGGAGGAGAAGGCGCGCGAGCGCGGCGTCACTCCGCGGGCGCGGATCGTGGCGTCGGCGGTCGCGGCGGTTCGCCCCGAGATCATGGGCCTCGGACCCATCCCGGCGGTCAGGGCCGTGCTCAAGCAGGCGGGCATGACGATCGACGACATCGACTTGGTGGAGATGAACGAGGCGTTCGCGGCGCAGGTGATTCCGTGTCGCGATGAGCTCGGCATCGACCCCGAGAAGCTGAACATCAACGGCGGCGCGATCGCGCTGGGTCATCCGTTCGGCATGACCGGCGCGCGGATCATGACCACCCTGCTGAACAACCTCGATTCGGTGGGCGGCCGCTATGGCCTGGAGACGATGTGCGTCGCCGGGGGTAACGGCCAGGCGATGATCGTCGAGCGGCTCTCCTAAGAACGAAAGGAACATGGACTGATGGCAACTACAGGTTCCAACGCTGAGGCGGCTCGCGCGTGATCGCGACCTCACCGGACGCGTCGCGCTCGTCACCGGGGGTACCCGGGGGATCGGCGCGGCGATCTGCCACGGGCTCGCCGCGGACGGCGCCGTGGTCGCGGCCGGCTACTCGTCAAATCAAGCGCGTGCGGATGAGCTGCGCCAGTCGGTCGAGGCCGAGCGAGGGACGTGCACGTTGCATCAGGGCAACATCGGTGACGCCGAGGACTGCCGGCGCGTGGTGCAGGAGGTGATCGAGCAGCACGGCCGGCTGGACATTCTGGTCAACAACGCGGGGATCACGGTCGACAAGCCGGTGTGGAAGCTATCGCCCGATGATTGGGACAAGGTTCTGAAGGTCGACCTGTCGGGATCCTTCTACATGTCAAAGCCGGCGATCGAGCACATGATCGGCCGTGGCTCTGGACGGATCATCAACATCTCGTCGGTGACCGGCGAGATGGGCAACATCGGTCAAGCGAACTACGCGGCCTCGAAGGCCGGCCTGTTCGGCCTCACGAAGACGCTTGCGCGCGAAGCGGCTCTCGCCTTGCGCGTGGCCGGCACGCTCGAGAAGGGGATCGGTATCACCGTGAACTGTGTCACCCCGGGCCTGACCAACACAGACATGGTCGTCACGATCCCGCCGTACATGCTCGCGGAGATCGTGGAGAAGATCCCGCAGCATCGGATGGGGGAGCCGGAGGAAATCGCCCGCGTCGTGTCGTTCCTCTCCCAGGACGCGTCCGGATACATCACCGGGCAGATCTGGGACGTCGACGGCGGACTCAACATGTGAGCGGGCTCTCTGTCCGCCGAACGTTACGAAAGAGAGGCAGTGGCTGTGGCTACCCACGTTTCAGAGAAAGAAGCTCGCGAGGTCGCTGAGGCGGCGCGGGAAGCGGATTGGAAGCTGCCGAGCTTTGGCAAGCAGCTGTTCTTGGGCGACTTCCGACTCGATCTGATCCATCCACAGCCGCGCCTCGATGCTGACGCGGTCGAGAAGGGCGAGCGTTTCCTCGACGAGCTAAAGGCGGTTCTAGCGGAGCACGCCGACCCGCTCGAGATCGAGCGTGACTCCAAGATCCCCGATCAGCTGATCACAGAGCTGAAGCGGATCGGCGCACTTGGCATGAAGGTGCCGCCTGAGTACGGCGGGCTCGGTCTCTCGCAGGTGTACTACAGCAAGGCGCTGGCGATCGCCGGCGTGTACCACTCGGCGATTTGCACGCTGCTCAGCGCGCACCAGTCGATCGGTGTCGCCGAGCCGCTCAGGATGTTCGGCAGCGAGGAGCAACGGCGCAAGTGGCTGCCGCTGGTCGCCAAGGATCACATCAGCGCGTTCTTGCTGACGGAGCCCGGCGTCGGGTCTGACCCAGCGCGGATGGCCTCGACGGCGACACCGGTTGGGCCGGAGGGGGCCGCGCCGTCGGACGACGAGTTTGTCGCCACCCCGGTCCAGGGCGGGTATGTCATCAACGGCCGCAAGCTCTGGGCGACGAATGGGACGATCGCCGACATCGTCGTCGTGATGGCCAAAATCCCCAAGAGCGAGGGTCACCGGGGCGGCATCAGCGCGTTCGTGGTGCCGTACACGTCCGAGGGGATCACGGTCCTGCACCGCAACGCGTTCATGGGGCTCCGCGGGATCGAGAATTCAGTGACGGTCCTCAAGGACGTCTTCGTTCCTGAGGAGAACCGGATTGCGCGCGAGGGCGACGGCCTGAGAATCGCGCTGGCCACACTGAACACGGGGCGTTTGGCGCTGATGGCGATCGCCGCCGGCGCGTCCAAGTGGGCGACCAAAATCGCCCGCGAGTGGGCCAACGAGCGGGTGCAGTGGGGGCGGCCGATCGGCAAGCACGACGCGGTGGCGCAGAAACTGGCCTTCATTGCCGGCAGCGCCTTCGGGCTCGAGGCGATGCTCGACGTGGCCGCGCGCCTGGCCGACGACAAGCGCAACGACATTCGCATCGAGTCTGCGCTGTGCAAGGTGTATGGCTCGGAGCTTTCCTGGCGGGTGATCGATGAGCTGATGCAGGTCCGCGGCGGCCGCGGCTACGAGACCGCAGAGTCGCTCAAAGCGCGCGGCGAGAAGCCCGTGCCGGTCGAGCAGTGCATGCGGGACATGCGCGTGAACCGCATCTTCGAGGGCTCAAGCGAGATCATGCACCTGTTGATCGCGCGCGAGGCGGTCGACACGCATCTCCAGGCGGCGGGCGGACTCCTGATGGGGGACGGTGACGCCAAAGCCAAGGCGGATGCGGCGGTGAAGGCGGGCGTCTTCTACGGCAAGTGGCTGCCGCAGCTCGCGGTCGGGAAGGGCCAGAATCCGCGCTCCTACGAGGAGTTCGGCCCGCTCGCCGAGTACCTGCGCTACGTCGAGCGCGCCTCCCGCAAGCTCGCCCGCTCGACGTTCTACGGGATGGCGCGTTGGCAGGCGAAGCTCGAGCAGAGGCAGTCCTTCCTCGGACGGATCGTCGACATCGGCGGTGAGCTGTTCGCGATCGCCTCGACGGTGGTCTACGCGGACACGGTGGGACGTGAGCAGCCGGAGCGCAAGGCCGAGGCGCAGGAGCTCGGGGAGCTGTTCTGCGCCATGGCGAAGCGGAGAGCCGACACCATGTTCCATGAGCTGTGGGCGAACGACGACGACGTGCGCTACTCCACGGCGCAGAAGGTGCTGGACGGTCGCTACACCTGGCTCGAGGAAGGCATCGTCGACCCGTCAGGGGACGGTCCGATGATTCCGGCG
>CAVZZH010000019.1:0-103272 GCA_963779695.1 uncultured Solirubrobacterales bacterium
GCTTGTCACGCAAGCTGCAGGTGAGACGTGGCCCGGCTTGCGCTGTCGCGGAGCCGCGCCCCGGCCGCCGCGTCATACAGCGGTCCCGTTCCGTCGGCGAGCAGCAGTCGCGCCTCGGCGACCCCGCGCGGAGCGACCGGCTCCGGTTGGCCGAGCGCGTCGGCGAGACGCACGAGTTCCTCGGCACTCGCCGTCACGTGCGCGCGGGGCGGGTTGACGCGGCGCCGTGAGCGCCGGCCATGCTCGCGCGCGTCCCGCACGAGCCGACGGTAACTCGCGGCCAGCGCGACCCGGTAACGCCGGGCCACGAGCTGCCGAGCGCGGAGGGCGAGCGCTGGGTCGGACTCGGACGGAGCGCCAGCTGCGAGTGCCTCGTCAAGCCGCCCAGGCGATACGTGCACGCGGGCGCGGTCACGCAGGCGCGCCCGCTCGGCAACCAGAAGCCGGGCGTTCAGCGACGGCATACCCGAGGAAGAGTCGAACGCTTCCATGACCACCAACAATGGTACGAAGGTCACCGTGACCTGTCAAGTGGAAACGATGGTCATGCAATAGACTCGGCTCGTGACTCCCGTTCCCGCCTGGTATCCGAACCCGGACGAGGGCAAGCCGGCGCCGCTGCCGCTGCTGCTCGTCCAGGCGTTCCTCAACACCGACGATTTGGAGTCCAGCACCGACCTGCTCAGGGACGTGACGACCGCGCGGGACTGGTGCGCGGAGGCAGGGCTGCTCGCTGCCGGGTCGCGCCTACGACCGGCCGAGCTGACGTTTGCGCGGCGCCTGCGCGAGAGCCTTCGGGCCCTGCTCCCATCCGAAGACCACGACATGCCCAGCGAGCCGCTGCTCGAGCCCGTCCGTGAACTCGTTCGGACCCGTCACCCGCGGCTCGACATCGACGAGCGCGGCGTGCTCGTGCTCGGGAACCCGGGGCACGGGCGGCTCGCGGACGGCCTCTTCGACTTGCTGCTCATCGTGCGGGCGGCGCAGGAGGACGGAACCTGGACACGCCTGAAGGCGTGCAGCAACGCGGAGTGCGGGTGGGTGTTCTACGACCGCTCGCGCAACCGGCAGGGCAGCTGGTGCGACATGGCCGTGTGCGGGAACCGACTGAAGAACCGTCGGCTCCGAGCGCGCCACCGCTGATCCCCGCCGGCCCAGCGGGCGGCTCCTGGCGTCCCGACACTAGCCGCGCGACTTGGCCAGAAGCGTCTCGAGCCCGCCGATCAGCAGGTCAACCGCGAACTCAAACGCCGCGTCGGGGTCCGTGGACCCACACAGGATGTCGGCCGTGGCGACGACGCGCGGGAAGTCCTGCGGGGGCAGCGTCAGCAGGCGTGCCCGCATCTCGCGCATGCGCGCCTCCTGCTCCTCGACCGAGGTCCACAGCGAGGCACGCCGCGTCTCGAACAGGACGAGCCCGAGCACGGTGCGTTCGAGAACGCCCTCGAGCAGCGCCGCCTCATCGCCCCTGAAGCCGGCCCTCGCGAGCACCCCGAGCACCACCTCGACGATCCGCAGGCCGCTGAATGACTGCGTGTCGGCCTTCACGAAGTACAGCGCTGCGGCCGCCGGGTGCGCCAGGAGCACGCGGCGGAACGCGCGCGCGAGATCACGGAGTTGGTCCTGCCAATCGGCGTCCCCGTCTGCCGGGAGTTCGAGCTCGTCGAACGCCCGGTCGACGAGCGCTCCGAACAGCTCGTCCTTGCTCTCGACGTAGCGGTAGAGCGCCATCGGGGTGACGCCGAACTCGGTCGCGATCCGCCGGAAGCTGACGGCCTCCAGCCCGTGCGCGTCCGCGATCGCGAGCGCCGTGTCGACGACGAGCTCGCGGGTCAGAACCGGGCGGAGTTGTTTCGGTTTTGTGGCCATGGGCTTGACACCGGCTGCGGAGAAGGCGTATACGATGTAAGTATACAGCGTATACGGACGCTGTAGACGAACTGTGAAAGTCGAGATGGCGAGGGACTCTATGTCACACCGTGGACCAGATATCACAGGACGACTGGCGCGCGCCGCAGCTGCGCACCCACGCCGGACGATCGCCGGCTGGCTGATCGCCGTCGTCGTCTCATTCGCGTTGGTGGGGACAGCTCTCCACGGACTCTCCTCCACCCCCCACGCGGTCGGGTCGCCCGACTCGGTCCGCGCCACGCAACTGCTGGACCGCGCGTTCCCAGCGCAGGCCCGCGGGACCGGCAGCGAGGTGATCGTGCTCGCCTCCGCGCGCAACCACGCCGGCACCCCCGCCTTCGACGGCGCCGTCCGCCGGATCGAGACGCGTCTGCGCGCCCTGCCCGGGGTGAGCGACGTCCGGACGCATCTCGACGGCGCGTCCGGCCTCGTCTCGCGTGACGGCCACGCCACCCTGATCCGGCTGTCCGTCTCAACCGACGCGCAGATCAAGCCGGTCGTGGCACTCGTCCAGGCGACGAACGGCCATGCCGGCCTGACCGCCGCGATCACGGGCGAGCACACGGTCGGCAACGACTTCACCACGCTCTCGCAGCATGATCTCTCCAACGCGGAGCTCGCGTTCGGGTTGCCGGCCGCGCTGATCGTGCTCGTGCTCGTGTTCGGCACGCTCGTCTCCGGGCTCGTCCCGGTCGTGCTCGCAGCGCTCTCGATCGTCGTCGGGATGGGGCTCGTCGCGCTGCTCTCGCTCGAGTTCCGGCTGTCGGTGTTCGTCGTGAACATGCTCACCGGCATGGGTCTCGCGCTCGGGATCGACTACTCGCTGTTCGTGCTCTCGCGGTTCCGCGAGGAGCGCGGTCGGGGCCACGACACGCTCGCCGCGATCGAGCGCACCGGCGCGAGCGCGAGCCGCGCGGTGCTGTTCAGCGGCAGCACGTTCGTCGTCGCGATGTTCGGGATGCTGCTCGTCCAGACCTCGATCATGCGTAGCCTTGCCGCCGGGGCGATCGTCGTCGGGATCGTCTCGGTCGCCGCTGCGCTGACGCTGCTCCCGGCGCTCCTCAGCCTCCTCGGTGATCGCGTCGAGGCGGGCCGCGTATCGCGGCTGTGGCGGCGGCGGCGCGCGCCGTCGACCGAGCCCGCCACCCCCGGCGCGGAGAGCCGCCTGTGGGCAGCGATCGTCTCCCGCGTCCTCAAGCGGCCCGGTCTCAGCCTCGCCCTCGGCGCCACGCTGATGCTGCTCGCCGCGACACCCGTGCTCGGCCTCCACATCGGGTCAAGTGGCGTCTCCACGCTGCCGGATTCTGCCCCCGGGAAGCAGGGCTACGTACAGCTCGGCCACCTGTTCCCGAGCCAGAACCCCTACCCGGTGGAGATCGTGCGCTCCGGAGGTGGCCCCGCGGCCCAGCGCGACCTCGCTCGCCTGCAGGCGACGCTGGCGCACGACCCGCGGTTCGGCCCCGGCGCGATCGCCGCGGCGCCGGCGGCAGGCGTGTCGGTGCTCGCGGTTGCGATCAAGGGCGACCCGGTTGCCGGGCCCGCCGTCGCCGCGGTGCGCGACCTCCGCGCCCGCGTCATCCCCGCGACGTTCGCCGACAGCGGCGCGCAGGTGTACGTCGGCGGCCGGACCGCCGAGACCGTCGATTACTTCGACGCCGTCACGACCCCGACTCCGTACGTGCTGGCGTTCGTGCTCGGCATGAGTTTCCTCCTGCTGCTCCTGGCGTTCCGCTCGGTCGTCGTCGCGCTCGCGTCGATCGCACTCAACCTGCTGTCCGTGGGCGCTGCGTACGGGCTGCTGACGCTCGTTTTCACCCACGGCGTCGGCAGCGGGCTATTCGGTTTCCAGCGCGTGCACACGATCGAGGCGTGGATCCCGCTGTTTCTCTTCTCGGTCCTCTTCGGCCTCTCCATGGATTACCAGGTGTTCATCATGAGCCGCATCAAGGAGCGCCACGACGAGGGCGCCTCGACCCGGGACGCGGTATCGGCGGGCGTCGCCTCGACCGGCCGCATCATCACCGGCGCGGCGCTGATCATCATCGTCGTGTTTTCCGGCTTCGCCGCCGGCCAGCTCGTGATGTTCCAGCAGCTCGGGTTCGGCGTCGCGATCGCGCTGCTGCTCGACGCGACGATCATCCGCTCGGTCGTGCTCCCGAGTCTGCTCGTGCTGCTCGGCGAGCGAGCCTGGTACATGCCCCGGTGGCTGCGCTGGATCCCGAACATCGGGATCGAGCGCGCCCCCGAGCCGGCTAACGCGTTGTCTCGATGAGCCTCGCCGCGACGCAGCGCGTTACGTCCGCGCCGACGTCACGTGGGAATACGAGTTGTCCAGGTCGTCCTGGAGCACCTGCGCATCGGTGTTCACCGTGACCACGCGCAATGGCCGCGTCAGGCGGACGCTGCTGTAGCGCCACCCGGCCGGGAGCTTCAACCGTTTCCCGAGCCCGGCGAGGTCCTTCGCCCCGAGTTTCGGATCGATCTGCTGGCTCCACGCCTGCATCACCCAGGTCGATCCGTCGGGGCGATGGAGCTCGTAGATCCGCCGGCCCTTGTTCCACACGAAGATCGTCGTGCGGTTGACGCGGTGGACGGTGTACGGCTTCGTGCTGAGCGACCCGAGCGACAGCACGGCCTCCTGGATCATCCGCAGCCCGCCGAGGTTCTTGATCAGCTCGTGGCCCTGACGGTATTTCTCGATCTCATCCATCGCCCAGTACCGCGGCCCGTTGCGCACCACGACGAGTGCGTGGTTGGCCTTGGCCACGGCACCGGTGTCGATCGCGTTCCACCGCGCCGCAGGGCAACTGTTCAGCCCATAGGTGTTGAACACGTCCGCGGCAAAGCCGCTGGCCAGCTTGCGGACGACGAACAGCTCGCAGTAGCGACGGCCGAACACCTTGGACGCCACGACGAGTTGACTCTTGGAGCGCGCGGCGGTCCGGGCGACCGCGGGGCTCCACACCGGGAATGCCGCGAGCCCGAGCAGCAGCACGCCGAATGATGAACGCACCAGTCTCTTCATGCTCGAAATGTACACTGTGTCAAATTGTCTGTGCACGCTGAGCGATCCTCTCGATCTCGCCGTCCGTACATGCGCGCCGCGGATCGGCGCCGCCAGTTACTTGACGCGGCCGCCCGCATCGCCGGCCGAGAGGGCCTCGGCCGCCTGACGATGGTCGGGGTCGCATCCGAGGCGGGCGTCAGCCGCCAGCTCGTCTACGAGCACTTCGCCGACCTCCCGACGCTCGTCTGGGCGCTGGTCGCCGACCGCTTCAGCGCGGCGGAGGCGACGATCGTCTCGGCGCTCGAGGAGCCGCGTGCGGATCGCACCGAGGTCGCCCTCGTCGCGACGCGCGTGCTCCTCTCCCTGCCGAGCGAGCAACGGCACCTCGTCCGCTCGCTCGTCGGGCACGCCAACCTGCCCGATCACGAGCTCAGCGTGCCCGCGGCGCGATTGCGCGCACGGATGATCAAGCGCTGGACGACGGCGCTCGGCACCGGCCAGAGCCGCGTCGCCCGGGCGCGGGTGTGGGCACTCCTCCAGGCGATCTTCGGTCTCGGGGATCTCGTCGACGCCGGCGAACTGTCGCTCGACGAGGCGGAAGCGCAGTTCGCGACGCTGCTCCGCGCCGCGGTCCCCCCCGCGGCGTGACCGCGGACGGCCGGCGACCGCGCCGTATTACTCTCCAGAGCAGGATGCGGCGATACGTTCTTCCCGTACTCGTCCTGGGCGCAGCTGTGGCGCTCTTGGCGCTGCTCACCTTCGGCGTCGCCAACCAGGGCTCGGATACGTCGCTTGACTCGGCGATCGCGCACGGCCGCCGGCCGGCGGCACCCAACGCGAGTCTCGCGCTGCCCGTGCTCGGCTCATCGACCCACAAGGAGAGCATCGCGAGCCTCCGCGGCAAGGTCGTCGTGCTCAACGTCTTTGCCTCGTGGTGCGAGCCGTGCAAGGCCGAGGCGCCGGTGCTCGAGCATGCCCAGCGGATGCTCGCCGGCCACAACGGGACCGTCCTTGGCGTCACCTACCTCGACAACTCCACCGATTCGCAGTCGTTCGTCCGCCAGCAGCACATCAACTATCCGGTGATCCGCGACGTCGACGGCAATCTCGTGCGGTCGTTCGGCAGCACCGGCGTCCCGGAGACCTTCGTGATCGACCGCCAGGGCCACGTCGCCGCGATCCGTCGCTTCCAGCTTGACAACAAGTGGCTGGACCAGACGCTCCCGAAGATCGTCGGTCAGTCATGACCCGGCGCCTGCTTGCCGCGTTGATCGCGTCCCTGGCCGTGTCGCTCGCGGCGCCGCTGTTCGCCGGCGCGAGCGCCGCCGCCGCGCCGGTCGCCAGGGCGTCGCTGAGCGACGTCGAGGACGAGGTCATGTGCCCGTCCTGCCACGAACCGCTCGCACTCGCGCAGTCCCCCCAGGCCAACGCGGAACGCAACTTCATCCGCACGCTGATCGCCCAGGGCGACACGAAGTCCCAGATCAAGCAGGCGCTCGTCGGCCAGTACGGCCCCGAGGTCCTCGCCAAGCCGCCGGCGAGCGGCTTCAACCTCACCGTCTACATCCTCCCGCCGGCGCTGCTCATCGCCGGGATCGCGATCCTCGCCGTCACCCTCCCCCGCTGGCGCCGGCGGACCGCCGCCCGTGCCGCCGCCGCCCCCGCGGCCGCCGCCGGCGGTCCGGCCCTCAGCGCCGAGGACGCGCGCCGGCTCGACGAGGACCTCGCCCGCTTCAGTTGAATCTCGACGCCGTCTGGCACGACCTCGAGTGCGGCGGCTACGGCGAGGACCTGCCGCTGTGGCGCACGCTCGCTGACCACGCCGGCGGTCGGGTGCTCGACGTCGGCGCGGGGACCGGACGCGTGACGCTCGACCTCGCTGCCCGGGGCATCGAGATGGTCGCGCTCGACAGCGCCGCCCCGCTCCTGGACGCGCTGACCGTCCGCGCCGCCGGTCTGCCCGTGGAGACGGTCCACGCTGACGCGCGGGATTTCGCCCTGGACCGCCGCGTGTCGCTCGTGGTCGTGCCGATGCAGACGCTCCAGCTTCTCGACGGTCCCGGCGGCCGCGCGGCATTCCTGCGCTGTGCGCTCGCGCACCTGGAGCCCGGCGGCCTGCTCGCCGCGGCCCTCGCTGACGCGACCGACAGCTTCGACGACGAGCACCCGCTCCCGCCCCCGCCCGACGAGCGGCTGATCCTCGGCGTGCGCTACGCCAGCCAGCTCCGCTCAGTCGTCGACGAGGGCGCCCGCGCCGCGATCCACCGCCGACGCGAGATCACCGGCGACGGCCGCCACGAGACAACCGATGTCGTCGTCCGCCTGGACCGCTGTCGACGCCGACGAGGTCGCCGCCGAAGCGCGGACCGCTCGGCTTCGCCGTCGAGCCGCACCTCGATGTCCCCGAGACCGACACCTACCTCGGAGCGACCGTCGTCGTCCTCCGCGCGCCAGGTCGCCGGGCCTGATGGTGGCTATAGCCCCCATGAGGCCCGTCGACCCCCGCCGCAGCTACATCGACTCGGGCGCGCTCACCCCGAGCAGCGACAGCGACAGCGCGATCCCCCGCTGCGCCGCCACCGACAGCGCGATCCGGAACGACTCGACCGAAGCCGGCGAGACCCCCACCACCTTGCAGTCCCGGTAGAACGCGGTGAACTCCTGGGCGAGCTCGTGCGCGTAGCCGGCGATCCGGTGCGGCGCGCGCCGGTCGGCCGCCTCGGCGATCTCCTCGGGCAGCGACAGGAGCTTCTTGATCAGGCCGCGCTCGGACGGATGCAGACTTCGGCGACCCCACGACGACTCGTGTCCCCCGCCGCGCAACGCGACCAGGACGGCAGCTTGCGCAGCATCGACGCGATCCGCGCATGCGCGTACTGGACGTAGTAGACCGGGTTCTCCATCGACTGCTGACGCGCGACGCCCAGATCGAGGTCGAGCGTGCGGTCATGCGAGCGCTGGAGCATGAAGAACCGCGTCGCATCGACGCCGATCTCGTCGAGCAGCTCATCGAGCGTGACGAATTCACCCCGCCGCTTGGACATCGCCGCCGTCTCGCCGCCCTCGACGAGGTGCACGAACTGCAGCAGCGGGACCTCGAGTGTGTCGGGGTCGCCGCCGAGGGCCGCCATCGCCGCCTTGAGCTCACGGACGTACGCGTGGTGGTCCGCACCGACCGGCAGCAACTGGCGCTCAAAACCCCGCTCGCGCTTGTTCTGGATGTACGCGACGTCCGCCGCCAGGTACGTCGGCTCGCCGTTGGAGCGCAGGACGACGCGGTCCTTGTCGTCGCCGAAATCGGTCGTCCGCAACCACTCGGCGCCGTCCGAGCGATACAGGTGGCCCGCCTCCCGCAACAGCGACAGCGCCCGGTCGACGCCGCTCGGCGACCCGGCATGCAGCGTGCGCTCGCTGAAGAACCTGTCGTACACGACGCCGTAGCGCTCGAGTGTGCCCTTGATCGATCCGAGCAGCACCTCGACCGCGTCGTGCGCGACTTCGTCGACATCGCGCTCGGCGGCGCCGGGAATCGACGCCGCCAGCTCCACGACGTAGTCGCCCTGGTATCCGCCCTCCGGGACCTGATCCCCGCGTGCCCGGGCCCGAACCGACGCTCCGAGCAACCGGATCTGGTTGCCGGCGTCGTTGAAGTAGTACTCGCGGGAGACCGTGTGGCCGTGGTACGAGAGGATCCGCGCCAGGGCGTCGCCGTATGCCGCATGCCGCCCCGACGCGGCCACGAGCGGCCCGGTCGGGTTCGCCGAGACGAACTCGACGAGCACGCGCTCGGCCGGATCGGCGCCGCCCGCGGCGAACCGATCCCCCGCCGCGAGAACGTCGCGCAGGGCGCCTCGGAACCAGTCGTCGGCCAACACGAGATTGAGGAACCCCGGACCCGCCACTTCGATCTCCGAGACGCCGGTCCCGAGCTCCGCCCGGACCGCCTCGCCGAGCCGCTCGGCGATCACGCGGGGCGGTGAGCCGAGCACCGGCGCGAGCAGCATCGCCGCATTGGTCGAGTAGTCGCCCTGACCCTCACGCTTGGCACGCTCCAACCGCGGCTCGACCGCCAGCTCACCGTTCGATCCCCGCACGTTCGCGGCCGCCGCGCCGACGGCGGCGCGGAGTGCCTGGACCGGATCGCTGCTCACGCCGCTGCGCTCGCAGGCTGGAACAGGTCCTCGAGGTGCTCGATCGCCTCGGGCGAGCCGAGGGCGACGACCTTGTCCCCGGGCTCGAGCACCGTCGTGCTCGGCGGCTGCGGCTCGAGACTCCCGTCCGGACGGCGGAGGGCGACGATCATCGACATACCACGCACGTCCTCGATCTTCCGGCCCACCGCTTCGCATGACGCGGAGACCTCGATCTCCTCCATCCGGTAGTCGTCGGCCTCGACCGCACGCCCGACCTGGGGATGGAGCGCGACCCGGGCCATCTCCCGGCCGGAGGTCTTATATGGCGAGATGACGCGATCGGCGCCCGCCCGCAGCAGCTTCTTCTCGGAGTCCTCAGCGGAGGCCCGCGCGATGATCAGGATGTCGTCACGCAGCTCGCGTGCGGTCAGCGCGATGAAGATGTTCTCGGCGTCGGAGTCGACGCACGCGATCACGCCCCGGGCCCGGTCGATGCCCGCCTGCTCGAGCACGTCGTCCTGGGAGGCCTGGTTCTCGATATACGGGATCCGCGCCTCGGCGGCGTCCTCACGATGCTCGGGGTTCATGTCGATGACGACGAACGGCGCGCCGACCCGCTGAAGGTCACGGGCGACCTGGCGGCCCACGCGGCCGAATCCGCAGACGATGTAGTGGTCGGAGTAGGAGTCGATCATCTTCTGGGTGCGCCGCTCATCGAGCAGGCCGCTGAGCTGGCCTGAGACGAAGAACTCCGCCACCGTCGCCAGCCCGTAGAAGAGCGTACCTATGCCGAACAGCTCGAGCAGGACCTTGAGCACCCGCGCGCCGCTGGAGTGCGGGTCCGGGATCGACCCGAGCGTCGTGATCGTGTCGACGGTCCAATCGAACGCGTAGGCGACCGAGACCCCCTCGATGATCACAAACCCGACGGTCCCGACCACGACGAGCGCCACCAGCGCCACGAGCAGGAAGCCAAGCCGGCGGATGAACAGCCCGAGTTCGCGTCGCTCGCGCTGTCGCATGCGGCGCCGCTGGGCGTCGACCTGCGTCCGGTCGGCCATTAGTAGTGGTACGGCTCCCGGGCGAGGATCTTGTGCGCCCGGTAGATCTGCTCCAGGAGCACGACCCGCGCCAGCTGGTGGGGCAGCGTCATTTCGCCGAGCGCCAGCCGGTGATCGACCCGCTCGAGATCGAGCCCGAACGGACCCCCGATCACGAAGCAGAGATCCCGGCCGCTCTGGCGGCGGTCCTCGAGAAACCGGCTGAAGCCGACCGAGTCGAGGTGCTCGCCCTCGAGATCGAGCAACGACACGAACGCTCGATCGGGGATCCGCCGCAGGACGTGGTCGTTCTCACGGACCTCGACGAGCTCGAGCCGCGTGTGCCCCGCGAGCAGCTTCTGATAGTGCCGGACGTCATCTGCGAATGGAGGGCGCAGGCGTCCTACGGCGACGACGACAATCCGCACGCTGTGATACTACGAGGACATGGACGATCCCAACGTGCCGGAACGCCACATCAACATTCACTTTTCGCCCGAGATCATGGCGGGCGTCTACGCGAACTTTGCCAATGTCAGCCATTCCGACTACGAATTCACGATCACGTTTGCCCGTGTCGACCATGAGGTCGAGGACGACGAGATCCCCGGCGTCGTCGTCTCCCGCATCAACCTGAGTGCCAAGTTCATGCGCGAGCTGATCGACGCGATGCAAGACAACTACTCGAAGTGGCAGACGCGGGAGGGGATCAAGAACCTGCCCGAGTTCGGCGGCGCCGGCGAAGCCGAACCGAGCTGACGACCTTTTTATAAGGGCGGGCCTTGCGGCCCGCTTGTTTTGGCGTAGCCGAGGGCCGCACCGATGCGGTCGGCGGTTGAGGGGTGCGTCGCCATCACGCTCGTGAGCCATTTCGGCGGATCGAGGTCGGCCACGTTCTGCAGCGCGATCGTCCGCTCAAAGGACACGAACGCGTCGCTCGCACCGGTCAGCTCGAGCGAGACCTGATCGGCGCGGCGCTCCATCGCCCGCGACAGCCGGTTGGAGATCAGCCCGATCGGCGCCGAGACGAGCGCCGCCGCCATCGCGAGCGCGGGCAGCGCGGCGGCACTCCCCCGCTCGGGGCTGAGCGCCCAGCTGAGCCGCTGGACGGCGTACGCACCCGTCGGGGCGACGAGCGCCGCGAACAGCACCCCGCGCGGGACGTCGCGGCCCTGGACGTGCGCGAGCTCGTGCGCGACGACGACGGCGACCTCCTCGCGGTTGTAGCGGTCGAGCAGCGTGTCGAACAGGACGACCCGTTTCGTCGGCCCGAGCCCGGTGACGTAGGCGTTGGCCGCCGTCGTGCGGCGGCTCGCGTCGACCGAGTAGACCTCCCGTACCTTGACCCCGGCGGAGCGCGCGAGCTCGAGGACATCGGAGCGCGTTTCCCCCTC
Organism: uncultured Solirubrobacterales bacterium; assembly: GCA_963779695.1. GTDB lineage: Bacteria > Actinomycetota > Thermoleophilia > Solirubrobacterales > Solirubrobacteraceae > Palsa-465. The sequence goes on from CAVZZH010000019.1 coordinate 11,486, forward strand.
GGGCAGCGGCGTGAAGTCATTGAAGATCGGGTCCAGCACGACTGGCGCGACGGCCGCGAGCACCGCGCCGACCCCGACCGAGCCAGCCGCCGCGGGCGCCCACCACGTCGTCGGATACCGGCGCGTCACCGCGACGATGCCCGCGCCTGCGCCGCCGGCCATGACGGCGCCGATCGCGTTCGCCTTGACGAGATCGAGGGCCCAGCCACGCCAGGATTGGGTGACGAGCCCGACCTTGATCGCCCGGCGGCGAGAGATCACCGACAGGGGGAGCGGCGGAATCGACAGGGCGGTGGCGAGCCCCGCGGCACCGAGCGCGCCGGCCAGCGGCGGCGCGACCGACGCCGGCGGCGAGAGCCAGCGCGGTGGCCGGCGGACGAGGCGGGCCAGCGCCGCCCCCTCGACCGCGGTCCGGGCCAGTGCCAGCGCCACCTGCGGCCGAGCGTAGTTCCGCCCGCGCGTGATCTCCGCGTCGCTGAAGTACGTGTGGAGATCGACGGGTTCGGGCGCGATCACCGGTTTGCGCGGCCGCAACACTCGGACGCCGGCCTCGGCGGTGGCGAGCGCGAGCAGGATCGGGCCCAATACACGAGAACCCTTCACCCGGGAGACTGTAGTCGTCCTACCGGGAGCTCCACTGGTGCGCATCGCGATCGTTTCGGACATCCACGGCAACCGTCACGCCTTCGAAGCCGTGCTCGACGAGATCGACGCCTCGGAGTGCGAGGAGATGTGGTGCCTCGGCGATCTCGTCGGCTACGGCGCCGAACCGGACACGTGCGTGGCCCTCGCCCGCCAGTACGCCGCCGTCTGCCTCGCCGGAAACCACGATCTCGGCGTCGTCGGCAGCCTCCCGCTGGAGCAGTTCTCGCGCGGCGCAGCGCTCGCCGCCCGGTGGACGCAGGAGACGATCACGGCGGAGACGCGTGCCTACCTGGAAGCGCTCGAGCCGAGCAAGACCGACGAGGAGGTCGGCCTCTACCACGCGAGCCCGCGCGATCCGATCTGGGAATACGTGCTCTCGCCGCTCCAGGCCGAGCTGTGCATGGACGAGCAGCCGCACCGGATCTGCCTGATCGGGCACTCCCACGTCGCGCTCACGTTCTGGCGGCTCCCGGGCGCGATGGCCACCGGGGAGACGCGGGCGAACGACGCCTACGTCGATCTCGCCCGCGGGGAGTGGCTGATCAACCCGGGGAGCGTCGGGCAGCCCCGGGATGGAGATCCGCGCGCCGCCTGGCTCGAGCTCGATCTCGATGGCCTCAGCGCCGTCTTCCACCGCACGGAGTACGACATCGCCGGCGCGGCAGCCGCGATCCGGGCCGCACGGCTGCCCGATTCGCTCGCCGAACGACTCACGTTCGGCCAGTGAGACCGGGCTCACCGGCGCCTAACCTGCCGAAAACGTCTGCGTTCTCTAAAGTCAGAGCGCGGATGGGCCACGCACCCCGCGCACTTCTTGCGGGCGGGCTCGGCTTAGCTGCATCGGTTCTCGTCGCCTGTGGCGGCGGGGGCAAGGGTCTGCTTTCCAGCGATCAGGCCAGCAGCCTCCAGGGCCAGCTCTCCCAACTCACCGCCGCGCTTGACGCCGGCCATTGTGGCGATGCCGCAAACGCCGCTGACGCGCTGAAGAACACGGCCAACAACCTGCCGTCGAGCATCGATCCGGGGCTCGCCTCGGACCTCCAGCAGGGCGCTTCGACCGTCGCCTCGCTCGCGCAGACCCAGTGCTCGCAATCGACCACCGCGTCGACGACGACATCGTCGCCGACGACGACCTCGAGCTCGACGACCACCTCGACGACGACGTCGACGAGCACGCCGACGACGACGAGCACGTCCACGAGTACGCCGACGAGCACTGCAACTTCGACGACCAGCTCGGGTAGTACTCCTACCACGAGCGCAAGCGGGGGCGCCGGACTCGGCGGCGGCGGCAACGGCAGCGGGGGCGTCGGCGCCGGCGGCAATGGGAACGGACAATGACTGGCACATCCTCCATCGCAGGCCGTTATCGCATCGAAGGCCGACTGGGCGTCGGCGGGATGTCGACCGTCCATCTCGCCTTCGACCAGCGACTCGAGCGCTACGTCGCGCTCAAGCTGCTCGCCGAGCACCTCGCTGATGACCCGACATTCGTCTCGCGCTTCCGGCGCGAGGCGCTCGCCGCCGCCCGGCTCGTGCACCCGAACATCGTCCAGGTGTTCGACTTCGGCTTCGACGAGGGCAGCCACCAGCACTTCATCGTGATGGAGCACGTCCCCGGCCATTCCTGCGCCGAGCTGCTCCGAGATCGCGGCCACCTCGACGTCGAGCAGGGCGTCGAGATCATCGCTCAGTCGTGCCGAGGCCTTGAGTACGCCCACCGCAACGGGGTCATCCACCGTGACGTCAAGCCCGGGAACCTGCTCGTCTCCGACAGCGACGTCGTCAAGCTCGCCGACTTCGGGATCGCCCGCGCCGTCGACCAGTCGAGCATCACCCAGGTCGGTTCCGTGCTCGGCACGGCCGCGTACCTGGCACCGGAACAGGCCCGCGGCGAGGAGGCCGGCCCGCGGGCCGACATCTACTCGCTGGGCGTCGTCACCTACCAGCTCCTCTCGGGACGTCTCCCCTACGAGGCGAATTCGCTCTCGGAGCTGACGCTCAAGCAGCAGCGCGAGTCACCGATTCCGCTTGACGAGCTCAACCCGCGGGTCAACCCGGAACTCGCCGAGGCGGTCGCGATGGCACTCTCGATCGAGGCCGAGGGTCGGCCGAGCGATGCGCTGCTGTTCGGCGAGGCGCTGCGCCGCGGCGCCCAGGGGATTTCGCCTGTGACCTCGGGCGCGCCGACGGCCCACCTCGGGACGAGCGCCGCCACGCGCGTCCTGCCCCGCCGAGAGCCGCCGCCGACCGCCGCGACGCGGGTCGCCCCGCGCACCGAGACGCAGCGCCGCACCGGTCCGCCGGCGGTTCGTCCGCCGGCCGTCCGCCCGCCGGCCGTCCGCTCGGAGCGTCCCCGTACGCGTGAGCCCGAGCGCGCCGCCCGGGCGCAGCCGCCCGCACGGCGGCGGACCGCGCTACGCCGGTTCATGGCGCTCGTCGCGCTCGCGATCGTGTTCGTCGTCATCGTCGCCGTCGCGGTGACGATCGCGACCGACACGTCAAACACGGCGGTTCACCTGCGCAAGGTGATCTCCAACGACGTGAACGGCGCGATCAAGAGTCTCTCGGACCTAATCAGTAACAACACGAAGTAGACGCGCCCGGGGACCCGGGTCGCCCCCGGCGCCACGGGGCGCGGCGCCGGCCCGGAATGCCGCCCCGGCCGCTTCGAAGCGGTCCTCGTCGATCGCGTCACGGAGATCGTCCATCAGCCGCGCGATGAAGTGGAGGTTGTGGAGCGTCAGCAGCCGCTGCCCGGTCAGCTCGCGGGCGCGCAGCAGGTAGTGCAGGTAGGCGCGCGTGTAGCCGGCCCGGCACGTCGGGCACTCGCATCCGTCAAGCACCGCCGCGTCTGACGTGCGCCACATCCCCTTGGCGAGGTCGACCCGCCAGCGGCCGGTCGGGTCGGGCACGAGCGCCATGCCGTGGCGGGCCAGCCGCGTCGGCATCGCGCAGTCGAACGTGTCGATCCCCCGCTCGACGCCACTGATGAGATCGTCGACGTCGCCGATCCCGAGCAGGTGTCGCGGGCGCTCGGGCGCGAGCCGCTCGAGCTCGGCGGTCACCCACGAGACGACCTCGTACATCTGCGGCTTGTCGCGGCCGAGCGTGCCGCCGATCGCGATCCCGTCGCAGGCGCTCGCCGCGACCTGACCGGTCGACTCGAGCCTCAGATCGTGCTCGATCCCGCCCTGGACGATCCCGTACACCGCCTGGTCGTCTGGCCCGTGCTCCGCATGCCAGCGCAGGCAGCGCTCGAGCCAGCGGTGAGTGCGCTCGGCGGAGCGGGCGGTGTAGTCGCGGGTGACATGGAACGGGGTGCATTCGTCGAGCACGAGCGCGATGTCGGAGTGCAGCGCCGCCTGGACGGCCATCGAGCGCTCCGGGCTGAGCATCCGCTCGTTGCCGTCGACGTAGGAGCGAAAGCGGACGCCCTCTTCGCTGATCTTCAGGATCGCGCCCTCCCGCCGGGGGCCGGTCCCGCCGCGGTCCCGCCGCGGTGGCCGCGCCGGCGTGACGCCGGCCCTTGATCTCGTCGGCGACGCTCCCGTGACCCATCGAGAACACCTGAAAGCCGCCGGAGTCGGTGATGATCGGTCGCGGCCAGCGCATGAATCGGTTGAGGCCGCCAAGCGTGGCGATCAACTCCGGGCCCGGTGCCAGGAAGAGATGGAACGTGTTGCCGAGGACCATCTCGTAGCCCAGCGCCTCGACGTCTCGCGGCTCGAGCAGCTTGACCGAGCCCTTGGTGGCGAGCGGCACGAACGCCGGCGTCCGCACCTCGCCATGGGCGAGCTGCAGCGTCCCGGTCCGCGCGAGCGAGCCACGGTCCCGGCTCCGGATCACGAACGGAGTCCTCATTCCGCTCTCATTGTCGTCGAGACCGTCGGTCGCGTCGCAACGGAAAAGCGCCGCCCCCTCCGACGGAGGAGACGGCGCGGAGTGGAACCGGATGTCAGCTGCTGCGAGGAGAGCCCGTTACTCGGTCTCGGTGGTCTCGCTCTCGGTGGTCTCGCTCTCGGAGCCCTCGATCGTCTTCGGCGCCTCGCTGACGGAGATCGCGACCTTGCGCGGCTGCTTCGCCTCGGGCTTGGGGATGTGAACCTCGAGCACGCCGTGGTCGAAGCTCGCCTTGACGGCGTCGGCGTCGACGCCCTCCGGCAGGGTCAGCGACCGGGAGAAGCGACCGTAGGACCGCTCGACGCGGTAATAGCCGTCCTTGCGCTCCTCGTGCTCGCCCTTGCGCTCGCCCGAGACCGTGAGGACGTTGTCCTCCAGCTCGATCGAAACGTCGTCCTCACTGAGACCGGGGAGGTCGGCCTTCAGCACGAACTCGCCCTCGGTTTCGGCGAGATCCATCGCCGGGATCCAGCGACGCGCAGGGGCGCCACCGCCATTGCGGCTCGCCGCGGTCGGCGTGTCGAAGAAGCTGTTGAACAGCCGGTTCATCTCAGTCTGGATGGAGCTGATCTCACGGACCGGCTCCCATCGGATAAGTGCCATAACGTTCCTCTCCTACAAAGGTTTAGTGGTAATAGACGGAGTATGAAATCTAAGTCATGATCTGTCAAGTCTTATTGTAGCCCTGGGCGCAGGTAGTCCTGGATGCAGGTGCGGACGCACAGCGCAACGCGAGCGAGCACCGAAAGAAACGCAACAGCCTGCGACCGCCAGCCATCGTCCGCTACGTTTCTTGCGCTCACCGCAAGAAACGCAGCAGGATCCGACCGCGCCGGGCCGGTTGTGACGTTTCTTCCCGGCGACGAAGCGCTCAGGAGATGAGCGTCGTGCCCGTCATCGCCGCCGGCTGCTCGTAGCCGAGCAGCTGGAGCAGCGTCGGAGCGACGTCGGCGAGGACGCCTCCGGACCGGAGCGACAGGCCCGGCACCGTGACGATCACCGGCACCGGATTCAGAGAATGGGCCGTGTTCGGACTGCCGTCCGGCTCGAGCATGTGGTCGGCGTTGCCGTGGTCGGCGGTGATCAGGCAGGCCCCGCCCGCCTCGTGGACGGCGGCGACGACCTCGCCGAGGCAGCCGTCGACGGTCTCGATCGCCTTCACCGCGGCCGGGATCACCCCGGTGTGCCCGACCATGTCCGGGTTGGCGAAGTTGATGATCCCGAACGTCGGCGAGTCGGCCTTCCAGGCGTCGATGAACGCCGCCGCGGCCTCGCGGGCACTCATCTCGGGCTTGTAGTCGTAGGTGGGGACGTCACGCGGGGAGGGCACGAGCTCGCGCCGCTCGCCCTCGCACGGCTGCTCGTTGCCGCCGTTGAAGAAGTACGTCACGTGTGGGTACTTCTCGGTCTCGGCGACGTGGAGCTGGCGGACATGGTGCTGCTCGAGCACGGTCGACATCGTGATCGTCGGATGCTCGGGCGGGAACGCGACCGGGTACGGCCACCCCTCCTCGTACTGGGTCATGCAGGCGTATTTCTCAATGACCGGCGCGCCGCCGCGGTCGACATCGGTGAACGATGGGTCGGCGAGAGCGCGGGTGATCTCGCGCATCCGGTCCGGCCGGAAGTTGATGCCGAACACGGAGTCGCCGGGACGGATCAGCGCCTCCTCCCCCACGAGCGTCGGGCGGATGAACTCATCGGTCTCGTCGCGCTCATACGCATCCCGGCACGCCTGCTCGCCGGAATCGACGCGATGCTCGGCTTGTCCGTGAACGAGCATGTCGTAGGCGAGCTGGACCCGGTCCCAGCGCTTGTCACGATCCATCGCGTAGTAGCGCCCGACGACCGTCCCGATTCGGCCGGCACCGGCGTCGTCCATCCATCCTTGGACCGTCGCCAGGTAGCCGGCGCCGGAGTTCGGGAACGTGTCGCGCCCATCGGTGAACGCATGCACCACGAGGTCCGGCACGCCGAGCTCGGCGCCGAGCCGGATGAGGGCCTCGATGTGGCTCCAGCCCGAGTGCACGCCGCCGTCGGAGATGAGGCCGATCAGGTGGACTCGCTCGGACCCGGTGAACGCATCGCGCAGCACCGAGTTGGCGCCGAGCTCGCCGTTCTCGACCGCGAGGTCGATCCGCGTCAGGTCCTGCATGATCACCGCCCCGGCGCCGAGGTTGAGGTGACCGACCTCGGAGTTGCCCATCTGACCCTCGGGCAGGCCGACGGCACGGCCGCACGCGGTCATCTGGGAGTGCGGGTATCGCTCCCAGAGCGAGTCGAACACCGGCTTGGACGCGAGCGACACGGCGTTGCCCGGTCCCGGCTCGGCGATCCCGAAGCCGTCGAGGATGATGAGCGCCGCGCACGGCGCCGGCAGCGCGGCCGGCCCGGGCGGCACCGTGGTCATGACCCGAGTCCCGCGACCGCAGCGCTGACGATCCCCGCAAACGACTGCGCTTCCAGACTCGCGCCGCCGACGAGCGCACCGTCGATGTCCGGCAGGGCGAGCAACTCGGCGGCGTTGTCGGGCTTGACGCTACCGCCATAGAGGATGCGCACGCGCTCGGCCTGCTCGCGCGATCGGTCACCGACGAGCGCCCGCACGAAGGCGATCGCCTCCTGCGCCTGCTCGGGTGTGGCGACCCGGCCGGTGCCGATCGCCCAGATCGGCTCGTACGCGATCACGACGTCCCCGAGGCGCTCGGTCGCGACCTTCTGCAGGTCCTCCTGGACCTGGTGGCGGAGCTTGCGCTGCGTGTCGCCCCGGTCACGCTCCTCCTCGGTCTCGCCGACGCACAGCACCGGCAGCAGGCCCGCCTCGAGTGCCGCCGGCACCTTGAGCTGGAGCGCCCGATCAGTCTCGCCGAAGTATTCGCGGCGCTCGGAGTGGCCGAGGATCACGCCGTGGGCGTCCGCCTCGACGAGCATCGGCGGCGAGACCTCGCCGGTGAACGCCCCCTGGGCCTCGTAGTGCATGTTCTGCGCGAGGACCTGGACGCGTGAGCCGCGGGCCGAGTCGATCATCGCGCCGAGCGCGAGGAACGACGGGCAAATCGCGACGTCGACGCCCTCGGCGTCCGACACGCGTGGCAACAGGGCCTGGATGAACTCCTCGGCCTCCGCCACGGTCTTGTACATCTTCCAGTTCCCGGCGATGTACGGGGTGCGATCGCTCATCGCAGCGCCTCCACTCCCGGCAACGTTTTGCCTTCGATCAGCTCGAGCGACGCACCGCCGCCGGTCGAGATATGGGTCACTTGGTCGGCGAGGCCGAAGCGCTGGATCGCGGCGACGGAATCACCGCCGCCAATCACGGTCACTCCGGGGGCGCTCGCCACCGCCTCTGCGACGGCGCGAGTGCCCGCCGCGAACGGCTCAATTTCGAACGCACCCATCGGCCCGTTCCAGAATACGGTGCCGGCGGCGCCGACGATCGCGCCGTACGCCTCCGCCGTCTTTGGGCCGACGTCGAGGCCCATCCAGCCGTCCGGGACATCGATGCCATCAAGCGGCTTGACCTCCGCGTCGGCGGCGAGCCGGTCGCCGATCACCAAATCTTGGGGCAGCTCGAGTGCGGCGCGGGCACCCGAGACCGCGGCGAGCGTCGTGCGCGCCAGCTCGACGTCATCGTCGGCGCACAGCGAGGCACCGACGCTGTGGCCCTGCGCCGCGAAGAACGGGAAGCACATCGCGCCGCCGATGAGGATCGAGTCCGCGACCTCCAGGAAGCGCTCGATGACCGCGATCTTGTCGCTCACCTTGGCGCCGCCGAGCACCGCGACGAGCGGCCGCTCCGGCGCGTCGAGCAGCTTCGACAGCGTCGACACCTCGCGCTCGAGCAGATAGCCCGCAGCGCGATCGGACACGAGGTGAGCGACACCCTCGGTTGAGGCGTGCGCGCGGTGCGCCGTGCCGAAGGCGTCGTTGACGTACACGTCGGCGAGCTCCGCGAGCTGCGCGGCGAGCTCGGGGTCGTTCTTCGTCTCACCCTTCTCGTAGCGGATGTTCTCCAGCACGAGGATGTCGCCGGGCGCGAGGTTGTCGGCGAACGCTCGCACGTCGTCGCCGACGACCCCCGGCGCGAGCGTCACGTCGGCCCCAGTGAGCTCGGCGAGTCGATTCGCCGCCGGGCTCAGGGACAGCTCAGGCTCGCGATCCTTCGGGCGACCGAGGTGGGAGACGAGGATCAGGCGAGCACCGCGCTCGCGGAGTTCCTCGATCGTCGGCAACGCGGCGCGGATGCGGGTGTCGTCGGCAACCGCGCCGTTATCCAGCGGGACGTTGAAGTCGACGCGGACGAGGACCCGCTTACCGCTGAGGTCCCCGAGATCGCGCAGCGTCCTCATGCGACCTTCTGGACGAGATCGACCAACCGGTTCGAGTAGCCCCACTCGTTGTCGTACCAGGAGACGACCTTCACCATCGTTCCCTGCATCACCGCGGTGAGCCCGGAGTCGAAGATCGACGAATACGGGTTCTTGATGATGTCGGTCGAGACGATCGGGTCATCGGTGTACTGGAGGATGCCCTTCAGCGGCCCGTCGCTCGCGGCCGCAAGCATCGCCGCGTTGATCTCCTCGATCGACGTCTCACGGTTCACGTTGACCGTGAGATCGACCACGCTGCCCGTGATCACGGGCGCGCGGATGGCGAAGCCATGGAGCTTGCCCAGGAGGTCCGGGATGACGAGCCCGATCGCCTTGGCGGCGCCGGTCGACGCCGGGATCAGGTTGACCGCCGCGGCCCGCGCCCGGCGCAGGTCCTTATGCGGCATGTCCTGGAGGCGCTGATCGGCGGTGTAGGCGTGAATCGTCGTCATCAGCCCGTGGTTGATGCCGACCGTGTCGTTCAGCACCTTCGCCACGGGAGCGAGACAGTTCGTCGTGCACGAGGCGTTCGAGATGACGTGATGCTGAGCGGCGTCGTAGACCTCGTCGAAATTGACACCGAGCGCGACGGTGACGTCTGGGTCGGTCGCGGGGGCGGAGATCACGACCTTCTTTGCCCCGGCGCTGAGATGCTTGGAGGCGTTCTCCCGGTCGGTGAAGCGGCCGGTTGACTCGATCACGACGTCGGCGCCGAGATCCCCCCACGGAAGCGCGGCCGGGTCGGTCTCCGACAGCACCCGGATGTCTTTCCCGTCAACCCGGATACCCGTTTCGGTCGCCTCGACCTCACCCTGGAACGGGCCGTACGTCGAGTCGTACTTGAGGAGGTGGGCCAGCGTCTTCGGGTCGACGAGGTCGTTGACCGCCAGCCATTCGATGTCCGCGCCGCGCTCGTGGGCGGCGCGGAACACGTTGCGGCCGATCCGGCCGAATCCATTGCATGCGACGCGTACCGGCATACGCAATACCCCATTTCTCTGAGCGCGAAAACTTGTCGCCGACATGGGTCGGCGCTCGCAAGGCTACCTCAACGCAGCGGCCCGCTGTCCTTACCTCCGCGCCACCACCTCGACCCTCAGGCCATCCGGATCGCGCATGTAGGCCGCGTAGTAGAGGCGGCCGTACTGGGGCCTCTGACCTGGCTCCCCGTCGTCGCTTCCGCCGGCGTCGAGCCCCGCCCGGTAGGCCCCGTCGACGGCTGCCCTGCCGCTCGCCTGAAGCGCGACGTGACCGTAGCCCGGGCCGGGAGGGCGCCCCCTGACCACAATCCACACCTGCGGCGCGTTGACCCCGTACGCGACCGCGTGCTCGGACTCGAACATCCGTCTCGCCCCGAGGGCGTAGAAGACGGCGTCGTAAAACCGCGCCGAGCGCGCCAGATCCGATACCTCGAAGCCGACGTGATCGATCATCGCGTCACCCCCTGCGGCGCTGCTTCAGTTCGGCCGCGTCACGTCGCGGTGGACGACCTCGACGAGGTAATCGCCGCGATCCCGATAACGATCCGCGAGGTGCTCGGCGATCGCGACCGAGCGGTGCCGCCCTCCCGTGCAACCGATGGCCAGCACGAGGTGTGCCTTGCCCTCGGCGAGGTACTGCGGCAGCAGGTAGTCGAGCAGCGGATGCAGACGGTCGTAGAACTCATCGAGCTCGCCTTCCCGGTTGATGAACGCGACGATGCTCGCGTCCTTGCCGGTGAGCGGGCGCAGATCCGGTTCGTAATGCGGATTGGGCAGGAACCGCACGTCGAACATCACATCCGGGTCGCGCGCGGGGCCGTACTTGAAGCCGAAGCTCTCGAACGTGACCGCGAGCCGCCCCGGATTGTGGCTCGGGAGCATCTCGTCGGCGAGCTTGCGGCGCAGTGCCGCGGCGGTGAGCCCGGTCGTGTCGATCACGAAGTCGGCCCGTTCGCGCAGCGGGGCGAGGACCTCGTGCTCGCGCACGATGCCCTCGCTGACGCTGCCCGTGGGCGCAAGCGGATGCCGCCGCCGGGTCTCCTTGTAGCGAGTCCGCAGCGTCTGGTCGTCGGCCTCCAGGAACAGGACGCGGTGCCCCAGCCCGCTCGCGCTGAGGTCGTCGAGGATCTGCGCCAGCCCGCCGAAGTAGCTCCCGCCCCGCACGTCGGAGACGACCGCCGCGCGGGCGACCTTGGAGCCGGCGTGCATGAACAGGTCGACAAGCGTGCGGATCATCTCCGAGGGCAGGTTGTCGACGCAGAAGTAGCCCTCGTCCTCGAACGCGGCCATCGCGGTCGACTTGCCGGCTCCCGAGAAGCCGGTGATGACCACGAGGTCGGTCAGCGCCGAGCCTTGCCCTGATTCCTCTTCCGACCCGTGCCCGGGCTCGTCCGCCTCGCCGCGCGTACTCACTGGCGGCCGATCCGATTCCATACCGTGAAGCTTGACGCCTCGCGCGGACGCGCGCGACACCGACGTGCGGGAAGACGTCGCGCGGTCCGCCCAGAGGTATGCGACGATCCACGATGTGTACCGCCGCGCGTGCGCCACGGGAAGGGGGCGCGCGCAGCGGGTTGGTCGAGGGCCGCGGCGTTCACGCTGATCGCGTTCGCTGCGGCTGCGCCATCCGCCGCCGCCGATGTGCCGACCGAGTCGGTGCAGGTCAGCGCATCCCCATACGGCCAGGCGATGCCGTCGAGTTTCCTCGGCGTCTCGTTCGAATACAAGGCGACGCACCTGTATACGGGACGTGATCCCGGGAACATCAATCCGGTGCTCGTGTCGCTGCTCAAGGGCCTCGCGCCCAGGCAGGCGCCCGTCGTCCGGATCGGCGGAGACAGCAGCGATCAGACGTGGTGGCCCCTGCGCCATGTGATCCCTCCGGGCGGTGTGTCCTACCGCCTGACCAAGGGGTGGCTGCGGACGACCAAGGCGTTCGCCCAGGCGCTCGGCGGCAAGTTGATCCTCGGCATCAACCTCGCGGACGGCCGGCCGGCGTTGGCGGCCGCCGAGGCGCGAGCGTTGCTGCAGGGCGTCGGCATCGCGCGGATCCTGGCGCTCGAGATCGGCAACGAGCCCGACCTCTACCACGTGTTCCCGTGGTACCGAGATCGCCGGGATCGCGTCGTCTTCTCACGCCCGGCCAATTGGAACCTGGCCGCGTTCACAAAGGACTTCGCGCGGTGGCGCGGTGCGATGCCGAGCGCGCCGCTCGCCGGACCGGCGTTCTCCTCGGTGCACTGGATGCCCGGACTCGACCGCTTCCTCGCCAGCCAGCGCCGGCTCTCCGTCGTCACGTTCCACCGGTATCCGCTTCGGGCGTGCGTGGCCGACACGACCTCTCCGTTCTACGCGTCGATCCCGAACCTGCTCGCGGATGCCTCCTCCGCCGGAATCGCGCAGCAGGTCGCGCCCTACACGCAGGTCGCCCACGCGCATGGCCTGCCGTTCCGCCTCGACGAGCTCAACTCGGCGTCGTGTTCGGGCAAGACAGGCGTCAGCGACACGTTCGCCTCCGCGCTGTGGGTGCTCGACACGCTGTTCGACATGGCCGCCGTCGGCGTCGACGGGGTCAACTTCCACGCGCTGCCCGGCGCCGCGTACGAGCCCTTCACGTTCAGCCAGCGCGGCGCGACATGGAGCGCGTTCGTCCACCCCCTGTACTACGGCGCGCTGGCGTTCTCCCAGGCGTTTCCCCCGGGCGCCCACCTGCTGAACGTCACCGCCCCGGCCGGGGCCGTCAAGGTGTGGGCGACTCAGGCCGCCGATGGACACACCCGCGTCGTCCTGATCAACAAGTCCGCCGACACCCCGATGAGCGTTGAGCTGACGCTCCCCGGCGACGCCACGGCGCCCTTGTCATCCGAGGCGCTGAGCGCCCCGAGCCTGTCCGCGACAGGCGGCGTCACGCTCGGCGGCCAGACGTTCGGCAGTGAGACCACGACGGGGACCCTCCCCGGCACGCCGACCGTGACGCCGGTGACGCCGAACCTCGGGACCTACACCGTCTCGCTGCCGGCGGCGAGCGCGATGCTGCTCACTCGCTGAGCGCTCGCGCCGACGAGCGGGCCCACTACACGCCGGTCTTGTGCAGCTCGCGGTGGAGCTCTCGCGCGAGCTTGCCGGACAGCCCCGGAACGGCCTCCAGCTCCTCCGCGGACGCGGAGAGGATCGCGTCCGGCGAGCCGAAGTGGTTGAGCAGCGCCCGCTTGCGCGCCGGGCCGACGCCGGGCAGCTCATCGAGGATCGAAGCCGTCATCGCCCGGTCGCGCCGGATTCGGTGGTGGGTGATCGCGAACCGGTGGGCCTCGTCGCGGACGCGCTGGAGCAGCTGGAGCTCCGGCGTCTCGTGGGCGAGCAGCAGCGGCTCGGCCCGACCGGGGATGAACACCTCCTCGATCCGCTTCGCGAGGGAGATCACGGTGACGCCACGGTCGCGGAAGCCCTGGAGCGCTCGGATCCCGGCCGCCAGCTGACCCTTGCCACCGTCGATCACGACGACATTCGGGAGCGCCGCGAACGACGGGTCGTATTCCTTGTCGTGCGGGGACACGTCGCGCTGGGCCTCCCAGCGGGCGAATCGCCGCCCGAGGACCTCCTCCATGGAGGCGAAGTCGTCAGGCTCGCCGATGCCGATTCCGCCGTTCGCGGCGAGATCGCCGAACACCTTGAACCGGCGGTAGTCGGACTTCTTGGGCGCGCCGCCCTCGAACACGACCATCGACGCCACCGTGTTCGTCCCCATCAGCGTCGAGATGTCGAAGCACTCGATCCGGAGTGGGATCGTGTCGAGACCGAGCGCCTGTTGGAGGCCGTCGAGCGCTTCGACCCGCTGCTGGCGCCGGCGTTCGGAGCGGAGCTTCTCCTGATCGAGCGCGAGCCGCGCGTTGCGTTCGGCGAGCTCGAGGATCCGGCGCTTGTCGCCGCGCTCGGCGGCCCGGATCTCGACCCGGCTCCCCCGGCGCTCGCTCAGCGCCTCCGCCAGCACTTCCTCGGACCCGACGTCCTGCTGCACGATCAGCAGCGGCGGGATCGACATCGCCGAGGAGTAGTACTGGAGGATGAACGCCTCGGCGACCTCGGAGATGTCGCCGCCGACCGCGTTGTCGAGGTAGAAGCTCTGGCGGTCGGAGAGCACCCCGTCGCGGACCTGGAAGACCTGGGCGTTCGCCTCGCCCTCCCCCACCGCGACGGCAATCGCATCGAGCGTCCCGACCGTCTCGTTGGACACCCGCTGGCGCTCGAGCAGCGACCGCACGGCCCGCAGGCGGTTGCGCTCCCGCGCGGCATCCTCGAAGCGCTGCTCGGCCGACGCGAGCTGCATCTCGTAGTCGAGCTTGCGCTCGATCTCCTTGTAGCGACCGGAGAGGAACGCGATCACGCCGTCGATCCCGGCGCGGTAATCCTCCTTCGAGACGTACCCGACGCACGGTGCCTCGCAGCGCTTGATGTAGTAGTCGAGGCACGGCGAGCCGCTCCGCCGGCCCGGCTCGGCGCCCTCGCAGGAGCGGAACATGAACACCTTGCCGAGCACGTCGAGCGTCGAGCGGACCCGCTTGGCGTTCGAGAACGGCCCGAAGTACGCCCGGTCACGTCGGTGGCGCTCGCGCGTGAAGTACACCCGCGGGAAGTCCTCATCCAGGCTGATCGCGATGTACGGATAGGACTTGTCGTCCCGCAGGCGGATGTTGAAGCGCGGCTTGTACTGCTTGATGAAGTTCTGCTCGGCGAGCAGCGCCTCCGCCTCGGTGTGCACGACGAGCGCCTCGACGTGGTCGATCATCGGCACGAGGTCGCTCCCGGCCCGCGTGCTCGGGTTCGTGAAGTGGGAGGCCACCCGCTTGCGGATCGACTTCGCCTTGCCGACGTAGATCACCCGTCCGCGGGCGTTGCGGAACAGGTAGACGCCGGGCTCGTCGGGAAGCTCGCGGCGGCGATCAGCAGCGATTATGGACACGTGCCGCCGCGGGTACGGGCGCACAGAGAATGGTGCTGGGTGGATGGCGGCGAGGACGCAGAGCCAGCAGCGCTGCGCGAGGCGATGAGGACGACGCCGGACGCCGCCGCGCGTCGACTCGTGGTGGAGCACACTCCGAAGCGGCGCCCGCGCTGCCATGCCGCTCAGTCAGCCGTGAACGACACGAGCAGGCCGGCGAGGGCGAGCCCGAGGCCGACCAGGGCAAACGTGACGCCGACGCCCGCCGCCGGCGCATTCGGCGCATAGCCCGCCGAGGGGGACGTCGGGTCGAAGATGTTCGCGCCGTTCGTCGGCGGCGCGGTCAGCGCCCGGAGCGTGAAGGCGACCGCGAACCCGCAGGCGACGATCACCCCCACCCGGACGGCACGGCTGCCGGCGAGCGCCGTCACGACCAGCGCCACGGCGAGCAGCGCCAGCAGCACATCGGCCGTGGAGTAGACCTGCCACGCCGTCGGGTCGTGCGGCAGCCCCTGGAGCTGAGCCGACGATCCCCACTGGGCGAGGAAAGCCGGGGAGAACTGGTGACTCCAGGTGAGAAACAGCGACCCGAACAGCGCGACCGCGCCGGCGATGATCAACCAATCGCCGACCCGCTCCCGTTGGGGCGCACTCACAGGGCGCGCATGAGGTCTGTGAAAAGAGTTCGCACAGCGGACCGCCGCGAACAGTAACCTCACCGCTTGATGTCGACGCTCGCGAACGGCCACCGCACCGCCTTTCGCACGTGCCCGCTGTGTGAAGCCACCTGCGGGC
Source organism: uncultured Solirubrobacterales bacterium (assembly GCA_963779695.1). GTDB lineage: Bacteria > Actinomycetota > Thermoleophilia > Solirubrobacterales > Solirubrobacteraceae > Palsa-465. The sequence continues at coordinate 27,115 of CAVZZH010000019.1, forward strand.
TCGAGCTGACGCTCGATGGCGACCGCGTCGCCTCGATCCGGGGCGACAAGCAGGACGTGCTCAGCCACGGCTTCATCTGTCCCAAGGGCTACGCGCTCAAGGAGCTCCACGACGACCCCGACCGGGTGCGAACGCCGCTGCTGCGCCAGCCCGACGGGAGCTTCGAGCCGGTCAGCTGGGACGAGGCGTTCGCGTTCATCCACGAGCGCCTGACGCCGATCCTCGAGCAGGACCGCAACGCGGTCGGCGTGTATATCGGCAACCCGAACGCCCATCTGCTCGACAACATGCTCTACACGAAGGTGCTGCTCCGCGCGCTCGGGACGCGCAGCGTCTACTCCGCGAGCACGGTCGACCAGTTCCCGAAGCAGATGGCGAGCGCGCTCATGTTCGGGACCGGCACGACCGTCCCCGTGCCGGATGTCGACCGCACCGACTACCTGCTCGTCCTCGGCGCGAACCCGCTCGCCTCGAACGGGAGCCTGATGACCGCGCCCGACATGCGCGGGCGCCTCCGGGCCCTCCGCGCCCGGGGCGGCAGGCTCGTCGTGCTCGATCCGCGCCGCAGCCGCACCGCCGAGGAAGCCGACGAGCATCACTTCATCCGGCCCGGCACCGACGCGTACTTCCTGTTCGCGCTCGTCCACGTGCTGTTCGACGAGAACCTCGCCCGTCCCGACGAGCGGCTCGTGGGGCTGACCGAGGGGCTCGAGACCGTCCGCGCCGAGGCCGCCGACTTCGCGCCCGAGACCGTGGCGGCGGTCTGCGGGATCGAGGCAGACACGATCCGACGGATCGCCCGGGAGCTCGCCGCCGCGCCGCGGGCCGCGGTGTACGGGCGGATCGGTACCTGCACCCAGGAGTTCGGGACGATCGCGAGCTGGCTCGTCGACGTGCTCAACCTGCTCACCGGCAACCTCGACCGTGAGGGCGGCGCGATGTTCCCGCTCGGCGCCGCCGGCCATTCGAACGCCGCCGGCACCCCCGGCCGCGGGCGGGGCACGCGCTTCGGCCGCTGGCAGACCCGCGTCCGCGGACTCGGCGAGGTCTTCGGGGAGCTCCCGGCCGCGGCGCTCGCCGAGGAGATCGACACCCCGGGCGAGGGGCAGATCCGCGCGCTCATCACGATGGCCGGCAATCCCGTCGTCTCGACGCCGAACAGCGACCGCCTCGACTCGGCGCTTGACCAGCTCGAGCTCATGGTCAGCCTCGACGTCTACGTCAACGAGACGACGCGCCACGCCGACGTCATCCTGCCCGGCCCCTCACCGCTGCGTCGCTCGCACTACGACCTGGCCCTGTACCTGTTCGCGGTCCGCAACGTCGCCAACTACTCCGCCCCCGTGCTCCCGCCCGAGCCGGATCTCCCCGACGAGTGGGCCACGCTCCTGCGCTTCACCGGCGTCGCCGCCGGCATGGGCCCGGATGCGAACATCGCGGCGATCGACGACGGCGTCATCGGCCTGCTCGTCCAGCGCGAGGTCGCAACACCCGAGTCGCCGGTGTTCGGCCGCGAGCCGGGCGAGCTGCTCGACGCGCTCGCGCCGCGCGTCGGGCCGGAGCGGATGCTCGACCTGATGCTGCGCACGGGTCCGTACGGCGACGGCTTCGGCGCCCGCACCGACGGGCCGTTGCTGACGCTCAACACACTCGAAGCCTCACCGCACGGGATCGACCTCGGACCGCTGACGCCGCGTCTGCCGGACGCGCTCCGCACGTCGAGCGGCAAGATCGAGCTCGCCCCGGAGCTGATCGTGGACGACGTCGCCCGGTTGCGTTCGGCGCTCTCCGAACGCGCCGCCGCGGACGGCAACGGCGGCGGGCTCGTGCTCGTCGGCCGACGCCAGCTGCGCTCGAACAACTCGTGGATGCACAACCTTCCCGTGCTCGTGAAGGGCAAGCCCCGGTGCACGCTGCACGTCCATCCGGACGACGCGGACCGGCTCGAGCTCATCGACGGTGAGCCGGCGAACGTCCGCTCACGGACCGGCACCGTGGTCGCGCAGGTCGAGGTGACCGACGCGATCATGCCCGGCGTCGTCAGCCTGCCGCACGGCTGGGGCCACGACGTGCCCGGCACCGTGCAGCGCGTCGCGTCCGAGAACGCGGGCACGAACAGCAACGTGCTCGCCGACGATCAGATCATCGACGTCCCCTCCGGCAACGCGGTGCTCAACGGGATCCCGGTCGAGCTCGCCCCGGTCCGCGCGCCGGCCGCAGTCTGACCCGCAGCGCGCCGGCGGCGCTCGAGGCCGGCCCGGCGGCGAGCGCGGTACCGTCGGACAGAAACACGGCGCATCGAAGCGGAAGCGGGATCGACGCGTCCGTCGTGATCGGGCTTTCCCGATCTGACCGGGACGAGGTGAACCTTGAGCCCGCTCAGCGGCACATTTCGCGGTCACACGCGGGTCGCGCACTCGCTGACCATCCGGCGCGCGGCGGATCCCTCCCGTTGCCGAACGCCGGTCGTCAGAAAGCGCCACAAACGCGCCCCCGCACAGACACGCGGCAACAGGCCACAGGGGGCGGCCCGGCTCAAGCGCGGCGCCCAGCTCAGCGTGACGGCGCGGCGGCCGCTAGTACCGGCGGGCGGCCACGACGATGGCCACGACGGCGTAGATGCAGCCGCCGATCAGCACGAACCACACGATCTCGCCGCCCGCCGTCGCCCACATCCGCCTGGTCGCGGTCAGCGTGAGCGCCGCGACGCCGACGGCGGCGTAGAGGATCGCCCGCCGGGAATCGCCGAGCGCATAGAGCGCGACCCGGTGCTCGCGATACATCAGCGACGCAACCCACGCGATCGACGCCAGGAACGCGAGCGAGACGGCCTGGATGGCGACGGTTGCGCCCTTGCCACCCCCGGGGAGGAAGACGACGAGGGCCGCGATCACGCACACGATCGCGACGTTGCGGACGTTCTTGTTGATCGTCATCCGAACCTAATCGTATCCCGCTCGGCACCGCCGAACGCTCGGGCGACGAGCGTGATCATCTCTCGGCGGCTCGGGACGGCCACGGTGGTGGAGGCGCACTGGCCGACGGCCCGGTCCCTGGTGAGGGTCCGTGTCCGACCGAACGGGCGGCCACGGCCGTTCAGGCGGCGGACGGTCACCGTGAGCCGCCCCGGGTGCCACAGCTCGACTTGAATCGCCCTCCGGTTACCCGGCGCCACGACGCCCGCCGTGCGCTTGATCATCGAGCCACTGCGGGAGGCGCCCGCGGCGAGGCACCGGCGCGGACCTGAAACACGTGAACAGGTCCGGTCCGGCCGATTGCAGGCCGTACGTGCCGGCATATCCGAGGTGGCCGAGGCCGAATACGTCCTCGACGGTCCGTAGAACGCTGAAATGGTTGTACGCAGTCGCGTCGGTCGTCCCCGGGTCGATGAACGGCGAGATGAACACGGCTCCGGTTCGTCCGCCGCCGGGACCGGGGACGAGGCCGCCGTTCGTGACCGTGTTCGGAAACTTCGGCTCGTTGCAGCACGCGGTCGCGTCGTTGCCATCAGCCTCGTCGAAGAGGATCGCGAGCAGACCGCCGGCCCGGTAGGCGGGTGAGTGGAGGATCCGCGGGACCCACGTGGTGAGGAACGCGTTGACGCTGCGCAGTCCTCCGGGCTGGCCGTCGACGCACGGCGAGTCGTGCCCGTCGTGGCATAGGTTCGGCGTGATGAACGCGAGATTCGGCGTCGTCGATGCGGAGGTCAGATCTGCTGAGAGCTGGGTCAGCGGAACGTCGTCCTGCGCACAGGCCGGCGTGTCGATGATCGAGTGGAAGTAGACAAACGGGTTGTGGCGGGTCGCGTACTGATCCCCGACCGTCGCGGTGATGTTGGGGTCGCGGCTGCCGAGCGCCGGATGGCGACAGGCCGTCCCCATGTCCTCCATGTAGCCCTTCCAGCTCAGCCCGCCGGCGTTCAGCTGATTCGCGACCGTCGTGACGCTCTTCGGATAGACGCAGCCGGCGCCGAGCGCCTGACCGTCGGGACCGATCAGCCCCGGGAACACATCGCTGTACGTCACGACGCAGTCGATCTGGGTCGCGGGGTTTGACCCCTGGCCACTGATGAGCGCGATGTAGTTGCCGAGGCTCTCGTGCGTCACGCCGTAGTAGTTCGGGACGAGCGCCCCCTCGCTCGGCAGGGTGCGCGCGAGGTAGGGCGCGGCCGAGTTCGCACCGAACGTCTCGGCGTACGTCTTGTTCTCAAGCATGATCACGAACACATGCCTGATCGGGGGCAGGGTGCCGGCGAGCGCCGGGGATGCAGCGCCCGCAGAGGCGGTCAGGGCGAGCAGCGATATGAGCAGCGCAGAGCGCAGGCGCGTCATGGCGTGGGAGCTAACCCGGTCGAGGGACGGAGCGTGTTACCGCAATGTGACGACGTCGCGTCCGGAATGCGCCGCCTCGGTGGGCGGACTCTCGACGGGCCGCGTCTCGGCGGCCTCCGGCGGGGGCCTCCCGGCGGGGGCCTCACGGCGGGGGCCTCACGGCGGCCTCCCGGCGGGCGGCGTCTCGGTCGGCAGACTCTCGGCGTGCGGCACCTGTGCCGGCGTCCCGTCGGGCCGCTCGGCCGCAAACCGGTACCCAACCCCGAAGTGAGTGTGGACGTAGCGCCAGCCCGGCGAGAGGCGCTCGAGCTTCTGGCGCAGCTTGCGGACGAAGACGTCGACCGAGCGGTCGCCGCGGACCATCGTGTATCCCCAGACCCGCTGGTAGATCTCCTCACGCTCGAGCACCCGGCCCTCGGCGGTCGCAAGCAGGAGCAGCAGCTCGTACTCCTTGCGGGACAGACCGGCGGGATCCTCGCCGACGTACGCGTCGAACCGATCGGGCCGGATCGCCAGTTCCCCCGCGGCGATCGTCTCCTGCTCGGCGGGCAGCTCACCGGCCCGCCGGCGCCGGAGCACGGCCTGGATGCGGGCGACGAGCTCATCCGGATGACAGGGCTTCGTGATCCAGTCGTCCGCGCCCTGACGCAGGCCCCGGACGCGTTCGGCGACCGGCGCCGGCCCGGTACAGACGAGCAGCGCGAGGCCCGGCAGGGCGATCGCGATCCGGCCGATGTAGTCGATCCCGGTCACCGCGGGATTGACGATCACGGCGTGGAGCCGCATCGCGGCGATCTGTTCCGGGCCTGCGGCGTACGGAATCACCTCACGCTGCCAGCGCAGCGCGGCGAACCGCCTGATCCAACACGGTGAGAAGACCGCTGTCGTCATCGATGAGCGCGACCCGGATCGGCGACGCATCATGTGGCGGAGCCATCTCATCGGCAGTGTAGAGAGCGGCTCCGACGTCGACGCGTTCGCCGAGCCGGCGGAACACGGGATGTTCACATCCGGGGAAACGCGACCTCGACGGTGAGACCGCCGCCCTCCCCGGGGGTGAGGCTGAGACTCGCGTTGTGCGCTCGGACGATCGCAGCGACGATCGACAGGCCGAGACCGTGGCCGTGCCGATCCCGAGCCCGTTCCCCGTCACCGCGGCGGAACGGCTCGAGCAGAGCGGGAACGTCGGCCGGGGCGATCGCCGGGCCGCTGTTGCGAACCCGCAAACGGGCCGACCCGTCGCGCGTCTCGCTGTGGACCCCCACCCAGCCTCCCGGCACGTTGTGCCGCACGGCATTCGCGATGAGGTTCGCGACGAGCCGCTCGGCGAGCGCCCGGTCCCCACTCACCCAGGCCGGATCGAGGCCCGTCGCGTCGATCGAAACGTCGCCGCGCTCGACCGTGGCGACGGCGTGCCGGGCGATCCGAGCCAGGTCGAACGGCTCACAGCGCTCAAACCCTCGCTCCGAGCGAGCGAGAGTGAGGAGCGCCTCGATCAGCCGCTCCTGCTGCTCTCCGTTGGCGAGCACGCGCTCACAGGCCGCGCGCAGCGTCTCCTCGTCGGCGTCCGGATCGGCGAGGGCGACCTCGGTCAGCGTCCGCCCGACCGTGATCGGGGTTCGGAGTTCGTGCGAGGCGTTGGCGACGAACCGCCGTTGCGATTCAAACGCGCGCTCGAGCCGACCGAGGAGCTCATCGAACGTGTCGCCAAGCTCCTTCAGCTCATCGGCTGGCCCGTCCACGGCGAGGCGTTCGTGCAGATTGCGTTCGGTGATACCTCGCGCTCGGACCGCCATGGTCCGGATCGGACGGAGCGTCCGGCCCGCCATCAGCCACCCGAGGCCGATCGAGATGAGCGCCATGATCCCGAGGGCGAGACCGGAGCGGGTGAGAAGGGCATGGAGCTGGGACTGTCGCTGGTTGGCGAGCTGAGTGGCGGCCTGCTTCTGCAGCTGGGCAGCAAATCCGCGCAGCGCCTTCGGCGCGTCGGTCGGGGGCGGGAGGACCCCGGCACCGCCGATGACGATCGCCGTCCGACGCGGTGTCGTCAGCCCGGATCTGGGCGACACCGGCTGGCTGCGCTGCACGATGTACGTGTGATTGCCCGCGGATACGGTGTGGGCGACGAGGCCGTAGGTGATGCCGAGCAGCACCGCACCAGTCACGAGGAACAGCGCGCCGTACAGCAGGGTCAGCCGGAGTCGCAGCGTCCATCGGGGCCCGCGCCAGCGGCTCGCGGCGAGCGCGAGCTGTGGCCGGCGCAGCCCGATCGATTCAGATGCGATAGCCCGCACCCGGCCTCGTCTCGATCACCGGTGGTTCACCGAGCTTGCGGCGCAGCCGGCTGATCGTCACCTTGACGACGTTGCTGAACGGGTCGGCGGCCTCGTCCCATGCCCGCGCGAGCAGCTCCTCGGCCGAGAGCACAGCGCCTTGCGCGGAGAGCAGGAGCTCCAGGACCGCGAACTCCTTGACGCTCAGGTCGAGCCGTCGCCCACCCCGGTGGGCGACGCGCTGCGACGGGTCGAGTCGCAGGTCGCCGCTCGCGAGTACCGGCGGGAGCGCCGGTTGGGCGCGCCGCCCGAGCGCCCGGATCCGCGCCACGAGTTCGGCGAACGCGAACGGCTTCGGCAGATAGTCGTCGGCTCCGAGGCTGAGTCCCGTCACGCGGTCTTCGATCCCGGCCGACGCCGTGAGCATCAGGACCCGCGCTCGACCTCCATCCTCGACCAGCGCGCGGCACACCTGATCCCCGTGCACCTCGGGCAGGTCGCGGTCGAGCACGATCACGTCGTAGCCGTAGACCCCGGCCCGCCAGAGCGCGCTGGCGCCGTCAAGCGCGACGTCGACCGCCATGCCCTCGCGGCGGAGGCCAACGGCCACTGCCTCGGCTAATTCCTCGTGATCCTCGACGACCAACACGCGCATGCGCCTCTGAAGTGTTGCGAACGCGCAGGATCGCCCGCCCCGGGTTACGCCGGGGTAACAGCGCTCGTTCCCCGGCGGTAACCACGAAGCGCCTATCACTGACGGCATGACCTCTCGAGTTCTCCCTCTCCCGCTGCTGCTCGCCGCCACTCTCGCCGCCGGGTGCGGCGGTGGATCCGGCGCCACACCGTCCGCCGCCTCGGCGGTCGACCCAGGCCGCGCCGCCGGCGTCGCGTTCGCGACCTGCATGCGCGCCCACGGCGTGCCGAATTTCCCGGATCCAACGCGCACCGGCGGCGGTGGCCTGCAGATTCAGATGACGCCCGGGCGGGCGACCGTCAACGGCGTCTCGGTGAACGGGCCGGCGTTCCGCTCGGCGATGTCCGCCTGTCACTCGAAGTTGCCGAACGGTCGGAGCGGCGGACCGGTGAGCGCGAGCCAGCGCGCGGCCGCGCTCCGGTTCTCCGCGTGTATGCGGGCTCACGGCGTGCCGAGCTTCCCGGATCCGAAGTTTGCGGGTGGCGGCGTCCAGATCGCACTTGGCCCGCGGAGCGCCATCAACCCGGCCTCGCCGGCCTTCACCAAGGCCCAGGCGGCGTGCGGCTCACTCATCGGCCGTGCGGGACCGGGCGGCCCAAAGGGCGGCTAGTGGGTCTCACCGGTGGGACGTTTCGGTGCGGCCCACTAGCTCAGCCCGCGATCGCCTCCCAGCGTTCATAGAGCTGCTCGACCGCGCGCTTGGCCGCCTCGTGACGGGCGGTTGAGTCAGCCGACATCTTCGGGGTCGACCAGGCCGCCGGCTCGGAGAGCTCGTCCTCGACCGCGCGGAGCTGGGCCTCGGCGGCCTCGATCTCGCGCTCGAGCTGCTCCTGGGCGCGGGGGGAGGCGGGCCGTTTCGGTTTGGGCTTCGCCGGCCTCGCGGACTTCGCCGCTCCCGACTTCGCCGCTCGCGACTTCACTGCCCCCGGCTTCGCCGCCCCCGACTTCGCCGGCTTCGCTGTCGCCACCTCGGGCGGTCGAGCCTTGCGCTCCTCCCGTGCCCGCACGTACTCCGGCCAGCCGCCGACGTAGCTGTGCAACGTCCGGTCCTCGAACGCCACCGTCCGGCTCCCGACGGCATCGAGCAGCGCCCGGTCGTGCGAGACGAGCAGCAGGCTTCCCTGGAACTCGCCGAGCGCGTACTCGAGCGATTCACGACTCTCAAGGTCGAGATGGTTGGTCGGCTCGTCGAGGATCAGGACGTTCGCGCCCGAGTGGACGAGGACCGCCAACGACAATCGGCGGCGCTCACCGCCGGAGAGCCCGTCCAGCGGCTTCTCGGCGTCCTCACCGGAGAACATGAACCGCCCGAGGAGCGCCCGGGCCCTGTTCGGCGTCAGTCCCGTCAGATGGGTGGTCGCCTCGAGCACGGTCCGTGCCGTTCCGGCGGACAGCTCCTCCGTGTGCTGGGAGAGGTAGCCGACCTTGACGTTGTGCCCGGTCCGCAGCTTGCCGCCGCCGAGCTCCCGCCGGCCGGCGAGCGTCTCGATCAGCGTCGTCTTGCCCGACCCGTTCGGACCCACCAGCGATACGTGCTCGCCGCGCTCGAGCCACAGCTCGGCGTCGTCGAGCAGCTGCTTCGAGCCGATCTCGATCGAACCGTGCTCGAGCTCGAACACGACGCGACCGCTCCGCTCCGGCGGCTTGAACGCAAACTCGAGCGCGGCTCCGTCCTTCGGATCCCGGGTCAGCCGCTCCATCCGTGAGAGCTTCTTCGCCCTCGACTGCGCCTGCCGCGCCCGCGTGCCCGCACGGAACCGGGTGACGAACCGCTCCAACCGCTCGATCTCCGCCTGCTGGCGCTCGATCGCCCGGCCGAGCGCCAGCTCCCGGGCCGCCCGCTCACGCCGCCACGCGTGCCACGGGCCGTCGAAGAACTTCCCGCGGCCCGCCTCGAGCTCGAGCACGGAGGTGCCGACCGCCTCCAGGAACCAGCGGTCATGCGCGACGAGCACGACCGCGGCATCCAGGCTGTTCAGGTGCGTCTCGAGCCACTCGAGTGACTCGATGTCCAGGTGGTTGGTCGGCTCGTCGAGGAGCAACAGGTCAGGGTCGCCGGCGAGCGCTCGGCCGAGCGACGCCCGCGTCAACTCGCCGCCGGAGAACGTCTCGAGCGAGCGATCGAGATCGGCGTCGTCCCGGAATCCGAGGCCGTGGAGCGTCGAGAGTGCGCGCTCGCGCCACGTGTAGCCGCCCGCGTGCTCGAGCCGAGCCTGCGCCTCGGCGTAGCGGGCAAGAGTCGCCTCGTCGTGCGCGCCGTCGGCCATCGCCTGCTCGAGCGTCGCCAGCTCGGCCTCGATCGCGACCAGTTCGCGCGCGCCGCTCAGGACGTAGTCGCGCAACGACATGCCGCGCTCCCGCGGCGGCCGCTGGTCGTGGAGCGCGACCTTCGCCCCCTTGGCGAGCACGAGCTCGCCGAAATCGACCGACGCCTCACCGGCGAGCATCCGCAGCAGCGTCGTCTTGCCCGAGCCGTTACGGCCGGACAGCGTCATCCGGTCGCGACGCTCGAGCTTGAACGAGATCCCGCGCAGGAGCGGCTCACCGGCGATGTCCTTGCCGAGGTCGGATGCGATCACGACGGCCATGGCGATGATGGTAGGACCGGGCTCGCGGCCGGGCCCGCCGCCGGGGTCGAGCGACTACCATGCGCGCCGTGCGCACCCCGCCATGGCCTCCCGTCCCGCCGTTCGAGATGCCGCCCGCCCGCACGGTGCGGGTCGCCGACCGCGGCGAGTTCTTCCTGCGCGACACGGGCGGCGACGGGCCGGTGGTGATGCTGCTGCACGGCTGGATGGCCAGCGCCGACCTCAACTGGGCGGCCGCGTACGGCGACCTCCAGGACGCCGGTTACCGGGTGCTCGCGATCGACCATCGCGGCCACGGCCGCGGGCTGCGCCCGATCGAGCGCTTTCGGCTGAGCGACTGCGCGGCCGACGCCGCCGCCGTCCTGCGGGAACTCGGCGTCGCGCCGGCGACCGTCGTCGGTTACTCGATGGGCGGCGCGATCGCCCAGCTCGTCGCCCACGAGCAGCCCGACGTCGTCAGCGGCCTCGTCCTCAGCGGCACCGCCCAGCACTGGCAGGAGCGGGAGATCAAGCGACGCTTCCGGGGGCTGGGGCTGCTCGGCCTGAGCCTGGCGGTCGCCCCCCGAGCCTCGTGGCAGGCCGGTTTCAAGCGGGTCGGCCTCGAGATTTCACCCCGGAGTGTGTGGCTCCACTCCGAGCTCATGCGCCATTCGGCGGCCGACATCGCTGAGGCGGGCCGCGAACTCGGCCGCTTCGACTCGCGTCCGTGGGCCCACACCGTCCAGGCACCGGTTGCGGTCGCGCTCACCAGCCGCGACGAGCTCGTCTCGCCGCGCAAGCAGCACGAGCTGGCCGCGGCCTACCGAGCACAGGTGTTTGAAGCCCCCGTCCGGCACATTGAGCTCGGGATCCACGCCGAGAAGTACAACCCGGCCCTGCTCGCGGCGATCGCCGCGGTGTCCGGCACCGGTGCGGTGACGGCGACCGACAGCCGGGCGAACGTCGCCTGACCCTGGCCGCGGGTTCAGGTACCCTTTCCGGGGCATGCGCCGCACCAAGATCATGACCTTCCTGCTCGTGTTCACCGTCACGATGCTGACGCTGGTCCCGAGCGCGTTCGCCGACGAGACCGGCGGCGGTCAGGGCTGGTACGGCGAGACGAACGACAAGGAGATCACGAACGCGATGTTCATCGTGATCGCCTTCTTCCCGGTCGTCATCACCGTCTTCTCGATCATCCAGTGGCGGCTTGACAAGCGCAAGCACGCCAGGATGGATGCCGCCAAGCGCCGCGAGGCGAACGTCGACTGGCGCGGCGGCTGGTAGCCGCCCGGCCGACCCGCGCTCCAACGACCGCCCCGGGATAGGCTCTCCGCACCGACCACGCGGAGGGAGCGAAGCTACATGGCCTATTTCGTCACGGGCGCGACCGGGTTCATCGGGCGACACCTTGTCGCGCGCCTGCTGGAGCGCGACGGAGACATCTACGTGCTCGTACGTGAGGGATCGAGTGACAAGCTTGAGACGCTGATCGCCGAGAAGTGGATCCCCGCCGCCGGCCCGGACAGTCGGACCCGGATCAAGCCGGTCACCGGCGACCTCACGAAGCCGCGCCTCGGCCTCGACGACGCCACCGTCGATGAGCTGAACGGCGCGATCGACCACTTCTTCCACCTCGCGGCGATCTACGACATGACCGCCGACGAGGAGCGCAACCGGATCGCCAACGTCGAGGGCACGCGCCACGCCGTCGAGCTCGCCAACGCGGTCAACGCCGGCCGCTTTCACCACACGTCCTCCATCGCCGCCGCCGGCCAGCACAAGGGCCTGTTCCGTGAGGACATGTTCGACGAAGGCCAGAAGCTCGATCACCCTTACCACCGGACGAAGTTCGAGTCCGAGAAGATCGCCCGCACCCAGACGCAGGTGCCGTGGCGGGTCTACCGTCCCGCGATCGTCGTCGGCAACTCGCGGACCGGCGAAATGGACAAGATCGACGGTCCGTACTACTTCTTCACCGCGATCAAGCTCGCCCGGCACTACCTGCCCGGCTGGTTCCCGCTCGTCGGCCCAGAGTTCGGCTACACGAACATCGTGCCCGTCGACTACGTCGCCGCGGCCATGGACCACATCGCGCACGAGCCCGACCTCGACGGCCAGGCGTTCCACCTCTGTAACCCCAAGCGCCAGCGCTCCGGCGACGTGATGAACGAGTTCGCCAAGGCCGCCCACGCGCCGCAGCTGTCGATGCGGATCGACACGAAGCTGCTCCAGGCCCTGCCCAAGGGGACAATCGGGATGCTGATGCAGTTGCCCGCCGCCCGCGGCGTGCGCAAGGCGATCCTCGCCGATTTCGGCATCCCGGACGAGGTCCTCGGCTACGTCAGCTCTGCGGCCCGAGTTCGACACCCGGGATACCGAGCGGGCGCTCAAGGACACCGACATCTCGGTGCCGCCGCTCGAGAGCTACGCGACCAAGCTGTGGGACTACTGGGAACGCAACCTCGATCCCGACCTGTTCAAGGACCGCAGCTTCGAGGGCGCGGTCAACGGCAAGACGGTTCTCATCACCGGCGCTTCGAGCGGGATCGGGAAGGCGGCGGCGTTCAAGATCGCGCGCGCCGGCGGCATCCCGCTGCTCGTGGCGCGCAGTGCCGACAAGCTTGAGGAAACCAAGCGCCAAATCGAGGACGACGGTGGCACGGCGTACGCCTACTCGGCCGACGTCTCAGATCCCGAGTCGGTCGAGCGGCTCGTCGACGAGGTCCTGGCCGACCACCCGGCCGTCGACGTACTCGTCAACAACGCCGGTCGGTCGATCCGGCGCTCGATCGCGCTGTCGTACGACCGCTTCCACGACTTCGAGCGGACGATCCAGCTCAACTACCTCGGCACGATCAAGCTGATCATGGGCCTGCTCCCGCACATGCGGGAGCGCAGGTCCGGGCTGATCGTCAACGTCTCTTCGATCGGCGTGCAGACGAACCCGCCGCGCTTCTCCGCGTACGTCGCCTCCAAGGCGGCGCTGGACGCGTGGACGCGCGTCGTCGGCTCGGAGTGCATCAGCGACGACGTTCACTTCACGACGATTCACATGCCGCTGGTTCGCACGCCGATGATCGCACCGACGAAGATCTACGACAGCTTCCCGACGATCTCCCCGGATGAGGCCGCCGACCTCATCTGCGAGGCGATCCGGGCGAAGCCGAAGCAGATCAATACGCGGCTCGGGACGTTCGGCGAGGTCGCCTACGCGCTGATGCCAAAGGCGGTCGACCAGATCCTCTCGACCGCGTACAAGGTGTTCCCGGACTCCGCCGCCGCCAAGGGCGAAAAGGATCCGAACGAGCAGGCATCGACCGAGCAGGTCGCGCTCGCACACCTGATGCGCGGCGTGCACTGGTAAGCGCGGCGAGGCGCTACGCCGCTGCTGCGTCGACCGGCGGCTGCTGCTCGTCCGGACCGACCACCCGCCGGTCCTCCCACACAGCGACGAACGCGGCGACGACCGCCGGGTCGAACTGCGTGCCCGCACAGCGCTGGATTTCAGCCACCGCATCGGCGGGGTCGACCGCCGCTGCGTACGGCCGGTCGCTCGTCATCGCATCGAACGCGTCGCACACGGAGATGATCCGAGCGCCGAGCGGGATCGCGTCGCCCTTGAGCCGGTCCGGATAGCCGCCGCCGTCCCAGCGCTCGTGGCTCGCCCGCACGAGCGATGCGACGCCGCTCAGCGAGGGAGCCGCGGCGAGGATCCGCTCGCCGACATAGGTGTGGCGCCGCATGAACTCCCATTCCCGCTCGGTGAGCGGCCCCGGCTTGTTGAGAATCGCGTCGGGCACGGCCGCCTTGCCGATGTCGTGGAGTTCCGCCGCGCGCTCGACGTCGTCGACCGCAGAGCTGGTCGAGGCCGAGCATGCGGGCGACATCCCGGGCGAGCACCCCGACGTGCCGAAGATGCTCGTGCAGGTCCGGCTCGCGTTCCCGCAGCAGTCCAAGCAGCACGTTGTGGGTCTGCTCGCGCGCGGACCCGCGGCGGCTGCCCTTCTTGGCGTACATCCGGTGGTCGGCGAGACGGAGCGCGAACATCGGGGAGTCGGCCTCGGCCGGAAGCTCGACGAGCCCGTGCGATGCGCCCACCTGGAAGCCCTCGCCCTCGGCGGTGAGCGCCGTGCACGCCGCCGCGACGTGGACGTCCGCATCCGCCGGGTTGCGCCGGAGCAGCACGCAGAACTCATCGCCGCCGAGCCGGAACGCGCTGCCGACTCCGATCACCGCCTCGCTGAGCCGGTGGCCGAGATGAGCGAGCATCGTGTCGCCCGCGAGATGTCCGAACTGGTCGTTGTAGAGCTTGAAGCCGTCGAGATCGAACATCAGCAGCACCGCCTCCGGCGACTCGGGTCCGGCGGCGAGCGCGTCGGCGAGCGTGTGGTTCATCTGCCGGCGGTTGCCCAGGCCGGTGAGCGAGTCCGTCACCGCCTCGATCTGAGAGGACTCGAGCAGCGCCAGGTTCTCTCTGAACGTCCAGGCGGCCCGCACGATCACGAGCAGCACGGTCAGGCCCGCGAGCCCGACTCCGAGCCCGTTGACGTGGTGAAAGCCAGACACCACGAGGATTCCGAGCGCGACGAGCGCGAACGCCGTCGGCATCACGAGCGCCCGCCGGGGACTCAGCTCGATCGCGGCCTGGGCTCGCGATGGCCGCCAGGCGGCGGTTCCCATCGCCAACGCGGCGAGGACCCACATGGAGTCGAGCACGCCCCCGACGACATACGTGCCGTGGGCGCTCTGCACCGCATATGTCGTGTCGGCGACCGCCCACAGTCCGAGCCCGGCGACGAGCAACATCCAAGCTCCCCCCGGGCGCCAGCCGGACAGCGCGATCACGGCCACCGAGATCGCGAGCAGCACCATGTCCCCGACCGGATACGCGAGCGTCGTCGCGACCGCCATCGCTCCGCCGGCCGCACCGTGGACGATCACGTCAAAGGCGAGCGTCGCCACCACGGCCGCGGTCGTCGTGGCGGCGATCGCGCCGTCGAGCACGGTGCTCGTCCGGAACGCCCGGATCCGCTGGCGGACGAGCAGCACGAGCCCGGCGTACGCCATCGGGTAGTACAGGAGGTAGAGAAGATCGGCGACGGACGGGATCGGGGGCGTGCCCGATTCGCCGAACGCGATCGAGTAGTAGATCTCGCCGGCGGCGTCGAACACGAGTCCGGCCCCGAGCAGCAGCCATGCGACTCGCTCCGAGCGGACGATGACGGCGCGGGCGAGGCACGACGCCGCCGCGCCGACGACGATCGCGTCGTACAGCCAGTCGTCGATCACGCTGTTGAGCGCCGGCGCGCCGAGGCCAAGCTGGCCATGGGCCACGTGGATGAGCACCGCGAGCGCACCGAGCCCCCATGCCGCCCACAGCACCGCCCGCGTCCTGCGGCCGTACGGAGATGCACCCCTGTGGCTTAGGCCCCCAGATTCCTTGCCTGCCATTTGTGTCTCTGATCGGCAGCTAGATGGCATCTTCAGTCCGTAGTTACTACGGATTGACGATCCCCGGTGAACCATCCAGCTCGACGAGGATCAGCGACAGGAGCTCGCGCAGCTGCTCGTCCCCGAGCCCAACAAGCGCTTCGTGCGCACGCAGGCTGCCCCGGCTGTCGCGCCGGGCTTTGTGCGCGTACATGCGGGCGTCGGCGAGCCGGAGCGCGTCGTTTGGGCTGCGCGCCTCACGCGGCAACTCCACCTCGCCGTAGGAACTGGTGATCGCATACCCCTGGCCCTCCGCGCCGAGCGCCTCAACGGCCCGTCCGAGCGGCTCCCGCGTATCGTCGGGGCCACCCGGCAGCAGCAAGCAGAATTCGTCGCCTCCAAGGCGGAACGCCGTGCCCGCGCCGGCCACGGCGGCTTCGAGCCGACGCCCGAGATCAGCGAGCACCACGTCACCGGCGAGATGGCCGAAGCGGTCGTTGTAGCTCTTGAAGCCGTCGAGGTCGAACATCACGAGCAGCGCCGGCGGTGACTCCGCCTCCGCGGCCAGTGCCAGGGCGAGCTGCTCGGTCATCCGACGCCGGTTGGCCAGCCCGGTGAGCGGATCGGTGATCGCCTCGTGGTGGGAGAGCTCGAGCAGCCGGGCGTTCTCCCGCAGTGCGAGGCTCGCCCGGACGATGACGAGCAGCACCGCGAGACCCGCGAGCGTGAGCGGCAGCGGCCCGAGGTGGGCGATCCCCCCATAGACGAGCACGCCGAGGGCGATCAGCGCGGAGACACCGGGCAGCCTCAGGCCGGCGGCCCAGCCAGGGGCATGGGCGACGGAAGTCCGTCGGCGGACAGCGCCATGGGATGAAACCGAGGCGTCCACACAATCCCGATCGGTAGATCGCACGCCGCTGACAACCCGCCAAACCCCGCGTCCGGGTCCGTAATCCGCCGCAACCGCGTGTCCCAGGGTCGCTGGCGCAGCGGTCGACGAACAACGGCAGCATCGACGGAGGAGGGAGCGGTGAGACGCCCGAACGCCCACCGATCATCGGTGGAGCCACACGAATCGCCAGCTGAAGCGCTGGCCGCCAGGCGCTTCGCACGCCGCGGTCGACCCGCCACCCCCTCCTCGATGCGCCGTTCGCCGGTCCCCGGCAGCGGAACCGAACGCCCGCGCGCGCCGCAGCGCAGCGGCCAACCCCCGTTCAGATCCGGAACACCGGGATCAGCCGCTGCTCGTGCTCGGCGTCGATCCGGGCCACGACCTCGAGGTGTTCCTCCAGGCCAGACCCGCGCAGCTTGGTGGCCAGCAGCTCGTCGACCTGGAAGATCCCGGCGCTGTTCGACATCTCGATCTCGACCCGGACCGCCTTGTCGCGCCCCGGCGAGATCTTGACCTCCTCGATCGCGTACGCCGACAGCGAGTGGATGTTCTGGTGCCCGGACTCAAACGGGACGCGTGAGCGGCCGCGCGCCATGTCAAGAGCATCCGCGACCCGCACGATCCCCGCCTCGACCGTGAACGGCGCGCCGTTGCGGCGGTGCCCGATGATCGCGTGCAGCGCCTCGCTCATGATCACGGTGCGCTCCGGTTCGTCGTACACGCCCTCCAGCAGCGAGCCGAGCTTGTCGGCGGTGAGGAACAGGCTGAAGCGCTCGTGATCGTCGCGGTGGATCGACATCCCGACGCAGTGGAGCAGGCACGCGGCCGCGATCACGACCTCGGCGTCGCGCTCGGTCATCGCGTAGTCGGCGACGACGCTCGGCGTCACGCCGCGGCGGAACAACAGCCGGGCGAGCCGCAGGCCGATGTTGAGCACGATCTGGATGTGGACCCAGGAGTGATCGGACATCCCGAGTCGGCGTGTCGCGTTGACGGAGGACACGAGCCACCACGCCTTGACCTGATCATCGGCATTGACCGCCTCCAGGAACCGCTCAAGCCGGCGGTTGCCCCGGGTCGGCGCCCGGACCCGGACGTCGGCGATCGCCTCGCGGGGCGGGATCGGCGGTTCCAGCGCGCTCATCCCGCCGCCTCCAGCAGCAGGCCCTCACGGACGCCTCCGCGGGCGATTTCCAGCGGCGTGGCGAACAGCTCCGAGGCCCGCTGGAGGATGAGCAGCCCTGCCGGGAGCAGCCGCACCCGCTCGAGGTCAAGCCCGTAGTCCCGGGCGACGACGGCGGCCCGCTCGCCGGCGAGGAGCTGAAGCGAACGCTCGATCGCGGCCTCGTCCAACCGCGGTCCGGCGAGTTGGCGCAGTGATGTCGCGCTGCCGCCGACCGCGACCGCTTCGGCGGGGTGGGGTGCGCGTAGGGTCTCGGTCGCCTGGACGACCGCCTCGCGCGCGGCGTCGAGCTCCGCCTGGGAGGGCGGATCGGAATGCAGGCAGCGCTCCGCGAGATCGGCGGAACCGATCGGGAACGACATCGACCACCGGATCGTGTCCGGGGCGGTGCCCACGACCAGCTCCGAGGAGCCTCCGCCGACATCGACGACGCCGAGCTCGCCGGCGGGCGCGTGCCCGAGGGTCCGAGCCGCACCGAGGAATGCCAGCCGGGCCTCCTCCTCAGCGGAGAGCACGGCGACCTCGATGCCGCACTCCCGGGCGACCGCCTCGACGAGAGAC
The DNA here is from genome assembly GCA_963779695.1 of uncultured Solirubrobacterales bacterium. Classification (GTDB taxonomy): domain Bacteria; phylum Actinomycetota; class Thermoleophilia; order Solirubrobacterales; family Solirubrobacteraceae; genus Palsa-465. The sequence goes on from CAVZZH010000019.1 coordinate 45,049, forward strand.
TGGCCGTTCGCGGCCCGCCGGATCGCGGCGGTCGCAAACGCCCGCACCTCGACGGCCCCGAGGGCCTGCGCGGTTCCCAGCTGACGCTTGACGACGGCCACCACCTCGGTCAGCTTCTCCGGCGGAACGGTGCCGCCGGGTCGCAGCCCCCGTCCAAGCTTCGTGAACGCCCGCTCCTGATGGACCTCGCGCAGGCCATCCGCGATGCCGTCGGCGACGAGCAGCCGCGTCGTGTTCGAACCGATGTCAATGCAGGCGCGCCGCACAAGCGTGCACACGCTAACGCGTGGGCGTCGGCGAGGAGGGCGTCTGTTCCCGCTCGGCCATCCCGACGGTCGCGGGCAGCGGCGCCGGGGCGCGCAACGCGCTCAGGAGCGGCCACCCAATGATCGCCACCGCCAGCGCTCCCCCACCGGCGAGCGCGAGCGCCGCGCGGGACCCGACGAGCGCCGTCACCGCGCCGCCGATAATGATCCCGATGCCAGGGAGCGCTTGGTAGAGCGATTCGTTGAGGCTCATCATCATCGCCATCCACTCCGGCTCCACGTGCTCCTGAAGAGCAGTCCGGGCCGCGACCGCCCACATCCCGTTGCCGCCGCCGGCGATCACGCCGCCGATCATCGCGACGCCGAGAGACGGCGCCACCGCCATCACCACCAACCCAGCCCCGAGCAGGGCCGCACCGGCGGCGATCAGCACCCGCACGGATCCCGCCCGCCACCGGGCGTAGATCGCGCTCCCCGCAACCGTCCCGCCCCCCCAGCTCACCAGCAGCGCTCCGTATCCGCCCTGCCCCGCGTGGAGGACGTGCAGCGCGAAGACGACCTCGACCGGGATCGAGATCGTGAAGAACAGGAGTCCGACCGCCTGCACGCCGAGCAGCCGACGGATCACCGGGCGCCCGGCGGCATGACGCAGCGCGGCGCCGAGGCGCCCCGCCCCATTGGACGCGTCGGGCACCGCGCCGGGCAGCGGGCCCGCGGTGAGCAGCGTCAGCGCGATCACGACGAACAGGCCGCAGTTGGTGAGCAGCGCGACCCTGGTACCACCCTGCGAGGCAATCACCGCCCCGATCGCGGGACCCGTGACGTAGCAGACCGAGAACGCCGCGTTGGTGAGCGCGTTGCCCTCACGTAGGAGACCGACCGGCGATGTCACAGCGACACTCGCCGTCCGGGCCAGCGAGCGCGCGGTCAGCGCGAGTACCCCGTCGAGAAACGTGAGCACGAGCAGCGGGGCGAGCAGGAAATCTCCCACGAGCACGGCGAGCCCGCCGTAAGCGAGCGCCTCGAGCCCGTAGAGCACCGGGAGCAGCCGGCCGAACGGAAACCGCTCGATCCGGGCGACGATCGCCGGAGCGATGAGCGCCGGGACGAACTGGGCGCTGAGGAAGAATCCCGCCGCGCCGACCGCGCTGCCGGTTCGCCGGTACACGAGCACCGCGAGGGCGAGCGAGCCGATCGCGAGCGCCAGCTCGTTGAGGCCGTAGGCCGTCAGCAACCGCCGAAAGGCGGGGATCTGAAGGACGGAACCCATGCCGGCAGGAGTATCTCCATTTCGGCCGCTGGCATCATCACCGATGTGAGCGATCACTACGCGATCGAGGTCAAAGGTCTACGAAAGACCTACCGCGAGTTCGAAGCCGTGCGCGGGATCGAGTTCACCGTCCCCCGCGGCGAGGTGTTTGGACTGCTCGGTCCCAACGGCGCCGGCAAGACGACGACGGTGGAAATCCTCGAGGGCTACCGCGCCCGGAGCGCCGGCGAGGTCACCGTGCTGGGATTCGATCCCGGCGAGCGGCCACGGGCGCTGCGGGCCCGCGTCGGGATCGTGCTCCAGAGCACGGGGCTGTATCGCCACATCCGCGTCCGGGAGGCGGTCGCGCACTTCGCCGGCATGTATCCCCACCCGCGTGACGTCGACGAGGTGGTCACGCTGGTCGGACTCCAGGGCAAGGAGGATGCGATGGCGCGCACGCTGTCCGGCGGGCAGCTGCGCCGCCTCGATCTCGCGCTCGCGCTCGTCGGCGACCCCGAACTCATCTTCCTCGATGAGCCGACGACCGGATTTGACCCGGCCGCGCGCCGCGCCGCGTGGGACACGATCCGCTCGCTCAAGGATCTCGGCAAGACGGTACTGCTGACCACGCACTACCTGGACGAGGCGCAGGCGCTCGCCGATCGGGTCGCGATCATCAAGGACGGGCGGATCCTCGCCGAGGGGGAACCCGGCTCGCTCGGCGAGACCGCCGGGACCGCGCCGTATCGGGTCGCGTACCGCGACGGTGACGGCACGCTCATCGAGGAGCAGACCGACGACCCGACGACGATCCTTCACGAGCTGACCGGCGACGCCCTCGCCCGCGGCGAGCGCGTCCGCGATCTGACCGTGACCCGGCCGACGCTCGAGGACGTCTATCTCGAGCTCACGGCGGCGGATGACGACAACGTCTCCGGCACACCGCCGGGCGACGTCGCGAACGGTGGTCGCCGCCGCCGCGGACGCCGTCGGACGCGGGAGGGTCGGGCATGACCGAGCTTGCGGCCCTCGCCTGGCGGCAGTACCGGCTCGAGCGACGACTGTTCTGGCGCAACCCAAGCGCCGCATTCTTCAACTTCCTGCTGCCGCTCCTGTTCCTCTTGTTCTTCGGAGCGGTCTTCCACGGCAACCAGAAGCAACTCAACGTCATCGTCCCGGGCATCGCCGGAATGAGCGTCATGTCGACCACGTTTACCGCGCTCGCCTTCAACATGACGTTCCTCCGCGAGCAGGGCGTGCTCAAGCGCATCCACGGGACGCCGATGCCCGGCATCTCCTATCTGGTCGGGATCGCCGGCAACGCGGTGACGAACACGGCGGTGCAGATCACGATCATCACGGTCGCCGGCAAGGTGTTCTTCGGCACCGGGTGGCCGAAGGACTGGGGTGAGCTCGTGATCTTCGTCGCCGCCGGAGTGGTGTGCTTCGCCTCGCTCGGCGTCGCGTTCTCCCACGCGATCCCCAATTTCGACTCGGCGCCGGCGTACGTCAACGCGGTGTTCCTGCCGGTGATCTTCGTCTCCGGAGTGTTCTTCGACGCCGCCAACGCGCCCGCGTTCCTCAAGGGCATCGCCGAGGCGCTGCCGCTCATCCACCTCATCAACGGCCTCTCGGCGGCAATGGTGAAGGGCACGAGCCTGAGCGCGAACATCAGCTCGCTCGGCGTGATCGCCGCGTGGGCGGTCCTCGGAATCGCGCTCGCGGTGCGCGGCTTCAGCTGGGAGCAGCGACGGAGCTGACGCACCGGACCGCCGCCGGCACCGCTCCGACGATCCCGACCTCCTCCCCCGCCAGGTCCGACCGCTCCCATTCCGGCTTCAGCCACGAGTACGTCATCACGTCATGGACGGTGTCGCCGTGGCGGTGCCAGTGCCGGAGGACGCCCTCGCGCTGAAATCCGATCCGCGTGAGCGCCGCCTGGGAGCGGGGGTTGTCCAGGTCGGCGTAGGCGCCGAGCCGCTCGAGTCCGAGCTCGCGAAACGCGAGCGCGGCGATCATCGCCTTGGCGGCGCGGTTGGCGCCGGTTCCCCAGAATGCCCGCCCGAGCCACGTCCCGACGACCGCTCGCCGGTCGCGCCGGCTGAACTCCGAGAGCCCGGTGACGCCGAGCACGCGGTCGGCGTGATCGACGATCACGAAGTCGAGCCGCTCACCCCGCTCGCGCTCTCCGGCGAGCCCGGCGATGTAGACGGCGGGCTCATCGATCGAGGTATATGGTCCCCACGAGAAGAAGCGCGTCACCTGGGGATCGGTCCCGAGCGCAAACAGCGCATTGGCGTCGGCCGTCGTGGCGTAGCGGAGGTTGTATGCAGGGCCGCGTACCAGCATCTCTTCGATGGTATTACTGAGCTTCACGTGATCGCCGTCCTCTACGACATCCACGGAAACCTGCCCGCACTCGAGACGGTGCTCGCCGACGCCGTCGCCGCGGGCGCCGACGAGTTCCTCTTCGGCGGCGACTACGCGCTGTTCGGGCCGTGGCCCGCGGAGACACTCGCGCGGCTGAAGCAGGTTCCCACCGCGGCGACGATCCGCGGCAACGTCGACCGCTGGACGGCATTTCCCGACGATCTGCCGGACGACGAGGTGCTCCACCGCGCCGTCGCCGACTGCCGGGCGGCGATCGGCGACGGCGCCGCGCAGGAGCTCGGCGCGCTGCCCGAGCAGGTCGTCGTCGGTGGCACCCGGTACTGCCACGCATCGCCGGCCTCGGATATGAGCTCGTTCCTGCCAGAACCGGCGGACGGCGAGGATGAGCTGATCGCCGGCGCCGCCGAGCGGCGGATCGTGTTCGGCCATACCCACCTGCAGTTCCGCCGCCTGCGGGACGATGGCATCGACCTCGTCAACCCCGGCAGCGTGGGACTGCCGCTGGACGGCGACCATCGCGCCGCCTACGCGCTCGTGCTCGACGACGGCTCGCTCGCGTTGCGGCGGGTCTCGTATGACCATGAGGCGAGCGCGGCCGCGGTCGTGGAGCGCTTCGGCGACGTCCCGTGGGCGGCGCGGAGCGCACGGCGACTGCGCGAGGCGCGTCCCTGAACACCGGGCCTGTCGCTGAGCACCGCACTGCGGGGGCCCGAGCAGATAGTCTCGCGCCCCCAGTGAAGCGGCTCGCGGACGATCTCTACATCCTCGACGGGTTTCCGCCCTACGCGATCAACGTCTACTTGATGGGCGACGTGCTCGTGGACGCGGCGTCACGCCACGCGACCCGGCGGATTCTGCGCCAGCTCAACGGCCGCACGGTCGCGGCCCACGCCCTCACGCACGCCCATCCCGATCACCAGGGAGCCAGCCACGAGGTCTGCGAGGCGCTCAGCCTGCCACTGTGGTGCGGCGAGCTCGACGCGGAAGCGATGGAGACTGCCGGCGAGATCGGACGCCGGCAGCCGAAGCACCCGATCAACGCGATCGTCGGCCGGGCGTTCACCGGCCCGCCGCACCCCGTGAGCTGGCGGCTTCACGAGGGCGACGAGGTCGCGGGCTTCACCGTGCTCGACGTCCCGGGGCACTCAGCCGGCCACATCGCGTTCTGGCGGGCGGCCGACCGCACGCTCGTCTGCGGCGACGTGTTCACGAATATCGACACGATCACCGGCATCCCCGGCCTGCACGAGCCCAAGCCGTTCTTCACCCCTGACCCCGTGCGCAACCGGCAGTCGATGCGGCGGTTGGCCGCGCTCGAGCCGGAACTCGTCTGCTTCGGTCACGGGCGTCCGCTCCGGAACCCGGCCAAGCTGTCGGCGTTCGCGGCCAAGCGGCCACGCGACTAGTGGGCCACTCGGGGCCCGTCGAGCGGGGTTGGCATCCTGTGCGTATGTCGATCAGGGCCCAGGCATGGCACGCGACTCATTCCTTCGTGCACGAGGACTACCCGGTCGCCGGTCTCGCTGGCGGTCGCAACCAGACGGTGTCGGTGTGCCTGCCCGCGCGCAACGAGGCGGCGACGATCGGTCCGATCCTTCGTGAGCTCGTCCCGCTGATCGACGCCGGCGCGATCGATCAGATCGTCGTCGTCGACAACTCAACCGACGACACCGCCAAGATCGCCCGCTCGCTCGGCGCCGAGGTCCATGACCAGGAGGCGCTCCTCCCCGAGCTGGGCCCGGTGCTCGGCAAGGGCGACGCGATGTGGCGCGCGCTGCACGTACTGCGTGGCGACATCATCTGCTTCCTCGATGCCGATTCTGAGCAGTTCGGCGCGCACTACGCCTGCGGTCTGATCGGGCCGCTGCTCCGCGATCCCGCGATCGCCTTCGTCAAGGGCTTCTACCGGCGTCCGTTCCGGGTCGGGGACACAACCATGCCCGACGGCGGCGGCCGGGTCACCGAACTGACGGCTCGGCCACTGCTGAACATGTTCTATCCCGAGCTCGCGGCGATCGAGCAGCCGCTCGCCGGGGAGATCGCCGCCCGACGCGAGCTGCTCATCCAGCTCCCGTTTGTCAGCGGGTACGGCGTCGATATCGCGCTGCTCCTCGATGCCTACCACGAGGTCGGGCTCGACGGCCTGGCTCAGGTCGACCTCGATGTCCGTCAGAACGCGCACCAGCCGCTGCGGGATCTCGGGCCGATGGCCTTCGCCGTGCTCCAGGCGGTCGCCTCACGGCTCGAGCGCGAGGGGCGGCTCGCCGGACTCCTGCCCGAGAGCTTTCTCGGCCGGGCCGAGGACGGGCTCCGCCCCGTGGCAAGCACGCCGGTCCAGCGTCCGCCGCACGCCGAGCTTCGCATCGCCGCCTGACGATCAGGGCGCAAGCGTGAGCAGTTCCGCCGCGGCCTGCTCGATCCCGTCGCGGAGCATGTCCATCTCCGGCACCGCCTCCGGATCCGCGCACAGCCCGATGAACAGGTGTCCGGACAGCGAGATGACCGCGACCCGGAGCGCGTGATGCTGCGCCACCTCCGCGAGCGAGTACAGCTCACGAACGCGCGCGCCGAGCACGTAGATATCGGCGGCAGGCCCCCGCACGTTGGAGACGTTGAACGTGAACACCCGCGGGCTCATCGCCCAGCGTTCGACGAACGGATGGGTCCCGAGCCGGTAGAGCATGTCGGCGTCGTGATCGAGCTTGCGACGCGCCGTCTCGCGGTTGATCGTCAGCGCTCGCTGGGCGACGTCGGCCTCGGCGACGGGGAGATCGACGAAGAAATACGAATCGCGGTTGCCGACATCGGGCGCCTCGTCGGGCTCGTGCAGGCTCACCGGGATCTTCACCCGGATCCCGCCCTCCGGCCCGAAGCCGCGCCCGAGCCAGGCGCGGATCCCGCCGGCGATCACCGCCAGCACGACGTCGTTGAGGGTGATCGCGCCGTCGATCGCCTTTCCCGCGGCGCGGGCCGGCGCCAGCGGCATCGACGCGAACGCGACCGCGCGCCGAGCGGTCACCCGGCCGGCGAGCGGGGTTCGGACCGCCGTGCGGCGAGAGCTCGCGGCTGACCACACGGCGGCGCAGCGGCGCGCGACGCGGCCGCGGTGACCGGCGGGCGAACGGCGAGAGGCCGCGCGCCCGACGACGCGCCTGATCGGCGAGCCCCCGCGCGAACAGGTCGAGCGCTCCCGGGGCGGGGGTCGGTGACCACCCGTTCGGCGTCGGGTCGACCGCCGTCCGGGGTCGGATCCCACAGCAGGGCGTCGCCGATGCGCATGCTGGTCGTGCCGTCGGCCAGGCAGTGGTGCAGACGCCAGATGAGCGCCATCGAGTTCTCGTCCAGCCGGGGCACGACCGCGAGGTGCCACAGCGGCCGCGCCCGGTCAAGCCGCTCGCACATGAGCCGCCCGACGACCTGCTCGAGCCCGGCGCGCCCTTCGATCCCGAGGTCGTCCACCGCGGTGACGTGTGTGGTGATGTCGAACGCCGGATCATCGAGCCACACGGGATCGGAGACGCGCAGCGGTGTCGGCACGACCCGCTGACGCAGGCGACCGGCGGCGTCAAGCCGGCCACTGATGCGGGCGCGCAGCTCGTCGAGGGTTGGAAGCGGCCGCGCGTCCGTACGCTCGAGCACGAGCACCTTGCACGTGTGGCCGCGGATCACGCCGCGTTCGAGCTTGAGGATCCGCGTGTCCTCGCGGGTCAGGCGGTCAACAACCACCCGATGCGCCCTGATCGCACTCCCACTCCCCCATGATCGAAGCGGAGCATAACCCGCGCGCGCGAACGTTTCGGTGGGCGCGCACTGGTAGGGTCGCGGCCGATGCAGATCGGCGGCGCGGATAACCCGGTCACCCACATCAGCCAGGCGTATCCGGACCGCGTTGAGATCCGGGGACACGATCTGGCGACCGAGCTGATCGGGCACGTCAGCTTCACCGAGTACTTCCACCTGTTGCTGACCGGCCGCCGGCCGTCAGAGGAGCAGCGGTTCTTCCTGGACGCGTTGCTCGTGGCGATCGCCGAGCACGGGATGATGCCGACGAACGTCGCCGCCCGGATGACGCTGGCGGCCGACCCGGGTTCGCTCCAGGGTGCGGTCGCGGCGGGCATCCTCGGCTGCGGTCCGGTCGTCCTCGGGACCGCCGAGGAGTGCGCCCGGCTGCTCGTGCGCGCCTCGGAGCGGGTGGGCGACGGCGCGCCGTCGGGCGAGGTCGCCGCCGAGATGACCCGTGGCGTCCGGGCCGCCGGAGAGCGTCTGCCCGGGTTCGGGCATCCGCTGCACCGTCCGCTTGATCCCCGAGCCGAGCGGATCCTCGAGCTCGCGGATGCGCGGGGCGTGAGCGGCGTGCACGTCCAGCTGGCCCGTGACTTTCGCACCGCAGCCGCAGCCGCCTGGGGTCGCCCGTTGACGATGAACGTGTCGATGCCGATCGCCGCGGTGATGCTCGACCTCGGGTTCGCGGCCGCCGCCGTCAAGGCGGTCCCGATCCTCGCCCGGACGGCCAGCCTGCTCGCCCACCTCGCCGAGGAGCAGGAGATCCCGCTCGGGTTCCTGATGGCGGGACAGGCGGAGGACGCGATCCGCTACGAGCGTGGCTGACGGTCAAGCGTCGATGCTGGACCCGGCCGTCGAGGCACGGCCCTGGGACGAGCAGCATGCGCTCGACGACGATGCCTACCGGGTCCAGCTCCGTTACCTGTTCGACCGCTCGGCGTTCTATCGGGACAAGCTCGGCGCCGCCGGAATCGAGGCGTCGCAGGACGCCGGCGGCCTGGCGGATATCCGACGGCTGCCGCTGACCGAGAAGCAGGAGCTCCGCGCGACGACCACCGACGAGAACCCGGTCGGCACGCACCTGTGCGCCGACCCCTCGGAGATCGTCCGGATCTATTCCACGAGCGGGACGACGGGCGTCCCCAGCTACATCCCCCTGACCGCCGGCGATCTGGAGAACTGGATCACCGGCTCGGCCCGCAGCTACGCGGCCTCGGGGATCCGGACGGGCCAGCGGATCGTCTCGAGCTACAACGCCGGGCCGTTCGTCGCCGGCGCGGCGCTCGCATCGTTTGACCGGATCGGGTTGTGTCACATCCCGGTCGGGACCGGCAACACCGAGCGGTTGATGCTCGCGGTGGAGCGGTTGCGGCCCGAGGCGGCCGTGCTGACGCCGTCGTATGCGGCGTATCTGATCGAGTGGGCGGCCGAGCGCGGGATCGACCTTCCGGGGTCGACGGTGGCGCGGGTGCTCGTCGCCGGGGAGCCGGGCGGGGGCGAGAAGGCCTTCCGAGCGGGTCTCGAGGATGGGTGGGGCGCGCGCGTGACCGAGGCGATGGGGATCGGGGACATCGGCGTGTCGCTGTGGGGTGAGTGCGAGGCCCAGGATGGGATGCACCTCGGCGCCCGCGGCTTCGTTCATCCAGAGCTCGATCGACCCGGACACCGGTGAAGCGGTCGAGCTCGGTGACGGCGCCACCGGCGAGCTCGTCCTCACCCACCTGCGCCATCGCGCTGCGCCGCTGCTGCGGTTCCGGACGCGGGACCACGTCGCGGTCCGAATGTCGCCATGTCCCTGCGGCCGGACCGGGCCGCGGATCCGCTGCATCGGCCGGACCGACGACATGCTGATCGTCCGCGGCGTCAACGTGTTCCCGTCCGCCGTGCGTGAGGTGGTGAGCGCGTTCGCCCCGGCGGTCAGCGGCCAGATCCGGGTCGTCCCGACGGCGCCGGGAGTCAAGCAGGACCCGCCGCTGCCCGTCCGCGTCGAACTGGCGCGCGACGTCGACGCCGACGCCGAGCCCGGACTCGCCGAGTCGATCCGCGAGCGACTGCGAGGCGCGCTCGTCGTGCAGACGGTCGTCGAGCTCGTGCCGTTCGGAACGCTCGTCCGCAGCGAGTACAAGTCAAAGCTCGTCGAACGCTGAGGGCCCGCGCGGCAGATCCGGACGACGTCCTCCGCAACGTGCGAAAGCGCGCCTGCGAGGCGCCAAAACGCACGAGAACCCGCCCCGCTGCGACCAAAACGCATGGAAGCGCGGGCGGATTTCAGAGCTTTCTTGCGTTCTGGTCGATATCTGGCCGAAACGCAAGAAAGCGCCGCGATCGGCCGTCGCTGACATGCGTTTTGGCCATTCCGAGCGCGCTCACGTGCGTTTTGGCCATGATGCGCTCGCTTTCGTGCTCCCGCCCCCACCCCATCCCCCTTCCTCGATGCCCACCACGCCGGTCGCCCGCAACCGCACCCGAGCCCACCACGACCGCGGCCCCTTGCAACCCCCACCCCGACCGACGAGACTTGACACGTCAACAACTCAAAGGAGGGGGCGACCTGCGCAAGCTGCAAACCCAGGGGGTCCATCACATCACCCTCGTCGGGGCCGACCGGCGGACCTCGATCGACTTCTGGGAAGGAGTCCTCGGGATGCCGTTCGTGTTCGATCAACCGAATCTCGACCGTCCGACCGAGGGTCATCTCTACTTCGATCCCGGTGACGGACGGCTCATCACCGTCTTCACGAACGAGGAGCGCAAGCCGGACTCGACCCGCACGCCGACGGACCCGGGGTGCGTGCATCACATCGCGTTCAACGTCTCGCAGGCGACGTTCCACCAGGCGGTCGAGCGGCTTGACGAGCGCGGGATCAAGCACAGCGGCGTCAAGGACCGCGGGTTCATGGACTCGATCTACTTCGAGGACCCGCTCGGGCTGCTGATCGAGCTCGCGTCGTATCGGTTCGAGCCGCCGTTCGGCTTTACGCATTCCGATGTGTTGTTCGAGGCCCACAAGCTCCGCGTGGCGCGCGGGGAGTACAACATCGATCAGGTTCACCTGGCGGACGCGATCGAGGGTCTCATCCTCCGCTCGCGCCCGTCGCTGTCGGAAGACCGCACGGCGAAGGACCCGTACACCGAGCCGTAGCCGTCACGGCGTCAGCACCGTCAGCACCGTCAGCACCGTCAGCACCGTCAGCACCGTCACAGTCCGTCCATGCCAGTTTGAGGAGAGAAATGGCGACTCACACGCTCAGCATCTTGAAGCCCAGCGTCAACAACCTGTCAGCGCGGATCCTGATCCGCGCTGCCGGCCTCGAGTGCGACGAGGTCGACATGTGGGGCAGCAAAGGCACGCCGGAGTTCCTGTCGAAGGATCCCGCCGACCTGACACCGCTGCTCGAGGAGTCCGGCCTTCCGAACGGATCGCTGTGGGAGAGCTGCGCGATCATGCAGTACATCTGCAACCGGGACGGCCTCGAGGACTTCTACCCGAGCGATCCTGGTCAGCGCGCGATGGTCGACAGCGCGATGTTCTACGTCATCGGGACGCTGTATCCGCTGATCGGGCGGGCGACGTACCCCGCCCTCGGGTTCCCCAACTACCCGGGCGAGGTCGCTGCGTCCGACGCCGACGCGGAGGTCAAGGCCCAGGCCCAACGTGACGCGACCGACGCCCTCGCCCAGCCGCTCGCCGCGATCGGTTCGTTCTTCTTCGACGGCCGGCGGTTCATCGGGGGCGATCGGCCGTCGATCGCCGACATCCGGCTCGCCGCCTCGCTCGAGTTCCTCGCCGCGATCGACTACGAGCTCCCGGCGTGGGCGAGCCAGTTCATGAACGCGATCGAGACGACGCTCGGCGACGCCTATTCGGAGCCCGCCGGTGACGTCCGCGGGTTCATCGCCTCGGTGAAGGCGCCGGTCAGCTGAACGCGCTGCGGGCGGCCCGGATCCCCGTCGCCGCCCGCTCCAGCGACGTATACGTGCCGTCCTCGAGCAGTTCGGTCGCCGCCTCGACGGCGGCACCGAGCGCGGCGAACGCAAGCGCGCCACCGACCGACGTTCGAGCGACGCCGAGCTTGGCGAGTTCGGCGACGGTCGGCCGACCCGGGCCGACGAGCACGTTGACCGGGAGGCTCACCGACGTCACGACCCGCGCGATGTCCTCGGCGGCGCGCAGTCCGGGCGCGAACAGAACGTCGGCGCCGGCCCGTTCATACGCCTGCAGCCGCGCGATCGTGTCGTCGAGATCGTCCCGCCCGTGGAGCAGGTTCTCGCAGCGAGCGGTCAGGACGAAGTGCACGTCCCCAGCGTGCGCCGCCTCGGCCGCGGCCGCGACACGGGCGACCGAGTCATCGAACGCGTAGATCGGGTCGTCCGCATTGCCGGTGAAATCCTCGATCGAGCCCCCGGCGAGGCCGGCCGCGATCGCGCCGCGAATCGTCTCGGCGACGCCCGCCGGGTCATCGGCGAAGCAGTTCTCGAGGTCGGCGGAGACCGGAAGGTCGGTCGCGGCGACGATCGCCGCGGAGTGGGCGAGCGCCTCCTCGGCGGTGACCGACCCGTCGAGCCGCCCGAGCGTCGCCGCAAAGCCGCTGCTCGTCGTCGCAAGCGCCTTGTAGCCGAGCGCCGCGACGGCCTTCGCCGAACCCGCGTCCCAGACGTTTGCCATCAGCAATGGCTCGCCGGGACGATGCAGCGACAAGAACCCGGCCGCCTTCTCCGCTTGCGTGGTCATCGATGCCTCCCTCGACGGACGGTCAGCCTCCGAGCCGTGTCGACCGACGTGGCCAGCTCCGGCGCATCGCCGGTCTGACGATCGACGAGCACCGCGAGGATCGTCGCGAGCCTGCGGCGGAAAAAGTGGTGGCCTTCATCCGGGTCGAAGAACATGCGACAACGCGGAAGCGTAATCGCCAGCTGGAGCGCGTGCTCGATCGGAACGAGCGGGTCCCGCAGTCCGTGCCACAGGTGAACCTCGCTTCGCACCTCGGCCGGCGAGAACCCCCAGGCGCGGGAGTACACGAGGTAGTCCTCGATCAGGCCCCGGGCGCCGTCGGCGCAGGCGTCGAGGAAGCTCGTCGAAGCCGCGTGCCGCTCACCCGGGGTGTGCAATCGGGTGCGCTCCTCGGGTGCCGCGTGCGCGGCGATCACGCGCGTCAGCAGATCGGGGCGGCGGCGGATGATCGGGAGCACCTGGTCTCCGATCCGCGCGCACACGCCCGGATACCGCGCGAGCAATCGCAGACCGAGCTGGACCCGGCTCGGCATCCCGGGCGTGCGGTGCGGCGGGCAGAGCGGCGACAGCGAGCTGCAGATCCCGGACCTCGTCACCCGTGGCCCGAGCTCACGCGCGATCGCGAGGGCATACGGCCCGCCGGCGGACACGCCGAGCACCGCGAACCGATCGATGCCGAGCCGGTCGACGAGCTCACCTATGTCGTCGGCGAGCGAGCGCAGCGTCCGCCCTGGCGAGGGGTCCGAGCCGCCGACGCCCGGTCGACACACGGCGACGTAGCGGATCCCGAGGTCATGCGCGAGGGTCTCGAGGTCGACCGCCGCGCTCAGCGGCGTGCCGATGGCGCCATGGCAGTAGACGACCGGGACACCGTCGATCGGACCGACCTCCTGGTAGACCAGGCGGCGTCCGTCGCGGAGCGTGATCGAAGCGGTCACTCGCAAACACGAACGTCCGGGAAAACCCTGCTTACGGCACGGTAGACATGGGCCCGGACGGAGTTGTTGTGTTTTCGCCAACCCGGGCGAGCAGGTCGTCCACCGCGCCGGCGAACGCCTCGGGACGCTCGATCATCACCACGTGCCCGGCGCGCTCGATGACGACCAGCCGAACGTCCGGCCGGGCCGCCCGGATGACGCGAGCGGTGCGCAGCGGGATCGTCCGGTCCTCCGCGCCCCACACCACCCCGATCGGTGCGCCGACCTCGCTGAGCAGCGGGCGCAGGTCAGCGCGGGTGATCGTGGTGAGCGCCACCGCCGTGCGCTGGGCCGACGCCGAGGCGGTGACGATCAGCCGCGCCTGGGTTGGCGACAGCATGCTCGGCCGCGCCGCGGCCAGACCGAGGAGCAGCCGCCGGCCCCACGACAGATCGGACAGTGGCGCGAGCCGGCGGCGCACCGCGAGCACGGGTTCCGAGAGGTGTGCCACCGCGACTGCGGCCGGGCCAGGCAGCGGCGCGAACCCGGCCGGGGCGACGAGGATGAGCCGGCGGACCGCCGCTCGGTGCCGAGCCGCCAGCGTGAGCGCGACGCCCGCGCCGAGCGAATGGCCGACGAGGTCGTAGGGAGCGTCGGCCTCGAGCCGCGCCGCGATCGCATCGGCGACCGACACGAGCTCGAACCCGTCACCGGCCGGGGGCGACTCGCCGAAGCCCGGGACGTCGAGGGTGATCACCCGCCGCGAGCGCGCGAGCAGCGGTGCGGCCGCGTTCCAGATCTGGCGGGTCGTCGCCAGGCCGTGGAGGAGGACGAGCGGCTCGCCGCTCCCGAACTCTTCAAGCGCGATCAGCGCCCGGCCTCAGTGACGCCGGCGCCGCAACGTGATGAGCGCGAGCAAGAAGCCGAGGATCAGCGCCAATGGCACCGGATTGCGCTTCGTGCGCTCCCACAGGACGGAGGTCATGAGGGGGATGCCCTCGATCGCGTTGCTCGGGTCCGGCGTGGCGCCGGGAAACGGCATGCTCGGCTCGCTGGGCGCGAACGGCTCAGCCGTGGCGGACGCGCTGGCCGCAGCCGGCTCTGCCACCGTGGAGCTGCCCGCAGCCGGCCCGGCCGGCGGGGAACTGGCCGCAGCCGACTCCACCGTCGCACCGTTCGATGCGTCGGGCGCGGCCGCCGACTCCTCCACCGCCGGCTCGTCCGCCGCCGGCTGCTGCGCCGCCGCCGGCTGCTGCGCCGCGCGGCGCCGGCGGCGCCGCGGGCTGGTCCACCAGCGAGGACTGCAGGGACGACGCGAACTCCCGGAGCAGCCGGTTCGAGATGTCCTCGATCATCCCGCCGCGTCCGAACCGGGCCAGGCGCCCGGTGATGTGATAGTCGGTGTTGACGTCGACGTGGGTCCCGTTCGCGGTCTCGGACAGTTTCGAGGTGATCGTCGCCTTGGCGCCGCCCTGCCCGCGCTTGTCGGTCCCCTGCGCCTGCATCGTCGCCGTGTGCGCGCCCTTGTCGACGTCCTCCATCTGAAGCCGCCCCGCGTAGGCAGCGGTCGTCGGCCCGATCTTGATCGTCAGATTGCCGGCATAGCTGCCGTCCTCGTTGCGTCCCGTGACGCTCGCGCCGGGCAGGCACGGCGCCACCTTTTCGACGTCGATCAACGCATCCCACACCCGGTCGATCGGGGCGGCTACCTCAAACGACTGCTCTAGCTTCACGGCGAATCGCCTCCAGATCTTCCAGGGTGTCCACGTCACGTCCGTCGGTGAGATCGGTGCACTCGATCTGCGTCCCGCCGCGCAGCAACGAGCGGGCACCGGCGTCCCCGCGCAGCTGCGCCACGGCGGCGAGCTGCTCGGCTCCGAGCACCACCGGATGGCCGGGCCGCCCCCCGTACGTCGCCCGGCTCGCCGGCGCGGCGTCGAGGAATCGCTCGATCAGGGCCGGCGTGACGCCCGGCTGATCCCCAAGCGTGACGATCACGCGATCAGCGCCCGCCAGCGCGGCCGCCCCGCAGCGCAGCGATGCCGCCTGCCCGTCCTCCCAGTCGGCGCACACGACCGTCTCCGCGCGGCCGAAGTCGACCGCGGCCTGGATCTCATCGGCACGCGCGCCGAGCACGACGACGACCCGTTCAAGCGCGGTCACGGCCGTCTGGGCACGGACGGCGTGCTCCAGCAACGCGCGCCCCTCGAGCGCAGCGAGCAGCTTTGACCCGTCACCGCCGAACCGCGTCCCGGCGCCGGCCGCAAGCACGAGGCCGCAGGTCACGCAGGCACCTCGTGGATCCGGCCGCCGGCGTTCTGCAGCCGTCCACCGTCGCGGCCATGGCGCGCCGCGACGACCTCGGCGAGGATCGAGAGCGCGGTTTCCTCGCCGCTCACGGCGCCGAGGTCCAGCCCGAGCGGCGCGGCCAGGCGCGCCAACTCGGCGTCGGTCATTCCCGCCTCGAGCAGCCGCTCACGCCGGCTCGCCTGAGCGCGACGAGAGCCCATCGCGCCGACGAAGCGGGCCTCGGAGCGCAGTGCGATCATCAGCGCCGCGTCGTCGAGCTTCGGATCGTGGGTGAGCACCGCGATCGAGGTCGCCCGGTCGATGCCGCCGAGCTGCGCGAACGCCTCCTCCGGCCACGCGACGATCACCTCCTCGGCGTCGGGGAACCGCTCCGGGGTCGCAAAGCGGGCTCGCGGATCGACGACATATGGCCGCCAGCCGGCCGCCCGCGCGAGCGTGCAGAGTGAGCTCGCGACGTCGACGGCGCCGAACAGGATGAGGCGGGGCGTCGGGTGCACGACGTCGATGAACAGCGCTCCGCTGCGCTCGGACCGCTCGGCCCAGATGAGTTCGTCCGCAGTCCGTGCCGCCTCGTCGTCCATTTCCGGTGATCCGAGCGTGCCCGACCGCTCGCCGTCGGCCTCGACAACCAGCTTGGCGCCGGGGCGGGCGCCCTCCAACATCGTGATCTCGGCAGCCCGTCCCCCGGCCCGCGCAACCTCCTCGAAGCGTCCGGGCTCGTAGACCTGGACCCAGACGTCGATCTCGCCGCCGCACGGCAGGCCGACATCCCACGCTTCGTCGTCGGCGATGCCGAAGTGCAACAGCTGCGGCTCGTTGTCGCCGAGCACGGTCTCCGCGACGACGACGACGGCGCCCTCGACGCAGCCGCCGGAAACAGCGCCGAACACCTCGCCGCGATCGTTGACCGCCATCTTCGCGCCGGGCGGCCGGGGTGCGGAGCGCTTGACGCCAACGACGGTCGCGATCGCGATCCGATCGCCCCGGGCTGTCCATTCCGTGATCTGCGGAAGTACGTCTCTCACATCTCCTCCAATATCGAAGCCAGCTGCTCAAGTGAAGCAAGCGAGTTGCCTGCCAGCAGTTCGTCGGTGTGGGGAACCGCGGCGCGCATGCCGCGGGTCAGTGGTTCGTAGTCAGGGTGACCGGCCAGCGGATTAAGCCACACGAGCTGGTGCGAGCTGCGACGGAGCCGCGCCATCTCGGTCGCGAGCAGCTCGGGGTCACCGCGATCCCAGCCATCGGACAGGATGATCACGACCGAGCCGCGACCGAGGCGTCGTCCGTGGTCCCGGTTGAGCTCCGCCAGGGCCGCCCCAATCCGGGTTCCACCGGAGAAATCGGTGACCGCCGCTGCGGCCCGCTCGAGCGCGTGGTCGTGATCGCGGCCGGCGAGCTCGTTGGTGACCCGCGTGAGTCGCGTGCCGAACGCGAATGCCTCCACGCGCCGCCGGGCGGCGACGCATGCATGCAGGTATTGCAGCAGCATCCGCGCGTAGGGCTCCATCGAGCCGGAGACGTCGCAGACGAGCACCACCGGCCGCTGACGCTCGGTTGGCGCCCGCCAGCGCCGCTCGACGGGTTCGCCGGCCGTGCGCAATGACGCTCGCAGCGTCCGCCGCAGGTCGGGCTCGTGGCCGCGTCGCCGTCGCACCGGCCGGGTCCGGCGCGAGCGCCGCGTCGGTCCGCGCCGAGCGAGCCGCGCGATCAGCTCACGCGCCGCTGCCATCTCCGCCGGGCTGTACCGCGCGAAGTCCTTCGCCCGCAGCAGTTCGACCTCGCTCCAGGCCGCGGGGATCGCGGTCGGGTCCTCCTCGGCGGCGGCCGGGGGCTCGGGAGCGCTGCCGGCCGTCGGCACCGCTGCCCGTGGCAGCACCTCGCGCTCGATCGCCCCGAGCTCGTCAAGCGCGTTCTCCTGCCCTGGAGCCCGTTCGTCGCCGAACACGGCGATGAACGCGCGTTCAAAGCGCTCCAGGTCCTCGCGCCGCGAGCACATCACCGTCCGGAGCGCGAGCTTTGCATCGGTGCGCGACGCCGGGTCAACGACATCAAGCGCCCGGTGCGCGGCGAGCAGCTCACCGAGCCCGACGCGCGCCCCGCCGGCCCGCAGCTCACGGGCGAGCGCAGCGAGACCGCGCGTCACCTCGGGCGCGTCAGACACCCTCGAGCACTTTCCGCTGGCGCACGCGCTCGATGTCCTCGTGGACCTTGAGCGCGACACCGAGGGTCTCGTCGAGGTCGCCGTCGGCGCCGAGCGAGAGCAGCGCCTGCGCCCAGACGAGCGTCTCCCCCACGCCCGGCAGCTTGTACAGGTCACCCTGCTCGCGCAGCCGGGCGACGGCGGCGACGACACGGCGTGCGATCTCCTCGGAGACGCCGGGGACCCGGGCGTGGACGATCTCCCGCTCACGGTCGGGGGTCGGGTAATCGATCCAGTGGTACAGACAGCGCCGCTTGAGTGCATCGTGAAGCTCGCGCGTCCGGTTCGAGGTGAGGATCACGAGCGGGCGCTGGTGCGCCGTGATCGTCCCGAGCTCGGGAATCGTCACCGCGAAATCGGAGAGGAACTCGAGCAGGAACGCCTCGAACTCGTCATCTGCCCGGTCGATCTCGTCGATCAGCAGCACGACCGGTCCGTCGTGCTCGAGTGCCTCGAGCAGCGGCCGGCGGAGCAGAAAGCGCCGGGAGAACAGCTCGCCCTCGTCGACGCCGCTCTCGGCGGCGCGCAGGGCCAGCAGCTGACGGGCGTAGTCCCAGTCGTAGACCGCGTGGTGGAGGTCAATCCCCTCGTGACACTGCAGCCGGATCAGCCGTGCACCGGTCGACTCGGCGATCGCCCGAGCGACCTCGGTTTTGCCGACGCCGGCCTCACCCTCGAGCAGCAACGGCTGCTCAAGGGTGGCCGCAAGCGTGATCGCGAGCGCCAGCGGGCGATCGGCGAGGTATCCGCGGGCGGCGAGTGCGGCGCTCGCCGCCTCGACGGATCCGAGATCGTGGGACGTCACGAGAGGCCGGCGGCCTCCTCCAGCGCCCGTCGCGTGAGGACCCGCGCCAGGTGGCGCTTGTACTCCGAGCTGGCGTTGAGGTCGGCCGGCGGGTGTGTCCCCTCGGCGGCGTGCTCGGCGGCGGCGGCGATCGTCTCCGCGGTGAGCGGCTGACCCTTGAGCGCCTCCTCGACCGCGGTTGCCCGCAGCGGCGTCGACGCCATGTTCGTCAGCCCGATCCGGACGTCCTCGCACACGTCGCCGGTCTGCTTGACGAGCGCCGAGACGGCGACCATCGCCCAGTCCTCGCTGCGGCGGTTGAACTTCTGGTACGAGGAGCCCCAGCCGTCGAACACCGGGAAGTGGATCTCGGTGAGGACCTCGTGCGGCTCGAGCGCCGTGTCGAGGTAGTCACGGAACAGGTCCTTGGCCGCGATCGTCCGCGTGCCACCGTCACCGCCCGTGGCCGTCACCGTGGCCTCGCCGATGAGCATGACCGCCGGCAGATCGGACGCCGGATCACCGTGCGCCAGGCTCCCGCCGATCGTCCCCCGGTTGCGAACCTGGGGGTCGGCGATCGTACCCGCGGCCGTCGAGATGATCCCGAGCTCGGGCGTCGTCTCGAGCATCACATGCGGCGTCATCGCGCCGATCCGCCAGTTGCCGTTCTCCCGCTGGATGCCGTGCAGCCCGGGGATCTTGCGCATGTCGATCAGCAGCGCCGGCGCCGCCAGCCGAAGCTTCATCAGCGGCAGCAGCGAGTGACCGCCGGCGAGCAGCTTCGCCTCCTCGCCGTTCTCTTTGAGCGCAAGGATCGCCTGATCGAGCGATTCCGGCGCGATGTAGTCGAATTCTGCGGGGATCACGCGGGCACACCTCCCTTCTGGGACTCCTGAATAGCCTCCCACACCCGCATCGGGCTGAGCGGCATGTTGATGTAGCTGACACCGAGCGGCCGAATCGCGTCGATCACGGCGTTCGTCGCTGCCGCGCTCGCTGCGATCGTGCCGGCCTCGCCGACGCCCTTGGCACCGAGCGAGTTGACCGGCGAGGGCGTCACC
The DNA here is from genome assembly GCA_963779695.1 of uncultured Solirubrobacterales bacterium. Classification (GTDB taxonomy): domain Bacteria; phylum Actinomycetota; class Thermoleophilia; order Solirubrobacterales; family Solirubrobacteraceae; genus Palsa-465. The sequence continues at coordinate 64,745 of CAVZZH010000019.1, forward strand.
GTGCGGTCGAGCTCAAAGCTCGGCAGCTCGGCTGCGGTCGGCAGGGCGTAGTCGACGAACGTCCCGGTCACGAGCTGTCCGTCCTCGTCGTAGTGGACGCGCTCGTACAGGGCCTGGCCGAGCGCGTGGACGATCCCTCCGTGGAGCTGCCCGTTGATGATCAGCGGGTTGATCGCGTTGCCGCAGTCGTCGACCGCGACGTAGCGCACGATCTTCGTCTTGCCCGTCTCCCCATCCACGTCGACGATGCACGCGTGCGCGCCGAACGGGAACACGAAGTTCTCCGGGTCATAGAACGTCGTCTCCTCCAGTCCCGGTTCCATGTCGTCCGGGATGTCGTAGACGTAGGTGACACCGGCGACTTCCGCGAGTGTCATCCCCTTGTCCGGGGAGCCCTTCACCGCGAACTTGTCCGCGGTGACCTCGATGTCCTCGGGCGCCGCCTCGAGATGGTGAGCGACGATCCGCTTTGCCTTCTCGGCGACCTTGTTCGCGCACTTGGCGAGCGCCTCGCCGCCGACCGCGAGCGACCGTGACCCGTACGTGTTGCGGCCCTCGGGGCCCATGCCGGTATCGCCGTGAACGACCTCGACGACCGCCGGGTCGACTCCGAGCCGGTCGGCAACGATCTGGGCGAACGCCGTCTCATGGCCCTGGCCGTGGCCGCTGGATCCGGTGTAGACGGTGACCGCGCCGGTGTTGTGCACACGCACCATCGCCGACTCCCAGCCACCGGCCTGGACGCCGACGCCGGCGGGGCCGGTGATGCGAGACGGGGCAAGCCCGCAGATCTCGGTGTAGGTCGAGAACCCGATGCCACGGTAGATGCCCTTCGCCCGCAGATCCTCTTGCTCGGAACGGAACGCGTCCAGGTCGACCATCTCGAGCAGCCGGTCGAGCGTCTTGTCGTAGTCGCCCGAGTCGTAGATGACTCCGGTCGCGACCGCGTGCGGGAAGTCGTCCTTCGGAATGAAGTTCTTCCGCCGGATCTCAACCGGGCTCATCCCGAGCTCGGCCGCCATCTGGTCGAGCGTGACCTCGATCATGTGCGTCGCCTCGGGTCGACCCGCGCCCCGGATCGCATCCGTCGGGCACTTGTTCGTGAACACGCCGACGATGTCGGTCTGGACGTTCGGGATCTTGTAACAGCCGCCCATCACGAACGCACCGAGCGACGGGATCAGCGGCGTCAGCAGCATGTTGTAGGCGCCGAAGTCGGCGATGATCTTCACGTGGAAGGCGGTCACCGTGCCGTCCCGTTTGGCGCCCATCTTCACGTAGGAGATCTGATCGCGGCCCTGGTGGGTGACCTGCATGTTTTCCGAGCGCGTCTCGATCCACTTGATCGGATGGCCGAGCTTGCGCGACGCCCAGCAGGCGAACACCTCCTCGCCGTACACCTGGAGCTTGGCGCCGAAGCCGCCGCCGACCTCGGGCGCGATCACCCGTACGCGCTCCTCGCTCATCCCGAGCAGGATCGCGAGGAACAGCCGGACGAAGTGCGGCACCTGGGTCGAGCTGTGCAGCGTGAGGCTGCCGGCCCGGTAGTCGGCGAGCACGCCGCGCGGCTCGATCGGCGCGCCGGCGGTGCGGTGGTTGACCACCCGCCGCTCGATGACGACGTCGGCCTCCGCGAACCCGGCGTCCACATCGCCGCCGGGCAGCGACCACTCATGCACCTTGTTCGTGCCGAGCGCCTCGTGGACGAACGGAGCGCCCTCGAGCGCCTTCTCCGGGTCGACGACGACGGGGAGCGGTTCGTATTCGACGATCACGTCCTCAACCGCGTCCATCACGCCGTAGCGGTCCTCACCGATGACGACGGCGACCGGATCGCCGACGTGGTTGACCGTGCCGCGAGCGACCGGCCAGTGCTCAGGGTTCTGAACCTCGACGCCGGGCGGTACCCAGGCCATCGGCAGCGGGCCGCCGAGGTCCGCCATGTCCTCGCCCGTGTACACGGCGTGGATCCCGTCGCGCTCAAGCGCCAGCGAGGAGTCGATCGAGACGATCTTGGCGTGCGCCTCCGGCGAGCGGACGAACGCCGCCCACAGCGTTCCGGGAAGCACGATGTCGTCGACATAGCGGCCGCGGCCGGTGATCAGCCGCGGGTCTTCCTTGCGTCGCAGCGCCCGGCCGACATGGGTCGAGCCGTTGGTGGCAGTGGCGCCAGACCCGTCGCTCATGCCGTCACCTCCGGCTCCGAGATCGTCGCCGACTTGCTCTTCGCCGCATCGAGGATCGCGCGCACGATGTTGTGGTAGCCCGTGCACCGGCACAGGTTGCCCTCAAGCGCGTGCCGCACCTCTTCCTCGGTCGGATTCGGGTTATCCGCGAGCAGGCCAGCCGCCGCCATGATCATGCCGGGGGTGCAGTAGCCGCACTGCAGGCCGTGGTCGTTCCAGAACGCCTCCTGCAGAGGATGCAGTTGTTCGTCGGTGCCCATGCCCTCGATCGTCGTCACCTCGGCGCCGTCGGCCTGCACCGCGAGCACGGTGCACGATTTGACCGCACGGCCATCGAGATGCACGGTGCAGGCGCCGCAGTTGGACGTGTCGCATCCAACGTGGGTGCCGGTGAGGCCGAGGTTGTCGCGCAGGGCGTGCACGAGCAATAGGCGCGGCTCGACCTCCAGTTGATGCTCGACGCCATTGACGCTGAGCCGTACTGGAACGGGTGTGCTCATTCCCTCTCCTCCAAGGTTTGGCAGATATGTTCGACCTTACTCCTCGCGGCTATCGCGACACAAGCGAACGCAGACCGAGACTGCCCCCGACGCCAAAGGTTCACGCGCCCATGGGCGGCTGCCCGCTCGGCCCGTGGTCAGCGGCGGTGGTGCGCCGCCACCGTCAGCGTGAGGTGACTCGTCCGGGAGACGAGGCGGTGGCTGTCGACCGCCGACACGGAGACGGCGTACCGGCCGGCGCGCAGACGGGAGAGCTTCAGCCGGAACGTGTTGGCACCGCGGTGGGCGTGCAGCGTGAACCGGGCGCGACGCACCGTCAGCGTGCATCGTCGTCCGTGTCGGACCCCGGTGCGACACCGGCCGTTTGCCCGCCGGCCGGCGACCCGTTGCGTGATCGTGACCGTGACCGTGGCCGAGGTCGACAGGGTGAGCTGCAGCGTCCGCGTCGTCCCGCTCCCGGACAGGTGCGGACGAGACAGGACCGGTGGCGGCACGACCCGGACCTGCACGGTGATCGCTCGCCGAGCGCGAGCCCGCATAGAACGCGTCACCGGTGTACAACGCGCCGAGCGTGTGTGTGCCCGCTTGGTGCCACGTGGTGGTGCACGTGGCGCGCCCGCTGACGGGATTGACCGCGGCCGTCGCACACCCCGCGATCGTCGCCGCGCCGTCGGTGAAACGCACCGTCCCGGCGTTCGGCGCCGGCGAGACCGTGGCGGTGAGCGTCACCGGGGCGCCGGCCGCGGCCGTGCGCGTTGAGGCGCTCATCGTCGTCGCGGTCGGTGACGGAGCGGGCGTATTGGCAATCCGCAGCGCCGTCACCTGATCGTCGTTGGCGACGAACAGCAGACCACCGCCGGCGCTCGGTGTCGCGAAGTGATTGAAGCTGCCGAGGTTCGTGGAAAACGTGACGCTGCCCGTCGCCGGGTCGAGTCCGTACAAGGTGCCGTCCTGCCAGCCGGCGGACCAGATCAGGCCGCCGGCCTCGATCGGAGGACCGGCCGCGCCGGAGGTCACGCTCCAACCGGCGAGCGGCGAGAACGTCTTCGCCTGCGCGTTCAGCGAGAGCGCCCATATCCCGTCGCTGCAGGTGACGTAGATGACGCCAGACACGTAGATGCTGCCGCCCCAACTCCCTGCGCACACGTCGGCCTTGAAGACAGGGTCCGACCCGGTTCCGCCGAGGTGCGAAGCGGAAAGGAGGTAGCCGACGCCCGCCTTGCCGATCGCGAATACGAGGCCGTCCGGGAGCAGCAGCGGCTCACTCGAGCCCAGGTCGAGATCGCTCGCGTCCAAGGCCGACCAGTCCGACGGCGCCCACCAATCGGCGACCGTCACCCCCGGCGTCAACCGGAGCCGGAGCACGGACTCCTGGTAGCCGAACGTCCCCGAACCACCGTTCCCCGTCGTCGCCCAGATATTGCCCTGACTATCGACCGGCAGCCCGTTCCCGGAGCCCCAGACCGCGCTCTCCGGGCTCGGGGCACTGAAGCTGTCGACCGATGAGCCGTCCTCGGCCGCGGCGACGATCCGTCCGTGGTAGTCGCCGCAGTCCCCACTGTTGCCGCCGAAGCCGATGATCACCTTGCCGCCATCGAGCGCGAGCCCCGGCCGCTGCAGTTGGTAGCGAGGCGTCGACCCAGGCGACGTCGACGACTCGGGGCAGTCCGGAGACCGTCGCGCCGTCGGCGAGGTCAAACCCGAGGAGCACGTGCTGGATCGAGCTTGGGTCGCTGCCGTCCCACGTTTCCGCGACCGCGAAGATCCGCTGCGTGGCCGGGTCGATGACCGGCGTGCCGGTGATCCCCAGCGGGTTGATGTTGCCGCAGCCGGTCGTCGGCGGGTTCGGGCCCACGACGGGCACCGGGGTTCCGACGTGCCGTTTCCAGACGACCGCCCCGGTGACCGAATCAAGCGCGTACACGGTGTCGTTCTCGGTCGCCACGTACACGCGTGACCCGTACACGAGCGGCGACCCGTACACCGACCCGTCGAGTGCGGCGGTCTGCCACACCTGTGTCGGCGCGACCGGCGACGTGCTGTCGGGATCGACCCCGGAGCGCAGCATGTCGTGTCGATACGTGGTCCACGCCGGGGGCGCCGCGCTCGCAGGGACGGCGAACAGCAGGCAGACGAGTACGGCGAGCGCGCCCGCCGTCCTTGCCTGCACGGCGGTCTCGGACCGGCGGCCCCGGGCGGGCCGCAGGCGCCGCGGCCGGAACTGGCGCAGCGAGGGCGGCATCCGCCCACCGGTCGACAGCCACGAGCCGGCGAGAATCAGGAGCAGCCCGGCGACGGCGCCGGCGCCCGGCTGCTCGCCGAGGAGCGCCACGCCGAGCGTGACCGCGACGACCGGGTTGATGTAGGTGATGACCATCGCCCGACTCGTCCCGGCCTCGCGGATGAGCACCATGAGGATCACAAATGCCGCCGCCGTGCACAGGAGCCCGAGGACGACGACGCACGCGATCGCACCTGCCGTCGGGACCCGAGACGGAAGGTCGAGCACCGCACCCGGCGCCAGCAGCAACGAGGCGATCCCGAGTGCGCCACCAATCGCGGCGCGCGGATCGAGCGCGCCGAGGCGCAGCTTGATCACCGACGGGCCGATCGCGTAGCCGACCGCAGCAATCAGGATCGCCGCCGTTCCGAGCAACTCGCTCGCGCTGCCGGCGACATCGATGCCGACGAGCGCGACCACGCCGCCGAACCCGATCAGCAGGCCGAGCGCACGCAGCGGCGTCGGCTTCTCGGTGTGGTCGAAACGGAACGCGAGCACGGCGCCGATCAGCGGGACCGACGCGACGACGATCGCGGCGAGCGACGACGAGACACGCTGCTCGCCGAACGCGATCATCGGGAATGGGATCGTCACCTCGGCGACGGCATACACCGCCAGCCAGCGGAGACGACCGCGAATCTGACCCAGCGTCCCGGCGCGCCAGGCGAGCGTGAGCAGCACGACGGCGGCGAGCGTGACCCGTCCCCAAGCGAGGACGAGCGGCGTCATTCCACCGCGGACCGCGATCCGGATGAACAGGTACGGAACCCCCCAGATGACGGACACAGCGGCGAACGCTCCCCAGGCGCGACGACTCATGGGCGGCAGTCTGTCATGGACGTGGCGCGGACCGCGTGCCTCAGATCTCGAGCCGCGACTCCTCCAAGTCGAGGTCACGAATGACGCGGTTCATCGTCTCGTTCGAGATCCGCCCCTCGTTGCGCAGATCGACGAGCGCCTCGCGCTGCGCGGCGAGCACGATCTGGACGATGTGCTGGTAGGCGAGCGAGCGGTCCTCGTACCCGTCGTCCTCGATCTTGCCGGCGCGGGCCGCGAACCGGCGCTTGCGGTAGTTGTACTGCGCGCGCATGCGCTCGATCGTGTCCTCTCGGGTCCAGTCCTCGTCGGCGAGGCGGTCGAGCTCGCTGAGTGCCGCCTTGGTCGCGACGAGCCGGGCCCGGATCTCCTCGCCGTCCTCGCTGTCGTCACGGGTGATCCCGAGGCGACGGATCAACGCCGGCATCGTGAGCCCTTGGACGACGAGGGTGCCGAAGATGACGGCGAAGGTCAGGAAGATGATGAGATCGCGATCCGGAAACGGCGCCCCGCTGTCCGTGTGGAGCGGAACCGCGAGCGCCGCCGCCAGCGAGACGGCACCCCGCATGCCGCTCCACGCGCGACGAGCCGAAGCCGCCACCCGACCCGCCGCGCCCGCTGGGACTCCCGACGATCGACCGACCGGATGAGCACCGTGATCGTGAACCCCCACGCGATCCGGGTGACGATGACAACCGCCACCACCGCCGCGGCCCACCCCGCATACGTCCACGCCGAGTGCCCATCGATCCGGTTGATCACGCCGCGCAACTGGAGTCCGACGAGGACGAACAGACTGGCGTTGAGCAGGTAGTCGAGCATCTCCCAGAAGAAGAACCCCTGCAGGCGGGTGCGCGCCGGGACGATGCTCGGGCCACGGATGCCCATGTAGATCCCGGTCGTGACGGCCGCGAGCACCCCTGACGCGCCGAGCGCGTCGGCGGGGATGAACGCGGCGTAGCCGCTGAACAGCGAGATCGTGATGCTCGTCAGGTTGTCTTCGGTGCGGGCGCGCAGCTCGGCGATCACCCAGCCGACGGCGAGCCCGATCGCGATCCCGCCGGCGGCGCCGGCGATGAACTTCAGGCCCGCATCGGCGAGCGAGAACGCACCGCTGACCACCGCCGCGACCGCGACCTTGTACGCGACGAGCGCTGTCGCGTCGTTGAACAGCCCCTCGCCCTCGATCGCACTGATGATGCGCCGCGGGACATCGAGCCGGCGCATGATCGATGACCCCGCGAGCGGGTCGGTCGGCGAGACGATCGCGCCGAGCGTGAACGCCGCGCCCCACGTCATCCCCGAGACGAGCGCGTGGGCGACGAGCGCCACGAGCACCATCGTCGCGAGCACGAGGCCGATGGAGTTGAGCGTGACCACCCGCAGGCTCCTGCGGATGTCTCCGAGGTTGGCGAAGAACGCCGCGCCGTAGAGCAACGGCGGCAGGAACACGACGAGGACGACGTCCGGGTTGAGCCGCACGCTCGGGATCCCCGGAACGAAGCCGAACACGGCACCCCCGACGACGAGCACGATCGGGTATGGGACAGCGAGCACGCGCGCGAGCGCGCTCAGCCCGGCCACGGCGACGAGCAGCCCTGCGATGACGATCTCTGCCTGGTGCACCGTCGCGCAGTTTGCACGGGCCGAGCGCCGAACGCACGTCGGTTAGGCTGGGCGCATGACCGGCTCAACGCTCCATATCGCGCAGCTCAACATCGGCCGGGCGCTCGCGCCGATCGATTCACCGCTGCTCGATGACTTCAACGCCGCACTTGACCCTGTGAACGCACTCGCCGACCAGGCGCCCGGCTTCGTCTGGCGGCTGCAGACCGACGAGGGCAACGCGACCGCGATTCGCCCCTTCGACGACGACCGGATGATCGTCAACATGTCAGTCTGGGAGTCGATCGACGCGCTCGCCTCGTTCGTCTACCGCTCGGACCACGTTGCCGTGATGCGACGCCGGCGCGAATGGTTCGAGCGGATCCAGGTGTTCATGGTCCTGTGGTGGGTCCCGGCCGGCCACACGCCCTCGGTGGACGAGGCGATCGCCCGCCTCGACCATCTCCGCGAACACGGTCCGACGCCGCACGCGTTCACGTTCAAGCGGCGGTTCGACGCCGACGATGCGCTCGTCGTCGACGACGAGCTCGGCTGCCCGGCGTAGGTCCGTTCCAGTCGGGAAAGGCTGCATCGAGGAGGGTCGGCAGGGATCGTCTGGGACTCTCGGCCGATGTCCCGCCGCAGGGATCACGAGACGGCCGGATTCCCACGCGCGGACGTCCGGGGGACCCGCGCGGGCAGATCGAGCGGCGCTCTCGAGCCGGGTCAGCGATCCGCGCTGAGCGCGCCTCACCACCACTTCGACTCGCTCGCGTCGGCCGTCCCGCCAGTGGTGTCGAGCCCGTCGAGCTCCTCCATGTCCTGCTCGGACAGCTCGAAGTCGAACACGCGGCCGTTCTCCTCGATCCGCTCCCGGTGCGTCGACTTCGGGAGCACGATCGTCCCGCGCTGCAGGCACCAGCGGATGAGGACCTGAGCCGGGGTCCGGCCGACCCGCTGCGAGATCTCGAACACGATCGGCTCTTCAAGGTGGCGGCCCGTCCCGAGCGGGCTGTAGGCCTCGAGCTCGATGCCGCGGTCGCGGCAGCCCTCGAGCAGCGCGCGGCGGTATTCGAACGGGCTGAACTGGACCTGGTTGACGACCGGCGGCTCGGAGGCGACCCCGAGCAGTTCGTCGACTTGGGCGAGGCTGAAGTTGGAGATCCCGATCCGGCGCGCCGACCCGTCGGCCTTGGCCTGCTCCATGCCCGGCCAGGCCCACGTCGGGCCGCCCTGCGGCCAGTGGATGATGTACAGGTCGACGTAGTCGGTGCCGAGCCGCTCGAGGCTCCGCTGCGCCTCCGCCGCCGGATCCTTGTGCCGTGGGAAGAACTTGGTGGTGATGAAGATCTCGTCCCGTGACAGACCGCTGGCCGCGATCGCGCGGCCGACGCTCGCCTCGTTGCCGTAGGCCTGGGCTGTGTCGATGTGGCGGTAGCCGAGCTCGAGTGCCCAGCGCACGGCGTTCTCGCACTCCGGCCCGTCCGGCACCTGCCAGACGCCGAGAGCCAGGCGGGGGATGTCGGCTGCGATGCTGCTCATGGATCCTCCAGTTGTCGTTCGGTCATGATGCTGACGGGTAGTCCTAGGATTCCCTGAAAGTACGACGACGTCATCGGCACGGGAGAATGCATTGGGCTTCGATCAGTACCACGAACCACCTGAAGAACTACCGGCGGCGACGCGGACGTTCGCCCGCCTGTGCGCCTCGCTGACCGAAGAGGCCGAGGCGATCGGTTGGTACGAACAGCGGATCGCCGTCGAGCAGGACGCCGACGCCCTCGCCGTGATGCGCGACGCCCAGGGCGAGGAGTTCAAGCACTTCGCCATGGACCTCGAGCTGCTGCTTCGCCGCACGCCCGAGTGGCGCAAGATCGCGCAGGGTGTCCTGTTCCAGCCGGGCGACGTCGTCGAGCATGGCGAGGAGGCCGAAGCCGAGGTGCTTGAGGACGGTGGCGGCGCCGACGGCGCTGCCGAGGATGGCTCGCTGGGGATCGGTAGCCTACGGGGGGTCGCACGATGAATCATCTGCTCCGCAACCTCGCCCCGATCAGCGACGCTGCCTGGGGCGAGCTCGACGACGAGGCGCGTGAGCGTCTGGGGCCGGCGCTCGCCGCACGCCGGCTGATCGACTTCTCGGGCCCGCACGGCTGGTCGTACTCGGCGACGACGCTCGGACGCACGAGCGCACTTGGCTCCGCTCCATGCACCGGGGTCAGCGGCCGTCAGCGCCGCGTGCTCCCCGTCGTCGAGGTCCGTGCCGATTTCGAGCTCTCGCTCGAGGAGCTGCGCGACTTCGATCGCGGCGCCGCCGATCCCGACCTCGCGCCGCTCGACAAGGCTGCGCATCAGATCGCGGTCGCCGAGAACGTCGCCGTGTTCCACGGCTGGGAGGGCGCGTTTGGAGGCATCTCCGAAGTGAGCACCCACGACCCGATCGCGCTCGGCGACGTGACCGACGGATACCCGCGGCCGGTCGCGGCCGCCGTGCAGCGCCTGCTCCAGAACGGCATCAAGGGCTCGTACGCGCTCGCGCTCGGCGGCGAGCAGTACCAGCGCGTCGTCGAGACGGCCGAGCATGGCGGCTACCCGCTGCTCGAGCACCTCCACAAGATCCTTGACGGCCCGATCGTCTGGGCGCCCGGCGTCAAGGGCGCCGTCGTGCTCAGCCTGCGCGGCGGGGACTTCCTGTTCGAGTCAGGTCAGGACCTGTCGCTCGGCTACACGAGCCACACCGCCGACGCGGTCCAGCTCTATCTCGAGGAGAGCTTCAGCTTCCACGTCGCCACTCCGGAGGCGGCGGTCGTCCTCACCGCGTAGCGTCGGCGCGGACACGCGCCCGCGTTGGTCCCCACCCGCCGTGGGTCCCACCCCAAACCCGGCAGAACTAGACGGTCCAGTCCAGTGGGAGGACGAGCGCGAGTCCCCTTCCCACCCGGCAGAACTAGACGGTCTAGTCCAGTAGGTGGCGGCGGCGGCGCGAGTCGGCGCCGACCGGTTGTGGATTGTGTACCGGCGGCTGTTGTACACAATCCACCGAGCGGTCCTGCTCGCGCGCTCGTCCCCCTGATCGTTCTGCCTATGCAATGCTATGGCAGCATGGCACAGAACCTCACCCTCGGGGAAGCGGCGCGGGCGATCGGCGTCAGCCAGGACACGCTCCGCCGCTGGGACCGCGCCGGCAAGCTGCGTACGCAGCGGGACAGCCGCAATCGCCGGCTCGTGCCCGCCGATGAGGTCGCCCGGCTGAGCTCACGCAAGCCGCGCCACGCGACCGGCGCCCGCCTCTCAGCGCGTAACCGATTCACCGGGATCGTTCGCTCGGTCGAGGTCGAGGGCGTGATGGCGCTCGTGGAGATCGAGGCCGGCCCGTTCCTCGTCACCGCGGCGGTCACGCGGGATTCCGTCGAGGAGTTGGGGCTCGTCGAGGGGATCGAGGCGACGGCCACCGTGAAGGCGACGTCAGTGATGATCGAACGGGAGATGACATGAGACGACGGTGCCTGGTCCTGACCCTCCTCGCCGCCGTGCTCGCGCTCGCCGGCTGTGGATCGAGTTCGAGCTCGACCTCGAGCTCGAGCAGCTCGTCGTCGACACACGCGGGCGGTTCGTCCTCCGGGGTCCCCGACCTGACGGTGTCCGCCGCCGCCTCTCTGAAGGGCGCGTTCACGGCGTATGGCGCCAAGTTCACCCTCGCTCACGCCCGCTTCTCCTTCGCCGGCTCGGATATTCTCGCCGCCCAGATCGAGCAGGGCGTCAAGCCGGATGTGTTCGCCTCCGCGAACACGACCCTGCCGGAGAAGCTGTACGCCAAGGGGCTCGTCGAGCAACCGGTGACGTTCGCGGCCAACAAGCTCGTACTCGCCGTGCCCGCGTCATCCAAGATCACCAGCATCGCCGACGCCGAGAAGTCGGGTACGACGATTGCGATCGGCTCGGCGACGGTGCCGATCGGGATCTACACCCGCAAGGTCCTCGCAAAGCTCGGTCCTGCTCAGAGCAAGCAGATCCTCGGCAACGTCCGCTCCGCGGAGCCCGACGTGAGCGGGATTGTCGGCAAGCTCACCGAAGGGGCCGTTGACGCGGGGTTCACGTACGTGACCGACGTCCAGGCGACCCACGGCAAGCTCAAGGCGATCGAACTCCCGGCCTCGCTTCAGCCGGTCGTCGCCTACGACGTCGCCGTCGTCAAGGGCACCGGCCATCCGGTGCAGGCCGAGCAGTTCATCACCGGTCTGCTCCACGGGGAGGGCAGCGCCGCGCTGCTCGCCGCCGGGTTCCTCGCCCCGCCGCGCACATGACGCGACGGCCGTGGTTCTCCCTCCTGCTGGGGGCCGCGGTCGCGCTCGCGCTCGTGTTTCTCGTGCTTCCGGTTGTTGCGATCTTCACCAACACGGCGCCCGCCAAGCTGCTCTCGAGCCTCAGCGATCCGGTGGCGACGGACGCGTTGCGGTTGAGCCTCGAGACGAGTGCGATCGCCATCGTGGTCATCGTCCTCGTCGGGACGCCGGCCGCCTATTTCCTCGCCACCCGCACGTTCCGCGGACGCAATCTCGTGATCACGCTCGTCGAGCTGCCGCTCGTGCTCCCACCGGCGGTCGCGGGACTCGGGCTGCTCGTGGCCTTCGGACCGGAGGGGCTGCTCGGTGGTGTGCTGAGCGATGCGGGCATCACGCTTGTGCTCCAGACCGCCGGCGTCGTCGTCGCGCTGACGTTCGTCTCGGCGCCGTACTACATCCGCCAGGCGCAGTCGGCCTTCGCGGCGGTACCGCGGTCGCTGCACGACGCCTCACGGACGCTCGGCTCGACCGAGGCCGCTGCGTTTCTGCGCGTCGCGATTCCGGTCGCGCTGCCCGGGCTGGCGGCGGGACTCGCGCTCGCGTGGGGGCGCGCGCTGGGGGAATTTGGCGCCACGCTCATGTTCGCCGGCTCGTTCCGGGGGATCACTCAGACGGCGCCGCTCGCGATCTACGACCAGTTCTCCACGGACATCCCGGCGGCGCTCGCGCTCGCCTGCGTACTTGTCGTCATCTCGGCGGCGCTCCTGCTCGCGGTCAAGTTCCTTCCCGGCGCACACACGCTCACCCGTGCTTGAAGCTGAACTCGCGCACGACGTCGCTGACGTTCGGCTCCGGGTGACGTTCGCCGTTGAGCCGCGCCACTGTCTCGCGCTCGCCGGCCCGTCCGGTGCGGGCAAGACGACGATCCTGCGGCTCATCGCCGGGACGGTTCGTCCGGACCGGGGCCGGATTGCGTTCGGCGAGGAGGTGTGGGTCGACACGGCGGCGCGGGTCTGGACGCCACCGGAACGCCGGCGCTGCGGCTACGTGTTCCAGGACTACGCGCTGTTCCCCCACCTGAGCGCGTGGCGCAACGTCGCGTACGGGCTCGGTCGCCGTCCACGCAGCGAGCGGCGCGCCACCGCGCTCGCGTTGCTCGAGCGCTTCGGGCTGGCCGACCGGGCCGACGCCCGCCCCCACGAGCTCTCCGGCGGAGAGCGCCAGCGCGTCGCCCTCGCTCGGGCGCTCGCGCCGGCGCCCGCCGTGCTGCTGCTCGACGAGCCTCTGTCCGCCCTCGATCCACGGACCCGCGCGAGCGCCGCCCGGGAGCTCGCGATCACGCTCCACGAGCTTGAGCTGCCGTCGCTGCTCGTCACCCATGACTTCTCCGAGGCGGCGCTGCTCGGTGACGAGATCGGCGTCATCGACGCCGGCGAGATCATCCAGCGCGGCACCGCGAGCGAGCTCGCCGCCGCCCCGGCGAGCGCGTTCGTCGCCGACTTCACCGGCGCGGTCGTGCTCACCGGCACGGTCCGCGCGCCGCAGGACGGGCTCACCGTCGTCGATCTTGACGGCGGCGGCGTCGCAACCACGACGGATGCCGGCACCGGACGCGTCGCGCTCAGCGTGTATCCGTGGGAGATCACGATCCGGCCCGCGCCGGACACCGCCGATGATTCGGCCCAGAACCGGATTTCGGCGCGCGTGCTCTCCGTGACCGAGGTCGGTAACCGGGTCCGGGTCGGTCTCGCCGCCGGCCAGCCGCTCGTCGCCGAGGTGACCACGCAATCCGCGGGCGACCTCTCGCTCGCGGTCGGCAGCGAGGTCGTCGCCTCGTGGAAGGCGACCGCGACCCGGCTCGTCAGCCTCTGACTAGCGCAGCGAGGGCAGCAACGGCTCGGCGAGCTGGCGCTCGTTCGCCGCCGGTCCCGGCCGCACCTTCAGCTCGCGTGCCGTGATCCGCTCACCGCAGTGCGAACAATGCAGCTGCGGGTCGGCGTCATGACCGCAGGCCGAGTGGACGTACACCCGCGGCGGGCCGTCCGGGGCCGCGTACGTATCCCCCCACTGCAGCAGGGCCACGAGCACGGGCGCGACGTCGACGCCCTTCGCGGTCGGCCAGTACTCGTGGGCCTCGGGGGAGTCGCTGTACTGCCGGCGCTCGAGCACGCCCTGCTCGACCAGCGTCTGGAGCCGGTCGCTGAGGATGTTCTTGGCGATCCCGGTGTTCCGCTGGAGCTCGGCGAAACGCCGGCGCCCGAGCAGAACCTCGCGCATCACGAGGAGCGTCCAGCGCTCCCCGATGACCTCGAGCGCCCGGGCGATCGAGCAGTTCTGATCGGCAAACGGCCGGTAGGGCATGGCACGAGCGTAGCCGATGCGGTTGCATTTTGCTACTGCCCTGCTATGGTCCGGCGCCCCAGGTGGTTGCAAAACGCAACCTGCTCACTCTCAGGAGGCTTACGTGGAGCGTCGCTGGAAGGTCCTCGCCGTCGTGTCGGTCGCGGTGTTCGTCGTCGGACTCGACATGTTCATCGTCAACATCGCGTTCCCGAAGATCGAGCAGGACTTCAGCGGCAGCAGCGTGTCCGGCGTCTCCTGGGTGCTCAGCGCCTACGCGATCGTGCTCGCCGCGCTGATGGTCCCTGCCGGCCGGATCGCCGACAGGATCGGCCGGCGCCGCGGCTTTCTCATCGGCCTTGTCGTGTTCACGATCGGCTCCGCGCTGTGCGGTGCCGCGCCGTCGGTGCTCACGCTCGTGCTTGCACGCGTGATCCAGGCCGCCGGGGCGTCGCTGCTCCTGCCGACCTCCCTCGCCCTGCTGCTCCCCGAGTTCGCCCCCGCGGAGCGGCCGATGGCGATCGGGATCTGGTCCGCCGTCGGCGGCGTCGCAGCCGCGGCGGGTCCGCCGGTCGGCGGGCTGCTCGTCCACGTGAGCTGGCGGCTCGTGTTTCTCGTCAACCTGCCGGTGGCCGTGATCGCGTTCGTCTACGCCGTGCGGCTCCTGCGTGAGACCCGTGCCGACGGCGAGGCTAGCCCCGACCTCCTCGGCGGGCTGCTCCTGATGGTCGCGATCGGCCTACTCGCGCTCGGGCTCGTCAAGGCACCCGATTGGGGCTGGGGGAGCGCCGCGACGTTCGCCTCGCTGACGGGCGCCGGGGTCGGAATCGCGTTGTTCTGGTGGCGCTGCCTTGTGCACCCCTCCCCGATCGTCGACCCGGCGATGCTCCGCGTGCGCTCATTTGCGTTCGCGAGCTCGGCATCGATCGCCTTCAACGCCGCGTTCGCCGCGATGCTCCTCGGCAACGTGCTGTTCCTGACCGGCGTCTGGCACTACTCGGTCCTGCACGCCGGCGTGTCGCTGATGCCGGGTCCCGCGATGGCCGCGATCACCGCCGTCCCAGGCGGCCGACTCGCGGGTCGCTTCGGCCAGCGCCGGGTCGCGACGGCGGGCATCACGCTGTTCGCCGCCGGCGGCGCGTGGTGGCTGTGGCACCTCGGCGCAACGCCGTCATATGCCAACGAGATGCTGCCCGGCCAGATCATGACCGGGACCGGCGTGGGGCTGACGCTCCCATCGCTCGCGAGCGCCGCCGCCGCATCCCTCCCCCCGACCCGGTTCGCCACGGGGTCGGCGGTATTCACGATGACCCGGCAGATCGGCTTCGCGCTCGGCGTCTCGATCCTCGTCGCCGTGCTCGGCAGCGCGCATACGACGGACGTGATCAGCGCCTTCCAAGGCGGCTGGCTGTTCATGGTGATCGCCAGCCTGCTCGGGGCCACCCTCGCCGCGGCGATGGGGCCGGTTCGCCAGCACGCCGGCGTCGCCGCTGCGCCGGCGCAGGTCGCGCTCAGTCAGAGCCCGGCATCCTGAGCACGATCGCCCGATCATCCGGATTCATCCGGCACGCGGGGTCGTGGAATCAATCATCTAGGTACGGGTAACACGAATACCCGCACACCCGCGAGCCGTATTGGACAAGGACGCCGCGAGATCGATCATGATCGTCATGACGACCTCAGACACCCAAACCATGTCCACCCTCACCCCGGCCAGACCAGCCTCCGCCCGCGTCCGATCGACGCTCGACACGGTCTGGCGCGACTTCGTCTACCTGCTCGGTGCGTTCACCATGAGCATTGTCGGCTTCATCGTCTGGGTGACCGGCCTGTCGGTGACCGTGAGCCTGCTCGTGCTCATCGTCGGCGCGTTCGTGTGGGTCGGCACCGTGTACGTCTTCCGCTGGACGACGTTGGTCGACCGCCGGCTCGCCGGCTGGCTGCGCCGGGACCCGATCTCAGCCGTCTACCGGCGACCCACCCAGCCCGGGTTCCTCGACCTGCTCAAGACGGTGACCACGGACCCGCAGACGTGGAAGGAGGTGGGCTGGCTCGTCGGCAATTCGATCGCCGGGTTCGCGATCACGCTCATCGCGCTGACCGTGACGGCGCTCGTGCTCGCGTGGATCACGCTGCCGATCTGGTGGTGGGCGATTCCAAACCCGCACACGCAGTACGCGACGCTCAACTTCGGGATCTACACCGTCACCTCGCTCGGATGGGCGTTCGTGACGATGGCGCTCGGACTCGTGATGCTGCCGGTCGCGCTGCTGCTCAACCGGGCGGTCGCGAGGGGCCATGCGTCGATCGCCGCGCGCGTCCTCGGTCCGAGCGAGCGCCAGCAACTGCAATCCCGGGTCCGCGAGCTCGCGAGCACGCGCTCGGACGTGGTCACCGCGACGAACGAGCAGCTCCGGCGAATCGAGCGTGACCTGCACGACGGAGCTCAGGCCCGGCTCGTCGCGCTCGCGATGGAGCTCGGGATGGCCGAGGAGGAACTCGCCAAAGATCCCGACGCGGCCCGGACTGCCGTCCGCAGGGCACGCGACGAGGCGCTTGGTGCGCTCGGCGAGCTCCGTGATCTCTCGCGCGGCCTACGCCCGGCGCTGCTGCAGGAGCGTGGGCTGCGGACCGCGATCGAGGATCTCGCCCACCGGTCGGCGATCCCAGCCACCACAGAACTGACCGGTGGCGTCGACAGCTTGCCCGCCGAAGTCGCCACGGCGGTGTACTTCGTCGCCGCCGAGGCGCTCACGAATGCGACAAAGCACAGCCACGCGACGACGATCCGCCTCGCCGTCAACCGCCACGAGCACGACGTGACCGTAACCGTGCTGGACAACGGCCGCGGTGGCGCGAACCCGGCCGGCTCGGGGCTCGACGGCCTGCGCGCTCGCGTGCGGGCTCTCGATGGCCGCTTCGAGGTGCAGAGCCCGGTCGGCGGCCCGACGCTCGTCAGAGCGGAGCTGCCGTGCGAGTGATCATCTGCGAGGACCACGCGCTGGTGCGCGACGGACTCGAGCGGCTGCTCTCGACCCACGGCTTCGAAATCGCCGCCTCCGTCGACACCGCGGAGGCGTTTCTCGCCGAGGTCAAACGGGAGCCCCCGGATGTGTGCGTGCTCGACGTCCGCCTGCCCCCGACGTTCACCGACGAGGGCGTCCGCGCGGCGATCGAGGCCCGTCGCGAGCATCCGGGTCTGCCGGTGCTCATCCTCTCCCAGTACGTCGAGCAGACATTCGCGCGGGAACTGCTCGGCACCGGTGAGGGCGGCATCGGCTACCTGCTCAAAGACCGGGTGGCCGATCCCGCCGAGTTTGTTGACGCCGTTCGGCGGGTGGCCGACGGCGGCACCGCGCTCGACCCCGAAGCCGTCGCCGCGCTGCTCGGCGCCGGTCACGACGAGGGACGGCTGGAGCTCCTCACCCCGCGGGAGCAGCAGGTGCTCTCGCTGATGGCCGAGGGCCGGTCGAACGGCGGCATCGCCCAGGAGCTTGTCGTCACCGAGCGGGCCGTCGAGAAGCACGTGTCGAACATCTTCTGGAAGCTCGACCTGCCGGCGACGGGGAAGGAGCACCGCCGCGTGCTCGCGGTGCTTGCCTGGTTGCAGTCGCCGCGGTAAATTCAACGTGTGTTGAATTCTTCTCCCGCGCTCAGTGCTCGGGCGCTCAGCGTCACCCGGGGTGGGCGTGACGTCCTGCGCGACGTGACGTTCGACGTGTCTGCGGGTGGAATCACCGGCCTGCTCGGTCCGAGCGGCAGTGGCAAGACGACACTGATCCGCGCGATCGTCGGCGTCCAGCGGCACGTTCGCGGCGAGCTCAGGGTGCTCGGACAACCCGCCGGAAGCGCACCCCTGCGCCGCCGTGTCGGTTACCGGACCCAGGATCCGGCGGTGTACGCGGACCTGACGGTGCGGGAGAACCTCGAGTATTTCGCCGCGATCCTCGGCGCGCCGCGGGCACAGGTCGCCGAGGTGATCCGGCAGGTCGAGCTCGACGATGTGGCAGGGCAGCTCGCTCGCTCGCTGTCCGGCGGCCAGCACTCGCGCGTGTCGCTGGCGACCGCGTTTCTCGGCGAGCCGGAGCTGCTCGTGCTCGACGAACCGACCGTCGGTCTTGATCCGGTCCTGCGTGAGACGCTGTGGCAGCTGTTCCGATCTCTGTCGGAGCGCGGGGCGACGCTGCTCGTCTCCAGTCACGTCATGGACGAGGCCGCCCGCTGCGATGAGGTCCTGCTCCTGCGCAACGGCTCCCTGTTGACACAGGC
Organism: uncultured Solirubrobacterales bacterium; assembly: GCA_963779695.1. Lineage (GTDB taxonomy): Bacteria > Actinomycetota > Thermoleophilia > Solirubrobacterales > Solirubrobacteraceae > Palsa-465. Next base: position 83,022 of record CAVZZH010000019.1, read on the forward strand.
GACGCCTCAGGCACTTGCCGAGCGCACCGGAACCGACGATCTCGACCAGGCGTTTCTCCGGTTGATCGAGGAGCGGTCGTGACTGGCACGGGCGCCACGACCATCCGTGTTCTGCGCCAGCTGCGGCATGACCCTCGCACGGTCGTACTGCTGCTCGTCGTGCCGTCGGCGCTGATGACGATCTTCCGCTTCGTGTACGACCGGCAGCGCTTCGCGTTCGCGCTCGCGGGACCACCCCTGATGGTGATCTTCCCGCTGTTCACGATGTTCCTCGTCTCCTCGATCGCCGTGCTGCGGGAGCGCACCTCGGGGACGCTGGAGCGCCTGATGACAACTCCGCTTCGCCGGCTGTCGCTGCTCGCCGGCTACGGCGTCGCGTTGACGCTGCTCGCGATCGTGCAGGCCTGCGTCATCAGTGCCATCAGCCTTGGACCGCTCGGCCTAACGCTCGCGGGCAGCACCGCGTTCGTCGTCGTGCTCGCGGCCGCGGTCGCCCTGCTCGGCCTCGGACTTGGCCTGCTGGCGAGCGCGTTTGCGCGGACCGAGTTCCAGGTCGTTCAGTTCTTCCCGGTGATGATCGTCCCCCAGTTGCTGCTGTGCGGGCTGCTCGTGCCGCGCAGCCGCATGAGCCCCGTGCTCCACGCCATCTCCGATGTGCTGCCGATGTCCTACGCCGTCGACGGCATCCACCATCTCGTCCGGGAGTCCGGCGTCCCCGCCGCCGCGGTTGGCGATCTGGCGATCGTCGTCGCGTTCGCCGTCGGAGCGATCGTGCTCGGCGCACTCACGCTCCGGCGAGCTACGGACTGATGCCCGGACGCCGAGCTGGCCCCACGCGGACGCGGGAGTCGATCCTCGACGCCGCTCGATCCGCGTTCGCCGCCAACGGCTACGACGCGACGAGCATCCGGCTCGTGGCCCGCTCCGCCGGAGTCGACCCCGCCCTCGTCCACCACTTCTTCGTCAACAAGTCCGGCCTATTTGCGGCCGCCGCGGAGCTGCCGATCGACCCTGAGGCGTTCGTGACCGCGCTGCTCGCCGGACCGCGCTCGACGCTCGGAGCGCGCCTCGTCCGCGCCGTCGTGGAGCTGTGGGATGCCCCCGGAGTGTTCGAGCCGTTCCTTGCGCTCATCCGCGGCGCGGTCTCCCACGACGACGCCGCCCGCCTCCTCCGCGAGTTCGTCACTGCGGAGATCCTCGGTCGTCTCACCGCCGCGGCGGCGCCGGATCACCCGGAGGCGCGAGCCGCACTCGTTGGCAGTCAGGTGATCGGGCTTGCGATGGCGCGTAAGGTGGTGCGCATCGAACCGCTCGCGAATGCTTCGCCACAATGGCTCGCATCCGTCGTGGGGCCGACAATCCAGCGCTACCTCACCGGACGACTCGACACCCCGACACTCATGTCCGCATCACCGATCGCCGATCACGCTCAGAACCGCCCGTGAGATCCCGCGTCCTGATCGTCACCCTGAGCGCATGCATGTCGCTCATCGCCGCCCCCGCCGGGGCGGCGCTCGGGCCACGTGTCCTCGCGGGCTCCCAGGCGACGAGCGCCCAGTGGCCGTTCATCGCGGCACTCGTGCAACACGGCCGGAGCGCGTTTGACGGCCAGTTCTGCGGCGGGAGCGTGATCGCGCCGACGGTCGTCTTGACCGCCGCCCACTGCGTCACCGGGAGCAGTGCCGGAAGCATCGACGTCGTCACGGGTCGCGCGCAGCTCAGCGCGAGTCAGCTCGGCCAGCGCCTGGCGGTGCGCTCGATCACGGTCGACCCGAGCTACAACGCCAATACCGAGCACCACGACGCCGCGGTGCTGCGGCTCGCGAGTCCCACGCGGGCGCCGGCCGTGTCCTTCGCCGGTTCCGCCGACCCCGCACTCTTGACCCCGGGGTCACCGCTGTCCGTCGCCGGCTGGGGCCTGCTTGACAACAACGGCGACGCGCCGGACCTCCTTCACGCGGCCACGATTCAGGCCCTGCGGATCGGGAGCTGCCAGGACGCCTACGGCTCTGACGTCAGCGCGAGCCTGATGATCTGCGCGGGTACGCCGGTCACCGGTACGCCGGATGCGTGCCAGGGTGACAGCGGTGGTCCGCTCGTATCGGGGGCCGGCGGCGCGGCCCGCCTCGTCGGTCTCGTCGCGTTCGGCGGCGAGCGGTGCGGAGACCCGAGCGCCCCGGGGGTCTATACGCGCGTGAGCGCAGAGCTCCCATGGATCGCCCGGGTGCTCGGCGCCACGCCCACGCCGCCCGCGCGCACGCCGACGGTGCGCACCCGCATCAGCCGGATCACCTGCGGCGCGGTGATCTGCACCGTCCAGGTCAGTGTCACCGGCGACGTTGGCGCCGTCGGCCGGATCACTGTCCGCGTCTCCCGCAATGGCGCGGCGACGGTCGAGCGCGCGTCGAACGCCGTGCGGACGGGATCGCACGCATGGCGCGCCCGGATCGATCTGCCCATCGGTTCGCTTCACATCACCGCGCTCGCGTTCACCAAGGCGGGGGTGGCGTTCGGTCACCCGGGCAGCGAAGACGTCAGCGTGACCGCTGGGTGATCCCGATCCCACCGGCTTGACTCATGCGGGTGCCCCGATACCCTCGGGCACGGAGACGAGTAAGAGTCGTCTTAGATTCGCAATCGGGGCGCCGGCCAGGTCGGTGACAAGGAGTAGGCGATGCAACTGAGTGGGGGTCAGCTGGAGCGCGGTTCCGTGATCGGGGGCTACCGCGTCGACGAGTTGATCAGCCGCGGCGGGATGGGGGTCGTCTACCGGGTCACGAACGTCGCGCTGGGGCGAATCTATGCGCTCAAGGTGCTCGCGCCGGAGCTCGCGCAGGACGAGGCGTTCCAGCGCCGGTTCAAGCGCGAGATGCGCATCGCCGCCTCGATTCACCACCCGAACGTCGTCGAGATTCACTACGCCGGCGACCAGGATGGGCTGCTGTTCTTCGTGATGGACTACATCGTCGGCACCGATCTGCGGGAATTGCTGAAGCGCAGCGGCGCGTTTGAGCCGCGCCGGGCGGTCGCGCTGCTTGGTCAGCTCGCGGACGCGCTCGACGCCGCACACCAGCGGGGACTCGTCCACCGGGACGTCAAGCCGGCGAACGTTCTCGTCACCGTCCGCGACGGCCAGGAGCACGCCTACCTCACCGACTTCGGCATCGCCAAGCGCTTCGAGACCATGGCCGGGCTGACAGCGCAGGGCGCGGTCGTCGGGACGGTCGACTACATGGCCCCGGAGCAGATCACCGGCGGCGCCACCGACGCCCGGACCGACGTGTACGCACTCGGCTGCGTGTTCTTCCAGATGCTGACCGGGCGAGTGCCGTATGACCGTGAGAACTCGATCGCGAAGCTGTTCGCGCATGTGCACGAGCCGCCGCCGCCGATCACTGACGAGCTCGCCGGCCTGTATCCGACGTTTGGGCCGGTGATCGAGAAGGCGATGGCCAAGGAGCCCGCCGAGCGCTACCTGTCGACCGGCGACTTCGCCCGTGACGCCCTCGCCGCGCTCGAAGGCAGCCGGTACACCGGGCCCGAGAGGATCGTCGGGACCGGCGAGGCGCGCCCCGACGAGCTCACGGTCACCCCGCCCCCGCCGTCGGCACCAGCGCCCGATCCGGCACCAGCACCCGATCCGGCACCAGCACCGGATCCGGCCCCGGCGGCCGCGACCCTGCCCCCACCCCCGGCCGAGGCACCGCCCGCACCACCGGCCGCGACACCGCCCTCACCTCCTCCTGCATCCCCTCCGCACCGGCGCCGGGGTCTGCTCATCGGCGCCGGCGCCATCGCACTCATCGCGATCGTCGCGGTCATCGTCGTCGCGGTCGGTGGCGGCGGTGGCGGGTCTGCGTCGTCGACGTCGAACTCGGCTGCCGGCGGGCAGCGGTTCCTCGCGGTCGCCCGTCCGGTGCCGACCAACCGCGTGACCGGGAATGGCAACGCCTCGCTGCGACTCCAGGGGAACAACGTCACGGTCACGCTTGACACCAACGGGCTGCTGAACGGCGAGCCCCACGCGATGCACATCCATGCCGGCGGCCAGGGCGTCTGCCCGCCGGCGAGCGCGGCACGGCCGCACAACGGCCACCTGTCGATCAGCACGACCGACGGGATCAAGTTCTACGGGCCGCCGGAAACGGCGCTCACGCTCCGGGGTGACACGAGCACCAAGAGCATCATTGACTTCTCACGGTATCCCCACGTCGGGGACATCCGCTATTCGCGCACGATCACCGTCCCACGCGGCGTCGCGGCGGCCATCCGCGACGGCGATGCGGTCGTTGTCGTGCATGGCATCGACTACGACGGCAACGGCATCTACGACAACGTGCTCGACCGCAGCGAACTCAACAACGCACTCCCGGGCGAAGCGACCGCGCCCGCGCTCTGCGGCCCGGTGTCCAGCGGTCAGACGGCAGCCACCGGAGCCGGGTCCGGAGGCGTCTACACCGCGTCGCTGCACGTGTATCAGGAGGCCGTCGGCGACGACGCCGCCCGCCGCTGGCTGCTCTGCCACGTGGCGTGACGCCCTCGCCATCCTCCGATCGGAGGAGGCGCGGATCATCCCTTGCGTCCTCGGCTCGGACGATCGTCGCGCCGGCTGTCCGGCGCGATGCTGCTCCCAGTTCAGATCACCACTTCAAGGGAGCAGGACATGAAGAACTTCACGAAGATCGCCGCCGTCGCCGCCACACTCGCCATCGGCGTGAGCGCCCTCGTCCCCGTCGCGGCGCTGGCGAGCACGACCTCGCCCCGGGATCCCGGCGTCAAGGTCGGGCCGGCCACGAACGTCACCGGGACCACCGTCGTGCTCCACGGCGCGGTCAATCCCGACGGCCACTTCACCCAGTACCAGTTCCAGTACTACACCAACCCGCATTACTGGAACAGCAGCTCAACGATGGACGCCGGCACGGGCACGAAGTTCATCGCCGTCTCGGCCAAGCTGACCGGCCTCAAACCCGGCACCACCTACACCTATCGCCTGGTGGCGCAGAACGGCGTCGGGACGATCCCGACCCACTGGAGCTCGTTCACGACGCGTCCGTGATCACGCAGCCTTCACACGGCCGAGCGGGTCGTCTCGTCCACTGAGCGCACACCCACCACGACCAGAAAAGCCGTCCTTCGCGTTGCCTCGCGGAGGACGGTTTGGCGTCTGAGGTCCGTGACATCGCAGCCTCCATCGCGGAGATCTACGGATGGGTGCCCGCAGCCTCTCCCGATGTCGCCGTCCACGGCGGCCTATACCGTCCCTCCTCTGATGACCCCCGCGAGCAATGCCGCACCAGGCCACCACTTCCGCCCCTCGGGTGAACGTCCGAAGATGTTCGACGAGCTGCGCAAGCGCGCCAAGCGCCAGCAGAATCAGCGAGAGCAGCGAATCGACTCGCGCGTCAAGGAACAGCGGGAACGGCAGCTCCGGTCGTTCCGCCGGACCGGCCGCTGACAGAACTTCGCCGTCGCTGACGCCGAAGCGTCGCGGCAGCTAGTGCGAGTTCCGGCAGGAACCGAGCCGTGAGCTCGGGGCGACTTGCCACGCCGACCTTGGTGAAGATCGACTTGAAGTGATCCCGCACGGTGTGACGCGAGATCGTCATCCGCTGCGCGATCTCCTCGGTCGCGAGTCCGCCGAGCACGAACTCCGTGACCTGACGCTCGCGCTCGGTCAGGCCGTAGACGTGCCCGAGCAACGGGAGGAGCTGCGCCCGGTCGGCCGGCTCGAGCATCACCGCGATCCGGGTCGGCACCCCGCTCGCATCCCGGAGCGCCGCCGCATGGACGTGCAACCACCCTGACGAGAGACGGACGCGCGCCTGGGCAGGGACCTCATACGCCGGTCTCGCCGCAAGCGCCTCCGCCCGGGCCTGAAGCGCAACCCCGAGCACCGGCGAGGGGAGCTCGTAGCCGGCCTGCATCGGCATCTCTCCCAACCACCGCTCGGCATCGCCGGTCGCGTACTCAACCTTCCCGTCCCCGGTGAGCACGAGCATCCCCGGGGACCATGCCGGACGCGGGTCGGCGAGTGGCCTCGCCAACGCGGCGCGCAGCCCGCGGCCAACGAGCGGTGCGACCGCTCGTAGCCACGCGAGCTCGTCGTCGCTGAAGTCCGGGTCGCCGGCCTCGCGCGCCACGCACGCCATCGCCCACGTCGCGCTGCCGGTGCGGAACAGCAGCCGGAGCTCCGCGCCGAGCCCGGCCGGCTCCTGGAGATCGCGGTATCGCGCGCTCAGCTCGAGGCGCCCGTTCGTCGCCCGCCCGAGCGTCGTGGCAGTGACGCCGTCGCGGTGCAGGTCGGTGAACGGGACGAAATCCGGGACGAGCAACTCATGCTCGAAATACCGCAGCCCCGCCGACGCCGGCGCCTGCATATCCTTGATGGCGGAGACCGGTATCAGCGTCTGCGGATCGGTGAGCATCCACGCGCCGCCGACGTTCGGCACGACGCGGGCGATGCGCTGGCGCACCTCGTCAAGCAGCTCGAGCGGGTCTCGGACCGACCCCGCGAGCGACGCGATCGCCTCCTGGGCCGAGACGGCACGGGTTCCGAGGACGTGGCTCACGACACATCACGGTAGCGCCTGCAGAACGCCGCGCCACCCCGCATCTGCGGGGGGCGGCGCTCGCCCGATCCCCCAAGGCTGGGGATGGTGCTCATGACCCTGCGCCGGAACCATCTCGGCCATGACAGCCAAACCCACACAGCGCACCTTCACCGTGGCCGTGGCGTGCCTCGCCACGGCGATGTTGATGCTTGACATCAGCGTCGTCAACACGGCGATCTCCGACATTGCCTCCAGCCTCCACGCATCGCTTTCCGGACTCCAGTGGATGATCGACGCGTACACCCTCCCGCTCGCCGCGACCGTGCTCACCGCCGGCGTGCTCGCCGATCGCGGCGGCCGCCGTCGCTGGTTCACCGCCGGGCTGGCCCTGTTCACCGCCGCCTCGGCGGCCTGCGGTTTCGCGCCGAACATCGGCACGCTGATCGCGGCCCGGGCAATCCAGGGCACCGGCGCCTCGATCATGTTCGCGACCGCGCTCGCGCTCATCGCCCAGGTGACGCCGACGGCCGTGCTGCGGGCCAAGGCGCTCGCCGCCTACGGCGCGACGATCGGCGCCGCGTTCGCCATCGGGCCGTTCGTCGGGGGCTCCCTGACGAGCGCTTTCGGGTGGCGCGCGATCTTCCTGATCAACGTCCCACTCGGCGTCGCCGCGCTCGCGATCGCAGCCACCCGCGTCCCCGAGTCGCGTGATCCGGAGCGCCGCGGTGTCGACCTCCCGGGACAGCTCAGCCTGATCGCCGGCCTGTTCTGGCTCGTGTTCGGACTGCTGCGTGGCAACACCGACGGCTGGGGCAGCCCCGGCATCATCGCCGCCCTCGCGGCCGGCGTGGTCCTACTCGCTGCGTTCGCGACGTTCGAAGTCCGGGGCCGCAATCCGATGCTGCCGCTCACGTTGCTCCGTGACCGCACGTTCGCGGGAGCGCAGGTCGCGGTGTTCGCGATCTCGTCCGGGTTCTTCGCCGTGTTCCTCTACCTGACGCTGTATCTGCAGTCGGTGCTCGGCCTCTCGCCGATTGAGACCGGTCTCGTCTACCTCCCAGGCACCGTCCTCATGTTCGTCGTCTCGGGAGCGACCGCCAACTTCAGCGCTCGAGTGCGCCCGGGCGTGCTCGTGTCCGGGGGACTCGCGCTCGTCGGCTCCGGTTTGGTCGCGTTGCTGCTGACGACCGCTCACTCCTCGTGGGCGGTGATGATGCCGGGCGTGCTTCTCGCCTGTCTCGGCACCGGCCTCTTCAACCCGGCGGCGAGCGCGGTCGCGCTCAGCGCGCTCCCGCCGGAGCGCAGCGGACTCGCGGCGGGCGCCAACGACACGTTCCGCCAGTCGGGCACCGCGCTCGGCATCGCCGCCCTCGGCGCGTTCGTGCCGGCGGCGGGCGCGCTCGGCGGGTCCCCGCAGGCGTACGTGACGGGTCTGCATCACGCGCTGATCGCCGCGGCCGCGATCTCGATCATCGGGGCGGTGGGCACCGCCGGGCTGCTCCTCGGCCGTCGCGCTGTCGCCCCGTCGGCCGTCGCAGTCCCGGCGGCGGATGCGGCCTGACGCGGCCTGACGGAAGGTGGACGAGTTGCCTCGCGTCACCCGCCCCGAGGTGGCGCGGCAACTCGTCCACCTCTCAGGGGGATGAGTTGCCTCGCGTCAGCCTCACGGCGAACGCGCGGCAATTCGTCCACGTCCGGTCCCGTCCACGTCCGGTCCCGTCCGCGTCGTGCCCCGTCCCGGGCCGGGCGATCGCTCAGAACGGCGAGGCGGCAGCGATCCCGACGGCGCGGCCGAAATCAAACGGCGCCGAACCGTTGTCAAGCCACGGCCGCCCCACCCACAGGTAGGCGTCGACGAAGCGGAACGCGAGTGAACGGTCGTGGGTGGAGAGACCCCACCGCGGATCGGTGACCTTCCACGTCGGCGGGATCCCGAGCGCGGCGCAGATGTGGTCGAAGCGGTTGCGGCACACCCGCGGATTGTCGTGGTTGCCGTGGTATTCGCCGTAGAGGAAGGGCGCGCCCGACTCGACGGTGTTGATGATCATGTGCTTGCCGTGGACGCCGCGGGCGGCGAGCTCGCCCTCGATCCTCGCGCCCCACTCGAGCTCGCTTGAGACCGAGTCGTACTGCGTGTCGTTCATCGCGAGCCCGCGCACGTGCCGGATTCCGGCGGCGATCAGCATGTCCGCGGCCTGACTCGGCCTCAGCGGCCACCACGCGGCGCCGGCGTCGAGGTAGACGGTCGTGTGCGGGAGCGCCGTGAACCGCCGTGCGGCATAGGCGACGAGCTCGAACGGGGCTCGCGTCGGCGCGCAGAGGGCGAACGGCATGTCGGGCTGGAGGATGAGCGCCACCCGGGACGAGCCGATCCCGGCGGCAAAGTTGTCGATCCAGCGCCGGTACGACGCCTGCTGAGAACGACTCAGGGCCGCCGAGCACGCGCCGCCCTCCCACGGATCGAGCCGGAATACCGCCACCTGCGCGAGCGTGTTCGGATCGCCGCCGGTGTCCTGGTCGATGTATTGCTGCATGGCCTGGCGGATGTCCCTGTCGCGATACCAGGCGCCGAACCAATACGCGGACGGGCGCAGCGCGATCTTCGCCATCAGGCGCTTGTTGCGTCCGGTGGCCCGTTGGTAGGCCGGATACACGCCGTCGATCGTGCCGGTGTAATGGCCCCAGCGGATCCCAGCCAGCGGGTTCGTCCGCCACGCGCCGGGCACGCCGCGGTTCGCCACACCGGCGGTCGCCACTGGCGCCCCGAGCGCAAGCATCGCCACCACCGCAGCGAGCAGCACGCCGGCGGCGATCGTGACACGACGCACGAGGGTGGACGGACGTAACGGCATACACGTCTATACGGCACGACTCGCATCGAGCCTGAACCGCTGCGTCATTTGTACGACATCTCACGGACTGAGATGCCGCAGTTCGTACCCGGTTCGGGGCGGATGACCGGGTACGCCCCCTACGGCCAGCGAGACTGGACCGGTCCGTATTCCGTGATGTTCGAGGCGGTGGCCCTCGTGGCGCCGATCGCGCGCGAGCGCGAGGTCACGATCAACCTCGACGTCACCGGCCTCGGGGACGACAGCCACGCGCTTGCCGACCGCAACCGGCTCAAGCAGGTCCTGCTCAACCTGCTGTCGAACGCGATCAAGTACAACCGGCCCGGCGGTCGCGTGGCCGTGTCGTTTGCGCGCGTCGACGATCACGGGCGTGTCCGCATCCTGATCGCCGACACCGGGATCGGCTTCCGACCCGAGCACCTCGCGGACCTGTTCCAGCCCTTTGAGCGGCTTGGCGCCGACCAGATCGGGATCGAGGGCACCGGGCTCGGTCTTGCGCTGTCAAAGGGGTTGGCCGAGGCGATGGGCGGCACGATCGCGGCCGAGAGCGAGCCCGGCGCGGGGAGCACGTTCGTGGTCGAGCTCGCGGCGGCCGACCGTCCGGATCGCGAGGACCGCACGGGCGCCGGCGGCGACGTCGCAATCGACTCGCGCCTTCAGCAGCCGCGGCAATGGCGGATCCTGTACATCGAGGACAACCTCTCCAACCTCGCGCTCGTCGAGCGCCTCCTGCGTCGCCACACCGGAGTCGAACTCATCGCCGCGATGAAGGGGAGTCTCGGGCTGGAGCTCGCCAGTCAGCATCATCCGGACCTCGTCATCCTGGACGTCCATCTCCCTGACATGAGCGGGCTCGAGGTGCTCCAGCATCTGCGCGGCGAACACCCGGACCTCCCGGTGGTCGTCGTCACGGCGGATGCCACGCCCCACCAGGCCGAGGCAGCACGTCGGCTCGGCGCCACCGAATATCTCACCAAGCCGCTCGACGTGCGCGGATTTCTCGCCGCCATCAACGAGCATCTGCCGACCGGCCTCGGCGGTCCAGACTGACTCGCGCCGCGTCAACCCGCCATCGTCAAACCGCCACTGACGCTCAGGACCTGGCCGGTGACGTACCCGGCGCGGTCCGAGGCGAAGAACACGACCGCGTCGGCGATCTCCTGAGGTCGGGCGAGGCGGCGAAACGGGATCGCCTTCTCCAGCCCCTGACGCAGCCGGTCGGGCATCGTGGCGAGCAGGGGCGTGTCGGTCGGTCCTGGACACACGCAGTTGACGTTGATTCGGTGGCGCGCCATCTCGCGGGCGAGGGACTTCGTGAACGCGATCACCCCGCCCTTGGTGCCGGCGTAGACCGTCTCGCCGGTGCTCCCGACGCGGCCGGCATCGCTCGCGATGTTGACGATCCTCGCCGGGGTTCCGGCCGCGATGATCGGCTCCAGAAACGCGTGGCTGACGCGCACCGGACCGAGCAGGTTGATCGCGGTCAGGTCCCGCCACAACTCGTCGTCGTTGTCCATGAACGGCTCGATCCGGTCCCACCCGGCGGCATTGACGAGCACGTCCGGGGCCCGGTGCGCGCGCACGACCTCGTCCCGCACGGCCGTGATCGCCGCCGGATCGGTCAGGTCCGCAATGTGCGGGGTGCCCACGCCGCCGAGCTCGGCGATCGTCTCACGGACACCGGCCTCGTTGCGGTCGACGGCGGCGACGGTGGCGCCGGCGTCCGCGAGCGTGAGCGCGATCGCCCGACCGATCCCGGACGCCGCTCCGGTGACGACCGCAATCCGATCGGAGAGGTCGAGGATGACGCTCATCGCGCGAACCGCGCGAAGTCGGGGGCACGCTTCTCGGTGAACGCGACGGCGCCCTCGCGGCCCTCCTCGCTTTCGACGAACAGATCGAGGCCGGCAGCGGCCATGTTGCCGATCCCGCCTTGATGATCGGTGTCGGCATTGAACGAATGCTTGAGGAAGCGGATCGCGGTCGGGCTCATGTGCGCCACCTCACCCGCCCACCGTTTCGCCTCCGACAGGACCTCGTCCGGCGCCACCACCGCGTTCACCAGTCCCCACCGCTCGGCCGTGACCGCATCGTATTGGCGGCAGAAGAACCAGATCTCGCGAGCCCGCTTCTCCCCGACCACCCGCGCAAGATACGCGGTGCCGAATCCGGCGTCGAACGAGCCGACCCGCGGCCCGGCCTGGCCGAAGCGGGCGGTCGCACTCGCGATCGTCACGTCACAGAGAACGTGCAGAACGTGACCACCGCCGATCGCCACGCCGTTGACGGCCGCGATCACCGGCTTGGGGATGTCGCGAATGAGCTTGTGCAGATAGTCGACCTCGAACAGCCCGCTTTTCGTCGGGCCATAGTCGCCGGTCTCGGCGCGCTGCTTGACGTCGCCGCCGCTGCAGAACGCCTTGTCCCCCTCCCCGGTGAGGATGATCGCGCGGACCCGACGGTCGGCCCATGCCGCCCGGAACGCCGCGATGAGCTCCTCCACGGTCTGCGCCCGGAACGCGTTGTAGCGCTCGGGCCGGGCAATCATTACGACGGCGGCAGGGCCGTCGACCTCATAGCGGATGTCCTCGAACTCCAGTGTCATGGCGGTCCACCGTCCTTTCGCGCCCACGTCCTCACATTGCGGCCACATCCTGACCTAAATCCGATCTACGGTGCATGCGTCATCAACGTCCGAAGGGAGCCACCATGTCCGAGCGTGACCGCTACATCCCCGGCGTGCCGTGCTGGGTCGACGCCAGCCAGCCGGACCCCGAGGCCGCCGTCGCCTTCTACGCCGGCCTGTTTGGCTGGGAGTTCGAGAACGTGATGCCGGAGGCAGACGCCGGCTACTGGGTCGCGAGGATCCGGGGCAAGGACGTCGGCGCCGTCGCCGGCGTGGCCGAGGGCGCGCCGCCGGTCGCGACGTGGAACACGTACATCTGGGTCGAGGACGCTGACGCGACGGCGTCCAAGGTCGTCGAGGCCGGAGGCACCGCGCTGACGGAGCCCTTCGACGCGCAGGACGCCGGACGGATGGCGGTGCTCGCCGACCCTGAGGGCGCGGTGTTCTGCGTCTGGGAGGCGAAGGCGCACCGCGGCGCCGCGATCGTCAACGAGCCGGGGTCCGTGAACTTCAACGGGCTGCACACCCGCGACCTCGACCGCGCCAAGGCGTTCTACGGCGAGGTGTTCGGTTGGAAGACGCTGTCCGTTTCCGGCGCCATGACGGCCTGGACGCTGCCCGGCTATGGCGACCATCTCGCGCTCGACCGGCCGTCGATCCGTGAGGACATGGCGGCCGTCGGCGCACCGCCCGGGTTCGAGGACGTCGTGGCCACGATCGCGCTGATCCCCACAGACGAGCCGAATACCCCGGCGCACTGGGACGTGACGTTCGCGGTCGACGACGCCGATGCTGTCGCCGCGAAGGCCAGCGAGCTCGGTGGGACCGTGCTCCTCGCACCGTTCGACGCGCCATACGTGCGGATGACGGTGATCGCCGACCCGCAGGGAGCGGCGTTCATCGCCACCAAGTTCGTCCCTGAAAACCGGGACGGCGCCGCCACGGCGGACGCCGCGGTCAACGCAGCCTGAGACTGGAGGCGGGCCGCGTCATCCGGGAGCCCGGCCGCTCAGCGTTGAGCGGCCGGGCACGTCGCCGACACGCCACATCCGCTGGCGAGCGCCCGGGAGGCGCTTCAGGTACCGATCGAGAAACGCGACCGTCTCGCGCTCGACGATGCACACTGCGGTTGCTCGTCGGTGTAAGGACGAGGTGGCGGCTCAGAGGAGAGAGAACTTCGATGCAAGCGAGCCGAAATAATGATAAGTGACGCATGTGCGGGGTGCCAGCGCCGCCGAGCTTGGCGATCGTCTCCTGGACACCGGCCTCGTTGCGGTCGACGGCGGCGACGGTGGCGCCGGCGTCCGCGAGCGTGAGCGCGATCGCCCGACCGATCCCGGACGCCGCTCCGGTGACGACCGCAATCCGATCGGAGAGGTCGAGGATGACGCTCATCGCGCGAACCGCGCGAAGTCGGGGGCACGCTTCTCGGCGAACGCGACGGCGCCCTCGCGGCCCTCCTCGCTTTCGACGAACAGATCGAGGCCGGCAGCGGCCATGTTGCCGATCCCGCCTTGATGATCGGTGTCGGCATTGAACGAATGCTTGAGGAAGCGGATCGCGGTCGGGCTCATGTGCGCCACCTCACCCGCCCACCGTTTCGCCTCCGACAGGACCTCGTCCGGCGCGACCACCGCGTTCACCAGTCCCCACCGCTCGGCCGTGACCGCATCGTATTGGCGGCAGAAGAACCAGATCTCGCGAGCCCGCTTCTCCCCGACCACCCGCGCAAGATACGCGGTGCCGAATCCGGCGTCGAACGAGCCGACCCGCGGCCCGGCCTGGCCGAAGCGGGCGGTCGCACTCGCGATCGTCACGTCACAGAGAACGTGCAGAACGTGACCACCGCCGATCGCCACGCCGTTGACGGCCGCGATCACCGGCTTGGGGATGTCGCGAATGAGCTTGTGCAGATAGTCGACCTCGAACAGCCCGCTTTTCGTCGGGCCATAGTCGCCGGTCTCGGCGCGCTGCTTGACGTCGCCGCCGCTGCAGAACGCCTTGTCCCCCTCCCCGGTGAGGATGATCGCGCGGACCCGACGGTCGGCCCATGCCGCCCGGAACGCCGCGATGAGCTCCTCCACGGTCTGCGCCCGGAACGCGTTGAAGCGCTCGGGCCGGGCAATCGTCACGACGGCGGCAGGACCGTCGACCTCGTAGCGGATGTCCTCGAACTCCAGTGTCATGGCGGCCCACCGTCCTTTCGCGTCTGTCGCCTACCGACAGCCGCGCACCCTACGCCGTCAGCGGATCGCGACAGGACCCGTGCCCCGAGCCGCTTCCTCACATTGCGGCCACGTCCTGACCTAAATCCGATCTACGCTGCGTCTGTCATCAACGTCCGAAGGGAGCCACCATGTCCGAGCGTGACCGCTACATCCCCGGCGTGCCGTGCTGGGTCGACGCCAGCCAGCCTGACCCCGAGGCCGCCGTCGCCTTCTACGCCGGCCTGTTTGGCTGGGAGTTCGAGAACGTGATGCCGGAGGCAGATGCCGGCTATTGGGTCGCGAGGATCCGGGGCAAGGACGTCGGCGCCGTCGCCGGTGTGGCCGAGGGAGCACCGCCGGTCGCGACGTGGAACACGTACATCTGGGTCGAGGACGCTGACGCCACGGCGTCCAAGGTCATCGAGGCCGGAGGCACCGCGCTGACGGAGCCCTTCGACGCCCAGGACGCCGGACGGATGGCGGTGCTCGCCGACCCTGAGGGCGCGGTGTTCTGCGTCTGGGAGGCGAAGGCGCACCGCGGCGCCGCGATCGTCAACGAGCCGGGGTCCGTGAACTTCAACGGGCTGCACACCCGCGATCTCGACCGCGCCAAGGCGTTCTACGGCGAGGTGTTCGGTTGGAAGACGCTGTCCGTTTCCGGCGCCATGACGGCCTGGACGTTGCCCGGCTATGGCGACCATCTCGCGCTCGACCGGCCGTCGATCCGTGAGGACATGGCGGCCGTCGGCGCACCGCCCGGGTTCGAGGACGTCGTGGCCACGATCGCGCTGATCCCCACAGACGAGCCGAATACCCCGGCGCACTGGGACGTGACGTTCGCGGTCGACGACGCCGATGCTGTCGCCGCGAAGGCCAGCGAGCTCGGTGGGACCGTGCTCCTCGCACCGTTCGACGCGCCATACGTGCGGATGACGGTGATCGCCGACCCGCAGGGAGCGGCGTTCATCGCCACCAAGTTCGTCCCTGAAAACCGGGACGGCGCCGCCAAGGCGGACGCCGCGGTCAACGCAGCCTGAGACTGCAGACGGGCCGCGTCATCCGGGAGCCCGGCCGCTCAGCGTTGAGCGGCCGGGCACGTCGCCGACACGCCACATCCGCTGGCGAGCGCCCGGGAGGCGCTTCAGATACCGATCGAGAAACGCGACCGTCTCGCGCTCGACGATGCCCAGCTGCGGTTGCTCGTCGGTGTAAGGACCGAGGTGGCCGGCTCCCAGGAGGGAGAGGAGGAACTTCGGGTGCGGCGCGAGCCGGAAATAGTGATAGGTCGACGCGGGGGCGTTGGTCGTATCGGCGGTGCCCTGCGCCGCGAGGAGCGGCGGGGCAGGAGCCGGGAAGTCGTAGCCACCGACGCCGGGGATCCGAGCGCCGGACAGGATCATGGCTCCGCGTACCCGTCGATCGAGGAAGTTGCGGTCATACGCGGTGGCGAGCGCGGTCGACCCGCCGTCTGACTGTCCC
This sequence comes from uncultured Solirubrobacterales bacterium, assembly GCA_963779695.1. Classification (GTDB taxonomy): domain Bacteria; phylum Actinomycetota; class Thermoleophilia; order Solirubrobacterales; family Solirubrobacteraceae; genus Palsa-465. The sequence goes on from CAVZZH010000019.1 coordinate 98,740, forward strand.
GCGACGGCGACCAGCCGCGGGTTCACCAACCCGCCGAGGAATCCCGATCCCGCGCTCGCCGCCAGCATCCGGCTGATCACGAAGCTCATGTCGCGCGGCTGATTGATGAGGTCCGACTCGTCCGGCCCGCCGGGTGCGTTCGCGTTCGTCAGCGGGAAGATCGGCGCCGCGACGACGTAGCCGGCGCGCGCCCAGCTCTCCAGCAGACGCCGATACGGCTCGGGCGTGATGTTGAAGCCGTGGGCGAAGACGATCAGCGGGAACGGCGCCTTGGTCCGCGCCGGCGGGGCGCGGGGCACGTCGACGCGGGAAGCCGGTCCGGAGGCCGGATAGCGGATCACCGTGACGAGGCTGCGCGGCTGTCGCCCGTGACCTCGGTACGACACGCGCCGGCCGCGGTCGGTGAAGCGGAGCACGATCTCCCCGACGGCGAAGCGCGGATCTCGCCCTGAGGCGGCGGCGACCGCCGTGCGCGACCGACGGGCCGCCGGCTTCGACACCGCGATCGACGCGATCCCGTCCGCCGCCGTGATCGCAAACGCGAGCAGCAACACCACGCGCGCGACGACAACCGCTCGGGTCCTCACCCATGCAGCTTCCCATAGCTGACGGCGCCACTGATCACGTCGAGGACCTCCGCCGCGACCTCGTGGTCTCCCCCGAGCTCAGCCCGCCCGCGCGCTGCGCGCGTCGAGATCTCGCCGGTGGCCAAGCCGTAGAAGATGTCCGGTTCGAGCGCGATCACGGCGTCGGGTGACCGCGCGGCGCCGGCGGCGATCGACAACGTGTGCCCGTCGCCGCTGAGCTCGAACACATCCCGCCCCACGCGCAGCTCGCAGCTGCGCCCGCACAGCCGCTCCGGGTGACGCCGGCCGATGCCCGTGAGGATCCACTGCGGGCGCACAGCCTGCGATTCGCTGGCCGGCGTCCCGTATCGCTCGCCCCATTCGCTGAGTGCGGTCAGGGTCCCACCGAGCGCGCGTCCGGCGTCGGTCAGCTCGTAGACGGTCACCGCCGTTGGAGGCGGGAGCTCGCGCTTGGCGACCACGCCGGCGCTCTGTAGATCCGCAAGGCGCGAGGCGAGGATGTTCGTCCCCACTCCCGGCAGGCCGTCCGTCAGGTCTGTATAGCGACGGGGCCCGAGCATCAGCTCGCGCACGACGAGCAGCGTCCACCGCTCGCCGACGACATCGAGGCCGCGAGCGATCGGGCACCTCTGTCCATACGTCTTCATGCGGCGATCATAGTAGCCAGAATTGATTTGTTAGTTTACGCTTGCAAAAAGCAAGCTCACGACTGGAAGGGGATGAGGTTGATGGAACCGGTGCTCGTACGACAGTTGACGAAGCGGTACCCGAACGGCGTGGAGGCCGTCCGCGGCATCTCGTTTGACGTGCGCCACGGCGAGGTGTTCGGACTGCTCGGACCAAACGGTGCAGGCAAGACAACGACCCTTGGGGTGCTGACGACGCTGGTCCAACCGAGCGGTGGCACCGCGATGGTGGGCGGCTTCGATGTCGTCCGGGATCCGGTGGCGGCACGCGGCTCGATCGGCGTCGTGTTCCAGGACAGCGTGCTCGACAACGAGTTCAGCGGCGAGGCGAACCTGCGTCTCCACGCGAGACTGTGGCGAGTCCCCGACGCGGACGCCCGGATCGCGGCTCTGCTCGACGCGGTCGGTCTGACCGAGCGCGCGTCGGACTCGGTGCGGACGTACAGCGGCGGGATGCGGCGACGGCTTGAAATCGCGCGGGCGCTGCTCGGTCGCCCAAGCGTCCTGTTCCTCGATGAACCGACGCTTGGACTCGACCCGATCGCACGCCAGGACCTGTGGCACACCGTCGGCCTTCTGCGGGAACGTGAGCACGTGACGGTGCTGCTCAGCACCCACTACCTCGAGGAGGCGGAGACCGTCTGTGACCGGGTCGCGATCGTCGATCGCGGGGAGATCATTGCGTTGGGCACGCCGGCGGAGCTGATCGATCGCGTCGGGCACCAGATGCTGGAGCTGCGCGTGGACGGCGACCCGACCGAACTGCTCGCCGCGCTGCGCGACCTCGGAGAACCGCTCGTGGTCGGGGGGACCGTGTCCGTCACGGGCGGCAGTTCGCCTGAGGACTTGAGCGCGCGCGCGACCTCGCTCGAGCTGTCGCAGCTCGGCGTGCGCACGATGACCGTGCGCCCGACAACGCTCAACGACGTGTTTCTGATCCTGACGAGCCACGGCGCGAATCGCGAGCTCACGGTCGCGGGGGTGTTGTCATGACCGCGGGCTTCGGAGCGCTCTACCGGCGACGGCTGGCCGTCGCTCTCAACAACCCGATCGCGATCACGGGACAGCTGCTGTTGCCCGTCCTGTGGGTCCTGGTCGTCGGGCCGGCGCTCGCGCGGGCGTTCGGCGGCTTCTCACATGTCGACTACTTCACTTACATCGCGATCGGGCAGATCGTGTTCATCATCCCGTTCTCGGCGATGTTCGCCGGACTCGTCGTCATCCAGGATCGTCACTTCGGGATCCTGCGCGAGCTGCTCGTCGCGCCGATCCGGCGCAGCGTGATCCCGATCGCGAACGTCGCGACGGTGCTCACGGTTGCGATGGGCCAGCTGACGCTCGTTGTCATCCTGTCGCTGATCCGCGGCGCCCATCTCCACGTGGCGCCGGGGCGGCTGGTGCTGGGTGTCGCGGCGGCCGCGTTGCTGTCGATCGCCACGTATGGGCTCGCCGAACTGCTCGCCTACCGGATCACCCAACCACAGATCTTCGGGACGTTGATTCCGGCGATCGGCGCGACGCCGTACGCGCTGTGCGGCGCGATCTATCCGCTGGCGACGCTGCCCGCGGGCGTCAGGCAGTTCGCGTACGTGCTGCCCTGGACGCATGCCGTGGCGGTCCTGCGATACGGACTGATGGGCGGTTCCGCGTCCGGCCTGCACGCGATCTGGCACTTGCATTCCAACGCCGAGATGGCCGTGCTCAGCATTGCCGTACTGGCGGCGTTCGCGGCGCTCACCGTCGGGCTTGCGCTCCGAGCGTTCGAACGGGCGACGCTCGCCTGAGCGAGCGCTCAGCGGCTGGACGGTCGAACTCGATCGGCAGCTGAGAATGTTCGCGCGCCGCCGGAGTTTTGTCCGGCGGCGCGCGTGTGCACGGCTGAGCGGCTCAGGTGGTGAGCTTGAACTGGTGGACCAGTTCGTTGAGCGATTCGGCGTTTTGGGCGAGCTCGTGCGCGGAGGCTGCGATCTGCTGCGTTGACGCGGAGGTCTCCTCGGTTGAGGCGGACACTTCCTCGGTTGACGCGGATGACTCTTCGGCGACCGCGGCGACGTCACCGACGTTCTGCTCCATCGCGCTCGCACTTGCCGTGATCTGCTCCGCGGCGGCGGCGATCTGCTCGATCCGGGCGCTCATGTCCTCGACCGCGTCGCCGATCGCGAGGAACGACTCCCGGGTGCGCTCTACGACGGCGGCGCCGTCCTGGGTCTGGCGGGCGCCCTCTTCGACGACCTCGACGGCCTTGGTGGTTTCCTGCTGCATCGCGGTGATCAGTTGGCTGATCTCACTCGCGGCGTGCTGGGAATCCTCGGCGAGCTTGCGGACCTCTTCGGCCACGACGGCGAAACCGCGGCCCTGCTCGCCGGCCCGTGCGGCCTCGATCGCCGCGTTGAGCGCGAGCAGGTTCGTCTGCTCAGCGATCCCCGTGATCGTCTGAACGATCGTTCCGATCTCGTCCGACTTCGACGCGAGATCACGGATCGCGCCCGTGACCGCTTCGCTCGAAGCGCGAACCGACTGCATCGCCTCGTTCGCCTGCTCGGCGGCCTGCACGCCCTCACGCGCGACGCCGTGGGCGTTGTTCGCAACCTCAGCCGTCCGCTCAGCCCCCTCGGCTGATTCGGTCACGGCGCGAGCGATCTCCTGAGCGGAGCGTTGCGCCTCCTCAGCCATCCGCGCCTGGCGCTCCGCGCCCTCGGCGACTTCGGTGATCGCCTGGGCGATCTCACCGGTTGCCTTGCCCGCAGATTCCGAGGTGGAGGACATCTGCTGAGAAGCCGCACCGACCGACTCGGCCGTCGTCGCCATCGTCCCGACCAGCTCGCGCAGCCGCTCCGCCGTGGCGTTGTACGCGCCATAGCACGCGATGATCGCGTCACGGAACGTCTCCGCGTGGCGCATTACTTCGCCCAGCTCATCAGGGGGAAAGTCACTCGACGCGGCCGTTGCCGCGCGCAGCTCGACCGTCAGATCGCCGGCGGCGAGCGCCTCGAGACCGCGCATCAAGTTCGCCTTCGCGGCGTGCTCAACCGCGTCAAGACGACCGGCGATCTCCGCCGTGCCCACGGTGAGGCGACGGAACACGAACGCTGTCAGGCCGCCTCCGACGACCAAGGCCACCACCAGCAGACCCACGGCAACACCATCCAGGTGCCGCACGGCCAGAACCGCCATCAACACCAGCGGGACCGCGCAACCAAGCGCCAGCCGCCACCGCAACGCGAACTTCGCAACACGAGACATTTTCGGTCCTTTCGTTA
>CAVZZH010000020.1:0-117832 GCA_963779695.1 uncultured Solirubrobacterales bacterium
CTGAGCGGATGGCCGGCAGGGATTCAGCCTGCGGATCCTGTCGCTCACCCGCCCGCTACTCGGAAGTAGTCAAACGCGACCGCCGGCCCGGTCGTCGCCGCGCCGCCGAACGCGAGTAGCCCGACCTTGAGGTTGTTTAGGGTTGCCCCGGTCGACCACACGGGCACCCAGGTGCTCCCGTCCAGCGAGTAGGACGTGGCGTAGGTGTAGCCGTGCTTGGTCATGCGCAGCCAGATCGTGTTGTTGGCAGGCAGGACGCCGTTCATCGCGGTGCTGTTGAGCGTCTGGTTGACCTGGATCGGATTGCTGCTCACGGCGGCGTTGGTCTGGAGGCTGTCCTCGAGCGAGGTTCTCAGCTCGAGGTCGGTCGCTGAGGCGGCCTCGAGATCGAACTTCAGGTAGTTGTCGTCGTCCTGGTAGGCGATGATCCCGCCCTGCTGGGTCGGGGCATTCGGCGCGGCGCTGAATGTCAGCTTCGACGTCATCGTCCAGTCCCCGAGCGCTGGCTGCAGCACCAGGTTCTTTGCATTGTTCGTCGTCGTCACCAGGTCGCCGGCCTCCGGCTTGATCGTGAGCGTGCCGCCGCCGACAGTCAGGTTCGCCGGGTCGGGGCGCACGACCGTCCACTTCGGGTCGAGCGTGCCGCCGTTGAACTCATCGCTGCTTGCCGCCGGCGCGAAGTTCACCGTGTAGGTCGCGACGATTCCGTCCGGCCCGGTCGAGGTGACGCTCGCCACCCCCGGAATGCCCGTGGCCTGCGTTACGTGCACCGTGCCCGTGCGGGCGCTGGCAGTGACCGGCGGTGCGTGCGTGGCGCCGGCCGGGAGGGTCACGTCGTAGTTGAACACCTCGGGCCGGAAGTGCGCGACCGTCGCGCGGCCGACCTTCAGATCGCTGAGGTCAGAGACGACGCGCACGACGAACGAGGTGGACGCGCTCGCGCCGTGGTAGGTCGCGGTCGCGGTGACCGTCGCGGCGCCATTGGAGACGGTCCGGATGACTCCCGTGGGGTCGACCGAGACGACGTCCGGCCGGTCACTGCTGAAGCTGAGCCTCGTCCCGGGCGGGAGCGGCTTGCTCTGGCCGGGCGCGATCCACCCGTACAGCGAGTCGTCGTTCATCGCCACGGTCAGGCCCGGATCGATCTTGACGCCCTCGGGGAATGTGACCCGCTGCGAGATGCCGCTCGCGGTGTCGGCGCCCGAGATCCGCGGCTGGGCGGAGAGGACGCTTGGCTTCTGCGTCAGCTTGCCGTTGACGTTGATCGTGTCCTGCGCCTGGATGTCGCCGTCGGCGCTGGAGGTCGAGATCTGGATCCCGTACTGGCCCTGGTCGACCTCGAAGCGCTTGTCGGCCTCGTTGTAGAAGGCGAGGTCGGCGATCTTGATCGGCAACGTGACGGTCTTCGTCTGGCCGGCGGCCAGGAACACCTTCTGGAATCCCTCCAGTCGCTTGATCGGGCGCTGCAGCGAGGGATCGGCGTGCGGCGTGTTCACGTACATCTGCACGATCTCGTTTCCGTCACGCGAGCCCGTGTTCGTCACGTCGACGCTCACGTTGATCGTGTCGTCGGCGGTCGGATTGCGCTTGGAGATTTGCAGGTGGGAGAAGTGGAAGGTCGTGTAGCTCAGGCCGTAGCCGAACGGGTATGAGACCGGGCCGGTGTAGTACATGTAGGTTCGGCCGTTCGGCCCGGCCGGGCGAAGCGCATAGCTGTAGATGCTCGGGATGTTGGCGACCGACTGATACCACGTTTCCGGGGTGCGGCCGCTCGGGTTGTAATCGCCGAGCAGCACGTCGGCCAGCGACTCGCCCTTGCGCATCCCGTTGTACGAGCTCCACACGATCGCGGGGGTGCTCGACTCAAACCCGGTCACGTCCTGCGGGCCGATCGTCTCCATCACCGCGACCGTGTTCGGGTTCGCCGCGTCCACCTGGCTGATGAGCTGGCCCTCCTGACCCGGCAGCGCCAGCGACGTGCGGTCGCGATCCTCGGTCCCGGTCGTGCCCGCCGACGCGCTCGAGTCCATGCCCGCGTACACGATCACGTAGTCGTAGCCGCCAGCCGCCGACACGGCAGCCGGATCGATCGTCCCGCAACAGTTGCCGGCGTTCGTGCCCGTATCGGTGAAGCCCCTCATGTAGTCGACCTGAGCTGAGGGGTTGATCGCCTGGATGGCGGACTTGATCCCCGCGTACGGGGTCACCTCATTGGCCTGCCCGGCCGCGCTCTGGATCGAGGAGTAGCCGCCCAGATAGAAGCCCGGGTTGTTCGCGTAGTAGCCCAGCACGAGCACCTTGAAGTTGCCCGTCTTGGGCACCGTGAGCGGCAGCAGCTTCCCGGTCGAGCCGTCCTTGCGGGTGATCGTTGCGTTCTTCAGCAGCACGAGCGACGCGTCGCCGGCCTTACGGGCGAGCGCCAGCCGGCTCGGAGTCTCGGTCTCGGCGTTGTTAGCGGCGGAGCTGACCCACGGGTAGACGCCGTAGCTCTTGACCCGAGCCTGCGCCTGGGTCAGCCACGGCACGGTGGAGTCAGAGTTGAACTCGCCAAGCTTCATCCGGTTCGTGAACAGGCGCGTCGCTGAGACATCGAGGTCGTTGACCGTGGCCTGCCCGGTCTGCGTCGGGATATGCATTCCGAGCGCGTTCATCAACCCGCCCTGGGTTGTGCTCGGCGCGGTCGGGCCGCGGTAGCTGCCGCTGCCGTTGTAGCCGGCGTTGCACTCCGCGTCCTCACCCGAGGCGAGCGTGAACGCGAACTGCTCGACGACGGTAGCGATGTGCCCAAACCCGTCGGGCTGCCAGTGATGGCGAGTGTTGACCTGGTTGACCGCGTCGCAGTCCCCGGTGAAGTAGCCCTGCAGGCCGAACGTCTCGCGCATCAGGGTGTCGTTGAGATAGGTGTTCGCCGCCGAGGGCACCCCATTGATCTCGTTATACGAGCTCATGACCGCGCCGTTCTGGGACGCCTGGACGATCTTGCGGAACGGCATCGTGTAGTACTCGCGGATCGAGCGCTCATCGGTGTTCGAGGAGCCGTTCAGGCGGCCGTTCGGGTCGGCGTTCGAAGTTCCCTCCGTGTTGTTCAGGGCGTAGTGCTTGAGCGTGGTCGTGGCCTTGTAGAAGCCATTCCCCTCCGGCAGCAGCCGTCCGTTCTGGTCCTTGCCCTCCATGCCGTCGACGAACTGGCTGGCGACCTTCGCCTCGAGCAGCGGGTCCTCTCCGTAGGACTCGTCATTGCGACCCCAGCGCGGGTCACGCCCGAGGTTGATCGTCGGCGAGTAGAAGTCGAGATCGAACTTGTTGTTGCGCACGATCTCCCGTGCCTCGTCTGACTCGGCCTTTGCCACGTCGTACGTCAGGTTCGGATCCCAGCTCGAGCCGCGCGAGAGGTCGATCGGGTACGAGGTCGTGTTCGTCAGCGTTACCGCGTTGCCCGACGGGTTCAGCGACTCGGCGTTGATGCCGTGCAGCGCCTCGTTCCACCAGCCGTAGGCGGGAAGGCCCACGGAGATATTCACCGATGCCCCGGACCCGTGGGCGCTCGTCAACGCCGGGGTGACGGTGACGCCAGAGCCGAGGTCGAGCGCCGACGTGCCCACCGCGTGCGCGAGCTTCAGCGGCGCCGACAGGGTGATCCCGGTGCCGCCTGCACCAGCACTGCCGACGGTCTGGATCGTCGCGAATTCGACGTTGGCGCCGCTGTCGATGCGCACGACGTCGCCGGCGCTCATGCCGAACGTGAAGTTCACCTTGATGTTCGTGTCTCCCGGGTTCGCCGCGACGACGAGCGTCGGTGCGAACGAGGACGGAGCGCTCCCGACGGATGTGACTGTCACCGTCTCGGCCGTGCCGTCCGGATCGATCGTCAGCTTCGCGCCAGGCGTCACGCCGCCCGTGCTCGCGAGTTTGATGTTCGTGTCGCCCGCGCTCGCGGGTGCGGCGAGCGACGTCTGACCGCCGAACGTGTCCCTCAGCAGCGAGTTCGCCGCCGTCGATATCGCGGGCGCCTGGCTCGAGACGAGCTGCGAGGCACGCTGCGTCGGCGTCAGCCGCGCGACGAGGTCGGCGGCGCGCTCGGCGTACGTGTAGTGGGTGTCGAGGTAGATCGGGTCACTCGAGTGGCCCCTGGACGTGTGCGCTCCAACGGGGAAGGCGAACAGCAGAGCAGCGACGAGCCCCAAAGCGAGCGCAACGACGGCCATCGCTCCGAGCGACCGATACCTGAACCGTCTCGGCGTCCCTGGCCCACGCCGCTCGGTGCTCCGGCTGCTGTCCCTTACCCATGGTCTGCTCCTCTGGATGGCGATTCCCCTCAGCGCACCCCGAGGCTTCGTGAATGGCGTCTGGACGCTTCCGCGACGTTCATCGCACGGGCTCCACACGCACCTGCCCTGCATCCTCCCTGTCCCTTCCTCCGAGCGATCAGCGAGTCAACCGACCTGGCGACTTATACGCCGCGATTAGGCAGAAGTCAATCCTGGAACGGACGTATTCTGCTTTCCGGCCGCCAGGTCAGCGTAAATCGGGGCGCGCTTCGGCCCGGATCTGCCTGATAGCGCCGAATCTCTTACCAAACCTGCGACAGTAGGATCTCCGGAACGATGCACACATGACTCCCGGCTCCAGCCCGCTCAGCGTTCGCCAGCTCAACCGGCTGCGCGTGATCGAGACGATCTACCGCCATCCCGCGACCAGCCGGGCTGAGCTCACGCGGCACACCGGACTGGCGCGGCAGACCGTCTCGACTGTCATCGATGAGCTCCTCAGCGCCGGGATCGTCGAGGAGCACGCCGCGCCCGACGACGATCGGCCCCGCAACACCGGCCGTCCCCCGATGCTGCTCTCGCTGGTCTCAGACGCCGCGTTCGCCGTCGGCCTCGATTTCGGCCACCAGCACATCCGCGTGGCGGTTTGCGATCTCTCGGGCCAGCCGATCGTCGACGATTTCGCGTCCGCCGAGGTCGACCACGCCCCGACCCAGAGCCTCGATCTCGCCGAGGAGCTCGTGCGCGAGTCGCTGTCCAGTGCCGGCATCGACGGCGATCGCCTACTCGGGGTGGGCATGGACCTCGCCGCGCCGATCAACCGAGCGACCGGCGAGCTCGAGACGAACGGGATCCTGCCCGGTTGGCACGGCATCAGGCCGGCCGCCGAGATGGAGGCGCGCCTCGGCATCCCCGTGCAGATCGAGAACGACGCCAACGCGGGCGCACTCGGCGAGAAGCTCTACGGCGCCGGCCGCGGCGTCGACGATCTCGTCTATGTCCGGCTGTCAGCCGGGATCGGCGCCGGCATCATCCTGTCCGGCCGGCCATATCACGGGTCGCTCGGCGTCGCGGGCGAGATCGGGCACGTGCTGAGCGACCCGCGGGGACCGATCTGTCGCTGTGGCAACCGCGGATGTCTGGAGACGATCGCTAGCCCCGTCGCGGTCGCGGCGCTGCTCGAGCGCAGCATGAACCGGCCTGTCTCAATCCCGATGCTGCTCGAGCTGGTCGCGGCAGACCATCGGGGCGCCCGGCGAGCGGTGGCGGACGCGGGCGACGCGGTCGGCGCGGTCCTCGCCGCGCTCGTCAACATCCTCAATCCGGAGCTGCTCCTCGTCGGGGGTGAGCTTGCCGCGGCCGGCGAGGTGATCCTCGAGCCGATGCGCGAGGCGATCGCCCGCAGCTGCGTCACGCCGGCGTCCACGTCCGTCCGCGTGACGGCTGGAGCACTCGGGCCGCGGGCCGAGGTGCTCGGCGCCGCCGCGTTGATCCTTGCGCAGTCACCTCACACGCTGGCGCAGCGCGTGAAGCACTGAGCGGCAAGAACTTGACGCGCCCAGGCGCAGTTGCCGAACCGCTGACTGGCGCGCTTTCCTTGATGACGGCCCGGACGGGCCCGCCGGGACGAGATCGAGAGCTCCGCATACGGGACGACGGACAAATATCTCGACGTGGCCAGCAGCAGCGGCGCTCGTCCGACGCCGAGGATTTGCAGCACCGCGGCAGTGCACTGCGGGTTGCCGGGCTCGTGCCTTGGCGAGCGGCTCGCGATCGCCGCACTTCACCTTGCGGCGCTTCGCGCGCTCGGCCACATCGGAGCCGACGACTGCTCAGAGCGAGTTTCCGATCGCCGATTGAGCTCCGGACCGTGACGCCGCCGCTCAACCGGGGAGACCTGCCTGGGGCGACGAGCTGGTGTACCGAGAGGGCGACTGCCGCGATCTGCTCGGCGCACTGTCAGTAAGGGACCGTTACGGGGTGGCTTCGGCGACCGTCCCAGCTGGGTAGGCCGCGCCGACTGCGGTGCAGCGGGCCGCGGCTCTCGGGCAGGACACGCTGTACAGGCCGGACTCGGCGATGTGTGGGGTGGTGTCGAGCGACCAGCGCCGGCCATCCCAATGCTCGGCGAGCGCGTTGCTATCGGAAGCGCCGTGCGTCGGCGAACTGCTGCCCACCGTCGTGCATCGGGTCCGCGATGCGCAGGCGATCGCGCTCAGCGAGTAATGCTTGCCACTGGCGAATTTCGGGGTTGGTTCGAGCGTGAAGCGCCGGCCGTCAAAGTGCTCTATCACCTGCAAGGAGTAGAAGCCGGCTCCGTGGCTCCCGGCGGAATAGCTGCCGACGGCCGTGCAGTCGCTCGCCGCCGAGCACGAGACATCGCTGAGCAGCTGATCTGACTGATGGTTGACGTTCGGCGCCGCCTGTGCCGTCCAGCGCGACCCGTCCCAGCGCTCGGCAAAGTTCAGCTCGAAGAGGCGCTGTGGGTCGTCGTGCGTGCCGACGGCCAGGCAGGCGCGCGCGGACGCGCACGATACGGCGTTCAGGCCGGTGGAGAGGAGTCTGCGGCCGGCGCGCGCTCGCGGCGCGCTTTCAAGCCTCCAGGCGCTGCCGTTATAGCGCTCGATCAGTGGATGGGCTACGGCGAGTCTGCCGGTCGTCCAGTAGCCGGCGGCGACACACGCGCGGGACGTCCAGCAGGAAACGCCAGACAGATGCAGACTGGTGAACGACCGCGGAACGGGAGCTGTCATCATCGTCCATGCGGTGCCGTCGTAGCGTTCAATGAGCGGTCGGTTCGACGCGCGCTGGTCGTACTCGCCGACGGTAATACAGTGCGTTGGCGCCGGGCACGCGACGCTGTTCAATTCGGCGCCTCGGCCCGTCTGTGGGGAGACGCCGGGCGGTTCGGGCACGCTCTCTAGCGTCCATCTGCCGGCCGTGTACCGCTCGGCGACCGGGATGTTGTCGCTGCCGCCGCCAGTATCGATTTCCGAGTAGCCCACGGCTATGCACTCGCCGCCCGACGCGCACGACACGCCTTGAAGCGCCTGGTTTCCCCCTGGCGGATTGGGCGTCAGCTGGCGCACCCAGGTACGTGCAACAGCACTAGACGCGCCGGACAGGAGCCAGAGTGCCGCAATCAGCGCCGCCCAGCCGCGCAGACGAATGCAGTTCGACGCGCCCGGCCCACCGCGTTGTTTCACGTTTCCGCCGCCGCGATGGGCGTCGACCGCGACCCGGACTTCGTCGGCGGTCTTGCCCGCGGCGGAGATGTCAACCGGCGCCTGCCGGACCCCGCCGGCCGGCCGGAACGCCGCCTGCTGGACAGTGTCGCTGCCGAATCCGGTCGATCGCTCCCAGACCGCCATCGCGTCGCCTCGCGCATCGAGCGCCGCACACGCGACGCGCTGCATCCCTTTGAGCCTCATCCGACGATCGTGAAGTGCAGGGTCTGCCTGCGCGAGCGCAGCCCGGTGGTCGCGTTGACGGCTGTGACCTGGAGCCCGTAGGCACCGACGGGCAGCCGCCCCTTGCCGATCCGGCCCTGGAACGCGACCCGGCGCCGGCCCGGTCCGACGATGTACCCGAGCGTCCCGCGCGTCACTGTCCGGCCGTGGACGCGCTGAGTGAATGTCAGCCCGACGCGTACCGTCTGATCGATGGTGAACGCAAACTGTGTGCCAATCGGCAGCCTGCGGGCGCGTTGGCGTGCGAGGGTCGCGGCGCCCCTGCCCTCCCGCCAGCGGCGATGCGTCTGCGTGACGTTCGTGAGCGTGGGTACCCTTATCGCCACAAGCGCGGGAGCGATCGCGATACTCGCGGTCGCGCTCGTGGAGTTCGCCAAGGTGTCTGCGCTCGTTAGGGTGACCGGATAGGTGCCGGGTGCGAAATACGTGTGGCTGACGCTCGCACCGGCCGCACCCTGCCCGTCGCCGAAGCTCCAACCCGTCGATGCGACCGGCGACCACACATCCAACGGCGAGACCGAGAACGACACCGGCACCCCCGCGATCCCCGACGCCGGCACCGACACACCATCAAGCAGCGGACCGGCAGCGTCGTAGCCGGCCGCCTGGATCACGGTATTCGCGCCGTTCGAGCGCTGCCACACCGCCGCCATGTTGCCTCGGCCGTCCACTGCGATCTGAGGATCGCCAGCGTTCTGGCCGGCGGCCGAGAGGTCGCCCGGCGCCCGCCAGAAGGTGGCCCCGGCTGGACGCACCGCGGTTTGCACGATCTCGTTCGATCCGTTGGAGCGCTCCCACGTGACAATCGCGTCGCCCCGTGGGTCGAGCGCGATCTGCGGGATCGCGGCCGATTGGCCCGCCACCGAGAGATCGACCGGCGAGGTCCACCCGCCCGTCCCAGCCGGACGCACCGTGGCCTGGACGATGCCGTTGATCCCATTTGAGCGGACCCAGACCGCAGCGACGTCGCCGTGGGCGTCGACCGCGACCTCGACGTTGTTGGCGTTCTGCCCGGGAGCCGAGAGGTCGACGGGCGACTGCCACACGCCATCGGTGGGGCGCAGCGCCGCCTGCGCGATCTCGTCGGCGCCGTCGAATCGCTCCCAGACGGCGACCGCCGTGCCGTCCGGTGTGACGGCGACAGCCGGGAGGTCGGCGCTTTGACCTGCAACCGACAGGTCGACGGGCGCCTGCCACACGCCGCTTGCGGCTAGGCGCTCTGCAGCCTGCGCGATGAAGTTGGTGCCGTCAAACCGCTGCCAATCCACGACCGCGTCTCCGCGTGCGTCAATCGCAATCTGCGGGTTGAGCGCGTTTCCCCCGCCGGCCGACAGATCGACCGCTGCTTGCCAGACACCGATTGCGGCCGGGCGCACCGCACCCTGCACGATTGAGTTGGAGCCGTTGGAGCGCTGCCATACCGCCGCGGCGTCGCCTTGTGCGTCAAGTACCACCTGCGGATTGAATGCGTCGTGACCGCCGGCCGATAGGTCGATCGGCGCCTGCCAGACTCCGCCGGCAGGACGTGCCGCCGCCTGCACGATGTCGTTGGTGCCGTTCGACCCGTGCCACACCGCCACCGCGTCGCCGCGCGCGTCGATCGCGACCTCAGCGTCGAACGTGTCGCGGCCCGCATTAGACAGGTCAACCGGGGCCTGCCAGTTCCCGCCCGCCGGCCGCACGGCGGCCTGCGTGATGAAGTTGCTCCCGTCGTTACGAGTCCAGACCGCGACCGCGTCCCCCCGCGCGTCGAGGACGATATGTGGAACGGAGGCGTTGTGACCGATCAGCGAAAGATCGGCCTCGGACAGCCACGCGGGCGCAGCAACAGCATGAGCGCAGCCCAGCATCCACGCCGCGTAGGCGAGTGCGACACACGTCGCACGCTGCCACCCCCGGCGCATCACATCGCCTCCCGAACGCGAGCGCCTTCTCCTTCTGCTGGGCAGAGGCTCGCGGCACGGTCGAGCCCGTCAAGCAGCTCGAGCCAGCCATAGAACCCACGCGACGCGGCATCGCCGACGGCTATCTGGCCCTGGACGGTGCGGGTCGTGCGCTCGATCTCGACCACCACGCGGACTGGCTCGGCCATGCTCACGATCGGGGAGCATTCCTGCGGGTGGCGCCACGCACATCAGGCGAGTCCCTGAAGTTTCGCCGTCACCCCCCTAACGTTTGGGAGCGAGCGCATCCGCGAGCTCGCTGCGACCGTGGATTGACAGCTTCGCATAGGCCCGCGAGAGCTGGCCTCGATCGTCTTGGTCGACACGAACAGCGCCTCGGCGATCTCGCGATTGCTGAGTCCCTCGGCCGCCATCCGGGCCGCTCGCACCTCGGCCGGCGTCAGGGCGTGCGGGCCGTGCGAGCCTCTGCCTGCTGTCCGCGGAGGCGCAGCCCTGCTCCGAGATTGACGCGCGCGCGAGCATGCTCGACGCGCGCCGGGGTCCGCTCCAGGATCGCGACGGCCCTGGCAGGTAGTCAAGCGTCAAGCAGGGAAGGGCTCCGCCGCGTGGCAGCACCACGAGATGTTCACCGTCGTCGGCTCCTTTGATGGCAATCGCGAGGAACTCCTCTTCGACCCTCGCGCCGCCAATCTCCTCGGCGAGCGCACCCCCGTCGTGAAGCCGCCCCCGAAAGTCCACGTGAAACCGGGCACTGTGGTCGACGAGTCGACCTACATCTCCTCGCGAATCGTGAAGCGCGTCCGCCAGCCGCCCGCGAACTAGCCCCCCGACAGCTCGCCCGGAACGATCGACTCCGTGCGAGCGTCGCTACCAATACACCTCCGAGGGTCGAATCTCCACAGCACCGCCATAGCGTGCCGCCGGGACCCGGGCGGCGACCTCAATTGCGGCATCGAGGTCGTCGGCCTCCAGGATGAACACCCCTCCGACGGCCTCCTTTGTGCCGACGAATGGGCCGTCGGTCGTCATGGTCGTGCCGCTCTCGACGCGGACGGTCGTCGCATTCTCGGGCAGGCCCATCGGCGGCACCGTCGTGACGCCCGTGGTCTCGTTGATTGCCTGGTAGTCGGCGTAGACCTGCTTCTGTTCCTCCGCTGGCAGCGTGGCCTGTCGGTCCAACGCGCCACCCTGGTAGATCACCATGATGTATTTCATCGTCACCTCCATCGATTCAGGATTGCGTCGTAGTAAGACAAACGACAGGCCACCAAATCGACAGCTCGACGCTGCAGACCCGTCGAACATCCGATCCGGTTATTTCGGTTGGTACTGCCGCGCGCTCCCCCATTCATGTACAGGATGAGCTCGAGTGTGGAATCGGGGACCATTGCGCGTTCTCACGTCAACCGAGGCAGCATCTCGATGAGACGGGTCTCACGTGGAGGGAGGAGGTAGCAGGCGAGAAAGATGGCCGGCTCGGAGGTGAACGCGTTGTCGAAGTGGGGGACCTCGATTCCGGCCGGCTCATCAAACGGGTCTCCCGCGACCCTCGGCTCGTCCTCCAGTACGGCGTCGAGCAGCTCGCGACGTGTGACCACCAGTGGGTTGGCTCACGACGGGTTGAGCTCCTGCTCCGTCTCCCATTGGCCGAACACAGTCAGCAGGAGCGAGTTGGCGAGTACCAGCAAACCAAACGCGAGCGCGACCGGCGTTGATGCTGTGAGGAGCGAGAGGGCGGCGAGGGTGAAGACCGCAAGCTCAAACGGAACGCGCAGACGGAGCCGGAGGCGACGCGAGGCGCGTGGCGCGGCGAAGCGTCCCCAGAGGACGCCCGCTGCCAGTGGTGCAGCGATCGCAAGCACGATCGCCCACACGCCGCTGGTGACTGTTGCGCCCCAGTACGCGAATGCACCGAGTGCGACGACCTCCAAGGCGAACTTGAGGGCGAGGTTGGCGCTCTGCAGCACGGCGAGCAATCGTCCTTATCGCGACTCGTTGCGGGCGCGGCCAACAGCCACGCGTTCCGCGCGGTGCTTGATCGCTTGGTTCGCGAGCTCGAAGGCCGCTTGCGTATCGCGGAGCAGGGCACGCATGAACGGGACGAGGACACCCGAGAAGTGTTCGAACTGGCGCAGCCGCGACTGATCGTCGCCCAGCGCGTCGATCTCGAAGTGGTGGGTGACGTCGAACAGTCCGGGGACCACGATCCGTCCCTTCCACGCCAGCGCGCTGGCGAGCGTGGCTTGGACGATCCTGGCCCTGAACGTCATTGGCTTCCGTCCCGGAAGCTGCGCGGTGTGCACGAGTCTGCCCCCGACGACAGCGTCTCCGCGGGCCTGGATCTCGACCGGGTTCCAGTCGGCACAGGAGTCGAAGTCGACGAGTACGTCCCATACGACTGCGCTCGGGGCGGCGATGACGATTTCAGACGACAGACGAGTCACCTTGCTCTCCGTTCAAGCCACTCTGACACCACCGCCACGTCGCGCCGCGACGGCGCGCCGATGAATCTCAGGAGGTCACGGTTGAGGCGGTCACGGTGGGTCAAGTACAGGCCGTGCGGTGCGTTCTCGTACAGGATCAACTCGCACCCCGGAAGGGCTTCCGCTGTCCGGGCGCCGGTCAGCGCCAGCGGAGCAGAGGCATCGCCGTCGCCTTGCACGAGGAGTGTCGGCACGCTGATCCGTGAGAGTTCCGTTCGAAAGTCCGTCTGCGCCGGCTTGCCCCACAGCCAGAGCCCGACCGCGCCGCTCATGATCGGCCAGTTCTGACCCAGCTCGATGCCCGTCCGAAAGATCTCCGCCAATTCATCGTCGGTGGTGGCTCGGAAGTCCGTGAAGCTGACGACGACCGGCGACGCGGTGGCGTTCGCCGGCCCGGGCAGCCAATCCGAGCTCAACAGACCGGCGCCCGGCGTGATCGGCGGCTGGCCGTCAGGCACGGCCGTCCTTACTGATCCAGCGGCAGTGATCGCCATGAGGGGTACCCTAGGTGGGTTCTGGCCCAAGTACAGGGCCAACTTGCCGCAGAATTTTCAGACCATTGGACCTGCTCCTGTCCATTCGATCCGGCACGCCAAAGCGCACGCAGATCGAGCAACAGCTCCGCGATGCAATCCGTTCAGGCCGCCTACGCACCGGGACCCGGCTCCCACCCAGCCGGACACTCGCCTCCGACCTCGGGGTGTCGCGCGGGGTCATCGTCGAGGCCTACGCCCAACTGGCGGCGGAGGGCTACCTCGTCACGGGCCCTCGCTCCGGGACGCGCGTGAGCGAGCGGATCGAGGTCCTCCCGGCTCGCCGAGTCGCGTCATCACGGCAAGCCGCGGCGCCCGTCCGCTACGAGCTGCGTAGCGGCGCTCCCGACCCGGCGAGCTTCCCGCGCGCAGCGTGGGTCGCCGCGACGGGCGAGAGTTTGCGCGCGATGCCCGACAGCGATCTGCTCGGACCGCACCGTGGCGGCCTGGCCGCCCTGCGCGCTTCGTTGGCGGACTACCTTGCCCGGTCGCGGGCCGCAGCCGCTACGCCAGATCAGATCGTCGTGGCGCCGGGGCTCGCGAACGGACTCGCAGTCGTGCTCGGCGTCCTGCGAGACCGCGGCGCGAACCGGGTCGGCGTCGAGGACCCGTCCTGGCCGCACCACGCCCGCGCCGTGCGTATATCCGGAATGGAGCCGGTCGCGGTGGCCGTCGACGAGTACGGGATGGTCGTCGACGATCTCGAGAGACTCGACGTGGCCGCCGTCATCACCACGCCGGCCCACCAGTTTCCGACCGGCGTCGTGCTGTCCGCCGGCCGACGCGCGCACCTGATCGCGTGGGCAAACGCCCGGGCAGCGCTGATCATCGAGGATGACTACGACGCGGAATTCCGCTACGACCGCCGCCCCGTTGCCGCGCTCCAGGGAATGGCAGCGGACCGCGTCGCCTACGCCGGGACCGTGAGCAAGACGCTCTCGCCCGTGCTTCGCATCGGATGGCTGCTGCTGCCCCCCGACCTCGCCGACACCGTCGCCGACCGCGTTCACGCCAGCGGCGCCTGGCCATCCGTCATCGACCAGGCGGCATTGGCGACACTCGTCGACCGCGGCGCACTCGAACGTCATCTGCGCGCCATGCGCCGCCGATACCGGCAAAGACGCGACGCGCTCGTCGACGCGTTGACGCGGAGGCTCGATATCGAGATCACTGGCGTCGCCGCCGGCTTGCACCTCGTGGTGCGGCCCCGCCCGACCTGCGATGTTCGCGCCATCGCGAAACAGGCGCGCGAACGCGGGATCGCCATCGACACCCTGCACGACCGCTGCTGGACCCAAGCCCGCTGTCAGCCGGCGATGCTCCTCGGATACGGAGCCCTTCCGGAGCCAGCGGCCGCGGCCGCCGTTGCGGGACTCGCGCGCCTGCCTGCCTCAGCCGCGATGCGACGATAGGCCGACGAGTCCGTATCGATGGGGGTGGCGACGACTTGCCGCCCGACGACGAACAGGATGCGGTCACATGGTCGACGAAGCGGGCTCGAAAGAGGTCTGATCCGGTGCTGCCCGGCGGTGCTCGCCTGGGAGGTGGACGGTCCGAGCAGATCGGGGGCTTCATCGGAAAGACGCAGGAGCGCTTCCCCGGGCTCACTTTCACGCTCGGGAGCCCGATCGACGCCCACCACAACCAGGCTAGGTTTCAGTGGCACGCCGGCCCCCCTGAGAAGCCCGACACCCACGTTGGCTTCGACGTCATCATCACCGAGGACGGCCGGATCCGCAGCGTCTACGGATTCACCGACGTCGCCCCAGCCGCCTGATGCAGCCGATCTCATAGGCGCCCGCGCGTCGGGTCGTCGTATGGGTCGGAGCCGAGTTTCCTGCCCTGCGTCGGGTCGTCGTACGGCTCAGAGCCGATCTGGCTGCCGTAGGTTGGATCGAGTTCATGAGGTTCGCGCCCGCGTTGCGGCTCGGGTCGCGGGACCTCAAGGATCCCGTGCTGCTGCTGCTTGCGGTCTTGAGCCTGGTTGGGTCGCGGCTTGGGGAGTGTGCTGGTACTCACGTTCTCATTCCTTCAAGGGGTTGGGCGTGGACGACGGTCTCCACCAGGCCGGTCGCGAGGTCGTAGACGTGGCCGGACAGTTGGATGCGTGGCGAGACGGCCTCTGCGCAAAGGAGTTGCTCGATATCGCTCATGACCGTTGCGTCGGGAACACCACCGCGCCTTCGTGGCCGTCGGCGGCGGCGAAGGCGCGGTTGCGCTCGAGCGCCGAGTCGATGTTGCTCATGGTTTGGTCCTCCTGTTGGTCGACAGATGGTCAGCTGGGTGCCGGGGCGGTGGCGGTCTGGCCGGGCACAGGTGCCTCGGTCGCGTCCTCGACACGCGCTTTTGGATGGGCGGGCACAAATGCCAGCGCCATCACGACCCCGGCGGCGGCCACCCCGGCGGAGACGTAGTTGGCGGCGTGGAAGCCATGGAAGAAGGCCGCGCTCGCGGCGTGGTGAAGCGCCGAAGCGAGGTCAGGATGACCGGCGTGAGCCAGGTTGGTCGACGCTGTGAGTGCGGCACCGATCGAGGCGTGCGCGGACCGCATGAGCGCCGAGGACAACCCCGACGGGATGTCACCGGTCAGCCGGCTGGCGTACAGCGACGCATAGACGCTCCCGATGATGGCCACGCCAAGGGTCCCTCCCAGCAACCGGGTCGCATCGTTGATGGCCGACCCGACGCCGGCCTTTGCCTCCGGCACCACGCCCATGATCGCGTCGGTCGCCGGAGCACTGGTCAAGCCCATGCCGGTTCCCAGCAGGACCATCTGGGCCGCGATGATTCCGTAGCTGGTCCCGGTGGACGCGGTCGTAACCCAGAGGTAGAAGGCGGTCATCAAGAGCAGGCCGGCAGCGACGACCAGCTTCGTCCCGATTCTCACCGCGAGCTTCGCGCCGAGAATCGATGAGACAGCGACGCACGTCGCGACCGGGAGCAACCGCACGCCGGTCGACAATGGGCCGTAGCCCTTGAGGAACTGGAAGTACTGCGTGACGAGGAAGATGAATCCAGACAGCGCAAAGAAGGAGATCGCGACCGATCCGCTCGCGGCCGTGAACCGTGGGTCGCGGAACAGGTTCAGGTCGAGCATCGGCGTCTGGCTGCGTTGCTCCCAGCCGACGAACGCGACCGCCAGCGACGCCGTCAGCGCGAAGCTCGCGAGCGTCCGCGCGCTTCCCCACCCGTGGTTGGGGGCCTCGATGATCGTGTAAACGAGGAGCCCGACCATCGCAGTCGACAGCGCGAACCCCATGCGGTCGGTCCTGGGGGCGTGCGGGTCACGGGAGCTTGGGACGTAGGCGGCGACGAGAACCCCGGCGAGGGTCGCGACCGGAGCCATCGCGAAGAAGATCGCGCGCCAGTCCAACGCCTCGAGCAGCCAACCGCCGACGATCGGTCCCAGCGCGATCGCCGCCCCGGTCACGGCGCCCCACAGGCCGATCGCGAGCGCGCGCTCGCGCCGCTCGATGAACACGTTCGTGAGCAGCGACAGCGTCGCCGGGAATACCATCGCCGCACCGAGCCCCATGACCGCTCGCGTCGCGATCAGTTGACCGGGGGTGGCGGTGAGCCCGCCGGCGAGGCTCGCGATGCCGAACACCGAGAGTCCGGCCAGGAGCATCCCCTTGCGCCCGAAGCGGTCCGACAGGCTCCCGAACGCGAGCACAGATCCCGCGAACACCAAGTTGAAGGCGTCGACCACCCACTGGAGCTGCGCGGTGGACGCATGCAGCTGCCGGACGAGCGACGGCAGCGCGACGTTGACGATGGTGGTGTCGAGGTTGATGGCGAACGCTGCCAGCAGCAGCGACGTCAGGATCACGGGCTTCCGTTTCATGGGTCCTCCTGGAGCCAGGCGACAAGGAAGACAAGTTTCTAAACAACTAAGACAAGAAAGTCAAGTAGAAGAACTTAAATCTCAAGTTCGTGGTACAGTCGGCTGACATGAAGTCCTACGACGAGTACTGCGCGATCGCGAAGGCGCTCGACATCGTGGGCGATCGGTGGACGCTGCTGATCGTCCGCGAGCTTTCGCTGCGAGGGCCGAGCCGCTACACCGACCTCCGCAACGGGCTACCGGGAATCGCCACCAACCTGCTGGCCGAACGGTTGCGAGAGTTGGAGCGTGCCGGCGCGGTCGCGCGGGAGGAGGCGCCGCCGCCGATCGCCACCACCCTGTTCTGGCTCACTCCGCGCGGCGCCGAGCTGAAGCCCGTACTCGACGGACTCTTCACGTGGGGTATGCCGCTGATGGCCGAGCAGAAGCCGCAAGACGCAGTCCGGAGCCACTGGCTCGCCGGCGCGCTCGCGACCATGCTCGTCGACCGCGATCCATGTGCCCCGGCGGTCA
The DNA here is from genome assembly GCA_963779695.1 of uncultured Solirubrobacterales bacterium. Classification (GTDB taxonomy): domain Bacteria; phylum Actinomycetota; class Thermoleophilia; order Solirubrobacterales; family Solirubrobacteraceae; genus Palsa-465. The sequence goes on from CAVZZH010000020.1 coordinate 17,016, forward strand.
CGCTCGAACTCCAGACCGGGGATCAGCCGATCGCGATCGAAGCCCGAGACGGCATCGTCCACACCCGCCTCGGCGCCGCCGAAAGTCCTGATCTGATGCTGAGTGGCCCGCCGAACCTGATCATGGGATTGTTGCTCGGCCTCCTCGACCCCGTCGACGCCGAGGCCAGGGGCGTCGGTCATCGAGGCAACCCAGCGGTCCTCGACCGACTCCGTGGCCAGCTGGAGCCCCCGCCCGACTGACTCCTCGGGTCGAGGGCTGGCCGGGTTACGGCAACGGTCGGGTGGCCGCTAGGGAGTGGACGCAGGAGGACAGGGCGGCGCGAACGGTGTGCAGAGTGTCCCCGTCGAGTCCGCGCAGCATGTCGGACTCGATGGAGTCCATCGAGCGATCGCATTCGACTGGCAGGGAGCGCTTGTGTCGATCGCACGACTGTATCGGTGCTGCGAAACGTTAGGAAGTGAGGTCAAAACTCTAGGGTGACACCCGACGCGAGCGGGCCCCGAGGTCGGGATTCTGCGCGTTCATGAGCGCCCAGGAGCCGTTAGGTGTAGTACTCGAAATCCAACGAGCGGCGCAGACGATCAGCGGTCAGGTGACCGTTGAGGGTGCATCGGCGAGTGAGTTCTACGGCTGGCTCGGGGGGCGGTGTACGTATTCGTGAAACCCGCAGGCGGCTGGACCAGCGCGACCGAAACGGCCAAGCTAACCGCCTCGCACGGCGTCTTTGGCGACATGCTCGGAGAGACGGTCGCACTATCGTCAGTGACCTACGCTCCGGCCGCGACGGCCGGAACGCCGGTCCGTACCGACCACGATCACCGCCACCTACGGAGGCGATTCGACGCACGCGGGCAGCAACGGGTCGACGACCCTCAAGGTTTTGTCGATCACGCTGCTCGCGCACGGGTCGTTCGTGATCGGCGACCAGAACGCCACGGTTGGTACCAGGATCACGTTCTGGGGAGCGCAATGGTCGAGCTTGAACGCCTTGAGCGGCGGCTCGGCGCCATCGAGCTTCAAGGGGTTTGTGAGCAATACGCAGAACAACCCGCCGACCTGCGGAGATTCGTGGACCAGTCATCCGGGAAACAGCTCAGGCCCACCGGCCACGGTGGCGCAATACATGGCCGTGATCGGCTCAAGCTCGATCGCCCAGTCCGGGTCGACGATCTCGGGGAACGAGCCGACGGTCCTCGTCATCAAGACCAACCCCGGCTACGGCCCCAATCCAGGCCACCCCGGCACCGGCACTGTGGTCGGGATCGTCTGCCCCTGAACCCGTGTCGCTTCGTATCGCTCGGGCGCGATCCCTACGATGGTGCGCCGGCGCCGTCGTCGTGCCGGGGTACGCGCCTTAGTGCGTCGGCGAGCTCCCGGCGGCCGTGGATCGACAACTTCCCGTAGGCCTGTGAGAGTTGCGCCTCGACCGTCTTGGCCGACACGAACAGGGCCTGCGCGATTTCGCGGTTGGTGAGTCCCTCCGCCGCCATCCGCGCGGTGCGGGCCTCTGCCGGCGTCAGGGCATCGGGGCCGCTGAGTGCCTCCCGGCGGGGCCGCGCTCCGCTCGCAACCAGCTCATCGCGGGCTCGCTCGGCGAGCCCGCCCGCACCGCACCGGTGGGCGACATCGCGCGCCCGCGCGAGCACGTCGCGGGCCTCCGCCCGGCGACCTCGGATGCGCAGCCCCTCTCCCAGATTGACCAGCGCTCGCGCATGCTCGACCGCCGCGGGCGTCTGTTCGAGGATGCCGACCGCGTCAGACAGGCGAGTGACACCCTCGTCGCCGGGCGCAAGCAGCCCGCTGAGCGACAACGCGATCCCGTGGCGCCGTGGCCCGCCGAAGGCAACCGCTGCGCCCAGCTCCCGATCCGCCAGCTGACGCGCCTCGTCTGCGCGCCCGAGAGCAACGAGCGCGAGCGCCGCCGCCGGCGTCCAGTCGGTCGTCACGCTCAGCTGCCAGCCGGCCGCGGTCATCCTGCGATCCGCATCGAGCAAATCTGCGAGACCCCCGCCGAGCGCGCCGCCGGCGACCCTAACACGCCCGCGGTGGGCGAGCAGGTCGACTCCGAACGATCCGCCGAGAGCCGAGCCCGTCAACTCAACCGCTTCGACGAGCTCACTCGCCGCTTGCACGCTGCCGCGCTCAAGCAGTACCAGGGGCAGCCATTCGAGCAATGCGACATGCTGGGCGCCCAGCTCGCGACCCAACTCGACGGCACGTTGCGAGTAGACCTCCGCGAGATCCAAGTCTCCGCTTCGGAAAGCGACTTCGCCACGTAGTGCAGCCAGCTGCATGAACATCGGCGCGAGACCGCGCCGCTGCGCCTCGGCGATCCCGGCATCGACCGCTTCAGCGGCTTCGTGGAGCCGGTCGGTCATGCACAGCGCGTAGGTCGCCGTCACGTAGCCTTCGTCGATCCACAGCTCGAGCAGCCGTTGGTCGTCTAGCGCCCGCCGCGCCAGCGAAGCGCATTCGCGTGCCGGCATCCCGGTGGCGGCACCGAGGACCGCAAGCGCCGCGAGCATCCTCGGATCACGGACCTCGTCACGGCGAGCTCGCTCGAAGTGCCGCACCGCGCGCCCGAGCAGTGCAGGGGTCATCGACAGCTCGTCAAGACCACCGGCGATCAGCGCGGCCTCCAGTAGCTCCACCATGCCGGCGCTCACATCCGTTCGCTCGAGGGCCTCCTCCAGTACGACTGCCGCCTCCTGGATGTGAAGCACCCCAGAGAGCCCCACCGCGAGCTCCCGCGCAAGCTCGGCGCGATGATCGGGATCGCGCGTCAGGACGAGCGCTTCGCGTAGCGCTGCGAAGTCGTGCGCCTCCGGCACGAGTCGCTCCGCGCGGCCAAGTTCGGCCAACACGGCGAGCCTGGCGTCGGGAGCGGGAGGCTCGGCAAGCGCGCGACGCAGATACGAGACGGCCACCTCGGGTGCGCCACGCGCCAGCGCCTCACCCGCGGCGAGGCGCAGCGCGTCCACAACCCACGCCTCCCCGTAGGGCTCGGCGGACAGAAGGTGAGCCGAAACGCGGTCACCCGGCGCGCCCTCCGCCGCCAGCACTCTCGCGGCCTCTCCATGCAGAGCCGCAAGCCGTGAATCGGGAAGGTCGGCCGTGAGCGCCTCGCCGACGATCGGATGCGCGAACGACAGCGCTCGTCCCGATGCCAGCAGATCGGCCTCGCGCAGCTTGTCCGCGGCCGCCTCGGCACGCTCATGCGGAAGACCGGACAGCAGCGCCGCGTTGCGAAGCTCGCCCCCAGGCCCGAGCACCGCCACAACCTGCGCCAGACGCTCACAATCGCCACCGAGACGCGCGATGCGGACGAGCACGCTCCGACCGACCGCACCTGCACCCAACTCCCGGACGCGTCGTGCCAATTCGACGCTCGGACGGCTCGCCTCCGTCGCGAGCGCTGTGGTCAGCTCGCACAGGTAGAACGGGTTCCCACCGGTCGCCTCGTGGCAGGACCGGCACAGCTCGGCATCGGCACGAGCCCCCAGCCCGGTGCGGACCACGACCGTGCTCGCCTCTTCGCTTAAAGGGCGCACCCGAAGCTCGACCGGACACAGCTCGATGAACGCTGCAAGCGACGAATGCGCCGGGGCCATTTGATCTCCGCGCATCGCGATCGCGAGGAGCACCGGAAGCGAATCGATGCGACGCGCGAGATACGACAGAAACCGCGCCGAGGGTCCGTCGAGCCACTGTCCGTCATCGATGAGCAGCGCCAACGGTGCGCGTTCCGCCAACCCGGAGACAAGCCAATATAAGCCGTGCATCACCGAAGCGGTGAGATCACCGCCCGCATGGCCCGGATCATCGAGTTCGAACACAGGGGTCGCGAGCCGCGCCGCACCGTCCCACACTCGTGGACCTGCTCCGCGCACCTCATTCCACAGCAGCTCACGCACCGCAGCGAACGAGGACTCCATCACGACCTCGTCGCCCCGCACCAGCAACGGCACCAATCCGAGCTCCCCGGCTCTCCCTGCGCAAGCGTTCAGTAGCGAGGTCTTACCGATCCCAGCGGGACCGGTGATCAGGAGCAGACCGCCAACGCCCGCCCGAGCAGCATGGAGTGACGCGTCGACCCGCGCAAGCTCATGCTCGCGCTCGAGCAGACCAATCGATGCCGCGGAGGCCGACGGCACCGGCACATCCACACGAACGTCTGGCCTCATGCTCCGAGCCATTATTCCGGACCACTGAATCTGGACGTGCTAAGGCCTTTTGGCGACATGGGGTCACACGATCAGGTGCGCCTGGCACTGCCGCACGAGTGTAATGGGACAAACGCGGTCGCTAGCGAAGCGGCGTGTGGCGCAATCCCACGTCGAGACGGCGATCGCCCAGTGCGGCCGGACCGCGAAGGCGACAACCGATTCCGGTGTGAGGACGAGCTGACGGGTTCCGCAGCACCGCGCGGGTCGGGTAACGCGGCTGACGGTCGGTCGGCGTGGGTCCAGCGTGTCGCATTGCCGTGGTTAAACGACAGCCGCCCCTGCCGTGGCTTCTTGTTCCAAACCCGCAGCGTTGGAAGGTTCGATCGACGGGGCCGACGCTGTTGCAGGTAGCCCTAAGCACCGGTCTGAACGGGCGCGATAGACAACTGCTTGTCGAGGCGATCGTTGCGCCAGCGTTAAGGCGCCGGCTCCGTCGTTGCGTTTTGCGGTTGGGGCGGTGACGGATAAACCCGACGACATCAAGACAGTGTCCGAGGCGTCCAAGTGCCCGCTTTGACGGCGCCAAGAGGGCGATATCGGTTCTACTAGCGCCAAGCGGCGGTTTCGGTGAGTTGCAGTCGTTTCGCCAACAGGTCCGGCGAGGAGATCGAAGCGTGGTGCTCGGCCTGCTCTGGCATTACGCGCTAGCTACGCGACGCCGCAGCGGCGGTCAACCAGCCGCGGCGTGATGGCGTGAGCCGTCCTGTTCGTGCGGCTGTGTGACGACCTGAGAGCATGTGGGTCAGTGAGTCAGGTGACTTTTAGCTCTGGTGGGCATGCGTCGAGTTCGACCGAGTGGTCATCGTCGGACCGTGCTCGGCGTGAGTCGTTGCGTCCAGAACTGGCGGATGTGCTGCGGCTCGGACGGCGCGTGCTGCGGTGGGGGGTCGCGGTCGCGCGGGCGGACGAGGTCCCGACCCCTGCCCGCCTGCTTGCCGGTCATCTCGGGCCGGAGGCGCCGTCGCTGCCGGTGGTGGGCGAGGGGTGGGCGCTGTATGACCACGTCAATCTTCAGGGCGCGCTGGAGCGTTGGACGATGGCTCCGTGTCGGAGCACCACGCTCGTCGGCCTGACCGAGTTTCAGCACTCGATGTTCACGCTCGCGGATCTCGCCCAACCGTCGATGTCGATGCACGGGCCCGGGGTTGGCGCTGTGGCGATGGCCCGGCTGGCGTCGGGCCCGGCCGGAGTCACGCGGGCGTGTGTCCGTTGCGGGCTCTATCTGGTGAGTGAGGGTGATGCTCGTCTCGCGTTGCTGTTGCGCGAGGGCAATCCGCGCCATGGCATTGAGCAGACGACGATCGAGGTTCTGTGCGCCGATTCGGATCGGGCCGCCGCGGTGCTGGGCGAGATCCGTCGGCTAGCGCTCAAGCACAGCGTGTTCCGGCGTCAGATCCTGTCGTTTGGCTCAGAGATGTTCGGGCCTCGTGATTCTCCTCTCAGCTTTCACGAGCGGCCCGACCTGAGACGCGAAGACCTGGTGCTCCCAGGCGGTGTGCTGGAGGCCGTGGAGGCCCAGGTGCTGGGCATCGCTCGCCACCGCGGCCGGCTGGTGGCTAGTGGCCAGCACCTCAAGCGGGGCGTGCTGCTGCATGGTCCACCGGGTACTGGCAAGACTCACACGCTGCGCTACCTGGTCAGCCGCCTCACCGACACGACGGTCGTGATGTTGTCGGGCGACGCGCTGCAGTTCATCGGACCGGCCGTCTCGATCGCCCGCGCGTTGCAGCCGGCGCTCGTGATTGTCGAGGACGTCGACCTGATCGCTGAAAGTCGCGGCATGCATCCCGGCCAGCATCCGCTCCTGTTTCAGCTGCTCAACGAAATCGACGGTCTGCAAGAGGACGCCGACGTAGCGTTTCTGCTGACGACCAACCGCGCGGATCTACTCGAACCGGCGCTGGCGCAGCGACCGGGACGCGTCGACCAGGCGGTGGAGCTCCCGTTGCCCGACGCCGAGGGCCGCCGCCAGCTGCTGGCCCTGTACCGAGGCAATCTCGACTTGGACCTCGTCGACACTGATCCGATCGTGATCAAGACCGAGGGTGTTACCGCGTCGTTCTTCAAGGAGTTGCTCCGCCGCGCCGCCCTTGTCAGCGCCGAGCAGACCCACGGGGACGAAGATGGTGCCTTGACCGTCGGCGACGCGGAACTCCAAGCGGCTCTTGATCAGCTGCTCGATCAGCGCAACCAGCTCACGCGAGTCCTACTCGGCGCCGCCCGCGACAGTCCGCCCGAGGGATAGCACCGCTCCCCCCCGGAGGCTTGCACCGCAAGCGAGCGCCTTCACGTGTGGCAAAGAAGCAGCGCTCTCATCCGCGCCCAAGGTGGACGTAGGACGCTGCCGCAAAGATCGATTCGCAACACTCCGAGAAACCGCGCGCAGTCGGTCTTCCAATCGGGTCTCGTCGCTATCGGTTGTCGCCCGGTGCAGCCGTCTCATGAGCCCCTATGGCGTCCCCGCCCACGTTGCTGGCTACGGGATGGACGCGCCGATCCTCATACGTAGCAGGTGGTAGGGTCTCGCCGCGCGGGTATCTCGAGCCGGGCAACCGTCGCCATATTCGAGAGAGGGAGAGAGACTGATGAGCCAGGACGAGAAGGCCTTCCACGGGCAGTGCTACTGCGGCGCCGTGAAGATCGTCGTCACCGGCGACCCAGTGGGCGCCGGGTACTGCCATTGCGCGTCGTGCCGCAGCTGGTCTGCCGGCCCGGTTAACGCATTTACGCTCTGGCCGCCAGAGGCGGTCAAGGTGATTGAGGGCGAAGACCAAATCGGCGAGTACCACAAGAACGAGCGGAGCTATCGCCAGTGGTGCAAGGTCTGCGGCGGCCATTTGCTGACACGCCACCCGCACTGGGAGCTGGTCGATGTCTACGCGGCGACAATTCCCTCGTTTCCATTTGCACCCGGTGTGCACGTCAACTACGAATCGACGGTGCTGCCGATGAAGGATGGCCTACCCAAGCTCAAGGACTTCCCTGAGGAGCTGGGCGGATCCGGCGAAACGCTCGCCGAATAGCGACGCAACCCCGCTGGGGATGACAGCACGGACGGGCCGAGACAAGGCAGGCACCACCACCTGCTCACGGCCCCCGAAACCTGGCCCTCTCAGCGTGTTGGTTCTCGTCCTGAGCGGAAGCCTCGGGGCTCCTTCGCCGGCCGGCTTGTCATCGCTGCCGTTTGGACGAACAACGGCAGGCGCTGTGACAAGCGGTCGGATCATGGGTTCGCCGTGCTCGAAGGTGTGGTCCGGTCCCACTCTTGGGTGGGTAGCCGGCGGAGGTGATTCGGTCCAGCATGCCGATTGGGCCGAGGGATCCGGCATCACCACAGACCGACTGGAGCGGACAGATGAACAGCCACATGTCGTATGCAATCGCCCAAGCGAGGGTCGCCGATCTAGCGCGAGACGCCCATCGAGCGCGGCATGCCCAAGCCATGTCGGAGACAGAGGAAATGAACGCAACGAGAGCATTGCCAGCCGGCGCCTTCACGCGGCTCCGGCGTTGGATCGGTGGAACCCGTACGCCTCAGGCCGTTGAAGGTCGCGCCGCCGCGTGACGAAGTGCCGGTGTCGTCCGGGTCGTTTATGGGCAGACGGACGCCGGTCCTGCGTAGTGTCGCGATGCTGGCGACTCCCGCCGCGCTCAGTGCGCCGGGATGTGTCGCCGGCCTGCCGGCCGGGCGGTTGGCGGTTGTAGCCGATGTGGTGCCCATTTCGGCATGTACCAGTTCCATTCCCCGAGCAGTTTCATCGCCGATGGGAGCAGCACGGCGCGGACGATCGTGGCGTCGATCAGCACTGCGATCGCGAGCCCGACGCCGACCTGTTTGAACACGACGGCGGTGAGTGTGGCGAAGATCGAGAACACTGCGACCATCACGATCGCTGCGCTTGTGACCACGCCTGCGGTGGATTTGATGCCGTGGCCGATCGCCTGGCTTGTTGGCAGGCCCCGGTCGTGGTCTTCTCTGATCCGGCTGAGGATGAGCACGTGGTAGTCCATCGAGAGGCCGAAGAGGATCACGAACAGGAACAGCGGTAGCCAGTCGACCACGCCGCCGATGTTCGTCGCGCCGAGCAGTGAGCGCAGGTAGCCGTCCTGGAAGATGAGCTTGAGCACGCCGTAGGCGGCGCCGACCGAGAGCAGGTTCAGCACGATTGCTGTCACTGGGATCACCAGCGACCGGAATGTGAGCAGCAGCAGGAGGAACGCCAGACCGAGGACGAAGACGAACACGATCGGCAGATGCGCCTTCATCACGTCATTGAAGTCCTTCGAGCCGGCGGTCAGGCCCATCACGTACACGCGGGTGTCGGGAATGTGACCGATCGTTGCCGGGATGACGCGATCACGTAGCGTCGCGAGGGCGGCCTCGGAGCGTGGATCGGTCCCTGACCCCGCGAGCGGAATGCTGATTGACGCAACCGTGCGATCGGGACTGATCGCGAGCGACAGCGGATCGCCCATCTGACCGCTCGTGACGGCGCTGTGTGCCATCGCGGCGATTCCCTTCTGGACGCTCGGGCTGGTGACGTCGGCGCCCTTGATCACGACGACGGCGGGCGACGGCCCACCCGGGAACGCCGCCTGGATGCGGTCGTACGTGTGCATGATCGGCAAGCTCCGAGGCAACCCAATCGTGCCAGGGTCGACGGTGCGCATTCCGAGGGCGGGCAGCGCGAGCGCCAGCAACATCCCGGCTGACAGCACGAACGAGATCACTGGGTGGCGCAGGACACGGTCGATCACGTACGACCAGGCGCGCGACTCCCCCTTGGCGCGACGGCGCGCGACGATCGGCGCGCGCCCCGTCTCGACCCTGTCGCCGAGCTTTGAGATGACCGCCGGGAGCACGGTCATCGAGCCGACGATCGCCACGGCGACGACGAGCACGGTGCCGAGTCCGAACGAACGGAATACCGAGTTGCCGGCGAGGAACATCCCGGCCATCGCTGTCATCACCGTGAGCCCGGAGACAAGGACGGCTTTGCCGGAGGTCGCGGCCGCGCGTGCCAGTGCGGTGTCGTTGTCATGTCCGGCTCGGCGTTCTTCGAGCTTGCGCCGCAGGTAGAACATCGAGTAGTCAACTCCGACCGCCAGCCCGATCAGCAGGACGATCGAGTCGATCATGTCGGCGACGGGCATCAGGTGGCTGAGCGGACCGAGCAGCCCGAGCGCGGCCATCACCGCGGTCAGCCCGAGCATCAACGGAACGCCCGCGGCCACGAGCGCACCGAACGCGAACAACAGGATCAGCAGCGTGATCGGCAGCGAGGTGTACTCGGCTCGCTTGAAGTCCTGGCTGAACGAGTTGTTGAGCGCTTTACTCGCGCTCGCCTCGCCGAACTCCTCGACCCTCAGCCGTGGATGCGCCTGCTGGGTCGCCGCGATCGCCGCGAGCGGCCCATCGACCCGCTGCTGCACCTGTGTCTCGTCGCCCGCGACCTTGAACGTGACCAGGGCCGAGCGGCCGTCACTGGAAATCTGCGGGCGGTTGCCGCGTCCGAGCGGTGAGCGGACGTCGCTCACGTAGCGGACGGTGCCGAGCCGTGCGACGAGATCGTTAACCGCCGCCGCGAACGCGGGTGAGCCGACCCGGACGCTCCCCCGTCCCTGCACGAGCACCTGCTCACTAGCTTGCTTGGGAAACGCGTTGGCGTAAGTCCTCAGCGCCTGAGCGGATTGTCCGTTGCCCATCTCGGCCTGTGTCAGGTGACGCTGCGAGGTCGCGCTGCCGATCACGAACGCGAGCACCACGAACGCGAGCCATCCGACGATCGCCTTGCGGCGGTGCGCGGCGCTCCAGCGTCCGGCGTCGGCGGCGAGGTTGCGTTTGAACCGCTCAGGTGCTGATGAGCTCATGGCTGTGTCTCCGTGGTCGAGTCGTCGATTACCGTCCGAGCGCTGCGGTGAGGAATCCCGTCACACGCGCGGTGTACGCGGCCGGGTATTGAGAGAACGTGCGTGTGTGCCCCGCGTCCGCGATGTACCAGAGCGTGGCCTGGTGACCGACGCGCGAACGGTATGTCGCGTCGATCGTGCGCTCGCCGGCTCGACCCGACGCGATCAGCAGCACGGGGACGTGCGCTCGGCCGACGACGTCCTTGAGCGGGACCGGCTCTGACTCTCCCGACGCGAGCGCTGTTGCGCGCATCGTCAGCCACGTCACCGACACGAACACGGGACGGATCCCGTCCGGCGTCAGCTCGGCATCGCCGAGCGTGGACGCACCGGCGCCGTCAGCGATGACGGCCGCCAGTGGCACGCCGTCGGCCGCCGCCCGCAGCGATGCCTCGGCTCCCATCGAGAGGCCGAGAGCGGCGATCCGCCGCGGATCGACACCAGGCTGGGCGCGCACGAAGGCCACCGCCCCGGCGAGGTCATCGGCGCCCTTCCACCCGAACGCGTTGGCTTGCCCGCTGCTTCGCCCGTGACCGCGCGCGTCATACGCGAGAACGCCGTATCCGGCGTTGTGAAGCATCCGCAGGTACGCGGTGACGTCCATCCGGCTGCCGTGCGAGCCGTGCAGCAGGACCACGGCCGCCGTTCCCGCACCCGGAACCCACCAGCCGGACAGGCGCACTGCGTCCCGCGCCGTGAAGCTGACATCGCGCGCGTTCGGCAGCCCTAGGGCTCGCGCACCGACAACCGTCGGCCGCGGCGCGCTGGTAGCAAGCCCAGCGTTGATCGCCGGCGTGATCAGCCACTGCGCGACCACGAACACCGCGACGACCGTCACCACCAGCTTGACCGCGACCCGCCGCCCCTTGAGAGCCCGCCGGAAGGCCATCACAACAACGGCAACGCCGGCAGCTCCGATGAGGACTCCGAAGATGTCAGCCGCCGTCGGGCCTGCGAGGATCGCGTGGGGAAGCGGCCCGACGAGCGCCACCGCCATCGCAGTCAGCCCGAGCGACGTGACCGCGGCGAGGCGGACACCACCCCACGTGGCGTCAGCGCGTCCACGCGCTTCGACCGCGGCGTTCGACGCGTCCTGACCACGGGCTCCCGCCCGAGGAGCGGTCTGAAGAACGCGGTGCTGAAATCGCGATCCCGAAGACATCACGGCACCTTGAGAAAGCATGCCCTGACCCGATGCCGACGCCATCGGCGCAACCCACGAACCCACCCTCCGTAGTTGGCCCGGGTCCGTGGATGCCGCAATCCCCGGATGACGCCCCGCGGCACGCCGAGAGTCTCTGCATCGGCTTGCCAGGGGCCGCAGGCGCTGTCCAGGAAGTGCATAGGCTGTGTCGGTGCCAGCAGCCGGAGTGCGCGCGTCTGATCCACCAACGCTGATGACAGACGATTCGCCGACGCGCCGTTGGTCGTGGTTGTGGCTGGTCGCGGTCTGCGGCGCTTCGGCGTTATTGCTCGTCATTCTCGGTACCAAGTTGTCGTTCTTCAGCGACGACTGGTACTTCCTGCTGCAGCGACCGGGTCTCAGCTCGCACGGCGGAATCGATGTTCTCCTCGCGCCGCACAACGGCAACCTGGTCGCGGTCGACGTCGTGATCTACAAGGCGCTGATCGCAGTCTTTGGACTTCGCTCCCAGCTGCCGTTCCGCCTCGTCCTCGCCGGCCTCATCGTGGCGGTTGGCGTCATGGTCTACCTGTTGGTCAGCGAGCGCCTGGGTCGGACGCCCGGCCTGATCGCGGCGGCAATCGTGCTGTTCCTCGGTCCCGCCTGGGAGGACCTGCTGTTCATTGCCTCGATCGATCTGATCGGCTCGCTGGCGACCGGATTGGCCGCTCTGCTGCTGCTCGAGCGTGACACGCGCCCGCGCAACCTGGCGGCCTGCGGTCTGCTCGTGGGCTCCGTCTTGATGTCAAACCTCGGCCTCGCGTTTGTGGTGGCTGCCGCCGTCGCGATCGCCCTCCGTCGCCGACCGGCGCAGCTGTGGATTCCGTTGGCTCCGGCGGCGCTCTTCGCGATCTGGTGGATCTCCTACGGCAGCGACGCATCCTCGTCCGTGTCGGCCTCCAACGTGGCTCACCTCCCGCGCTTCATCCTCGAGTCGATCGCCAGCGCGTTCGCCTCGCTGACCGGCCTGAACCGAAGCTCCGGGACATCGCTGTATGTCCGCGGGGGCATCGTGTTTGTGCTCGTCGCCGTCGCAGCGGGCGTGAGGTGGCGCCGGGGTGTGCGCGTCTCGTCGTGGATCCTGGTGTTTGCCGCGGCGGCGTTCTCGTTCTGGACGCTCACCGGTCTCAACTACGATCCGTTCCTCGAACGGACGCCGTCCGCCAGCCGATACCAGCTCATCGGAGCCTCGCTGCTGCTGGTGATGCTCGCGGAGCTCTTCCGCTCCGTGCGTCTTGGAGCGGCACGACTGGCGGTGATGCTCGCGATCGCGGCGCTGGTGCTCGTGTCGAACATTGACGAGCTGAGCTCGGGCTACCGTTTCCTGCGGGCCCAGTCACGCTATGTCATGGCCGACCTCGGCGCACTCAGGATCGCGCAGGCGAATGCCCCATCGAGTCTGCGTCTGGTCGGCCCCGGACTGTTCCTTTCCGGCATCACCGCGGGGCGCTACTTCAGTGCCGCCGATGCGCACGGCTCTCCGCCGTTCTACTCGCCGGCTGAGATTGCGGCGGCCTCCGCGTCCCAGCGACAGGAGGCCGACAACGTCCTGATCGCGGCTGACGTCGTCGTGACACCGTCCGCGGGGCGTCCCGCAGCCGCTCGCTGCCGAACGGTGAGCGCGGGACCCGTCGGCGACACCCCGGGGCTCACGCTGCGATCCGGCGGCCTGCTGGTCACCAACCTTGCGCGACCCCACGGCGGCCCTCCGTCGCCGGTGCGCCCGCAATCACCACCGGCGACGCTTGAGCGACTTGCGAAGCACCTGCCCAGCGTCCGGATGCGGCGATTTGGTCCAACCGGCGTCTCGCATCCCGTTGCGTTCGTCCTCCCCGGACGGCAGGTCAGCATCACCGTCAAGCGCGACTCGGTGAATCTGCCTTGGCACGTGACGCTCAGCAACGGCCGGTTTGAGCTGTGCAGCACGTGACCGCACCGGTCGGCGAGAACGCGGCTGAACCGAGCGGACGGGGACGGACCACGCCCCGGCCTGGGACGGACCACGCCCCGGCCCTGATCGGACGACGACCGGGACCGGGGCGGCTATCTGACCCGACGGCCCGTTAGGCCGGTGTCGCGGTTCCGAGTGCCTTGGCCTTGATCGCGTCGAATTCGGCCTGCGTGATCGTGCCCGCGTCGAGCAGCTTCTTGGCCGTATCGATTTCGCCGGCCGCGCCGCCCGTTGCAGCGGTCTTGCGCACGTACTCGTCCATCTGGGCCTGCGAGGCCTGGGCTTGCTTGGCGCCGCGGTCCGCCATCCCGTCGTGGTAGGCGATCAGGTACACGAGCACGCCGATGAATGGCAGCACGATGACGAATACCACCCACGCGGCCTTAGCCCAGCCTGAGAGGTCTCGCCGGCGGAAGAGGTCGATCAGCACGGTGACGGCGATCCAGATCCACGCGACCCAGGCGAAGAAGATGATCATCGTCCAGAAGATGTTCAGGAACGGATAGTCGGATGAAGCTAGGACTGTCATGTTTCCTCCCGTTGGCAATCATTGCGGTGTGACGAGCGACGAAAGTAGCGCCACGCGTCACCCGAGGCGGTTTATCAGTCGCCAATGAGTCTTGGGTCGTCGGCCTTCGAAGGCATCACCCGTAACGGGTGATCCTCAGGGACAGCGAGCGCGGCCGGCGCGGGAACCTTCCGTGGCCCGTCAGGAGTTATATGGGGTGATGGACGACTTCGACCAGTTCGTCGCCGGCAACGTTGAGCAGCTGCTGAAGACGGCCTACCTGATCACGTGGGATGCTGGCGAGGCCGAGGATCTCGTGCAGGAGTGCCTGTTCAAGGTCGCGCGGCGGTGGCCACGTGTGCGACGGATGGCGCAGCCACGCGCGTACGCGCGGCGAATCCTCGTCAACCTGGCCTTTGACGACGCCCGCGGCCGCGCCCGCCGCCGCGGCGAGCTCGACGGAGCGGCGGCGGTCCCCGAGGGACCGGCTCGGGATCTGCTCGCCCGGCTCGAGACGCGTGCCGAGCTGGTCGACGCGCTCGCACGCCTGACGCCGCGTCAACGAGCGGTGCTCGTCCTGCGCTACTTCAACGACTTGACCGAGGCCCAGACGGCCGAGGTCCTTGGCTGCTCGCCGGGGACCGTCAAGAGCAGTGCCTCGCGCGGACTCGCGCGGCTGCGCGAGGTGCTCGCACCCATTCCTCACCCAACAGGGGAGCTCTGAACGCAATGCCCGATCAACTCGAGCAGAGCCTGCGCGAAGCCATGTCACAGCGTGCTGCGCAGCTCGACCCAGACTCGATCGCCCGCCTGCGCGCGATCGACTACCGCCCTCGCCAGCGCCGGATCGGGACCCTTCCGGCGATCGGCGCGCTGGCTGCGACCGGCGTCGCGGCCGCGGTTGCCGTCATCGTGGCTCTCGGGTCGGGCGCTGCGCCGGCGTTCGCCGGCTGGCAGGCGACGCCGACCAGCCCGACGACGGGACAGCCAGCCCCGCCCGGCCGCGCCTGCGGGCGGGCTTCCGGGAGCCCGGTTCTGATCGACTCGCGCGGTCCGTACACGGCAACGATCCGTGCCGATTCGACCACAAGCGACGTATGCCTCAGCGGCAATGGGGTCTCGATGTCATCCAGCTCCAGCTCGGCGGCGCCGGTCAGCGTTGCGGCGGGCAAGATCGAGCTCGGCGGGGGCGGCACGCGGGACTCGGCGGGTCACGCGTTGACGCTCGTCGATGGCCGCACCGGCGCCGGCGTCACAGCCGTCACGATCGAACGCAGCGACGGTAGCTCCGTGCAGGCGACAGTCGCCAACGGTTGGTACCTCGCGTGGTGGCCGGGCACCGTCCAGGCGACGAAGGCAGCGGTCACCTCGACGTCCGGGACCAGCACGGTGGCGTTCCCATCGACGCCGGGGCTGCCGGCACCGAATTGTCCGTCAGGCGCCCGCTGCGCGTCCGGCTACGCGTTCGGCAGCGCCAGCGCCGGACGTTCCGCTGGCAACTCGACGGGAACCGTTCGCACCGGCAGCGCGAGCTCATCCCGGTAGCTGCGCCGGCGCCGCCGGGGGTGGGCCGCAACCCACCCCCGGCGGGCCCCGGCCTGGGCGGGCCCTGGTAGGGTCGCGCCATTGGCTCTTGGGGGCGCGCCGTCCGACCAGAGGGACGACGATGACGAACACAGCCGGCTTCGATGCCGTCACCGAGCAGTTGATGGAACAGCCACGGTGGGATGTCAGCGACCTGGATCGATCGATCTCGATCATGCGCCGGCTCGGGCCTGACGCGTGAACGGTGCCACGTACATCGTCCAGTCGCTCATGGACGAAGGGGTTGACCACCTGTTCATGGTCCCTGGTGGGATGAACGACCCGTTCATGCCGGCGATGACCGCCGAGGGCGTGCGCACGATCGTCGCCGCGCACGAGGGCGGCGCGGCCTACATGGCCGACGGGTACGCGCGCGCCTCCGGGCGGCTCGGTGTCGCCTTCGGCATCGGCGGTCCAGGAGTCTTCAACATGGCGACCGCGCTGGCGGCGGCGCGGGTAGACCGCTCCGCCGTCCTGGCGATCAGCGGTGAGGTCCCCACCGACCGTGAGGGTCGCGGCGGGTTCCAGGACGCCAGTGGCGCGGCACTCGACGATGTCTCGGTGCTCAAGCCGATCACCGCGGAGAGCCTCAGCGTCGCCTCGTCGCAGCTGCTCGACGGCGAGTTGCGGACGGCGGCGCTGACCGCGCTGCGCGACGGCTTCCCCGTGCACCTCTCGGTACCGCTCGACGTTCAGCGCGCGGAGGTGAGCGCGACCTGGACGCCACTGCCGCAGGCGGCCTACCGACCACAGTTCGTCGACGAGGCGGCGCTCCAGGGGGCGCTCGAGGTCTTCCGGGGCGACCCCGACGGGACGCCTGCCAATGTCCTCATCCTCGCCGGCATCGGGGTCCGCCGGGCCAGCGCGGAAGCGGCGCTCGTCGCGTTCGCCGAGCGGTTTGAGATTCCCGTCGCGACCACACTCCCGGCGAAGGGACTGCTGCCCGAGGATCATCCGCTCGCCCTCGGCGTGTTCGGATACGGCGGATCGCGGTGGGCCACGGAGGCGGTTCTCGATCCCGGCGTCGAGGTCCTGCTCGTGGTTGGCTCGCCGCTCTCCCAGCGCGACACGCTCAACTGGGACGCGAAGATGCTTCCGAGCGCCGAGCTCATCCAGATCGACGCCGACCCGAGCCTGATCGGCCGCACCTGGCCGGCCAGCGTCCCGGTCACCGCCAGCCCGAAGGCGGTGCTCGAGCGCCTGGCCGCCGCCGATGAGCAGGTCGCAGCGGGACTCGAGGCCGGTCGTGAACGACGGCGGGCGTTCCTGGCCGGCGTGCAGAGCCGCGGGCCGCGGACGTACTCGACCGACGACATGCACAGCGACGCGACCCCGATGCATCCAGCGCGCATGGTCGTCGAGGCGCGTGCCGCCTGCCCGCGAGAGACGGTGCTGTCGGTCGACTCGGGCGCGCACCGAGCGTGGTGTTCGCAGTACTGGCCGAGCAACGGCAACAACGACTACCTGTCGCTCGCCAATCTCGCGCCGATGGGCGGTGCCATCCCGCTCGGGATCGGAGCCAAGGTGGCCCGGCCCGACCGTCCGCTGGTCGTCGCGACCGGGGACGGCTGCATGCTGATGCACGGCATCGAGATTCACACCGCGGCCCGTCATCAGGTGCCGCTTGTGATTCTCGTCTTCGATAACCGCTCCTACGGCAACATCTGGTACCGAGCGCACGATCTCGGCCCCGGCCCGGAGGCGCTCACGGATATTCCCGACGTCGACTGGCCGGCCTTTGCGCGGTCGCTGGGAGGCGACGGGATCACCGTCGAACGCCCGGAGCAGATCGGCGACGCGTTCGAGCGGGGACTTGCCTACCCAGGACCATTCGTGATTGCCGCGCGGATCGACAAGCGTTACCCGACCCCGATCGCACCATGGCGACACGCGGTGGCGGAGTGGGAGGACCACCACTGATGGCGCAGCGAATCGCGGGTCAGCGCGCCGAGATCAACCCAGCGTCCTGAGTCACCTAGCGCCGTTCCGATGCCCGCGGCCGACTGACTCGGCAGCCGGCAGGACGACGCGCAACCCGAGGAGCCGCGGCCCGTTGATCGGGACTTGCACGATGTCGAGTCCGTAGCAGTCCTCAAGCTCGACCATCTCGCCGGCATCGGTGTCAGCGACCCCGACGACGCGAAACAGGAACGCCTCGTCGGTCAGGTAGAGCCCGGCGTCGTCGAACGGCGCGAGGACGCCGTCGAGCGACCACGGACGCTCCGCGGTGGCGGCCTGGCGAGTGTGATCGAGCGCTGACATGTCGGGGTTCCCGGGACGGTGATCGGGAGGACCACTTTGACCGGCCAGCGCGTTGTGACCAACCGCAATTTCCCCGCTGCGCAGTCGCGGCGACTACGGATTTTGCGTGCCGGGGAAGCCGACCGGAGCTACCGAGCACGTCGCGGCGCTCAGGTGGGCGGCATCATCGCCGCGATCGCCGCCGAGTCGACGTACTCGTGGATCGCGATGATCTGGCCGTCGCGAACCTCGAACGTGATGCAGACGGGCGCGTGAATCTCGGCGTCGCCGACCCGGCCGTGCAGGATGTGACGCTGCATGACGCCGCCGGGCCAGTGGCGGCGCTCGACAACCTCATAGCGGCGCTCCGCGACGGTCCTGACGTACCAGCGCATGATCGCAAGGGCAGCGCTTTTGTCGACGGCGCGGTCGGTGACGTTGTGCCAGACCTGGATCTCGTCGTGGAAGATCTCGGCGATCGCGTCGATGTCGCCGGCGGTGATCGCGACGAACAGTCCGTCGAGCACAGCATCGACCTCGCGACTCGCCGGGTGGTCCGCAGCGATCGTCATCTCAGACGCTTGACCATACCATAAGGTATGGGGTAGGTTGACCCAATGCAACTCGAGGGGATCCACCACGTCACGTGCGTCACTGCCGACGCCCCGAGCAACGCCGACTTCTACGTCCGCGTGCTCGGCCTGCGGATCGTCAAGAAGACGATCAACCAGACCGACCAGACGACCTACCACATCTTCTACGGCGACGAACGCGCGTCGTACGGCAACAACATCAGCTTCTTCGAGTACCGCGGCCGGCCGGATGGCCGCGCCGGCGCCGGCAACGTGCATCGGATCGTGTGGCGCCTCGGCTCCGAGGCGGCGCTCGACTTCTGGGAGCGGCGGATCACCGACGAGGAACGGACGGCTGAGCGCGGCGAGTCGTCGCTGCGGTTCGCGGATCACGAGGGGCTCGAGCACGAGCTCACGGTCGTCGACACCGGCGACGAGCCGCTGACCGGCGAGGCCCCGGACATTCCCGCCGAGTTCGCGCTCCAGGGTCTCGACGGCTTCCACGCGTTCGCCCGTGACCGCGACGCAAGCGAGCAGTTCATCACCGAGCGCCTGGGCTTCACGACGGTCGGTGCGGACCGCTTCGAGGCTCGTGGCTCCGAGCGCGGCGGCTGGTACCAGTTCGACCCGGCACCGGCCGAGAAGCGGCGGTTCGGCGCCGGCGTCGTTCAGCACGTCGCCTGGGGCTGCCATCCCGAGGACATCGAGAGCTGGCACGAGGAGCTCGTCGCATCGGGCGTCAACCCGACCGAGGTGATCGACCGCCACTTCTTCCGCTCGGTGTACTTCACCGAGCCCGGCGGGATCCTGTTCGAGATCGCCGAGCGCGGCGGGCCCGGGTTCAGCGTCGACGAGCCGGACGCAGAGCACATGGGTGACGACCTGCGCCTGCCACCGTGGTTGGAGGAGCGCCGGATGCTCTACGAGTACTCGCTGACGCCGGTCCCCACGACGGCTGAGATCCGCGCTCGGGCGGGCGCCCGCGCCGGCGTGTCGTGACCTTGGACAGACCCGACCGCCCCGACCGCCCGCGGCACCGGATCGCCCGCGACGCCTACGGGATCGTCTACGCCGAGCAGGCGGCGTTCAAGGACACCTACGGCGGCGCCGAGGGCTTCGTCTTTCTCGAGTCCTACAGGCTGCGGCCGCTCGAGCTCGAGTCGGACACCGTGCTCCTGTTCATGCACCCGGTCGGCGGCGGCGCCTACCTGCCGATGGTGACCGAGCTGGCAAAGCAGGGCAACCACGTGATCTACGCGGGCAGCCGCTACCGCGGCGTCGATTCGGCGCTGATCATGGAGAAGGTCGTGCTTGACCTGGCCGCCGCGATCCGCGACGCGAAGGAGCGCTTCGGCTACGAGCGGATCGTCCTCGCCGGCTGGAGCGGCGGCGGCGCGCTGTCGCTCTTCTACCAGCAGCAGGCGACCCGCCCGACGGTCGTGGCGACCCCTGCGGGCGACCCTCCCGACCTGACGGCCGCCGAGCTGATCCCGGCGGACGCGATGCTGCTGCTCGCGGCGCACCCGAGCCGGCACCGCGTCCTGTGCGACTGCATCGACGCGGCCGTGCTGGACGAAACCGACCCGACGGTCCGAGATCCGCAGCTCGATCTCTACGACGATCGCAACAAGCCGCCGTACAGCGCCGAGTTCCTCGAGACCTACCGGGCGGCGCAGGCGGCACGGGTGCGCCGGATCACGGCGTCGGTCCGGGACCGGCTCGACGGGCTGCGCGCCGCCGGCCGGCCGCACGACGAGTTCGCGTTCGTCGTTCACGGCACGCTCGCCGACCCGCGCGCGCTCGACCCGGCGGTCGATCCCAATGACCGCGAGCCCGGTACGTCGTTCCTCGGCGACCCGCGGATCGTCAACAACGGACCGATCGGGCTGGCGCGCTTCTCGACCCTGCGCAGCTGGCTGTCGCAGTGGTCGATCGATGACGCCAACGCCGACGGCGTGCGCTGCGCCCGCGATCTGCAGGTGCCGGTCGTCCAGATCTGCAACAGCGCCGACAACATCTGCACGCCCAGCTACGCACGGATGCTCGACGACGCGATCGGGTCGGCCGACAAGGAGCTGCATCGGATCGAGGGCGCCAACCACTACTACCTTGGGCCCGACCAGCGGCCCCATCTGCGCGAGGCCGCCACGATCTGCACGGACTGGCTGGCAGAGCGGGGGCTCGCGCCGGCGCCGCTCCCGGCGGTCTAGTGGGTCCCACCAGCGACCGCCGGTCCGGTCAGGTGCGATCAACCTTCGGCCGTGACGCGCTCCACCGTGCCGGGAGACGGCGAACCGCCCTGGAGCGCCTCGCGCCAGCCCGAGAGAATGGTGTGGATCTGGGTCGCGCCGACGATCGGCTGGTCGGGTAGCGGCAGCTCCACGGGCGACAGCAGGAACGGGCGCGTCTGGGGGCCGCCCACCCCGCCGTGGAAGGAGATCAGCTCCTCGAACGCGCAGCCCTGTTCAAGCTCGGCGTCATAGAAGCTGTTGACCATGATGTCGGCGACGTGCTCGAAGCCGTCGGTCCGGAGCAGGTGTGCGGCCGCGCCGGCCGGGAACGGGGCGAGCGGATCGTCGCCCTCGACGCGACCGTCGGCGAGGTAGTGAGTGCCGTGGGCGCCGAGTACGACGGGGCCGTGCTCGCGAGAGCGCAGCAGCAGGAACCCGACATGGGGATGCTCACGGAGCGCCGGGAGCAGCCGCGGATGGCGGTCGTTGATCTCCTCCAGCGTGAGGCGTCGACGTTCCTCCATCAGGTAGATCAGCCCCAGGTTCCCGGATCCCAACACGACCACGTGGTCGTCGCCGAATTCGTCGGCGCTTCGCGACTGCGTCCCGCCCGTTGCCTCGGTGACGGCGTGGCCGACCGCGGCATCGTTTTCGTCCCCGTCGCCGACCGTCGCGATCGTCCCCTGCTCGATTGACCGCTGCACAAGTTCGCTCAGGCCATACCCGTTGCGCTGCTTGAACGTCGCGCCCTGGGTCTGGCCGTGGTCCGAGAGCACGACGAGCTTGTACGGCCGCGGCGCGAAGCGACGGGCGCGAGCGATCCGGGCGAAATGCTGGTCGAGCTTGCGCAGGGCTTCGAGCGTGTCGGCCCGCTCGAGTCCTGAGTGGTGGGCCACCTCGTCGTAGCTCGAGAAGGTCGCGTACACGGCTGGCCGGCCACGCATCATGTCGGTCAGCACGCCGAACACGATCAGGTCGCGAACGCCAACGCAGAGGGCGGCGCGCAGCAGCGCGTACTTGCGCGTCCGCTCGCCGCGAGGGGTGACCTTCCTTCGCTTCTGCCGGCCCGTCGCGACGCGTTCCAGGACGACCTCCCAGACGAACAGGACGAGGACCCGGGTGACGTTGAAGCCGTTGGCGAAGAACGCGCGGTACCCCGGATTTGCCCGCTTCTCGGCGCTCATCCGACTGACGGTGAGGATCAGTGCGTCGGCCTCGCCGGAGAACAGGTTCCCGCGACTGGCTCCGCCGTTCCTCAGCAGCCCGATCCCGGTGGCCCGGCGTTGCTCGATCGCGGCGCAGTCCTGCGGGGACGAGCAGGCCATGACCTTGCCGGTGTCCTTTTCGACCCACCGAAACGCCGGGATGTTCTCGTTGGACCCGAGGAGGATGCCGGCCTGGCTGGCCCCGGTCTGCGAGCTCAGATCGGTCTCCCATTCTGTGAGGCGGTGCGTGTCGCCGCTGAGCCACCGATGCAGTTCAGGCACGTTGCCGTCCCGCATCGCTCGCCGCAGAACTGGCAGCGCGAGTCCGTCGATCTCCAGGAAGATGATCCCCGGCACATCGGTCTGCACCTGTTCGCCCTGCCGGCTCGCAACGCGCCGGATCACCCGCAGCATGTAGGCGTCGTCGTCGTTGGCGCCGAGGATCACCTCGAGGACGACGCTCGCCGCAGCGATGACGAGCGCGGCCAGCAGCGCCCAACCGAACGAATCGACCTTGATCGAATTCGGGTCGATCTGCGACGCGAGCAGAAGGATCACGGGATCCAGGATCAACACCGCGACGAAGCCGACCGCGAGCGTGAACGGCAGCCGCAGGGCCGCCACGAGCGGCGGCAGCACGGCGTTGAGCACGGCGATCAGCGCGGCCGCAACGAGCGCATCGCCGAACGTCTTGACCGTCACGTGAGGCACGATCGCGGCCGCGACAAACACCGCCACCGCCGACACCACCCAGTGCAGGACCAGGCTCAGCGGCCGAAATCTCGGCGACTGCGGAGTCCAGCTCACGGCCTCGCCATAACTGGAATCGGGCCCTGTCGTCACGGCGCTGAGTATCGCTCCCGAGTGGCTGCGGTCGTCATCTGATTCGAATGATGACCGGAGTTCACCTCCACGCTCAGATCTCACAGATGGACGATCGACCGCTCTCACCGACCGTCCAGCCGACCGTCACCTGGCTCGGGCACGCCACCGTGCTGCTGGACATCGACGGCGTCCGGGTCCTCACCGATCCGGTCTTGCGGGGGCGGATCGGACCGCTCGTCCGGATCGCCGATCCCGTCGATCCGCGCGCCGTGGGGCCCGTCGACTGCGTGCTGCTTTCACACCTCCACGCCGACCACACCGATCCGGCCACGCTGCGTCGGCTGGCGCGTCACGGGCCCGTCGTCGCGCCGTGGTCCGCGGCGCAGTGGTTGCGTCGCGCCGGGGTGAGCGATGTCCACGAGGTGCGGCCCGGAGATGAGGTGGCGATCGGCCGCCTCCGAGTGATCGCCACACCGGCGATCCACGATCGGCGCAGGTGGCGATTCGGACCGGAGGCGGACCCCGTGGGGTACGTCGTCCGCGGTTCCGTCTCGGCCTATTTCGCCGGCGACACGGACCTGTTCGACGCGATGGCGGACCTCCAGGAGTCGCTCAACCTGGCGTTACTGCCGGTCTGGGGATGGGGTCCCGAGCGTCGGTCCAGGCCACCTCGACCCAGAGCGCGCCGCCCGTGCGGCGGCGATCATCAGCCCGGCGGTCGCGATCCCGATCCACTGGGGAACGTTCGCGCTGCCGCGGCCCCTGCGCTCGTCTGCGGATCCCGAGTGGCCGGCGAGGCAGTTCGCCGCGCTCGCCCATCGCTATGCGCCGTCGGTGCAGGTGCGCGTGCTCGCGCCGGGCGAGCAGATCGCGGTGCGTGCGTACGACTCGGGTCAGTGACGATGGGTGATCGCGACCAGCGCGCTCGCGAACGACCCGGTGGTCAGGCCCCAGGAGGGATCTCCCCACAAGAACGGCACGATCTCCGACAGCCGCAGCTTGGCCAGACCGATCAGGGCCTCGTAGGCATAGCGCTTGACGTGGTCAGGACTCGTTGAGCCCCACGCGTCCGGGACCGAGGTCCAGCCGTACTCGTTCGCTGCGACCGGCGTCCGGCTGCGTCCGTACGCGCGCATGTCGGCAAGCGCATCGCGGGCCCGCGTGATCGACACGCGTGGCGTGGCGCCGTAGGGGTGGATCGCCACGACGTCCATCGGCTTGCCCCGAAACGCCTTGAGCAGGCGCGGCAGCGACGACTCCGGCCACGCGAGCCCCCCGGTCATGACCCGAGCGCGGCGATCGACGCGGTGGACGGCGGTCCGGACCGCCTCATACATGCGCGCATAGTCCGAGAGGTTGATGTGCGCCCCCCAGCAGTGGATGTTGTCCGGCTCGTTCCACACCTCGACCGTGGTCACAGGGACGTAGGGGACCGTGGGGTTGGCCTTCCAGAAGGCACCGTGCGGGCCGTAGCGCTTCATGAACGCAGTCGCGTACGCGGCGAACGCCGTGTTGCGGGCCGGCGGCAGGTGAGCGATCGCCCGGCCCGACCCCAGGTGCAACACGTCCGAGCGGTGCGCCTCCGCCCACCGCGGCGCGAACGCCAGCGTCGGCTCCCAGCGCAGACGGGCGGAGGCCATCTCGGAGACGATCAGGTCGTCGTGGCCCCAGCGATAGGTGTGGTGGCCACGCACCGGAGGGTTGGGTTCGGTGGCCGCCCAGTCCGAATCAGCCCGCCCGATCCTCCCCCCGGCCGCGAACAGTGAGCTGAGATCCGTCACCACCTCGGTCGGCGACGACTCGCCGCGCGCCTGACTGGTGAACTCGGCGCCGACCTCGGCGCCGAACGTCGTCGCGCCTGCCGTTGCCGGGGCAGCCACGGCCAGTAGGAAAACGAAAAGTCGCAGGTAGCGCTTCATCCGCCTCACACGTCATCGCCGAACTCCAGACGACGACTAGAACACGCTCGAGCCCGCGATTGTTGTGGTGAACGCTTCTTCTACGCCGCGGAGCGCGAGGCGCCGAACGCATTGGCCAGCGCCTTGGCCGCCGGCGGTTTGCACTCGAGCTTGAATTCCGTTCCACCGGCGCTGATCGTGAGCACGTTCCACTTGCTTCGGATCTCGTCGACCTGATCGAGCGGAAGCTCGCTGAGCATGCCCTTGACCTCCTTGACGGCGCCCGTCATGGAGATGGCCAGCTCCAGCGTGATCAACCGGTGCGTGGTGAGCGCGAGACCGGAGCTGCGCTTGACGACGAGGCCGACCTCGGCCGCCGCAGACTTGTTCTTGTTGCTCCAGCGACGACCGATCTCGCCTGGTCCCAGGCCGCCGGCGGCTGCGGTGGCGCTGCCTCGGGGCGAGACGACGAGTGCCGACACGATCGTCTCCCCAGGCTCGAGCAGCCCCTTTGCGCCCTCCGCGATGCTGTCCTCGGCTTTCGACATGTCAGGTCCTTTCAGTGGTGGTGGTGGCGTGGTCCGGCCTCATCAAATCCACAGAGAATGACGTCGGCTGCCCGATATTCTTCCCGGCGATTGGGCGGTCCCCGAGGGAGGGACGGGGCAAAATAACTGAGAGAGACCATGTTGCGCGAGGATCGCTCGGGGTCGCGGTCACAAAACATCAGGGTCGCCCACCGATTGTCAGCACCTCGGCGCGTCCCGATAGTGGCTGGACCCGATTTGCCCGGAGGCACTGCCCACGATGACCGCTCGCATCCTGAAACTCGCCCTGCTCGCGTTTGGCCTGCTGATGATCGGAGCGGCGAGCGCCGTCGCCGACCGGATCACGCTCGACTTCGAGACCGGCCCCGCCCTCGGAACTCCGGTCGGCGACGACTACCAGGCGGCCGGCTTCGTGACGTTCCCGCGGGACCCGGGCTACCAGCCGGTCCGCGCCGACGTTGGCCAGCACGCCCACTCCGGCCACGTCGTGCTCAACACCGGCGTCGGGCAGTGCATCGATGAGGGGTATTCGGACTGCGAATTCGCTCCCGGGACGACGACAGCGGTGCTGTCGAAGACGGCGAGCACGATCACGCTGTTCGCCGGCGAGCCGGACGCCGGCGTCGACCCGGAGACGGTGGAGCTGATCGGCCACCGGACGAACGGGACCGACATCTCGAGCGGGCCGGTCAACATCACCACGTCCGGCATCACCACGCCGGTCTCCGTGACGAGCCCCGCCCCCGATATCAGCGGCTTCACGCTCGACCGCGTCCGGCGGCTCGCTCGCGTTCGATGACCTGACGCTCGACTTCCCGGCCAACTCGCTGCCCGACATCGCGCCCACCGACACGAATCAGATCGTGCCGGTGCTGTCGGGCGGCACGACGCCCGTGCAGGTCAACATCAATCGGCTCAACGGCTCCAACGGACCCGTGCAGGTCTCGGCCCGCAACCTCCCGACCGGGGTGAGCGCCCAGCCGGTCACCACGAGCGGCACCACCGCGACCCTCAAGCTCGTCGGCGCGGCCAACGCTCCCTCCACGGATTTCCATCCCGTCCGCGCGACGGTCGTCGCCGATCCGCTGCACAACGCGAGGGTCGCGCCCGCGGTGCGGTTCGCCAACCTCGACGTGCGCGTCGCGAGCCCGTATGAGCTCCAGCTGCCGGACGGGACGAGCGCCAACGTCGCGCTCCCGGCGTGCGCACCGATCGACGTCCCGCTGAGGCTCCCGCGCGACATCGGGATGAACGACACGATCCACCTGAGCGTGCCCGGGCTGCCAAACGGCCTCGCCGCTCAGATCCTGCCGTCAGCCGATGTCGCTCCGGGCGGCGGGCTGACCGCCGAACGGACGATCCGGTTCACGCGCATCTCGCGGGTTCCCCTGCCCGCCGACGTGATGGTCAAGGCGACCTCGCCGGACGGCGACCGCACGCTCACGTTGCACCTGAACGCGGCGTCCCCACAGGCGACGGTGACCCCCGGATCCGGGCTGACGCCGCGACTGATGACGAACGGGACCCAGATGACGCTGACCGGAAACGGGTTCTGTCCCGGAACCCAGGTTCAAGTCGGCGGCACGGGCGCGATCGCCGACGCCAACGTCGTCGATCCCCACACGATCACCTTCCACATGCCGACGCTGGCGACGACGGGGCCGGTCACGGTCGTGCCGCGTCAGGGCGACGTCGCGTACCTGACGGACAACTCGGTGCAGGTCGACAGCTTCCGCAACACCGACGGCTTCCAGTTCCACAACTTCGACTTCGACGGCCTGTCGCTCGGCGAACTGACCGACGCGTTCGGTGCGGACGCCCTGTTCATCCGCGTCAACCCGTGCGGGTTCCTCGGCGACTGCAGCTTCAACACCGGCATCCTCAACCCGCTGGTGGCGATCGAGTGGCCGATCATCAGCAAGGCGCTCAGCAGCACCAACGGGCATTGCTTCGGCATCAGCCGCGCCGTGCAGGAATTCCTCTCCGGCCACCGCTCGCTGCGCTCGTTCACGACGGCCGGCGCGGCGTTTGCGATCCCGTCCGCCGATCATCCGCAGACGGCGGTCGGGCACTTCCTGGACGCCGAACACGCACTCCAAGCCTCCGCCGAGTTCCTGAACGCGTGGTTTGACCGCGACAAGTCGGTCAGCGGACAGCTCGCGCGGGCGAAGGCGGCGCTCGCGCACGGGGACTTCCCGATCGTGACGCTCCGCCACGGAGCGCTCACCGGCCACGCGCTGGTGGCGTACAACGCCGTCGACAACCCGGACGGCACCTCCGATATCTACGTGTACGACTCCAACCGCGAGTTCCGTCCCGGCGAGGATGCGTCAGCCGACTTCCACCGCTCGCAGGTGCAGGACAGCGTCGTCCACATGGATCCGATCCACGGCAAGTGGTCCTACCAGATGGTCGACGGCACGACATGGACCGGAGGCGGCGGCGGCACGCTGTTCGTCGCGCCGGACTCCG
The DNA here is from genome assembly GCA_963779695.1 of uncultured Solirubrobacterales bacterium. Classification (GTDB taxonomy): domain Bacteria; phylum Actinomycetota; class Thermoleophilia; order Solirubrobacterales; family Solirubrobacteraceae; genus Palsa-465. The sequence goes on from CAVZZH010000020.1 coordinate 44,373, forward strand.
TCATTCCTCAGCACCCGTCGCTGCCGGGGATCTCGACCGTCACCGGCGGCCTCGAGTACCTCGTGTTCGGCTCGGCCGACGGGTCGGTCACGACGACTGGGCCAGCCGGCGGAGCCGACTACCTCCCGGTCCTCGACTCCCACGCCATCCCGGGTGCCGGCGGCACGTTCGTCCGCCGCAGCGGCGCGATGACAAGCCGGCTCGTGGGTCGCAAGAGCGGCCAGTACAGCGCCGTCGTTGCCGGCCGTGGCTTCGTCGCCTCGGTCGACGACGTGGCCACTGCCGCAGGCGTCCACGACGCGGTCGGCGGGAGCGGGAACCAGATCACGTTCGACGGCGGGATGTCGCGCGCGCTCACGGTCGAGCTCGCCCAGCGAGCGCGGCATCCCGGCGGCGCCGCCTGGTCCGCCAAGCTGGCGACCCACGCCGACGGCGGCCGCTCGGAGGCGGCGGCGCTGACGCCCAGCGGGACGCTGAGTTTCGTCCACGGCGGCCGCCCGACAACGATCTCGTTCACGCTGTCGAGCACCGGGGTCGGCACGTTCGCCTCCGGGCCCGTGCCGGTCGCCGGCGGCGAGCACGTCACGGTGGCGCCGGCGGCCGGCCTGCGGTCCGTGCGCGTCACGCTGCGGGGCCACGGCGCCGTGCACACGATGATCGTCCGCAATCACGCGGCCGCACCCGCGAGGCTGATCGTGGACCGGCCGCACCTCGCCGGCGCTCGCATCACGGTGCGGGTCGGCATCCGGCGTCTTCACGCCCGCGCCGTGATGGGCGTCGCCGTGCGCGTCATCCGCGGCGGGCGGGTGCTCGCCCGCGCGACCGCCCGCGACGCGAGCCCGCACAACGGATCCCGCCGGTTCACGTTCCAGCTCGCTCGCCGGGTGCATGGTCGCGTCGTCCTGGTGGCGAACGCGCAGCTCGTGACCGTCGGCTCGACGGGGGCGTCGTCGAGCGTCAGCGCGGTCCGGCGGACGGCGCTGACCATGCGGTAGTAGTGGATGGGCTTCCACTGGACGACCAAAGCGGCGCGGGCCGGCCGAGGAGGAAGCCCTGCGCGTAGTGCGCCCCGAGGCCGCGGAGCAGTGCGTAGGTCGCGGGATCCTCGATGCCCTCGGCGATCGTCTCGAGCTCGAATTGTCTTGCGATCGCGATTGTCATCTCGACCACCCGGCGGTCCTCGATGGAGAGGGCAAGCCGGCCGACAAAGCTTCGGTCGATTTTGATGAAGCTGAGCGGGAGACAGCGCAAGTAGGTCAGCGAGGCGAAGCCGACGCCGAAGTCGTCGAGTGCGAACCTGCACCCGAAGCTCGTTGCCTCCTCGGCGAACGTCTGTGCAGCCTCGAGGTGGACGGGGCTGGCGGTCTCGGTCACTTCGAACACGAGTTGCTGCGCGGCATGCGGGGCGGCGGCGAGCAACCCGATGATCTCACTCCGGGCAGCCGGGTCCCCCATCGTCACCGCGGAGATATTGACGTCGATGATGAGCGCGTCGGCCAGCTGAAGTGCCTGCCTCACCATCCAGACGTCGATCGTCTGGATCAGCCCGTACTGCTCGGCGGCGGGCAAGAACGCCGCCGGCGACAGGATCTCGCCGCGATCGTCGTGCGGTCCGCAATCTCACGAGCAGCTCCTGGGCGGTCTGCGCGCCGGTGGCCAGGTCGACGATCGGTTGGGCGAACGCGAGCATCCGTCCGTCGTTCAAAGCCGACCGAATCCGTTCGGTCCACTCGACTCGCTTGCGACGAACACTCTCGCGCTCCCGCTGCTCAGTCACATCGGTCGCGATCGTGCACGTCTCCGACGGAACTCCGGCAGCGTCCGGCAGCGCAAACGTCACCGTCGCATACGTGCGCTCCTCCCCGTGTCGCCTGAGCACCGCCTCGCCGTAGACCGGCTCGCCCTCGCTCGCCGCGCGGATGTCAGCGACGCGCTGCGACTGGGATATCTCCAACGGGAAGACATCCTCGCAGTGCAGCCCCACGAGCTTGTCGGCCGGTATGCCTGTGACCTTCTCCGACTCGGCGTTACCCATCAGATACGTGCCTTCGAGGTCCTTGACGGTGATCAACGACGGCGTGTTGTTCATGATCGCCTGCATTCGCCGCTTGCTCGCGCCAAGCGCCTGCTCGACCCGGGCCCGATCAGTGATGTCATGACAGACACCGACAAGCCCCTCGGCGTCACCGTCAGGCCCGACCACCACCCTCCCCTGCGAGAGCAGAATGCGATCCGCTCCGTCGGCCCGCGTGATCCGCTCCTCGAACACGAACGGCTCATGGGTCTCGAGCGACCGAGACACGTTCGCCCAGACCCCCTCACGATCATCGGGATGGACCCGTTCCATGAACGCGTCCACGGTTCCGCCAAATTGTCCCGGCTCGAGACCAAAGATCCGGTGTAACTCGTCAGACCACCGCACACGGCCGCTGGCGACGTCCCACTTCCAGACGCCGAATCGGACGATCGTCTCCGCCTCGGACATGCTGCGGGCGTACTCGCGGACTTCCATCGCGGCCCGTTGCTCGTCAGTCGCGTCGCGGAACAGCACCACGAGCCGGTCGTCGTACGGGAACAGACGCACCTCAAACCAGCGATCAAACGGCGCGTAGTAGTCAATGAGCCGCTGCGCACCGCCCGTTTGTCGCGCATTGGCGACCGCCAGCTGAAACGGGTGGCCGACAATCTCGGGGAACTCCTCGCGCATGTACTTCCCGAGCAGCTCTGCCGGCTCGCGGGTCAGCAGCCTTCCCGCCTGTTCGCTCGCGTATTGGATGTAACCCTCAGGCCCCAACACGAGGATCCCGTCGGTGAGACGATCCAGCACGCCGACGAGCTCGTCGGCCGAGAGCGCAACCCAAGGGGTTGGCGGACCGGTCACTTCGCCTTTCCCGCCGCGCTCGCCCTCTCGGCCACGTCGACCTCCAGCAACAGCCTCATTGCTCTTCCGCGTGCCGGTCAGCGGTCCTCGTGCGTATCGGCACGCAATGGCCCGGTCATCATACCCGCGCGCGTGCACCGCCGGAGAGTTGCGCACTCAATTCCCCGGAAGGATCGTGGGGGCGATGCGGTCTTCACGGTACGTGAGTGCCATCCGACATCTGAGCGCGAATCTCGCTCCCGGCGCGAGTCGCCTCGTCGAGCGCGACGACGAACTCGAGGTGATCGAGAGCGCGGTCGACCGCGTCCACCACGGAGGCGGAGAGGCGATCGTGCTCGAGGCGGACGCCGGACTGGGCAAGACCGCGTTGCTTGACCACGCGGCGGGACTCGCCGCCGCTGCCGACCTAAGCGTGCGCCGCGTGGCACCGAGCCGACTGGAGCGATCGTTTCCGTTCGGCGTCGTGCGCGGGCTGCTCGAGGAGCCGGCGAGGGCGTTCTCCGAGCGCCGATACCCCCATCCGTCCGACGGACCCGCGCACGCGGCGGCCGAGGTCCTCGACGCGCGGGGCGATCTCCTCCACGCGCGAGACGACCGCGATCGCGCATGACGTCTACCGGCTGTGCGCTCGGCTCTCCGAAGCGCGGCCGATCGCGCTGCTTGTCGACGACGCGCACTGGTCGGACCCCCCGTCGCTGGAGGTGATGTCGTATCTCGCGCGCAGGCTCGACGACGTCTCCGTACTGCTCGTGCTCAGCGCTCGGGCGAACGCTCTGGGCGCGGTCGGTGATCTGCTCGGGCTCATCGGTGTCGCTCGAGCGACGTCGGTGCTCCGCCCTCGGCCGTTGACGCCGACCGGTGCCGTGCGGCTGATTCATACGATCGCGCCGACGGCTCCGGTCAGCGTCTGTGCCGACTACCACCGGGAGACGGCGGGCAACCCGTGGCTGCTCACTGAGCTGGCACGCCAGCTGGCGCGCGACGGGGTGACGCCGGCGGGCGGTCCGCGGGCGCGGGATTGGTCGATCAGCGGGCGCGGACGCGAGGCGGTCCGCCAGCGACTCGCCGAACTCGAACCCGGTGAGCGCGCGGTGGCGAGCGCCCTGGCGATCCTGGAGCCGGACGCGCCGGCACCGCGGGTGACGGCGCTGACCGCGGGCGTTGCGATCGGTGAACTCGGGGGCGCGCGGCAGGCGCTGAGCGCGGCGGGGTTGTTGGCACCTGGCGGCCGCGGGCTCGCGCATGGGTGGCTCGCCGCGGCGATCCGCGATGGCCTGGCGCCGGCCGACCGAGATCGCCTGCACCGAGCCGCGGGCACCGCGCTGATCGAGGAGGGCGCGGGCGCCGAGACCGCGGCGGCGCATCTGCTGCGGTGCGAGCCGGCCGGCGATCCGCGGGTGACTGAGGCGCTGCGCGCCGCGGCGACGGAGGCCTCCGGGCGTGGCGCCCCGGCGGCTGCCGTCAGGTACCTCGAGCGCGCCGAACGCGAGCGCGCAACCGACGACGAGCACGGTCTCATTCTCGCGGAGCTGGCCACGGCGGCGTTCGACGCCGGCCTGCCCGGGTCTCGCGAGCGTCTGCGGGAGAGTCTGCGCGAAGCGTCTCTGACGCCGTGCCGGATCGACGTGCTGACCCGTCTCGCCGGGCTGAGCATCGTCGATGACGGCGACTCCGAGCTGGCGCAGCGTGATCGAACGCGAGCTGGCGGCGCAGCCGGACCCGGACGTCAAAGTGGCCGTCGAGGCGGCCGCCCTCGACACGCTGATGGTGGTCCCGGACCGTCATGCCGAGCGGCGGCACCGCGCGCAGGCGATCGAGCTCACGTCCCGCACCGAGCCGCTGCTCCGGCGCGTCGTGCTCGCGCATCGGGCATGGCTGGGGACGGAGCTCGGGACGCCGAACGCGGCGGCGTGCGCGCAGCTCGTTGGCGAGGCGCTGAGCGGGCAGCTGCTCGTCGGCGAGGCGTGGCGCCGATCCGCATTTCACCTCTGCGTGCGGGTGCTCGTCATGTGCGACCGCGACGACGAGGCAAGACGGGCGCTCGCGACGATGCGCCAGGAGGCGAGCGCCCGAGGCTCGCTCCCGCTGCGGACCGCGGCCGCGTTCTACGCGGCCGAGCTCGCCCTGCGCGTCGGCGACCTGAGCGCCGCCGCGGGCAAAGCGCAACACGCGCGTGCCCTCGCCGGCGAGGGAGCTGGGCGGCTTTGCCGGCGGAGCGATCGCGGTCCTGCTGTGGACGTGGGCGGAGGCCGGAGAGTTCGCCCGGGCCCGCGAGCTGCTCGCGGAGCACCCGCTCGACGCGCCAGCCGCACCGCCGCCGTGGGCGGCCGGCGTGCGCTTCGCACGGGCGCGGCTGGCGCTCGGCGAGGGCGATTTTGAGCGTGCGTATGCGGACGCGCTCGAGGCCGGGGCGCTGCGCGAGCGCGAGGGCCGCGTCAACCCGACGTGGACGCCCTGGCGCTCGACCGCAGCGCTCGCGCTGGCACACCTCGATCGCCGTGAGGAGGCCGCCGCGCTGGCGGAGGCCGAGCTCGTCCTGGCGGAGCGCTTCGGGGCGCCAATCCCAATCGCGCGCGCGCTCCACGCGTGCGCGGTCGCGGACGCGGACCACGAGACCCGGATCGAGCTCTGCACGCGCTCGCTCGGGGTCATCGCGGACGCGGCGGCGCCGTTGGAACGCGTCCGCGTGCAGCTCGAGCTCGGCAGCGCACTGGCCTCACTCGGCAGGCGGACCGAGGCGCGCGCACACCTGCGCCCGGCGCTCGCCACGGCCGACGCGATCGCCGCCGTCCCGCTCGCCGAACGCGCGCGCCGCGCGCTCGTCGCCACCGGACTGCGGCCGCGCCGAGCCGCGCTCGACGGCGAGGCCGCGCTCACTCCGCGCCAGCGGCAGATCCTCCGCCTTGCGGCGGCGGGCAAGACGAACAAGGCGATCGCGCAAGAGCTGTTTCTGAGCATCAAGACGGTCGAGACCCATCTCGCCGCGGGCTACCGCAAGCTCGGGGTCAGCGGCCGCGACGAGATCGCGATCGGTTAGTAGGCACGTCACGCGCGTACTAGCTCCCGGGCGTGCCCCAGGATCACACGGCGCGCACCAGCGCTGCGGTGACCGCCGCCGCGAGCACAACGACGAGGAACGGGGCGCGCCGCCACACGAGCAGCGCCGCGACGCCGAGTGCCGGGACGCGCGCGTCGAGCACGAACCGGTGGCCTTCGGTCACCGTCTGGATGAGGATCAGGGCCGCGAGCAGCGGGACGGGGACGAGGTCAAGCGTCCGTCGCAGCTGCGGCGCGAGCCGCCGGCCGCCGGCGAGCACCGGTCCGATCGCCTTGAGCGCGTACGAGATCGCGCACAGCGCAAGCAGGGCGGTCCAACTCACCGGCGCACACCGTTGGCCGCGAGCACGCCCGGGACGACGCCGGCGAGCGCCGCGATCACAGGGACGCCGGCGGGGGTGAACGGCACCAGGGCCGCGGCGAGGACGACGCCGACAACCGCGGCCACCGGCGCGCCGGGACGGCGCAGTTGTGGTGCCAGCAGGGCAAGGAACGCCGCCGGGAACATCGCGTCGAGTCCGAGCGTGCGCGGGTCGCCGATCCCGCCGCCGAGCAGCGCGCCGACGAGCGTGCCGAGGTTCCAGCACACCCACACGCTCACTCCGGTGGCGAGAAACGCGTGCCGTGCGGCCGCGGGATCATCCTGCGCCCGGGCCATCGCCGTGGTCTCGTCGATCACCAGCTGAGCGAGCAGGGCGCGCTCCCGGAGGCGCCCGGGGAGGATCGGGGCGAGCGACAGTCCGTAGGCCGCATTGCGCACGGCGAGCATGACCGCGGGACCGAGCGCCGCAAGCGCTCCCCCGCCGGCCGCGAGAACCCCGATGAACGCAAACTGCGAGGCGCCGGTGAACGTCAGCATCGACATCACGCACGCCTGCGCCGGACTGAGGCCCGCCGCCACCGCGAGCACTCCGAAGGAGACGCCGTACACACCGACGGCGATGCCGATCCCGGCTGCGTCACGCAGCGTCCGGCGCCGCGTGGTGGCGAGCGTGGTGACCACACCGCAATCGTACGGCTGCCCTCCGGGCATTTGCTTGCCTTCTGCGCCTTCTAGACCAGGGTCTATGGCATGATCTGCCAATGGATGCGCTCGACCGAGCAATTCTGAGCCATCTGCAGGTCGACGGACGGCTCACGAATGTCGAGCTCGCGGAGCGCGTGCGGCTGTCTCCCTCCCCGTGCCTGCGGCGTGTGCGGGCGCTTGAGCAGTCCGGTGTCATCCGCGGCTACCACGCGGACATCGACCCGGCGGCCGTCGGGAGGGGGTTCGAGGTCACGGTGCACGTCGAGCTCGCGCTCAAGGACCGCGCCACCGTCGAAGCATTCGAAGCCGGGATCGCGACGTTCGAGGAGGTGATCGAGTGTCGTCGCATGTTCGGTCTGCCGGACTACATCGTGCGAGTCGCGGTGGCCGATCACGGCGCATACGAAGCCTTCTACATGAACAAGCTGGCCGAACTCCCCGGCCTCGCGCGCGTGAACTCACAGTTCACAATGAAGATGGTCAAGCGCGGCGGCGCGATTCCGCTCTGAGAGGCGGACCATCGACTCGACCAGGAGGTGACACGCGATGCATCGAAGCCAGGTTCCCGCCCGTGAGAGCGGCGAACCAGCCCTCTCCGTAGATCGCCTCGGGAAGCGATTCGGAGACCGCGTCGCGTTTGAGGATGTCTCCTTTGAGATCGACTACGGCGAGGTGTTCGGCTTCCTCGGGCCGAACGGCGCGGGCAAGACAACGACCGTGCGAACGCTCGGCACGCTGATCGCGCCGAGCACGGGAACGGCGAGTGTCGCCGGCATCCCGCTCACACCAGAGAACGGAGTCGCGATCCGGCAGCGGATCGCGATCATGCCGGAGACGCCGGGGCTCTACGGCCGGCTGAGCGTCGCCGAGAACCTCGAGTGCTTCGCGGACCTCTACGAGGTGCAGGACCGCGCGGCACGGGTGCAGCGGGCGCTGCGCGCGGTCAACCTGACCGAACGGGCGCACGACCCGTGCGGCACCCTGTCCAAGGGCCTTCGCCAACGCGCGGCACTCGCGCGGGCACTGCTCAGCGATCCGGAGGTGCTGTTTCTCGACGAGCCGACGGCCGGGCTTGACCCGGTGGCGAGCCGCGAGGTCCACGAACTGATCGCCGAGCTCGGGCGCAGCGGAGTGACGATCTTTCTCACCACACACCGGCTCGAGGAGGCGGAGCGCCTGTGTAACCGGGTCGCGATCCTCAACACGACGCTGCAGACGATCGGGCAGCCGGAGGAGCTGCGCGACCGGTTGTTCGCCAAGGCACTCACGGTGCGCACGCTCACGCCGCTGCCGGACCCCGAGGGCGTGTTTGGCGGACGCCCCGGTGTCGAGCGTTGGCGACAGGATGACGCGGCGAGCTACGTCGTCTCGGTCTCGGACCAGGACGTCGCGGCACCGGCGATCACGCGCGCGCTCGTCGCCGCAGACGCCGATGTGCTCTCGATCACGGAGTCCTACCACTCGTTGGAGGACGTCTATCTCTCGCTCGTCGACGAGGACCGAGAGGTCGCCGGATGATGGCGCACCTCAGCGGCCGCAGGATCCGCGCGATCATGCACAAGGAGCTGCGCGCATATCGACGCAACGGCTCGATCATCGCCGCGATGGCGATCGTTCCGTTCGTCTTTCTCGTGCAGCCGCTCGTGTCGGTGTTCGCCGTGTCCTCGACGGCGGCCCACCAGCTGCGCCAGCACCATGAGCTGCTGTACATGCTGGGAATCCCGGCGCTCGTACCGGTGATGCTCGCCGCCTATGCGGTCGTCGGCGAGCGCCAGGAGGGCACGCTCGAACCGCTGCTCACGACGCCGCTGCGGCGGGAGGAGCTGCTCCTCGGCAAGGCGCTCGCGGTCCTCGTGCCCGCGGTCGGGATCGCGTATGCCGTCTTTGCGCTGGCGCTCGCACTCGTCGCGCTGTTCGCTCACGCGGGCGTCGCGTCGGCGTTCATCCGCGGCCCGGATGTCCTCGCCCAGGTGATCTTCACGCCGCTCATCGCCGGCTGGTCGATTTGGGTGGGAATGGCGATCTCGACGCGCGCCACCGACGTGCGCGTCGCCCAACAGCTCTCGGTGCTTGCCAGCCTGCCGACGATCGCCGTGACAACGATGATCGCGCTCGACGTCATTCACGCCTCGCTCAGGCTCGGGCTCATCCTCGGCATCGTGCTCGTCGCCGGCAACCGGCTCGGGTGGCGCGTGGTCGCCGGCCTCTTTGACCGGGAGCGGCTGATCGTCGGCCCGCGCTGAGCGAACGTAGGGTCTCGATTCGGTTGCGGGTGACCGGCGTCAACGACAGCATCGAAAAGGGGCTGATTGGCCCCGCGGCGGGTGCGGTCGCCACAACGCACGAGAGCGGCGGCTGCTGCGACCAAAACGCATGAGAGCGGCGGCTGGTGCGACCAAAACGCATGGGAGCGCGGGTGGTTTTCGGCGCTTTCTTGCGTTCGGGCGGATCATTGGCCGAAACGCAAGAAAGCGGCGAGATCGGCCGGCGCTGACGTGCGTTTCGGCGATTCGCGCGGCGCTCACGTGCGTTTCGGCGATCCGCCCGGCGCTCACGTGCGTTTCGGCGAATCGTCCGGTGCGGTTCAGCCGAGCAATCGGCGCATCCGCCAGCACTACAGCGGCGACGCGCGTCGCCCTCGACGGCGGGCGCGTTACGCGCCCACCCGGTAGCGCACGTGCGTCGCCAGCGGTGAATGCGCGACCTCGATCGCCTCCAGCCCGGGATCGGTGACCCCGTCGAACAATCGCTCGCCGCGCCGAGCAGGACCGGGGCGATATCGAGCGTGATCTCGTCGACGACGCCGGCCGCGAAGGCCTGCCTGAGCGTCGAGACGCCGCCGGCGATCGCGACATCGTCATCGCCGGCGGCGGCCCGGGCCTGCGCGTAGGCGGCGTCGAAGCCATCGGTGATGAAGTGAAACGTCGTCCCGCCGGCCATCTCGATCGGATCATGGGCATAGTGGGTCATGACGAACACCGGCGCGTGGTACGGCGGCTCCTCGCCCCACCATCCGCGCCAGTCCTCCTCCCACGCACCCCGGATCGGGCCAAACATGTTGCGGCCCATCACGTACGCGCCCCGCTGGGCCATGAGATCGTCGACGGCGGCCCTGTCCCCCGGGTGCAGCGGGTCAGCGAAGTGCCATTGATGGACCCGCATCCCCCCGACGCCGAGCGGGTTGTCGCGGTCCTGGTCGGGCCCGGCCATGAAGCCGTCCAACGAGATAGAAACGTGGCATGTCGTTCGTGGCATGTCCTCAAAGACCATGGTGACGACCAAAACTGATCGCCGCTCGTAGTTTCCTCATGGTGGAAGTGTCTCGCCAGCAGCGGCGGCTCGTCGCGGCCGCCGGGATTGCGGCCCTGGTGTTCATCGCGCTGACCGTCGCCGTGGGCACGAGTTCGTCGCTCGGGATCGACGCGCGCGCGTTCACGACCGCGCATGATCTTCAGGCGCCGTGGCTCACGCACGCCGCCCGGATCATCACCTCCTTCGGCCTGATCGCGATCGTCGGTCCCGCGGTGCTCCTCGGCGCCGGACTGCTCGCCCGCACCGGACACCGGGCGCGCGCGGTCGTCCTCGTGGCCGGGGCGGCGGGCACCTGGGTCAGCTTCTGGATCACGAAGTGGGCGGTCGACCGGCCGCGCCCGCCGGCGCCGCTCGTGCAGACGGCCGGCCAGAGCTACCCGTCCGGCCATGCCGCCAACGCGGTCGCCTGGCTCGCGCTCGCGATCGGACTCGGCGCGCTGCTGCGGACACGGCGAGCACGTGGCATCGCGATCGCCCTCGGCGGAGCGATCACGCTCCTCATCGGCCTGACCCGCGTCTACCTCCGCGCCCATTACGCATCCGATGTGATCGCCGGCTACGCGCTCGCCGTCGTGGTCTACGCGGTTGCCGCGATCGTCGTGCAGCGTCGCGTCACCCGCATCGGGTGATGCGTTTCTGGCGTGAGTTGATCGACTCGTGCGGCGGCCTGTGGGCCGCCGACTTCACGCATCCAACCACTCGGACGGAGGACGGGATGGACAACGAAGAAGTGCTCGGCCCAATCGATGCGGTCGTGATCGGGTACCCGCCCGGATCGCCGATGAAGGGCGACGCCGTGCCGATCTTCATGGACCTCGTCGACCGCGGCGTCATCCGCGTGTTCGACGCCCTGTTCGTGCGCAAGAACGAGGACGGAACCGTGTCCGGCGCCGACTTCAGCGATCTCGACGAAGACACCGCGGGCGACCTGACGGTGTTCAATGGCGCCAGCACGGGTCTGCTCGGCAATGACGACGTGGAAAAGGTCGCCGCCGAGCTCGAGCCCGGAGCGGGTGCGGCAGTCATCGTGTACGAGAACCGCTGGGCCGCCCCGTTCGTCGCCGCCGTGCGACGCAACGGCGGGGTCTTGATCGCCAGCGAGCGGATCGGCGCGCAGGACCTGCTCGATGCGCTTGAGGCTTCCGAAGCGACCGCCAACTGAAAGGACACCGAGATGCCAGGACTTCTCCGCGGCATAGGCCGCACCGCCGTGATCGCCGGAACCGCCACGGCGGTCTCCAACCGGGTGAGCCGCCGCCAGGCGAACCGGTGGTCACAGCAGGAGGCGCCACCGGAGCAGGCTGCCCCGGCCGAGCCGGCCGCGCCCGCCCCGGCCGCCCCGGACAGCGAGGACCGGTACGCCCAGCTGAAGCAACTCGGCGAGCTGAAGGCGCAAGGCGTTCTCACCGAGCAGGAGTTCGCCGCCGAGAAGGCGCGAGTCCTGGGTAGTTGATCAGGAGCGGTGAGGAGAAGCGTCAGGAGCGGGGGCGACGTGCCCCCGCTCCCGGCGCGACTCATCGTGCCGGGTTGGTGGGGCCCGGATCCTCGTAGATCGCGAGGCCGTGGATGATCCACAGGCTCAGCGCGAACACGGCGATTGACCAAAACGGATACGCCGGGATCTCAAACAGCGCCTCGACGGCGACGAGCGCGCCGACGAAGATGCCGAACAACCGCCCAAACGCGGCGCCCCGGATGAGCGACACCGCGGCGAAGAGCTCAAGGATCCCGAGCACCAGGCTGACCCATCCCCAGGTCTTGAGGTCCGCGAAGACATAGTGCGCGTGGTGCGTGAAGAAGCTCGAGTTCGAGATCGCGGCGATCCCGTACACGATGTTCAGCACGCCGCCGATCGTGAGCAGAGTGCCCGCGAACATGACGCGCCCGACCCCTCTCATTTCGTCCATCGTCAACTCCTCTCCGAAGTGGTGACCCCGGCAAGCATCCGCCGTGACTCGCGGTGCTGCCTCATCCCGAACGGGTGACGGGCGAGCGTCGCCACGCTCGGCGCGCGGGACGGTGGTGTGTGCACCCGGATTGAGGCAGGCCCACCCCCTTGTCACGCGCGCACGTGCGAGAGAAGCTCCGTCACGACCCGCGTGCTCCCTGACAACCGCGTGTTTGCACCGCCGCACCGGATGCCGCTCGCCCCCGCCTCTCACCATGGCCCGTTCAGTCGGGCATCCAGCCTTGCCGCAGACGCGACGCCGGTCGGGCTGGGGCGTGCCGTCGCGCTGTTCCCGGCGGAGTTCGTCCATCGCCGGACGCTCGTCGAGCGACTGCGCACCACGCGGGGGGCAATGCTTGCGGTGATCGTCGCTCCGCCCGGGTATGGGAAGTCGGCCCTGATCGCCGAGTGGGCCGAGGCGGATGACCGCCGCTTCGTGTGGCTCGCGCTCCGACGCTTCCGACGCTTCCGACGCGGATGACGTTGCCGCGGGACGCCTCACCACCGTGTTGGAGACGCTCGATGAGGACGACCCGGCCGTGCTCGTGATCGACGATGCCCACCGACTGAGCCCGCCGGTGCTGCAACGGACGGTGACGGAGCTGTGGAAGCGACTCCCCCCGAACTCCCTCGTGGCGGTCGCGGCGCGCATCGAACCGGACCTGCCGCTTGGCCGACTGCGCGCCCACCGAGCGCTCGTCGAGATCCGCACGCGAGATCTGGCGATGGCTCCCGCCGAGGCCGCCTTGCTCCTGCGGCGGGCCGGACTCGAGCTTGAGTTCGAGGGCGTCCAGACGCTGGTGAGCCGTACCGGGGGGTGGCCCACGGCGTTGTACCTCGCCGCTCTGTCACTCGCTGAACGCGCCGCGGAGGCCGACTCGTCGCCCTCGTTCCGGGGTAACGACCACATGTTCGCTGAGTACGTGCGCGACGAGGTGCTCGATCGTCTCCCCCGGGCTTCGCTGACCTTCCTCCGGCGCGCCTCGATCCTCGACGAGCTGTCCGGAGAGACATGCGATGCAGTGCTGGGCGTGCGACGCTCGGCGCTGCGGATCAGACAGTTGGCGGAGATCTCCTTGCTGCTCGAGCCGGTCGACGCCGCCCACGAGCGCTACCGGTGGCACCCGCTGCTGCGCGAACTGATGAACGCCGAGCTGCGGCGGCGCGAGCCTGAACTGGTGCCGTCGCTCCATGTGGCGGCCTCGGCCTGGCACGCGGACCACGGCGATCTCGACACGGCGATCGAGCACGCGGTCGCCGCGGAGGATGGATCGCGCGCGGGCGAGCTGCTGTGGGGCGAGCTCGCGTCCTACATCAGCCAGGACGGTGTCGCGGACGTGGAGCGATGGCTCGCTCGGTTCACCCCGGAGGCGATCGCCGCGACTCGGTCGCTGACGATGTGCGCTGCGAGCGTGGCGCTCATGGCAGGCGACGCGGAGGCGGCGCGCCGGTGGATCCGCGAACTCGATCCCGGGCCGATGTCGCAGGGGGAACCACCCGGGGTCGACAACCCAGCGCTGACGTTGATCGAGGCGATGACCGCGGACGGCGGCATCGCCCGCCTGCGCAGCGCCGCCGAGCAGGCTCGCCGGACGCTGTCGCCGAACAGCCCCTGGCAGGCGGCGTGCCTCTGGCTCGAGGGCGTCGCCGCTCATCTGGCGGCCAGTGACCGAGCGGCGGCGACCGGCCGACTCGAGCAGGCAGCCGAGCTCGCGGGGCGGGAATGTGCGCCGATCGCCGTGCTGGCGATGACGCAGCGCGCGATGATCGCGATCGAGACTGGCGACTGGGCACTCGCCACCGAGTTGACCGACGAGGCCACGGCGACGGTGGCCGCCTGCCGGCCCCCGCTGCCGGTTGAAGTGCTCGCCCGCGCCGCCGCCGCGGCGGCACGCGCCCACGAGGGCCGCGCCGACGAGGCCAAGCAGGACGCGCATCGCGTCGCCGTGGCGCTCGTCGAGCTGGACCACACGCCGGCCTGGTTCGGCGCACAGGTTCGGCTGTTGCTGGCGCACGCGTCCCTGTACCTGGCCGACGTCAGCGGCGCCCGAGGCCTGCTGGCGCAAGCCTCGCGCCACGCACGGCGTGCCGGGTCGGGCACGTTTGAGCAGTGGTTCAACAGCGCTTGGTCACATCTCGACACGATCGCCGAGACGAGCCTCACCGGACCATCCGCACTGACGATCGCCGAACTGCGCGTGCTCCGGTTCCTGCCGAGTTGCCGCCCGTTCCGGGAGATCGCCGCGCAGCTCGGCGTCTCGGCGAACACGGTGAAGACGCAGGCCCACGCGATCTACCGGAAGCTGGGCGCCGGCTCCCGGTCGGAGGCCGTGGGGCTGGCTCGCGACGCCGGACTGCTCGGTCAGTAGCCGGCGGCGCGCTGTTCGCCGCTGCGTGTGTCGCGCCGTCCCTCGCGACGCCGCGCAGCGAACGATGCTTCGGGCGCGTCGACGACCAGTGTCGCGGCGAGCCGATCCTGCAGCCCACGCCGCCGGTCGTCGAACACGATCAGGATGTACCCCGCGAACATGGGCAATGCCGCGAGCACCATCCCGACACACCGGATCAGCGCTCGGCGGGGACCGATGCCACCGCCATCTTTGACCACTCGGATCTGCATCACGCGCGCACCCGGCGTCTGGCCGGTCGTCGACCAAAACGTGACGAAGTACGCGATCGTCCAGACGACGAAGGCGATACCACCGATGATCAGGAGCACCTGCCGGACCTCCTTGGGAAGGTGGAACACGGACACCGCCAACGCTGCGGCGCTCGCGACGACGAGCGCGACCAAGTTGATCACCATGGCGTCGACGGTGAACGCGATCGCGCGGGTGATGAGACCGACGTACTCTGGAGATCGCTCCGGCCCCGCGTCGCTCAACGCGCGCCCCTGTTGTCGTCCGTCGTCTCGGAGTCCGGGGCGTCGCTCGGTCGACGCCGCAACCGGCGCTCGAGCCAGTGATCGGCGCGGCGTGAGCGCGTCCGGAGCTCGCCGCCGAGCTGATCGGCGAACCCGAGTCCCTGCCCTGAGATCGCGGCCGTGACCGACGGGCTCTCGGCGATCTCGTCGACGAGCCGGTAGAGGCCGTCGCTCGCGAGCAGGCGGTCGACGAAATGGTCGAACAGCCCGCTATCGAAGAAGTCATTGACCAGGTCCTTCGCCGTTTCGCTGTAGAGCGCACGACGCATCAGGGCATGGATACGCGGATTGCCGGCAACCGCGATCAGCGTGTGCTCGATCTCGTCGCTCACCGGGCGCATCGTGGCCGTGACGGCGCGTCCTCCGAGCGACGCCACGCCACGGAGGATTCCGGTCCGTCCCGGGTTCTGACGGTCGTCAGGCATCGCTCCTCACCGCCGATCCTGGCACTCAGCACGCCGACGGCCATCACCCGAATCAGACGATGCGGTTTGTGCGGCGCGGATCGACGATAAGGACGCCCGATGGAACCCCCGGCTCAAACAGACCCCGCGGCTCAAACAGATCCCGCGGCTGACACCAAAGCGGCTGACGTGCCAGGAGCGACGCCGTCACGTGGGCGCCGGATCCTCGTCAACACGCTGATCGCCTTCACGACGCTGCTGCTCGTCGTGGCCATCTTCTCGGTCTGGGCGAACCGGCTCCTGTTCAACCCGGACAACTGGTCGAACACGAGCACGCAGCTGCTCCAGAACCCGGACATTCGCTCGACGACCGCAAACTACCTCGTCGATCAGCTCTACGCCAACGTCGATGTCCCCGGGCTGATCAGCTCTGGGCTGCCGCCGCGTCTCGAGCCACTCGCGGCACCGGCCGCGGGCGCGCTGCGCAACGTTGCGGTCAAGGGAGTGGACCTCGCGCTCACGCGCCCACGAGTTCAGAACCTCTGGGCGCTGGCGAACCGCGCCGCCGATCAGACGTTCGTCACGATCGTCAACGGCGGCACCCGGGCGGTGAGCGTCAATGGTGGAGCGGTAACGCTCAATCTCGGGCTGATCCTCGGGAACGTCGCATCGAGGGTCGGACTCCCGTCTGATCTCGCCTCAAAGCTCCCGCCCTCGATCGCCAACCTGACGGTCTTCAAGTCCAATCAGTTGAGCCTCGTGCAGGACGTCGGGAATGCCATCAAGGGCCTGGCGCTGTGGCTGACGATCCTGGTCCCGTTGCTGTATGTGGCCGCGGTCGCGCTCGCGAGCGGGCGGCGGCGGCGCACGCTGATGTCGGTCGGGTTCGGGGGTGTGATCGCCGGCGTGATCGCGCTGCTCGGGCGCTCGCTGCTCGTCTCTCAGGGAACCGGGGCGCTGACCCATGATGCGTCGCTCAAGCCAACCGTCAGCGCGGTCTTCTCCATCAGCACCGGGATGATCACCGAGATCGCCGGAGCGTGCATCCTGATCGGTTTGGCGCTCGTGGTGGCGGCATGGTTCGCCGGCCCGTCGCGATTCGCCCGGCCGATGCGGGAGGCCATCGCACCGTTCCTGCGTGAGCACCCCGTGGAAACCTACGGGATCGTTCTCGCATTGATGGTGCTCATCTTCATCATCGATCCGATCCCGGCGACCGGGAAGCCGGCCGGCATCATCATCCTCCTCGCCCTGGCGATGTTCGGCACATACGTGCTGCGTGAGCAGACCCAGCGGGAGTTCCCGGAGGCCCAGGCCGGAGCCACGACGGCACGGCTCCGGGCTCGGGTGAGCGCGGTCCGCGACTCGCGTGAACGCTCGAAAGCGAGTTCCGCCTCAGGCGCGTCCGCGCTGACGGTGCCCGAGCAGCTGAGCCAGCTCGCCGAGCTCCGCGATCACGGCGCGATCACGCCCGAGGAGTACCAGGCCGCCAAGGCCCAGCTCCTGCACACGTGAGTGATCACGACCGCCGGTTGATCATCGCGGCCGCGAGGTCGGCGACGACGGCGCCGATCAGCGCTCCCGCGACGACGTCGCCGGGGTAATGCACCCCGGTGTGCACACGGGAGTAGCCGACGAGCGCTGCGAGTCCGTGGAGTGGCACGCTCGCGAGCGGAATCACGCGGCCCGCGCCGGACGCGAAGGCGACCGCCGCTGCCGTGTGACCGGACGGAAACGACGCGGACATCGGCATCACGACATAGCGGGACTCGGGAACGCCACCCTCGGTCCGGTTGGGCCGGCGGCGCCGCGCGAGCGGCTTGACGACGAGGTTGACCGCGGCCGAAGTGGTGGCGACACATCCGATTCCCGACACCGCCGCTCGACGGCCCTTCTCGCCGCCGAATGCCGTGAGGAGGACGCTGGAGGCGATCGACAGCTTTGAGTAGTCCGCCGCGCGCGAGAGCCGGCGCATCGCGGTGTCGAGCCGGGGCGTCGGCGTTCCCGCCACCGCCCGGTACACGGCGCGATCGATCCGCTCGGCGTCGCCCAGCAGATTGTCGGCCACTGGACGCGCGCTCATCGCTTCACGGACGCTCATCTCCCGTCATGGCAACATCATGCCGGGCCCGGACCGAGGCTCGGTCACCTCTTTCGGATGATCCGCACCTCGGTATGGCTGCGAGCATCCTCCCAACACATCCTCAGGCGGTGAGACGTGGCGCTCAAGGGACGACGCGCTGAAGCTCTGTCGAGCCGGATCCGTTCTCTGGTCCAGGCAATCCAGGAGAACGACGAAGCGCAAATCGAGGCGGCGGTGCTTCGGCTCAGCCGCTCCCGGCGCATCTTCGCGCCGCTGGCGCTCGCCATCAGCGCGGTGTGCGGCTACTCATCTCGAACTGGCGGTGCTTCTTTCTCAACGCGGTCTTCGCCTACGCGGTCGCTCGGCCCGGACGACCGGAGATCCGTCCGGCCGTCCGCGAAGCGCGGGCGCGGATCGCGCCGATCGCGCTCACCGGTGTGCTCCTCGGAGCGCTGCTCGCGTTCTCGACGACGATCGGCAGCGGTGCAATCAGCGTCACCGTCTGCACCCGCCGTACGCGCTTGGTCGCGTGGGCGTGCTGATGCTCGGCTCGAAGGCGCTGCTGATCCCGGGCCTGATTCTGCTCGCCGTCGGGGTCACACTCCAGGCCGGCGCGACCGGCGCCGTGAGCGCACTCAAGATGAGCGTCACGCTCACGTCGGCGCGCCGCGAGCCCGCCTAGTCGGTGGGGCCCACTAGCACTCACGAAGTCTTCACACGCGGGGGCGCGTCCGCCTTATCCCATCGGGATAAGGCAAGAGCACGCCGCCGTCATCCGCTCGACCGCTGCGAGCGCGCGCGTCCCCCGCCGGCGTAGGAGCCAACGTCGACGATGAACGCAAGCCCGACGAAGAACCACTCGAAACCGTGGACGTGATGGCCAGGCCCCCAGTCCCAGAACGCGGCATAGGCGAGGGTCGTCCACGGCAACAGGAAGAAGCCGAGGAACGGGACCACCCAGCTGTCGAACGCCCGCGATAGGACGCTGCTGAACAGCCACAGCAGGAATAGCGCCAGCCGCGGCGAGATGAGAGCAAACAGTGCGATGAAGCAGCCCATAATCGGTCCTCACCTGAAGCAGTGTGTGGACACGCTACCGTTTCCGCAGGACCGCCTCCACCCGCAAGCGTCCATGACCTGGGTGCGTGCCGGGCCGATGGGGCGCCGATCGCACGGTTGCCAATGGGGACTCAACGGGCGAAGATGAGCGACACGCTAGAAGAGAAGCCACCGATCGCCGACAGCGGCCAGGCGGCGGGAGCTCGGCTCCGGGTCGTCATGGCCGAGGATTCCTACATGATCCGGGAGTTCCTGGCCGCGCTGCTCAGCCAGACGACGGAGATCGAACTGGCGGCGGTGTGCGCGACTGCTCCGGAGCTCGAGCAGGCGATCGAGACGTGGCATCCCGACGTCGTCGTCACCGACATCCGAATGCCGCCGTCGGAAGGCAACGAGGGCATCCGCATCGCAGCTTCGCTCCGCGAGACCGCGCCCGAGGTCGGCGTCGTCGTGCTCAGTCAATACGCCGAGACCGAATATGCGCTCGAGCTGCTCGAGCACGGGACCGGCGGACGCGCGTACCTGCTCAAAGAGCGGATCCGCAGCAAAGAGCAACTCCTTGACGCGATCGCTGCGGTGGCTCGAGGCGGCTCCGTGATCGACCCGTCGATCGTCGACGTGCTCATCCAGGCGCGAGCCCGACTCGAGAACTCGCGCCTCTCGCAGCTGACCCCGCGCGAGCGCGAGCTGCTCGCCGAGATCGCGACCGGCAAGAGCAACGGAGCGATCGCCGAATCGCTGTTCCTGACCAAGCGCGCGGTCGAGAAACACGTCAACGCGATCTTCGCCAAGCTCGACCTGCCCGAGACCGCCGACGTCAGCCGCCGGGTGAAGGCCACGCTCATCTTCCTCTCCGAACAGGACACCCCGCACGCCTGACCTATCGCGTCACCCCATGGGGATGATGCGCAGCCGACGGCGAGCGTCACGCTTTGGCAGCGATGACCAGGGTCGGGCATCAGCCGCGGGACGTGCTCGCCAACGTCGAGAAACAAACGCTGGACGCGCTCGCGGGGATCGATGGCTTACTCGATCCGTTGGGAGGAGCCCCGTCCGCGGGTGCGCCACGCGCCGGCCTGCGGATGATCGTCGCCGAACGACAGGTCCGCGAGCTCGCGCGGCGAGCTCAGCTGGAGATCCTGGAGCTGCTCTCCGCGGGCGGCCTGCGCGCGGACGAGCTGGGCCTCGCCGCCGCGCTCCTGCACACGAGCCAGATCGTCGGGCAGATGTGCGACGAATACGTCGACCTCGGCCTCCTCGGCGACCTCGACGAGCCCGACGGCGATGATCAGGTGACGGTCGCGCTCGACGCCATGCGCAGCCTCACCCGCGGCCAGGTGCGCGTCGCCGCCGAGGCATTTGCGACGCCGCGAGACGCGCTCGCGCATACGCTCGAGAGCTCTCACGCCGAGATCGACAGCCGCCACCACGAGATCGTCGAGCGCGCTTTCGTGGGTGAGGACGGCGCGGTTCGCCGCGAGGCGCTCGGACCCGCGGTGATCGCGGCCGAGTGTCTCACCCGGATCAGCGCGTATGCGGTCGATATCGGCGAATCCGCGACCCGGCTGATCGGCGTGCGGCCGCCCGCGGCGCGTCAGAGCCCAGTCTGAGCGACGATCCGGCCTGCCTTGACGGCGTCGGTGAGGACGCTGTAGTCCCGCTCGTTCTGCTCTGCGTAGGCCTTTGAGAACGCGAGCAGCGCGCGATCGAACGCGTCACCGCCGCCGAGGTAGGACGCGATCGCGATCCGGTCACCGCTGCGTGCATGGGCGCGGGCCAGCGTCCATCCGCACAGACGGCCATAGGCGTTCATCCCCTGCGGAATCAGCTGCTCGATGACGGCCGAGCCCTTCCAGTCCTTGAGCTGACGGACGTAGAAGTCACGTGGCCTGCCGTCAAGCCCGGAGGGCTGGTGGAGCCAGCCGAGGAAGATGTCGCTCACGGCCTGCATGCGCCGCTGCCCGATCACGACCCGCTGACCGTGGTTGGCAAACTCGCTGTGGCCGAGGAACCCCTCGAGCACCGACGCCTCAGCCTCCTTGATCTGGAGGAAGAGAGGATCGCCGGAGTCGCGGCCCATGAGCAGCGCGATCCACGCCCGCGTCCCGACGCTGCCGACGCCGACGACCTTGCGGGCCAGGTCGCGGAACTCGAACTCCTCAAGCAGGGCGCGACGGTCAAGCTCGAGCGAGTGCCGGTACGTGCGCAGCAGTTCGCGCAGGCTCTCGAACAGTTCCTCGGCCGACGCGTCGCCGGCGAGCTTCGCGATCGGCACGATCAGCGGCGACTGGTCGACGATCCGGACCTCGCCGTCGACGACCTCGGTCAGCTTGCTGAAGGCGGACATGCTGTCCCGCGTGCGCGCCTTCGCGATGTTCTTCTCGGTGCGGGCAAGCTGTCTGGCCACCGCCTTCGTCGGTTTGGCCTGCGCCGCGACCTCGTCGATCGCGTTGTCGACGTCGAGATGGGCGTACCAGACGTCGAGGTTGTGCATGCTGGCAAATGCCCGCATTGAGCTCCGGTACTCGCGAACGGTCGTGAGCACGATCTGATCCTGGTCCTTGCGCGAGAAGCCGTTGTCACGCGCGGCGATCAGCATGCTGACGGCGAGCCGCTTCACATCCCACTCCCAGGGGCCCGGGTGGGTCTCATCGAAGTCGTTGAGGTCGAACACGAGCCGACGCTCGGGGGACGCGAACGCACCGAAGTTCGACAGATGCGCATCGCCGCAACACTGCACGTTGAGTCCCGAGCGCGGCGTCGCCGCGAGGTCCTCGGCCATGATCAGCGCCGCGCCGCGATAGAACGTGAACGGCGAGACGAGCATCCGCCCGTATCGAATGGGGACCAGTTCCGGCACCCGCGTCTGCGCCTGGCGCTCGAGCACGTCGATCGGGCTGGGCCGATCCGGGCTCGGTTCGAACGCCGCGTGTGAGGAGCGGGGGACTTCCGCGCGCGCCGCTTTGCCGCGCGCGACCCGTTCGGCCACCGTGAGGTGAGGCACAGGCGCGAGTGCGCGCTCGGCCGTTGATGTCGCCATGGTTCTGTCCTTTCCCAAGCCCTCGTTGCGGCTCGGGACGCTACAGCGGCCGGGCCGGCCCACATCACCCTAACGGGGTGACTCCACCGAAAGCCGCGGCCTCACATCACCCATCTCGGACGATGCGATCCGGGTTGGGCGCATGACAGTGTGCAGCCATGGGCCAGGTTCTCGTCCTCGCATTGACGGCGTCGCTGAATCCGACCCTGCTCGCCGCGACGACGATGATGCTGCTGCTCGACCATCCGTCGAAGCTGATGCTCGGCTATCTGCTCGGGGCGTTGATGACGAGCGTCACGCTCGGGCTCGTGATCGTGTTCTCGCTGTCAGGGTCGAGCGCGGCAAAGACGACCCAGCACAGCCTCAGCCCGGCGCTCGATCTCGCGCTCGGAGGACTCGCGCTGGTGCTCGCGTACGTCGTACACGCGGGCCACGTCACCGCCGCGCGCGAGCACCGCCGGGAGCGGAAGGCGGCCAAGCCGGACAAAGGTCCGCCCCGCTGGCAGCGTGAACTGAGCAAGGGCTCGCCGCGGACGACATTCGTGATCGGCGCGCTGCTGTCGCTCCCTGGCGCCTCCTACCTCGCCGGGCTGGACCGGATTCACAAGCTCGGGTACTCGTCGACGGGGACGGTTGCTGGCCGTGATCGGCTTCAACCTCCTGATGATGTGGATGCTCTTGGTGCCGATGATCAGCTTCGTCGTCGCGCCCGATGCGACGCCACGGGCGATCGCGCGTGCGCGGGCGTGGGTTGGGCGCCATGCCCACACGTTCGCCGTCCGCGGATTTTCCGCGATCGGTGTTCTGCTCATCATCAAGGGCGCGATCGGGTTGGCGCTAGTTCGGCTGACGACCGCTGGGCGCGAGATCCTTCGTTGTGGTGATCTGGTCCGTGAATGGTCGGTGACGTGCCCAAGAGCGACGCGACAACGCAGCACGCTGATTACGGAAGGCCGTAAGCGGTTCGGCCTGCTGCTGATCGCGATCGTCACCGCGTTCGCCGTCCAGGGCATCGCTGAGCCCGGGCGCTGGGAGCAGGTGATCGTCGCCGTGCTGCTCAGCGCCACGTTGCTGCTGGCGCTCGCCGTGGCCGACACGCGCCGCCGGTGGATGCGTGGCGCGATCGGTCTGACGATCGTCCTCGTCGCCATCGGCCTGGCCAACGCCATCGGCGGCGTGACCGACGGAGCGTCGGCACGCGCCGCCAACCTGCTGCTCGTCGTGCTCGCGCCACCGGCGATCGTCGTCGGGATCGTCCGGACGTTGCGCGCCCGGGGGCGGGTGACGATCGAAGCCGTGTTTGGCTCGCTGTGCCTCTACATGCTGGTCGGGATGTTCTTTTCGCTCGTCTACGGCGTCATCGGCAAGATCGACGGAACGTTCTTCGCCGGTGGACAGTCGACGACCACCCCCCACCAGCTCTACTTCAGCTTCACCACGCTGACGACCGTTGGCTATGGCGACTACACCGCGGCGAGCAACCTCGGCCACACGCTCGCCATGGCCGAGGCGCTCATCGGTCAGATCTACCTCGTGACCGTCGTCGCGGTGATCGTGAGCAACCTCGGGCGGTCCCGGGTGCGAGGAGAGCCGGGGGCGTCGCTTCAGTCGGCGGCAGAGGCTCCCGCGGAGCCGCCCGCGGGCGCCGGGGAATAGCTGCGGGCGCGGTGCGCCGCCGCGGGGACGCTCTCCATCGTCCGCCGCCGGTGCCCCTGCGTGGCATACCAATCGGCGTAGCGGGTGGCCAGCGGCGCCGCGGTGATGCCGTGAGCGAGCACGGACAGCCCGATCGTCAGATAGGTCGTGATCAGGATCGTCTGCGCCCCGGGGAGTTGGGATTCCTCCACGACGATCACCGCGAACACGATCGAGGCGAGGCCGCGGGGGCCGAACCAGCCAACGAACGCCACCGTCGGCCAGCGGGCGCCGCTCCCGATCATCGCCACGGCGACCGGCAGCATCCGCACCACAGTCAGGCTGAGGACGGCGTAGAGGCCGACACGCCAGTCGAGCTGCTTGAGCGCCGGCCCCAGGAGCACGGCACCGAAGATGAGAAACGTGATGCCACCGAGAAGCGCGCCGAGCGCCTCGATCAGCCGCGAGGACTCCTCAGCCTCGCGGTGGGCAAGCCCGCCGAAGATCAGCCCGGCGACGAACGCGGCGATGAACCCGGAGCCGCCGAGCCCGATCGCGATCCCGTAGGCGAGCGCCGCGCCGGCGACCGGAACGACCTGCTGCCACAGACCGGTGATGAGATGCCGGCGGCCCGCCACCTTGACAAGTCCGGCCGTGAGGAGGCCTGCCGCCGCTCCTGCCAGCAGCCCGTAGCCGATCTCCTCGGCGATCACCGAGACGGCGTGCGAGTTGGTGAGCAGGTGGTCCTTGATGTCGGCGGCGGCGAGCGCAATCAGCAGCAGCGGAACACAGATCCCGTCGTTGAGTCCGCTTTCGACATTGAGGCCCTGCCGGATCCGCGACGGCAGGCGCGGCTCGGTGACGACCGCCTCCCCGAGCGCCGCGTCAGTCGGTGCCAGGACGACCGCGAGCACGACCGCCTCGGCGACGCTGAAATGGCCGAACAGGCCAGCCGCTAAGAGCGCACCGAGAGCAATCGTCAGCGGCAGCCCGATGGCGAGCAGCCGGAGCGGCACCGCGTACTCGCGCCGGAGGGCGCTCAGGTTGATCCGCGATGCGTCGGCGAACAGCACGGGCGTCAGCGTCGCCTCGGCAAGCGTCCGGACCGAGTGGCTCGTCGGGGACACGTTCAGCCCGTCGGCCACCAGCGGACCGACGAGCAACCCGACCGCGACGAACACCATCGCGGGTGTGAGCGAGGTCCCGGTCAGCCGTCGCGACACACCGGCAACGAGCAGCACCGCCCCAGCGAGGATGGCCAGATTCCATGTCACTCCGGAGCGAATCGTCGCGCCCGGCCAGCGGGGCGGCATCGCCCCGACCGGGTGATGGACCGCGGCTCAGCTCACGATGAGGCGGCGGGGCCGGTCGCGCCACGCCGCGCGCGCGTCGGCAAGTAGGATTTCGCCGGGGCGCAAATGCAACCGAGTAACAGAACGATCATTGGCGTCGCGATGCTGCTCTTTGGATCGGTGTTGCTCGGCGTCGGCATGCATCACCTGATCAAGACGGGCACGTGCTCGTCGACGGGTTACAGCAGCCACTACGGCCCGGTGCCGTTCTGCCCCGCTGGCACCGGCTGGTGGATTCTGTTCGTCATCGGCGGAATCTTCATGGCGGTCATCGGCGGGCTCGTGTCCGGCGGATCCAGCGCGATCCTGATCGTGCCCGCCGTGTTTGCCGGGATCGGGATCGGCGCTCTGACGATCGCATTCGACTCGAGTGCGAGCTCCTCCTCGAAGACGTTCGGGGTGATCTTCGGCGGCGCGTTCGCCGTATGCGGGCTTGTCCCGCTGCTGCTCTGGGGGATCAGCGCGCTCCGCCGCACCGGCGCGCGGACGCCGGCATCGGGGTTGAGCCCCACGGCGCTCAAGGGCGATCCGATCATGGGCGCCTACGCAAGCGGACAGGCGGCGTCTCCGACCGCCACCACGATGAGTGCGTTCGGCACGCCGTCGGCGTTCAGCGCGCCCGTAGCGCCGACAGCGACAGCTCCGGCCGCGCCTGCCGCCTCGACGAGCGGCGATGCGCTGGACAAGCTCTCGAAACTCGCCAAGTTGCGCGACCAGGGCGCGCTCACCGAGGACGAGTTCAACCGCGAGAAGGCGAAGCTGCTGACGGACATCTGACGGCGCACCAGCAATATAGGTCTTGACTTATATAAGGGTGCGCTAATACGCTGTTCGGATGCACGCGTTCGATGTGCTGGGCGATCCCGTCCGGCGGAGGATCCTCGAGCTGCTCGCCCGCCAGGAACTGAGCTCCGGCGCGGTCACCGACGTGATCCGCCACGAGTTCGGGATCTCGCAGCCCGCCGTCTCACAGCATCTGCGGGTGTTGCGCGACGCCGGCTTCGCGAGCGTGCGGCCCGAGGGGACGCACCGCCTCTACGCCGTCGAGGCGGCGCCACTGCGTGAGGCGGATCGCTGGCTTGATCAGTTCCGCCGCTTCTGGACCCCGCACCTCGACGCGCTCGCCACCGAGGTCGCGCGTGGCAAACGTCAGCGCCGGCCGGCATCCAACGACAGGGAGAAGACATCGTGATCGACGTGACCCAGCAGCTTCGCGACGTGCAGCGGCGAGTGGGCAGTCGCTCGCTCGAGGCCGGTCCGGCCCGAGCGGTCACCATCAGCCAGACGTACGGCACGGACATCAACGATCTCTGGGACGCGTGCACGAGTGCCGAGCGGATCCCGCGCTGGTTCCTGCCGATCACCGGCGAGCTCCGGGTCGGAGGTCGCTATCAGCTGGAAGGCAATGCGGGCGGGACGATCGAGGAGTGCGAGCCGCCGCATCGGTTCTTCGCGACGTGGGAATTCGGTGGCAAGGTCACCTGGATCGAGGTCCGACTCGTTCCGGAGTCCTCGGACCGGACACGGCTCGAGATCGAGCACATCGCCGACGTCGACGACGACACGTGGACGGAGTTCGGGCCCGGCGCGGTCGGGATCGGATGGGACATGGCGCTGATCGGGCTCGTGCTGCACCTCGCCTCAGCGGCGCCCGTCGACCGAGCGGCGGCCACCGCCTGGATGACCTCGGAGGAGGGGCGCTCGTTCGTGGCGCAGAGCAGCGAGCGATGGCGAGAGGCAAGCGTCGCCGACGGCACCTCGGAGGCCGAGGCGGCAGGCGCCGCGGAGCGTGTCAGCGCCGCGTACGGCGCGGGCCCGGCAGGCTGATCAGCGCCGCGCTCGTTGCGGGCATGGTCACCGTGTAGGTGCCGCGGGTCGGGGCGAGCCGCTCGCTGAGGCGACGGCCGACCCAGCGACCTGACCCGTCGAGATGCTGGCCGGCGAGCGTGACCCCGAACTCGGCCCGCACCGACGGCGCCGTCAGGCGCTGCACCCAGGCGTCGCCGCGTCCGGGGAGCCTGAGTCGGACGCTGAGGGGCCGCGCCCCTTTGTCGAGCAGCAGCACGTGCAGGCGTCCATCGCGCAGCCGGACCCCCCAGGCCTTGACGCCCCGCGACGGCGCGATCCGCAGACGCAGCGGGACGAGCTGCGCTCCGGGTCCGATCGTCCGCGTGAACAGGATCAGGCCATACATGAGCGGCCGGGCGTGGAAGCCGGACTGCTTGAGGGCAAACGCGGCGTTGACCGCATACGCGCGGACGTGCACGTTGGCGCCGTCGACGCCCGCCTTCATCAGTTCGAACAGTGCGTCCGGTGCCCACAGGGCGGTGGCGAAGGTGTCGCTGATCCCGGGCACGCCACCGCACGTCACGGAGTTGATCTCGGTGAGACGGAACGGCAAACCGGAGCGCTCGGCGAGCCGAACGGACGGGATGACCGTGCGCGCGAGACCGGTCGTCGCGTTCTCGCTCAGGACCTTTGCAATCGACGGATACGCCGGGGCGGTGCGCCGCACGCACGCTGAGTACGGATAGCGATGGGCGCTGACGAGTCCGAGACCTGGATGAGCACCGGTGATGAGACCGGCGAGCCAGTTGAAGTTCGTCTGCGGGTTGGCGAGCGCGGGACCCACGAGCGGAATCCGCGGAGCCACGCGGACGAGCGCATGGGCATAAGCCCGGAAGTCGGCCAGGTACCGGGTCGCCGATAGCCGCCGCGGCAGGAACGGCGTCCCGGCCTGCGGATGCCCGAGCTGCTGCACCCAACTCCAGCGGTCGTAGATGTCCGGCTCGTTGCCGATCTCAAAGCCAATGATGCTGCGACGGGGCAGGTCGTGGCGTGCGGCAGCCGCCCAGCGAGCCGCCTTCGGCGAGGATCCCGTGACGAGGTTGAGGTCGAGAATGAGATGCAACCGGTCCCGCCGCACGAGCGACGCGGCGAAATGCACCCAGGACGGTCCCACCCGGAACGCCCACGGCGGCATCCGCCGGAAGCGGGGGTCCCAGAACGTGTGGTCGGCCGAGTCGCCACCGATGCGCAGCACCTGGCGCTGGTCGCCGGGGACGTGGATGAGGGCGAGAGCCCGCTCGAGCAGCGCGCGGTGAGGTTCCCACAGGGGCAACGTCCAATACTCGGTCGAGAACCCGAGGAACGATGGCGGGACGCGAACCGATGGGGCGGAGGCGTCGAGCGATACCTCGGCCGTGACCGGTGCCCGAGTGACGCCGCGCCGGAGAGGTCTGCGCCCGGTCGAGGCATGCGTGGACGCCCTGCCGGATCCGCCGCCCGCTTCGGCCCGGCCCTCATGGTTGACGAGCGATAGGACGACAAAGGCGGCCCCTGTGAGGACAAGGGCGACCGCGAGCAGACGGAGGATCGGGAAGCGTTTGATCATCGGGCGATCCCCTCGTGTATCGGCAGGGGTCCCGGCGGAGCGTAGGCACAGGGGTGGCCCGAACCTAAAGGCCGCCCGATTCCTCATTCAGTCCTAACGGCGGACCGCGAGATCTCTGACGAGGTCAACCTGATCACAACGTTGGGCAGGCGATGAACAGCCGATGAACTCGTCGCTGAAGTCGCGCTCGCGGCGCGTAGTGGCTGCCACAATCACCCCATGGACGGCCACGTACGGGGCTCCGTTCTCGTCGTCGACGACGAGCCGACGATCGCCGAGGTCGTGTCGCGCTATCTCGAGCGAGCCGGCTATGAGACGCACATCGCCGCTGACGGCAACGCGGCGATCGACGCCGCTGCCGCACATCGCCCGGATCTCGTCGTGCTCGACCTGATGCTGCCCGGAATCGACGGCCTCGAGGTCATGCGCCGGCTGCGCGAACACGACCGCGCGCGCCCACCGGTGATCCTGCTCACGGCCAAGGGCGAGGAGTCAGACCGCGTCATCGGGCTGCGTCTCGGCGCCGACGACTACGTCGTCAAGCCGTTCTCGCCGGCCGAGCTCGTCGCCCGTGTCGACGCCGTGCTGCGGCGGACCGAGACCGCCCCCGAGCACGAGACGTCGATCGAACTCGACGACATGACGATCGACCCCGCGGCCCGCCGCGTCGTCGTCCGCGGCGAGGAGGCCCAGCTCACCCAACGCGAGTTCGACGTGCTCCTGTTCCTGGCCCGTCATCCGGGCCAGGTGTTCTCCCGCAACCAGCTGATGGATGCCGTCTGGCAGTACTCGTTCTACAGCGACACCTCGACTGTCACCGTGCACATCCGTCGGCTGCGCGCCAAGATCGAGGCCGATCCGGCGAGCCCGCGCCACATCCAGACCGTGTGGGGCGTCGGTTACCGGTTCCAGCCGTGAGCCGATGCGCGAGGACGCTCCCCTGATCGCCCGGATGTCGTCCGCGACGCGGACGTGGGCCGGATCGCTGTCCCGGCAGTTCGCGCTCGCGGTGGCGGTCGTCGTTGGACCTGTGCTCGTCGCCCTCGTCGTGATCGGCCTCCTGATGGTCATCTCCGGTCATGACGCGCTGCTCATTGCACTCGTCGTACTCGGCGCCGGTGGTCTGGCGATCGCGGCCGCGCGCCTGCTCGCCGGCGGGATCCTCCGCGACGTGGAGACGATCCGTGACGGCCTCGGTGCCGTCGGCCGCGGCGAACGCGACGTCCACATTGCGACCGCCGCCCGGGACGAGCTGGCCGAGCTCGCCGATGCGGCGAACATGATGATCGAGCGTTTGCGCGCCGAGGAGGCGATGCGGGGTGAGGCCGACAGTGCCCGCCGCAACCTCGTCGCGGCGGTCTCGCACGACCTGCGCACACCACTCACCTCCCTGCGCCTGCTCGCGGAGGCGGTCGAGGACGAGATCGTCGACGAAGCGACCCGGCGTCGCTACCTGGAACGCATGCGCACCCACCTCGAGGCCCTTGGGGGGCTGATCGACGACCTGTTCGAGCTCTCCCGACTCGAGGCCGGAGACATCAACTGGTCGCTCGAGCGCGTCCACCTCGACGAGCTCGTCGGCGAGACGGTCGAGGCGATGCGCGTCACCGCCGACGCCAAGCGCGTGTCGGTCGTCGCCGAGATCCCGGCGACGCTCGAGGCCGCCCGGGCGAATCCGGAAAAGCTCCAACGCGTGCTCTTCAACCTCATCCAGAACGCGATCCGCCACACCCCTGCCGACGGCAGCGTCGTGATCCGGGCCGAGCCGGTCGCCGATGGGATCGAGGTCGAGGTCGCCGACACGGGCGACGGGATCTCTCCGGAGGAGCGCGAGCGGGTGTTCCAAGCGTTTCACCGGGCCGGGAGCGACGCCGCCCGGACCGGTGGCGGCGCCGGGCTCGGGCTGGCGATCTCCCGGGCGATAGTCGAGGCTCACGGCGGGAAGATCTGGCTCGCCGACGCGAACGGCGGCACCCGCGTCCGCTTCAGCCTGCCGGCGGCTCGGTAACCCCGCATCAAGGCTGCACAGAAACCCCGATGCTCCGCCCGTGGCCCGGTGCGACGCTGGTCGCATGGCCCGTGTCCTCATCGCGTACGCCTCCAAGCGGGGGTCGACCGCCGAGATCGCCGATGCGGTGGCTCGGAGGATCCGAGATGACGGGCACATCGTCGACTGCCGTCCGGCGGATGGGGTGAAGAATCTCGGTCCCTACGACGCGGTCGTTCTCGGCAGTGCCGTCTACATGAAGCGCTGGCGGGGCGATGCCAAGCACTTCTTGCGCAAGCACTCGAAGGAGCTCTCAGCGCTGCCGTTCTGGGTGTTCAGCTCCGGGCCCGTCGGCGACCCGGCGAGCGCATCGGACTCATCGTGGTACGAGCCGCCACGGGTGATCGAACGCGCCGAGGCGCTGGGACTCAAGGGCCATACGGTGTTCGGCGGCTGCATGCCGGACGACCCGAAGGGACCGGTGGAACGGGCGATGGCGGAGAAGATCCCGCCCGAATTTCGCGACCGGCGTAACTGGGATGAAATCCGAGACTGGGCACATCAGGTGGCCGGCGAAATCGCACTGCTCAGCGCAACCACGACCACGATCCTCAGCGGATCCAGCGACACCGGTGCCGTCTAGTGTCTCGATTCAGAAGTTCGGTGGCACCAAGAGGTGCCACCCGGGGGATGCCGCGCAAGGACGCAGAATCCGACGTGCACTGGAGGTGCACGAGGATTCGAGGACGCCGCGCGGCGCCGCCGGGGGCGCCTCGACTGCACCCGAACTTCTGAATCGGGACACTAGGACTTCAGACCGGCGCGATTCTGCCGAGCACATTCGTATGGTGTCGTCAATGTCCACTTGGTCACATCTCCGTCGCGTAGTGGGCGCTCGCCGCTCCCGCACCGCAGCGCTGCACAGCCCGGCCGCAGGCCCGGGAGCCGTCACTCCGCACCGCCATCCGGCGATGAGCGGACTCGACGTCTCCCCCGTCCACGGCCGGCACTGCATCTGCGATCGGTGCGCGCCGCGGACCGACCCGCGCTAACGGAGCGCAGCTCGCTCAGTCGCCGAGCGCCCGGTCGAGGGCGTCCGCGATTGGCGTGTCGCCGCCGCCCACGTACAGCGTCGCGCCGACGCTGCGGGGCTCGAGGAGCACGGCGGCGATGACCGCCGCGACATCCGCCCGCGCGACATCGCCCCGGAACGGATCGGAGTCGATCCGCGCCCGCCCGGTCGCCGGGTCGTCGGTGAGCCGACCGGGCCGGAGGATCGTCCACTCGCGATCGCTCGCCTTGACCGCGGCGTCCGCCTCCGCCTTCGCCCGCAGGTAGACGCTGAACGTGTCGTCGTCCTGCGGCGGATTCTCCGCTCCGATGGAGCTGACGATCGCGTAACGGGGCACGCCGGCGTCACGCGCCGCGTTCAGGAGCTTGATCGCGCCGTCCCGGTCCAGCGTCAGCTTGCGGTCCGGGCCGCTCCCGGGTCCGGCGCCGGCGGTGAACACAACGGCATCCGCGCCGGTGAGGGCCTCCGCAATCTCACCCTCGCTTGCGCGCTCGAGGTCGCAGAGCACCGGCGCGGCGCCATCGGCGCTGATGTCGTCGGAATGGTCGGGATTGCGGATCAGGCCGACCACCGTGTCGCCGCGCTCCACGAGGAGCCGCGTGAGCAGCCGGCCGATCTTCCCGTGGGCACCCGCGATCGCGACGCGCATGACCGGCAGGCTACCCGGCCAGCGGCGGGGATACGCTTGCGCAGATGCGACGGATGCGCACCGGGGCGCTGGTGATCCGGTTAATTCCGCTGGGGCCGGGCATAGTGCGGGCGTACCATTCGATGTATGACGGCACTAGGCGTTGCACTACTGGTGACCGGGGTCGTGCTGATCGTGCTCGAGGCACACGTCCCGTCGCTAGGAGTGCTCGGCTTCCCGGGCGTCGTCTCGATCGCGGCAGGAGCCGTCGTGGGCGTGAGCGCCCTCGGTGGGAGCATCGTCTTCGGCGTGCTGTTGGCACTCATGCTCGTCGCGATCTCGGGCACGGTCGTCGCCGTGTCACTGCGTGAAGGCCTTGCGGTCAGCCGCCGTCGGATCAGTGCCGGACCCGAGGGCCTGATCGGGCACCTCGGGATCGTGCGCTCGTGGGATGAGTCGCGCGGCAAGGTGCTCGTCGACGGTGCGCTGTGGAGCGCGCACCGGTCGCCGGGTCTCGATGACGACGAAGCACCGCTCGAGCTCCACGCGGGGGACCAAATCGTCGTTGAACGGCTTACCGGGCTGACGCTCGCCGTCCGCCCAGCCGAAGAATGGGAGCTCGCGCCATGATCACCGCAGTCATCGTCATCCTCGTCGTGCTCGCCGCGATCGCCGTCGCGGCGGCGGGAGCATCGATCCGCGTCCTGCGCGAGTACGAACGCGGAGTCGTGTTCCGGCTCGGCCGGCTGATGCAGCAGCGGGGACCCGGGCTCGTCCTGCTGATGCCGACGATCGACCGGATGGTGCGGGTCAGCCTCCGCACGATCACGCTGTCGATCCCGCCCCAGGAGACGATCACGCGGGACAACATCCCCGTGCGCGTGACGGCCGTGTGCTACTACCGCGTGATCGACCCGAACAAGGCTGTCACTCAGGTCGAGAGCTTCCACAACGCGACGCTTCAGATCGCCCAGACCACGCTGCGCTCCGTGCTCGGCGGCGCCGATCTCGACACGCTCCTCGGTGAGCGAGAGCGGCTCAACGAGGATCTCCAGCACGTGATCGACGCCCAGACCGAGCCGTGGGGGATCAAGGTGACGACGGTCGAGATCAAGGACGTCGAGATCCCGGAGGAGATGCGGCACGCGATCGCCCGGCAGGCGGAGGCCGAGCGCGAGCGCCGAGCGAAGATCATCAACGCCGCGGGCGAGGCCCAGGCGGCCGCCAAGCTCGCCGAGGCGGCCGATGTGATCGGGCGCAATCCGGTGACGCTGCAGCTGCGCTACCTCCAGACGCTGCGCGAGATCGGGGGGACCCAGAACTCGACGATCGTGTTCCCGATGCCGATTGATCTCGTCAAGCCGATGCTGGGTGCGCTCGGCTCCGGACAGACGGCGTCGGCTCCGGGGTCGTCGACGGACGCGCCGACAGGCGATCGAGAACGGCGCCGCTCCGCCGGCTGAGCTTGAGGCGGGGAACGGCGCGGCGCTGCCGGCGGTGCGGCTGGCGTCGTCGGAGCCGTCGGAGCCCGCGGCGACGCCGCAGTCTTCGTCGTCGTCGTCGTCCGCGTCGTCGGCGTCGTCGGCGCCGTCCGAGAGCGTGCCGGTCGATAAGCCGGATTAACGGCGCATCGAGAGGGGGGTTGACGCGGCGTTGCGGTTGGGAGCCGGGCCGCACCCGGGTCGGGGGCGCGGCGGGGTCGACGGGCCGTATGGGTGCTATGACGCCTATGGGGCCCAACGACACCGGGTGTCATTGGGCCTGAGTGGGGCTCTGGCACCACTTAGGCCCAGCGACCCCTCTCCCCAGGCTGATCCCGCTCCCCCTCTCGGTGCCAAAACGAGTCCCGCCTACGCCACGCACGTCCGTCGAACCGCCGAAAACCCCGCGGCCTTCTACATTCAGTACCGCAACCCCATGGCCACCCGCAACGACATCCGCAATCTGGCGATCGTCGCCCACGTCGATCACGGCAAGACGACGCTCGTCGACGCGCTGCTCTGGCAGTCCGGCGCGTTCCGCTCAAACCAGGACGTGAACGAGCGCGTGCTCGACTCGATGGACCTCGAGCGGGAGAAGGGGATCACGATCCTCGCCAAGAACACCGCGGTCCGCTACGGCGACACAAAGCTGAACATCATCGATACGCCCGGCCACGCCGACTTCGGTGGCGAGGTCGAGCGTGGCCTGACGATGGTCGACGGGGTGCTGCTGCTCGTCGACGCGAGCGAGGGGCCGCTGCCCCAGACCCGATTCGTGCTGCGCAAGGCGCTCGAGCAGCGCCTCCCGGTCGTGCTCGTGATCAACAAGATCGACCGGCCGGATGCGCGCATCGACGAGGTGGTCGACGAGGTGTACGAGCTGTTCCTCGATCTCGACGCCGACGAGTCGCAGATCGAATTCCCGATCGTCTACACGAACGCCAAGGCCGGCACGGCGACGCTTGACCCGGAGACGCCGGGCTCGGATCTGAAGCCGCTCGTCGACGTCCTGCTCGAGCACATCCCGGCGCCGACCTACGACCCCGATCACCCGCTCCAGGCCCACGTGACGAACCTCGACGCCTCGCCGTACGTCGGGCGGATCGCGATCTGCCGGGTGCGGCACGGGACGATCCGTCGCGGTGAAACGGTCGCGTGGTGCAAGGCCGACGGGACGACCGAACCCGTCAGGATCACCGAGCTGTACGTGACCGACGCGCTCGATCGCGTTGAGGCGGACGAGGCGACTGCCGGCGAGATCATCAGCGTCGCCGGGATCCCGGAGATCACGATCGGGGAGACGCTCGCCGATGCCGAGGACCCGCAGCCGCTTCCCGTGATCACGGTCGACGAGCCGTCGCTGAGCGTCACGATCGGGATCAACGACGCGCCGCTGTCCGGCACCGACGGGGACAAGCTAACCGCAAGCCAGGTCAAGGCCCGGCTCGATCGTGAGCTGATCGGCAACGTGTCCCTCCGCGTCAACCCGACCGACCGGCCCGAGGCGTGGGAAGTCCAGGGGCGTGGCGAGCTGGCGCTCGCGATCCTCGTCGAGCTGATGCGACGGGAGGGCTTCGAGCTGACCGTCGGCAAGCCACAGGTCGTCACCCGCGAGATCAACGGCAAGCAGCATGAGCCCGTCGAGCGGATGAGCGTCGACGTGCCCGAGGAGTACGTCGGCGTCGTCACCCAGCTCGTCGCGCTGCGCAAGGGGCGGCTCGAGCAGATGGTCAACCACGGAACCGGGTGGGTGCGGATGGAGTACCTGGTGCCGGCCCGGGGGCTGATCGGGTTCCGCACCGAGTTCCTCACCGAGACGCGCGGCACCGGGCTGTTGCACCACGTGTTCGACGGCTGGGAGCCGTGGCACGGGGAGCTTCGCACCCGGCCGACCGGCAGCCTCGTCGCCGACCGGCGTGGCACGGTGGCGGCGTTCGCGCTGTTCAACCTGCAGGAGCGCGGCAGCCTGTTCGTCGAGCCCGGCGACGACGTGTACGAGGGGATGATCGTCGGCGAGAACGCGCGCGCCGAGGATCTCGACGTCAACCCGACCAAGGAAAAGCACCTGACGAACATTCGCTCCTCGACCGCCGACGAGCTCGTCCGGCTCGTGCCGAAGCGGGAGTTGTCACTCGATCAGGCGCTCGAGTTCCTGCGGGCCGACGAGTGCGTCGAGGTGACCCCGCACGCCGTGCGGCTGCGCAAGGTCGCCCTCGACGGCACCCAACGCCGCAAGCTGGCGCGCGCGGCGAACGCGCGCCAGGCTGCAACGGTCGGCTGATCCGGCCGGCTGGCCGGGTCGTCGCCGGTCAGACCGCCGCCGCGCGGCGGTGAAAGACCCGCGCCGGCGTCGCGATGATCGTCGCGATCAGGTGGCCGACCAGCAGGTAGACGACGAGCGCGATCCCCCAGTTGAGCGCGGTCGTGCCGCGGGCGCTGTGGAGGTGGAACAGGCCGTTGAACGGCGTTGCCAGCCAATGCGCCCAGTCGTGGACGTGCGAGACAATCGTGTTGCTCGGCGAGGCCTTGAATACGACAAACACGATCCCGAGGGCCAGGATCAACGCGACCACCCCCGCGATCAGGCGAACGATGCGGGCGATCAGGAGCGAGGTCCCGGCGCCGGCGGCGGCAACCGCCGCACCTGCCCGGGCGCCTCGCCGCCGTCCGAACCTCCGACGCGGTGAGGCGTCGCGGTCGTCGACGACGGTCGGCGCACCGGCGGTGGCGGGTTCGTGGGTGCGGGTGGCGACGGGTCCGTCGGACCGGGTCGCGACCGGCTCATCTGTTCGGTTTGTGACAGCCATGACAGGGGGCTACCCGGCGAAGGTACGGCTAACGCCCCAAGGTCTGCGCGAATACCTCGCGGGTCGTGCGGGCCGCCTGCTCCCAGGTGAGTCCGCTGACAGCGGCGCGTCCGCCCGCCCCGAGCCGGACCCGGAGGTCCGCATCCGAGGCGAGCCCGAGCATCGCGTCGGCCAATGCCGGCTCGTCGTCGACCCGGACCCGCACCACGCCCGGGGACAATGCCGGGCCGAATACCGGAAGATCGGTGATGATCGCCGGGGTCCCCCGCGCGAGCGACTCGTAGACGGGCAGTCGCAAAGCCCTCGCGCCGGGATGCGAAGACGAGCGCGAGGGCGCCCTGATAGAGCGCCTCAAGGTCGATGACGTCCCGCCACCCGAGCACCCGTACGCCCGGGCCGGCGAGCGCGCCTGCGAGCCGGCCATCGCCCGCGAACACGAGCTCGGCTTGCAGACCCTGCGTCCGCGCGGCGGCATACGCATGAGCGATCACCTCGGGTGCCTTGCGAGGCTCGATCGCCCCGGACACGAGCAGGAACCGGCCTGGTGCGAGACCCATCGCCGCGAGCCGCGCGTCGACGTCAACCGCCCCGGCCGATTCGGTCCGCACGCCCTCCGGGACGACGTGCACGCGCGCCGGTGCGACGTCCCAGCGGGCGATCAGCTCGTCGCGGATGGCCGGCGTCGGGACGATCAGCGAGCGCATCCCCGCCGCGAGCGCGCGAGGTCGCGCGAGGCGGTGCCAGACACGTTCGTAGGGCGTGAAGTCACGGGGACGCTCCTCCCAGGTGACGTCGTGGAGCGTGAGGACGGCGGGCACCTCGCCGACGAGCGCGACGGGCGCGGGCGCGGGCACCCAGACCACGTCGAGCGGCTCGCCGATCAGGCGCTCGAGCCGCGGTCGGCGCAGCACGGCGGCGCAGCCGAACAGGGCGCGACTCGGCAGCACGTGGCGGTACACGGACACGTTCGATGCGGTGACGAGGTCGGCGATCGCGGGGAGCTCTCCGTGGCCTGGCACGAACAGCACGAATCGGTCGTCGGGAAACGCGCGCACCAGGGCGCGCAGGAGCTCAGTCGTGTAACGCGTCACCCCGCGCGGCCCGGTCACCGACCGCGCGTCGATGCCGACTTTCACGCCTGCTCCACCATCGACGGGACCGTACAGACTGCCGCCACAGATAGACTCGCGGCGGATGGACGTCGCCGTCATCGTTCCGAACTGGAACGGGCGACGCTGGTTGGGGCAGTGCCTGCGGGCACTGAGCGAGCAGACCAGCCCGCCGGCCGAAGTGATCATCGTCGACAACGGCTCGAGCGACGGCTCGCTCGAGTTGGTCGCCGAGTACCCGGGGCCGGCCCGGATGATCGAGCTGCACCGCAACACCGGCTTCGCCAACGCCGTCAACGTCGGGATCGACGCAGCGGCGACCGAAGCCGTCGCCCTGCTCAACACGGACGTGGTCCTCGACCCGCAGTGGATCGAGCGGACGACCGCCCGGCTCGCCGGGGACCCCGGATGTGGCGCCGTCGCGTGCAAGATGGTGCAGATGGACGAGCCGGACCGCATTTACGACACGGGCGACTTCCTGCGGCGTGACGGCGCGTGCGATCAGCGCGGACGGTTCGAGCTCGACGACGGACGCTTTGACACCGGGGAGGAGATCTTCGCCCCGTGCGCCGGCGCCGCGCTCTACCGCCGCGACGCGATCCGATCGGTCGGAGGCTTCGACGTGCGCCTGTTTTCGTATCTGGAGGACGTCGAGCTCGGGCTGCGCCTGCGGCTCGCCGGCTGGCGGTGCTGGTACGAGCCGGTCCTCGCACTGCACGCCGGGGGTGGTTCCTCGTGGCAGCTCGATCCTCCGGTCGAGCACTGGGTGCAGCGCAACACGCTGCTGATCGTGGCCAAGTACTTCTCCCCCCGCTGGCTGCCCCTCGTCGCCTACCGCCAGCTCGGCTGGGCCTGGCACGCGCTCCGCGACGGAAAGCTGAAGGCGCAGCTGACCGGAGCGTGGGCAGCCCTGCCACTGCTCAGGGCGATGCTCCGCGAGCGCCGCGCGGTTGCCCGCGGCGCGGTCGCCTCGATCGAGGAGGCCATTCCGTCCCGGCCGATCCGGGGAGCCAAACGGCGATGAACTCGACGAGCCCGAGGACGAGCACGAGTCGCCAGCGCAAGCGGCCGTTTCTCACCTCCGCACTCCCGCCGGCGGCGACCCTGCGCGCCCGGGCCGCCGGCGACGCGTCGCCGGACTGGCTGCTCACGACCGTGCTCCTCGTGCTCGGCGGGGCGCTGTCGGCGGTCACGATCCTCCGCGGGATCGGGCCCCACGACGAGGGGCTGATGCTGCAGGCGGGGTCGCGGATCGCGAACGGGCAATGGCCGTATCGCGACTTCTGGACGAACTACCCGCCGGGGCAGCCACTCGTGCTCGCGGTGCTGCAGCTCGTGTTCGGGCCGTCGCTGCTCGCGTGGCGGGTGCTCCGGGTCGTGACGAACGCGGTCATCGCGCTGCTCGCGTTCCGGCTCGCGAATAAGCGTGCCGGGCAGGCGATCGCGCTGCTCGCCTGGCTGGCGGTGGCCGGCGCGATGGCGTTCCCCACCGGCCCCGGACCGAACCCGACGGCGATCGGGCTCGCGCTCGCCTCGATCCTGCTCGCCGAGCGACGTCCGGCCCTCGGGGGTGGGCTCGCCGGATTCGCGGCGCTGTTCCGGATCGAGATCGGGATTGCGGCCGCGCTCGGCGCGATGCTGGCCGTGCCACCGGGGAAACGGCTGCGCATCGCGGTGTCCGGCCTGCTCGTGGCCGCCGTGTGCTTTGCGCCGTTCGTGATCGTCGCGCCGGGGACGCTGGCTCACGACCTATTTGGGTTCTACGGCATTCAGAACCTCCAGCGGCTCCCGTTTCCGCTCAGCTTCGACGGAGCGCTGCGACCGAGCAAGCTGATCGAGTTCTACATGCCCGCGATCCTCGTACTCAGCTGCGTGGTGTGGGCGGCGGCGCTCGGCGCCCGGGCGCTGACGGCGGCGCGTTCGCGCGCCGCGCTGCGGGCCGGGATCGGCACTTCTCCGCGCCCGACGCCGCCGGGGTCGCGCGCGCTCGAGCTGGCGCCGCTCGCCGCCGTCGGACTCGCGTACCTGCTCGGGCGGACCGACGAGTTCCACCTCATCCCGCTGTCGGTCGCGCTCGCGGTGATGCTGGCGACCGAGGCGGCGTTCGCCCGCGGGGCGCTCAAGGTCGCGCTGCTGATCGCGCTCAGCCTCATCGCGCTGCACGGACTCGACCGTCAGGCCGGCCAGATCCTGCATCCCCCGGCGATGGCCGCGGTGCCCGGAGCGGCCGGCGATGGGGTGCAGACCGACACCGCCGACGCCCACTCGCTCGCCGCGCTCGAGCACGCGGTCGCCCGCCTGACGCGTCCGGGCGAGCCGGTCTTCGTCGCCGATCCGCGCCACGATGTGGTCCATGTCGGCGATCCGCTTCTGTACATCATCGGTGACCACCCGAACCCCACTCGCTACGACGTGATGCAGCCTGGGCTGGTGACGAGCGCCCCCGTCCAGCGCGAGATCGTCGCCTCGCTGGAGCGCTCGCGCACTCGGGTGGTGATCCGCTGGCTTGACCCGCGGGCGTACGCGCCGGAGCACAACGGCTCCGATGTGTCGAGCCACGTGTTGATCCTCGACCGCTACCTCGCCGAGCACTTCCGGCCGGTCGCGCGCTTCGGGGTCTACCAGCTCCTCGTGCGGTCCGGATGAGCGACCGCTCGCCGACCCGCCCGGGGATGTGATCGCCGCGGCGTGGATCCAATTGACCGGGTGTCGACGTCCGCAGCGCCACCGTTGCTGGCCTTTGGAGTCAACGCCCAGGGGTGAGCGCGACGAGCTCGCCACTCCAAGTCCCGATGTACAGTCGCCCGTGATCAACGGAGGGCGCAGCGAAGATGGCCCCGGGCGCGATGTGGCGACCCCAGAGCCGGGCGCCGTCGCCAGCCGAAATGCGCGCAGCCAGCCGTTGCGCCCGGTCGCGATGTACACAACACCGTCGGCGATTGTCGGCGGCCCGCCCGCGTCCGAGGGGTCGAACTGCTGCTGCCATTTCAGGCTGAACTGGCAGGAACTCGTGAGAACGAATGCCTGAACTTCAGGGCGCAGCGGGCTGTTCGGAGGCGCCGACGGGCTGGTCAGGACGAGAGTCCTGGTCGACGGGTCGTAAGCGGGAACTCCGAGGATCGGAATCCCTGCCGCAGAGTCCGCAGCGACCGCTAAGCGCTGAGTGGGTCCGGCCGACAGCCGGTTGCGGTCATAGACGAACAGCTGCCCAACCTTGTTGATCGCGACGAGTTGCGCTGGGCACCCGGGTGCATTGATGAGGAGCGGCGTGGTTCCGAAATCGCGGTCGCTGCTCCGGAATGGCCCGACAAGCGGATCGTTGGCTGTCAGACGCTGTAAACCAGGGCTCAGCTGAACCACGCTCTCCGCGTCGCCGTCGTCCTCCGGGATCGTGCCGAGCGAGTTGCCTGTTGCGCCGTACACGTCGCCGGTTGCCCGAGCGATCGAGACGCCGCCCCATCCCCAGACCCCCGCCGTAGGCGTGGGTGCCCGCAGTCGTTTGCCAACGGACGATCCGCCCCGGATGGCCGGCATCGATCACCGTTACGCCGCCGAAGGAATGCCCGGTGTCACAGAGCGATGCGATCGCGACGTACAGCCGGCCGCGGGACAGCGCGAGACCGCCCACACAAACTCGTCGCCGCGTGGATGTACCCGAACCGGCCATCCAGCTCGGACTTGTCCGGTGGTCATTGCGAATCGCCCAGGCCAAACCATCGACGTCAACCACGTAGAGCACACCGGCTCGCCGGTTGAGGACCATCGTCGCCGTGACACCGAATCTGCCGTCCGGCGTCGCCGCGCAGTCGGGAGTGATCGAGCGCGTATTCACTCGCTGGCGCCAGAGCCGCTTTCCACTCGACGCGTCGAGCGCCACGACATTGCCGTGATCAGTCGCGACAAATACGACGTCACGCTTGCGCCGCCGACACGCGCCGTCGGCGATCAGTGCCTGGTCGTTCACAGCGCCACCGATGCTGGCCCGCCACGCCGTCGACAAGCGCCGCACGTTCGTGGGAGCAATCCCGGCGCCAGCCAGACCCGTGCCCAGCCGGGCGTTGCCATAGCCGAACGTCGGCAGATCTGCGTTGGCCGAGGACGGCAGGAACGCGAGAGTCGCGAGCGCCAGTGCTGTCACAGCTCCGCCTCCGCGCCTGCTTGCCATCTCCGGGAGTATGTCTGACGCGACGTCGTCTCGTCTCGTGCCACGGCCAGGCCTCAGCCGGAAGCAGGACATCGTGATCGTGCAGCAATCGCGAGTTTGACGCACTCCGATAGCGTCCTCCCGCGGCGTGGCGCGAAAGGCAATCGGCGATCTCGCGGGGCGGGCGGCCGTCTCGCTGCAGCTAAGGGTCAGAGATGCCGCGGATGTCGTGCGCGGCCAGCGACCCGAGCTCGTTCCCCCGCGACGCCTGCAGCGCCTCGTCGGCGACTCGAACTTCACGCAGGCGGGGGAGGAGCTGGCACGCCTGCTGACGGACCACGGGGTGCTCACTCCGGGTGCACGCGTGCTTGACGTCGGCTGCGGAGCTGGCCGCGTCGCGCACGTGCTGACCCGAACCCTGCGCCCCCCGGGCTCGTACGACGGCTTCGACGTCATGCAGCCGGCGATCACCTGGTGTCGCCGACGTTACCGTGACCTGCCGGTGCCCTTCCGGTTCGTGCATGCGGACATCCACAACGCGGTGTACAACCCGACCGGCGCGGCCCGGGCGGCTCATTTCACGTTCCCGTACAGCGACGGCGCATTCGATCTCGTCCTCGCGACGTCGGTGTTCACGCATCTGCTCGCGGACGCGGCCGAGCGGTATCTCGATGAGGCGACCCGCGTGCTCGCTCCCGGCGGGCACTTGTTCACGACCTGGTT
Source organism: uncultured Solirubrobacterales bacterium (assembly GCA_963779695.1). Classification (GTDB taxonomy): domain Bacteria; phylum Actinomycetota; class Thermoleophilia; order Solirubrobacterales; family Solirubrobacteraceae; genus Palsa-465. Next base: position 86,439 of record CAVZZH010000020.1, read on the forward strand.
TCTGCTTCGCGCGGAGGACGACCGTTCCGAGGCGGCGAGATTTCGCTTCGAGCGGACCGACGGTCCGGCGGCGGTTGCCGACCCGACAACGCCGGAGGCGGCTGTGGCGTATGACACGGATTGGGTTCGGACTCACCTCGAGCGCCGAGGGATGCCACTACGCGAGGAGCCGCTGCGGGGCAGCTGGGCGGGGACGTCCGGAGCGACATTCCAGGACATCCTGATCGCGCGGCGCACATAGATCGCCGCTGAAGGGACAAGACGCGCGGTCTCCCACAAGCTCTAAGCTAGCCGCCGTGGGCCTCAGCGAAGCCGAGACGCCAGCGGAGACCGCCGAGCCGAACCGCGCCATGAGCTCGACGCGGACGCCCAAGGTCGTCGTCGTGATGCCGGCGCGCAACGCGGCGCGGACGCTGGAGAACACCGTGTCGCTGATCCCGAGAGACGTCGTGGACGAGGTGATTCTCGTCGACGACAGCTCGACCGACGACACGTTGGACGTCGCCCGCCGGCTCCCGCTGCATCTCATCTGGCATCCGCACAACGTCGGCTATGGGGGCAACCAGAAGACGTGTTACCTCCAGGCCCTTCAGCAGGGGGCCGACGTGGTCGTGATGCTCCACCCGGACGGCCAGTACGAACCGTCTCTGATCCCGCGCATGGTCGAACCGATCCTCGCCGGTGACGCGGACATGGTGCTCGGGTCACGCCTCGCCGTCCCGGGCGAATGGCGTCAGAGCGGGATGCCCCGATACAAGTACCTCGCCAACCGCGGGCTGACCATTGTCGAGAATGCCCTGCTCCGCACCGATTTCAGCGAGCTTCACACCGGCTACCGCGCGTACTCCCGTGAGCTGCTCCTGCAAGTTCCGTTCCTACGGAACTCAATCGATTTCGTGTTCGACACCGAGATGATCATGCAGGCGATCCACTTCGGTTTCCGCATCGTCGAGGTGCCGGCCCGGACGCGCTACTTCCCGGAGGCATCCTCAGCGTCCGCGATGCAATCGATCATCTACGGATGCAAGACGCTCGCCACGGCGGCGCGCTACGTGCTCCACCGCGGCGGGGTGCTGCGGTCACGAAAGTTCATGCGCTAACGCCGCCCCGGTCGCAGACGGCGAGGAGGTCAAGCGCCGTGTCGAGTTCAGTCGGCTCGAGCCGGAAGTCGTCAGGAGTGATCTGCAACGCCTCGGGGCGAGCCTCCACGCGGCTGCTCCTCAGTCGCCGGTCGTACAGCTGCTGGGCGAGCCGGCGCGGGATCAACCGGCGCAGTCGCAGCGGATCGAGCGCCAGCAGTCTGTCCAGCTCGCGTCGCTCCGCGTCGTAGAGGGCCATGTATTGCCGCGAGCCACGAAGACCGAGAATCTCCACCCGTTCGAAGAACGGCCGACAGAGCTCGGTCAGCTGCGCGGCGTCGAACTCGACGTGGTGGTACGGATCGATGATCTCATCGGGCCGGCCGAAGGTCAGCCGGTTCGGCGTCACGAATACGGTCCGACCGTTCGGCTCAAGCACCCGCGTGACCTCGGCGAGCACCGCCTCAGGGTTGGGTACGTGCTCGATCGACTGAACGGAGAGGACCGACGCAAACATCCCATCGGGGAACGGGAGCCGCCGCATGTCGGCCGCATGTGTCTCGCGGCTCTGGCCCGCGAGCGCATTCGGATCGACGTCGACGCCGACGCTCTCCCGGGGCGCCAGCTCCGCGTAGGAGTGCCCGACACCGCAGCCGAGATCGAGCACCCGTCCCGGTGGCAGCAGCGGTGCCGCCAGCCGGTAGGCGGCAACGTGACGCTGATACGTCGGGTTGAACCCGCCGGTCGCGGTGCTGACGCGCTCGCCCGTGATCACGGACGTCGGGCCTCGACATAGACGGTGCCGCCGGCGTGCGCCGCCACCTCGCCCACCACGAGCGCGCTGGCAACAGGCGTCAGCACGATTGCCGACCCAAGAGCCGCGGCGCGGCGAGCGCCGGAGAGAGCATTGCCGCGCGCTTCGGGTCGCCGGATCGCGCTGTACAGGTCGGCGTGTCCGGGGAGGCTGCGCACCATCCCGTACAGCCATCCAAACAGGAGCTGTCCGCCGCGCCAGTGGCTGCAGCGCTCGATCCGCAGCCCGCGAGCCTCGAGGCCACCAAGAAGCGCCCGAGCAGGCAGATGCACGAGATGCCGCGGCAGGTCACGGTGGAACCACTGATCGCCGAAACAGTGCGCCTGCCAGCTGGCAAGGTTGGGGACGGCGATCGCGATGACGCCGCCGCGGGCCAGCAGACGGACCGCTTGGTCGACCGCGGCACCCGGGTGGCGAAGGTGTTCCAGTGAATGCCAGAACACGACGGCGGCCCACTCGCCGGAGCGCTCGCCGAACTCCTCGACCTCGCCCGCGATGACCCCGTCACGAGCTTCCCGCTCGAGCCCGATCGCCTCCCGCCCGCGCGCCTGCAAAGCGGTGATCAACGACCCAGCACCCGCTCCGACATCCAGGATGGGTCCGGACGGTGCGATCCGGTCGAGGCGGCGGGCGAGCGCCGCCCGGGACGTGCCGAGGATGACATCGCCTCCCGCCGAGAAGCGCCCGGAATCCGGCCGGTACCAGCCGGTATACGCTTGCTCGAGCTCCGCATCATCGGGGACCGGATAGGTCGTCGCCGCGCCGCAGGCGGAGCACCGAGCGAGACGCCCCCCGCTCGGACGCGTCGGAGCGCCGCACCATGCGCACGTCGGCCGGTCCTCCTCGGCGACCGCAGGCGCGCGGCTATCGCTCGTCTGCAGCACCGGCCTAGCGTACTGAGCGGTCCCTAACCGCGGCAGGTCCCGCCTGCCGCCACCGTCGCGGACGCCAGATGCGGGATTATTCGGACATGATCGCCGTCCGCGCCACCGCGGCCCTGCTCGCCGTCGTCATCGCCGCCTGGTTCGCAGTCGGCATTCGACAGGCTCGAGACACCGCCTCAGCCGACGCGACGATCTCGGCGGCGAGATCGATCGGGACGCACGACGCGGCGCGCGTGACGGCACGACTGAAGGCGGCCAGCTGGCTCAATCCCGACCGCCACCTCGATGTCCTGCGGGGGCGGATCGCACTACTCGAGGACCACCGGAGCCAAGCTGAAGCCATCCTGCTCGGCGTGGCGCGGAGCGAGCCGATGAATGTCGAAGCCTGGGTCTATCTCGCGCAGGCGGCAATAGGTCGTGATCCCGCGATGCTCCGCGAGGCGGTCAGGAACGTGGACCGCCTGTTCCCGCTGAGGAAGTAGATGGACCGCCCCTTACAACATCGACGCGGGGGTGGAAACCGTTGCGACGGACGTCGAGAGCGGCGATGAGACGATCGAGCAGCGCATCCGGAAAGGACTCGTCCCAGCTGCGACTCCACGCCGTCTCCCGCCCGCGACGACGGCGCTGAACGTCACCGACGCCCGCGACCGCGTCCGTGAGCGCGGCACTCACGCCGTCGATGGAGGGCTCGGCCGCGATCAGGTTCGTGCGAGATCGCCGCCAGCGTCGCCGGCGTCTTGTTCTCGAAGGTGTTGGTCACCGTCAGCAGCCCGGCCGAGGCCATCTCGAGCGGAACGAGGCTCGGGTGTGGCGTGTACATGAGCGCCAGGCCGACGTCGTGGTCGCGCAGCAGCCGCGCGTAGGGCGCCTGGTCAGAGCGCGGCAGCAGGTTCAGGTGCGCCCCGCCACTCAGTGCGAGCCGCTCGCCGACGCCGGACGGTGCCGATCCCGTTGAGCTCCCAGCCGTCGCGAAACAGCCCTTCGCGCGAGCGCGCGTTCGAGCGCGAGCACCCCGAGCTCGAACATGTTCCGGGCGGCGTGAGGCTCCGGGACGCGCGTAGAACAGCAGCCGGCGCGTGCGGACGCGCGGCCAGCTCGGAGGCCGGCGGCGGGTCGACCGCCGTGATCGCGTTCTCGAACGACGCGGAGTCGCGTGTCCCCGTCCTCGACCGCGGCCGCGTAGACGCCGATCCGGTGGGCGCGGAAGTAGCTCTCGCAGCAGCTCGCTCGAGAACAGCGCGTGGTGCGGGAAACGGTATGACTGCTCGGCCAGCGCGGCGTACGTGCCCATCGGGAAGGTGAACGGCTCGTACTCCTGGATCAGGTAGAGGAACCGCTCGGCGTCGACCGAGCGGAGCGCCTCGTGGGCGATGTGGGCCGTCCACCAGGTCGTGGCGATGAACGCGTCGGCGCGGCTGATCTCGATCGTCGGCGGCCTCCCGGCCGAATACGATCTCGACCTGGTCGAACAGGTCCGCGAGGCCCGCTGTAGGCCGCGATCCGTCGCCGCCAGTCCGGCGGCAGCGCGCCGACCGGATCGACGGTCACGATCCGCACCCGGACGCCCGCGCTCGGCCAGCCGGCGCGCGAGGTTGAACTTGCCGATGTAGCCGCCGAAGAAGTGCTCGAGGTCGATCGTCGGGATCAGCAGGTTGACCCGCTGCGGGCGCACCGTCGGACACGCGTCCAGCCCAGCGGCGCGATCTTCTCGGCGACCGGGCGGACCGCGGCTGCGCGAGCCGCTGCGGCCCGGATGGCTGGACGAGCGTCGGCGGCGGCAGCGCGTCGAGGCGCAGGCGCCGCTGTGGCCGCTCGCGGGCGGTCGCGCTCGAGCAGGCGCCGCCACGCCAGCGCGTGAAACAGCATCCACTCGGCGCCGAGCGTCTCCGGGCGTCCCGACCAGCTCGCGGGCGCCGCGCACGCCGAGGCCGAGCGAGACCGACGCAGACCGCGTCGGCGCTGAGAAAGCGGTCGAGGGCGCGCCGCTTGGCCGCGCGGCATCCGCGGGCCGCAGCGCATCCGCAGCACGGTCGACGAACTGGACGCAGCCGGCAGACGTCGACGAAGTAGTGCAGTCGCCACAGGCGAACCGCTCGCGCAGGTCACGCCGGCCGCCGCAGTCGGTCCAGCAGCGGGGTCATCCGGTTGGCGGCCTCGTGCCCGAGCGACGCGCTCGCCGTGCTGGACGTAGTCGTAGAGCGGGCGCTGGACGAACGCGATGTCGCCCAGCGCGAGCGCCACGAGCGCGATCCAGTGATCGTGAAAGTGCGCGAACTGCGCGGGCGGAAACGGCAGCGCGTCGTCGAGCAGATCGCGGCGGAACAGCGACGCAGCGCCGGTGACCGCGTTGGCGACGAGCAGCGACAGCAGGTCGGAGTGGTTGTTTCGCCGCTGATTCCACCACGTCTCGGAGATCGACGCTCGCCCGTCGCGGGAGACGACCCGCGCGTCGCTGTAGACGAGCGTGGCGTCGCCGATCGCGCCAGCAGCGTGGCGAGCTTGTCGGGGTGCCAGCGATCGTCCTGGTCGGCGAGGGCGACGAACTCGCGCCGTCGGCGGCACGAGCGCGAGCGCGCGCTCGAAGTTGCGGTAGAAGCCCGAGCCGCCGTGACGAGCGCGACAGGACGAAGCGAGGATCCCCGTCGATCGTGGCGCGCGGATCGTGTCGAGCGCGCCGGGCTGTGAGCAGTCGTCGCTGATCACGCAGATCCAGTTGGGGTGGGTCTGGGCGCGGATCGACTCGACCTGTCGCTCGAACAGGTCGGCCGGCGGGTCGTACGTCGCCATCGCGATCGCCACCAGCGGCCCGGCAGCGGCGCTCGGCGCTGCCGCGCTCCGGCGCCAGGGCGTCGGCCTGACCGCATGCGTCGCGAGCCGCGCCGTCGTCGCCGTGACCGTCATCGAGCTCGGCGCGCAGGCTCAGCTCCCACCCGTGCGCCGCGGTTCTGGCGACCGGATCTCGACGGTCCCCCAGAAGCCCGCTGCGGTAGCTGAGCAGTCGCGGGTCGCGATTCGGATTCGGGGTCGTTCGGCAAGCCGCTCGGTGGCGTACGGATCGAGCGCCGGATGCAGCGCTCGGAACGGATCGAGCCGCGGCATGCGCGCTGCGGCCGACCGGCTGTGCGTCGCCGTCGAGCACGAACGACAGCGAGCGGATCCGCGCCTGCGGGCTGAAGCACCAGCCGGACACGAACACCGCGGTGCCGGCGCCGACGACGAGCTCAGCGCGGGAGCTCGTAGTCGAGCTGCAGATGCAAGCGCCGGGTCGGCCACGCGCGCGAAGGGTAGACGCGACCGTCCTGGCGGCGGCAGGTCGGCTACCGTGCCGGTGCATTGAGCCGCACGCCGAGCCTCACGCCCGCCGGTCGCACCGATCGATCGGGAGCCGTTCTGGCGAGCGCTCCGCGGCCGCCACCCGCGGCTGCGCGTCGCGCTCGTCGAGGACGCACGCGTCACGGCCGCTGCACCGCGGCGAGCGCCACGAGTTCCGCTCGCGCGCCGACGCCGCGGCGCAGATCGTCCGGCTCAGCTGGGTCAGCGACGCGTTCCTCGCCCAGGCGCTGTACCGGGTCAAGGCGCGCGGCGCAGGCACTCGGGATCCCGGTGCTGCCGCGCCTCGCCCACCGGCTCGCGATGATGATCGCCCAGGTCTCGATCGGCGATCCGGTCGTCGTCGAACCCGGCGTCTACATCGTCCACGGCCAGGTCGTCGTCGACGGGCTGGTCGAGATCGGGGCCGGGCGTCGTGATCTCGCCGTTCGTGACGATCGGGCTGCGCGCCGGCGACGTCCGCGGCCCGACGATCGAGCGCGGGCGTCAGCATCGGCACCGGGCGCCAAGGTGATCGGCCCGGTGCGCGATCGGCGCGGACGCGACGATCGGCGCCGAACGCGGTCGTGGTCGACGACGTCGCCGCCGGGGCGCCACGGTGGTCGGCGCGACCGGCCCGGCCCCGGGTCCGCGAGCGGCTTCCGCTGACCGGACTGTTAGCTTCCAGCCATGCTGACGCTCAGGCGCAGACGATCGACAGGCCGGTCGCCGCAGCGACCCGGCACCAGCTCGCCGAGTTCTGCGGGAGCGACGACGAGCTGCTCGCCGAGATCGCCCGCCTGACCGGAGCCAACCGCACGCCGGCACGCGCACGAGCGCGACCGGCGAGCTGCTGCACTGCGCAACCTCGCCGGGATCCGGCGGCTCGAGGCGGCCGGCGAGCCACCGCCGCTTCCGGAGCCGGACTTCGCGGCGCTCCGCGACGGCTGACGGCCTGCCGGAGTTCGCGCCGCGCGGAGGTCACGCCCGGCTCTGCTGCGCGCCGCGATCCTGCGCGACGGCTGCCTGCTCGTCCGCGGGCTCGTGCCGCGCGCCGACGCGCTTCGCGATTCGCGCGGCAGATCGACCGTGTCGTTCGCCGAGCGCGAGCGCCACGACGCCGGACGCCGCTTCGACGCCCGACCTACTACGAGCCGTTCGAGCCCGATCCGCGGCTCGGCGCGGACCGTCGGCCGGCAGTGGATCAAGAACGGCGGCGGCGTGCTCGCCGTCGACTCGCCGATGCTGAGCTTCGAGATGTTCGAGCTGTTCGAGCGCGGCGGCGCTGCCGGCGCTCGTCGCCGGCTATCTCGGCGAGCCGCCGCTGATCACGGTGCACAAGACGACGCTGCGCAAGGCCGAGCCGTCGGTCGCCGGCGCCTGGCACCAGGACGGCAAGTTCATGGGCGAGGTGCGCGCGCTCAACCTGTGGCTGTCGCTGTCGCGCTGCGGCGACGAGGCGCCCGGCCTCGACATCGTCCCGCGGCGCCTCGACCATCACGTGACGACCGCAGACCGACGAGGCGTGGCTCGACCACACGGTCTCGCAGCGGATGGCCGAGGAGGCCGCCGGCGAGACGCCGATCCTGCGGCCGATCTTCGAGCCCGGGCGACGCGCTGCTGTTCGACGAGCTGTTCCTGCACAAGACCGGCTCGGACCCGTCGATGCCCAAGCCACGGTTCGCGATCGAGAACTGGTTCTTCGGGCGCGTCGGCCTTCCCGGCCGATTACGCTCCGCTCGCGGTCTGAGCTAGGCGGAGGGCCCGCATGTGGAACGGAAAAGCGGTGTCGGTCGTGCTCATGACGTACGCCGAGCGCGACTCGATCCGGCGACGTGATCGAGGGCTTCTTCGAGACCGGCCTCGTTGACGAGGTGCTCGTCGTCGACAACAACGCGCAGGCAGGGAACCGACGAGGAGGTCGCGCAAGACGCGCGCCCGGCTCGTCCACGAGCCGCAGCAGGGCTACGGGCACGCCACCCGGCGCGGGCTGATCGAGGCCAGCGGCGAGCTGATCGTGCTGGCCGAGCCCGACGGGACGTTCCTGCCCGAGGACATCCTCAAGCTGCTCGTCTACAGCAACGAGTGCGACGCCGTGTTCGGCACCCGGACGACGCGCGAGCTGATCTGGCGCGGCGCCAACATGGCTGCGCTCCTGCGCTGGGGCAACTGGGCGGTGGCCAAGCTGATCGAGGCGCTGTTCAACACCAGCCACCTCAGCGACGTCGGCTGCACCTACAAGCTGCTGCGGCGGCCGACAGCCGACTACGTGCTCAGCACGATGAAGGTCGGCGGCAGCCACGCCGGCGTCGAGATCATGCTGCTGACGCATCCTGTCGGGGGCGCGCGTCGTCGAGGTGCCGGTCAACTACCTGCCCGCGGGTCGGGCGTCTCGTCGGTCACCGGCGACCCGCTCAAGGCGGTGGTCGTCGGGCTGCGGATGATCGCACCAGGTGCTTCGCTACCGGATGGTCCGGGACCGCGGCGCGCGGCGCGACCCCCCGCGTTCGTCGCGCCGAGCGCTCGCCCGAGGTCCGACGAGCCATTGAGCAGCTCCCACTTTGACTCGATCGCGACCGTCTACGACGAGTCGCTGCCGGCGCACGTCGTCGAGCACTACCTGCGCAAGCGCACCGCGTTCATCGTCGCGACACTGCCCGCGCGGGCAGCGGTGCTCGACGTCGGCTGCGGCACCGGCGCGCTGGCCGCGCGGCTGGCCGCGCGCCGGCTACGACGGTGACCGGGGTCGATCCGTCCGAGGGGATGCTCGAGGTCCTGCGCCGCGCGGCACCCGATCAGTCGAAGCCGTGCGCGGCGTCGGGGACCAGCCTGCCGTTCGACGACGACAGCTTCGACCTCGTGTACTGCGTGGCGGTGATGCACCACATCGCCGATCCCGGCGACGTCCGCCAGACGCTGGCCGAGATGGTGCGAGTGTCGCGCGCCCGGGCGGCCGGATCCTGATCTGGGACCACAACCCGCGCAACCCGTACTGGGGGCGGCTGATGGCGCGGGTGCCCCAGGACACCGGCGAGGAGCGGCTGATCAGCGAGCGGAGATCGTCGACGGCCTGCGGGCGGCCGGCGCGCGAGATCGTCGAGTCCGCAGCCAGCTCGGCCTCGTGCCCGACTTCACGCCCGCCGCGCGCTGATCCGGCGGCCGCCGCGCTCGAGCGCGTGTTCGAGCGCACGCCGTGCTCTGCATCGGCTCGCGGCCCACAACGTCGTGCTCGCGGCCAAGCCGCCGCTGGCGGATCACGGAGCGCCGCGGGACCAGCTCGGCGACGATCAGCCCATCGGGGTCGCGGTAGATCGGCGCGATCCGGAAGCGCCGGTCGATCTCACGCAGCAGCCACTCGAGCTGCTGGTTGCCGCCCGTCGATCGGGTGCACGACCGGATCGATCGCCGGCGTGGGCCCGCAGACCGGCGAGCACCATGCTCGGCGCCGCGTGTCGATCAGCAACCGTTGCCCGGGCCTGAGCTGCGCCACCTGCGTCGTCGAGCTCGGGCATCCACACGCGACGGCACGAGGCTGTCGTCGACCGGATCGCCGATGAACAGCGGGTTCGCACGACGCGCGCGCATCAGGATCTCGACGCCGAGGTCGGGTGCCGTCGGCAGCACCACGATCGCGCGTGCGACCCGGGATCGTAGCGGTCCAGCAGCGCGCTGCCCTCGGGCGCGCGCGGATCGATCGGCGGCGGGTGCCAGAGCCGGTGCACCGCCGCGCGCAGGCCGCCTCCGGGGTAGGCGTGCGCCAGCGCGGTCTCGGAGAAGTTGCGCGCCGATCGACGGCCAGGCCGCCGAGATCAGCAGCACCGACAGCGCCAGCGCGAACGCGAGCCCGCCGCGGCGCGCAGCGCGGCGCAGCTCTGCGCGCGCCGCGCAGCAGCAGCGCCGAGCCACAGTGCGCCGGCCATCAGCAGCGGCAGCGCGACGTACGGCAGCAGGTAGGTCGAGGAGCGGTTGTCGGTGTAGCTGAGCAGCGCGATCGTGTACGCGCTGCGGCCGGTGAGCGCGACGAGCGCGACGCGGCTCGGCGCGGGCGACGCCGCGGCGCCCGCGGCAGCAGCAGCACCACACCGGCCGCCGACGCGAACGCCGCGGCGCCGACCGCCAGCCCGGGCGACCAGTCGGCGAATCCGTAGCTGATGGCGCCGGCATCGCCGCCGAGCAGAAACGAGTGGAGGTAGGTGAAGTACTGGCCCCAGTCGGGCAGGCTGGCCGCTGCCCGAGCAGCGTGACCAGCGGCCAGCAGCACGTGGGCGGCGACGCATGCACCGAGGGCGAGCAGCGCCTCGCGGGCCAGCCATCGCCGTCGGTCGCCCGCTGGGCGCAGCCACGCGCTGAACGGCGCCGATCGCGGCGAACGTAAGGGCCGTGTAGACGAACGCCTCAAACGCCCACACCGCCGAGATACCGAGCACGACGAGAGCGGCGGCGCCGGGGAGCTGCGCCTCGACCCGGGGCGCGTGCCCGCATCACCTCGGCCAGGATCAGCGCAATCGGCAGCCCGAAGCGCAGCGGGTCCGGTCTCGGGCAGCGCTCCGACGCCATAGAACATGCCGTAGATCAGAGCCAACAACCGCGACCGTCAGCGCCGCGCCGGCCAGCAGTCGTCCGACGCCGGCGAGCCGCAGCAGCCCGTATCCCGCGATGTAGAACAGCGCGGTCAGCAGCGAGTCGAGCAGGCCGGCGGTGCCATAGCCGATCGGAACGAGGTGAAACCACCCGGACATGAAGTAGATCAGCCCGACTCCGTATTGCGAGACCGGCACGTTGACGAGCAGTGCGCCGCCGCCGAGCAGCTGGTTGGCCGAGCCGAGCAGGTAGTTCTGCTGATCGGCGAGCACGCCAGGGGGCGTGAAGATGTTTGGGAGCGATCCACCGGTGGCGTGGAACACGACGACGTTGGGGATCGCCAGTCCCAACACCAGGATCGCCAGGAGGTCGACCGCGCGTCCGGCGCCGCGGCTCATCCCGCGCGCGCGAATCCGTCCGCGGGCCACGAGCATGCCCGCCAGAATCGCTGCTCCGAGAGCGAGCGGCACCGCGTTCAGCGACGAGCGGCGGGTGACGGACAGGAGCATCGCGAACACGAGCACCGCGACCGCCGCCCAGACGCGGCGGGCACACGGCGCCGCTCGCTGGAGCGCCGGCCAGCGGCCGCCCCGGAGCGTCCGCGCGAGCACGCCGACAGCAACCGCCCACCACAGCAGCGCGCCGGCCAGGACCGCTCCGAGACCAGCACCCCACGGCAGTCCGCCGGATAGCCTGACGGCGACCACGACGACCGCGAGCGCGCCGGCCATCGCGGCGACGAGGACCGAGAGCGCGCCCTCGTTCGGCCCGGCCGTCACTGCGTCGACGATCCGCGATGCAGCGAGGATCGAGAGCGGCAGAACCACCAGAAATGTGATCACGTAGAGCTGTGTCTTGGTCGACTGGTTCTGCTGGTTGACGAGGCCCGCGAGCACGCCCAGGCCAGTCGCCTGCGCATGGGAGCGCAACACGAGCACCGGCATGAGCACGAGAAACGCCGCAAGCCCGAGCGCGACCGCCAGCGCGAGCGCCGAGCCGAAGTCGGCGCCTGACGGCCGTCCGGCCTTCACTGGGCGCCGGCGCCGGTGGGCGCGTATACCGCGACCAGCGTCCCGCCGATCCCGGGCCAGCTGCGCCTGCCAACGAGGCGCCAGCCTGCGGGGAACAGCCGCGTGGCCGGATCGCCGCGCGCGGCGATGCCCGAAATGTATGCCTCGAACGTGTTCGTCACAAGAAAGACGCGGTGCGGCCCGGCAGTGGCCGTCGCCTGGCGAACCGCGGTGCCGAGCGACACAGCGGCGTCGAAATAGCCGAACGGATGCGAGCGCTCGGCTGGCTCCTCGGCCCGCACCACCGAGAGCGGCTTGTCGATCGCCACGTCGAACGCGGTCAGCGGTCCGGGCGTCGGACCGGTTTCGTCGATCACGACATCGCCTGGGCGTGCGTGCTCTTGCACATAGGCGGCGGCGGCTTGGATGTCGGGCCGCTGGAACCGCGGCTCGAGCATTCGTCCGGCGGCAAGGGCAAACGCGGCAACCACAAGGCCAGCGGCGATAACACCGAGCTTTCGACTGAGAGAGAGCAGCACCGCGGCACCCAAGAGCGCCATATACGGCCAAGCCGATGCCAGGTTGCGCACGTCGAGAATCGACTTGCCCAGCGCCCCCGCCACGAGTTCGCCGATCGGCGCTGCCACCGCAATCGCAGCCACGAGCCACACCCGACGGCCGATCTGTCGGGTGAGTATACGGGGCCCCGCGTCAGGCCCGACCGCGCCCCTCGCTCCGCGAAGGAGCATGACGAAGCCGGGGAGGGCAACTATCGCTGCCCCCACCAGCAGGATCATCGTCGCCAAACCCGGCAGCTGCCGAAGCGAGAGCGCAATCGACGTCGGATAGCCGATCGCCCAGTGCTCGAAGTCGACCCGCAGCGCAGACGCGGTGAACGGCGACAGCGCCGAGAGGATCTGCAATGTCGGCGAGCGCAGATCGGCGATCAGCCCAGGGAGCCACGGAAGCACCCCGACGGCAGCGCCGGCGCTGGCCAGTATCGCCGGCCGGCGCGCACGTGGATGCGCCCACAGGAGCCACGCGAGCTGCGCGGCGAGCGCGAAGACACACGTGTAATGACAGTAGACGGCCGCGCACGCACATGCCGCGTAGAGCACCCACCAACGAACGCGACCGCTGTCCACGGCGGTGAGCATGGCCAGCGTCGAGCCCAGCACGAGCAGCATCATTACCGCGTAGGCGCGCGCTTCGGTCGAGTAGTAGATCATGAACGGCGACAGCGTCGTCAGCGCCGTAGCAAGGAGTGCGGCTCGGCGGCCCACCGTCCGCAGGCCGAGCATGTACACCAGCGGAATCGTCGCCGTCCCGGCGATCAACGACGGAAGCCGCAGCCACTCCGCGGAGTGGCCGAACTGGCTCGGCAGCCACGCGAGCAAGAAGTACAACGGTGGGGTGATCTCGGCGTGCTTGATCGCGCCCGTCCCGTACATCAGCGACAGCACGCCGCCGAGGCTGTGCTGAGCCGAGATCCAGTAGGTCGACAGCTCGTCGGCGAACAGCGACTGGCGCGCGAGGAGCAGCCTCAGCGTGAATCCGAGCACGGTCAGCGCCGCGACGGCCAGGACTGGCAGCGAGGGCAGCCTGAGCGCGGCGCGATGCGCGCGCGGGACTCCGATCCCCCGCTCCGGCGCCGCGCCTTCGGCGACCTGGGTGCTCATCGCATCGGGACTGTATCGTCTTGTCGATGCGGCTATTCGGACGTAAAGACACCCGCCCGGAGCCGACCTCGGTGCCTGGGTCTGCCCCGTCGGCAACGATTGAACGGCCGTATGTGCCGGTCGAAGATCATGGCGAGAGCCTTGAGGTGCTCCGGACTCAGATCGAGAGGCTGAGCGAGGCCAACCGTGCCAATCCGACCCGTAAGACCGAGCGTGAGTTGCTCCGCCTACGTCACCTCGCCGGAATGCGGCTCGTCGACGATCACGCGGGGGCGCCGGAGTTCGCCGCTCCGGTCGAGGATCTTCCGGTGGGCGATCCACTTCCTGAGATCAACGGGGCCGAGTTGACCGCCGGGCTGCTGCGGGCGGGAATCCTTCGCGACGGTTGTCTCCTCGTTCGTGGCCTCGTGGCGCGGGATGCCGCACTCTCGCTCGCGGACGAGATTGACCGGTCCTTCGCCGAGCGTGATCGGTATGAGTCCGGCCAGCCATCGGTCGAGGGCTACTACGAGGAGTTCGGGCCGCACAGCCGCTACGGCGACGTGTTCGGTCGCAGCTGGATCCAACAGGGTGGCGGTGTTCTCGCCGCGGACGCCCCGATGCTCAGCTACACCTTGATGGAGCTGTTCCGAGCCGCATCGCTCCCGAACGTCGTCTCCGACTACCTCGGGGAGCCGGCACTCATCTCCGTGCACAAGACGACGTTGCGCAAGGCCGACCCATCGATTCCCGGGGCATGGCATCAGGACGGCTACTTCATGGGGGACGTCCGGTCGCTCAATTTATGGCTGTCCCTCTCGCGCTGCGGCGACGTCGCGCCGGGACTTGACATCGTGCCGCGCCGCCTCGATGAGTACGTCGCGACCGCCACTGAGGAGGCGGTACTCGACTACACGATCTCGCAGCAGAAGGCCGAAGAAGCGGCGGGCGAGCACCGCATCATCAGACCGATCTTCGAGCCCGGCGATGCGATGTTCTTCGACGAGCGCTTCCTGCATCAGACCGGCTCCTCGCCCGAGATGCCAAATCCGAGGTACGCGGTCGAGAACTGGTTCTTCGGTGGCTCAGCCTTTCCCGTGGAATACGCGCCCATTGCGGTTTAGCGCACCGCGACGCGGGGCCCGGTCCGGCGATACCGGGGATGCGGTTGACACGGGACCCGACCTCGAGCCGGACGACACACGACAGCACCCGATGGCCAGTTGGTTCGCGGACGCCCGACGTCGGCGCGCGGAGCATTACGCATCCCGCCGTCCATCCGTTCGTGGCGAGCGGTCTCGTGCACTGGTGACGATCGTCAGCAACGAAAACGTGTTCCTGCCGATCTGGCTGCGTTACTACTCGCGCTTCTTCGGTCCCGAGGACATCTATGTGCTCGACAACGAGTCAACAGACGAGGTCATCACCCAGGGGGGCTTTGTTCGAATCCCGGTCGCGCACGACACCGTCGACCACGTGTGGATGGTCGAAGCTCTTGAGAACCTCCAGCACCGGCTCCTGGACCGCTACGACATGGTGCTGGTCACAGACGTCGACGAGATCGTGGCGCCGCACCCGCGCGTTGGGACACTGGGCGACTATCTCGACCGCTTCGACGAGGAGTGGGTGAACTGTCTCGGCTATGAACTGCTGCATATGAAGGACCGAGAGCCGCCCTTCGATCCAGGTCAGCCAATCCTCGAACAGCGGGCCTACTGGTTCTTCAACGACGGCTACGACAAGGCTGCTCTGGCGACCGTCCCGATGGACTGGAGACCCGGTCTCCACGGCCGCAGCGATCACCACTTCAACCTCGATCCCGACCTCCGCCTGATTCATCTTCACCGCATGGATTTCGACGTCTGTCTCGAGCGCCATCGCGTCCGTAGTCAGAAGCCCTGGGCCGACTGTGACACCAAGCGGAGCTGGGCAACACACAACCGCATCACCGAGGTCGAGGCGTTTGAGCGGTGGTTCTACGAGGACAGCTGCTTCGAGAACCTGCAAATCACGCCGGAGCCAATTCCGGACATCTGGAGAAGCCTGTTTTGAGCTCGACGGGACGCGCCGCACCGATTGATCGCGTTCGACTCGCCGCGCGACGCCTCAGAAACACGCTCCTGCTCCCCGAGGCGAACTCGGGAGCGGACCAGTGGCAGCGCGTCGTGCTCAACCGCGAGGTTGGCCGATACCTCACAGCGCTCCCGCCGCAGAATCACACGGCCGTTGAGATCAGCGGCGCGACGCACGCGGGACTCCCGTGGCGGAACTACGTCAGTCTCAACTATCCGGAGTTCGATCTGTGCGCTCCGCTCGAGCACAGAGAGCAGTTCGATGTCGTCATTTGCGAACAGGTTCTCGAACACGTGGTGGATCCGTGGGCGGCAGCGGCCAACCTGCGCGGACTCTGCTCACCGAGCGGTCACGTCGTTGTGTCCTCGCCGTTCCTGATTCGCGTGCACGAATTGCCAGGCTGGGGCCTCGACGACTACTGGCGATTCACGCCGCGAGGCCTGCGGACGCTTCTCCTCTCCGCCGGCTTGGAGGTCACGGCGGTCGACTCCTGGGGTAATCGGCGCTGCGTCGTCGGGAACTTTGACCGCTGGCCCGCGTATCGCCGGTGGCATCCTCTGCGCAACGAGCCCGACGTGACGGTGCAGGTCTGGGCCTTCGCGAGGAACTCAGCGGTCGCAGAGCAGGTTTCCGTAGATCTCTAGCTCGATCTCGGCCCAGTCCGGGTTGCGTGTGTAACAACCGCGGATCTGGCTGTCCGTCAGACGGTCGTTCAGAGACCGATCGTAATCACCGACGTTGACGCGACCGACGCCCCGTATCCGTCGCTCGACCCGACGGTTCAGAGCGCCAAGGTCGGCGACCAGCGCCAGCACGTCGCGATCAAGCGACTCCGCGCGGAGCCAGCGATCGACCGCGAAGCGGCCGTGGTCGGTCATCCAGCGCAGCAGATCGTCCGCGTCGGTCTTGTCGGTCATCTCGTCCGGTGTCTCGAGTGGAAGCGGACGGTAGTCGGGGAACACACCGTTCGCCGCGCGGTGATGGGCGGCGCTGAGGATCCACGCCGGAAGACGGCGGATGTTCATCACGCGCAGCTTGCCCTCGACCTCCGCCTCACGCGCAAAGAACGGCAGATGCTTGTCGTTGGAGTCAGGCGGGTCGGCGAAGCGGACGAGGCCGGGAACGGCGGCGAGCATCGCAGCGGTCGCATCTCCCGCGGTCTTGGGAAGGTGGGCCCACGCAAATGTGTCTCCGATCACCACGATCCTGGCACCGGCGCCTGAGGCTACACTCCGGCGCTCCGTGGCCATCACCCGCCTCGACTTCGATCCCTTTCTCACCGATTCCCAGCGCTGGGGCTTCTCGCTCGCCCAGCTCGGCGAGCTGATCGTCGCGTGCCTCGACGCTTCCGAAACCGAGTCGGTTGGCGAGGTCGGCGCGTTCGCCGGCGATCTGACCCGGGTGCTGGTCGACTGGGCCCGCGGTGCCGGAGCGCAGGTTGTGGCGATTGATCCTGCGCCGCAGCCGGGGCTGGTCGAGCTCGACGTGACGGCCTCCGAGCTATCGCTCATCCGGGAGACGAGCCTCAAGGCGCTCGCCGAGATCCCGCTGCCGGACACGGTGATCATCGATGGCGACCACAACTACTTCACCGTGAGCCGGGAGCTGGCGGCGATCGGCGATCGCGTGACGGCGGCTGAGCTGCCGCTGCTGCTGTTCCACGACGTCTGCTGGCCCCACGCCCGGCGCGACGACTACTTCGACCCCGGCGCGATCCCAGCCGAGGATCGTCATCCGGTCGCCGGCGATGGCGGTGGGCTGTTCCCCGGGGAGCCCGGCCTGCGCGAGGGTGGCCTCGGCTATCCGCGCTCGGCGAGCCACGAGGGCGGCCCTCGCAACGGCGTGCTGACGGCGGTCGAGGACTTCGTCGCCGCGCGTGAGGACCTCCGACTCGTCGTCGTCCCCGCGTTCTTCGGCTTCGGTGTCGTCTGGCACCTACAGGCGCCCTACGCAGCCGAGCTCGGACGGATTCTCGACCCCTGGGACCGCAACCCGATTCTCCAGCGACTCGAGGCCAACCGGGTGCATCACCTGGCCGAGGCAAACCTCCGCCAAGTGGAGCTGTGGCGCGAGCAGCAGCGCCGAGCCCGCCGGGATGCGCTCCTCAGGCGTCTGCTCGACTCAAGCGCCTTTGCCGTCGCCGAACGGCTGTCCCACCTTCGGGTACGGGCCGGGATCGCGCCGGCCCAGTCGGTGATCTCCAAGGACGAGATCCGCCGCGTGCTGTCGGATACCTAACGCCCGTCAGCGTCGCCGCAGGTTCCGGCGGACCTGATTGAAGGCGCGCAACGCCGCGGTGACCCGCCAGGAGAGGCTGTGGGTCTTCTCGTCGAACTCCCGCTGCAGCTCGAGCACGCGCGCATCCAGGTTCAGCGACTTGGAGAACGCGAACGCGCGAGCCGCCTCGCGGTCGGCCTCGGCGTAGCGGGCCCGTCGTTTCAGGGCCTGTCCGTCGCCCGCTCCTTGGTGCAGCGCGTCGTCCCATTTCTCCGCCACCTGCATGTGGGCGTGCGCCCAGACATCGAGGTCCTTGACGAGCTCGACCGACCGATGGAAGACGGCGCGCAGATCGGCGACCATGACCTTGCGCCCGGCCGCCCGGACCTGCAGGCAAAAGTCGAGGTCGAACCCGTAGCTGAACAGGAGCGACTCGTCGAAGCGGAGATTGCGGACCGCCCAAGGAGAGAGCACGAGCAACTGCCCATCGAGGACCTCAACTTCGGCCGGCGGCCGCGCCCGCCGCTCGACCCACGAGAATGACGGCACCTCGCCACCGCCGAACTCACCGTATCGCTGGACTCCCGGCGCTGCCGTGACGTCCCCCTCCCACCAGGCGAGGCCCCGCACCCCCGTTGCGCCCGCGCAGCCGACGACGCCGACGTCCGGATCACGGAGGACATCCCGGATCTTCAGCGCGAACTGGGGGTCGACGATCTCGGTATGCGGGTGGACGAGGACCAGCGCCTCGAGATCGTCCCGGTGACGCGCGGCGTCCAGGATCAGGTTGTATGTGCGTCCGACGGGCTCGACAGCTGCGAAGGCATAGTTCTCCGAATCCGGCTCGGCGGCTCGCAGTAACCCAGGGTCCGCGTAGCGTCGGTACGCCTCGGCACCCTGGATCGCTGATCCAAACGCAATCATTCGCTTCGCGCTCTGGGCCGCTCGTCAGTCGCGGGCGGGTGGGCCCTCGACGGTTAGCAGTTGCGGCCCCGCGCGCCCCGGGGTGAGACTCGGCACCGGCGCCGGCCGCGCTCGGCGACCGAACAGCCGCAGCGGCGCGGTCAGCCGCCACGAGATGCTCGTCGTCGTCTCGGCAATCGCCCGCTCGAGCGCGAGCGCGCGGCCGTGGAGTTCGAGCAGGTTCATGTACCCGAGCAGGCGAGCCGCGTCCGCCTCTGCCTCGGCGCGCAACGCCCGCTGCTTCCAGCTGCCGCTCCTGCTGCCGATACCCATGCGCCCGTCCCACTTCTCCGCCACGTTGATGTGCGCCGCGATCCACTCGCTCGGGTCGGGCACCATCTCGAGCGGGCGGTGATGGATCGCCCGGAAGTCGGCCGTGCGCACCTTGCGGCCGGCGGCCCGTACCTGGAGACAGAAGTCGAGGTCGTACCCGTGGAACTCGGACAGGCGCTCGTCGAAGCGCACGTTCGCGACGACCCACGGCGAGAGGACGAGGACGAAGCCGTCTAGGGTCTCCACCTCGCCGACGCGCGCGTACGCGGGCGCCTCCTCCCAGCTCCATGAGAACGACGGCAAATCACCGCCGCCGTGTTCCTCGTAGCGGTTGATGAACGATGCCAGCGTCACCGACGCCTCCCACCACGCGATACTCCGCACGCCGACCGCCCCGACGCAGCCGACGAGGCCGACCTCGGGGTCGCTGAGCGCCTGCCGGATCCGGCCGCAGAAGTCCTCCGTGACGATCTCAGCGTCCTGATGAACGAGCACGAGCGCGTCGAGATCCTCGCGGCCCGAGAACGTGTCGAGGATCGCGTTGTAGGAGTGGAATATCGATCCCGCGGACGGCATCGGGTGGATCACGGAATCCGATTCGGCCACCCGGCGGATGCCGGTCTCGGCGCATCGGCGATACACCTCTGGCTTCGTGATCGATGAGGCAAATGCAATCATCGTGTGTCCGTCCGCGGCATGCGCGACGAGTGTAGATGCCCCTGAGAACCCCCGTCATTCCGGATCCGTCCTCCGACCCTGCCGCCGTTCGCCGGCGGTCGAGCCGTGCTGAGGCACCCCTTGCCATCGCCGTCAGCGGGGTCGAAAAGACGTTCCGCATCCCCGATCAGAGGATCGATTCGCTCAAGGAGCGGGTGACAAATCCGTTCACGCGAATCGAGCATCGGGAGCTGCATGCGCTGAAGGACATCTCGTTCGAGGTCCACCGCGGTGAGTTCTTCGGCATCGTCGGCCGTAACGGATCGGGCAAGAGCAGCCTGCTGAAGATCCTGGCAAGCATCTACCGGGCGGATGCCGGGCGCGTCCGCATGGCGGGGCGCGTTGCTCCGTTCATTGAGCTCGGCGTCGGCTTCAACCCCGAGTTGACCGCGCGTGACAACGTCGTGCTCAACGGCGTGCTGATGGGCGTGCCGCGGCGCGAAGCCCAGCGGCGTCTGGCCGAAGTCCTCGAGTTCGCCGAGCTAGAGGAGTTCGTCGATCTCAAGCTCAAGAACTACTCGTCGGGCATGATGGTGCGGCTGGCGTTCGCGATCATGGTCCAGGCGAACGCGGACATCATGCTGATCGACGAGGTGCTCGCCGTCGGCGACGCGGCATTCGCGCAGAAGTGCATGGATGTCTTCCACGAGAAGCGCCGGGCGGGGACGACGATCGTGCTCGTCACCCACGACATGGCGACCGTCCAGTCGCTGTGTCATCGCGCGATGCTCCTCCACGAAGGTGAGCTCCACTACATCGGCACCCCGGAGGAGGCGTCGCTTCGCTACTACCGGCTGAACTTCGATGAACATGAGGAGGGCGTCTCGCGCGCGCACCGCGAGCCGGAGGTGGTGCGCGATCTCAACGTCCGCGTGGTCGAAGCCGTCACGCGTGACGCTGACGGCAGCGCCGTGGAGAACCTCGAGGAGAGCGCTCCGATCCTCGTCGACATCCTCTTCGAGGCTGCCCGTGAGCTTGAAAGCCCGATCTTCGTCTGCCACGTCGTCAATGAGGATGGCGTGGTGGTGACCGCATTCACCCGCACGCTCGACCAGCGGGTGCGCCAGGGTCAGCGGATCCGGCTACGCGGCCACATCGAGAACCGGCTCGTGGCCGGACGCTACTACCTCGATTGCTGGGTGCGCCAGGACCAGGATCACAACCAGGCGGCGATGGCGCTGCAGGCGCTACGACTGCTGAGATTCCTCATCTACGGTTCGGCCGTCCGCCACGGCATCGTCAAGCTCGAGGCTGACGTCGAGCCAACCATCGAGCCTCTCGAGATGCCGTGATCGAGGAAGCGTTTGAGCTCCGTGACGTCCCAGGACCGTCCGCTCTCGGGGGCGGTTGGCGGCGGACGCTCGAGTTGCTCTATCTGATCGCCGTCACGAACTTCAAGAAGACCTACTTCGGGACCGTCCTCGGTTACCTGTGGTCGGTGGCGCGCCCGCTGATGACCTTCGCGGTGCTGCTCGCCGTCTTCACCAAGGTCTTCCGGTTTGCCGGCACGGTCCCGCACTATCCGGTGTTCCTACTGTTCGACATCGTCCTGTTCGGGTTCTTTTCCGAGGCGACGACGATGGCCGTCGGCTCGATCGTCGGCCATGAGGCGGTCGTTCGCAAGACGCAGTTCCCGCGGCTCGTCATTCCGCTCGCGGTCGTCTGCACGGCGCTGTTCAACCTCGGTCTCAACCTCGTCGTCACGTTGGTCTTCATCGTCGCCTTCGGCGTTTCTCCCACGTGGACGTGGCTGTTGCTGCCGGTCATCCTCACCCTCCTGTCGATGATCACGATCGCGGTATCGATGATCGTGTCGGCCCTTTATCCGCGCTTCCGCGACGTCGCGATCATCTGGAGCGTGCTGTCGACGGCACTGTTCTATGCCACGCCGGTGCTGTACCCGATCGGCGTGATCCAGTCCGAAACGCTCAAGAACGTGATCGCGCTCAATCCGCTCACGCCGGTGTTCGAGCTCGCCCAGAGATGGATCACGAACCCGCACACCCCATGGCCGGGCAGCGCCGCCGCCGGCGGCCCGGTTCGCCTCGCCATCTCGGTGGGGATCTACGCCGCGATCTGCGTGTTCGCGGTCGTGCTGTTCAGGCGTGAGGCACCGCGAATCGCCGAGCAGCTCTGAGCGTCCTCGGCCTGCGCCAGGAGCGCGCCGCCCAGAATCATCGCGATCAGCGTCAGCGCTGGCATCTGCCAGTCCCAATCGAGCGGCGCGTGGGCGATATAAGTGATGAAGCCGGCGAGCGGCCCCGCCGCGGCGGCGGGTGCGGCCCGCATCGCGACGCGGCCTGAGATCCCGAGCCCGGCGAGGAATGCGGCGAGAAGCGCGAGGCCGATGAGCCCGAGTTCGGCCATCGTCTGGAGCGGCAGCGAGTGGGCGTCCTGGGCGAACTCCGTGATCTTGCGGTCGCGCAGCCAGTAGACCGCCCAGCCGCCCGCGCCCACGCCCCGGACCGGCTCGTCGCCGAACGCCCGCAGGGCCACGGTCCAGTACGCGTACCGGTTGCTCTGCAGCGTCTCGTACCGGCTCGCACCCACCGACAACGGGCGTCGCGACCGCTCCTTCGCGCCCACGACGACGGCCAACACGAAGCCGCCGCAGATGAGCGCAAGCGCGATCCAGCGGGCATGACGGGGAAGTGTCAGCGGCGCGGCGCGCGGTGCCCGCCCGAGGCGCCATTGCCATGCGGCGATTGCCGCGCCGGCCAGCGCGGTCACGACGAGCGTCAGCAGTCCCTGCCATTCCCGGGCCGAAGCGCCGCCGGCCAGCGACGTGACGCCACGCAGTGGCGCGGCGACGGCGGCGGTGAGGGCCGCGCCCGCGAGCGCCGCCAGCACTGTCCACAGCTGCGGGCGCTGCGGCGCGAGCACGATCAGAGCCACAAGCCCAGCGGCGCAGGCGAACAGCGCTCCGCGGGAGAAGCTGAGATAGAGCCCCAGACCGAGCAGCGGCGCGCACGCACCGGCCGCGGCGCGCACCCGACGGTCCCGCGTGACATCGCCCGCCAGCCGAACCGACAGGACGAAGCCGAGCGCCGCCAGCTCGCCCATAGCGTTCCAGTAGGTGAGCGGCTGCTCGAGCCGCCCGGCCGCGCTCAGCGACCGCTGAAAGTGCAGCAGCCCGGGCACAAGACGCTCCGAGAGCCCGTAGCCAACGACGATGACCGCGCCCGCGCAGAGTGCCGGCTCGACGACGCGTCGCGGTCCCGATCCGCGCAGGAGCAGCATCGCCGCGAGCAGCACGCCGACGTAGGCAATCGCGAGCTGTGCGGCGTGATACGCCGTTCCAGCGATCGGAGCCCAGGTGACGGACGCGAGTGTCCAGGCGGCAAGGAGGGCGAGCCCGGCGACGGCGAGTCGGGTCCCGCGCGTCCGAGGGAGCAGGGTGGGAGCAGCCACGACCGCGACGGCCACGAGCAACCAGGCGACGAGCCCCGCCCAGGCGCGCGCATCAGGGAAGTACCCGCCGCTGAAGAAGGCGATGACGGCGGGACCGGCGAGCAGCACGGCACGACCCGCAGTGAGAGCAGCGAACCGCATCAGGCCGCCGGGACGCCGCGGTTCGGATCGAGCTGGTCGTCACGCGCCGGTCGGGGGTGCCTGTGGGCGATGAGCGAACGTCTCAGCGGAGCGCCGACCAGCGCGGCGACCCCGAGTAGGAAGGCGGCGAAGCCCCAGAGTACGTACGGCGGGCGATAGCTGAACGTCACCACGTGCTTCCCCGGCCCCACGACAACCGATTGGAACACCTGCCCAGCGCGGCGAATCGGCACTGCGCGGCCGTCCAATCGCGCGGTCCATCCGGGAAGGTCGGTTTCACGCCGGGTGAGGACGGTTGGTGACGGGCACGCCGTCGTGACCGACTCCCGCCCGGCCGGTGCCAGCGTGCACCGCGGGTCGTTCGCGGTGAAGTAGGACGCGGCACCCGCAAGGTGATAAATCCATGTCGTCGGCGTGCGCGCCACGAGCTGGAACGTCCCTGGGCCTTGAGGCAAGGACTGCCCGGCAGGGGTCAGCACGTATGCGACGCTTGCGGCCCGGTAACCGTCGAGGTGGCGAACTAGCCCCTGCTCAGGGGAGGGCGCGAAGATGGACCGCCCCCCGCCGAGAAAGCCAACGAACACGGTGGGATCGACGAACGGATCCAGGCGGGATTTCACGTACCGCCCGTAGGCGGTCGGGATCGGAAGATCGTTGATGTTCGCGGACGCGATCCCGAAGTAGGAGCCGTAGTTCGGCTGGAGCGGTCCGAGGGTGAAGAATCGGGAGGTGCCGAGATGCTGCTCCAGATAGCTCGCGGGACCGAGGTCGAGCTGCACCTGGCGGGGCGCGGAGAGTTCCGGAACGGCGAACATGACGATCACGTCAACGCTCACGAGCGCAGCGGCGAGGACCGGGACGAGGCGTGTGCGGCGGCATGCCGCGAGGACCCCCGTGCCGACGAGGACGAGTCCTGCCCACGCGACGGCCAGCTCATAGAACGGATGGTGCCCAAAGCCGACGAGCCGGTCGGCGAGCGACCGCGACCCGACAGCGGCCACCACGAAGACGGCCAGAGTGGCCAGGGTTGCGATCGCGAACGTACGCCGTGCCTTCGCATCGTGAGCAAGCGCGTCGAGTCCGAACGCGGCGAGGACCGCGACGGCAAACTCGAGCGACGGCGGCGCGTAGCGGAAGAACGCTACCTGCGACATGCCGGGGAGGAAGCCGAACACGTGTCCGAGCAGTGGAATCTGAGCGTATACGCGCGCGAGGACGAGCACGATCCAGACGCTGAGGATGATCCGCAACGCGTGTCGGGTAGCGGAGACCAGGCCGGCGAAGGCGAACACGACGAGCGTCAGCGCGAGATAGCCGCCCACGCTGCCCCAGATGTTGGTCATCAGGAACTTCGGATCCGCGAATCCGAAGATCGGGCCGTACACGTACGGCAGGACGAGCTGTGGCAGTGCCTCCGCCGGCAGGTGCGCCGACCCGAACGCGCTCGTCCCGTGAAAGCCGACATTGCCGTGGGCCAGGTAGTCGAGGAATGCGATCAGCAGCGGCGCCGAGAGGGCGATGCCGACGGCGGCGGCGAGGGCGCCCTTGACGATGAGGCTCGACCGGCGCGGGCGCGGCAGACAGCCGAGACGCCACGCGAACCAGGCGATGCCGAGCACGGTGTCGATATAGGCGACCTCCGGAAAGCCGGCATAGAACGACAGCGCGCCGGCGCCGGCAATCAGCCACCAGCCGCCGTGGCGACCATCGAGGCTCGCGGAGTACGCGATTTCGATCCCGAGCACGAGCAGCGGCAGGAAGGCAACCGGATTGACCGTCGCATGCGCAAACCAGGCAAACGTGCCGTTGAGCGCAAAGGCGACACCACCGGCCCCGGCCGCCCAGCGGCCCACCGCGAGGCGCCGCAGCACGAGGTACGTCGCAACGCCTGCGGTCGCTTCGAGCAGGATGTGCTCGTAGAGCTGCCCGTTGGAGATGAGCGTCAACACCGACGGAGGGAAGAACGCCGCCGACTGCATCTCGCCCGCGAGGGGCGTTCCGGTCCCCTCGAAGGGGTTCCACCACGGCAGGTGGAAGTGGACCAGATCAAGCATTGCTCGGTGGGTCAGCGCCTGTGAGATGAATCCGTAGTTCGGATCGATCACCGGCTGGCCCTGGATCCATCCGGCCGGCGCTCCCACCATCAGCGAACCCCGCGGGCCGAGCGGATTGGGATCGACGAAATCGAGCAGGTACGGGACATTGGCGAGGACCACGCATGCGACGACGCCGATCATCGCCCACATCTCTGGAGAGACGCTGCTCAAGCGCAGGCGCACCGCTGCGCCGCGCACTCGAGGGAGGGTGACGACGGTCATGCGGGTGGCGGTCGGAGCGTCCTAGCGCGCGCCGTCCCGAACCGCGCGAACGATGCGGGACGGGGCAAGAGGCTGACGATCGGCGGCGGGCCGGCGACTGCTCAAGCTCGCAGCTTCGATCTCCTCCAAGATCCGGCGCCTAAAGGTTGCGACGTCGAAGCGCCGGGCGTTGCGCGCACAGGCGGCGGGGGCGATCGCCGCATCGTCGAAGCCGAGCACCGCCTGGGCGAGCTCCTCGGGACCTCCGGACCACAGGCACCCGGTGACGCCCTCAACGATCGTCTCCAGGGCGCCCCCTCCCCGGCGGGCAATCACGGGCCGGCCGGCCGCCTGAGATTCGACGGCGGCAATTCCGAACTCCTCCACAGAGGTCTGCACGAGCGCTCTGGCGCCGCCCAGGATCTCAGCAACAGCCTCGTCCGACTGTCGGCCTAGGAACTGGATGTTTGGTCCTGCCATCGAGCGCAGCCGACGGCCCCAGGGGCCGTCTCCGACCACCACTAGCGGCAGCCCGAGCAGGTTGAAGGCCGCGACGGCGACGTCGATCTGCTTGTGGGGCATCAACTCCGAGACAACCGCGTAATAGTCCCCGGGCGTGCCGGGACGAAAGCGGCCAGTATCGACGGGTGGATGCACGACGCTCGCCTCCCGGCCGAAGTACGCGCGGATCCGCGCCTGAGTCGTTCGGGAGTTGGCGATATAACGATCGGTTCGTTGTGCGGCGATCCAGTCCCACTGGCGCCAGCGCCTGAAGGCACCGCGCAATACGGCGCGCGCGACTGGATTACGTCGCTGGGCGAGTGTTTGATCACGCTCATTCCAGGCATAGCGGAACGGGTTGTGGCAGTAGCTGACGTGCAGCGTGTCGGCGTCGCAAAGCACCGCGTGAGCCCACGCGGACGAGCTCGACACGACGAGGTCGTATGACGAGAGATCGAACGACTCGATGGCGACGGGGTACAGGGGCAACAGGATCCGAAAGGTCTTCGACGACGGCCGCAGTCGTTGGAGGAACGAGGCCTGGACGTTGCGATCGGCGAACCACCCTTCGGTCCCCCGCTCGTCGTAGACGGCCGTGAAGATGTCGGCGTCCGGCCACATCTTGCACAGCTCGATGAACACGCGTTCGCCGCCCCGCACGTCGAGGAGGAAGTCATGCACCAGCGCCACGCGCGGTGATCCTGGCAATGGCGCGAGAGTCAAGGCGTGCAGTCTAGGGACGTCTCACGAGCGGACGCGCCAAGACGGGTAGCCTCCTCGCGTCATGGGACTTGTCTTGCTCGTGAGCTATTCGGCGGTTCTTGGCGGGGCGGAGCGGGTCCTCATCGACTCCGCGATCGGGCTCGAGGGCGAAATCTGCCTCGCGTGTCCGCCCGGTCCACTCGCCGACGCGGCCACCGTGGCCGGCATGCGGCCATTGCCGATCCGTTACCGCACACTGCAGCTGCGCGGGCGCATCCGCGACCAACTCCTCGGCCTCACACGCCTGCTCGGTCACGGTCGCGAGATTCGCCAACTCGTCCGCGATCTCGATCCCGAACTTGTGATCGTCTGCGGGATGCGGCCTGCACTCGGTGCTCTGCTCGTGCCTCGGATTCGCCCTCCCGTCATCTTCGAACACCACGATTTTGTGCCGGGGCCGATCATCGGACGCCTCGTGACGATCGCCGCTCGCCGGGCGGCGATCGTCGTTGCGCCTTCCCGTGCTGTCGCCGACGAGCTGAGCGCCCTGGACCGTCGCGTCGAGCCGCTCGTCGTGCATCCGGGCGTCGAAATCGAGCCGCTTCGAGCGGCGCACCGTCCCGCGACCCCACCCGAAATCGTCGTGCTTGGGGCGCTTGTCGACTGGAAGCGCCCTGATCTCGCGCTCGAGGTCTGCTCGATCGTGCGCAAGCGGCGTCCCGACGCCCGCCTGAGGTTCGTCGGCACGACGCTGCCAGACGATTTCGGAGCGGTCGAGCTGCAGCTGCGCCAGCGGGCGGCCGACGAGGACCTCGCCGGGGCGGTCGAGTTCGTCGGATCGGTCGCCGACCCGCGGTCCGAGCTCGAGCGCTCGAGCCTGCTGCTGCACTGCAGCCCCCGGGAGCCGTTCGGGCTGGCGATCGTCGAGGCGCTCGCCTCGCAACGCCCGGCCGTCGTGCCGGCGGCCGGGGGTCCGGCGGAGATCGTCGACCAGACGTGTGGGATCCAGTACCCACCCGGCGACGCTGCCGCAGCCGCGAGGGCGGTGCTCGAGCTCCTGAGCGATCCTGGACGAGCCACAGCGATGGGCAAGAACGGCCGCAACCGTGCCGCGCAACACTTCGACCGGGCCGAGGCACGCGGACGGTTCCAGACGGCCGTCGCGCCGCTGCGGAGCGCGCGGCCGCGAACCGCGTCCGGGCACCTTGCGCTCCTCACCGTGACCCACAACTCGGCACACGAACTCGGTGCGCTGCTCGACTCGGCTCAGCGTCACCTTCCCGACGTGCCCGTCATCGTCGTCGACTCGGCATCGCAAGATGAAACGTTGTCTGTCGCACAAGGTTGCGGCCAAGCGGTCACGATCTCGCTGCGCGAGAACGTCGGCTTCGGTCGCGCCTGCAACCGCGGACTGGCCGAGGTCGGTGCACCGGTGACGGCGCTCGTCAACCCGGATGTCGAGCTCATCGACGATTCATTGCTCACGCTCGCCACGGAAGCGTTGAGCGGCGACCGGCCCCCCCGTCTGTTGGCGCCGCTCGTCCTGAACGCTGACGGCAGTCGTCAGGACACGGTCCATCCGCGACCAGGGTCGCTGCCCGAGGTATTGCGCACCGTGCTCCCGCCGCGACGCGTGCCGGGACGGATGGGCGTCGCGCTTGCGCCGTGGCGCGCGACCGCGCCACGGCGGGTCGGGTGGGCGGTCGGCTGCGCCCTCGTCGCGCGGACCGACGTGTTACGCACACTCGGTCCGTTCGACGAGCGGATCTTTCTGTTCGGCGAGGATCTCGACCTCGGTCTCGCTGCCGCGGAGCGCGGCATCGGTACCTGGTTCTGGCCGTCAGCGAGGGTGGTCCACAAAGGCGCGCACTCGACGCGCGCCGCCTACGATGGTGAGCCGTTCGAGCGTCTCGCACAGGCGCGCCATCGCGTCGTGCTGAGTCGTCTCGGCCCGCGTCGCGCCCGGGCTGACCTCGCCGCGCAAGCGGCCACGTTCGCCTCGCGCATCGTGATCAAACGGGCACTCAGGCATGAGGTCGAACGTGAGCGCCAGCAGCTCGCGGCGTTGTCCCGAGTTTCGCGAGCGTAATGCGCGAGCAGCGCAGGCGCCGAGCCGTCGTCGGTGTACTGCTGGCGCTGGTCGGGCTCGCGCTCGTTGTAGGAGTCGTCATCGTCGTCGCCGGAGGCGGACGCCATCGACGCGCTCGCAGTGGCGGTGTGCAGCCCGCGCGTAAACCGTCTCCGGACTCGCCCAGCCCGATCTCGATACCCGGGTCCGTTCCGGCAGGCCCACCGGCGCACCCCGCTCCCCGCGGGACCGTCGTCGGCGCGAGCGTCAACGGTCTCTTCAACGCTCGCAACCTCTCGCTCGCTCAGATCGACGCGCAGCTGGGCGGACTGGAGGCAACTGGGGCGACGGTTGCGCGCAGCGACGCGTTGTGGGAGGCGATCGAGCCGGTCGCCCCCCGCAACGGCATGCACGACTACCGATGGTCGTTTGACGACGAAATCGCCGACGCGCTCGCTCGCCATCACATGACGTGGCTGCCGATCCTCGATTACACGGCACCGTGGGCGGGGGTCGTCACCGGGCCAGCACACCCCGCTCCCGCGTCTGCGAGCGCGTTCGCTGCGTTCGCTGCGGCATTCGCGAGTCGCTACGGACCAGGCGGAAGCTTCTGGACGGCGCACCCGGACTTGCCGCCTGAGCCTGTCGACACCTACGAGATCTGGAACGAGCCCGACAACGCGGCGTTCTGGTCACCTCATCCTGACGCGGCTGCGTACACCGCGGTGTATCTGAGCGCGCGGGATGGGATCGAGGCGATCGATCCCGGAGCCCGCGTTGTCGTCGGAGGATTGACGAACCCAGGGGTACGACCGGGCGGGTTCTTGGCCCAGATGCTGGATGCTCGCCCCGACCTTCGAGGCCATGTCGACGGCGTGGCGATTCACCCATACTCCCAACGTCCGGCTGGCGTGCTCGCGCGCGTTCGCGCGGCGCGGACCGAGCTCGATGCGCTGGATCTCGCCGACGTGCCGCTATACGTGACGGAGGTTGGCTGGTACACGCGTCCAGCGACCCACCGCTTCTGGGCGTCCGAAACCCAGCGGCCGGGATACATCGTCCGGACAATCATCGCGCTCGGCCATAGCAACTGCACGATCGCGGCGGTCATCCTCTACACATGGCTCAGCCCGGAACGCAACCCGGCCGACGAGAACGACTGGTATGGGATCAGCCGACGCGCCGGAGGCATAAGTCGCGATGTCGAAGCGTTCACCGCCGGGACGCACGCCGCGACACGGCCGGGTCGGGAAGTCCCCGTGTGCAGCGGGCGGTGAGCCGCCGAGCCTCTAGCGGCGCTGGCAGCGGGTGGCGATCTGCGCCTTTGCCCGGCACCCCTCGAGCGCGAGTGCGGCTCTCCGAAACGCGCTGTAGGCCGGCTTGGCGGCGAATTGCCCGCTCGAGTTGACCTTGAACAGACCAGCGAAATTGAACGCGGGCGCTCCCCGAAACTCCTCCCCGGCC
Source organism: uncultured Solirubrobacterales bacterium (assembly GCA_963779695.1). Classification (GTDB taxonomy): domain Bacteria; phylum Actinomycetota; class Thermoleophilia; order Solirubrobacterales; family Solirubrobacteraceae; genus Palsa-465. The sequence goes on from CAVZZH010000020.1 coordinate 116,604, forward strand.
CACGTGTAGTAGTCGAACCCGGCTAAACCGAGAGACTGACGCTCAGCAGCGAGCATCGGCAGAACCGTTGTGATATTGCGGGCCTGTCCAGCCTCGGTCGTGCTCCAGGTGAACTGCTGGTTCGTCTGCCTCCGGGACGACGGCCAGCTCATCTCGGTGGCGAGTAATGGCTTGTTGCGGTCACCAAGTTTGTTCGCGGCACGTCGAAATAGCGTCAGATACCGGAGAACCGTCGCGGGCGTGGCTGTGAAGCCGTTCACCGCAAGAACATCAAAGAGGTTCTTGGCTCCGGAAATCCTCTGGATCTGGCCCAGCGACTTCCACGCGAAGTTCGTCAGTGCTCCGAGGACTACCTTCGCGCCCGAGATCAGCGCGCTTGATCGCTGTGTGGGCCGCACGCAGGAGCGAGACGTAACCGCGGGCGAACGGTTGCGGCCATGCGTAAGCCGAGATTTGGCTCGTTCCAGATCTGCCACGACCGAATCGGAACGCGGGCGCCACTGCGTCCCGACCAGAACGTCCCGTGGGGACCGTAGCGGTTGATGAGCGCGGTCAGGAAGTCGGCATACGGCCCAGTGCGTTTCGGTATCGAGTATCCGGTCCGGTTCTTGGCGGCATCCCACGGCTGGCGCGTACAGCACCAGCGGAAGCACGGTCATCCGGCGGTCCGCGGCCAGGCCAACGATCTCATCGAGATCTTTGAACCGCGTCGGGATGCCGTTCACTTCGACGAAGTCTCCAGCGATGTCCGACGGGATTTGATCCATGCTCTTGACGGGTTGAGCAGCCGCCCAGTCGAACGTCACCCGGAGGGTATCGACCCCGCTGGCGACCATGAGATCGAGTTGGTGAGCAAGGTCGGCGCTCGAGCCGTCGTCGTCAACGGCCCATTGGCGACCACTCCGACGAATCCGAAGGGCACTGGCGTCCCGGCGGCCGGCTTTGCGGAGCCCGCCGCTGAAAGGGACGGCAAGGCAAGAACCACGACGGCGGTGACGACGAGGATGAGAACGCGTGATCGCAAGCGGAGTAGTGTAGGCCCCGGCGCCGGGCCACGCCCTCCACTTGCTAACGGTCGCGGAGAAGTTCGTCACGACGGCGTCGAGCGATCTCGCGGCGCGGGCCCAGGTGAAGACGCGGGCTCGCTCCAAACCTGCCGAATCGAGCACTGGCCGCACGGTCGTGTCGAGTGTTGCGTCGAGAACCGCAGCGGCAAACGCCGCTGTGTC
>CAVZZH010000021.1:0-61499 GCA_963779695.1 uncultured Solirubrobacterales bacterium
CGTACTGGTTGGACTCGGCGGTGGGCTGCAATCGTTCGCGCCTCTGGTTGTGCTCGCGCAACGCGGGCTCGGACCGTTCCCCGGTGCGGCGCGTTTCATGGTCTTCGGTGCGGCCGTGGGGGAGTTGATCGCGGACAAGCAGCCGGATATGACGAGCCGAATCTCGCCGCGGGGTCTCACAATGCGCATCGGTTTCTCAGGCAGCGCGGGGTACATGCTCGCGGAGTGGAGCGGCGCAGGCATCGCAGCGGCAGCCGCGGTCCTCGCTGCAGTCGCTGGCTCGCGCCTGCGAGGGCAGGTGCACGGACCGCGCGCCCAGTTGGCGGCCGCCATGGTCGAGGATGCGACGAGCTACGTGCTGGTGCTGGCGTCGATGCGTGCCGGTCCGATCGACGACGCCTCCTGAACGAGCTCCGCACCCAGACCGGTGACGGGGTCAGCCTGACCATCGCTCGCGATCACGTCGGCGGCTTCACGCGTTCCTGGCGCCCGGACGATGATCCTCAGTCGCCCCGATACCGCTGCTCGAGCCACGGATCGCCATGATTGTGATACCCGAAGCCCTCCCAGAAGCCCGGTTCGTCCTCAGGTGTCAGCGTGAGGCCGCGGAGCCACTTGGCGCTCTTCCAGAAGTAGAGATGAGGGACGAGGAGCCGTACTGGGCCGCCATGCTCGAGCTCGAGCGGCTGGCGGTCATACGCATAGACCACCCACGCCTTGCCGCCGGTGACATCTTCGACGGTGAGGTTCGTCGTGTAGCCCCCGTCGCAATGCGCCGTCAGATAGCGCGCCTCGGTGTCGACTCGGTCGAGCAGTGTGTCCACCGACACGCCGGTCCACGTGGTGTCGAGCTTTGACCACTGCGTCACGCAGTGAATATCGACCGTGATCGTCTCCTGCGGCAATGCGATGAACTCGTCCCATGACCAGGACGCGGGTGCGTTCACGGCCCCATCGACCGTGAAGGTCCAGTCGGTCTGTCTGGTGTACGGCGTCGGCCCGGCCGAGAGGACGGGAAAGTCCTCGACAACGTGCTGGCCTGCGGGCACGCGGGCGCGATCCGTGCCGCCGCGGCGCCGGCCCAGAAACCCGCGGCTGATGGGCGACATCAGGAGCGAGAGAGGTCCGGAGCCTGCGTCCGAACCATCCAGAGTTGCTCCTCGAGCGGAGCAGCAGCGAGGTGATCGGCGCGATGCTCGAGCCCGGCGCAGCGCAGGTGGCGCGTTTGTCTCAGCTCCCGATGCGTGCGTCGTACGCCGCCCATTCAGGCTCACGAAGCTCGAATTTCTGAACCTTGCCGGTCGTTGTGCGAGGCAGCTCGGCGACGAACGCCACAGACTTCGGTGCCTTGAAGTGGGCGATCTGGTCTCGCGCGAACGAGATCAGATCAGCCTCGCGCGCTTCGGCTCCAGCGCGTAGGACCACGAACGCTTTTGGAACCTCTCCCCATTTGGGATCTGGCACCCCGACGACTGCCACGTCCGCGACCGCCTCGTGCCGAAGCAGTGCCTGCTCGACCTCGATCGTGGAGATGTTCTCACCCCCAGAGATGACGACGTCCTTGGCGCGATCGAGCAACTGAACATAGCCGTCGGGGTGCATCACTCCAATATCACCGGAGTGAAACCACCCGCCCTCAAGCGCGTCGGCCGTCGCCGTCGTCGTCCTCAAAGTAGCCCTTCATGACGTTGTTGCCGCGCATGACGATCTCGCCCATCGTCACGCCGTCAGCGGGCACGTCGTCCATGTCGGGGTCGACGACGCGGGCCCGCTCGGCTTGGACCATCCCTACTCCCTGGCGAGCCAGGAGCCGGGCGCGAGACGCCCCGTCCAGTCCAGACCAGTGCTCTTGCCGCTCGCAGATCGTGTACGGGCCGTAGGTCTCGGTCAGTCCATACACGTGGATCAGATCGGCTCCCATCGCTTCCAGCGCCTCGATGATCGTCGGGCTCGGTGGGGCGCCGGCGATCGTGGCCACGAGCCCCCCCGGCAACTGCTTCCCAGTGGAACTTTCCACGAGCGTGCTGAGCACGACCGGAGCGCCGCTGAGATGAGTCACCTCTTCCTCTTCGATCAGCCGCCACATCTCATCGCCCCGGACGGCTGGCAGGCACACGTGGCGGCCGGCCACGGCGGTCACGCCCCAGGTCATACACCAGCCGTTGCAATGAAACATCGGCAACGTCCACAAGTAGACCGACTGACCGTTGTGTTGATGGTGAATCACCTCACCCAGCGCGTTCAGGTACGCACCGCGGTGGGTGTACATCACCCCTTTCGGCCGCCCAGTGGTGCCGGAGGTGTAGTTGATCGTGATCGTGGCGCGCTCATCTTCGACGTTCCAGTCCCGTGCGTCGTCGGACCCGCGGGCCAGCAGCTCGTCGTAAGGCAGGCGACCGGTCACCTCGGATGCAATGGCCACCACCTCCTGGACGGAGGCAAATGGCTCTTCAATCTCCTCGACCGTCGAAAGCAGGCTGCCGTCGACGACGAGCATTCGCGCTCCTGCGTGATCGCAGATGTACTTGACCTCCTCAGGGGCGAGGCGGGTGTTGACTGCGACCAGCACCGCATTCGCCAACGGAACGGCAAAGTGCGCGATCAGGAGCGCCGCGGTATTCGGGCACAGGTAAGCGACGCGCTCGCCGGGCTCGACGCCGCTGGCCACGAAGGCGTTGGCCAGTCGCGTCGCTTCGGAGGCAAATTCGCGGTAGGTGATTCGGCGCGGGCCATCGACGATCGCGACCCGATCTGGAAACACCGTACTCGCGCGCTCGAGAAATCGCAGGGGAGTGAGCTCGGCGTGAGCGGCTCCGTTGGTTGATGGCATTCCCCCTCCTCTCATATGGTGGCGCCCTGGCACAGATCATACGACTGGCGCGAATGGCGCCGCCCGCGGCTCACCACGTCTTCATCCGCTCGATCGGTCCTCGGCGTTCGATCCGCAGGCGCGTGTCGAGGACGACGCACCCGGTCGTCATGCAGCGGATCGGATTGAGGTCGGCTTCGACCACCTCGGGAACGCATCGGAGCAGAAGCGCGAAACGGAGGATCACCTCGCGCAAGGATTGACGATCGAGCGGCTGACTGCCGCGAAATCCATCGAGCTCGGCGGCCACGCTGGACGAAGCATCGATCAGCTCGTCAGCGTCGGCGTCTGTAAGCGGCAGCAGGCGGAACGCCGTGCTGCGGCCGATCCCTGCCTGGCGTCCGCCGAGGCCCACCGCCAGCACCGGCCCCAAATCGGGATCGGCCACAGCGCCCACCAGCACGCTGACTCCGGAGTCGTACAGCGGCTGGACGAGCGCGCCGATCCATGGGTATCCGGCGACTCGCATCCGCCGTTGCAGCTCCCGCCAGCCGGCTGTGATCGCCGCCTCACCGAGCAGCCCACGCAGGACCGCGTCGATCTCGCCCGCGGGACCAGGCGCCTCGAAGTCCGCCTTCAGGACGACCGACCTGCCGACCTCCGCCGCCGTCGCGACCGCGCTCCCCAGATCCCGACAGCGAGACGAGGCGACGACCGGAATCCCGTGCGTCGCCAACAGGGCCTCAGCTTCGCCAAGCGAGATCCACCCGCCCGAGGGGTTCCGGTCGAGGAATCCGTCGACGATCGCCCGCGCCGCCGGCCCGTCGAGTTCGGCATAGTCTGGGACCTCGCCCAGCGGCCGTGATAGCCATTCCCGACGTTCGACCGCGCTGGCGAGCACGTTCGCGCAGGATTCCGGGAACAAGAAATTGGGGACCCCGGCGCGCGTGCGCGGCCGCCGACGTCCGTCGGAGCGCACCACGGACGCGACAGCCGGCTTGGACTGTCCGGCGCAGGCCATCGCAATCGTCCCAAGCACTGCGTCTGGGTCTCCCTCCTGGACGTCTACGTAGAACACCATCAGCGCGTCGATTGCCGATTCGGCCAGCAGCCTGCCGACTCCGGCCCCGTAGTCGTCCGGTCCCGCGCCGACCGGCAGGATCAGCGGGTTTGGCACGTCGTCCGGTTCCCTCACCTCGAGTCCCCGCGCCGCGGCCGCGTCGGCAGCGATCGTCGCCACACCAACGGAATTGCTGACGATCCCGATCCGCCGACCAGCGGGCAGCGGTTGGCGCTCAAAGAACTCGGCCGCGTTGAACAGCTCATCCCCGCTGCGGAAGCGCAGCAGCCCGGCCTGATGTAGCAGGGCATCGAAGACCTCGTCGCCGCGCAGCGCCGCCGCGGTGTGGGAGCGTGCCTCGGCGAGTACGCGCACCGCACTCCGCCGGCCCTTGACGGCAAGAATCGGTTTGTGGCGTGAGACCCGCCGCGCGATTCGGGTGAAGTGCTCGGGATTTCCGAACGTGTCGACGTACAGGATCACGACGACGGTTCGCTCGTCCTGTCCGCACCACTCGAGCAAATCATTGGTCGACACATCGGCCCGGTTACCGAGCGAGGCGAACAGCGAGACGCCGAGGCCGAGGGCTGCCGTATGAGCCAGCAATCCGATCCCCACCGCGCCCGAGGGCGAGCAGATCGCCAGCGACCCCGAGCTCACCGGCGCGCCTGTGAATGTCGCGTTCAGGCGAACGTCGGGCGCCGTGTTGATCAATCCCAACGAGTTGGGGCCAACGAGCCGCAGGCCGCCGTCCCGCACGATCTCCAGAAGCTTGGCTTCACGCCGCGACGATGCCTCGATGTCCGGCTCGAGACCAGCCGGCACAACCAAGAGCGCTCTCGCCCCCTTCGCAGCAGCCTGGACTGCGAAATCGAGAACGGCGTCGCCCTCGACCGCAAGGATCACGAGGTCAGGAGCGACCTCAAGCTCACGCAGGCTCGGCACAGAGCGCACAGCGGACACGACGGCAGCCGCCGGGTCAATCAATTCGACAACGCCGGCGAAGCCGTCGTTGCGGAGGTTTTCAACCAACGCGCGCCCGACATTTCCCGGCGAGTCGGCGGCCGCAACGACCGCAACCGATGAAGGAGCGAGGATCGGCCGCAGCGAAGCAAGTGCGGCGAAATGATCGCGCTCATCGATCCGCTGCACCACCGCCTCGGCCGGGGTGATGTCAACCGACACGTTGAGCTCCTCGAAGGCGGCACGCTTGATCGCGAAGCCCGCGTTCCGAAACACCCTCAGCATCACACGATTCGACGCCATCACCGCCGCATCGAAGCGGCGCACCCCATGCTCCGCCCCGATCGCCGCCAGCTGCTCAAGCATCCGCGTTCCGATCCCGCGCCGCTGCTCATCGTCCGCGACCGCCAGCGCGATCTCGGCCACACCCGGCTCGCGCAGCCCCTCGTAGCTGCACGCCGAGACCACACGCCCGCCATGACGGGCGATCAGGGCTACACGGTCGATGCCGCTGGCCTCCACCGCGGCGCGCGCGACGGTGTCCCCGCGCCCGACCCCATGGAAGCGGAAATACCTGCTCTCCGGAGAGAGCTGTTCAAAGAAGGCCCGGATGTCCTCGTAATCCGCCGGGCCTGGCGCCTGCAGCCGCAGCGTCGAACCATCGCGAAGCAAAACGTCGCGAACCAGCCGGACCGCCGCCACAGGCGAATCAACCACTGCTTCCCCTCGTCGTCGCGGACCATCGGCCCGCTTGCGAGCGACGAGTTTCGCACACCCGCGGTTGCAGATTCTCTGTTACGCACCCCTGGCCAGACGCCCTCGACGCGAGCCGCGCGGGGATTCCGTTGCCGACGAGGCGCTTGCGGGCGGTGGCGGAGCGGGAGGCTTGGCAGAGCCGGGTACAGGCGCTAGGTTGACAATCTCGGCGCTGAACGCGGTCGTGATAGCAGAGCGACTGCTCGGAACGCGCCTGGACGAGGAGGAGACTGATGAGCACGTCGCATAAGCGCCAGGTTGCGTTGGTATTGAGTGTCGCTGCAGCTGCGGTGGCGGGCTGCGGCAGTTCAAGCAGCACGACCACAGACTTCAACCGCAAGCACCCCGGCATCTTCGAGCACGCCCACGACGTCGAACTCGACCCAACTGGCGAAGTCGACGCCTATCAGCTCGGCGGCTTTCTACGACTTTGCGCTGCGGGTCGCCACAAACAGTGCTCCCCAACTGAACGCTCGCCAATCCGGGTTCGCCGCCCACTGTTTCCAGAAAGGTTTCCTCGCGGCCGGGTTCAAGACCCAAGGCGACCTAGAGCTTGCGACCAACGGCGACAAAGAACGTGGCATCACCGTAGCGTGCATCCTGAAAGCCCAGAGGCATTAGCCTCGTCCGCCGACGCCGACGCGCGTCATCCCCTCGTCGAGAAGCGATGGCTCGTGCAGTGATCAGAGACCTGCCATCCCGGGCGCTTTCGCGGTATGCTGCCGCCGAGGAGTTCGGGGTGGATTTCGCAAGTAAGGGGCAGCGCCGGTTGTTGATCGTCGCTACGACGGCGGGGCTGCTACTTGGTGTCGCCGCTACGGCGAGTGCTGCTGGGCCGAGCTGGCTGACGGGCGAGACGATCGAGCCGACGGCTAACGCATCGATCAACGGACTGTCGTGCCCGACGTACACAACGTGTCTGGCCGCAGCGTCGAACATCCCGGTGGTCCAGGACAACGGCCCGTCCTTCGAGCCCGATCCGGATCCGGATCCGAGTGGGGTCTTGAACGCGGTCTCGTGCGCTCCGGGCACCGACTTCTGCATGTTTGTCGATGACAGCGGTGGAGCTTTCTCCTACAGCAACGGGACCTTCGAGTCGGTCGCCAACATCACCGGCAACATTGGGATCGCATCCGTTTCGTGCCCGTCGTCGGTTTTCTGCATGGCGATCGATGACAACAACAAGGTGTTCAAGTACTCCGGCGCGTGGGACGGGGGTACGCAGCTGTCCACGGGCGCGCACACGTTCAACATGACGTTCGTCAACGTGTCGTGCGCTTCGAGCTCGTTCTGCATCGCCCTGGCGAACACGTCGGACGGCGAGCTGTCCTACACGTGGAATGGAACCACGTGGCCTTCGGCCGGCGGCCCGTTCGACGCCTCCGGCGGGCACACGATCAGCCTCTCGTGCACCTCGACGACCTTCTGCCTCGAGACCGACGAGGCCGGCTTCGCGTCCGTCTTCAACGGCAGCGCCTGGTCTTCCCCGCACCATGTGGACACCGTCATCGCCAACCCGATCCTCCACTCGGCCTGCGTCGGCACGAGCTGCGTGGGCGTCGACAGCCAGGACAACTTCATTCAGACCAGCGACGGGACAAACTGGACGAGTCCGGTGAACATCGGGGCAGCCACCGGATTGACCGCCAAGGGGATTGACAGCATTGCGTGCGCGACGCCGACGCTGTGCGTTGTCGGCGACGGCGAGGGCGACACGTCGACGTATGCGATCCCGCCAAATCCCACGCCGCCCACCGTGACCGGCGCGCCGACCGTCGGCCAGACGCTCACGCTCGCGCACGGGACCGTCCAGAACTCGCCCGTCTGGTTCCATGACGATTGGTTTCGGTGTGACAACCCAGGAGTGACCTGCAAGATTGACCCGATCTCGACGTCAACGAGCAGCTACACGCTCGTCGCGGCCGACGCGGGCGAGTACATCGAGGCGCGCGAGTCTGTCGGATTCGGTTTCGACATCGAGGGGTTCCTCGCGGGGGACCACCTCGTCTCGAACATCATCGGACCGATCAACACCCCCGGTGGCGGCAGCACCAGCCACACGCTGACGATCACGAAGAGCGGCACTGGATCGGGGACGGTCACCAGCGCCCCAGTCGGGATCAACTGCGGCGCGGCGTGCTCCGCCAGCTTCAACAGCGGTACGCAGGTCACGTTGACCGAAACCGCGACGGCTGGCTCAAGATTCGTCGGATGGTCAGGTGGCGGTTGTTCGGGTACCGGCACCTGCGTGGTGACGCTGAACTCCAACGAAACGATCACCGCGACCGTCGCGACGGTCTCACAGCCATCCCCGAGCACCGCGCAGATCACGGCGATCCTGGTGCACCAGATCACGCCCCGCGGGCAGGCTGTAAAGATCGCCGCGCTGCTCAAAAGCCATGAGTATGTGCTCTCGTTCAAGGCGTTGAGCGCGGGGCGGGTCGTGATCGACTGGTACTACTTGCCGACCGGTGCACACCTCGCGAGCGCCAAGCCCAAGCCCGTGCTGCTCGCCGATGGCAGGGCGACATTCTTCCGGGCGGGCACGCTGAAGCTCAAGATCAAGCTGACCGCGAAGGGCAAGGGGCTGCTCAGGCACGCAAAGCGGCTGAAGCTGACCGCGAAAGGCACATTCACCCCCACCGGAAAGCACGCGATCGTGGCGACCAAGACGTTCACGCTCACCAGGTAGCGCAGGCTTACAGCCGGCGCTTGGCGATGCCCGCGTGTTCGACATATGATGGCCCGGCGGTCGCTCGGAACGGCACCGGATCGATGATTGGAGAGCGGTCATGCCGGATTTGTCGTGGAGGGGAAGGCGGAAGCTCAAGTCGCTGCGTGAGCATGGCGGCAAATCTGCGCTCGCGACCGTGACCGAGTTCGACAAGCGCTGGAGCGTGCCGGAGAGCGGCTACGGTGGGATTCCGCTCGGTCACTCCGAGCACTACACCCTCAAGATCCGGGTGGAACCGATCGGCGAGCCCGCGTTCGACGCCGAGATCAAGGAGCACGACTACTTCATCACCGATTCCTCGCAGCCGATGAAAGGTGACCAGTTCGCGGTCGTCTATGACCCCGAGGATCACTCGAATCTCGTTCGTGATCCGCTCGATGCCGACAGCGTCATCCCCGCCCGGGGCGGGGGTGCCCGGCTCAAACCGGCCGAGCAGGACATGTTCCGCGCGACCGTATTCGCGAAGCTTGAGACACTGCGCGCGAGTGGCCAGCTCACCCAGCAGCAGTACATGGAGAAGCGAGCTCAGATCGAGGCCGAGTTCCTTCCGGCGCCCTCGGCGGACGCTCCGCCGCCACGCGACACGGCTGCTCAACTCGTCGACCTCGCCGCGTTGCACGATCGCGGAGTTCTGAGCGACGCTGAGTTCGAAGCGCAAAAGGCGAAACTGCTGGAAGAAGCGTGAGCGTAGGCGCCGGCCACAATCGGACGCTCAGACATGGCCACGCCGCTCGCTCCCGACCCGTCCGCCGAGCCGTGCTTGCACGAGGGCTGACAGCCTGTTCGAATAGGAGCCCTAATAGCAACGCAACCGAAGGAGACGGCATGTCCGTGATCGTGACTTTGACTTTGAAGGGCGACCCACACAAGCTTGAAGAGCATGCCGCCGGGGATCGGGACGGCATGCAGACGATTATCGAGTCAGCGAAGGCACATGGCCTAATCGCGCATCGGTTCTACGGCTCCGCAGACGGCGAGATCATGGTGGTTGACGAGTGGCCCAATCCGGAGAGCTTTCAGTCGTTCTTTGAGGAGAACAGCGGGAGGATCGGTCCGCTGATGCAGGCAGCGGGGGTAACGACGGAGCCGCAGCCTAAGTTCTGGCAGAAGCTCGAGACGCACGACGAGTACGGTTGGGACGGATAACTCCGTCTCGACCGGCTAGGCACGGCGACCGGCGTTGGGCGGGTCGAGGAGAACCCCGGTCCTTTCTTATGTGAAGTTCGTCGTGAGACGGCCGATTACGCAGTTAGGACCGCTTCATGGAGAGGCGGCACGAAGCCCAGGGGGCGTGCACGGATGCACATCGCCCAATCCAATCTCACGCTCAGCGCGACGAGCACCTCGGTCGCCTACAGCAGTCAGAGCGAGACACTTCGGATCGAATCCCGTCGGCCGCCGCGGGCCGCCAGCCCGCCACCGAAGGCCGACAAGGCAGACAGGGCCGACATCTCACGCGCCGCACACGACCACGGTGACCACGCGGGCATGCTCTCCAGGCTCGGCCCGGCACTCTATGCCCTGGCCCTGCTGGTCGAACAGCTCACGGGTCAGAAGATCAACCTGCTCGATCCGAGCGAGGTCGATCCGCACGCTAGCGGGAACACGGACGCGCCGGCGCCCCAGGCCACCTCGGCGCCGCCCCCCCAGCCGCAGGTCGCCGTCGAACTTGACGCACAGAGCATCCGCTATGAGGCGCAAACCTCGTCGTTCTCGGCGAACGGCACCGTGACCACGGCCGACGGACGTCAGATCACGTTCGGTCTGCAGGCGACGATCTCGCGCGAGTTCCTCGCTGCCGACTCGCTCTCGATCCAGGCCGGCACGACACCCGCCAAAGACCCACTCGTACTTGATCTCAGCGGCGCGCCGACGCAACTGTCCTCACAGCGAATCGCCTTCGACGTCAATGCGGACGGCGTCGTCGAGCAGGTCGCGATTCCCACCGGCGGCTCGGCGATGCTCGCACTGGATCGCAACGGGAACGGCACAATCGACGACGGCAGTGAACTGTTCGGCCCGCAGACCGGCAGCGGCTATGGCGAGCTCTCGGCGCTCGACACCGACGGCAACGGATGGATCGACTCCGCAGACGCCAGCTTCGGCCAACTGAGACTGTGGCAGCCGAACACGGCGGGCCCCGGCTCCCTCCGAACACTCGAGCAGGCCGGCGTCGGAGCGATCGGACTGCAGAACACCGCAACACCGTTCTCGTTCCGCGACCCGGCCACCAACGAGGAGCTCGGGACACTTCAGAGCACCGGCGTCTTCCTGCGCGAGGATGGCAGCGCCGGCACAGTTCGCCAGATCGACGTTTCCGCGTAGCTACGACTGCGATCGCCTGCTCAGCGTCGCACGTACGATCCTCAGCGGAGGGCCCGCATCTCAGCAAGCCGACGTTGCACTTCTGCGCGATCCCCTGCGGCGACTGCCTGACGTGCCGCCGTCGCGCTGGCTTGAGCCTTTCGCAGTCGCTCCTGAAGCCGTTGCACCTCTTCAGTCCGATGCGACGAAGTGGCGCTCTCGAGTTCGGCGTTGATTGCGCGGCGAGTCGCCTGAAACGTGTGGCCGATGGCGTTCTCATCCTGTCGCAGCTTTGCTCGCTTGCGCATCGCAGCGCGGTCCTCACGCTGCCGCACCGAGCTCTCGGCTGGTACATCCATGGCCGACGAGGCCGGCACTTGAGCGATCCCGGGACCGGCAAGCCGTTGCGAACTGAGCCACGCAGGCAGCTCTGGTACCACACGAGCGCGCTCGTGTCCGAAGGTGAATTGATCAGACACCTCGGACGACACGAGCGCAGGCAGGTCGGCGACCACGGCCGCCGCCTGCGCACGCGTGTCTGCGCCGTAGAGGACGCCAATCCGTTGGTCGAGCTCGTCCATCGTCAGCCGGCCCTCGGCCGCGTGCTCGCTCAGTACCTCTGCGATCTGATCCCGATCGGAATCCCCGATCCGCAACGCTCCGGAATCCGCGTCTGCCACGTCCCGACTCTCGCTCGCACCCATGTTGAAGGCACAGCGTCCTCATCGCCGGCCCGCGCCCGAGTATATGTCCCGCCCCCTGGCCTCGGACGCGTGATCCAGTCGACGTTCTCAAACGAAACACGTCCGTATGGCATCGCCAAGAGGTAGCTCCCGGTATCCGAGCTACGCGCATCGTCGCTCAGGAGGCCCCGCGTCTCGAATCGCTGTTGCGGCCGGCGTCATCTTCATCTTCGCCGGCCTCGTTAAGTTCGTCTTCCACAGCTGGGAACTGCATGCGTTCCGCTCATTCGGTCTGCCCTGGCCGTCGGCGATGGAGATCCTTGCCGGCGTGCTTGAGATCGTCGGTGGCGCGCTCCTGGCCCTGCGCGTATTCATCGTTCCCGTCGCGCTGATCCTGACCGCCACGATGGCCGTCGCCATCGGCGCATCGGGGATCGGTCACGGGGATGTCATCCCCAGCCTGACCGTCGCGCCCGCTCTGTTGGCTGCCATGGTGTACCTACTCGTCGCGTCTCGCAAATGCGACTGAGAGCTCGGAGGCGGGTGCGCTACCCTGACAGGGTCAGATAGCGAGGGCAACCAGAGGGCGAGACCTTCATCTGAACGTCCCCTTCCCGCGTAAGCCGCCTGATCTTCTGATGGCCGAGAGTCCACCTACGGGTGGGCTTTCCGCGTTAACGGGCCAAGCGACGCTCGACGTAAGCGGCGCCGGACGGCGGCGGATCAGGGCAGGATGTCGCTCAGCGTCGCCGTGAACCGCTCGCCCGACTGCTCGAGCTCGCCTTCGATGTGCAGGCGTGCCGGACCGGTGTCGGTCCACAGGTCGAGAAAGTAGGCCCAGCCCGGCAGGTCCGGATCGTCGGACTTGGTGATCGCCTCGACCTGGTAGATCTCGCGCGGCGGCAGCACCAGCGACTCGGGGCAGTCGTCCTCGACGCGGCGGCGCAGGTCCTCGACTGCGAGCTGACCGCCAGAGGCAACGCGCAGCTCGTCGTATTCGCCGTCCACGACGAGGCCGACGACATCCTCCAGAGCCCGGTACATCGGGTCGGGCATGAGCTCGAGCGATTCGACGATCTCTCCGCGTCCGCCCAACTCCTGGCTCGGCGACAGGGCGAGCCGGCTGTAGAAGTAGTCCTCACACGCCGCGCGCGCCTGACGACGGATGCCCTTGGACAACCCCGCGACGCCGAGCGCAAAGACCGCAGCAGCGATCGCCTCCTCGAGCGTGCTCTGGCGGCGCGTCAGCTGCGCGGTGACCGCGCGTCCGTGCTCGGTGTCACGCGCCATCGAAGAGCCGTCCAACAGAATCGAGGGAGCGTCGTGGCGGCTGTAGCCTGCGCACGCCCGCACCGCAGAATGCAGGACGATGAGGTGGTCGCCCATTACGCCCGCGCGGGTGATGCAACGCGGCGCGTCATCCGGATCCGCCAGCTCGCCGAAACGCGTGTTCGTAGCGCTGCCATGACCATGCATCCTACGGACAAGAGAACGAGACGAGCGCGCAGCTCAGGGAGCCGATGCGCCGGGACCTTGCCTCGAGACGCGCAGGAGAATCTTTGCCACCTCGGCGGGCATGTCCGCCATCGGCACGTGCCACGAGGGCAGCTCCAGGTAGGACCAATTCTCAGACACGCCCGCGTTCGCGATCTTGGCCTCGGCGACCTTGGTGACAGGAAGGAAGTCGCTCTTGGTGCAGCGCACGTAGGTCTTCGGGATTGGCCGCCACCGGGATCGGTCAAACCACAGCTTCTCCACGTACGGCGGCGCTGGCTCGAGCCCCGGGAATGACAGTGGCTCGCGGCCGCCCGACTCAATGATGTCGAACAACGATTGTCCGGGATCCGGCAGCGCGGCGTCCACGTAGACCATCCCCCGGACCCGATCGGCCACCTGCGCGGCGGTCGCGGTGATGACCATGCCGCCGTAGCTGTGCCCGGCAAGCACCACGTCGTGAAGGTCGTTGTCAAGGACGAGTGATGCGATCTGGTTCACGTGGTCGGTGAGATCGCTGACATGCTCATCGCCCAACGTCGGAGTGAAGATCGACTGAGCGTTGGGGCGGAGCTCGGCCAGCACCGGCTCCCAGATCCGGCCGCCCATCTTGCCGTCGGGCGTCGAGACCGGTTCACCAATCGTGAATCGGTTCCAAGTCTCGGTCGACATGTTGCCGCCGTGAACGAGCACGAAACTTGGTTTGTTCGTCACTCCCGCCTCCGCGGCGTGGACATCATCCCCTCCGGGCGGCCGTTGCGATCCGGCCGGCGAGCCGTTGCTGGGCGAGTAGTGTCACGCACCCGCCGACGAGCAGCATCGCGACGTTGATGCCAAGGACGAGCAGCGCCCCGAGCGCCTTCGATGCCTCGCCAATGCCGGCGGCGACCCCCAGGTACGCGGACGCCGGAATCGTGGTAACGGAGATGGCGACGCCGACCGCCGAGCTCGCCCGCGTCTCGAGCGCGAGCATGGCGGCGACGCCGGCCGCGAAGGCGACGATCGGGGTCGAGATGTTGACGCTCGAGAGGCCCTGGAGAAGCTGGCTCTGACCGACGTCCAAGCGAGCGGGCAGGACGCCGAAGCCGTTGAGCAGTGCCGTCATCACCCCGCCGACAACACACACCACCACCAGGCCGATCACGAGTGCTGCGACCGCGCGTCCGGCGAGCCGCCAGCGACGGAGCACGAGCGCCGTGGCCGCGGCGGTCACGGGCAGGGTGTCGGGGCTGATCGCCATCGCCCCGACAATCAGCGTGACGTTTCCGTAGATAACACCGAACGCCGCGATCACGCCTGCGATCGCCATGAATACGAGGTAGCGCGCGACCGGACGCGCGTTCACCCCCGCCTGGGTCACCAGGTCCGACCACACCACGCTGGAGAGCGGGCTCTGCGCCGCCGCTGAACCGATCGTCTGGACCCGAACGAGCACCACGTCCTCGGTCGGAACGCCGATGTGCCTGACCTGCTCAACCGCCTGGTCGACCGCGTCGTCGGCGAGGTCCGCGGTCACGAACGCGCTCCCGTCCGCCCCGTCCCCGGTCCGCACCACGTGCCGCGCGCCGGGAATCTCCCGCAGCCGGGCCGCGATGTCGCCGAGCTGTTGCGGCGTGCCGAAGACCCGCAGCTGGAGCACGGATCATCGTCTCCACTCGCCGGCCACCGTCATGCCAGCGTCACGATCCGATCGACGAGCTCGAGACCCTCAGGGCGATGCGTGATCAACAGGACGCTGCGACCGGCAGCCGCTGCAAACACGTCACGGAGGAGCTCCCTCGCGGTGCCCGGATCGAGATGGGCCGTCGGCTCGTCAAGCACGAGCACCGGTGCCGTCGCGAGCAACGCGCGGGCGACGACGACCCGTTGCCGCTGTCCGCCAGACAGGGCGTGACCGCGTTCACCAACGCGCGTGTCAAGCCCATCGGGCAGCCCGTCGATCCAGTCCCAGATCCGGGCCCGGCGCAGTACCTCCTCGAGCTCGTGCGGCCCAGCGCCGGGATCTCCCAGAAGCACGTTGTCGCGGATTGTGGTCGAGAACAGATGAGACTCCTGGCCAGCGACGGCGATCGCCCGCCGGACATCCTCGAGCGCGTAGTCACGGAGATCGCGTCCTGCCAGCAGCACTCGACCGGCCTCGGGGTCAAGGAAGCGCAGGAGGAGGTTCACCGCCGTCGTCTTGCCCGCCCCGCTCGGGCCGAGCAGCGCGACGCGTTCACCTGGATCCACCCGGAGGCTCAGTCGCTCGAGCGCACGCCGGGGCTGACCGGGATACCGAGCGCAGACCCGATCGAGCTCGAGCGAGAACGGCCACTGCGGCGGCGGCGCCGCCAGGGGCGGATCATGGACCGCCGGTTCCCGGTCGGTCAGCTCCAGGATGCGCTGACCGGCCGCGAGCGCGGCCGCCAACTCCCGGACCGCGGCCGACAGCGGCGTCACCGCCTCGAACGATGCGAGCGCCAACAGGCTGAGCATCGCGATCAACACCCGGTCAAGCCTGCCGTCAGACGCGGCGCTCACGGCGACCGCGAGCACGCCCGCCACGGTGACGCCCGTCGTCATCAGGCTGAGACCGTCGCCGCCTCCCCCGGCGACCGCGTCGCGACGTCCGAGTACGACGAGCGCGCGGTCGGCGTCGCGGATCCCGGCGAGCGCGCCCGGCCCGGAGCCAAACGCGACGACCTCGGCCCCGGACCCCATCAGCTCGACAAGCTTGGCCGAGAGGTCCCCCCGTGCCGCCGCCTGCCGCGATCGCGCGCGGCTCGCGAACAGTCCGACGATGCACGGCACGAGCACCCCGGCCGCCAGCAGCCCAACCGCCAGCACGATCCCTGCGGCCGGGAGGAACGCGACCGCGACCCCGACCGAGATGGCTCCCGCGAGCAGCGCCACGATCGGTGGGCCGACCCCCCGCAGGTAGACGGTCTGGAGCGCATCGACGTCGGCGACGATCCGTGAGAGGAGGTCACCGCGGCGATAGCAGTCGAGCTGTGCCGGAGCGAGCGGCTCGATCCGCGCGTAGAAGCGCATCCGCGCCGGACCGAGCACGCGGAGCGCGAGGTCGTGCGAGGTGAGGCGCTCGAGGTAGCGGATGACCGGTCGACCGAGCCCGAAGAAGCGGACCGCGACGATCGCCACCATCAGTGACAGGATCGCGGGGCGCTCCGCGGCGCGTGCGATGAGATATCCCGCGGTCGCCATCAGACCCACGCCGAACGTGATCGTCAGTGCAGCGAGCGTCACGGCCAGCGCGAGGCGAGGCCGCGACACGGGCACGAGATCGAGGACGCGGCGCAGCGAGCGATTCACGCCGCCACCCTGTCGGTTTCAGGAACGGCAACGCCATCGACGAGCCGGACGAGCCGGTCCGCATGCCGGACGAGCTCGGGTCGGTGCGCAATCACGAGCATCGTGCGGCCCGCCGCCAGTCGCCGGACCGCCTGCGATACGACGTCCACGCTCTGCGGGTCCAGATCGGCGGTGGGCTCATCGAGGATGACGAGCGGAGCGTCCCTGAGGAAAGCGCGGGCCAGACCGATCCTCCGGCGCTCGCCCGGCGACAGTTGCCGTCCCCCGTCGCCGATGAGCGTGTGCAAGCCATCCGGCAGCGCGGCGATGAACTCGTGTGCGCCCGCCTGGAGCGCCGCCGCCACCACCAAGGCGTCCGGTGCGTCCGGATCCCCGAGCCGGATGTTCTCCGCGATCGTGCCCGGAACCACGCTCGGATGTTGTGGCACCCAAGCGACGAGCCGACGCCACCCGTCGAGGTCGCACGTCGACAGATCGATTCCTCCGATGGTGATCCGCCCCCGTCCGGGCTGAACGAGACCGAGCAGCAGAGCGGCGACGGTGCTCTTGCCCGCGCCGCTCTCACCGATCAAAGCGACGGCTTCTCCGGGCGAGAGCTCGAGGTCGATGCCGTCGAGCACCCGCGTGGAGCGAGAGGGGTACGTGTACGACACGCTCTCGATCCGGATCGCGTGCGTGGCGGGGCTTGGCGCGCGCCGACGCGCGCCGGACGAGCCGGCCGCGACCGCCGGGGCGTCGAGCAGCGCGAACATCCGCTCTGCCACGGCGAGCCCGTCCGCGCTCGCATGGAACTCGGCGCCGAGGCGGCGGAACGGCAGGTACAGCTCGGGCGCGAGGACGAGCACCGTGAGCCCGGCTCCGAGCGCGAGGCTGCCGTCGACGAGGCGCACCCCCGCCGTCACCGCAACGAGCGCCACCCCGAGCGTTGCAGCGAGCTCGAGCACCGAGCCTGAGAGGAAGCTCACCCGCAGCGTCTCCATCGTCGTCCGGCGGTAGCGCTCGCTCACTTCGCCCACCGCTGCCACCTGGCCCTCCGCCTGATTGAACGCCCGGAGCGTCGGTAAGCCTCGGACGAGGTCGAGAAAGTAGATCGACAGCGCGCGCAGGGCTTCCCATCGCGCGCGGGTGCGCTGCTCGGTGTAGCGCCCGATCAGCCACATGAATACGGGCACGAGCGGCAGCGTGAGCGCCATGATCAGCGCTGACTCCAGATCCAGGACCGCCACCCAGGCGATGACGAGCAGCGGGAGGACCGAGGCGAGTACGACGAGCGGCAGGTACCGGGCGAAGTAGCCCTCGAGGGCATCCACTCCCTGCACCGTCACCGCCACAATCTCGGCGCCGTCGACGCCATCGACCCCGAGTGGGTCGTCGCGAAGCCGCTTCTCGACGAGCGCCAGCCTCAGCTCCGACATGACGTTCTGTGCGGCGCGGCGTCCGGTGACCTCCATCGCCCAGGCACACGCTCCGCGCAGCACGAACGCAGCCACGAGCGCCCCGAACTCGAGGCGCAGCGAATGCAGCGGCGCCCCGTCGAAGGCGCGAGCAACGATCCTCGCGAGCAGACCCGCCTGAACGAGGATCGCGATGCCCGCGCAGATCCCGAGAACCGTGTCGGTCGCGAGCAGTGACCGCGCCGAGCGCGTGCGCCGCAGCAGCCGCGGATCCAGCGCGCGCATGAGCTAGTGGGCCCTACCGGGCCGTCGTCGGTGGCGTCCCGACGCGCTCGCCGCCGAGCCGTTTGCGAAACACGTGGTACGTCCAGCCCTGGTAGAGCAACACGATCGGCGTGAAGATCAGCGCGACGATCGTGATCACCTGAAGCGTGTAGTGGCCGGACGCCGCGTTGGCTGTGGTCAGGCTGTTCCCGAAATCCGGATGGGAGACCATCACGCGCGGATACAGGCCCGTGAAGATCGTCATCACGACGCCGACCGCGGCCACGGCCGTCATCGCAAACCCCCAGCCGCTCCGCCGGGCGTGAGCGAAGACGGCCGCCAGAACGAGCGCAGCGGCGGTGACCGCCGCGGGGACCGCCGTCGGCAGAACGCCTCTGCTGTTCCGATTGTGCGCGACGATGATCGTCCACACGACGAACGCGACGCCGGCGAGCGCCGCGAGCACCGACAGCCGACGGGCGGCAGCCGCCGCCCGATCGCGGAGATCCCCGAGCGTCCGAAGCGCGAGGTAGCCCGCGCCGTGGAACGCGAACACCAGCACGACGGCAACGCCGCCGAGCACGGTGTAGGCGCTGAACAGGTCGAAGAAGTCGCCCGCGTATCCGTGTGCGGAGTTGAGCGGAACGCCGTGCACGAGGTTTGACAGCGCCACCCCCCAGATGAGCGCGGCGCCGACGCTTCCCACCGCGTTGGCCCACATCCACACCGCTCGCCATCGCGGGTTCTCGCTCTTCTCGCGCCACTCGAACGAGACGACCCTCACGATCAACAGGACGAGGACGAGCAGCAGCGCAAGGTAGAAGCCCGAGAACATCGTCGCGTACCACGCAGGGAACGCAGCGAACGTCGCGCCGCCCGCGACGACCAGCCACACCTCGTTTCCATCCCAGACCGGGCCGATCGCCTCGAACATCACGCCCCGGTCGCTCTCGCTGCCGTGGCGCGGCAGCCAGGGGAGCAACATCCCGACGCCGAAGTCGAACCCTTCGAGCAGGAAGTACCCCGACCACAGGATCGCGATCAGCCAGAACCAGAACGCCTGGAGCGTCATCTCACCTCGCCTCGTAACTCAGAGCCGGCGTCGGTCCGGTGGCGCCGCCCGCCCCGGGACCGCTGGTCGCACTCGGCGGGTCGAGACGCGCATAGCGACGCATCAGCACAAAGTCGACGACGCCGAGCGTGACGTAGAGCAGCACGAATACGGTCAGGCTCGTGGCGATCGTCGCGGTGCTCACGTTCGGCGAATTTGCCTGCGAGGTCTTGAGGAGACCCTGCACGATCCAGGGCTGGCGGCCCATCTCGGTCAGGATCCACCCGAAAGTGGCTGCCACATAGGGGGCGGCAACCGTGACCACCGCGGTCCACAGGAACAGGCGGGCCTTTTCCAGTCGCCGCTTGCGGTACAGCCACGCGCCGACCGCCGCGACGAGGAACATGAACACGCCGAGCATCGCCATCACCCGCATCGACCAGTACATGAGCTCGATGTCGGGCATGTAGTTGCCTGACCCGTACTGCTTCTGCTCCTGAGCCTGCAGCTGGTTGAGCCCTTGGATCTTCCCGTCGAACGAGCCGGTGCCCATCCAGGACAGGAGACGCGGGATCGTGATCGAGAAGCTCGGGTTCGGGTCCTGCGCGGAGAAGCCCCCGATCTGGAACAGCGAGAAGCCGCACGGCTGGCAGGTGTTCCACTGCGCCTCGGAGGCCGCGATCTTCATGCTCTGCTGAGCGGTGACCGCCTCTCCGAAACGGTTCCCCACTGACAGCTGGATCAGGGTCGCGGGGACCGCAACGATCAGCGCCAGCTTCGCCGCCCGGCGGAACAGCTCGACGTTGCGGCCGCGCAGCATGTGCCAGCAGGCGATGCCGAACATCAGGATCGACCCGAAGATCAGGCCCGCGAGGATCGTGTGCAGATACGCGATCAGCGCGAACTCGTTGGACAGGAGCTTTCCGACGCTCGTCAGCTCCGCCTTGCCGTTCACGAGCTTGTACGCGACGGGATGCTGCATCCACGAGTTCGCGACGAGGATGAAATAGGCCGACAGCCACGTCCCGGCCGCCGCGAGCCAGATCGTTGCCAGGTGGACGCGCGGCGACAGCCGGTCCCAGCCGAAAATCCAGAGCCCGAGGAACGTCGCCTCGAGCATGAACGCCGCCAGTCCCTCGATCGCGAGCGGGGCGCCGAACACGCCACCCACGAAATTGGAGTAGACCGACCAGTTCATTCCGAACTGGAACTCTTGAACGAGTCCGGTCGCGACCCCGATCGCGAAGTTGATCAACAACAACGTGCCGAAGAACCGCGTCAAGCGCAACCATGCGTCGTCGTGCTTGCGGTGCCAGATCGTCTGCATCACCGCGACGAGCGGAGCGAGGCCCAGCGTCAGCGGCACAAACAGGAAGTGATAGATCGACGTCGTCGCGAACTGTGCGCGCGCCAGATCAACCGTCGTTGAGGCGAACGTCAGCACGTGGCCCCTGCCGGTCCGTCCTCACCCGGCCGACGTCGGCGTCGTGACCGCGTCGTCGTCGTCCCAGTCGATCTTGGCGGCATCGCCACGATCGAGGACGTGCGGTCCACCCGTCTTCGAGAACCCGTCCCACGCCCAATCGACGAACGCCTCGATCTTCGCCTTCGTCCCGGTCATCAGACTGGCGTGCACCCCGAGCCACGCCATGTGCGCGAGCTCGCCGTGGATCTCGTGGTGGTGCTTGCCGACCTCCGCGATCGCGGCGCCCCGCCCGATCATCGCCATGATGCCCTTGTCGTGGTATTTGAACGGCTCCCTCGGCCGGCCCTCGAAGTCGGCGACGACGTTCTCGGCGGCGCGTCGGCCGCTCTGCAACGCGACGGAACCGAGCTGTGGGAGCGGCTGTCCATCTTCCCCGGCGATGTTGGCGACGTCCCCGACCGCGTATACGCCCGTCGTATTGGCCACCGTGAGGTCGGGCTGGACATCGATGCGTCCACCCTTACCCTCCGCCAGCCCGCAGTCCGCAGCCACTGCAGCGGCCCGGATGCCGCCTCCCCACACGACGCACCTGGTCGGCACGGTCGTGCCGTCCGACAGAACCGCGTGGCCGCTGTGCACCTCCTTGACTCCGACGCCAAGGTGGATGTCGACACCCTTGTCGCTCAGCACCTTGGCGACGTACCCGTGTGCTTCGTCGGAGAACGGCTTCAGCAGGGCGTCGCCGAAGTCAAGGAGATAGATGTGAGCCTTGCTCGCGTCGAACGCGTGGTACTCGGCCGGGACCGTGACCCGAACCATGTCAGCGATCGCGCCGGCCACCTCGACACCCGTCGGACCTCCACCGACGATCACGAAATTGAGCGCGCCGCGTCCGATCAGCGACGGATCGTCATCAACCGCCTCGAGCAATCCGAGAATCCGAGAACGCAGCCGGGTGGCGTCGTCGAGCGA
Source organism: uncultured Solirubrobacterales bacterium (assembly GCA_963779695.1). Taxonomy (GTDB): domain Bacteria; phylum Actinomycetota; class Thermoleophilia; order Solirubrobacterales; family Solirubrobacteraceae; genus Palsa-465. Next base: position 21,220 of record CAVZZH010000021.1, read on the forward strand.
GTACAGCGGAAACGCATGCTCCGGCGCGCCGTGTGTGCCGAAGAAGTTGGCCTGGGAGCCTGCGGCGAGGACGAGCGCGTCCGCCGTCCACTCCTCTCCGTCAGTCGACCGGACCGTCTTCGTCGCGGTGTCGATCGACGCGATCTCGGCGAGCTTGATGTGCATGTTCTCGTGCTCGGCAAACACGTCGCGCAGCGAGTTGGCGATATCGCTTGGTGCCAGCAGCGAGGTGGCGACCTGGTAGAGCAGCGGCTGGAACTGGTGGTAGTTGTTGCGATCGATCAGCGTGACGCTGATGTCGTCGTGCTCGGCGAGCGTCTGCGCACAGCCGAGGCCGGCGAACCCGCCGCCGACGATGATGACGCGACGCTGCTTGGTGCTCTCGCTGTTCGTCTCAGCTGACATCGGCTGACCCCGACTGACGTTCACTCACACCTAACCGCACAAGCAGGTGATCGCCGACCCGGATCGCGTTGGCCATCGCCGTGAGCGCCGGGTTGACCGCCCCGATGCTCGGGAAGAAGCTCGTGTCGACGACGTACAGGTTGTCCAGCTCGTGGGCACGGCAGTCCGTGTTCAGCACCGAACTCGCCGGGTCGCTGCCGAAGCGACATGTCCCCGCCTGGTGAGCCACGCCGGCCACCGGGATCTCGTTCTTGAGGTACGCGTGGTGAGGCAACAGGTGCCCGTGATGCATCCCGAGGTCGGCGAGCATCTCCTTCAGCTGGTGGTAGAGCCGCTCCTTCGGCTCCTCATTGCTCGCCGTGTAGGCAATCTGGACGTTGCCGTCCTTGGCGAGCGTGACGCGGTTCTCGGGGAGGGGAAGATCCTCGGTGGAGAGCCAGAAGTCGACCGCGTGCTTGGCGACGTCGTGCAGCGTCCATTCCGGTGCGAACTTCGTTTCCCCGGGCTTCTCGCCACGGAACATCGCCGCCTGCGACTTGCCGACCATCTGGATGTTGCCGAGCGGGAACTCGAAGTCCTTCCCGCCCGAGAAGTAGAAGTCGTTGACCCCGAGCGTCTTCTGAAAGACGGTCGGGTTCTCTTCCTTCGAGAGTGCAAGGACCGCCTGGCTGTTATGGAACATGTAGTTGCGTCCGACTTGGTCAGACCCGTTCGCAAGGCCGCGCGGATGCTTGTCCGTCGCCGAGGACAGCAGCAGCTTGGCGCTGTTCGCCGCTCCGCACGAGACGACAACGATGTCGCCCGTGAACGTCTCGGTGCGACCGTCGATGTTCACGACGACGCCCGTGACGGCGTTCCCGTCGGAGTTCGTCTCCAGGCGCACCGCCTCGGCGCCCGTCATCAGCGTCACGTTCGCGTGCTCGAGCGCAGGGCGCACGCTGATCACCTCGGCGTCTGACTTCGCGTGGACCAGGCACGGGAAGCCGTCGCAGTTGTCGCAGCGAACGCATGTGCTGTACGGCATGTTGCCCTCGTCGAGGAGGATCCCGCAGGGTGCGTGGAACGGGTGCAGGCCGGCGGCCGCGAGCTGGTCTGACAGCTGCTGGATCCGAGGCTCGTGCGACACCGCGGGGAATGGATACGGAGCGCTCGCCGGAGGCTCCGTGGGATCCTCGCCCCGCGCCCCGTGCACCTGGTACGTGTGTTCGGCACGCGTGTAGTACGGCTCCATGTCGTCGTAGGAGATCGGCCACGCCGGGGCGATGCCGTCGTGGTGGCGAAGCTCGCCGAAGTCCTCCTTACGCAGCCTGTAGAGGGCGGCGCCGTACAGCTTCGTGGCTCCGCCCACGAAGTAATGCACCTGGGGTTGGAACGCTGAGCCGTCCGAGTAGTACCACGTGTCCTCAGACGTGTAGCGGCCGTCGATGAACACGTCCTCGCACCGCCAGTTCTGCGGCTCGCGCGTGAGCCACGTGCCCCGTTCGAGCAGCAGGATCCGCTTGCCGGACGGCGCGAGTTGGTGGACCAGCGTGCCGCCGCCGGCGCCGCTGCCGATGACGATGACGTCATAGCTGTCGGTCATCAGTTGATCTCCGAGACGAGGTCGGCGAGGGCAATTCGACCGGCGGCCTCCACGAGCGCGAGGTGGGAGAACGCCTGCGGGAAGTTGCCGAGGTGCCGCCCGGTGTCGACGTCGAACTCCTCGGCGTACAGGCCGAGCGGGGATGCCACCTTGACGAGCCGCTCCATCAGGTCGCGTCCCCGCTGCATCTCGCCGATGACCACGAGTGCCGAGACGAGCCAGAACGAGCAGATGACGAACGTGCCCTCCTTGCCGGACAGTCCGTCGTCGGTCTCGTCGGTCTTGTAACGCAGCACGAATCCGTGCTCGGTCAGCTCGTCCGAGATCGCCAGCACGCTGGCGCGAAGAACGCTCGTCGTCTGGCGCCAGGAATCCGAAGATCGCCGCCAGCAGCGTCGAGGCGTCAAGTGCGTCGGTCCCGTAGTGCTGGCGGAGCACACCGCGCTTGTCGACGCCGTGCTCAAGGATGTCGGCCTTGATCTCCGTAGCGGTGTCTGCCCAGGCTGCCGCGAGCTTCTCGTCGCCACGGATGAAGGCGAGCTTCGACGCGCGGTCGAGCGCGACCCAGCACATCAGTTTCGAGGAGACGTAGTGCTGCGGCTTGCCGCGCGCCTCCCAGATCCCCTGGTCGGGCTTGCGCCACACCGACTGGGCGCATTTCGCCTGCGACTCGATCAGTGGCCACAGGCTTCGCGGTAGCCGCTGGCTGCGGCGGGTATGGAGGAGGACCGAGTCGAGCGCCGCCCCGAACACGTCGTTCTGGCGCTGATCGAATGCCCCGTTGCCGATCCGCACCGGGTGAGCCCCGGCGTAGCCGGAGAGATCGTCGCGGGTCGTTTCGGTCAGATCACGGCGCCCGTCGATCCCGTACATGATCTGCAGCCCCCCGTCCTCGTTGCGTTCGAGCTCGGCGATGAATTGGACGAACTCGTTGGCCTCCCAGTCGAGGTTGAGGTAGTGCAGCGCCTGCAGCGTGAACGTCGAGTCGCGAATCCACGTGTAGCGGTAATCCCAGTTGCGCTCTCCACCCGGGGTTTCCGGCAGCGATGTCGTCAGCGCCGCGACCGTCGCCCCCGTCGGCATGTACGTGAGCCCCTTGATCGCCAATGCCGAGCGCTGGATCAGCGGCCCCAACTCGTGGTCGGGAATCCGTGCGTGCGAGAGCCAGTTGTGCCAGAACCTCCTCGTGTCGTTGAGGCGCTCGTTCGCCTCGTCGACGCTCGTCGGCGCCGGGACGTCGTCGCCCCAGCAGAGCGCGCAGAAGAGCTGATCTCCCTCCTGCAGGTCGTGAAGCGCCCGGGCCGTGCCCGCTTCGATCCCGAGCAGCATGTCGGTGTGCAGGCGGATCGCCTGATCCGCTCCGGACGCGTCGGCACGACGCCGATCGTCGCTCAGCGTCCACTCCGCGGGCGCCCGACCGTAGTCGAACACCGGCTCGCACACCAGTTCCACCTGGACGCTGCCCCCGGTGCACTGGACGGTGCGGACGAGCATGTGCTCGGCGTCCCAATCGGCGGGTGGCCGCGTGTGCGGAGTGACCGTGTCCTCGCCTCGGCGGTGACCCATCGTGAGGGTGTCTCGGACGATCGCCCAGCCGGTCGGCGTTTTCCACGAACTGATCAGCGTGTTCGTCCCGGGCTCGTAGACCCGGCTGCTCGGTACGTTGATCCCGAACGGCCCGAACCGGAAATACCCGGCCTGGCGGTCAAGCAGCGTCCCGAACACGCTCGGCGAATCGAACCGCGGAACGCACAGCCAGCCGATTGAGCCGTCGGACGCAATCAACGCGCCGGTGTGGCAGTTCGACAGAAAGCCGTATTCGGCGATCGGCGGAAACGGCGACGGCATCGCCGCGCTCTGGGGCATCGTCGCTTTCTCGGCGCCCGCCTTCGCCGCCGGCCGGTCGCCGTCCTGAGACTTCGCCTGACGCTTGTTCTTGGGGATCGCGCTCATGACATCACCCATGGGCCGCGCCAGGACCCGTAGCCCGTGAGTAACGTGTCCGCGGCCTCCGGGCCCCACGATCCTTTGGCGTACTCGTGCACCGGCGGCGGATTGTCGAGCAGCGGCTGCATGACGCGCCAGCACTGCTCGACGCCGTCCTGGCGGGTGAAGCGCTTGCTGTCGCCGACCATCGCCGCCTGCAGCAGCACCTCGTACGGCGTCGGTCCCTCCCCGCCCTCCTGAGCGAACTCCATGTCGAGGCTGATCAGCTCAGGTTCGACGGTCTCGTGGCGCTGCGCTTCGAGGAGCAGGCGCACGCCGGTCGTGGGATCGAGCTTGACGACAAGCTGACCGGGCTCGGGCCGCCGCGACCCGATCTGGGCAAAGCCGATGCTCGGCGGTCGCCGGAAGATGAGGCGCAGCTCGGTCTGCGTGGTCGGCAGGCACTTGCCGGTGCGAATGAAGAACGGGACGTCGTCCCAGCGCCAGTTCTCGACTCCGAGACGCATCGCGGCGTAGGTCTCCGTCTGAGAATCCGGGGCGACGCCGTCGATCTGTCGGTATCCCGCGTACTGGCCGCGGACGTAGTGCGCCGGGTCGCCGGCGGGCATGGCCTCATAGACGTGCACGAGCGCGTCCTTCAGCCTGGCGGACTCCGTCGAGGACGGCGGTTCCATCGCCGCGGCGGCCACGATCTGCATCAGGTGGTTGACGACCACGTCACGCACCGCGCCGACGGGATCGTAGAAGTGACCGCGATCCTCGACCCCGAAGCTCTCCGCCATGGTGATCTCGATCGCAGACACAAAGTTGCGATTCCAGATCGGCTCGAGCAGCGCGTTCGCGAACCGCAGGTAGAGAATCTCCCAGAGGCCCATCTTCCCGAGGAAGTGATCGATCCGGTACAGCTGCGGTTCGGCGAGGTGCTGATGGATCTCGTCGGCGAGCGCGCGCGAGGACTCGAGGTCATGTCCAAACGGTTTCTCAACGACGACGCGCGCGTTCTTGGTCAGGCCGGCGTCGGCGAGCCCCTTGATCACCTGTCCGAACAGGAACGGAGGAATCTCGAGGTAGAACACCGGCGTGCGCACGTCCCCCATCGCCGAGGCGACCCGCCGGAAGGTCTCGGCGGCGGTGAAATCTCCGCTCACGTACGACAGCCGGGACGCAAACCGCTTGAACACCTCGTCGTCGATCTGCTCGCCGCAATCCGCGATGCACTGTCGCGCGTGGTCCCGCAGTTGCTCGACCGACCAGTCGTTGCCCGCGACGCCAACGATCGGGCAACTCAGCAGCCCGCGGCGCTCGAGCCGGTACAGCGAGTGGAACGTCATCACCTTCGCGAGATCGCCGGTGATGCCGAAGATCACCAACACGTCGGCGATCGCCGCATGAGCCTCTGCGCCCTCAGTCGCGGCCGTACTCGGGCGAGATCCAACAGCGGTCGTCATGCGCGTTCCCTTTCTACGCGGACTGTCCTGCGCGGGCTGACTGGTTGCCGGGGATGATCTGCGTGACGGCCGCAGATGCATCACCCAAAGGGGGTGACGTCGGTGTGCCGTAAATGTGAACGCGGTGTTACTCGCGCGTTCCGGGACCGTACGCTCCATCACACACTGGATTTCTGACGCATGGATCGGGGGCAGCTTGAGCGCGGGGCGAGGGTGAGCGAAGCCAAGCCCTGAGGTGCCTAGTCGCGCCGGTGCCCGTTCGCGACGATGCTCCCGAAGCCCGCGCAACCACCCATCACCACGACCAGCGCCTGACCCGGAGGTCCCGATGCGCACCATGCGTCCTGTCCTAGCCACCCTGTCCGTCCTGGGCGCGACGCTCGCCGTCGCGCCTGTGGCCTCGTCGGCCGCCAGCCCGTCACTGTCCGTCCGGGAGCTCTCCGGCGAAGCGCACGTGAAAGCCACTGTCACCTTCACGAAGGCGCGGTGTCAACGGGGCGTGCGCGGAGCTCAAATTGCCTATCTCGTGACCGCGAAGTCGACGAACAAGCGCTGGAGCCTTGCCATCACGTTCCCCCGCTTCACCGGGAGGCACCGCTACGAGATTCCCTTCGGCTCCAGCGACACGGATCCTCACGTCACCTTCACCGGACCCGATGGCGAGTTCAGCAGCCTGAACCAGCCCCCGCGATCGTTCTCCGGTCCCGGCTTCGTGACGCTCGGCCCGCGGGGCGCGGTGCAGCTCGGCGACGGTTACATCGCGAATCAGGACTTCTCGGGAAGCGTCGCCGCGGTGGGCACGATCCATTGCCCGGTCCCGCGCCCCCGGAAGGGTCGCTAGGACACCGACCCCCTCACGACGCGGCCGCTCCGGCCATGGCCTCACGCTCGCGCTCAGAGTCAACCGGGTCGCGGTCGCTCGGGGTCCTGAAGAACTCAGCCCCCTCGATGTTGATATGCGGCAGAAGCCGCTCGAGCCACCGCGGCAGATACCAGTTGGCCTTACCCACGATGACCATCACGGCCGGCACGAGCAGGCAGCGGACGATCGTGGCATCGAGGATCACCGCGACGGCCAGTCCGATCCCGAACTGCTTGACGGTGGGATCGCCGTTGAGCACGAAGCTGCCGAACACGAACACCATGATCGCGGCCGCTGCCGTGATCACGCGCGCGCTGGTCACCAGCCCCGACACGACTGAGGAGCGGTTGTCCTCACCAGCGTGGACATGCTCCTCGATCTGGCTCACGAGGAAGACCTCGTAGTCCATCGAGAGGCCGAACAGAATCGCGAACATGAACAACGGCACGTAGGAGACGACCGGCACCGCTCCGTCGAGACCGATCAGGCCGTGCAGCCAGCCGAACTGGAAGATCGCGGTCAACACGCCGTAGGCGGCGCCGATCGAGAGGACGTTCATCACCGCCGCTTGGACCGGGATCACGACCGTACGGAAGGCCAGCATCAGCAGTGTGAAGCTGAGCGCGATCACCACCAGGATCTGGAGCGGGAGCTTCGCCGAGATGTTCGAGGCGAGATCGATATAGCTGGCCGTCGTCCCGCCGACGTCGGCCTTCATGTTCGTGCCCTTCTCGGCCTTCGGGATGACCGAGGTCCTCAGATCGTTGACGAGGTCGGTGGTGGCACTCTCAGCCGGGCCTTTGGTCGAGATCGCGTTGAAATAGGCGGTCGTTCCCGACTTGTTGATCTGCACCGGCGTCGTCGCGGCGACGCCGGAGGTCTGGGAGACGTCCTTCTCAAGGGTCGTCAGCCGCGAGTCGTTCGTGCCGCTGGCGGGCGATCCGAGCGAGACGGCGACGATCAGCGGCCCGTTCACCCCGGCGCCGAAGTTCTGGGAGATCTGGTCGTACGCCTGGCGCGCGGTCGTGGAGTTCGAGAGCGCGGCGACGTCCTTCTGGCCGAGGTTGAGCGAGAGCAGCGGGACCGCCAGCGGGATCAGGATCACGAGTGCGGCGAGGCCGGCGATCACGGGCCGGCTGGCGACGCGCGCGGCCCACCGGGCCCAGATGCCGTGCTTCGAGTCGGCTTGCGAGTGATGTGCCCGCACGCGCAACGAGTTGATCCGTGGACCGACGAGCGCGAGCATTGCGGGCAGCAGCGTCACGGCGGCGAGCACCGCGACCACCACGGCAACCGCCGCCATCAACCCCATCGTCGTCACCAGCGGAATGTTGGCGACGGCGAGGGACACAAGCGCGATCGTCACCGTCCCGCCGGCGAAGACCACGGCCCCGCCCGATGTGGCGGTCGCCCGGGCAATCGACTCCTTCACATCAAGGCCCTCGTCCAAGCCGCGGAAGTGACGGGTGACGATGAACAGCGCGTAGTCGATCCCAACACCGAGCCCGATCATCGTGGCGAGCGTCGGGGCCACCGTTGACACGGTCGTGACGTGACTGAGCATTCGGACGATGGCCAGAGTCGCCGCGAGCGCGAGGATCGCGTTGATGATGGGGAGCAGCATCGCGACCACCGTGCCGAACGTGAAGGTGAGGATCACCATCGCCGCGAGGATCCCGATGAGCTCGCTCGACTCCGTCCCCGGCTTGGAGACCTTCTGACCGAGCTGCCCACCGGTCTGCACCTCGATGCCAGCTGCGTGCGCTGGTTTCGACGCGGCGTCGATGATCTTCTGCGCATCGTCGACCGACAACGCCCCCGGGCTGACCGTGGTCGTCACCGAGAGGTAGCCCGTCGCCTGGTCCTTGCTGAGCGCCGACGCGCCCTGCGGCGTGAGCGGATTGACGACCGAGGCGACATGCGGTGCCTTGGCGACGTCAGTCGCGGCATCGTTGACCGCACTTGCGTACTTCGAGTCGGTCAGCTTTCCGCTCCCCACGTGGAGGACGATCGGGCTGGAGCCGTTCGACTGCGCGGGGAACGAATGACTCAGGGCGTCGGTCGCGCGCTGGCTGTCGGTGCCCGGCAGCTTGATGCTGTCGTTCGTGTTGTCGCTCAGGCGGTGCGACACCGTGACGAGCGCTGCTGCGGCGAGCACCCAGACGGCGAGGACGACGACGCGACGACGCACGCAGAACCGTGCGATCGCGTACAGCATTCCAGTCATGTCCAGCCCCTTCCCTCTCCGTCAGCGGCGCTGACGTGTGTGTTGGCGTGGCACGCATCCTGGGCGTGACCACCCTTCGTCACAAGAGGGGAACCCCGCGGGTTTTCCCTACCGTTTTGCTACTGCCCGATCGCCGACGCGAGCTGGTGGCGTGAGCGGATCGCCAGCTTGTGGTAAGCGCTGGACAGGTGGCGCTCGACCGTCTTCTCGGTGACGAACAGCGCCTGGGCGATCTCCCGATTCGTCTGCCCTTCGGCGGCTTGCCGGCAGACCCGCCACTCCGCCGCCGTGAGCGCGTTCGGCCCGGTCAACTCCGTCCGTGCCGGTCGCCCCGGCCCGGCCTGGAGCTCGGCCCGCGCCGCAGCAGCCAGCGGAGCCGCCCCACACTGATCTGCGAGCTCGATGGCACGGCGCGCCGCGGTTCGTCCCTCCCGGCGTTGGCCGGCACGACCCCGCAAGGCCGCGAGGTCGCCGAGCGTATGGGCAAGCTCGAGCTTGGCGGGACTCGGCTCAAGGACCGACATCGCCTCTTGGAGGAGCGGGAGAGCCTCGGCGTCGCCGACCACGCGCGCCGCCGCGCGCAACGAGAGGCCCAATGCTCCGGGCGCCCCCACCGTCCGCGCAACCGCCAGCTGCTCGCGCACCAGCGCCAGCGCCTGCTCGTGCTCGCCGAGCGCAGCGATCGCCGGTGCGGCGTACGCCCGCCAATCGCACGGCCACTGCACGCCCTGCGCGCCCAGCCGCTCGCCGCACCACAAGAGGTCCGCGACCCCCTCGCGCAATTGCCCCTGCGCGATCCGCAGACGACCGCGGGCGGTCAGGAAATAGTCGACGTACAGCCGATCCTCATCGCTGGCAAACCGCCTGCCGATCTGCGCGAGCGTCTCCGCCCTCTCCAGATCCCCGTCCTCTACGTGCACGATGACCGCCGCCGCCAGAAGCTGCGGCAGTGCGAAATGCGGCTCGCCGATCAGCTGCAGGCCGGTCTCCGCCTCGATCTGCGCGTCGTGCAGCGATCCGTGCGCCAGCGCGATCCACGCACGTTGCCCGTGAACAAGGCCCTGCCTGGCGGTATGGCCCTCACGACGGGCGCCGTCCAGTATCCGGTCAAGCAGCCGCAGTGGTACGTCGTAATGCTCGGCGAGCCGCAGGGTATGAATCGCCAGGAACCCGGCGGTCCCGGCGGCCGACGTCGGGAGGCCGGCCATCAGGCCTGTCTGGGCGGCAGCGGCCGCGACATCTGCCGAGCCCCCGCGCAGAAGGTGCTCGAGAGCGGTGTGGATCTCCGCGACGGCTTCAAATTCGGGATGACCGCGTGCCTTCTCGCGGAACCGGGCGAGATGCACTCCGAGCCCCGGACGCAGCCGCGGCGTCACCGTCGCGACCATCAGGAGATCACACTCGACCTCGAGTGAGCGTTCGACGTCGACTGGCGCCAGCATTTCGGCAAGCGACGCCAGCGCCGCTTCGACGAGATCCGCTGAGCGACTCCCTGACACCAGCACGCATCGCGCCAACGTGGCCGCTGCGTCGACTCGGGTGGCCAGCTCGGCCGTCGAGTTGACGACCGCGCTCAGATGCTCCTCGGCCACCTCGAACTGCATCGCGGCGATCTCGTACCGGCCGAGTTCCGTCAATACCTCGGCTCGCTCCTGGTCGGCTGGTGACTCATCGAGCGCCCGCGTCAGCCGCGTGGCTGCGGCGTGCGGCGCGCCCCGCCTCGCCGCCGCTCGCGCTGCCGATCTGAGCGTCCGCACTCTGCGCGCGTCGCCGGTGGCGCGGGTCAGGAGGAGGTGCGCGGTCACGCGCTCTGAAGATGCGCCGAGTCGCGACAGAGCGTCCGCGGCCGTGGCGTGCCGAGCTTCGCGCTCGCCGGGCGCGAGCTCCTCGTACAGCGCCGCGCGCACGATCGGATGGACGAACGCCAGGCGAGCGGTGCGCGCGAAGATGTCGGCGCGGACGAGGTCATCGGCGGCCGCGCGTGCTTCGTCCTCGCCGAGACCTGCCACATGCGCCGCGAGCTGAGGCTCGCTCCCGTCGCCGAGCACGGCGACTGACCTCGCCAGCTCGGCGGCGGAGGGTCCGAGCGCCCACAGTCGATGTCGAACGAATCGAGCCACGGCCGCCGGTCCGACCGCCTGAACGTCGCTCGCAGCGCCCGCCGACGGAACGACCCCCGCGGCGTCCAACGCGCCGAGCAGCTCACGCAGGAACAGCGGATTTCCGCCGGTCGCCGCATGGCACGCACGACAGAACTCGTCGGCCGCCTCGCTCCCGAGCCGCTCACGCACGAGCCCAACCGCTGCCGTCTCGCTCAGCGGTCGCGGGTAGAGCACGACCGCATCGGCGCGTGATGCCAGCTGCCCCCAGAGTGCCGCGGCCTCCGTCGTCGACGCATCCGGGGGGCGTCCGGCGAGCAGGATCGCCACCCGGAGCCCGTCGATTCGCTGACCGAGATACGAGAGAAAGCGCAGCGAGTCGCCGTCTGACCAGTGGCAGTCGTCGACCGAGAGCAGCACGGGCGCCCGGTCGGCGAGGTTGACCACCAGCCAGTAGAGGCTATGGAGCGCCTCAAAATCCGTGTCGACGGTGGCACGGCCCCGCTCGTCGGTCTCGAACAGGCGCGCCGCCGGCGCAGCCGCACCGGCGAATAGCTCGCCGGCGGCAGGGCCGGGACCCGCCTCCGACTCGAGCAGCTGACGCACCACCCCAAAGGCAAACGGCTGCTCGAGCTCGGACCCCTTGGCCTCCAGCGTCAACATCCCGCCCGCGGCTGCGGCCGTGCGGGCCTCGCGCACGAGCTCCGTCTTGCCGGCGCCGGCCGGCCCCTCGACCAGCAGGACCGCTCCGTCGCCGGAGCGCGCGCGATCGAGTCCGTCACGCAAGGTATTCAGCTCGTGCTCTCGCTCGAGCAACGCCGCGCGCGTCGCCGTAGCCACGCATCGACGATACACCCCGGCCGACGGACCGCGACCGAAAACACAAGGGGAAACCATCGGGTTCCCTCCCTTGCCGCTCTGACGCCTCGCCCGCGACGATGCCGGTCAGCCGATGAGCGTCAGCGAGCAGAACAAGCAACGCGTGCTCCAGTTCTTCCTGGAGGTGCTGAACGACGGCAGGCTCGAGCTGATCGACGACCTCGTGGCCAAGGACTTCATCGGTCGCCTCACCTGTGTTGGCGCTGCGATCACCGGACCGGACGGCATGCGCCGGTTCGTGTCGCACCGCCGTGCCGCTCGTCCGGACGTCTATGTCCAGGTCGAAGACCAGATCGCCGAGGACGACCGTGTCGTCACGCGCTGGCGAGCGACGGCCGTCGCCCCAGCAGCCTTGGCCTCGAGTCCAGGGGGGCTGGCTTGCCGGGGGATCACAATCATCCGCCTACTGGCGGGAAAACAGGTCGACGCGTACACCCAGTGCGCGTCGCCGTCAGCTCACGCGTGACGTTCTCACAGGCGGCGTCAGGGTCACCGTCGGATCGCCCAAGCGCACGAGAGCGCCGCCGAAATCGCCGAAACGCACGTCAGCGGCGGCCGATCCTGCCGCTTTCTTGCGTTTCGGCCAAATATCCGCCCGAACGCAAGAAAGCGCCGAAAACCACCCGCGCTCCCATGCGTTTTGGTCGCAGCAGCCGCCGCTTCCATGCGTTTTGGTCGCACCAGCGGCCGCTCTCGTGCGTTGTGGCGACCGGCGCGGCGGGCACCCGCAACCGAACCGAACTCACCCGCGCCACCCGCCACACCTGTCCCACTCCTCCAGAAACGCGGTCGCGCGTCGGACCGCGTCGAGGGGCAGGTGCAGTCCGGGCTGTTAGCTTGCCGATGGAGTGTTAGGTAGCGTTGGGTAGTGATCTGCATGGTCTTGGAGGTCATGCTGTCCGGGGCGGAGCTCAGCCGTGTAGCCGGGAGCAGTGGCACGATCGATGGGAGTAGGTGTCCGTGACGGAGAAGCCGCTGAGCTTTCGCGAGCTCATTGACGAGCTGCCTGTCCCGGTCTGGGTGTCCGATCCTCAGGGACGGGTTGAATGGAGAAACGCGTCAGCAGCGCAGTTCAGCGGACTGTCTCTGGACGACGTCACCGCTGACACGTACGTGTCGATCCACCCGGACGACCGACCTGTGCTTGAAGCGTTCCTGGCCGAGGCGCTGGTCACCGCAGAACCGTTCGAGACCGAATTTCGGTCTCTGCGGGACGGCGAGTATCGCTGGGTTGTACTGCAGGCACGTCCGGTACGCGACCGGGAGAGCAGGCTCCTGCGCTGGGTCGCCATCGTCACGGATATCGACGCACGGCGGCGGGAGTTGACCGTGCTGGAGACGATGTTCTCTGAGGTACCTGCGGGCCTGTCGTTTGCCGATCCCGAGTTGCGTCTCGTTCGCATCAACCGGGTTGGGGCAGCACTGCGTCCGACGCCGTCGAAGCGTTTGATCGGCCGTACACTTGCAGAGGTTTGGCCCGACGTCTGGCCGGAGGTCGAGCCGTTGTACCGGCGTGTCCTCGAGAGCGGTGAGGCCACCGTAGGCTACGAGCTCAGTGCTGAGTGGCCGGCGTCACCGGGCGAGCTGCGCCACTGGCTCCTCAGCGTGTACCCGGTCCGTGTCCGCGACGAGCTCATCGGGGTGGGCTCGGTAACTGTTGACGTCACCGACCAGAAGCGTGCTGAGCTGCGCCTGCAGCACCTTGCCGACCACGATCCACTCACGGGTCTCTACAACCGTCGGCGCCTGATCGAGGAACTGGAACGCCATATGCGCTACGCGGTCCGTTCGCGCCGTTCCGGAGCCGTACTCGTGTTCGACGTCGACCATCTCAAGATCGCCAACGACACCTACGGCCACGCCACCGGCGACGCGATCATCAGGGCGGTTGGAGACATGCTCCAATCGCGGACGCGGCAGACCGACGTGGTTGCGCGGCAGGGCGGCGACGAGTTCACGGTCATCCTGCCTGAGGCAACGCGAGATGACGCGCTGCTCGTTGCGCGTGACGTTCGGCGCCTGCTCGCCGAGCAACACGTCGGCCCACCGATCCTGACCAGCGTCGGCATCGCACTGTTCACCGGGGATGAGGAGATCACCGCAGATGAAATCCTCGTCTGCGCCGACACGGCCTTGTACGAGGCAAAGGAGCACGGCGGGAACCAGGCGCGGATCTACACGGGGCAGGCGAGCGGAGCGTTGACTTGGGTCCAACGCATCCGGACCGCCCTTTCCGAGGATCGCTTCGTCCTCTTCGCCCAGCCGATCATCGATCTGCGCACCGGATCGGTCATCGGGCATGAGCTGCTGATCCGGATGCACGGAGCTGGCGGCGAGCTGATCCCGCCGTCAACATTCATCCCCACGGCAGAGCGCTTCGGTCTGATCCGAGAGATCGACAGGTGGGTCACAGCGAAGGGTCTGGCCGTTGCGCTGCGCGGCAAGGCGATCGCGATCAACCTCTCGGGTTACTCGATCGGCGACGAGCAGATCATCATGCTGGTCGAGAACGCGATCCGCGACGGGCTGGACCCCGGGAATGCCAACTTCGAGATCACCGAAACCGCTGCGATGACCAACCTCTCCGCAGCCCGCGACTTCGCGGACGGCCTCGCCGCTCTCGGCTGCGGCCTAGCGCTTGATGACTTCGGGACCGGATTCGGGGCGTTCGCATATCTCAAGCACATACCCGCGCGCTACCTGAAGATCGACGTTGAGTTCGTCCGCAACGTTGCCTCGGACGAGACCGATCACCAGGTCGTCAAGGCGATCGTCGGGATCGCGCACAGCCTCGGCAAACTGACGATCGCCGAAGGCGTCGAGGACGCAGCAACGCTGACGGTCCTGCGTGACCTCGACGTCGACTACGCGCAGGGGTTCTATCTCGGCAACCCTGAACCACTCGCCGAGTGAGCGGTCTGGGCGAGCGCCTCCTCAAGCGCGCCTTTGCCGCCGGGCTTGCCGGTGATCGCGATCTCCGGGGACCAAGTGGGGACGCGGCCGGCGAGCGCTGCGGCGCGCCCGCGTCCCGCGACCTCGATTGGTGCACGCTGACGGAGTTGGGCGAGCAGCCGGGTGCTGTACTGCTGCGGTGACTCCTCGGACGCGATCGCGGGTCGATCGAACTCGAAGATCTCGACTCGCACCTGTGGGCGTGCTCTGGGGAACCGCGGGATCGCGACTGTGCCGCTGCACGCAACTCCGATGATCGTCGCCTCGGGCACCGCCCGCGCCAGATAGCCGATGCCGCTCCGGGCGCGCAGCGCCCGGCCGAGCGACCGTGTGCCCTCGGGGTAGATCCCGATACAGGCGCCCTTGCGGAGCTCCTCGATCGCGCGGTCGAGCGCTCCGGAGTCGCCGGACCCACGCTCGATCGGGATCTGCCCCATCCCGGTCAGGACCGCGCCGAGCAACCGGTTCTTCCACATCGAGGACTTCGCCAGCGCCCTGATCTGCCGGCGGGGCCAGGCCGCGATCCCAGTCGCCACGGTATCCCAGTAGCTGTCGTGGTCGCCCACCAGCAGCAGCGGCCCTTCCAGCGGCAGCAGTTCAAGGCCGGTCACTTGCAAGCGGCCCCACCAGACAACACCAGGAGTGGAGGCGATCATCACGCCGCGGTAGGCCGGGGTGATCCGCTCGATGCGGTCGGTCATCGCCCCCGCAGGCTACCCGGACTTCCTACCGCTCGGCGGCCCGCGCGCGGGCGGCCTGACGGATCAGGTGGTCGCGCTCGGCGACGTTCGTCGCGCGCCGGGCGGCCTCGACGTACGCCGTCGCGGCAGCGGGCAGGTCGCCGGCGAGCTCGTGCAGGTAGGCGCGGACGGCGTGCCACCGGTGGCGGTCGCCGAGCACCTCGCGCAGCCGATCGGTCTCGAGCAGCCCCGCGGCGGGACCGAGGACGTGGCCGACCGCGACCGCGCGGCCGAGCACGGCAGCGGGGTCCTGGCGCGCCGGGTCGTCGGTGAGGGCGACGAGGTCGTCGTACCAGGCGAGGATCTGCGGCCAGTCGGTCTCCTCGGCGGTGGCCGCGTCGTCGTGCAGGGCGGCGATGGCGGCCTCGATCTGGTAGCGCCCACGGCGACGGGCGGCCAGCGCCGATTGCAGGACGCGCACGCCCTCGGCGATCTCGCGGGTGTCCCACAGGCCACGGTCCTGCCGGTCGAGCGTGACGATGCGACCCTCTGAGTCCAGTCGCGCCGGGAGGCGGGCGTGGTTGAGGAGCATGAGCGCGAGCAGCCCGCGCGCCTCCGGCTCCTCGCTGGCGAGGGTGAGCTGGCGGGCGAGCCGGATCGCCTCGCCGGCCAGGTCGGGCGGGCGGGTCCGTATCCCGTGGCCGGCCGTGTAGATGAGGTAGAGCACGCGCAGCACGACGGCGAGGTCACCGGGCTGGTCCAAGCGGCGCCCCCGCAAGGTCCTCTTGGCCCGGCTGATCCGCTGCGCCATCGTCGCCTCTGGCACGTAGAACGCGTCGGCGATCTCACGGGTGGTGAGGCCGCCGACGGCGCGCAGCGTCAGCGCCACCTGAGAGGCGGGCGCAAGATCGGGGTGGCAGCAGCAGAAGAGCAGGAAGAGAGTGTCGTCGCCCGCCTCCGGACCCGGCCCACCCACCCGCGGCTCGGCGTGCGTCGCATCCTCGCGGCGGTGGCGGGCGGCCTCGCTGCGGCGGGCGTCGACGAGCCGCCGGGTCGCGACCGTCGCCAGCCACGCGGACGGGTCGCGCGGCGGATGCTCCGGCCACACCCGCAGCGCCTCCAGCAGCGCCTCCTGCAGCGCGTCCTCGGCGGCATCGAAATCCTCGCCCCGCCGGACCAGGCCCGCGAGGACCCGAGGAATGAGGTCCCGCCCGTACCCGCGCAGCACGGGTTGGGGCGGGGTGGGCGGGACCGCAATCCTCCGTCGCGTCGGCTCGTCGATCACGCCGCGTCAGTCGTCCGAGGACGCTCCCACATGACCTCCCGGATGTCGATCCACTCGTACAGCGGCTCCCCGCCCGGGCCGGGCTCGGAGGAGACGTAGGCCGCGAGCTCGACCGCGCGCTCGTGCGAATCGACGTCGATCATCCACCAGCCGGCGACCAGGTCGCTGGTCTCGGGATGCGGGCCGTCGGTCGTGACGGGGGCGGCGTCCGGGCCGCCGTAGCGCACCCAGGTGCGCGACGGCGTGAGTGCCCGCGCATCGACGTACTCGCCGTTCTCCTCGAGCAGCTCGCTGACGTGATGCTGGAAGGCCATATGCGCCTCCACGTCCTCGGGGGCCCACTGGTCGATCGGGGGCACGGGACGGTGCGGCTCCGGGCCGCCGCGGTAGCGCTTGAGCAGCAGGTACATCGGCATGGTGGTCTCCTGGTGTCGTGGGCCTCGCCTGTCGAGGGTGGGCGGGCCTTTACCTGGTGAGCGGAGCCGGTCACCATTTCTCGACATGGAAGCACTCCTCCGGTCGAGCGTCGCTGCGTTGCCTGTCACGGTTGCTTGGTTAACAGATCGACGGAGCCGTCGAATTGCCACAGGGGATTTGGTGCGTCACCCGTCGCGGTGCGCAGCTGGAAGAAGCCGTTGACCTCTTGTGGTCCGTCCCCGTCGGCGCGATAGCGGCCGTCCGGCGTGACATCGAGCTGATAGATCGCCGAGCCGATCGCCGAGGCGCCCGGGAGGTGCCACGAGACGACGCACCGCCAGTCATTGCCCGCCCCGACATCCGCGACGAGACCGCCGCCCTTGTCACACGAGGCGCTGGTCCGCAGTTCTGCCTCGGTGACGCTGGGGCGATGCAGCTCTCCGGTCTGCATGCGATAGAGGTGCGCGAACGCCGTGGAGAGCGACCGGTCCAGCTTGGCTTTGTCGATCCCGGAGCTGGAGGCCGAGGTCGCGCCGGCAATCACGCCGGCGGTCACTGCGAACACAGCCGCCAAGGGCAGCACCGCTCCCACGAGAGCACGGCGGCCGGCGCCGTCGTAGGCCAGATCGGTGAAGTCGCGGCGCATGAAGAGCCGATAGGCCAGCGCGGAGGCGGCCACCGCGATGGCGAGGCTGACCGCGACGCCAACGATCGGTGGGCCGGTCTGGGCCGGGTCGGTGAACAGCCCGCGCCAGGCGATGAAGCCGTAACTCGGCAGGACGACGCGCACCACCACGGGCAGCGGAAGCAGTTGTGCGATCTGTAGGCTAAGGCGAGCAGCGCGGGGATCACCAGTCCCATCGGAGAACGGCCGAACGCCACCGAGCCGAGCAGCCCGATCGCCGCGAAGGCCAGCGTTGGCGCGAGGGCGATCAGCCAGGCGAGCAGCACCGCGTGGGCCGCCTGCCCGGCCGTGAGGAGATGCCCGTCCAGGCCCACCAACGGCCGGTCGCCGACCGCCGCCAGTCCGCCGACGATGCCCGAACAGGCGAGTCCAGCCACGAGCAACACGATGATGGTGAGGCTCGCCAGCGCCTTGGCCGCGAAGATCCGTCGCGGCGCCCGCACGGCGACCAGCAGATGTCGCCACGTCCCGAGTCGGTCCTCCTGGGCAAAGATGTCGCCGGCGACCAGAGACGCCAGCAGCGGCAGCACCCAGGTGCCGGAGAACGTCAACACCACCAGCGATCCCGCCCAGCCGGTCTGACTCATCCAGCGGCCGAAGACGGTGTCGGCCGGAAGCGAGCTCTGCCGGCTGATGACTGCCACCAGCAACGCCGGGCCAAGCCAGCACGCCAGCAGCGCGAGGCGGACCGGCCACCGGGCAAGGAGCTTGATCAGCTCGAATTGGTAGCCGCGGCGAACGGGTGCCGGCCGCGCGTCGGCGTTCGGCAGCGTGACGGCCGCGGCGGTCACCGGCTCGCGCCCTCGCTCGACATGTTCGCGGCCGCAGTCAGGGCGAGGAAGGCCGCCTCGAGCGGCGGCACGACGGGCGATAACTCGCGCACAGCCACTCCGCCGCCGACGAGGCGCGCGACCAGATCATCGAGGGCCGGCAGCGACGCACGCACCAGGAGTGCCCCGGCGTCACGACGCTGGTAGAGGTCGTCGTCGTTCGGGACAACGCGGACATCCGGCGTCGCGGCCGCGACTCGCCGGGCCGCGGTCGGATCGGACGTCCGCAGCCGGTAGTCCAATTCGTCGGCGCCGGCGGCGAGCTCGGTGATCGGACCCGAGAAGACCACTCGCCCGCGGGCGAGGAGGGTGATCTCGCTGCACAGCGCGGCCAGATCATCCATCCGGTGACTCGAGAGGACGATCGCGGTGCCACCGGCCGCGAGCTCGGTGAGCACACGGTGCACATCGCGTGTGCCGGCCGGATCGAGGCCGTTGGCGGGTTCGTCGAGCACCAGCAGCCGAGGGGTCGTCAGGAGCGCGGCGGCAAGCCCGAGACGTTGTCGCATCCCGAGCGAGAAGCCGCGAACGCGGTCGTCTGCGACATCGGTGAGCCCGACCCGCTCGAGCACGTCGTCGATGCCTCCAGAGCCGTCGCCGCGCAGGCGAGCCAGCGCGGCGAGGTTCTGCCGCGCGGTCAGCGAGGGATACAGGCCCGGTCCGTCCACGAACCCGGCAACCCCCGCGGGGAGAGCGAGCGTCCGGCGCACCGGGCACCCGAAGATCTCCAGCTCGCCGCCGTCGGCTTGGGCCAGACCGAGGAGCAGGGCCAGCAGCGTCGTCTTCCCGGCCCCGTTGGGTCCGACGAGGCCGTGCACCTGACCCGGCGCGACGTCGAGATCGACGTCGTCGAGCGCGATCACCTCGCCAAAGGACTTGACGATTCCGCACGCACGGACGGCGAGCTGCTGGGTTCGACCATCGACCGGCGCCTGCGGCGTCCCCGCGGTCCCGGCATTCGACGGCCCGCCGGAGCTCCGGCGGGCCGTCGTATCGGACTGCTGTCCGGCGCTTGTCCGGAGACTCGTCAGTGCGTCTCCGAGCTCGGGATGTACGCGCCCGGTACCCGTGATGGAGCGTAGATCTTCGAGTCACCTGGGTAGGGCACCTTCCAATCGTGGGCCTGGTACCAGGTGTACCGGTTCATCTGCTCCGGGTTGGCGTAGTCGGGGACCGCACCGTTGCCGGTGAGGTGCTGGCCGGCGAGCCAGGCCCGCCAAGCGGCGGCAATCGCCCGCTTATTCGCGGGCACGATGGTGCTCCGAACCTCCGCCTTCTTCACCGCGGCCGCGGCCGCCCCGGTCTGGCCCAACGTATCCAGACCACAGGCCGGCGGGGTGGTGATGCCCTCGGTGAGCGGGACCTGGTTCGCCACCGCGTTGAACGGCGTGTAGCGGGCCCTGGTGGTGAACGCGTCGTACATCGGCGTGGCAGCAGCGACCTTCTCGTTCAGCGGCTGCGCGCCGAGGATCTGCTCGATCGTCCGAACCGCCGAGATCTGCGAGTAGTAGGTGTTGATCACCTTGCCGTGCTGGGCCCAGGGGCTGATGACCTGGACCGGGGCGCGATGCCCGTCGACGTGGTCGGCGCCGTCCTGGCTGTCGTCCTCGAGGACGAAGATCGCGGAGTTCTTCCAGTACTTACTGTGCGAGATCGTGTCGACGATGTCCCCCGTGGCGAGATCGTTGTCGGCCACCCCGGCCTCGGGAGTCGTCGGCCCACCGGTGTGATCGCTCGAGAGCCACACCATGTTGAAGTTGGCGGGACCGTTCTTCTCGAAGTCCTGCTTCCAGATCTCGTAGCGGTAGATGTCCGGAATCGAGAGGTCGAACGGCGGGGACTGCTGGTCGGCGATCGCGTTCAGCGACGGGATCACCGAGCCGTAGTTGCCCTTGAGGTCGGGGGTGGTCAGCTCGGAGGGGTTGCCACCGTTCTCGACGCTCTTGGTCGCACAGTAGTACTGCTGCCACGTGCCGGGCGGCTTGCCCTCCATGTATTCGAACTCGCCGTAGTTTCTGGCCCGCGCCCCGGCGGACTCGGCGGCGGTCCACAGGAAGCCCGAGCGCTGGTGCCCCAACACGTCCTCCTCGGTGTCATAGCTGCGCTGGTACTCACCCGCGGAGGACTCGGTGTACTCGGGGTTGTCACCCTGCATCAGCCAGTTGTGGCCCTCGGCCGAGTTGGTGCCAACATCGTACGTGTTGTCGTAGAGGCCGAACTGCTTGGACAACGCATGCTGGTTCGGCGTCGTCTTCTGGCCGAACTGCGTGAGCGTCGGGTCGCCGTTCCCCCGGCCCATGTCACCGAGCAGCTGGTCATAGGTGCGGTTCTCCTTCACGATCAAGAACACATGCTTGATCGTCGACGGGTCACCGATGCGCGTCGGGACGGGGACCGGCGCCGCCTTGTGGCCCGTGGCGGCCCGAACGTCGTTCTTGCCCCACCCGTTCTGCGCGAAGACCGTCGCCGTGTCACGCGCGATGTCCCGGTCGCTCGGAAGGGTGAAGCGCGTCAGGGAAGCGGTCGTGCTGTGCGTGTCGTGCCCGCTCACGGGGACAGTTCCCTGTCCCTTGTACGTCGTGATGGCCGGGCCGCGCGCGTCGATGCCGCGGGTGTTTGTGACGACGATCTGGCCCCCCACGCTTGCCACGGTCGCCGGGTAGTAGTCCGTCGGCAGGAGGCCGATGTAGCTCACCGGGTCCTGCGGCGTGCCGTCGTAGCGGTAGACCGCGACCGCGTTCGCCCTCCCCAAACTGACCAGCAGGTGGCCGTCCTTGGTCAGGGCGATGCCGTCGGGCTCGTACCCCACCGTGGACGACGGCCACGGCTTGGTCTCGATCGTCTGCACGACCTGGTCCGTCGTCGTGTCGATGACCGAGACGGTGTCACTGTTCGTATTGGCGACGAACAACGCGCTGCCGTTTCTATACATCGCGGTCGGGTGCAGGCCGACGGCGATGGATCCGACCGTCGCCGACGGGTTCGCGGGATCGATGACGCTGACGGTTCCGGTCGTCGACGTGCCGAGGTACCCGTTGGCGGGCACCTGGGTGCCGTAGGAGTCCATCGTGCTTTCGCCGGCCTGCGCCTGACGGCCACCCTCGTTGCTCACGTAGAGCTTGCCGCCGACGAAGGTGAGCTCACGTGGGGCGATGCCGACGTTCCACGTCTGCTCGACCGCACCGGTGGTGGGGTCAAGCGCGACGACGGTGTTCTGTCCGTTGAGCGCGGCGTACAGGGTGGACCCGTCCGGCGAGTATCTGGTCTGCCCCACCAACGCGGAGTGGCCGTTCACCTTCGGGATCGCGACGGTGGTCGGCGCACCGAGGGTGCCGTCGGCGTTGACCGGGAACCGGGTCAGGCCGTTCTGCTCCGGAAGCCAGAGGAACTTGCCGTCCGGTGAGTAGGTTGGGCCTACCTGACCGACGGTGCCGTCGGTCAGCTTCTGGTTGATCGCGGATGCGCTGCCAACCGTCCAGATGAGCTTGTAGCTCGACAGGTCGAAGATCTGCAGGACCACCGACTTGTCGGCGCTGGTCGCTGCAAGGAACCGGCCGTCCGGGCTGACCGTCGAGCCCATGAACTTGCCGAACTGGGTGACCAGACGGTCACCGAGCGGCTTGATGATCTGGTCGTCGGAGACCTGAATCCCGTTGGCGTACTCGGTGCCGACCTGGTTGCGGCCAAACCCCACTGTTGAGGCGTAGGTCGCTCCCGCGCCGGCGAGGATCAAGGCCGTGGCGCCGACTGCGACGACGCGCCGTCGGCGGTCGGTCCCGCCGAAGACGCCGAGACGGCCTTTCGAGGCTCGTCGGCGTCGCCGGGTGACCGGCATAGCCGTGCGTTCACTGCGATTCCCGCTATTGGACCGGCTGAGCATCGGTATTCCCCTTGTTGCGATAGACAGCGGCAGCGGGAACCTAAGCGCCGCCGTCGCGCGCGCATGTGACCCGATCGTTAACCAGGCGTTTCGATTTCTCGCGCTGATCAGGCTCGACCGCTCGGCCACGCCCGCGATCGCCGGACCGGTCGGACGGTTCAGTGCCGCTTGCGACGGTGGCCCGGGGCGCGCTTGATGGTCACGGTGTAGCGACGGGTGTTGCTGCGGCGCGACAGGTCGTGGCTGGTCAGGATCAGCCTTGCCCGGAAGCTGGTGTGTGTCCTGGCGACCTTCGTCCCGGCGCGGTTCAGGTGGATGTGCGTGGTCAGCGTCCTGCGCGCTCGAACTGAAAAGTGCGCCGTACCTAAGCGCGTCGCCTTGCGTGGGCGTCTCTTGACCGCGCTGACGGTCGCCGGGACCTTGCCCGCGAGGGTGTACAGCGCCACTGCGTCGGCACATAGACCGCCGTTTGCGTTTGCCGGACATGTCACCTTGAGGATCACGTTGCCGTGCGAGTCGAGCCTCAGTCGTGTCGAGACGAGTGTCGAGCCGCTGAAGGCGCTCGGCGGCTTCGTGGTGACGGGCGTCACGGGGCGGCTGGTCGCGGTCGCCTGCCCGTAGATGTTGGAGGCAGTAACTCGACAGGACAACTGCCGGCCGATGTCGGCCGCGGCGACGCTGTACGTGGGACCGGCCGCGATCACGACCCCTGCGCGCAGCCACTGGACGGCGAAGCTGAGTGGCGGATCACCGCTC
The DNA here is from genome assembly GCA_963779695.1 of uncultured Solirubrobacterales bacterium. GTDB lineage: Bacteria > Actinomycetota > Thermoleophilia > Solirubrobacterales > Solirubrobacteraceae > Palsa-465. Next base: position 44,154 of record CAVZZH010000021.1, read on the forward strand.
CAGCTTCCCTGGCTGCATGTGATCGTTTGGCCGAGTATCGCCGCCCCCGCGAGCTGCGGCGCAGCGGTGCTGGCGGGCGGCTCGGTCTGAAATGCGCCGATGTCGCACGGGTTCGCGCGCAGCAGCCCGCGCTGGTCGACGGTCAGCGGCTCGGAGGCGCTCGTCGGATCGAAGCACTGCCCGCCGGTGCCGCGGGCAAGACTCGTGGCGGAGAGCGCCATCGTCAGTGTCGATCCGCCGTTGTCAGTGAGCGGCCCGAGGAGCGGATCGGCGCCGATCAAGTCGTGCGCCGTGGCCGACAACCCGCACTGTGTCGGGGACGTCGACTCGAGGTTGTGACCGCTGTCTGTGATCGCGACGACGTCACAGTTGGGCCTGACGGAGGCCCCGCCGGAAGAGATGATCGCGTCGCTGACGACCAGGCCGGTAGCACCGGCCCACAGGTTGCCGCCGTCGCCGGCCGCGTTTGAGGCCAGGGTGACACTGGCAAGCCTCACGGTCTGGGAGCCGCCGCCGCCGTCGTGGATCCGCCGACCGAACCACCCCACGACCTCACGCGTGTGCCCTCACCGCAATCTCGCTACGCGATGTGACCGATGTTGTCCTGAGGCGACTCCGCGGGCGATTGGCGGACGCGCCTTGTGGCGACCAGCGCGATCAGCTCGACGCAGGTGTCGACGTTGATCCGTGTGGAGTCGATCACCAAGTCGTAGCACCGCGGGTCGTGAGGGTCCGCGCCGTACCAGCGCTCAACGTAGCTCTCGCGTGCCCGGTCGGCGATCTTCAGCTCCCGCTCGGCAGTCGGGCGGTCGACTCCGTGGATGACCATGGCCTGGCCGATGCGCCGCTCGATCGGACCGTCAAGCCGGACGTGCAGCGCTCCCGGCTCGTCCCGGAGCACGACTGCGGCGGCACGCCCAAGGATCACCGCTCCGACCTCGGAGCACTCGTGCAGAGCCTGCTCCGTGGCGAGCCGAAACTCGTCCTCGGTCATCGTCGTCGGGTCATCCCGCGTCGCCGTCCCGGCGAACACGTGTGAGGCCGGCACAAAGCTGGGAAGCCAGCGGCGGAACACGCTCCGCGGAACCTGCTGCTGCGAGAGCCCCTCGCGGGGAACCTCGAGCTGATCGGCGACGGACACTGGGATGGCGCGGTCAAGGAAGCGCACCCCGAGACGTTCTGCCACGCGCGGCCCGATCAGGCTCCCACCGGCGCCGTAGGCCGCCGAGATGGTCACGAGCTCGCTCATCGTCAAACAGTACCGCCGCGGGTCGGTCGGTCGTTAGCCGCTGACTCGGCCGGGACGCAGCGGGCGGACGTGGTCGCGGACCTTTTCCAGTGCTGCGGTGAGCGCGGCGAGCTCGCGTGGGTTGAGGTTTTGGAGGAAGTGTTCCTGGATGCCGCGGTGGTGCACTTCCCGCGCGTCTTGCAGTGTCTTGCGTCCCTTCGGTGTGATCAGGACCTTGACCACGCGGCGGTCCTCTGGGGGTCTTTCGCGGCGGACGAGGCCGTCGGCTTCCATGCGGTCGATCACTCGGGTCAGGCCGCTCTTGCTGGCCAGGATGCGATTGGCGACCTCGGTCATCCCCAGCCCGTCGGGTGCGTCTTCGAGGTGAACGAGCGCGTCATACCAGATGAGCGTGAGCTTGCGTTCGCTCTGCAGTTCGCCATCGAGGATGTCGATCAGCGCCCATGCCGATTCGAGAAAGACGCGCCAGTCGAGCAACTGTTGCCGTGTAGGTCTTGACATGAATAGTTCGCTCTGCAACTGTACCGATTGCATTTATTGTACAACGGACTGATGCAGAACGTATCAGTCGGAAGGGACCGGAACGATGGTGAGGATGTTCGTTAGGCACGAGGTCGCCGACTACGCCACGTGGCGAGAGACGTACGACAGCATCGATCAGGACCGCCAGAAGATGGGAGTCACCGACCACGCGGTGTACCGCTCGGTCGATGATCAGAACAACGTCACCGCCTGGCACGATTTCGCCAGCCAGGACGAGGCGCACTCCTTCGCGTCCTCGACCCTGTTGCGCGACGCCATGCAGCGCGCCGGCGTCCAGGGCCAGCCTGAGATCTGGTTCACGACCGCGGCCTGACCGCTCGCCCACATCGGACAGTGTGTGGGCCCTTCCCGGGCCCACGCGCTGATCCGGCCCACTCAGCGGGCGCCGCTCCGTCAAGGTGATTGTGGGTCGAGTGCCTGTGCGATGCGGCGGGCCAGGTGTTGTGGTGGTCCGAGCTCGGTCGGGAGATTTCCGTCGAGCCAGAGTGTCGCGAATCCGTGGACGAGTGACCAGGCGGCGATCATGACGGCTTGTGCGTCCGGGGTGCCGATCGCGGACGCTTCGCCTGCGGCTCCGCCTTGGAGGCTGGCCGAGCTTTCGCGTGCGGCTTCGAGGAGCTCTGGGTCGTCGCGGCGCAGGAGCTCGGGCCTGAACATCACTTCGAAGTGGGCGCGGTGCTCGATCGCGAATTCGATGTACGCGAGGCCGATTTCGGTGAAGTTCCCGCCGCTGGACGCTCCTGCTTGGCTCAGCGTGGCGGCCAACCGGCGGTGGCCCTCGGCGGCGAAGGCCGTCAACAGCCCGCGCTTGTCGCCGAAGTGGTGAGCCGGGGCGGCGTGCGAGACCCCTGCACGGCGTGCGAGATCGCGCAGGCTGACGCCGGCCGGTCCCACCTCGATGACCGCGTCTGCGAGCGCGTCAAACAGCGCGCGCCGCAAATTACCATGGTGATATCCCGATCTAGCCATTGACAAGTTCTATCCAGCTGGGTATCTTACCACTGACAAGATAGGAGCCTTGCAATGACCGCCGTAGCCCATCCCACCCGGACCGTCCGATTCGCCGCGATCGCAGCTGCCCTCGGCTTTCTCGCCATCGCGATCTTCGAGCTTGTACTCGCCGCCGGTGCCCCCCTGGGACACGCCGCCTGGGGAGGCGCCCACGCGCATCTCTCGGCCGCAGAGCGAATCGCCAGCGCGGTCGCGGTGTTTATCTGGGCGTCCGCCGCGCTGGTCGTGCTCGGCCGCGCCGGCCTGTGGTCGGCTGGCAAGCGAGCAATCCTGTTCCGCAGGGGAACGTGGCTGCTCGTCGCCGTGAGCACGATCGCCGCGCTGACGAACTTCGCCTCCCACAGCCACTACGAGCAGCTCATCTTCGGACCGCTCGCCGTAATCCTCGCCGCCCTCTGCACGCTCGTCGCACGAAGCAGTACCAGCCAGACCCGGCCTGATGCGAACGCGCTAATCGCCTCGAGCTCGAGGCCGCGGCCCGCCGGCCCGTCCTAGGTCCCGATTCAGGGCAACAGGGCGCCGTAACCGAACTGCGTGTTGACCCGCCCGCGTATCGGGTGCTCGGTCACCGTCACGACGACGCGGAGCGTCTTACCCGCAGCGAGGAGCTTCCGCGCGCGCGCGTCAGGCTTGAATGCGAAGCGTGAGCCGGCGGAGGGGTTTTTCGTGACGAAGCTCTTGCGTGCGAACACGAACGGTTTCCCCCGGGGCGCCTGCGCGGTGGCGCGGATCGTGATGCGCCCGCCCCCGCTCCAGCCGAAGAAGACCGCGATCCCCTGATGAGGCCGGCTGCGCGTCTCGACGCCTCCGATCTGGCCGAGGTTGGGCGGGGAGCTCAGCTTCAGGGTGAACGCGTCGCCGTCCGTGACCGCCGGCGCGCTCGCACAGCCGTTCGACGGCACGTTGACGGTGATCATCACCTGGAGAAGCCACACGCCCGTGAACCAATCCGGCTGATCGAGCGTGAGTGTGCGCCCCTGCGAGAGGTCGTAGTCGACGGGGTATTCCTGATGGTCCGAGATGCCGTGGCGCTTGTAGGAGCCCATCGATTGGATCTGCACGGTGGCGCACTGCGCGTGCGACGGAGTCACCGTGATCGTGAGCGCGCTCGCGCCGCTCGTCGCAGAGTTCCCGATCGACTGGCCGATGTCGAGCTCGACGTGCTCGATCGTCTGGACCTGGCAGCCCTGCCTGATTGGGTCGCCCGGTGGGGCGACCGTGACGCAGGTCGTGTGGTAGGTCTTCTGCCACGTCTTGACGGGCGAGGCAGCCGCCGACGGGGCGGCGACCGCGGCGCTTGCAAGGACGACGAGCGCAATCCTGGTCATGCTCAAAATGATCGGACGCGATTGCGCGGCCTTGATGCTCGGTTGAGCGGATTGGGGCGCGGCGTTCTAGAGCGGTGCGGTGAGGTACCGCTGAACGCCGGGCGCTACCCAGCGGACGACGTCCTGCGGCGGCGCGGACGCCAGCGGTTCGAAGCGCAGGATGTAGCGGGCGAGCCCGAGCCCGCCGAGTTGGGCTGCGACGAGATTGCCCCGCGTATCGGGTTGGTCGGAGCCAAGCTCAGCGAGCAGCGGTCCGAACAGGCGGGTGCGCATGAAGTCGGCGAGCAGGGCGGCTGCGCTTGGCTCGTTCATCGCGGCGCGTAAGAGCGTGATCACCGGGTGGCGGCTGCCCTCCCGGTCCCAGGTGCTGACGAACAGCGCGACGAGCCGCTCACCCACGTGACCGCCCCCGGCGCTCAGGAGCCGAGGTAGCTCGCGCTCCAGATCGAACGGCCAGTCGATCGCGGCGCTCAGCAGGTTCGCCTTGCTGCCGAAGAAGTGCGTGATCAACGCCGCATCGACGCCGGCCTCGGACGCGATCGCTCGCATCGATGCACCCTCGAAGCCGCGCTCGGCGAACAGGCGCCTCGCTGCCGCCCGGATTGCTTCGCGGGTTTCCGTCCCCGCTGCGCCCGGGCGCCGGCCGGTGCGTGGCGTGCGGGTGGAGCGCTCGGGCTGGTTCGTCGTCACGGCAACAGCTTGACAAAGAATCTCATCACTGTAAAGTCATCAGCGTAAAGTCATCGCCGTTGATATTAGGAGGGACGGATCATGGCTCGTAGGTGGTGGACGTTGGCGGCGGTGTGCACTGGCGTTTTCATGCTGCTGCTCGACATCACGATCGTGAACGTCGCGCTGCCGGACATCGAGCGCGGCTTTCACGCCTCGCTGTCGGACCTGCAGTGGGTGATTGACGCCTACGCGCTCACCCTGGCCGCTTTCCTGCTCACGGCCGGGTCGCTCGCAGATCTGTACGGGCGGCGGATCGTGTTCGCCGTCGGGATCGCCATCTTCACGCTCGGGTCGCTCGCCTGCGGGCTCGCGACGAGCTCCCTGTTCCTGGTCATCGCGCGCGCCGGCCAGGGTGTCGGCGGGGCGATCATGTTCGCAACCTCGCTCGCGTTGCTCGCCCAGTCGTTTCACGGCGACGATCGGGGCGTCGCGTTCGGAGCGTTCGGAGCCATCACAGGGGTCGCGATCGCGGTCGGGCCCGTCCTCGGCGGCGCGCTCACGAGCGGCGCGTCGTGGCGCTGGATCTTCTACGTCAACATCCCGATCGGCGTCCTCGCTCTGCTCGTGACGCTGCTGCGCGTCGACGAGTCGCGCGACCCGAACGCCAGCCGGCCGGACTGGGTCGGCTGTGCCACCTTCAGCGTGGGTCTGGCGGCGCTCGTCTTCGGGCTGATCCGGTCCAACGCAGACGGCTGGGGGTCAGCCACGGTGGTCGGCTCGCTCGCCACCGCGGCGGTCCTCCTCGCCGCGTTCGTGATCGCCGAGCGGGTCCAGTCCGAGCCGATGCTCGATTTGCGTCTGCTTCGTGTCCCGACGTTCAACGGTGGTCTGGTAGCCGCCTGGGCGATCTCGGCATCGATCTTCTCGGCCCTCACTTTCCTCATCCTTTACATGCAGAACATCCTGGGACTGTCCGCCGTCGCCACCGGCATCCGCTTCCTTCCGCTCACCGGGGCGATCTTCCTCACCGCCGGAATCGCGGGCCGGCTCACCACGCGCGTCCCAAGGAGAATGCTGATCGCACCCGGGTTCCTGCTCGTCGGTGGCGGGATGCTGCTGATGCGCGGCCTGACGCCCGCCTCCGGATGGACGCATCTCCTACCCGGAATGATCGCCGCCGGGATCGGCGCCGGCCTCGTCAACGTGCCACTCGTGTCCACCGCCGTCGGGGTCGTCGAGCCCGCCCGCGCCGGCATGGCGTCGGGCATCAACTCCACCCTCCGCCAGGTCGGCGTCGCCACCGGCGTCGCCGCCCTCGGCTCGCTGTTCGCGAGCCAGGTCCGCTCCACGGCGGTGAGTCATCTCGCCGCGACACCCCTCTCCGCCCACGCGCACCAGATCGCGCAGGGCATCTCGGCCGGCGGTGCCGGCCACGCGATCGCCACCACACCGGCGCCGCTGCGCGGACTCGTCGCCGGCGCTGCGCGCGCCGGGTTCGTCAGCGGCATCAACGAGATCCTGCTGATCGGCGGGGTCGTCGCCTTCGCCGCTGCGGTCGCCTCATTCATGCTCGTACGCGAACGCGACTTCATCACCGTCGACGAGGCGGCCGCCCCGGTGATCGCCTGACCCGCACGCCCAACCCTCATCGGCCGCGTCTCCGCTGCGCTCAACCTCACGACAGCCGACATCGAGACGCGGATCGGCGAGCTCCGCCGGACCTAGGGCACCAGGACAAGCTTCCCGGTGGCTTCGTTGTTCTCCATGTAGCCGTGGGCCGCGGCGATCTCGCCCAAGCCGACGACACGGTCGATATTGGGTCGATAAACGCCGGCCTCTACCTCGTGGGCGACTCGCTGCAGCACGGTTGTGCCCGCGCTGCCTTTCAACGTGTCGCTGTGGAAGGCGGTGAGCTTGGTTCCGGACGGGATCATCGCGATCGGTTCGAAATTGGGGATCAGCCATCCACTGAGCGAGCCCGACACACACACCGTCCCGCCGCGACGGACGAGGTGCAGCGAGTCCACCGCCGTGCTCGCCCCGACGAGATCGAGAACATAGTCCGGACCCTCGGGCCAGACCGCGCGCACCTTCGTCGCCAGCGACCCACCGTCGTCGACGAGTGCATGGTCGACGCCAGCTGCCCTCAAGGCGTCGAGCTTGTCTTGTCGCCGGGTCGTTGCCGCGGTCTCGATACCGTGGCCGGACGCGATCGAAGCGGCGGCCATGCCCACCGACGAGGTCCCGCCACGGATCAGCAAGCGCCCCTCGCCGTCGGCCGCGACCCCGAGCGCGTCCAACGAGCCCTGAGCGGTGAGGTACGTCTCAGGTAACGCGGCCAGGACGTCCCACGGCAGCGTGGCCGTGACCGGCATCAGCAGCGAGTTCGGCAACAACGCATACTCCGCATAGCCGCCGTCGAACTCGCGGCCCATCTCGCCCATCACCGCCGCAACGGTCGTCCCCTCCGGCAGCATCGGATCGGTCGAGGCTGCGACGATTCCGACACATTCGATCCCGAGCACGCGCGGGAACGTCACGCCTGGGGAATGGCCCTGGCGGGTCCTCAGCTCCGAGCGGTTCAAGCCCGCGCCCTTGACCCGTACCAGGCTCCAACCGTCCCGCACCGCTGGTAGCGGCAGCTCCCGAATCTCCAGCACCTCAGGGCCGCCCGCCCTGACACACACGGCCGCTCGCATCGTCGGACTCACGTCACCCATCACTGTCTACCTCTTTTCGAGTCACTCGATTCGAGGTATCATACACTTGGATGGTGCGACGCGATGCTTGAGCTCACGATCCTCGGATTCCTCTACGAAGCGCCGCTGCACGCATACGGGCTGCGCTCCCGCATCTCCGGACTGACCGGTCACATTCGACCCGTCAGCGACGGCGCGTTGTATCCGGCCCTGACCCGATTGGAGAAGGGGGGACTCCTGACCCGCCGAGCGCGGCTCGCACCCAGCGGCCGAACCCGGCAGATGCTGACGCTCACGGCTGCGGGCAGGCGCGAGCTGCTGCGGCGCCTGGCTGAGCCCACGGAGGTCGAGATCACCGACCGCAACGCATTCAACGTCCTGCTCGCGTTCCTCGACCATCTGAAGGACCCCGACGCCCAGCTGCGAGTGCTCAGGCGCCGCCTTGCGTTCTATGAGCAGTCGTCGAGCTACTTCTACGATGCGGGTCGACCGATGCGCGCCGAGGAGATGACCGACAGGTTCCGGCGCGGGATGCTGCTCCTCGCTCGCGCGACAACGCATGCCGACCTCCGGTGGCTGCGCGACACGATCGCCGAGCTCGAGACCGAGACCTCAGCAGCGCGACAGAACCAGTAGCGCCGGTGACCTGGGGACGGTTGCCTAGGGTCGGGCCGAGGGTTTGTCCGGTTGGGGGTGATCGGTCGGGCGGCGAAGCGGCCAGGCGGGGCTTGAGACGGAGCCGGGCATCGCCTTCTCCCATACCGCGGCGAGGCGTCTGAGGTCGGAGTCGGTGAGCTGGGCAAGCAGGAGTTCGCGGACGACGGCGTGGTGGGTGACCTGGGCGGCGCGCAGCCGGGTGAGGCCTTCGGGAGTCAGCTCGACCAGTTGGCTGCGCCGGTCGGCTGGGTTGGTCGTGCGCCGGACAAGTCCAGTGGCCGCGAGCCGGTCGACCGATCGCGACACTCCGCTCGGGCTGAGGTTGCGTTGCGACGCCCAGTTCACCGATCGGGAGCGAGCGCTCGGGTGTGGTCACGAGCGTGATCATGACGCCGTAGGCGTCGATGCCGAAGGAGTGATCGGCCAGCAGCCGGCGGTCGAGCTCTCGGAACACCATCGAGTGGACACGCAGCATGCCGCGCCATGCCGCGAACTCGGTGGTGGTGAGCGGGTCCGGTTCGGGCGGTCCGTCGAGAACTCTCCGGCTCGTAGCGTCAGCGGGCGAATTGTTTGACATGCGCAAATAACCGGCATAGTGTTTGCATAGCGCAAATAATTCTACTTCTGTACCGACCGGGGGGCTGAAGATGCCCACAACCACATCCGCGCACATCGTCCTGGCGGCCGCCGACGGCCTTCGCCTGCAGTCAGGCCCAGGCCGCGACCTCATCTTCAAAGTCACCGGTGAGGACACCGGCGGCGCGTTCGATTACTTCATCGTCGAGGTCGCACCACATGGCGGGCCGCCGTTGCACGTTCACCATCGCCAAGAGGAGACGATCCACGTCCTCAGCGGACGATTCAAGGTGAGGATCGGAGACGACGTATTCGAGCTCCAAGAAGGCGGCTTTGCGTATCTCCCGTCAGGTGTCCCACACGCCTTTCTCAACCTCACCGACCAGCCGGGCGAGATCATCGTCGTCTACACCCCCGGGGGCGGGCATAAGTTCTACGAAGAGCTCGGTCCGGCCACCCGCAACGGCCCTCCCGACCGAACCGTCGTCGCAGCGATCTTCGAGAAACACGGCATGTCGCTGCTCGGACCGCCGCTCAGCGCCGACTGACCCCGCCCCAGACCCGCCCACGAGCAAGAGGTCGGCCGTAGGCCGGACCGATGAGTTTCTCGGTGCACGGCTGTCTCTGTCCTGAGAACCGACCTCGAGGACGGAAGACCGTGATGACGACACCCCGCACAGAGCTCGACACCCGATTCAGCGATCCAGCAGCACAGCCCACCAGTTGGGAGGACACGCTCGAGGCGATCAAGCAGGCCGAGATCTTCTGGATCTCGACCGTCCGCACAGACGGCCGGCCGCACGTCACTCCGCTCGTCGCCGTCTGGCTCGACGACGCGCTGCACTTCTCCACAGGCCGGGACGAGCAGAAGGCGCGCAACCTCGCCAGCAACCCGCGCGTCGCGCTGACCACGGGCGCCAACGACTGGCAGAGCGGCCTCGACGTAGTTGTCGAGGGCGAGGCGGCCCGCGTCACCGAGGCACAGCAACTCGGCCGGCTCGCCGCAGCCTGGGCACAAAAGTGGGACGGGCGATGGCAATACGAGGTCAGTCAGGATGGCTTTCGACACGACGTCGGGACCGCGCTCGTGTTCGCTGTCCGCCCAGCGAAAGTCCTTGCCTTCACCAAGGGCGGCTTCAGCCACACCCGACATCGCTTCTGAGGCGGCGGCGTTGCGCTCGGTAGGGCGCGTTCCAGGGTGTGAGCGGCGGTTGGGGCTCGGCGGTCTCGTGCGCTGTCCGGCGGGGCCAAGTAGATTATGCTTTCATAATAGTTATGAACGCATCACAATCAGCCAAGTCGCTCATTCTCGTCGTCTCTTCCGTAAGCCTGCTGATGGTCGGGCTCGATGCCACTGCGGTGAACGTCGCGCTTCCCGCGATCGGGCGGGACCTCGGCGGCGGCGTCGCGGGGCTGCAGTGGACTGTCGACGCTTACACGGTGGTGGTGGCCAGCCTGTTGCTGCTGGCCGGGTCGCTCGCTGACCGTTTTGGGCGCCGCCGAACTCTGGTGCTCGGTCTCGCGCTCTTCTCGGCCGCCTCGCTCGCATGCTCGCTGGCGCCCACGGTCGGTCTGTTGGTGGCGTCCAGAGCGGTCCAGGCGATCGGCGGGGCGATGCTCAACCCGGTCGCGATGGCGATCATCGCGAACACGTTCACCGACCCGCGCGAGCGAGCCCGGGCGATCGGCATCCGCGGGGCGATGTTCGGCGTCTCGATGGCGCTCGGGCCGCTGCTCGGCGGCTTGCTAACCGGGTTGGTCGGGTGGCGTGCGATCTTCCTGATCAATGTTCCGCTCGGACTTGCCGCGATCGTCCTGACGCGGGCGTTCGTCCCGGAGTCGCGCGCTGCGCAGCCGCGCCCGCTCGATCCCGTCGGTCAGGCGCTCATGACGATGCTGCTGGGAGCCGTCATCTTCGGGATCATCGAGGGATCGAGGGTCGGCTGGTCGTCGGCTTCGACCCTGGCGGTGTTCGCCGCCGCGGTAGTCGCGCTAGCCGCGCTGCTGACCTACGAGCGCAGGCGGCACCAGCCGGTGATCGATCCGCGCTTCTTCCGCTCCGCACCGTTCTCCTCGGCGATCGCGATCACGGTCGCCGCGTATGGCTCGTTCGGCGGCTTCCTATTCCTGACGACCCTGTACCTGCAGCGCGTGCGGGGGCTGACACCGCTGCAGGCCGGCGTGGTGCTTGCCCCGATGGCCGTCGTGACTGTGGTCGCCTCGCCGCTTTCGGGCGTGCTGCTCGGTCGCCGCGGGCCGCGCCTCCCGCTGCTCATCGCCGGTGGCGGCATCCTCGTCGGCTGCCTGCCGCTGAGCGGGATAGGACTGGCGACGCCGCTGACGTTCGTCGTCGGGGCGACCTTGGTCTTCGGCGTCGGATTCGGCTTCGTCAACGCGCCCGTGACCGACGCAGCAGTGGCTGGAATGCCGCGCGCGCAGGCGGGCACCGCCGCGGCGATCGCCACCACCTCCAGGATGCTCGGCCAGTCGCTCGGCGTCGCGGTCGCCGGCGCGATCATCGGCAGCGCGCCAGCGGGCGCCGGCTTGGCGGTCGCGAGCCGACCAGCCTGGTGGACGCTCGCCGCGTGCGGCGGGGCCGTTCTCGTGCTGTGCCTGATCGGCACGACAACCCGGGCGGCAGAGTCGGCCCGCCGCACGGCCGCCACATTCGGATTGGAACGCAGCGTCCCGTAGGCTGGCCACGATGGAGCGGGCAACCAAACCGCAGTTGGCAGGTGAGGCCTGGCTCACCATGTCGGACCTCGTGCTCGACCGGCTCCGGCGGCGGGCGGTCACCGACGCCACAGGCCTCAGCTTCGGCAAGGCCCGCGCGCTCCGCCGACTCGCGCGCCACCCGATGTCGATGGGCGAACTCGCTGAGGCGATGGACACCGAGAAACCGAACGCCACGACGATCGTCGACGAGCTCGAGTCGCTCGGCCTCGTCGAGCGCCGCCCGCACCCCACAGACCGCCGCGCGAAGCTGGTCGAGGCGACCCCCGCCGGCAGTGCCCTCGCCCGCCGTGCCGACGAGATCCTCTCCAACCCTCCGCCAGGCCTGACCGCCCTCAGCGCAAAGGACTTGGCAACGCTCAAACGGATCCTCGAACGCGTCGCAAGCAGCGGCCGGCGGCCCCTCGACGAGTGATACCGGCGCTTGCTTTATGACGGTTGAGTGCCGTGACGGATGCGCTCGCGTGCCTCCGAATAGCGGACGTACTCGAACGCGATGAGTCCACACGCCACCAGAGTGACCATCCCGAGCGCGGCGAGAGCGGGAATTCGCGTCGCGACGGGGATGAGCGCAACGAGGATGCAGGCGACGACCAAGCGCGGTTGGTTGAAGGAGCCGAGGTTTCGGCGCTTGAACGCGCTCAGCGCCACGAGGTAGAGCGCCGGCCCACCGCACAGTGCTGCTGCCACGACGGGCGGCAGGTGAGCGTCGATGTGCGGGAGCGTTCTCTCGACGCCGATCGCAAACACGACGATTCCGGCGATCATCGGCAGGTGCAGGTATGTGTAGGAGTCCCGGGCCATCAGGACCTGCGTGTGGGGATCGGCCCGACGCAGCAGTCGCTCGGCGAAGATTGAGACCATGTCGAAGTACGCCCACCACAATGCGCCGGCTGTGGCGATCCCGAGTAATGCCCCGGCGATCACGCCGATATCGAGCGGCACGGCCCTGGCACCCACCCCGACGTCGACGATCGACTCGCCAAGCGCGATGATGATCGCCAGGCTGTGGCGCTCGGCGAAGTGGCCCGGCTCGATCCGCCATCCCTCGACCCCGCGGGCGATGAGCCCTCCGTAGTCGACGAGCAGCGCCGCGAGCCAGCACAAGGCGCGCGGCGTCCCGGAGAGTGCACCCGCCAGCACCAGCAGAGCGGCTGCCGGCAAGATCGTCGATCCCAGGCGCCGGACGACGCGCCGCAACTCCGGATCCTGTTGCGTCCGGGCGACCGCCGCGTAGCAAACGATGTGCAGGACGCTGACGACGAAGTAGGCGATCCCGAAGATGAGCCCGTCGCCCCCGAACGCGTCCGGGACTGCGAGCGAGGCGATGAGCATCGCTCCCATCGCGGAGAGCAGGATCACCCGCACCACGCCCTCGTCGGTGTGTGCGGTGTTGCCCAGCCACGCGTACGCGGACCACGCGAACCACAGCACGGCCAGGATCGCGAGGCCCTCGACGAGCCGCGACCAGGAGGGCTGTGCGGCCACGAACCCGGTCACCTGGGTGATCGCGAACACGAACACCAGGTCGAAGAACAGTTCCAGCGGGGTGACCCGCTGCTCGGCCGCCTCCGGGGTCTCGAGCATGGCGTCAGGGATCCGCGTCGGCGTGACGCGATCCTCGTCAGCCGCGTGGGCCGGTGGGGCCGCTCCTATGCGCTCATGCCGCTCTGCGTCCAGCGCTCGAACACCTCGACCCATTCGCCGGGCCATGCTCCGTCGCACGGCATCGTGCCATCCCTGATGCGCCCGAGGATCCCCTGGGCGTTGGCGCGGACTTCATCGTAGGACCACAGGTCCAATGCGAACTTCATCGAAGCGCGGTCGCGTTCGCGGAACATCGGCTTGATGTGCTCGTTGAAGCCGATCGGCTCGCCGGCCGAGGGGAGTTCGACCGCGGACTCGCGTTCGCCTTCCTGATCTTCCGTCGGTTCTGGAGGTCGTCTGACCCAGGTGAAGCGGCTCGTGTCAGGTTGGGTGCCGGCGCGGCTGTAGAGGTCCAGGTTCGCACGGAGGGTCGCGTGCAACTCCGGCTGCTCTGCGACTCGGGCTTGTCGGGCGGCGAGGCACATCAGCTCGACCCAGCGTTCGCGGGCCTCGGTGGTGGGCGTGCCGCGTGACTCGGCGGGCAGGAATCCTGGGTGCTCCGGCCGATCGGTGGCGGCGCCGGTGAGCCATGCGAGCTCGCGCGCGAGCCGCTCGGGCTCGGTGGGCGGAATGGTCGCGTACAGCGGGGCGAGCAGCGGGTCGTCGGCCGCGAGCTTCTCGTAGAAGAGGGTCGTCATCCGCGTGAGCGCCGGCATCCCTCCTGCCGCTTCGTAGATCGTCTGGTTCGCCGCCGTCGTCGGCTGAGGGTCTTTGAAGTCGACGTACCAGTGCATGCCGCTGCAGTACGGCTTGTTGCGCGACTGTCCGCATCGGCAGAGCGCATAGTGCTCGTGAGATGCGCCTTCGGCGCGCTCGACCGGACTCCCGTCGCCGGCCAGCAGCGCGATCGCGCCCGTGATCCGGTAGGGGCCATCACGGGTGATCTCGATCGCGCCTGGTCGGGTCCCGTCCCGGTCGACGTGAGTCCGGTTCTCGGTGCGCCCGAGGGCGTAGCTGAGCGCGCCGGAGGGGCACGCCCGGACCGCGTTGATGATCTCATCCATCCGTCCTCCGCTGGGCGTGACGAATGCGTCGCCCTCGGTGTGGAACACGTTTGCGAGGCGGTCGGTGCAGTAGCCGGAGTGCTGGCAAATTCCGCGGTTATCGAAGACTGTGACCTGCTCTCCCTGGTAGGTGTCGCGCCGGTCTGGGACGCGTTTCGGGTCTTTGCTGTCGTCGAAACCGTCGCGGAGGCAACTCGCGTCGCAATCGGGTTTGTTGTTCGAGCGTCCACAGCGGCACAGCGCCCGGAGCCGGCTATGTGTTTGCGGGGTGCCGAGCCAGTCGGTGACGAGCTCGATGTCGGCGGCGATCAACGGCCCGTTCGGCACGACCGTGATCGTCGGGTCGCCGACGTTCCGCGCACCTTCAAGCTCGGCTTGCCGCTCGGGGCGCGTGGGTACCCCGGCTCCCGGGGGCAGGGTGTCTGCGAGCTGCCCGAGCTTCGCAGCGGCAAGCTTCAGCCATCCGGCTGCCTCTCCAGTCCCGGTGGCGCCCGAGAGCCTCGCGGTGGCCGTCGCGAGCTGCCAGAGGGAGCCGCCCAGGTCGGAGGCCGGCGCTTGTTCACCAGGCTCCTCGCCGGCGGGCACGCCGCCGTGCAGCTCGCTCGCCCGCGCGAGCGGACGAAGCACACCGTCGAGCAACGCAGCTGCCCGGCTCGCGTCGCCGTCGAGCGTGCTCAGTATGAGCGTGTGGGTCCGCACGACAAGGGACAAGAGGGGGCTCGGCGGCGACGTTTCGTTCGCTCGCGTCGCGAGCCTGTCGGCGTCGGCTTTGATCGTGACCGCGCTGGATTGTTCGTTGGTGTCGGGAGCCGGCTTGAGGTAGCGGCTCGTCGCGCCCCAGTCAGGGAAGCGGGCCGCGAGCGTGTCGGCGATCCCATCGAGCGCTGCGGCGACCGGCTCGAGCTTCTCGACGAGCGGCGGCGGCGCGATCGCTTCGATCTCCTCGGCGAAGTCGCTCGCTTGACGTAGGCGCTCCTCGAGCATCGTCCACGCGGCCGCCAGGTGAGGCATCAGGTAATCGCTCTCATAGAACAGTTCAAAGCTCGGACCCGCATTCTGGCCGGGGTGTGCGGGGCCGACGGGCAGCGTGGTGATGATCCCCCCGAGCGGTGCGAGCACGCCGAGCATCAGGTTGACAGTCGCGTCAGCGAGTGTCCCCAGCTGCGTGTCGGTCTCTTCGGTGTGCGCGAAGTAGCGCTCGAGCGCGAGCAGCAGGATCTCGTACGAGACGTTGAACAAATCGACGCAACGCGCGGTCACCCGGTCGCTGATCAGCGGCACCGTGTTGTCGCGCTCTTGTGGGCGAGCGGTCGCGAACGTGACGGGCCGGGCGGGCTCGAAGCCCGGGTCCCGTTCGCGGATGTCGCGGTACTCCTGCAGGATCTCGACGAACTGCCCGAAGTGCGCATCCTTCCAATCGCCGCGGGCGCCCTCTCCCTGCTCGAGGATCGTGTCGAGCGCTCGCTGCGCGCTCGCAAGGTCGGTGACCGGCTGAAGCTCGCTCCAGCGGAAGTGCTCGCTCGCGGCCTGCGCCTCAGGCGGCCCAATGAACAGGTTGTGCTCGCCGTACTTCTCGGACAGCCGGGCGAGACCCTGCTCGATCGAGCGATAGAGGTGCCCCACGGTCCCGAAGTCCTGCAGGCGCGGGACGATGTCGCGCTCGCTCATCAGCGGAACCGCGTCGTGCAGCGGCGCGTCGATGCCCTTGGCGCCTTCCAACTCCATGCCCTCGGGGCGCTCGAGGAACATGAAGTGCCGCAGCGCGTCTTCTCCGAACGAGACCAGCGTGAGATTGACCCCGGCCGGGTAATGGCGCGCCGGCGCCGGGAGGTTAGGGCGCCCGAGGTGCGGCGCTGACCCGATCGCCGATAGCACGTTGTGCACGAGCGCGAGGTGCAGCATCTCCTCGGCGGCGACGTGCAGGATCATCCTCCGCCAACGGGTGACCGCATCCAACTGCTCGTCCGTCAGCCCTTCATCGAGCTGCTGCTTGAGCGAGAACGCCGCGAACAGGTACTGACACATGATTCCGTGCTCAAGCTCGGCGGCCTCACAGAGCATGTAAATCAGTGCCTCGCGATGCTCGATCACGAACGGCGCCTCGGGCGCGGCTTGCCCGCCGCGAGTCGCGAGAACCTCGGCGAGCCGCCCTCGTCCCGCGCGTGGCGCCGGCTCGCGAGCGTCAGCCATTACGACTCGCACACCTCAAGGTCATATGGCATCATAGATTTGCGCCAAAGTATGTGTCAAGGGTGATCAGCTCACACGTGATGCTCGCCTTGGCGATTGACGAGCCCGACCTGGGTCGTCCCCGCCGTGGCACTCCTCAGCGGCACGGACACGTCTCTCTCCTCGACGCCCCGCCTCGCTCGCACCTCCAAGACACCCGCGGGCAGGGCATCGACGATTGCGGCGCAGAGGGCGGATACCGACCGCAACGGTCTGCCGGCGGCCTGAGTCAGGATGTCACCCTCGGTCAACCCCGCCGCAGCCGCCGGTGATCCCTCCTCCGTGGAGCGCACCAACAGGCCGGGCCGTTCAGGGAGGCCGACGGCGCGCTGCATCGCAATCGCCACGTGCACCGGGGCGAGGATCAGCCCGAGGCGGACGGGGCCGCCTTCGAGTTGCGCGCTGCCTTCGAACGCGACCAGCAGCTTGCGGAGGACGCCGGCCAGCGTCGCCTGCTCGTCCGCAGTCAGCGAACCGAGGAGCCGCGCCTCGTTCGCCAGGTAAGCGGGCACCACGACCTCGAAGACCTCCCGGCCACGCTCCGTGAGCGAGACCAACGACCCTCGCTTGTCCGATGGGTCCGGGGCGCGCGCCACGAGGCCGTCTCTGACCATGCGGTCTACCCGGGCGCTCACGGTCCCAGGCGTGAGCCGCATCTCGTTGGCCAGGCGACGCTGGGACACGCCGCCAGGCTGATCGATGCGCACCAGGGCCACCAGCAGGCTGAAGGTCGGCTTGCTCACGACATGCTCGGCGAAGAACGCCTCCATCTCCTCGTCGATGATCGCGTCGAGGCGTGCCAGGCGGGCGATGACGCCAATCGATGAGACATCCAGGTCCGGTCGGACGCTCGCCCACTGGTGGATCACCCGATCAGTGTCATCGGGCACGGCGGCATCCAACGTCGACGAGGTCGGCGTCGGACGAGCTCGTCGATCGGAGCGTCGCGACACCGGATGCAATCGTACCGGTGGCGACCACGGCTCCATATTTAGAGC
>CAVZZH010000022.1:0-48946 GCA_963779695.1 uncultured Solirubrobacterales bacterium
CGCGATGCCAGCCCAGCGTCCGGTTCGATGCGGTCGTCATCGTCGCTCAGTCGCGCAGACGGTCAAAGCGTTACAGCGATCGTGCGTGATGACGCGTCGGCGTCCGCGACGGAGTGCTGATGAGCTCTCCGCCGCGGGTTGCCGCGTTACTCTCCTGCGGAACTCCAGTCCGGCGGCTCGTAGATGCCGCCCGGTACAGCGCCGATGCAGAGGACTCGCAGCCCGTCGGGGCCGGAGGACAGCACCCGCGCGGTGCCCGCCTCGACACGCACGAGGTGGTCGGGATCGAGCGGCAGGCGGGCGCCGTCGACGTCGACGGAGCCCGAGCCGCGCAGCGCGACATACAGTTCCTGCTGCCCGGATTCGGCCTCGTCGTGGGACTTGGTTGAGTAGTCGGGCGGGAGGTCCATGATGTTGGCGCCGAACGCGGTGATGTCGAGGCCGGGGCGGACGAGCTTCGCGAACCCGTCCCACAGGGTCGGCAGCTCATCGATGGATTTGGCGGAATAACCGGTCATCGTGCGCATCATGACACCACGAGGCCCATGTTCTTGGCGAGCGTCGCCATCGTGCGATCGTGTTCCTCGACCGGGCTGAGCTCGAGCAGCTCGACCGGCTCGAGCGTCTGGACGAAGTGGCCTGGCCGCAGGTGGTATGCCTGGCCTGTGGTGATGATTTCCTCGTCGCCGTCGAGGTATGTGACGCGGAACGAGCCTTTGAACACGTACCCCCAGTGGTCGCATTGGCAGCGATCGTTGGGGAGGCCTTTGAACGGGGACTCGTCGGGCGGGAACTGCCCTGGCATGGATTCGAAAGCGATTCGGATCCCGCCGGCGTCGACCTGGCGGCCCTCGTACTCGCCGATGATCGTCGGCTGCAACTCATCCTTGGACACGTGCATGGAGAACTCCCCCTTCGGTTGTGGTTGTTGTGACCGCCGCGTCGGCGCGGCGACGGTGCAGCAGAAGCACGAGACAGGTGGCGCCGATGGCCGCCGGTCCGAGCCCGGCGAGGAGCAGCGCTGTGCGGGCGCCGAGCGCGCCGACGACGATGCCGCCGAGCACCAGTGCGCCGAGCTCCGCTCCGTTGCGGGCGCCGTTGTAAGCGGCGAAGGCACGGCCGCGGAGCGCCTCTGGCGCGCGCTCGTGGATCAGCGTTCGCAGCAGCACGTTCTTGACGCCGTGGGCGACTCCGCCGAACGCGAACCCGACCAGCGCGACCCACAGCACCGGGGACAGCGCTGCGCCGGTGATGCCGAAACCTTGGAGCACGACCGCGGCGAGGCCGCCCGCCGCCAGCCGCGTCCGCCCGACGCGGTGCGCCAGCCCCGCTGAGCCCGCGGCCATCCCGAGCGTCCACGAGGTGAGCAGGACGCCATACGCGAGGCTGCCCGCTCTGAGCACGTCAGTGACGAAAAACGGCTCAGCGGTCGCCGAGATCGAGAAGACCGCCAGCGCGGCGACGGCACCGCCAAGCGCGATCCTCATGTCGCGCTCGCGCACGAGGAAGGCAAATCCCTCGCGGGCGCGGACGTCGGTGTCCCCACCCTCGCCCGGTGCGGGGCGACGGCGCGCGCGGATCGCGAGCGCCGCAGCGGCCACGACCACGAACGACATGGCGTTCAGCGCCAGTGCGAGCCACAGCAGCCCGGCCGCACCGAGCGCGCCTCCGAGCACCGGGCCGGCGGTGAACCCGACCGATCGCGTCGTCTCGATCAGTCCGTTGGCCCGCGCCACGTCCGTCTCCGACCCCGCGGCCGCCGGAACGAGCGCGAACTCGGCTGGCTGGCTGAGTGCGACGCCAAACCCGAGCAGCGCCATCAACGGCAGCAGCGCCCAGAGGTTGTCGATGCCGGCGAGCATCGCCAACACCACGGCGGCTTGGCCGAGTGAGACGACGATGAGAATCGTGCGGTTCTCGAAGCGGTCGACCAGGGCGCCGGCGATCCCTGCGGCCAGCACGACCGGTCCCCAGAGCGCGAAGATCAGCGCCGAGACGGCGAACGCGGAGCCGGTCCGCTGCTGCACGTGGAGGATCAGCGGGAAGATCGCCATGAAATCGCCGAGCGCGGAGATCCCCGCTGCCCCGGCGAGAAGGCGTAAGTCACGACCACCTGAAATCGACATGGCGCCATGATCTCCGCCGACCGTTCGGGCACCGTTCGGCCAGCGTCAATCGTCCGGGGACGCCTTGCGTTAAAGCGATCTCATCGACGAGAGTTGCGCGATGCTCGAGGTCCGACTCGCCGGCGGCTGGCAGCTGCGCGTGAATGGCACCGAGCTCGCTCCGCCTGCGTCGAAGCGGGCCCGCGCGGTGCTGGCCTACCTCGCGCTTCACCCCGGCTCGCATCCGCGGCGCCGGCTTGCCGCGCGGTTCTGGCCCGACGTACTCGACGAGTCGGCGCGGGCCAGCTTGCGGGTCGCGCTCACCGAGCTGCGGCAGGCGCTGGGCCCGGCTGCCGTGCATCTGACGGCCACGCGCGAGGCCGTGGCGCTCGAGGGCCCGGACCTCCTCGTCGATACGCGCGCGTTCCAGCACGCGCTCGACGACGGCGAACCCATCCGGGCGCTTGAGGCGTGCAGCGGCCCGATTCTCGAGGAGTTCGACGAGGAGTGGGCGATCGCGGCGCGGGACGAGCACTCACACCGGCTCGGCGAGGCGCTGGAACAAGCAGCGGCCTTGGCCGGCGACCCACGGGAGGCGATCCGGCTGACGAGAGCTCAGGTGGCGCTCGACCCGCTGGCGGAGGGGCCCAATCGCCGGCTGATCGAGCGACTCGCAGCCAGCGGCGACCGCGTCGCGGCGCTGGCCGCTGGAAGGCAGTTCGCTGAGCGGGTGCGCACGCAGTTACGGATTTCGCCCTCGCGTGAGACGCGAGCGCTCGTGGAAGCGCTCCGTCGCACCGAGCCGGCGCCCGTCCCGCCGCCGCCGGTCCTCGTCCGTGCGCATGAGACGGAGTTTGTCGGTCGCCGTGCCGAGCTCGAGCGGCTTCGTGCGTCGTGGGGTGGTGTGCAGATGCACCGGGACCGCCGGATCGTGCTGATCGCGGGCGAGCCGGGAATCGGCAAGACGCGCCTCGCCCAGCGGTTCGCGTCAGGAGCTCTCGCCGAGCACGCAACCGTCCTGGTCGGCCGCTGTTCCGAGGAGCCACTGGCGCCGTTCGAGCCGTTTTCCGAGGCGTTGGCTCAGGCCGGCAGCGCTGAGGCACTCCAGCCCGGTGACACCGTCGACGCCGGCGCGCGGCATCGCCTGTTCGGCACCGTCGACTCCGCGCTCACGGACCTGGCCGCGGTCGCTCCACTGCTGCTCGTGATCGACGACATCCATTGGGCGGACCGAGGGACCCTGTTGCTCACGAGCTTCCTGCTGCGCTCCACGAGCGCCGGGCCGATGCTGGTCATCGGTACCTATCGCGACACGGAGATCGGCCGCCACACACCCCTCACGGCGGCACTGGCAGAGCTGGGGCGCGGCGGCGCGCTGGACCGGATCGATCTGCGCGGGCTCCCGCTCGACGACGTCGTCACGCTCACCCGCTCGGCGCTCGGTACGGACGAGATCGCGGCGCGCGTCCACGCGAGAACTGCCGGAAACGCGTTCTTCGTTGAGGAGGTGCTCAGAGGGCTCGCCGAGCCCGGTGCGCAGGTGGTGCCGGAGAGCGTTCGGCACGCGGTCGGCGTCCGGCTGTCGCGGATGAGCGACGACGCGAACGAGCTGATCGCCGCCGCCGCGATCCTCGGCCTCGAGCACGACGCACACGCGTTGCAGGCGACCGCAGGACTCGAGCCGGACGTCGCCGAGGCGGCGCTCGACGAGATCCTGCGCGCCCGGCTCCTGCGCCCGGCCGCCACGGCACAGCGTTTCGAGTTCGCGCACGCGCTCGTGCGTGAGGTGGTCCACGACGAGTGCAACGTCCTGCGCCGCGCCCGGCTTCACCGCCGCGCGGCACAGGCACTGAGCACCCTCGGCGAAAGTCGCCACCTCGAGGAGATCGCGATGCACCTGTTCGAGGCGGCATCCACCGCGGACGCCCGGCGGGCGGCCGAGATGCTCGAACGCGCCGGGCGGCGGGCACTTGACCGGCTCGCCTACGAGGATGCGGCGGACCGCTTCGACCGCGCTCTCGATGCGCTTACGCTCGCGGATGCCGACGACGAGTCCGGACGTCTGCTGCTCGCGCGCGGTGACGCGCTGTCGCGCGCCGGTGAGCCCGACGCTGCGCGCGCGTCATTCTCCGCGGCACGTACGCTCGCGCTTCGACAGTCCGATCCGGTGCTCCTCGCGCAGGCGGCGCTTGGCTTCGCTGGACTCGGGATCGCGATCGTCGACCTCGACGCCTCGGCGATCGCCCGGCTCGAGGAAGCCCTCGAGCGCGTCGAGGACCTCGCCCTGCGCTCTCGTGTGCAGGCCCGGCTGGCGGTTGAGCTCTACTACGCGCCCGACCGCGGACGGTCCGAGGCTCTCAGCGCCGAAGCCGTGGCTACGGCTGAGGAGTCCGGTGACGCCGTTGCACTCGCGTCCGCCCTGGGCGCACGGCACGTGGCACTGTGGCGGCCCGATCGCGTCGACGAGCGCCTGGCGGTTGCCCACGAGATGACGGCCGCGGCGCGGGCCGCCGGCGACCGCCACACGGAGCTCCAGGCGCACAACTGGCGCGTCTGCGACCTCTTCGAGCTCGGCGACATGACAGCTTGGCGCAAGGAGGTGGTCCGGCACGCGCGACTCGCGGAGGAGCTTCGCCTGCCCGCCTTCCAGTGGTACACGCCGCTGTGGGCAGCGGTGGACGCAATGTTGGCCGGACGATACGACGAAGCCGAGCGTCTCGCCGCCGAGGCCGAGGAGGCCGGGCGGCGCGCCGGCGATCGCAACTCCGAACTGTTTCGCACCCTGGTGCGCTTCGGCGTCCAAATCCAGCGCGAGGCCTTCGACGAGGCCGACATCGCGTTCGTTCAGGACAAGATTTCAAACTCTCCCGCCGGGATCGCCTACCGGGGCGGCCACGCCTGGATCCTCGCCGGCCGCGGCGACATCGAGAAAGCGCGCTCCGAACTCGAGGCGGTGATGGCGCTCCCGCACGCGTTCGACACCAACTGGCTCTCCCTGCAAGCCGAGTGCGCCGAGACGGCAGTGCTAGTGGGTGACCCAACCCACGCAGCCACGCTCTACCTGCGCCTCGCGCCCTACGCCGGTCGACCAGCCACCGCCGGCCGGGCCGTCACCAACTACGGAGCGATCGACCGCCACCTCGGCGGCCTCGCCGCGGTCCTCGGCCGCCACGACGACGCGGTCCGCCACGTCGAGAACGCGATTCGCCTCAATGACGCACTCGGTTGCACCGTCTGGCGCACCCACGCCGAACGCCTGCTGGAGCGAATCGTCGCCGACCATTGAACGGCTGAGGGGCCGCCTTTTCGGCGGCCCCTCAGTCCTTGTACGGGTCGAACACGTCGCGTCCGGCCATGGCGACGCCGAGCGGGCGCAGCGTGTGCGTGACGCGGATCGAGCCGGCGTGCGCGTCGAGCACATCCGGGAGCCGCTTGTACACCTCCGGCGCCTCGTCGGCGCCGCCGCCGATGAGCACGATCCCCTGCGCTCGCAGGCGTGCCTGGACGGCGGGCCAGTCGACCTTGCCCGGCTTCAGCTGCTCCTCGATCCACACCTTGCGCACGCGCGCGTCCGGGTGATCCGGGCACCGGGTGGGTGGGTCCGAATCGGCGGGGTTCGTGGCGCTGATGCCGTCGATCTCGAACACGCGGTCGCAGTCGCGCTGCGCGCACGCCCAGCGCTTGCGACGGCGGACCTTGCCGGCCGCCTGCGTGCGGCTCATGATCCGGCCGGCGCCGTGCACGGTGGAGAACAGCGACTCCTCAGCCTCGGAGGACGCGACGCCCTCGAGGATCACCGACTCGTCGCCCATCGAGCCGCCGACGAACCCCGCCTGGCCCGGCCGCGCCGGCGTGCAGCCCTTGCGGATCACCCAGTACGTGCGGCCACCGTGCTCCTCGCGCCAGGCGAAGTTGTGGTGGTTGTGCACCTCGTGGATCGCCTCGGCGCCGAGGATCTCGAGCACCTTGGCCACGACGATGTCGCGGCCCGCGTAGGCGTACTCGCCGGCGAGCTGCATCGCCTCGATGTAGGCGTCGCCGAGTTCGGTGCCGAGCTCGAGCAGCACCGGGGGCGAGTCCATCTCGCCCTCGTGGGCCTTGCCGTCGAACGGCAGTCCCTGCGCGAGGGCGAGGAACCCGGACGCGGTCTTGTGCCCGAACCCACGTGAGCCGAAGTGGACTCCGACCCAGACCCGGCCGTTTTCGTCCTCCATCAGGTTGACGTAGTGGTTGCCGGATCCGACGGTGCCGAGCTGGTTGGCGGCGTTCTGGGCGAGCTTGCGCTGCGGCTCGAACTCGGCCGCCGCGATCTTCTCGAGCACCGGGTGATCGGTGCGCTCCTGGGCGGGAACGCCCATGCCGAACGAGATCCGGCGCGTGATCTCGCGCATGATCCGCTCGACGCCGCCGAGCGCGTCGAGATCAGCACGCGTGAGCTCGGTGCACGCGGCCTTGTTGCCACACCCAATGTCGTAGCCGACCCCCGACGGCGAGACGTAGCCCTCATAGGCGATCGCGCCGCCGATCGGCTGGCTGTACCCAGGGTGGTGATCGGCGCACAGCACGCCGAACTCGGCGTCACCGGCGTCCATGCAGCGCTCGAGCTGCTTCAGGCTCCGCTCGTCGACGGGGCCGAACGTCTTGATGTTCATTGCTGCTCATCCTCCTTTGCGGTTGTTGTTTCGGCAAGACACCGGGCGGATTCGAACCGCCGTTGACGCGTTTTGCAGGCGCGTGCCTCGCCTCTCGGCCACGGTGTCGAGAGCCCCCGAGAGGAGTCGAACCTCTGCCCTCCGGGTTCGAAGCCCGGTGCTCTTCCTCTGAGCTACGTCCGCGAGATGAGAAACGAGTACGCCCGGCTGGAGTCGAACCGCGGCCGCTGCCGTCGCGCGGCAGCGCTCGTGGTCCAGCTGAGCTACGGGCGTCGGGGAGGAGCCTCCGGCAGGATTCGAACCCGCACCTCGGCCGTACGACGGGCGCGTGCTTGCCGCTGACACTACGGAGGCGGGAGATGGAGTGGCGCGTGCCGATCACCACGCAAGGCATGGGCGTGGCCGTGCGGCGGGTCCGCGCGCATTTCTGACCGGCACGACCGGATAGATTCTGGAATGCGTCCCATGACCGACGACGCCGACGCAACCACTGCCGCGCCAGATCCCGACGACCACGTCGCCCGCCTGCAGGCGGAGATCGACGCCGCCAAGGCGCGCCGCGCGGGCTATCGCGCGCAGGCCGCCGAGACAGTCGCCCGCGGGGGTCCCACGCGCGCGACGGACGAGGAGCTGGGGATCATCAAGACCGACGACACGGTCGGCAAGATCGCCGCTGACGCGAGCCAGGGGATCGGGAGCAGACTGAGCCGTGTGATGTCGCGCTTCCGGCGGGGCGGGAAGAAGTAGGGCGGGCCAACGTAATGCGGACGGGTGGAGTCGAACCACCACAGCGCGAGGCGGCGGCGTTACGGGCCGATGGGCTCGCCAATGCCCAGCATCCGCGGGCAAGTCAGGTGGCCGGCCGGACTCGAACCGGCGCCGCGGGGATCACGACCCCGAATGCTCGCCGCTACACCACGGCCACAGCGGGGACGGCCGGGCTCGAACCGACGACCTCTCGCCTGACAAGCGAGCGCTCTGGCCCTCTGAGCTACGCCCCCATCGAAAGTCGCGCGGGTGGGATTCGAACCCACGGTCTCGAGCTCATGAGGCTCGCGAGGACAACCGCTCCTCTACCGCGCTCAGGTCTGGCTGGCAGGAGTCGAACCTGCGATCCCCGGCTTCCAGGGCCGGTGGGGTGGCCAGCTCCCCCACAGCCAGAAGACAAATCACGACCCGGCGCCGGGATCGACAATCGACGGCGACGCTGGTGGGCGACCCGGGTCTACTTCCTCGCCTTCTCCCTCTCGGGACCGGAGTCGACCCCTTACCGCGAGGTCGACCAGCACGTCGTAGACAGAGAGCACCCTCAGAGGGACTCGAACCACCAAGGCCCACAGGCCCACCCGTTTTCAGGACGGGATACCGCGCCGATGGCAGTCCTTCCGAGCAGTGGCCCCGGCAGGCGTCGAACCTGCACCATCCCGGTTAAGAGCCGGGAGCTCTGCCGCGTGTTGAGCTACGGAGCCGTGATGATGTGACCGGCAGGGGTCGAACCTGCGACGCCCCGCGTTTCAAGCGAGCGCTCTACCGGCTGAGCTACGGTCACGTGAAGTCTGTGCAGCCTCCCGCGGGAATGGAATCGTTACCTTCGTCGCCAACGATGTTGTCTATGCCACTCGCCTACCCTTCGACCCTGGATCGCCGGCCTGGGGCACGGCGTCCTACGTGGAGGGGTGTTGGAGCCCGATGCTCCGATCGTGTCACTGGATAAAGGCATGGACAAGTCACACGTACTTACACACGTGAAATGCAGCGACACATCGTGGAGGACCTTTCTCTCTCAGGCGGGGCCTCAAGTGGGTTGGAACTTTTCAAGCTGAGCATCACCTTCTGGTTCGTCGTCGTTGATTTGCCTTCAGAAACAAAGAAGGCGACCCGTTGGGTCGCCCTTACCTGCCGTGGTGTCTGCGCTGGATCTAGCGAGCACACCTCGCGGAAAGGGCGAAACCGCTGCCGTACCGGCGCTCCAGATCGGAGCTATGCCGACACGGCTTGACCGACGCCGTCGGCGCCGGTTCGGGGAGGGAGTTGAATGTGTTGCTGAGATGTGACATTGCTATTGCCATTTGTTGCAGCGCGTGATGGTAACTCATATGCGGACGGTCCGCAAGGCCACACGTCAACAAATATGTGACACGTTCACTCACCGCCGGCCGCGCCGTCGTCTGGCGCGCCCAGGCCGAAGCGTCTGCTGGAGCGAACAGCCGACGTCGGCTGGCGGCAAAGATCTCGGCTAGGCCGCAATCGCGGTTTGCAGCGCGTCCAATAGCTGGCGCTGGACGTTGACGAACTCGGGGGCATTGATGAGTTCCTCGGCCTGGCGCTGCTGGCCGGTGGTGGCGAGCTTCAGGACCTGCGCCGCGTTGCGGTGGAACTGCTCGTGGAGGTCATGAATCTCCTGCCAGCGGTCAGGATGACTGGCGCGGAACTCTCCGGGGGAGTGCAACCACTTCCCGAACGCGCACTGGTCGTCTGCTCCTGCTTGCTCCACTGTCGTCCCACTGGAGCCGGTCTTGATCGCCTCGTCGCAGGCGAGCCCCCCACGCTTTATGGGCGTCGCGCGCTGCCTCGAGGACATCGGCCGATGAGCTGCCGCCGTCGTCGCTGATCTGGAAATGACCGACGAGCTGGTTCAGCTGCTCGGCGTTGGTCGCGAGCTCGTTCGCGGATGCGGCGATCTGCTCGGCGGAGGCAGAGGTCTCCTCGGTTGAGGCGGAGACTTGTTCGGTCGACGCCGAGGACTCCTCGGCGACCGATTCGATCTCGGCCATACCCTCTTGCATGCTCGTAGCGCTGGCGGTGATCTGCTGGGCGCCGGCGGCGATCTGCTCAATCCGCGCGGTCATGTCCTCAATCGGCCTGGCCGATCGTCAGGAACGCTTCACGCGTCTGCTCGACCACCGCGACGCCGTCCTCTGTGCGCTTTGCGCCGTCCTGGACGACATCGACGGCCTTGCTCGTCTCATCCTGGATCGCGCTCACGAGTTGTGAGATCTCGTGTGCGGCGTGCTGGGACTCCTCGGCGAGCTTTCTGACCTCGTCAGCAACGACCGCGAAGCCGCGGCCTTGATCCCCGGCTCTGGCTGCCTCGATCGCAGCGTTGAGTGCGAGCAGGTTGGTCTGCTCCGCGATCCCGGTGATCGTCTGCACGATCGCGCCGATCTGCTCAGACTTGCCGGCCAGCTCGCCGATCGCTCGCGTCACTTCTTGGCTTGAGTCGCGAACCGAGCGCATCGCCTCGTTCGCGTGCTCGGCGGACTCAACACCGTGCTGGGCGGCTTCGCGCGCCTGCGACGCGGCCTCGGCGGTCTGCTCGGCCTGCTCGGCGCTTTCCTTGACCGCGCCGGCGACCTCCTCGGCCGCCCGCCGCGCCGTCTCGACCATCTGCACCTGACGCTCGGCGCCCTGGGCGACGTCGCCGATCGCCTGCGCGATCTCACCCGATGCCCTGCCGGCCTCCTCAGAGGTCGAGGACATCTCGTGTGACGCGGCGCCCACCACACCCGCGGTGCTCGTCACCTGACCGATCAGCGAGCGCAGATTCCCGACCGTCATGTTGTACGCGTCATAGCACTCAAGCAGCGCCGCACGGAAATGCTCGGTCTGGCGCATCGCCTGCCCCAGCTCGTCCTTTGAGAAGCCCGAAGCCGGCTTGGTGCCCGCCACCAGCTTGACCGTCAAATCACCGCCCGCCAGTGCCTGCAACCCCGGAACCAAGCGGTCCTTGAACGCCTTCTCAAGCGCAGCCATCCGGTCGATCAACGCCTTCACACTCCCCGTCAGCTGGCGCGTGAGGAAGAACGCGATACCGGCGCCGAGCAGCAGCGCGAGAATCGCAAGCGCGATCACCAGCGTCTCGGTCGAACTGACGGTCCCGTCAAAGCTTCGCATCAGCGGCGCCGAGCCGCTGCTGTTCTGCACCTGCATGTTGCGACCGGCCGCGTTGATCGTGTCGGCGGCGTCGTTTCCGGCGCCGTTCACCAAGGTCGCGGCGGCGGCACGGTTCCCGCTGCGCAGTGCCGCGTACACCTTGGCGTCGACGGCGTTAAACGTCACGTACGCCGCCGCGAGACGGGCGACGGCACGCTGCTGCGCGGGCGTCGTGACGACGCTTCGCAGGTGCGCGAGCGCCTGCACAAACGTCGCACGATCATCAACGAAGTTGGAATGTGTCGCCCCATTCGTCATCACATACTGGGCCTGGGAGAAATGCATATCCGAAACAGCCGCACGCACGTCCGCGACTGCGCCCGCCTGCGCGAGCTCGATCTTCGAGACCTTGTGCGCGGAGGTGGACAGCTTGCCCATCCCTGAATAGCTGACGACAACGATCGCCGCGAGCAACACCAGGACGACGCCGAAGCCGCCAAACAGCTTCTTCGCCAAAGACAGATTTCGGAACCAGGTCATAGGTACTTCTCCTTCAGGATGAATGCCGCGAGGGTCGTCAACCTCTTGAATCGACCCGGACGGAGCCGACTTGACCCAGCCGTGGACAGCCGAGCCCGACCCGGCGCGGCGCTGCTCGGTCAAACGCGCGTCAGCAGCGCGAGCAAGCCTTCGCGGTGCTCGCGGCGCTCTGGCTCCCCGAGCGATCCGGTGTGCAGGAATCCGATGCCCGCGTAGTACAGCGTCTTGGCACGGATCTCGGCCTCAACCGCGGTGAACCCGAGCTGGTCGAAGCAGGTGCGAACCTGCCCGAAGGCCCAAATGTCCTGCTCGGCGACGTACGCTTGGAGGCGCGGGTTCGAGTAGGCCCAAGCACGCACAGCGCGCTCGAGGTTCCAGGTCGCGGGATCGGTCAGTCGCTCCATGAAGTACAGCAGGCGGGCTCGTGGTTCGAGCGGCGCCGTGTCGCCAAACGTCTCGATCTCGGCGTCGCGGCGCGCGCAGTAGCGCTCGGCCATCGCGTCGAGGAACGCGGAGAGATTCTCGAAGTGCCAGTAGAAGCTGCCCTTGGTCACGCCGAGTCGACGCGCGAGGGCGTCGATCTTGATGCCGGCCAGCCCCTCCTCCGCGAGCAGCTCGAGTCCGCCGGCGATCCAGTCCTCGGCGGACAGGCGCGATCCAGTCTGGGACGGAGACATCGGGGACATGATGCTGCATACCCTACCGTACCGAGCAGTATGGATCCGCCCGCCGACGCTACAGCCGGACGTTGGCGACGCATCACGCTATCGCCGAGGCACTCGAGCGCCCACGCTTCGATGTCTACGTTCCACGCGTCATCGGCCGTATCGGCCCGGTCATGGGCCTGCTTCCGCGCAGCGCCCGCGAGGGTCTCGGCCGACTGATGAAGGCCGACCGCCTGCTCGACCAGGTCGACGCCGGCAAACGACAGGCCTACGAGCTCCGCGTCGCGACGGCACCGAAGGCGCTGCCCGCGCCGGAGCTGACCGCCTCCGACGAATAGGCCCTCCGTCAAGGGCGAGCGGCGGAGGCGTCGAGGTCTCGGACGAGCGCTTCGACGCGCTGGGCGATGTCGTCCCGGGTCGCGCGGACCTCGTCGACGGGCCGGCCTTTTGGGTCCGCCAGGTCCCAGTCGAGGTAGCGCTTGCCCGGGATGTACGGGCACGCATCACCACAGCCCATCGTGATGACGACGTCGGCCTGGGCGGCGAGTTCGGTGGTGAGTCGGCGGGGTCGGCGGTCGGACAGGTCGATCCCCAGCTCCCGCATGACCTCTACCACCTGAGGATGGACGTGACCGTCGGGGTCGGCCTCGCTGCCAGCGGACAGCGCGTGGTGGCGGCCCTCGGCGGCGCGCTCAAAGAGGGCAGCGCTCATCTGCGAGCGACCGGCGTTATGCAGGCACACGAACAGCGCGGTGGCCATCAGTGCGCAACCGAGGTCGCGGTTGGCGCGCTCGTCAGCTCGCGCAGACGCTGCGCTCCGACTGGCGGCTCGGGCTGCCATCCCACGAGCCACGTTCGCGGCGAGAGTTCGTTGCGCACGCGGTCGATGTGCGCCCGTTCGGCGGCTGCGCGGGCCCGGAGTGTCGGATGCGCGGTGTCCGCGGCAGAGAGGGAGGCGTTGATGACCCAGCCGTGTGGCTCGATGCCTGCGCGCTGCAGGTCAGCCTGTAACCGCGCGGCCTCGTGCACGGGTGTCGATTCCGCGAGCGTGACGACGAGGATGCGCGCGAACTCCGGGTCGCGCAGGCGCGCGAGCAGCTGCGCGACCTCGGCCGGCACCTGGGCGTTCGTGCGCTGCACCTCGCGCTGGTAGCTCTGCGCCGCGTCGAGCAGCAACAGCGTGTGTCCGGTGGGGGCGGTGTCGAGCACGACGATGCGCTCCCGCGCCGCGTCGACCGTGCGCGCGAACGCGCGGAACACGGCAATCTCTTCGGTGCACGGCGAGCGCAGGTCCTCTTCCAGCAGCGCGCGACCCTCATCGTCGAGGCCAACGGCGGCGCTCATGACCTCGTCGCTGTACCGGGCGGTCTCGACGGCCGGGTCGATCCGCTCGACGAGGAGCGCATCGTGGGTGGCGTCGGCGAGCGCGTCCACGAGGTGCGCCGCCGGGTCGGTCGTTGACAGCGTGACCTCATGACCGCGGTCCACGAGCGCGAGCGCGATCGCGGCCGCGAGGGTCGTCTTCCCGACCCCACCCTTGCCCATCGTCATGACCACCCCGTTGCCGGCGGCGTCGAGCTCGTCGACAAGCTCGTCAACCCCGGGCAAGTCAACCGCGTCGGCGTCCGCCGTGTCGGCAACCGCGCGATCGTTCGCTCCGGCGAGTTGCCGCAGCGCATGGAGCCCGGTGACGTCGCCGGGGATGAGCCGCACGCCCGAGGCGGGGAACTCGGCGAGCTGCGCGGGAGCGCAGGCCAAGGCGGCGGTCTGCCGCTCGGTGAACGCACGCGCAGCCGGGTCCCCGTCATGTCCGAGAAGCAGGCCGTTGATGACGAGCCGCTGGTTGCGGACGCCCAGGGCGGCAAGCTCGCCGCTCGCGCGGGCGGCCTCGCGCAGCGCCGACTCCTCCGCGCGCGCAACGAGCACGAGCGTCGTCAGCGCCGGGTCAGACAAGGTCGCCACCGCGGCGACGTACTGCTCGCGCCGCTGGTCAAGCCCGGCGAGCGGCCCGAGACAGCTCGCGCCCGCGGGATGCTCATCCACGTAGCCCGACCATGCGCTCGGGAGGGTCAGCAGCCGCAGCGTGTGACCGGTCGGAGCGGTGTCGAAGATGACGTGATCGAACTCGTCTGTCTGCGCGGGTGTCGCGAGGACGGCGGTGAACTCGTTGAACGCGGCAATCTCGACCGTGCACGCGCCCGAGAGCTGCTCCTCCATGCTCGTGATCGCCGACTCGGGCAGCACGCCACGGTACGGCCCGACGGCGCGCTCCTTGAACGCCGCGGCGGCAGCCTCCGGGTCGAGGTTCGCGACGAACAGCCGTTCCACTCCCGACACCGGCGTCGGCTCGGTACCGGCAGAGACGCCCAGGACGTCATCGAGATTCGATGCGGGATCCGTCGAGATGATCAGCGTCCGCCGGCCCGCGTCGGCGAGCGCGACCGCGACCGCGCTCGCGGTCGTCGTCTTCCCGACCCCGCCCTTGCCCGTGAAGAACAGGTAGCGGGTGTCCCAGCCCGTCCAGTCGAGCGGCGGGATCGAACTGGCGACGGGCCGCCCCATCAGCAGCATCCGGTCGATCCGCACCCACACCCGCTGACCGTGCTGACCGGCAGGTCGACGGGCTCGGGGGCGGCGCCGACGAAGACGGCAAGCTCCGCACGGCTCGGGTAGCGGCCGTGCATGACGATGTCGCCGTCCACCAGCAGCGCCGGCAGCGCGGTCTCGCCGAAGGCCTGCATCAGGCCGGTGACTTTTGGGTTGGCGACAAACGCGCCCGGGTCGGCGGACAGGTTGTGGCGTGACACCTCGGCGCCTTGGGTCTCCGCCCAGCGGATGTCCTCCCGAATGTCGATCAGGTTCTGGTCGACGGACGGCCCGCAGACGCCGGACGAGCAGCACATCGCCGGCTCAAACAACTCGACATGTCGCGCGATCGTCGCCGCACCACCCGGCTTGCGGGCGCGGATGATCGCCGAGCTCGCGAACTCGTGGACCTGGTGGGTCGCGCGAATCTCGACGTCGACGAACCCGGCGGCAGCGAGGCCATCGCGGAACTCAGGCTCGGTCAACGCGCCGGCGATGCAACCTGTGTACGCGGCGAGGTCCGCGCGCGTGGCGTCATCCATGCCGGGGCTGGCAATGACGTCGGAAACGGCGAAGCGCCCGCCGGGCCTCAGCACCCGGGCGGCCTCGCGCAGCACCTTCGGCTTATCGCCGGAGAGGTTCAGGACGCAGTTGGAAACGATGACGTCAACCGAGCCGTCCGGCAGCGGAATGTCCTCGATAAAGCCCTTGACGAACTCGACGTTCTCCACGCCCGCCTGCGCGGCGTTCGCCCGCGCGAGCTCCAGCATCTCGTCGGTCATGTCCAGGCCGATGGCCGTCCCCGTCGGCCCGACGCGCCGTGCCGAGATGAGCACATCCGCCCCCGCTCCGGACCCGAGGTCAAGCACCGTCTCGCCCTCGTGGAGGTCGGCGACCGCGGTCGGGACGCCACAACCGAGGGACGCCGCCACCGCGCTCGCGCTCGCGCCTTCCGTCTCCGAGTCGTCGTAGAGAGCGGCGCCGAACACCCGCGTCTCGTCAGCGCCGGTCAGCGCCACCGGCCCACAACACGACGCCGAACCCTGCTGCGCAGCGACCGCACGGGCGGCCGCGGCGTACTTCTCGCGCACCGTCTCCCGGATGTCCGCGTCGGTCTCCGCCTCGGCGGCGGAACAACCGCATGCGCCTGAAGTCGCTCCCGTACCGCAGCACGCGTCCTTCTCCGATGGCTCACAACAGGACTCCTGCGCCTCGGCCGAACAACATGACGGCGTGGTGGTGGTGGGTTCGGTCAGCTCAGCCATGCGGTCAGCTCCTTGAGCGCCTCGGGGTTGACGGTGTAGTAGGCCCACTTGTGACGGCGCTCCACCGCAACGAGCCCGGCCTCGGTGAGCTTGCGCATGTGATGCGAAAGCAGCGGCTGCGTGATGCCGAACAACGGAAGAAGCTCGCACTGGCAGACCTGCTGGTCACTGCGCCGCAGCACATCAAGAATCTGCAGGCGGAGCGGCTCGCCCAGCGCCTTCGCCACCGCAGCGATCCGTTCGAGCGTCAAGCGAAGGGTCAAGGCCTGCTGACGGGGCGCAGCATTCGCCGGCGGCGGGGCCAGCGGAAAGAGTGGGAAGCGGAGAACTCATATAAACAATCGTTTCTACGACGGACCTCGCGCAACGTACCACGTTTGCATGCTCATATCAACGTTTATCTATTCGACACCGTCTCCGTGGCGCTCTGCCCGTCGACTAAGAGCGCCGCGACATCGGTGCCGCCCGAGACACCGCACACCGCTTGACGGCCGCAGCACCGTGGCGTCAAGCTAGCTCCATGGCCGCAGAACCGCCGGTCGTCGTGGTCAGCGGCCACATGGTCGACGCGCCCGATCGACCGAGACCCAGATTCCCGCCCGACCAGGTCCCGCGCGTGACATCGGAGATCCGGCAGGCACTCGAGCGGTTGGGGGTGGGTCCCGGGACGACCATCGTCGCGGGTGGGGCGCGCGGCGCGGACATCATCTCCTCCGAGCAGGCGCTCGAGCTCGGCGCTCAGCTTCACCTGTGTCTTGCGCTCGAGCCCGACGAGTTCGAACGCCGGTCGGTCGTGATGGCCGGCACGGACTGGAGCGCGCGGTTCCGCGCGCTGCTCGCCCGGGCCACCGTCGAGGTCGTCGTCAACGGGTCGGGGGTGCCGGCGCCGTCGGGACTCGTGTTCGAGCGTGCCAACCGGCGGATCCTGGAGCTCGGGCGCTCGCTCGCCGCGGGCACACCGCACGCGCTGATCGTCTGGAATGGCCAGGAGAGCGGCGAGCGGGGCGGCACCCAGGATTTCGTCGCGCGGCTCGGCGCGATCGCCGACGAGCGCGTCGCGGTCGTCGATCCCACGCGGCGGACCTACGAACCGCGCCAAATTGCAGATGGGCCAAAGAAGCTGCTCGCCCTCGACGGTGGCGGCATCCGAGGGATCCTCAGCGTCGAGGTCCTCGAGACGATCGAGTCTCAGCTGCGCGAGCGCTACGGACCGGACACCCGGCTCGGCGACTATTTCGACTACGTCGGGGGGACGAGCGCCGGCGCGATCATGGCCGCAGCGATCGCGGTCGGGAAAACGGTGGCGGAGATGCGCGAGTCCTACTCCCGCCTCGCCGCGAATGTGTTTCAGCGGCAGGCCATGCGCCTGCGTCTCGGATCCCGGTACCGGGACGCGCCCCTGATCGCGGAGCTCGATCGCGTGCTCGGCGATGGTCGAACGCTCGGCGACCCCGGTCTGCTCAGCCTGCTGCTCATCGTCCTGCACAACGCGGTCACCGACTCGGCCTGGCCGCTCAGCAACTGCACCCGCGCGACCTTCAATCGGGCGAACCGGTTGCTCACTCACGACCGCAACCTTGACCTGCCGCTGACGACGCTCGTCCGTGGCAGCACGGCCGCGCCGTTCTACTTCCCGCCGCAGGAGATCGAGGTCGGCACGCACCGGTTTCGGTTCCGCGACGGCGGGGTCACGCCGTTCACCAACCCGGCGCTGCTGCTCGCCCTCATGGCGACGCTGCCGGAGTACGGCCTCGCGTGGCCGACCGGTGAGGACGCGCTCCTCGTCGTCTCGATCGGAACCGGCTCGGCGCCGGCGATTCACCGCGGCGGCATCGGCGGCTCGATCGACGCGATCGTCGACGCCAAGAACCTCGTCAGCTCGGTGATGAACGGCTCGTCGATTGGACAGGATCTCGTCTGCCGGGCTCTCGGGCGCACGCGCGTCGGCGCCGAGATCGACGCGGAGTTCGGCAGTCGACTGAACGTGGCCGGCGTCGGCGGAACGAGCCTGTTCTCGTACGTCCGGTACGACGCGGACCTGTCCGATGCGAGTCTCGCGAACGCCGGCATCCGGGCGCCGCAGGCTCAGCAGCGGGTGCGCAAGCTCGACTCGGTCGAGGCGATGGACGATCTGCAGACGGTGGGGCGCCGCCTCGCGGCCACCGTCGACGTCGCGACTCACTTCGCCGGCTTTCTGTGACCGGGTCCGAACCCGCGCCCAGGTCCGACAGGTCGACGATGGCCTTCGTGGCGATCTGCCTCGGCTACTTCGCGATCATTCTCGACGGCAGCGTGCTCAACGTCGCCATCCCGGCGATTCGCGCCGATCTGCACGCGTCGCTCGCGAGCGCCCAGTGGGTGCTCAACGCGTACACGCTCACCCTCGCCGGTCTCCTGCTCACCGCCGGCGCCCTCGGCGACCGCATTGGGCTTCGGCGCATGCTGCTGCTTGGCACGATCGTCTTCACCGCGGCCTCGGGAGCGTGTGCGGCGGCACCGTCGGTGCCGGTGCTGATCGCCGCGCGCGTCGTGCAGGGACTCGGGGCGGCGGCACTGCTGCCCGCGACCTTGGCGCTCATCCCGTACCTGTTCCACGACGCCGCCCGTCGCGGGCGCGCAACGGTCGTCTGGGTCGGAATCGGTGCCGGTGCGGTCGCTCTTGGCCCGCTCGTCGGCGGCCTGCTGATCGACGCGTTTCGCTGGCGCAGCGTGTTTCTCATCAATGTGCCGGTCGGGATCGTGAGCGTGCTGCTCGGCCGCATCAGCATTGCCGAGACGCCGCGCCACGAGCGCGCAGTCGATCGGCTCGGCCAGGCGCTGGCGATCCTGACGCTCGTGCTGGTGACCGGCGGGGTCATCAGGGGCGGCGAGTCGGGCTGGACGTCACCGGTGACGATCGCCCTGCTCGTCGCGGGCGTGCTCCTCGGGGCCGGGTTCGTCGCTTGGGAGCGGTCCGTCCGCGAGCCGATGCTGCCTCCGGCGTTCTTCGCCAACCGCGTCCGCACCGTCGCGGTCGTCTGCGCGTCGCTGATGGGGTTTCTGTTCTACGGCACGCTCTTCTTGATGTCGCTGTACTTCCAGGAGCTGCGCGGCTGGACGCCCGGCTCAACCGGCGTTGCGCTCCTCCCGTTGACGGTGGGCTCGCTCGCCGGACCGTTTGTCATCTACCGCCCGCTGGCGCGACGGTTCGGCCACCCGGTGCTGCTCGTCGCCGGATTCGTGTGCTGCGCCGCCGGCGTCGGGGTGCTCGCTTGGACCGATCCGCGCACCGCATACGTCCAGCTCGCGGCCGGCCTGCTCCTGATCGGGATCGCGAGCACGGTGTCGTTCTCCGCCCTGACCACGCTGCTGCTTGAGAGCGTGTCCGCCGGACAGTCCGGCCTCGCCTCGGGGGTGCAGAACACGACCCGCCAGACGGGAGCGCTGATGGCCGTCTCGATCATCGGTGCCGTCCTCAACGCCGCCGGATTCGCATCCCGGCTCTCGGCGGCGTTCGTCGTGCTCGGCGTCGCGGTGCTGCTCGCGATCGGGATCTCCGCGTTGGCGCTCGGCGGCGGCGACCGCGCCGCGCGGGCCTGAAACGCGGATTCGACGCGCGGATGTTCGGAGTTTGCCGCTCCGGAGCGATGATTGGGTATCGGAATCCAGCAGGAATCATCCGACGAGGATCCGGTCGTCGCGATCTACTCGGTGGCGTTGCCACAGGTGTACGGCTATCTGCTGCCGCGGTGCGGCGGCGTGGCGATCGCCGAGGACCTCACCGCCGAGACGTTCACCGCCGCGGTGGCGGCCGTCCGGCACGGTCAGATGCACGACGTGACGGTCGGGTGGCTCATCGCCGTCGCCCGGCACAAACTCGTCGATCACTGGCGGCGTCTCGCGCGGGAGCGCCGGGGACTGGACGCCGTCGAACGGGCCCACGAGGAGGCGGAGGACCCATGGGACGAGGTCCTCGATCTCCAGGCGGCGCACGCCGCGCTCGTTCGGTTGTCCGTCCCGCACCGGCTGGCGCTGACATTGCGCTACCTCGACGGGCTGCCGGTGCCGGAGGTGGCCGAGCACCTTGGACGCAGCGTGCACGCGACCGAGACGCTGCTCGTCCGCGCCCGGGCGGCGCTGCGGCGGATCTACCGAGAGGGGGAGACACAATGAGCGATCCACTCGAGCGCCTGCGCCTCCCGATCGTGCCGATCGAGCCCGCGGCGGAGTTCGCCGAGACGCTGCTGCGGCGGCTTCAGGGAGCGCCGGCGCGCCCGGCGCGGGACACGGCGACGGTCCGCTACTTCGTCACCGACATCGATGCCGCGGTGGCGTTCTACCGCGACGCGCTCGGCTTCGAGCTCGAGCTGTGGCCGGCGCCGACGTTCGCGATGCTGTACCGGGGCGACCTGCGGCTGCTCCTCTCCGTTCCGGGAGACCCGCACATCCTGCCGGACGGCCGGCTTCCCCGGCCGGGTGGCGATAACCGCATTTCACTCCGCGTCGATGATCTCGCCGCCGCCGTCGGGTCGCTGCGCCGACACGGCGTGCGCCTCCGCGCCGAGGTCGCGGCCGGCGTCTCCGTCGACACGGTGCTGCTGGAGGACCCCGCCGGCAACCCGATCGAGCTGTTCCAGCCGCGCGGCGGCTACCACGAACGATTCCAGGAGGAGAAGCCGTGATCACTGAGCTGCACACCGTCGCCCTGTACGTCACCGACCAGGATCGAGCGAAGGACTTCTACGTCGAAACGCTCGGGTTCGAGCTGCACGCCGACCAGCCGGGCCTCGGCGGGATCGGCCGCTGGATCGAGGTCGCGCCGATCGGCGCCCAGACCTCGTTCATGCTCGCCGACGCGGCCGGCTGGCACCGGCAGGACCGGGTCGGCCGCTCCGCCGACGTGACCCTTCGTTGTGACGACGTGCGTGCGCTGCATCGCGAACTGGCCGCGCAGCAGGTGCCGGTGACCGAGCCGCAAACCCAGCGCTTCGGAACGTTCATCGACGTCACCGACCCGGACGGTCATCAGCTCCGGATCGTCGACAGCAGCGGCAGGACGCTGTCGGAGGGCTAGTGGCGGACCCTAGGTCATCGGTCAGGCGCCCGGGGCGTCCGGCCAGGCGCGGATGGCCGCGACGATCTCGTCAGGCGCGTCTTCTTGGATGTAGTGGCCCGCGCCTTCGAGGACCACCGTCCGGTGGTTGGGGAAGAGGTGCTCCCAGCGCTGGCGCTCGCGTCCCCGGAACGCGACGTCGGACGTCGGCCACGTGAGCAGCGCTGGGCGGTCGGTGACGGTCGGTAGCCGGCGCGCGATCTCCGCGAGGAACGGGCGGCTGACGAGGATCTCCCGGGGGAACACGTACGTCGGCCGGCGCGACTGCGGCGTGGGGAACGGTCCGCGGTACGCCTCCATCACCGCCGGCGAGAGCTTCCGCCGCCGCACTCCGCTCGGGATGATCTTTTCGACGAACACGTTGCGGTGGAGGATGAGCCGGCGCCCGACGGGCCCGCCGAGGATGCGAGAGAACAGCTGCGTGCCGGGATCGGACTTCGGCCACGCCCAGGTGTTGCCGATGACGAATCCCGCGAACCGCTCCGGGTGGCGGGTGGCGACCGCGAACCCGATCGGGCCGCCCCAATCCTGGACCATCATCGTCACGTTCGTGAGGTCAAGCGTCAGCAGCCACTGCTCGATGACCCCGGCGTGCTCGGCCGGCGTGAACCCGTAATCGGGCGCCGCGCGGGAGAGGCCGAATCCGGGGTAGTCCGGGGCAATGCACCGGTAGCGGTCGCGCAGCCCGAGAATGATCTCGCGGTACACGAACGACCACGTCGGATTGCCGTGCAGGAGCAGCAGCGGCGGCCCCTGGCCCTCATCCACGTAGTGGACCGACGCACCATTGACCGCCACCTGGTGGTCCGCGAATGGATACAGCTCATCGGCAACCCAGCTGGGGCGGCCGGGCTGCTGGCTGGCCGTCACATGCGCCCGCTGACCATGGCGGCTTAAGGCTACTCCTCACTCGGGCGGGTTCCGTTGCGGATCTGGTTCACCCGACGCCGCGCTGAAGGCACAGCCGCTGCAGTCGCTCCATCGCGTCACTCGGGCGATCCGGCAGCGCATCGAGGGCGTTCGCTGCGTGCCGCAGATCGTCGATCGTCACGTTGCGCGCTTCGAGCGCAAACCGCCCCAGCCACCGGACCGCGGCCCGCTCATATCGATCCGGGTCGCCTCCACGGAGCACCAGGCAGATCCGCAGTGCGTCATCGAGCGCGATCCGCGGCAACTCGAGCGCCGCGGCCGTGACGAGCGCCTCGTTGCCGGTGGACAACGCGCGGCGGAACCGGGCGTAGGGATTGCCGTCGCTCGTCACCGAACGTATGTTCGCATTAACGGCCGACGGATGACCACCCGTCAACGCCGCCAGGCGGCCTACGACCGTTCAGCCGAGCGGCGGCTTGCCGAGCGTCCGAGCCGTGTTCGACTTCCGCACGTCCGACTGATCCGGGGCGGTCCGGAGCAGGTGGTCCCCGAGCGTCGAGGTCACGCCGAACCAGTAGTGCTCATTCTTGTAGTGGTGGAGCCGGTGCCCGCGCCAGATCGAGCGGTAGTAGCGCCCGTGCGGTCGGTACGGGGTGTGGATCAGGAAGTGGCACCACTCGTAGGCGCTGAGGACGCAGTAGCTGACGAGCAGTCCGGTCGCGGCGTGAGCGATCCGGTCGCCGCCGAGCACGAGGTGAATCGGGAACGACAGCGCCCACACGGTCAGCGCGATCAGCGGGAGGAAGATGAACATCGCGTAGAGCGGGACGAGCACGCCGTCGAGCTCGGCCGGCGCCATGTGGTGTGCCCGGTGCTCGCGCGCCGCAAGCAGGTCGTGGCGGCGGCCGGCGATCGAGATCGGCTTGGCGTGGAGGAGAAACACATGGATCGCCCACTCGGCGATCGGCGTCAGCGCGAGCACGCCGACGGCGACCACGAGATCGCGCCAGTCCCACGAGCCGAGTAGGACCCGCAGGACGATCGCGCCGAGGATGGCGAGCCCGAGCAGCGGCGGCGTCCGGCGCTGAATGAAGTCCCGCCAGCAGTCGGCGAGCCTGAGCACGCTCGGATCACGACGGGGGATCGCATGCACCGGCGCAGTCAGCGCGTCGGCGGAACCGCTCACCTCGGGC
Organism: uncultured Solirubrobacterales bacterium; assembly: GCA_963779695.1. GTDB lineage: Bacteria > Actinomycetota > Thermoleophilia > Solirubrobacterales > Solirubrobacteraceae > Palsa-465. The sequence goes on from CAVZZH010000022.1 coordinate 22,842, forward strand.
GCAGACATCGCGCCGCAGAGATTAGTGCGGCGCGATGTCCGGTGCGTAGAACGCCGGACGCAGCCTCATCGCCAAGGGCCGAACCGCTCGGCGAGGGCCGCGTCCGAACGCTTGATTCACGCGTGCTTGGCGTGCGCGCGCTTGACGTGCGAGCGCTTGTGGTGCTTTGCCTTTGCGTGATGTGAGGCCCTGGTCTTGACCCCCAACAGCTCCAGCGCATGGCGGAGCGTCTTCGTCTGGACGCCGGTATTGAGGCCGGCGCCACCGGTGGTGGTGGCGACCGGGATGTCAAGCAGCAGCTGCAGCGGCAGCCTCTGCACGGCCGGCAATGCCATGTCGGACCAGCCGACGACGGCACCGGCGACGACATCCCCGACGTGTACGCCGGCGAGCGATCCGCCACCGATCCCGTTCCGAGCGTTCCCGCCGAGCACGAGCGTGCGTCGGTCGACCGTGAACGAGACTGGGTCTGATCCCGACGGCACGAGGTCGTTCGGGAAGGATTGCGTGACGCTCACCGTCACCGATCCACCCCTCGGGTTGACAGCGGTGACGGTCCCCACGAACGCGAAGAGCTGATGCCGCCGTGGCGGCGTCTTCGCGTCAAGGGTGAGCGTATGGCCGGAGACGATCGTCGTGATCGGCTCGTCGGGAGTGCCGCTGAACAACGCGTTGAACTGGTCGTCCGGCTTGAGGTCGCCGAGGGTTGCGACCCGACCGTTGACGCGGATCGTCGTGTTCGGGTCCGTGGCGATCGTCACCTGAGTCGGTGACGTGACGGCCGCCGGTGCGTGGAAGCGCTCGGGAGCGGTCAGGATTGGGCCGGGCGGCGGCGCCGGGCAGAAGTTGCCGGGCGACTGCGGAACGACGGACGCGTTCGCGACGAACTGGCTGTGCGCGCCATCGACTGAGACGACGGTCCCGGTGACGACGACGCATGGTCCGTTCCCCTGTGCGGTCGCCGCTGTCGCAGCGGCTGGTGCGCACGCAAGCGGCAGCACCGCCAGCAGGCTGATTAAGGCACGTTTCATGCGATCCTTCCTTGGTCCCCCGCGCCGCGTCCTACGGCGCAGGAAAGTGCGTGAACTCGCTGCTGAGTGATCTCGACACGTCCAGGCCGCGGGTGGACACCCGTCGCGGGGCTCCGGACGTTTGTACGAGAAAGGGCAGGGGGCCGACGAGGCGGCGGCCGGGCCGGCCCCTCTCGATGTCATCGGCCGTCATCCCACGGACCTGAGACGGCTGCACCGCTCACGGCGCCGCAGTACGCTCACAGCGCCAAACCGAGTGGCCACAAGGAGAGGCGTTGCGAGTACCCCGAGTCCGAAGTTCGATGCCAGTCGAGGCGTGGCTGGCCGCAGCCCGGACGCTGAGATGGCCGTAAAGGCAACGACACTCGAGACGGAGCTCATCGACTCCGTCTGTGCCCGGGTCCGGGAGCGACTGCCGGATGATCAGGCGCGCCCCTGCGAATCGTTCGTCCGCCAGTACTACCAGTGGGTCCCCGCCGAGGATCTCGCCGAGCGTGATCAGCTCGACCTCTACGGGGCGGCGCTGCAGCACTACACCGAGATGCAGCGCCGCGCCGCGGGCGAGATCAAGGTCGAGGTCTACAACCCGACGTTCGAGCATCATGGCTGGTCCTCGCCCCACACGATCGTCGAGATCGTCACCGACGACATGCCGTTCCTCGTCGACTCGGTGACGATGGAGCTCGCCCGGCAGGGGTACCCGCTGCATCTCGTCATCCACCCGGTGATCCGGGTGCGCCGGGACGCCGCGGGCAACCTCATCGACGTGATCGAACCGGGTGCTGAGGTGGCGAACACGGTCGCCGAGTCGGTGCTCCACGCCGAGGTGGCGCGCGAGTCAGATCCGGCGCGCCAGGACCAGCTCGCGCGCAGCGTCGAACGCGTGCTGCGCGAGGTCCATGCCGCCGTCGCCGACTGGCACGTGATGCGCGGACGGGCCGAGACGCTCGTCGGGGAGCTGGACGAGCAGGAGCCGGTGGGCCTCGATCCCGCGGGAATCGAGGAGGCCAAAGCGTTCTTGCACTGGCTGACCCACGATCACTTCACGTTCCTCGGCTATCGCGAGTACGAGTTCGTCTCCGACGGTGAGCAGGACGGGCTGAAGGCCGTGCCGGACTCCGGGCTCGGGATCCTCCGCGGCGCTCCGGTGACGCCGTACACGAAGCTCCGCCCCCGCGCCGTGGCGCTGGCCCGCTCACCGCACGCGCTCGTGATCACGAAGGCGAACTCGCGCTCGACGGTGCACCGTCCCGCGTACCTCGACTACATCGGCGTCAAGAAGTTCGACCAGAAGGGCGTCGTCATCGGCGAGCGCCGATTCCTCGGCCTGTACACGAGCGTCGCCTACAAGACCAGCGTGCGCGAGATTCCGATCGTCCGCGGCAAGGTCGACTACGTGCTCGAGCGCGCCGGGTTCCCGCCGGACAGCCATGACTACAAGGCGCTCCTGGAAATCCTCGAGTCCTATCCGCGGGACTCCATGTTCCAAGTCGAGGGCGACGATCTGTTCGACATCGCCATCGGGATCCTGGCGCTCGGTGAGCGCCAGCGGCTCCGCCTGTTCGTGCGCCGGGACCAGCTCGACCGTTTCGTCGAGTGCCTGGTGTGCATCCCGCGGGATCGCTTTAACACCGAGAACCGTGAGCGCATCGCCCGGATCCTCACGGCCACGTTTGGTGGCACCCACATCGACTGGTTCCTGCAGCTCTCTGAGTCGGTGCTCGCGCGCGTGCATTACATCGTCCACTACCCGGACGGGGCACCTGAGGACGTCGATGTCTCCGAGCTCGAGACCCGGCTCGTCAAGGCGACCCGGGCGTGGAACGACGACCTGCGCGCCGCGCTGATCGAGGAGCACGGCGAGGACGAGGCGGGCAAGATCTTCCGCGCGTATGAACGCGCCTTCCCGCCCGCCTACCGCGACGAGCGGGTCGCTCGCTCAGCGGTTGCGGACATCAGCCGGATCGAGGAGCTCGGCGCCGCGAACGAGCCGATCATGAGCCTCTATCGGCCGCTCGAGGCGCCCGCGGGACTCGTCCGCTGCAAGCTGTTCAGCGCCCAGGAGGTGTCGCTCTCCGACGTGCTGCCGACGTTTGAGCACATGGGCGCGAAGGTCGTCGACGAGCGGCCGTACGAGATCTCGCCGGCCGGGCGCACGCCCGTCTACCTGTACGACTTCGGCCTGCAGGGCGTCGCCGAGGACGTCGACCGGGTCCGCGACACCTTCCAGGAGACATTCCTCGGGGTGTGGCGCGGCGACTACGAGGACGACAGCCTCAACGCGCTCGTGCTCCGCGCCGGTCTGACCGGCCGGCAGATCGTCGTCATCCGCGCGGTCGCGAAGTACCTCCGCCAGGCGGGGATCGCGTTCTCAGACGCCTACATGGAGCGGACGCTGCTCGGGCAGGCGAACATCACCAAGCTGCTCGTCTCGCTGTTCACGCTCCGGCTCGATCCCGACCGCGACGATCGCAGCGCGGCCGACACGGTTGTCCGGGACATCGAGCAGCAGATCGACGCCGTGGTGAGCCTCGATGAGGACCGGATCCTGCGCGCGTTCCTGAGCGTCGTGCGCGCGATCCTGCGCACGAACTACTTCCAGGTCGGCGTCGACAACCGTCCCGCGGCGCACGTGTCGTTCAAGCTTGACCCCTCGCTCATCCCGGTCCTCCCGCTGCCCAAGCCGACCTTTGAGATCTTCGTGTACTCGCCGCGGGTCGAGGGCGTGCACCTGCGCGGCGGGAAGGTCGCCCGTGGCGGCCTGCGATGGTCGGACCGGCGTGAGGACTTCCGCACCGAGATCCTCGGTCTGATGAAGGCGCAGATGGTCAAGAACGCGCTGATCGTGCCGGTCGGGTCCAAGGGCGGGTTCGTACTCAAACGACCGCCGGCCGACGGCGGACGCGAGGCGCTCCAGTCGGAGGCGATCGCGTGTTACCGGACGTTCCTCAGCGGGCTGCTCGACATCACCGACAACATCGTCGGCGGCGATGTCGTCCCGCCGGACAGGGTCGTGCGCTACGACGATGACGACCCGTATCTCGTCGTCGCCGCCGACAAGGGCACGGCGACGTTCTCCGACATCGCCAACGAGATCTCCGCCGAGTACGGCTTCTGGCTCGGAGACGCGTTCGCCTCAGGGGGCTCGCAGGGCTACGACCACAAGGCGATGGGGATCACCGCGCGGGGCGCGTGGGAATCGGTCAAGCGTCACTTCCGCGAGCTCGGCATCGACATCCAGGCGGAGGACTTCACGGTCGTGGGGATCGGCGACATGTCGGGAGACGTGTTCGGCAACGGCATGCTGCTCTCGCCGCACATCAAGCTGCTCGGCGCGTTCAACCACGCCCACATCTTCCTCGACCCCGACCCCGACGCCGAGCGGAGCTTCGCGGAGCGCCAGCGACTGTTCCGGCTCCCGCGCTCGTCGTGGAGCGACTACGACCGGGAGGTCATCTCCGCGGGCGGCGGCGTCTGGCCCCGCACGGCGAAATCGATCCCGATCTCCGACGAGCTCCGGGCGGCGTTCGCGATCGATGCCCAGGAGCTCTCCCCGGTCGAGCTGATCCGCGAGATCCTCCGCGCACCCGTCGACCTGCTCTGGAACGGCGGCATCGGGACCTACGTGAAGGCCTCCACGGAATCGCACGCCGACGCCGGCGACAAGACGAACGACACCGTCCGGCTCGACGGCTCCGATCTCCGCTGCCGGGTCGTCGGCGAGGGCGGCAACCTCGGGTTCACCCAGCGCGGCCGGATCGAGTACGCGCTCGCCGGCGGGCGGATCAACACCGACGCGATCGACAATGTCGCCGGCGTCAACTGCTCCGACCACGAGGTCAACATCAAGATCCTGCTCGACTCGCTCGTCGACGCCGGCGACCTGACCGAGAAGCAGCGCAACGAGCTGCTCGTGACGATGACCGACGCCGTCGCCACCCAGGTCCTCGACGGCAGCTACACCCAGACGCAGGCGATGAGTCTCGCCGAGGCGCAGTCGGAGCCGATGCTTGACGTGCACGCGCGGCTGATCCGAGATCTCGAGCAGACCGCGGGCCTGCATCGCGAGCTCGAGGCTCTGCCAGATGACGACACGCTCGCCGAGCGCCGCAGCAATCACCAGGGGCTCGTCGCGCCCGAGCTTGCCGTCGTGATGGCGTACTGCAAGATCCACCTCTACGCCCAGCTGCTTGAGACCGACCTGCCCGAGGACCCCTACCTCGCGCACGACCTCGACCGCTACTTCCCGCCGCCGTTGCCCGAGCGCTTCACCCAGCAGATGCGTCGCCACCGCCTGCGCCGGGAGATCATCGCGACCGTCGTCGCCAACCAGCTCGTCGACCGTGCCGGTTCGACGTTCGCGTTCCGCCTGCAGGAGGAGACCGGCGCCCAGGTCTCGATCATCGCCCGGGGCTACGCCGTCGCGCGGGAGGTGTTCGCGATGCGCGAGTTCTGGGAGGCGGTCGAGGCACTCGACAACCAGGTCGACGCACAGACGCAGACCGCGATGCTGATCGAGGCCCGGCGGCTCGTCGAGCGCGCGACGCGCTGGCTCGTCCGCTCAACCCCGAGCTCGATCAACGTCGCCCGCCGGTCGCGGTACTTCGCCGACGGCGCGCGGCTGCTCTCCGAAGCGCTGCCGGGCATCCTCGGGGGGTCGGAGCGGGAGAACTTCGATGCCCACGCTGCCGAGCTGATCGAGGCGGGGGTGCCGGGCGAGCTGGCGCGCCGCGTCGCCGGCTTCCCGTCGCTGCTCTACACCTTCGACGCCGTCGAGGTCTCCGACTCCACCGGTCACGAGCTGAACGTCGTGATGGAGACGTATTTCCGGCTCGGGGCGCGGCTCGAGCTGACGTGGTTGCGCGACCGGATCCTCGATCTCCCGCGGGATGACCGCTGGCAGACGCTCGCCCGGGCGGCGCTCCGCGACGACCTGTACAGCCTGCACCGCGCGCTCACTCAGGAGGTGCTGGGCGACGGGGCGGCCCGCGCCGGCGCGGAGAAGGCGATCGAGCAATGGTCGCAGCGCAACGGCGCGGCGCTCGAGCGATGCCTGAGCATGCTCGCCGACATCAAGGCCTCGCGCTCCTACGACACGACAACGCTCCCGGTGGCGCTCCGTGAGGTTCGCAGCCTCATCCGCGGCGGCCTGTCCGGCGGAGGCGTCGCGGGCGCCGAGTCGTTCACGATGGCGGGCTGATTGGTTGGGCGGGCCGCCACCAATCGACTGGAGCGCGGGACGGTACGAGACGATCGCCGACCAGCTCGCGCCGATCTCCGAGCACGTCATCGGGCTCGCGGCACCGGGCGCGAACGAGACGCTCCTCGACATCGCCTGCGGCACGGGCAACGCGGCGCTGCTCGCCGCCCGGGGCGGAGCCGTGGTCAGCGGCGTCGACGTCGCCGAGCGGCTGATCGAGGTTGCAAGCGCGGACGCCGCCGCCGAGGGTCTGTCGGCGAGCTTCGCCGTCGCCGACGCGCAAGCGTTGCCATTTGCCGACGACACGTTCGACGTCGTCGTCTCGGTGATGGGCCTCATCTTCGCCCCCGACGCCCGCCGCGCGCTCGCCGAAGCGCTCCGGGTCCTGCGGCCCGGCGGCCGCGCGTTCGTCTCGGCCTGGCGCTCCGGCGGCGCGGTCGACGCGATGGTCGGCGTCATGATGAGCGGGGTCGCCGAGGTGCTTGGCCCGCCGCCGGCCCGGTTTCGCTGGAGCGACGCCGACGCGGTCGGCGCGCTCGCTCGGGAGCTCGGGGCCGACGCGACGTTTCACGACGGGGCGCTGGTCTTCACCGCCGGCTCCCCGGAGGCGTACCTCGCCGAGCAGGAGCAGGACCACCCGAGCTTTCACTGGAGCCAGCAGGTGCTCGCCGAGCGCGGCCGCGACCCGGAGCCGATGCGTGAGCGCGCCCTCGCCGCCCTGCGCGAGCACAACGAGGACCCGGCGGCGTTCCGCGCGACGAGCCGGTACCACGTGATCGAGCTGCGCCACGCGTAGGCCTTGCGGCGCCCGCGCCCGGCTGACGTCCGGCGCGCCGAAGTCTGGCTTTGGGAGCTTGAGTCCAACTATTGCACCACAACTCCCAAACCCAACAGCTGGCGGTCGGCTCGCGGCCGCGTCAGCGGCCGCTCAGCGAGCGCTTCGGCGGGCGCGCCAGGCGGCGAATCCGTACGCGCCGAGGTCGATCAGCCCGGCCACGAAGAACGCCACCGGACCGGTCACCGCGCGGGCCATAAGTCGCTGAACCACGCTGTGAAGCTATCGTCTGGGGCCATGGCCGGACCCACACCAGTCAGGACCAGCGTCACCGAGCTGCCCGAGTCACGCGTGCGCGTGGAGGCGGAGGTCCCCGCCGAGGAGGTCGAGCGCCGCGTTCAGCAGGCCGCCCGCCAGCTCGGGCGCCAGATGCGCATCCCCGGTTTCCGCAAGGGCAAGGTGCCACCGCCCGTCGTCATCCGACGGCTCGGGCGCGAGGCGGTGCTCGACGAGGCGCTGCGCTCAGCGCTCGGCAACTGGTACGTCGATGCGATCGACCACGCCGGGATCACGCCGGTCGGCGAGCCCGACCTCAACGTCGGCGATCTCCCCGGCGAAGGTCAGCCGCTGTCGTTCTCGATCGAGATCGGCGTGCGCCCGACGGCGACGCTCGGCGAGTACAAGGGCATCGAGGTCGGCCGCCGCGAGCCGCACGTCGAGGACGCCGCGATCCAGGCCGAGCTTGACCGCATGCGGGACCGCTTCGCGACGCTCGACACCGTCGAGCGCCCCGCCGAACAGGGCGACCACGTCGTCATGGACTACCTCGGCCGTCTCGACGGCGAGCCGTTCGAGGGGGGCGAGGGCCGCGACCAGCTGCTCGAGCTCGGCTCGGGTCGGCTGATCCCCGGATTCGAGGAGCAGCTCACCGGCGCCTCCGCCGGCGACACCCGCAACGTCGAGGTCACGTTCCCGGACGATTACCCGGGAGAGCTCGGCGGCAAGGACGCGACGTTCGAGGTCGCGGTCAAGGAGGTCAAGGCCAAGCGCCTGCCCGAGCTCGACGACGAGTTCGCCTCCGAATCCGCCGGCTTCGACACGCTCGAGGAGCTCCGCGAGGACATCCAGAAGCGTCTCGGCGAAGCCGAGGACCGCGCGATCGAGCGCGAGTTTGAGGAGGCGGTGCTCGACGCCGCCGTCCAGGAGGCGCAGATCGAGCTGCCGGACCAGCTCGTCCACGCACGCGCCCACGAACTGCTCGAGGAAACGATCAACCGGCTGGCCCGCCAGGGCATCTCCAAGGACGCCTACCTGCAGATCGCCGGCAAGGACGAGGAGGCGCTCGCCCACGAGGCCGAGCCCGAAGCCGCCCAGGCGCTCCGCCGGGAGGCGGTGCTCGCCGCCGTCGTCGAGGCCGAGCAGATCGAGCCGACCGACGAGGAGATCCGGGAGATGCTCGCGCCGTCGGCCGAGCGCGCCGGCGAGAAGCTCGACGAGGTGCTCGCCGAGCTCGAGTCCAGTGGTCGCATGGACCGCGTCCGGGAGGACGTCGCCACGGGCAAGGCGCTCGAGCTGCTCGTGCGCGAGGCGAAGCCGATCAGCGTCGAGCAGGCGCAGGCCCGCCAGAAGCTGTGGACGCCCGGCAGCGAGGGCGAACAGGCCGGCACCGGTCAGCTGTGGACGCCGGGCGAGTAGCGCCCCGCACGCGCACGCGCACCTACGGCGACGACCCTAAGTAGTTCACCCGGTGGGGGCCGGGAGGGCTCATTGCTACATTCGGCAGGAATCGGCCGGTGCAAGCAAAAGAAGCGAGGAACATGAGCCCACTCGTACCCATGGTGGTGGAGCAGACCTCCCGCGGGGAGCGTGCTTTCGACATCTATAGCCGTTTGCTCAACGAGCGGATCATCTTCCTCGGAACGCCCGTCGATGATCAGATCGCGAACCTGATCGTCGCGCAGCTGCTGCATCTCGAGTCCGAGGACCCGGACAAGGACATCTCGATTTACATCAACTCGCCCGGCGGGTCGGTGTACGCGGGCCTCGCGATTTACGACACGATGCAGTTCATCAAGCCCGACGTCCAGACGATCTGCGTCGGCATCGCGATGTCGATGGGCGCGCTGTTGCTCGCCGGCGGCGCACACGGCAAGCGGATGGCGCTGCCGAACGCAAAGATCCTGATCCATCAAGTTTCGTCCAGTTTCCAGGGACAAGCGACGGATATTGAGATTCACGCTAAAGAGATCATCGACGTCCGCCGACGTCTCGATGAGATCATTGCCCAACACACGGGGCAGGAACTCGACAAGGTGCGGTCCGACACCGAGCGTGACTACTTCATGAGCTCTGAGGAGGCCAAGGAATACGGAATCATCGATCGCGTGATCTCACAGCACTGAGGCTTTAACCTCTAGGCTTCGAGACCGGGCGATCGGGCGACCGTATCCCGAGAGAGGAATCGCATGGCACGTCCCACGGACTCCAACGAACAGCTTCTCTGCAGCTTCTGCGGCAAGTCGCAGCGGCAGGTGAAGAAGCTGATCGCCGGTCCAGGCGTCTATATCTGCGACGAGTGCATCGATCTCTGTAACGAGATCATCGATGAGGAGCTGACCGCTCCGCCGAGTTTCGATATCGAGAACCTCCCCAAGCCGCGGGAGATCTACGACGTGCTCAACGAGTACGTGGTGGGCCAGGAGCAGGCGAAGCGCTCGCTGAGCGTCGCCGTCTACAACCACTACAAGCGCGTCCAGATGATGCAGTCCGATGAGAACGACATCGAGCTGCAGAAGTCGAACATCCTGTTGCTCGGGCCGACCGGCTGCGGCAAGACGCTGCTCGCGCAGACGCTCGCGAAGATCCTCAACGTCCCGTTCGCGATCGCCGACGCGACCGCGCTCACCGAGGCCGGCTACGTCGGCGAGGACGTCGAGAACATCCTGCTCAAGCTGATCCAGGCGGCCGACTACGACGTCAAGAAGGCCGAAACGGGGATCATCTACATCGACGAGGTCGACAAGATCGCGCGCAAGGCGGACAACCCGTCGATCACGCGCGACGTCTCCGGCGAGGGCGTCCAGCAGGCGCTCCTGAAGATCCTTGAGGGGACGACCGCCAGCGTTCCGCCCCAGGGCGGCCGCAAGCATCCCCACCAGGAGTTCCTCTCGATCGACACGACGAACGTCCTGTTCATCTGCGGCGGCGCGTTCGCGAACCTCGACCGCGTGATCGAGCGCCGGATCGGCCACCAGGGCGTCGGCTTCGGCTCCGTTATCCAGTCCAAGGATCAGCGCGACACGGGCGAGATCTTCGAGCACTGCCTGCCCGAGGACCTGATCCAGTACGGGCTGATCCCCGAGTTCATCGGCCGCCTGCCGGTGATGTCGGCGATTCACCAGCTCTCCCGCGACGAGCTCATGCAGATCCTCACCGAGCCGCGCAACGCGCTTGTCAAGCAGTTCCAGCGCTTCTTCCAGTTCGACGGCATCGAGCTGGTGTTCTCCGACGACGCGCTCGTCTCGGTCGCCGACAAGGCGCTCGAGCGGGAGACCGGCGCCCGCGGCCTGCGCTCGATCATCGAGGAGGTCCTGCTCGAGGTGCAGTTCGAGCTGCCCTCGCGCCGCGACGTACGCAAGTGCGTCGTCACCCGCGAGACGATCGCCAGCGGGACCCCGCCGACGCTCGTCACCGTCGCCGCGCCCGAGGAGGAAGCGGCTTAAGCGGTCCCGGGCCGCGCATGCGCGGCCCGGCGGCACGGCGCATGCGCCGTGCCGGGACGCGGCGCATGCGCCGCGTCCTTCTTAGACTCCGCTCCAGATGCCCGACCTCGAGTCGACAACCCGGTACGTCCCGTCCGAGGTGGAACCTCGGATCGTCACGCGCTGGCTTGAGTCCGGGTTGTTCCACCCGGAGCCCGCGGGCACGCCGGAGGAGAACTACTCGATCGCGATCCCGCCGCCGAACGTCACCGGCGCGCTGCACATGGGCCACGCGCTCAACAACTCGGTGCAGGACGCGCTCGTCCGCTATGCCCGGCTGCAGGGCAAGCACGCAAAGTGGATCCTCGGCACCGATCACGCCGGGATCGCGACCCAGACCCAGGTCGAGCGCCAGCTTCGGCGTGAGGGGACAAGCCGCGAGGAGCTCGGTCGCGAGGCGTTCATCCGTCGCGTGTGGGAGTGGCGTGAGCAGTACGGCGGCACGATCATCGAGCAGCTCAAGCGGCTCGGGGCGTCGTGCGACTACGACGAGGAGCGCTTCACGCTCGATGAGGCATACGCCGAGGCGGTGCTTCACGTGTTCGGCGCGCTCTACCGCAAGGGCTACATCTACCGCGACCGCTACCTCGTCAACTGGGATCCGGGGAGCCGCTCGGCGATCTCGGACCTCGAGGTCGAGCCGCGGGAGGAGACCGACACCCTCTACTACATCGACTACCCGCTCGCGTCGGGCAGCGGCGCGATCACGGTGGCCACCGTCCGCCCGGAGACGATGCTCGGCGACGTCGCGATCGCCGTTCATCCCGAGGACGAGCGCTACCGCCGGCTGATCGGCGAGAAGGCGATCCTGCCGCTCGTCGGGCGCAAGCTGAAGATCATCGCCGACGACTACGTGCAGCCCGAGTTCGGGACCGGCGCGCTGAAGATCACGCCCGGGCTCCGACCCGAACGACTTCGAGATCGCGCAGCGCCACGGCCTGCCGGTGATCAGCGTGATCGGCGAGGACGGGCGGATCACCGACGAGGCGCCCGAGCGGTTCGTCGGGATGACGATCGCCGAGGCCCGGGAGGCCGTGATCGCCGAGCTCCGCGAGCAGGGCCTGATCGCCCGCACCGAGCCGTATACCCACACCGTCCCGTACTCGCACCGCTCCGGCGAACGGATCGAGCCGCTCGTGTCGTTGCAGTGGTTCATGCGGATGGACGAGCTCGCCCAGCCGGCGATCGAGGCCGTCCGTGCCGGGCGGGTGCGGATCCATCCCGACTCCCAGCGCCGGCGCTACCTCGACTGGCTGGAGAACATCCGCCCGTGGTGCATCTCGCGCCAGCTGTGGTGGGGGCACCAGATCCCCGTCTGGTACCGCGGCGACGAGACGTACGTCGGCACCGAGGCGCCGGGCGGTGACGGCTGGGAACGCGACCCCGACGTCCTCGACACGTGGTTCTCAAGCGCGCTGTGGCCGTTCGCGACGCTCGGCTGGCCAAAGGACACGGCACAGCTGCGCGCGTTCTACCCGACCGACGTCCTCTCGACGGCGCGGGACATCATCTTCCTGTGGGTCGCGCGGATGGTGATGATGGGACTCGAGTTCACCGAGCGTGAGCCGTTCTCCGACGTCTACGTCCACTCGATCATCCAGGCGCCCGACGGCCGGCGGATGTCGAAGTCGCTCGGCACCGGGATCGACCCGATGGACCTCATCAACGGTGGGCCGCGGCCGCCGGTGTTCGAGGCCGGTGGGGAGTTTCCCGCGTACGGCGCCGATGCCGTGCGCTGGGGCCTGCTCGCGATGTCCTCCGGCCAGGACGTCCGCTTCTCCGAGGACAAGGTCGCCCAGGGTCAGCAGCTCACGAACAAGCTGTGGAACGCGTCGCGGCTGATCCTGGTCGGGGTGGGGGAGGACGCGCGCGCGGCCGTGCGCCCGAGCGCGATCGAAGATCGCTGGATCCTGTCGCGGCTCGCGCACGCGCAGTCCGAGTTCGGCGCGCGCTTTGCCGCGTTCGACTTCTCGCGCGCGGCGCTCGGGCTCTACGACTTCGTCTACGGCGAGCTGTGCGACTGGTACCTCGAGCTCGTCAAGCCGCGGCTGCGCGCCGGCGATCCGGAGCTGGGCGCGACGCTGCTCTACGTGCTCACCGAGACGCTCGCACTCGCCCACCCGATCATCCCGTTCGTCACCGAGGAGATCTACTCGTTCGTCCCCGGGGCGTCGGGGCTCCTCGCCGGACGCGTGAGCTCGGACGATGGGGGAGACGGGCGCGATGCGGACGCCGAGGCCGAGCTCGCCCGGTTGATCGAGGCCGTGACAGCGATCCGCGCCTGGCGGGACTCGGCGGGCGTGCGCGCGGGCGCGGTTGTGCCCGCCCGGCTCGCCGCGGACGGGTACGCGCAGACCGCCGAGCATCTCGCGCGGCTCGCCCGGCTGTCGGTGTCGGCGAACGGCGCCGGGGAGGGTGGGGCCTCGATTACCGCGGTGCCGGTGCCCGGCGGGACGGTCGAGATCCTCCCCAGCGAGGACGTCGATCTCGACGCCGCGCAGCGCAAGCGGGAGGCGAGGGCCACCGAGCTCGATAACGAGATCGAGCGCTCGGAGCGCAAGCTCGCCAACGACGGATTCGTGACCAAGGCGCGGCCCGAGATCGTCCAGGCCGAGCGCGACAAGCTTGAGCGGCTGCGCCGAGAGCGAGATGCGCTCTGACGTGACCTCGGAGGACGCCGAGCGCTACCTGCTCTCGCTGGAGCTGTTCGGCATGCGCTTCGGGCTCGACCGCATGCGGCGGTTGATGACGACGCTCGATCACCCAGAGCGGAAGTTCGACTCGATCCACGTCGTCGGGACGAACGGCAAATCCTCGACCGTGCGCATGACCGCGGCGATCCTCCGCCGCCACGGCCTCCACGTCGGCGCGTATCTGTCACCACACCTGCTGTCGTTCAGCGAACGGATCCGGATCGACGATGAGGATCTGTCGGCGGGCGCGTTCGCGGCGGCGGTGGCCAGGGCGGCCCATGCGGCGGAGCTCGTCGACCGCTCGCTGGGGGAGGGCGATCGCGTGACCCAGTTCGAGGCGCTCACCGCGGCGGCCTACGACGAGCTCGCCCGGCGCGAGGTGTCGGTAGCGGTGATCGAGGCGGGTCTCGGAGGCCGCTACGACGCGACCAACGTGATCCCCTCCAAGGTCCAGGTGCTGACGAGCGTCGGCCTCGAACACACGCGCTGGCTCGGGCCGACGATCGACGACATCGCGCAGGAGAAGCTCGACGTCGTGCAGCCGGGCGGTGTGCTCGTGCTCGGCGCCGGGCTGCACCCCGACGCGCTCGCGCGGGCGCAGTCGGTCGCAGCCTCTCGCGGCGCCCGGGTCGTGCAGGCGGGCACCGACCCGGGGATCGAACTCGCAGCGCTCGGCGAGTTTCAACGACGCAACTTCGCGGTGGCGGAGGCCGCGGCGGAGGCGTACCTCGGGTCGCTCGACGCCGACGCGGTCCGGGCGGCGGCGGCCGAGGTGCTCGTCCCGGGTCGCCTGCAGATCGTCGGTGAGCGGCCGCTGACCCTGCTCGACGGGGCCCACAATCCGGACGGAATGGCGGCCCTGGCGGAGTCCCTGCCGGCGATCACGGCGGCGCACAATCCCGTGATCGGCGTGATTTCCGTCCTTGATGACAAGGATGCGGCGGGGATGTTGGCGAAACTACTCCCGACGTGCGATGCGCTGATCTTCACGAGCAGTCAAAATCCTCGCGCTTTGCCACCGCCGACCCTTCAATCGCTGTCGCGTCAGTTGCACGGTCCGCCGTCCGAGATCGTGCGCGATCCACGGGCCGCGGTGGCGCGCGCGCGGGAGCTTGCCGGTGAGGACGGAATCGTCATCGCGACCGGGTCGATCTACCTCGTTGCCGACCTGCTGGCGCCCGCCGGCAGCCGGCGCGTCTCGATGCTGTGAACGACGAAGACGATCACCCGAGTTTCCTGACGATGATCGGTCTCGTCGCGCTGATCGTGGCGGTCGTGATCCTCGTCTTCTTCGGAATCGGCTACCTATTCGGGCGGGTATTCCTGTGAACGCTCTTACGGCGTGGGGCCATCCGTTCCAGGGCCGCAAAACCCTTCGACCATTACACTCGGATCGTTAATGCTCCTCGTTCAAGGCATCTTCGGGATCAAAAACAACACGATCAACCTGGTCGTCGAACTCCTGATCCTGTTCCTGGTTGTGATCTGGCTGGCGCTCGTCTATTGGACGTACGCCGACGCGCGGCGGCGGATCGCCGACCCGATGTTGATCGGCTGTGCGACCGCGGCGTCGCTGTTCCCGTTCATCGGGACGATGGTCTACATGATCGTTCGCCCGCCGGAATATCTCGACGACGTGCGCGAGCGCGACCTCGAGATGCAGGCCGCCGAGGCGCGGCTCGCGGAGGTCGGCTACCACCTGTGCCCGCACTGCGACTACGAGGTGGAGAAGGACTTTCTCCGCTGCCCGAGTTGCATGCGCAAGCTCAAGGATCCGTGCGCCAACTGCGGTAAGCCGCTCGATCCGGCGTGGAAGATCTGCCCGTACTGCGAGGCGGAGATCGGCGTCGCACCGCCGGCGCCGCGACGCACCCGTCGCCGTCGCACGGCGGGCGCCGAGGAATCGGTCGCGCCGCCGGCCACGGAGCCGGGCACGCAGCCGGTCTCGTAGTCTCCGCCGCCCGACCCTGACATCTCAGAAGGAGACCGCAGTCCGATGGAGCGCACGCTCATCCTTGTCAAGCCTGACGCCTTCGCCCGCAACCTGACCGGCGAGATCATCGCCCGCTTCGAGCGCAAGGGCCTGCGCCTCGCGGCGCTCACGCAGATGACGATGACGCGCGAGCTCGCCGAGCAGCACTACGCCGAGCACGAGGGCAAGCCGTTCTTCGGTGAGCTCGTCGAGTTCATCACCTCGGGACCGCTCGTGGCAATGGTGCTCGAGGGCGGTCACGCGATCGAGGCCGCCCGCCAGGTGATCGGCGCCACCAATCCGCTCCAGGCGAACACCGGCTCGATCCGTGGCGACTACGCCCTCGAGGTCGGCCAGAACATGGTCCACGGCTCCGACGCGCCCGAGTCGGCGGCGCGCGAGGTGGGCTTGTTCTTCCCTGAGCTCTGACGCCGGGGCCTGGTGACCGCGTGAGCCCCGGGCTCGTCCTGGCGTCTCGCTCGCCGCAGCGTCGGACGATCCTGGAGCAGCTCGGGGTCGCGTTTGAGGTCGTCGTCCCGAGCGGGGTGGACGAGCTCGAGGAGGGACCGCCGCACGAGGTCGCGGTCGAGAACGCGTACCGGAAGGCGGCGGCCGTGGCCGGGGCGGGCGACGGACCGGGCGGCCGGCTCGTGCTCGGGGTCGACACCGTCGTGGCGCTCGGGGCGCGGATGTATGGCAAGCCGATCGAGCCGGGAGACGCCGAGGACACGTTGTGGGCGCTCTCGGGCCGCACCCATACGGTCATCAGCGGCGTCTGCCTGATCGAGGGCGACGGCCGGGCGCGGACCGCGGCGGCCGAGACAACGGTGACCTTCCGGACCCTCAACGAGGACCTGATCGCCTGGTACGTCACCTCCGAGGAGTGGCGCGACCGGGCCGGGGGCTACGCGATCCAGGGCCGCGGGGCGGCGCTCGTCGAGCGGATCGAGGGCGACTACACGAACGTCGTCGGCCTGCCCGTCATCACGCTGCTTGGAACTCGCACCGGCGCTGCTGACGTTCGCTCGCTAGACGCCACGCTTCGACGGACCGATAAAAGGGCCTGGTGTCCGCCTAACGGGTTAGGGTCTGGACTTCCTGGGGTTACTCACCACTTCGTTAACTGCTCATTCACGCAGGAGGGGCGCAGCTACATGTATCCACCGAATCCGTCGTACCCCGTCCGTCTGGACATCGAGTACCCGGATCAGCTCAGCCGGCTCTTGATCTTCGTCAAGTGGCTGCTGGCGATTCCGCATTTCATCGCGCTGTTCTTCCTCGCGATCGGGGCCTACGTCGTGCTGATCATCTCGTGGTTCGCGGTGATCATCACGGGCGCCTTCCCCGAGAGCATGTTCAACTACCTGGTCGGCGTGCTGCGCTGGACGGCCCGCGTCCAGGCGTATGTGTCTCTGATGACGGACGCCTACCCGCCGTTCTCGCTCGAGGATGACCCGAAGTATCCGGTCCGCGTCGAGATCGACTACCCGCAGCAGATCGCCCGCTGGCGGCCGCTGATCACGTGGCTGCTCGTGATCCCGGCGGCGATCGCCGCCTGGCTGATCCTGCTCGCCGCCGACGTGTGCGTGTTCCTCGCCTGGTTCGCGATCCTGATCACGGGCCGGTATCCGGAGGGGATGTTCAACGTCGTGCTGATCGCCCACCGCTGGGCGCTGCGCGTCGGGACGTACCTCTACTGGATGGAAGAGCCGTACCCGCCCTTCGTCTGGGCCTAAGGGTCGGTACCCGGCCGCGGGTGGAGCGGCATTCGAGGCTCATCTGACGGCCGCCAGCGGCGTCCTCGCTCGCTTGCGTAGCGCTGCTACGCGGCGCTCGCTGCGTCCTTGCTGGCAGCCGTCAGCTGCGCCTCTCGGTGCCGCTCCACCCTTGGCGGGCACCGACGGACGGCGCAGCTCGGTCTCCCAAAAACCCCGGCCGAAACGGACGGACCAGGGACCTTTAGAATCCACTTAGTGTTTTGCAGGTTTTTTTAGGTCTTGCAAGCGTGCTGGCCGAACTTCGGAGGCCCAGACGGTTCGGCTAAACTCACGTCAGGACGGTGCGGGCAAGCCGGGCGCGGCCCGTGCTCACTGAACCGCCCGTCCGGCGCTCCCACATCCTCTAATCACTTGGGCTTCTTCACGTACCTGACCGGCTTCGGTGGCCGCGACATGGCGGTCGATCTTGGAACCGCCAACACCCTCGTTTACGTGCGCGGGCGGGGCATCGTCCTGTCCGAACCGAGCGTCGTCGCCGTCGATTCGCGGACCGGGGAGGTCCACGCCGTCGGGATCGAGGCCAAGCGGATGCTCGGCCGCACGCCGGGCACGATCTCCGCGATCCGGCCGCTCAAGGACGGCGTCATCGCCGACTTCGAGGTGACCGAGGAGATGCTCCGGCACTTCATCCAGAAGGTCCACCAGAACCGCTGGGCGCACCCGCGGGTCGTCGTGTGTGTGCCCTCTGGCGTCACCGGCGTCGAGAAGCGGGCGGTCGAGGAGGCATGCCTGAGCGCCGGCGCCCGCCAGGCGTACCTGATCGAGGAGCCGATGGCGGCCGCGATCGGCGCCGGACTCCCCGTCGGCGAGCCGACCGGGTCGATGGTTGTCGACATCGGCGGCGGCACGAGCGAGGTTGCGGTCATCTCGCTCGGCGGCATCGTCGTCTCGCAGTCGATCCGCGTCGGTGGCGACGAGCTCGACGAGGCGATCATCAACTACGTCAAACGCGAGTACAAGCTTCTGATCGGGCAGCAGACGGCCGAGGAGGTCAAGCTCGAGATCGGCTCTGCCTTCCCGATGCCGGAGGAGGTCCAGGCCGAGATCCGTGGCCGCGACATGGTGTCCGGACTCCCCAAGACCGTCGTGCTGACGAGCGAGGAGATCCGCGGCGCGCTCGAGGAGCCGGTGTCGCAAATTATCGACGCCGTCAAGGAGACTCTGGACCGCACACCCCCGGAGCTCGCCTCCGACATCATGGATCGTGGCATCATGCTGGCAGGAGGTGGGTCGCTGCTCCAGGGGCTCGAAGAGCGCCTGCGCCACGAGACGCAGATGCCTGCGCACCTGGCCGAGTCACCGCTGACGTGTGTCGCGGTCGGCTCGGGGAGATCGTTGGAGGAATTCGAGGCGATCCATCGTTCCAGCAAGAATTCACGCAACCGCCGCCGCCGCTACTAGGTTGAGCCTGGGAGCCGCGGCGCGTAGGAGCACCACTTTGGAGACACGCACCCCGTGCATGACAAGAAGACCATTCGGCGCCGGCGGGCGATCCTCGCTCTGCTCGTCGTCGTTTCCCTGATCCTCCTAACTGCATATTTCGGCGAGTCCCCGAGCAGTCCTCTGCACAGCGTG
Source organism: uncultured Solirubrobacterales bacterium (assembly GCA_963779695.1). Classification (GTDB taxonomy): domain Bacteria; phylum Actinomycetota; class Thermoleophilia; order Solirubrobacterales; family Solirubrobacteraceae; genus Palsa-465. The sequence continues at coordinate 41,627 of CAVZZH010000022.1, forward strand.
CAGCGGGGCATCGTCCAGGTGCTCTCCCCGATCCAGGAGGGCGCGAGCAAGGCGCTCAAGCCGGTTCGGGACATCGCCGGGTGGTTCTCCTCGACGTTCCACGCCAAGGCCCAGCGCGACGCGCTGCGCAAGAAGGTCGCCGCGCTCCAGGCTGATCTCGCCGCTGCCCAGCAGAAGGCGATCCTCTACAACCAGCTCGCCAAGCAGGTCGGGCTCGACAACAGCATCGGGGCGAGCAACTACCAGCCGGTCGCGGCCCACGTGATCGGCCGGGACCCGACGCTGTGGTACGCGACGGTCGAGGTCGACAAGGGCTCGGCCGACGGCGTCCACAAGGAGGATCCGGTGATCGGCGACGGGGCGCTCGTCGGCAAGGTCTCGACCGTCGCCCCGAACGTGTCGATCGTCACGCTCATCACCGACCACTCGTTCGCGGTCTCCGCCGAGGTCCAGGACGCCGCCGGCGACGCCGGCGTGCTCGTTCCCGCGGTCGGCAACCCGAACCAGCTGCTGCTCCAGTATCTGCCCTCGCACGCGCAGATCTCCCAAGGCCAGCAGGTGGTCACCGCCGGGTTCCGCTCCGGCGCGCTCGAGTCGCTGTACCCGGCCGGGATCCCGATCGGGCAGGTGTCGGACGCCAACCAGAACGACCTGATCAACAACCGCCAGGTCAAGGTCTCGCCCGCCGCCGACCTCCGCCACCTTGACTTCGTGCAGATCCTGACCCAGCCGCAGGCCGGAACGCGCCGGGTCCAGCTGCCGACGACGCACCCATGAACGAGACAGTCCGCCTGTCACTTCGACTGCCGGTGCGGCTCGTCCTGCTCGGGTTCCTCACGGTCGTGATCCAGGAGGCCGCGGTCTCGCAGATCTCGATCTTTGGGGTCAGCGCCGACCTGACGCCGCTCGTCGTGATGTCGGTCGGGCTGTTGACCGGCTCGCTGCTCGGCGCGATCACTGGCTTCGGCGTCGGCCTGTTCGTCGACCTCGTGCTCGTGCAGACGCTCGGCGTCACCTCGCTGCTGTACATCGCGATCGGCTACGGCTCCGGCCGGCTGCGGGAGCTGCGCGACCCGTCCCACGGGCTCGTCCCGCTCGCCCTCGGCGCCGCCGCGACCGCGATCGCCGGGATCGGGATGGCGCTCATCCAGTTCCTGCTCGGGGTCGACGCGCCCGTGAGCTGGCTGCTCATCCAGCAGCTGTTCATCACGATCCTCGTCAACACGCTGATCGCGCTGCCGGTGTACGCGCTCGTGCGCCGGATCATCCAGCCGGCGCTGCCCGAGGATCCCCGTCGGCGCCGCCGCCGCGCCTACACGACCGGCGGGCTCAGCCCGCTCCAGCGCCCGTCCGAACGCCTCGGCCAGATCCCCCGCTCCGCCATCGCGATGATGCAGACCCCCGAAGATCGACGTCCGCCGCTGACGCCGCAGCTCGCGCTGCGCGTGGCGATCGTCGGCAGCGTCGCGCTCGCGATGTTCGCGATCATCTTCTTCCGCCTGTGGTTCCTCCAGGTGCTGAGCGGCGATCAGTACCTGGCGAAGGCGAGCGTCAACCGGGTGCGGACGCTGGCGGTCCCGGCCGCGCGGGGCCAGATCCTCGACCGCGACGGCCACATCCTCGTGGATTCCAAGCCGTCGATCGCGGTGCAGCTCTCGCCGCCCGACCTGCCCCGCAACGGCGCCAAACGCCGCCGGATGTACGCCCGCCTCGCTCAGGTGCTCGGGATCCCGACGCAGCGCCGGAGCTGCACGATCATCGGCGGCCCGCACGTCGTCCACGCCCGGCTCGCGCCGATCGCGTGCGCGGTCGCCCAGCAGCACGCGCTGCTGCCCTACGCGAACGTCACGATCAAGACCGACGTGTCGGACGCCGTCCACGGCTACCTCGCCGAGCGCCAGGACCAGTTCCCGGGGGTGAGCGTCGAGCAGGTGTGGCTGCGGCGCTATCCGCTGCACGACCTCGCCGCCCAGCTGTTCGGGACCGTCGGTCCGATCACCCAGGCCGAGCTCAACGCAGACGCGCTACCGCGGCGTCAACCAGCAGTCGATCGTCGGCCAGTCCGGCCTGGAGTGGTACTACGACCGCTACCTGCGCGGCCAGGACGGCGCCGAGCGCGTGCAGGTCGACGCCCTCGGCCGGTTCAAGGGCTACCTGTCCGAGCGCAAGCCGATCGCCGGGCACTCGCTCAAGCTGTCGCTCAACCTGGGCCTCCAGAAGGCCGGCCAGCAGGCGCTCTCGCAGGCGATCGCGAACAGCCCACCGGCACCGGCGGGCGCGTTCGTCGCGCTCAACCCGGTCAACGGCGAGGTGTACGCGATGGGCTCCTCCCCGACGTTCGACCCGAACATCTTCACCAAGCCGTTGAGCGAGGCCGCCTACCAGAAGCTCAACAACGCCTCGAGCGGCTTCCCGCTGTTCAACCGGGCGATCCAGAGTTCGTACCCGACCGGCTCGACGTTCAAGGGCATCACGGCGACCGCGGCGCTGCAGAGCGGCGCCTGGAACCTCGGCTCGATCTACGACGACACCGGCGTCTATCAGAACGGTCCCGGCGACACGCGTCACAACGCCGGCCACGCCGCCTACGGCGCGATCAACCTCACCCAGGCGATCCAGGTGTCCTCGGACAACTTCTTCTACAACCTCGGGCGGCTGCTCAACGCCGACCCGACCAAGCACCCCAAGGGGGGTGCGCTGCAGCAGTGGGCGCGTGGTTTCGGCATCGGTCGCCCGACGGGGATCGACCTCGGCGGTGAGAACTCCGGGATCCTGCCCTCGCCGGAGTGGCGCACCGGGCGCGACAAGCTCGAGCTCGCAGTGCGAGCACGCCACGGGCCCGTTCAAGGGCAAGCCCCACCACACGAGCTGCGGGATCGCCGACGGGCGCCCGTGGTCGGTCGGCGACAACGAGAACCTCGCGGTCGGCCAGGGCGACCTGGAGGCCACGCCGCTCCAGCTCGCGGTCGCCTACTCGGCGCTCGAGAACGGCGGCGGCGTCGTGCGCCCCCACGTCGGGCTCGAGGTCGACGCGCCGGACGGCACGGTGCTCCAGCGGATCGACCCGCCGGCGTCACGCCACCTGCCGATCGCCTCCGCCAACCTCGACGCGATCCGGGCGGGCCTGCACGCCGCGGCGTCGCAGTCGGGCGGCACCTCGGCGGACGTGTTCGCCGGTTGGGATCAGAACCGCTTCCCGGTGTTTGGGAAGACGGGAACCGCTCAGCACACCGGGCAGGCCGACCAATCGTGGTATGTGTGCTACGTGCCCGACCCCGTCCGCCCGATCCTCGTTGTCGTCACCGTCGAGCAGGGCGGCTTCGGCGCCCAGGCGGCCGCCCCGGCCGCGCGCCAGATCCTCTCGCAGTGGTTCTACGGCAAGCGCGGCCAGTACGTCGTCGGGAGCTCGAAGACGCTGTGAGCGTCACGACCCCGATCCAGGTCCCGGAAGAGGCGAGCGCCCCTCGGGCGCGGTCGCTGCTCCGGTTCGATCCGCTGCTGATGCTCGCGGCGGCCGGGCTCGTCGCGTGCTCGCTGATCACGCTCAAGGGCGCGACGCGTAACGCCGTCAAGGGGCACCCGCTGTTCTACGTCGAGCGCCAGGCGATCTACGTCGGCATCGGCGTGTTGCTCGCGGTGCTCATCTCCCGGATCGATTATTCCCGGCTGCGCGAGTACCGCTACGGGTTCTACGGGCTGCTCGTCGCGCTGAACATCGTCGTCTTTGGGATGCCGGCGATCCGCGGCTCCCACCGCTGGATCCCGCTGCCGTTCTTCCAGGTTCAGTCGTCGGAGTTCGGCAAGATCCTGCTGATCGTCTCGCTCGCGGCGTTCGCGGTCGACCGGATGCGCCGCCTGCATGAGCTGCGCACCACGGCGCGGATCATGCTGTTCACGCTGCTGCCGGCGCTGATCGTGATCCCCCAGCCGGACCTCGGCACGGGTCTCGTGTACGTCGTCGTCGGCTTCATGATGCTCGTCTTCGCCGGGACGCCCGGCCGCCAGCTCGCGGGGCTCATCGCTGCGTTCGCTGCGGTCGTCGCGTTCGTGCTCGTGGGCGCCCCGGCGCTCGGGGTTCACGTGCTCAAGCCCTACCAGGTGCAGCGGCTCACCGGGTTCGTCAACCCGTCCCGGGATCCCCGCAACCAGACCTACAACATCCTGCAGTCGGAGATCGCGATCGGCTCAGGACAGAAGACGGGCCGGGGCGTCGCGCACGCCACGCAGACGAGCCTCAACTACCTGCCCGAGCATCAGACTGACTTCATCTTTGCGGCCGTCGGCGAGACCTACGGGTTCGTCGGGGGCGCACTCGTCTTATCCCTGTACGCGCTGTTGATATGGCGCTCGCTGCGAATCCTGACGCTGGCAAAGAACCTGTACGGGACTTTGATCGCCGCCGGGATCCTCGCGATGTTGATGTTCCAGGTGTTCGTGAACGTGGGTATGACCATCGGGATCATGCCGATCACGGGAGTACCGTTGCCGCTCATGAGCTATGGCGGCTCGTCCGTTCTCGTCACCTTTATCGCCCTCGGGCTGTTGCAGTCGATCCACATTCAGGCTCGGATCGCCTCTGCCGGCAAGGGAAGGGCGCTCATTTCGTAATTCCGGCGCCACCACGTGCGCAGCCGGCCAAACCGCGCCCCGTGCCTCGCTGGCACGCGCGGCGACACACTCAAAGGACTGAACGACAATTGAAGAAGCAAGTACTGGTCAGCGTCGACCGTGGGGAGACCCGGGTCGCGCTGCTCGAGGCGACCGGGACGGTCGCCGAACGTAAGCCCGGTTCCGGCGCCAGGCGCCGGCGTAAGACCGCCAACCCGGCGGCCGGCTACCGCGTCGCCGAGCTGTATCTCGAGCGCCGCGGCGCCCGCTCGATCGTGGGCAACATCTACAAGGGCCGCGTCGACAACGTGCTCGCCGGGCTCGAGGCGGCGTTCGTCGACATCGGACTGGAGAAGAACGGGTTTCTCCACGTCGACGAGATCGTGCTGCCCGGCGTCGAGGCACCGCGCCGCGGGCGTGGCGGTGGGGGTGGCCGGGACAGCCGGCAGATCACCGACATGCTCAAGCCGGGCCAGGAGATCGTCGTCCAGGTCGTCAAGGACCCGCTGAAGACGAAGGGTGCCCGCCTGTCGATGGACCTGACGATCGCCGGGCGCTACATGGTGCTGGCGCCGTTCGGCGAGGGCGTCGGGGTTTCCCGGCGGCTTGACGACAAGGAGCGCGACCGGCTCCGCAAGGAGGCGGCGAGGCTCGACCTCAAGGGCTCGGGCGCCATCGTCCGCACCGCCGCCCAGGGCGCCAAGCGCGCCGACCTCGAGCGTGAGCTGCTGTACCTGTTCAAGCTGAACGAGGTGCTCCAGAAGCGCGTCGAGGAGACGCCGGCACCGGCGCTCGTCTTCCAGGAAGCCGACCTGTCGGTCCGCGTCGTGCGCGACATCTACTCGGCGGAGTTCGAGCGCGCGATCGTCGACGATCCGAAGGCGCATCACCGGCTCGCCTCGTTCTTCTCCCGGACCGCGCCGGATCTCGTCGAGCACGTCGAGCTGTGGGACGACGAGCGGCCGCTGTTCGAGGCGTTCGGCGTCGAGAAGGTGCTCGACTCGACGCTTTCCCGGCGCGTCGACCTGCCGAGCGGCGGCTACCTGATGATCGACTACGCCGAGGCACTGACGGTGATCGACGTCAACTCGGGGTCGTTCATCGGCCGCGGCAAGGGCGCCCGGCTGGAGGACACGATCACCAAGACGAACCTCGAGGCGGCCGACGAGGTCGTCCGTCAGCTGCGCCTGCGCGACATCGGCGGGATCATCGTCATCGACTTCATCGACATGGCCCGGGCCCGGAACCGGGACGCCGTGCTGAAGACGCTGCGCAAGGCGCTCGACGAGGACCGCACGAAGACGTTCGTGGTCGAGATCTCGCCCCTGGGCCTCGTCGAGATGACCCGCCAGAACGTCACCGACGGCGTCCGGGAGATCATGACCCGGCCCTGCCCGACGTGCCACGGCGAGGGCGTGATCAAGTCCGAGGAGACGATCGCGATCGAGTTCGAGCGCCGGATGCGCGACGTGGCCAAGGAGACGAAGGCCGAGGCGCTGCTCATCCAGATGAATCCGCGGGTGAGCGCCGAGTTCACCGGCAACGAGGCCCGGGTGCTGCATCAGATCGAGGAGGACACCGGCAAGTGGTTCCACTTCGAGGGCTCCGAGGGGCTCCCGCTCGATCATTTCGCCGTGCTGATGGAGGCCGACCGCGAGAAGGTGCTCGAGCGTGCGCTCCCGTTCCGGGAGGGCGAGGAGGTCCACGTCGAGATCGTCGAGCCGCACATGTTCAACCCGGGCGACGCCGTGGCCAAGATCGACGGCTACATCATCTCGATCACCGGGGGCACGCCGTACGTCGGCGAGAAGCACCTCGTGCGGATCGAGGAGGTGGGGCGGACGGCCGCCCGCGCGTCGCTCGTCGACGCCGAGCCCGGCCCCAGCGGGGACGGGCCGGACGGCCCAGGAGCAGGCGATTCCGAGGATGGCCTAGAATCGAAGCCTCGGCGCCGCGGCCGCAGAGGCGGACGGCGCCGTTCCGGTGCCAAGGCCGAGTCAACCTCGGCCGCCGCGCCGTCATCATCTTCGTCCTCGGAGTAACCGTGTACGCAATCGTCAAGACAGGTGGAAAGCAGTACCGCGTCGAGCAAGGCCAGTCCCTGCTCGTCGAGCGCCTGCCCGCGGAGGACGGCGCGTCGGTCTCGCTGCAGCCGTTGCTCTACGTGGACGGCTCGACGGTCGTGGACTCCGCTGATGAGCTGTCGAAAGTCAACGTGGAGGCGCGCGTCGTCGCCCACGAGCGCGGCCCCAAGCTCCGCATCGTCAAGTTCAAGCCCAAGCGCGGCTACAGGCGACGGACCGGCCACCGTCAGGAGCTGACGCGGCTCGAGGTGACGTCCGTCAAGCTCTCCGGCAGCGGCTCGTCGTCCTCGTCGAAGAAGGCCGAGCCAGCGCCGGTTGCCGCCGCGGCACCATCTTCAACCTCGACTTCAGAGGAGGCGACCGAGAATGGCGCATAAGAAGGGCCTCGGGTCCTCCCGTAACGGCCGTGACTCAAACGCCAAACGGCTCGGCGTCAAGGTGTTCGCCGGCCAGACCGTGACCGGCGGCGAGATCATCGTCCGCCAGCGCGGCACCCGCTTCCATCCCGGCGACGGCGTCGGGATCGGCAAGGACGACACGATCTACGCGCGGAGCGCGGGGACGGTCGCGTTCACCCGCGGTCGCCGCGGGCGTGTGATCTCGGTCGAGCCCGGGTCGGCGTCGCCGG
>CAVZZH010000023.1:0-41953 GCA_963779695.1 uncultured Solirubrobacterales bacterium
ATCGACCTCTAGAATCAGCCAACGCGTGCCCGGCCCGCCCGCGTAGAGCGAGCCGCGCACGAATCGCCGGGCGATTAGCTCAGTCGGTTAGAGCGCTTCTCTGATAAGGAAGAGGTCCCAGGTTCGAGTCCTGGATCGCCCACTGACCGCCCCGGTTCGGAAGCGTCGCCGGCTGGTGGTCGCCCGGAACTGCAATCCTTCCGGCATGGGCACTTCGGGGGCGAAGGCGGCCGGGGCGCGGCCGGCGGGCGGCGCGCAGCCGGCGAACTGGACGGACGAGACCTGGTGGCGAGCCGAGATCGATGCGGCGATCGATGGCCGTGACCCGGTCCTGAGCAACGTCCGGATCACGCTCGCACACCGCGAGCTGTCGCTCGCCCTCCGTGAGGTGACGGGCGCCGGCAGCGGCGCGAACTTCCACACCTGGGCGGTGTGGGGATCGAAGAAGGCCGGCCGGACGATTCGCCAGGAGGACGTGCCATGGTTGCCCGGGGCCGGCGCGGGGCTCGGGGCGGCACTGGGTGCGGCCGTGGCCAGGTCCGTGGCCAGGTCCGCGCCGACGTCCGCGCCTCGCCGGGCTCCCCGAACCCGGATGCTGGCGGCGGCGGTGACGGCGGGCACCGCGCTCAATGCGCTGATCCATCGGGTGCTCTCGGCGACGGCGACGCAGATCTTCGGCGGCAATGTGACGGTGCTCGATGACATCGGGCGCCAGACCGCACGCTTCGTCTCCACGTTCCTTGACCCGGCCGCCCGGACCGACGCCGAGCTCGAGCGGTTCCTCGCACCGCTGCGCACTGGACCGACCGACCAGGGCGGTCAGGAGTTGCTGCGCACCGCCTACCGCCACTACCTCGAGGTGGCGCGCACCCCGCCCTCGGATGAGCGTGACGAGCGCATGCTGACGGCGAACCTGCTCGCGATTCTCCACGAGCACCACCGTCTCGATCCGTACATCGATGCCGCCATGCCGCGCTCGGTGCGGCCGCTCGTGACCCGATATCTGCTGACCTTCAGTCTCGGCACAGAGGTCATGCGGGTGAGCCGCGACGTCACGGCGCGCGGGCCCGCGGGGTTCCCCGACACGCTCCGGACGATTGAGTTCCCGGAGCTCGCCCGGTTGCTCGACGGCCCGGGCGGCCTCGACCGCACCCCCAACTCGCTGGACGGCAGCGGCGCCGGAGACTGGACCGCGCTCGCGGACCGGATGAACTTCATCGTCGACCTGTTCCGGACCCGGCAGTTCGACGACAACCTGTTCGCGCCGCCGTTCCCGCAGCCGGAGTGGGACGCGCTCATCCGCAGCCACCCGAACCTGCGATCGTGTCAGCGGTGACGGCTGCGACCGACGCCCGTTTCGTCATTCAGAAACACGCCGCCTCGACGTTGCACTACGACTTTCGCCTCGAGGTCGACGGGGTGCTGCGGTCGTGGGCCGTCCCCAAGGGTCCCTCGACCGATCCGGCGGTCAAGCGACTCGCTGTCGAGGTCGACGATCACGCGCTGGAGCACGCCGAGTTCGAGGGGCAGAGCGGCGCCGGCGCGGTGATCATCTGGGATGGCGGGACGTACCGGAACCTGCACCCCGAGCGAACGATGGCGGAGGCGCTCGATGCCGGACACGCGTCGTTCTGGTTGGAGGGCGAAAAGCTGACCGGGGGCTGGACGCTCCAGCGGACCGACGGCGGACGCCAGCCGCAGTGGCTGTTGATCAAGCGCCGGGACGAGTTCGCCGACGCGGAGCGAGACCCCGAGGCGACCGAGCCGCAGTCGATCAAGACCGGCCGGACGATCGACGAGTTGGCGCCGTGAGCATGGGCGCCGGACGCAGTAGCTACAGTGGCGGACCGTGCCTGAGGCCTACATCGTCGACGCGATTCGCACCCCGTTTGGGCGCTACGGCGGCGGCCTCTCCTCGGTGCGCCCGGACGACCTCGCCGCTCACGCGGTCCGTGCGCTCCTGGACCGCCTGCCCTCACTCGACACAGAGCGGATCGACGACGTGCTGTTCGGCGACGCCAACCAGGCCGGCGAGGACAACCGAAACGTCGCCCGGATGGCGGCGCTGCTCGCCGGCCTCCCGACGAGCATTCCCGGCTCGACGATCAACCGGCTGTGCGGCTCGAGCCTCGACGCGGCGATGCAGGCGAGCCGGATGATCGAGTCCGGCGACGCTGGCACGGTGCTCGTTGGCGGCGTCGAGTCGATGAGCCGCGCGCCGTGGGTGATGCTCAAGCCGGAGCGCGCGTTCCCGCGTGGCCACGAGCAGCTCAATTCGACGACGCTCGGGTGGCGGATGGTCAATCCGGAGATGCCCGAGCAGTGGACGATCTCGCTCGGCGAGAGTGCGGAGAAGCTCGCCGGGATCTACGAGATCTCCCGTGAGGCGCAGGATGCGTTCGCGCTGCGCAGCCATCAGCGGGCGGCGGCGGCGTGGGACAACGGCTTCTACGCCGAATGGGTCATTCCGGTGCCGGGGACCGAGCTCGACCGAGACGAGACCGTGCGCGCTGACACGACCGCCGAGAAGCTCGCCAAGCTGAAGCCGGCGTTCGTCAAGGACGGCACGGTCACGGCCGGCAACTCGTCGCCGCTCAACGACGGAGCGGGCGCGATGCTGATCACCGACGAGGCCGGCGCCGCCGCCGTCGGTCGCGAGCCGCTCGCCCGGATCGTCGGCCGCGGCGCGGCGGGCGCGGACCCGGACGTGTTCGGGATCGCTCCGGTGGAGGCGGCCAACCGCGCGCTTGCGCGGGCCGGCATCGGCTGGGGCGACGTCGCCGTCGTCGAGCTCAACGAGGCGTTCGCCTCGCAGTGCCTGGCCGACCTCTCGCAGTGGGACGGCCTCGACCCGGAGAACGTGAATCCCAACGGCGGCGCGATCGCGCTCGGGCATCCCCTCGGCGCCTCGGGTGTCCGCATCCTGGGGTCGCTCGCGCACGAGCTCAAGCGACGCGGTGGTGGCTACGGCGTCGCCGCGCTGTGCATCGGCGTCGGGCAGGGTCTCGCGGTCGTCGTCGAGGCGTGATCTGCGCGAGATCGACCGAATCTGTGCGTTCGCGGTCGGCGCGTAACCGAGCTTCGCCCTGATCCCGTGTCCGTCGACCCCATCCACGCCTCCATCCACGCCCCGATCGACGCCGTCGTGTTCGACATCGGCGGTGTGCTGCTCGACTGGAATCCGCGCTACCTGTACCGCAAGCTGTTCGACGACGAGGCCGAGCTGGAGTACTTCCTGTCCGCCGTCTGCACGCCTGAATGGCATCACGACAACGATCTCGGGGTTCCGATGGAGACGACGTGCGGGCGGCTCGCGGCTGCACACCCGGAGTACGCCGAGCAGATCTGGGCGTGGGGTCGGCGCAGCGAAGAGATGATCGCGGGCCCGATCGAGGAGACGGTCGCGGTGCTGCGCGAACTCCGCGATGCCGGCGTGCGCTGCTACGCGCTGACGAACATGGAGAGCTGGACGTTTCCGCTTCGGCAGGCGCGGTTCCCGTTCTTCGGCTGGTTCGCCGGGATTGTCGTCTCCGGCCACGAGGGGGTGGCCAAGCCGGACCCGGAGATCTTCCGCCGGGTGCTCGAACGCTTCAACCTCGCGGCCGCGCGGACGCTGCTGATCGACGACGCCGAGCGCAACGTCGACGCGGCGCGCGCCCTTGGCTGGCAGGCCATTGGCTTCACCGCTGCGCCGACGCTCCGTGCGGCGCTCGTCGACGTCGGCCTGCTCCCGGACGGCGCGCCTGAGTAGCCTCGTCATCGGTGGAGGCGTACATCTGCATCACCTGCGGCACGCAGTTCGCTCCGTCCGCCGCGCCGCCCGAGCGGTGCGCGATCTGCCTCGATGAGCGCCAGTACGTCGGCTACGCCGGCCAGCGCTGGACGACGCTCGACGAGCTGCGCCGCCGGCACCACGCGCGGATCGAGCCGGTCGAGGCGGGATTGCTCGGCATCGGGATGAAGCCGAGCTTCGCGATCGGGCAGCGGGCCCTGCTCGCCGAGGGCCTGCTGTGGGACTGCATCGCGCTGCTCGACGCTGAGATCGAGACGGCCGTCGCGGCCGCGGGCGGGATCGACACGATCGCGATCTCGCACCCGCATTACTACACGACGATGGTCGACTGGGCTGAGCGGTTCGATGCTCGCGTGCTGCTCCACGAGGCCGACCGGCAATGGATCATGCGCCCGAGTGAGCGCATCGAGCTGTGGTCCGGCGACGAGCTGCAGGTCTCCGATTCGCTCCGGCTGATCAACCTCGGCGGCCACTTCCCGGGCGGCACCGTGTGCCTGTGGACGGCCGGGGCGGACGGTGCCGGCGCGCTGCTCTCCGGCGACATCGTCCAGGTCGTGCCGGACCGTGATTGGGCGAGCTTCATGTGGAGCTATCCGAACCTCATCCCACTGCCGGCTCGGGAGGTCGCCCGGATCCGCGATCGGGTGGCGACGCTCGAGTTCGACCGCGTGATCGGCGCCTGGTGGGACCGCGTCATGGACGGCGACGCGCGGAACAAGGTCCTGCGGTCCGCCGACCGCTACATCAGCGCACTTCAGTAGCGATCGGCGGTCGCGAGGACCAGTGAGAGGCTGCCTTAGGCAGCGTCGCGCAAGCCTTCGAGCTCGCTGTGCTTCGCCAGGCGGCTGAGGCCTCGGGCCTCGAGTTCGCGGGCACGCTCCGTCGTGATACCGAGCTCGCTGCCGGTCTGGCGCAGCGTGCGCGGCTCATCGCCGGTGAGGCCGAAACGCAGACGGATGACGCTGCGCTCGTCCTCGGGCAACTGCTCGACGACGTTGTGAACCCGGTTGTCGCGATCGGCCGTGGCCACCTCTTCGGTCGGCTCGGGCCGCTCGCTCGCCAGCAGATCACCAAGCGCGGTCTCGCCGTCATCCCCGACGGGCTGGTCAAGGCTCGTCAGGCCACGGCTGAGCTCGCGGAGTTCGGCGACCTCCTCGACGGGCAACTCGGCGACTGCCGCGATCTCCTCGTCGGTGGGCTCACGTGACAGCTTGGTGTTCAGCTCAGCCTCGATCTTGCGGACCTTCACCTGCCGCTGGGCGACATGAACCGGTACGCGAATCGTGCGGCCATGGTTCTGCAGGCCACGCTGAATCGCCTGCCGAATCCACAGCGTTCCGTAGGTCGAGAACTTGAAGCCTCGCCGCCAATCGAACTTCTCGACGGCGCGGATCAAGCCGAGCATCCCTTCCTGCACGAGATCACCCATCTCCAAGCCGTGCCCCTGATAGCGGCGGGCCTGGGAGACGACAAGTCGCAGATTCGAGTTGATCATCCGCTCCTTGGCGGCGAGATCGCCACGCTCAATCGCCTTGGCAAGTTCGATCTCCTCGGCCGCCGTCAGCAGCGGGTGCGTACGGGCCTGCCGGAGGAACAGATCGAGGGCGTCGGTCGCGGCCGAGAACTGCTCGGACGCGGTCGGCGCCGCCTCGCCCTGGCGATTCGCAACGTGAACGTCACGACGCCGGCGCTGGCGCGTATTGCCTGCGGTGCCGGTGTTCCTCGTGCGTCGGTTGTGCTTTATCTCCGTTGGTGTGTCTGAATGGTCACTCCGCGCGCGCTGAGCGCCGTCGCGGCCATGCGTATCAATGCTTTTCAGCTCAATCTCCAAATGATCGTACGTGTGGGCCTCTAATAGTAGCACTTGTTCGATAAATGTCGAACAAGCCCCCGGTCCTCAGAGCACGTCCGCTCCAAGACGACCTATGAGGCAGTATTCGCCACTCTGGGCCCGGCTCTACACGTTCTTTACGTCTTCTTAGTACGCCGCCCACTCCGAACAACCTGGCCACCGCACGAGCCGGTGCATAAACCCATTGAAGACGGGGCATGGTGACGACGTGAGCCTTCGTCGCCCGCTCGTAGCACTGATCGCCTCGGCCGCCGCAGCGACCGCCGCCGCCGTGACCGGCGTCCCCGCAGCCTCGGCCGCGACCCCGCCCGCCAAGCACGCGGTCGCGGTCGGCTCGGGCGGCGCCGTCGCCTCCGAGAGTCCGTATGCCACGCAGGCCGGGCTCCGCGTCCTGCGCCACGGCGGGACCGCCGCCGACGCCGCAGTCGCGGTCGCATCGACGCTCGGCGTCACCGAGCCGTACGTCGCCGGCATCGGTGGCGGCGGCTACTTCGTCTACTACGACGCCCGCAGCGGCCGCGTCTCGACGATCGACGGACGTGAGACGGCGCCCGCCAGCCGCCACCGAGAACCTGTTCATCGATCCGGCGACGGGTCAAGCCGCTCGTCGTTCCCGACGGCGGTCACGAGCGGCCTGTCGGTCGGGGTGCCCGGCACGCTGATGACGTGGCAGCGCGCGCTCGGCGCGCTATGGCCGGTTCAGCCTCGCCCACGATCTCCGCCCCGCCGAGCGCGTCGCCCGCCGTGGGTTCGTCGTCGATCGACAGTTCCGGGAGCAGACGCGCGAGAACCAGTCCCGGTTCGCGCAGTTCAGCCTCGACCAGCCAGCCTGTTCCTCCCGAACGGTCAGTTGCCGCGTCGTCGGGTCGCGGCTGCGCAACCCGGACCTCGCGGCGACGTATGCCCAGATCGCCCGGCACGGCGTCGGTGCGCTCTACGGCGGTCGCGATCGGCCGCGACGTCGTCGCCACCGTCCACCATCTTCCGCTCGCCCCCGGCGCGACCCTGGCGCCGCGCCCCGGGCAGCATGACCCTCGCCGACCTCGCCGGCTACTCGGCCCCGTTCGTCGCGCCGACCCACGTCCGCTACCGCGGCGACGACGTGTACAGCATGGCGCCGTCGTCGAGCGGGGGCACGACGGTCGGGGAGGCGCTCAACATCCTCGTCGAACTTCAACGCTGAGCGACCGAGACCCCGGTGGAGCAGATCCACCACGTGCTCGAGTCCACGCGCCTCGCGTTCGCCGACCGAAACCGGTACATCGGCGATCCCCGGTACGTCAACGTCCCCGAGCGAGCAGCTGCTCTCCCGCGCCTTCGGCCGCCAGCGGGCGTGCCTCATCAACCCGGCGCACGCGCTCACGAGTCCGGTCGCGCCCGGCGACCCGTTCGCCGGGTCCGGCGGATGCGCCGTCACGCGCGCCCCCGGCGAGCCGCCCCCGCGGCATGAGACCGACACGAACCACTTCGTCGTCGCCGACCGCTACGGCGACGTCGTCTCCTACACGAACACGATCGAGCAGCTCGGCGGGAGCGGGATCGTCGTTCCCGGGACGCGGCTTCCTGCTCAACAACGAACTCACCGACTTCGACTTCGCGCCGGCGACCCGCGGCTGTCCCGGACCCGAATCTCCCGGCCGGCGGCAAACGTCCGCGCTCGAGCATGTCGCCGACGATCGTGCTCCGCAACGGACGGCCGTTCCTCGCCACCGGCGCGGCCGGCGGCGCGACGATCATCACGACGGTGCTCGGCATCCTCGTCAACCGGATCGATCTCGGCATGACGCTCCCGGAGGCGATCGCCGCCCCGCGGGCCTCCCAGCGCAACAGCGCCACGACCCAGGCCGAGCCGGCGTTCATCGCCCAGCCGACGACCCCGGGGCTCGAGGCCCTCGGGCAGTCGTTCACCGTCTCAAGGACACCTCCCCGCTCGATCCCACGATCACGATCCCGTCGACGATCGGCACGGCGACCGGGCTCGAGTTCCTTGACGCGCCACCGGATCCTCGCGGCGGCCGAGCCGGTCCGGCGGCGGAGGCGGAGCCGGCCGCCGTGCTTCGTCGCCGCGCTGAGGCTCCCGGCTTCCGACGCACAGCGGAGGCGCCGCGTAGGCTGTCGCGCCGATGCAGATCTTCTCCGGCCTCACCGGCCGCGGACCCGTTCAGCCTGAATTGACCGACACGGCGTTCCTGCAGGCGATGCTCGACGCCGAAGTCGCGCTCACCCGCGCGCTCGTCGCTACCGGGTTCGCCGACGCGCGGGCCGCAGACGAGATCGCCGCCGCGTGCGCGGACGCCGGCACGTTCGATCTCGCCGCCATCGGCGAGAGCACCGGCGACTACGGCACTCCCGTGCCGGGGATGCTCGCCGCCATCCGGGACCGCGTCGGGCCCGACGCGGCGGCCACCCTGCATCGCGGCGCCACGAGCCAGGACATCGTCGACACCGCGATCGTGCTCGTGGCCACGCGGGCGCTGCGGCCGCTCGACGGTGAGCTCGCCGCCGCCCAGGAACTGTGCGCTCGGCTCGCGGGGGCGCACCGGACGACCCTGATGGCCGGTCGGACATTGCTCCAGCAGGCGCAACCGATCACGTTCGGGCTCAAGGCCGCTGTGTGGCTTGACGGACTCACCGCCGCCCGCCGGGAGCTGGGTACCGCGTCCGCACGCGCCGCTGTGGTTCAGCTCGGGGGGGCGAGCGGCACGCTCGGGGCGTACGGCGCTCGCGGCCCGGAGGTCGTCGCCGCATTCGCCGCCGCGCTCGGGCTCGCGGACCCCGACCTGCCCTGGCACACCGTCCGGGTCCGCCCGGCGAGCCTCGGCGCGGCGCTCGGAACGACGGCCGGGGTCATGGCGAAGATCGCGCGCGACCTCGTCCTGCTCGCTCAGACGGAGGTCGGAGAGGCCGCCGAGCGGCCCGTCGGCGGACGCGGTGGTTCGTCTGCGATGGCCCACAAGCACAACCCGGTCGGCGCGATTGCCGTCATCGCCTGCGCGCAACGCACGCCGGAACTCGTCGCCACGCTCCTGTCCGCGATGGCGCAGGAGCATGAGCGCGCCGCCGGCGCCTGGCAGGCGGAGTGGGAGCCGCTGATCGACCTGCTCAGGCTGACCGGGTCGGCGGCGACAGCGTTGCGCGAGGCGCTCGCGATGCTCGACGTCGACGCCGATCGCATGACTGCCAACCTCGCGCCGCTGCGCACGGCGCTGGGCGAACCGGCGGCCGCCCAGCTCGGGGCGACCGATGCCCTGATCGATCGCGCCATCGCCGCCTACGAGGCCGATCGCTCGTCCACGACCGAGAGGGAGAACCGTGACTGACCACGAGACCGGCATGCAGACCCGCCGCGAGGTGCTCGGCGACGCCCACGTCGACCGCGCGCTCGCCACCGCCGGGGAGTTCGGCGAGCCGTTTCAGGACTTCATCACCCGGTACGCCTGGGGCGCGGTGTGGTCACGGCCCGGCCTTGACCGTCGGATGCGGAGTGCGATCACGCTGACCGCGCTCGTGTGCATGCACGCCGAGCACGAGCTCGCGATGCACGTCCGGGCCGCTCGTCGCAACGGGCTGACCGTCGACGAGATCCGTGAGGTGATCCTGCACAGCGCCGTCTACGCGGGGGTACCGGCGGCTAACGCGGCGTTTCGCGTGGCGCGGGAGACGCTGGCCGAGGCGGGCGAGCTCGGCTGAGCGCGAGCACGGCGTCGGCGTCGGCGATGACGCGCTCGTCGTGGGTGGCACAGATGACGGTCTGCCCCTCCTGCGCGGCGAACGCGGCGAGCAGCGCCGCGACGTCGGCCGCCGCGCGCTCGTCGAGTCGGGAGGTTGGCTCGTCGACGATCACGAGTCCGCGGGCGCTCGCCAGGGCCCGTCCGAGGGCGACGCGCTGGGCCTCACCGGCCGACAGCCGGCTGACGCGCTGACGCAGCCGCTCACCAAGCCCGAGCCGCGCGAGCACCTCGGTGGCGCGCGCCGTGGCATCCGCCGCCGACCACCCTCGGACGCGCAATGCCAGCACGACGTTCTCGACGGCGCTGAGGAACCCGACCGGCGCCGGGTCCTGCGGCAGGTAGCCGACGCGCGCGCGTCGACGCGCCGCGCGCCGCTCGGGATCGTCGTGGCCGACCGGCGTGCCGTCGACGATCAGCTCACCGTCATCGGGCACACCCAGTCCGCAGAGCAGCGAGAGGAGCGTCGTCTTGCCACTCCCCGAGCGCCCGGTGACGACGGTCAGCGCCGCGGGGGCAAACGTCCAGGAGACGTCGTCAAGGACGGTCCGGGAGCCGTAGCGCTTGGTGAGCGCGCGCACCTCGACCTCGGCCGCCGGGTGAGGGTCCCGCGGCCCGTCGGTCGCGCGCCCCGACGGGCGGCGCGGTCTGGTGCGTCGATACGTCTGGCACCCGCCCGTTCGCGCCGGTCACGAGCAATCCCCCGGCCGCCGGCTGGATCTGCACCCGGTCGCCGATCCCGGCGTCGGCGAGCAGCTCCGGCGGGAGCCGGATCCACCCGCCGGAGCCGACGACGAGCGCGCTTCCCTCCTCGACGAGCCGGCCGTCGCGAATGCGGACCGTGCGGTCGGCGATCTCGCTCATCGACGGGTCGTGGGAGACGAGCACCGCGGTCGTCGCGTCGCTCCGGGCGAGTCCCACGATCAGCCGCCGGATCTCGCCCGCGCTCTCCTCGTCCAGCTCGCCGGTCGGCTCATCGGCGAGCAACAGCTGCGGCCGGTGGGCGAGCGCGACGCACAGCGCGGCCCGCTGCCGCTCGCCGCCGGACAGGCGGCCCGGGTGCGCTTCGGCGGCGTCGGCGAGCCCGACGGCCGCGAGTAGTTCGTCCCGCCGCGCCGTCTGCTCGCGACGTCCCGCGCCCCGGAGCGCGAGCGGCAACGTCACCGACTCACCGATCGGCAGATCGGGCGACAGGGTCGCGCCTGAATTCTGCGAGAGGAACCCGATGCATGCCTGGCGCAGACGGGCGCGGACCCGCGCCGGCGCGCGCCCGACCTCCTCACCGAGCACGCTGACCTCGCCCGCGGACGGTGTCTGGAGTCCGGCGATGACGCGCAGCAAGGTGCTCTTGCCGGCGCCGCTCGGACCGAGCACGCACACGATCTCGCCGTGCCCCACGGTGAGAGTCGTGCCCTGGAGCGCTGCGGCGTCGCCCTCGTTCGTCCGGTGCACGCAGAACACGTTGTGCAGCGCCACCGCCCTCATCGCGTGACTCCCGAGGACGCGGTGCCGACCACGCTCGCCGCCGCGCATGCGACGAGCGCCGTGGCGGCGAGTCCGGCCAGCTCCGCCCACGGGGCCACCGTGATCAGCGGCGGCTGCGGGACGCCGGCGCCGAGGCCGGCCCGGACAGCGGCGAGCGCGAGCACGGTCAGGACGACCGCGATCGCGAGGCCGGCGAGCACCCCAAGCGCTGCGGCGAGCCCGATCCGCAGCCGCAGCTCGGCGCGCACCTCACGCGGCGAGAGTCCCTGGGCGACGAGGTCGAGCTCGATCCGGCGGTCCCGCACGCTCCCGAGCAGCGCGATCAGGAGTCCGGCGAGCGCCAGCGCACCCGCGAGCGCCGCCGCCGCGATCATCGTCCCGAGAATCGCCCGCGCCACCGGCGCGCGGCGCAATCCGCGCTCCACGTCCGCCCGCCAGCCGTACGTGAGCCCGGCGACCGCCGCGGCGCGGTGGCCACCGAGCTGCCACAGCTCATCGCTCGTGCCCTCTCCGGGGGTCTGGGCGTCGAGTGCGGCCGCGAGCGTCGCCTCGTCGGCGACGACGAAACCGCCGCCGCCGCCGCCGACGGTCGGGAACCGGCGCACGACTCCGACGGCCCGGGCGCTCACCGGCTGTCCGTCGATGGTCAGCGCGAGCCGCCGGCCGTCGGGCACCCCGCGTCCGACGAGGACTGGGACCGGGCGGCTGTCGCTCGGCTGGGCGGGCCGCAGGAACCCGCTGACCGATGCCGTGTCAAAGCGGATGACTGCCTGCGTGTCCCCGGCGGGACGGACTGCGGCGATTGCCCCGACGCCGCGCCACGCACCGATCCGCGTGCCCGCGACGTCGACCGGACCGAGTCGCACGGTCGCGGTGAATCGGGTGCTCGCTGCGGGGTTCTCGGCGTTCTGGTGGCCGTTGGTCGCCTCGAGTCCCGCGCCCTCGCGCAGCTCGAATCCGAACAGCTCCCACCGACCGGGTGGCAGGCGTGCCCGCAGCGTGCTCGCGCGCGCGGCGGACTGCCCAAGGGAGACGCGCCGCAGCGCGCCGGTCGGGCTGCGCAGGACGGCCGTGAGGTCAACGGTGAGCGCGGGTGAGTCGACGGCCACGGTGAGGAACCGCAGCGCCGCCGGCACGGACGGTCCGGGCGTTCGCAGCGGCCCCGCCGGCACGAGCCGCTGCGCGAGCGTCGTCAGCGCCGCCGGCCCGTCGCTCGTTCGCCAGCCGTGGATCTGCGGCAGCGCCGCGGCCGGGACCCCGAGCGCGGGCACGGTGACGCTCGAGCCGCCCGCGACGTAGCTCGCCTCCGTACGCCGCACGGGCCAGACGGTCCCGCCGACGGCGGCGCGCCACCGCGCGAGCGGCGCGACGTCGAGCGGGCGAGTGAAGTCCGGGCCGGGCGCGATCAGTCCGTCGAGCGGGACGCGGTCGGCCGCCTCGTCGGCGGCACCCCTGATCAGCGTGGCCCGATATGACAGGGCGAACCCACCGAGGCCGATACTGACGGCGAGGAACGCCGCCGCCAGCGCCGGCGCGGTTGGCGCCCGGGCGAGGCCGACGAGGGCGAGCCGCACGATCACCGGCCCGCGCCGCGCCGCGCGCTCCGCCGACCGGAGGATCCCCGAGGCGAAGCGGAACACGAGCACGCCACCGGCGAGTGCGCACAGCGGTGCGAGCAGCACGGTGAGCGGGTCCCGGCCCGTCGCGTCGTGGTTGACGGCGAGCGCGAGCGCGATCGCGGCGACGGCGGCGACCGCGAGCGCGTCGGCGATCTTGCCGCCCCGGATCGCGGCCGACCCGGCGAGCAGGGCCGTGCTCAGCAGCCAGCTCCCGGCCAGCACGGCGACCCACCCCGGGGTGATCAGGCTGTGGGTCAGGACTGGGCCGGCCGGCGTCCCGGCGATGTGTGCGAGCGCCGCACCGGCGGCGAGTCCAGAGCCGGCACCGACGAGGACCGCGAGCGCGCTCAGCAGTCCTGCTTCAAGGGCCACGAATGTCACGAGCTGTCCGCGCCGAGCACCGGCGTTGCGCAGCCGGGTGAGCTCGTCGTCGCGGTCACGGTGCAGCGCTCCGGCGGCGAGCACGACGAACATGATCAGCGCGGCCGCGGCGCCACCACCGGCGAGCCACAGGCGGTGTGGCGTCGCGTCGGCTTCGCTCCGGGCGGCGGCGATCGCGGTGAACGGCGCGCTCATGCTGAACGCGCTGTTGGTGGCCAGCAGCTGCTGCTGGGCGGCACGGAGTCGCCGCGCCAGCGGCGCCAGCTGCCAGGCATGCAGCGAGGAGACGCCGAGCGGCGTGACCCAGCTGTCGGTGCGGTAGATCGCGTCCAGACCGCGGAGGGCGTCGAGCCCGCGCGCGTCGCCGGTCAGCAGCACGGGTGCCGTTGCCCCGACCCGCGGCACGAATCCCAGGGGCAGCGCCGAGCGCAGACTCGCGGTGCCGGCGATCGCGAGCCGGACCGACGGGGCGGTGAGCGCGGCCCCGACATCGACGCGACCGGTCGGGCGTCCCGTCCCGGAGACGAGCAGCACCGGGCACGCGTGAGGCGTGCAGGCGGCGCTTGCCGGCGCCGCCTCGGCCGCCCCGGCCGCCGGCGTCACCCACGGTCCCAGCGGCGTGATCCCGGCCGGCCGTACGATCGTCCCTGAGAGCCGGACCGGATTCATCAGCACCACCTCGGCAGGTGGCGGTAGTCCGGCCCGGCGAAACAGGGCGAGCGCCTCGGTCCGCACGCGTGGCGTCACGACCGCCTGCCAGGTGAGCCGGACGGCGCGGTCGGTGTCCGGGACGGATCGCAGGACGGTCCGCGCGCTCCGGTCCGCGGCGATCGTCGAGGTCGTGACGACGGCGCCGGCGTAGCCGAGGGTCACGGCGATCCCGACGACGCTCAGCAGCCATCCGACCGGCCGCCGGCGCGCCCGGGCGAGCGCGAGCTTCGCGAGTGCGCCGACGCCCGTCACCGTCAATCGTCTCCGCGGGTGCGGCGGTAGTGAGCCCGGGCCTTCTCGCGGCCACCGCAGATCGACATCGAGCACCACCGGCTGCTGCCGTTGCGCGAATGGTCGTAGAACGCCCAGTCGCAGTCGCGCCCTGGGCAGATCTTCAGCCGGGCCCAGCTGCCGTCGATCATCGCCCGGGCGACGTGGGCCAGGACGAGCCCGAGGGCCGAGTCGGCGCTCCCATCGGCGGCGAACGCCGGGCCGTCCGGCGTGAAGCGAACTCCGACCGCGGCGCCGTCGCCGGCGGCGGTGAGCGCCTCCGCGGCGTTGACATCACCGCGCGCGAGCCGGCGCAGGGCGTCGCGCACCCGGAGCGCCCGGGCGAGCTCGGCGGGACCAACCGTCGCCCCGTCGGCGAGCAGGCCCCGCGTCCGCAGCCACGCCGCGTACCCCTCCGGGCCGCACCACACCTCGCCCCCATGGTCACCGCCGAGGTCGTAATGCGTGTTGAGGAACGCCTGGACGAGCGCGAGCGGCCCCGGTGCCGGCGCGCGTCCGCCCGGCTGGGGATGGTCTATCTCACCGGTCATCGCGCTATGAGTGGTGAGAGGCTACCGCGCGCGATGCAGATCCGCTAGTCGGCCGACAGGCGCAAGAAACGCGCCAAATCGTCTCAACAATCCGCATCTGGGCGACTTCTTGACGTTCAGCGCAAGGAATCCGCCCGAATACCGACGGCCGAGCCGATTTGGCGACTTTCGTACCTCCCCGGACCGGCCGCCCGGACGCCGGCCGGCCTCAGAATCTAGGCGTAACCGATCAGCGCGTGGAGCACGTGGGGCGCAACGTACACCTCCCACAGCGCGCTGATCACGAGTACCGGGACGGCGATCAAGACCGTGACGAGGGTCGCCGCGAGCAGCTCGTCCCACTCGCCGCGCCGGCTCGCGATGATCCACGCCGCGAGCGGCAGGAACAGCGCGGTCAGCTCCGGCACCGCGTGCGGGAGCAGTCCCAGCAGCAGCAGGCCAGGCGAGGTGTGGAGCGCGCCGGCGACGTGCGCGACGCTCGTCCCGAGCACGTACGCCTGGGCGCTCAGTGAGAACGTCGTCGCCGAGACGACGAACAGCATCGCGAGCCGGCCCCCGCGCTCATGGACGCGCCGGCTGAGACCGGTGTGGTGCTCGGCCTGGAGCGGCAGCGAGCTGCCCGCGATGAAGCCGGCGACGCACGCCATCGCATGGAGGGCGAGCACGAGCGCGTTGTGTCCGAGGATCCGGAACACGTCGCCGCCGTCGCCGGGGACGAGCGGCGGTCGGTCGATCGCCACCGGACCGCCGGCGCCGGTCAGGGCCGCGATCGCCCACACGGCCACCAGCAGCGCCAGTGCCGCGCACAGACTCCCGGCCAGCCACGCCCGGAGCACGGGCCACGGATGGCGGTTCCACTCGCGCAGCGCGGACCGGGTTCGGCGGATGCCATGAGTGAGCGCGTACGCCGAGGGGTCCATGGAGAACTGATCGACGGACGCGGCCGATCGCTTTACCGTCTCCCGGAGCGGACCGGGTGGGCAGGGGACCTATACTTGCCCTTCCGGCTACCAGGAGTGGTTCTGTGCAGGAAATGGTCATCTACGGCGTGAGCTTCGACATGGTCGGCAAGCAGCCGATCGTGCTGCTTAAGACCGTCGAGAGCAACAAGTTCCTGCCGATCTGGATTGGGCACCCCGAGGCAGCGGCGATCCTGATGAAGCTCCAGGGCGCCTCGACGCCGCGCCCGATGACCCACGATCTCCTGTCGGACATGCTCGGCGAGCTCGAGGTCGAATGCACCCGCGTCGCGGTCACCGAGCTGCGGGAGAACACCTTCTACGCGTCGATCAGCCTCCGCTGGGCCGGACGCGACCTGGAGATCGACTCCCGGCCGAGTGACGCCCTCGCTCTCGCCGTCCGCTCCGGCGCCCCGATCTTCGCCGCCGACGAGGTGATCGCCGAGTCGGCGATCGAGTTCGAGCACGAGGTCGAGGACACCGAGGAAGTCGTCGAGAAGTTCAAGGACTTCCTCGACCGCGTTACACCGGAAGACTTCGCGGGCGAGTAGCCTCGCCGGCCAGCGCCCGTTCCGCCTCGACGTGGTGGTGGATCAGGACCGGCTCGTTGCGCCCGTAGATGACCTCGGGCATCAGACCGCTGCGCAGCGAGCGGTGGATGTCCTGCTGCTGGCCGAAGTCCTCTTCGAACACGACCTTCGTCGTGAACCGAACGTTCGCGTCCCAGAACGCGAGCTCGTCGTCTGAGGCCGGCTCGCGGGGGATGAAGTAGCGGACGCTGACCCGCGTGCGGTGGGGGTCGCCCGGCTCCGGATACATCTCCCAGAACTCGGCGTGGCCGGTCATCGGCAGGTTGAGGATGGCCGTTGGGAACAGCACGTAGACCACCGAGGCGAACGGCTTGAGCTCCCATTCCGACTCCGGGCGCTCGAGCAGGCTCACGACCTCCTTGCGCATCACCAGCCCCCGGTCGTGCACGCCGAACTGATCACCCACGAACGGAGTCGAGAGCATGTCGGGCGCGAGCGTGTTCTTGTGCAACGAGAACACGTGGTAGCTCTCAAGAAACGTGTCGCGGATGAGCTTCCAGTTGGCCTCGAACACCTGGCTGCGCTCGGCGTGGAAGAGCCAGTTGCCGAACTCCCACTCACCGAGCTCCGCGCCGAGTCCGCACAACTCGCGTTCGACATCGATCGGCGCATCGTCGCCGCCGAGCCGCACCAGGATCAGGCCGAACCGTTCGGCGACCGGGACGGGCCGCAGTCCGAGTTCACAACGGTCGATGGGCTCAAAGGCATCCCGCGCCAGCGGCTGCCCGAGCAGATCGCCGTTCAGGTCATACGCCCATGAGTGGTACGGACACTTGAGCGCCCGGCCCGGCCGCCCGCGCCCTGTGAACACGCGGCCGCCGCGGTGCCGGCAGATGTTGAGGAATGCCCGCACCTCCGCGTCCTCGCCCCGGATCAGGAGCACCGGTACGCCGGCCACCTCGGTCGCGAGGCAGTCGCCGGTCGACGGCACGTCCGCGCTCAGTGCGGCCACCAGCGGGCGGCCGCGAAGCAGCAGCCGCTCCTCGCACGCCAGCCGCTCCGGATCGGTGTACACGGCCGCGTTCTGCCGGTACGGCGCCGCGGCCAGCGACGTCGTGTGCGCGGCCCGGAGGTCAAAGAAGCGCCGAAGCAGTTCCCGCTGCGTACCGATGTTCATCGTCGTGCTGCCTTCAGGATCCGGTCGATGAGCTCGTCGAACCCTATACCCGCAGCGTCCGCCGCTTGCGGAAGCAGGCTCGTCTCGGTCAGACCGGGGATCGAGTTCGCCTCGAGCACGTACAGCTCGCCGGTCGCGTCGTCAAGCATCAGATCAACCCGGGAGAATCCCGAGCACCCGAGCAGCGCGTACACGTCGAGCGCGATCTCCCCCGCGCGCTCGGCGGCCGACGCCGGCAGTTCCGCCGGGCACACGAACCGGGTCCGCCCGATCTCGTAGCGAGCCTCGAAGTCGTAGAAGTCCTCCTGCTCGGGCACGGCCTCCACGATCGGCAGCACCCGTGGCACGCCGTCCTCCTCGATGATCGAGACGGCGAGGTCCCGGCCCGACACGTAGCGCTCGAGCAGCACCTTGCGGTCGTACGAGAACGCTGCCACGAGCGCCGCCGGCACGTCGGCCGTCGTGCGGGCGAACTTGATCCCGAGCGCCGAGCCCTGGCCCGCCGGCTTGACGACGATCGGGAAGTCGAGCCGCTCCTCGATCGCGGGTAGCGCCTGGGCGGCCCCGAGTTCCTTGAACGCGGTCTCATTGAACGCATAGAAATCGGGCGTCGGGATTCCATGGTCACGCATCGCGTGCTTGGCGAGCACCTTGTCTGCGGCGCGGATGCAGGCGGACACGCCCGACCCGGTGTAGGGGATCCCCATCACGTCGAGCAACTCCTGGACGGTTCCATCCTCGCCGTCGCGGCCGTGCAGGGCGATGAACGCGATCTCCGGCTCCTCAGCGCTGAGGCGGTCAACGAGGTCCGCGCCGACGTCGATCGGGATCACCTCGTGCCCGAGGCGCTCGAGGGCATCCTCCACCCGGGCCCCCGATTTCAGTGACACCTGGCGCTCGAGCGATCGGCCGCCCTTGAGCACCGCCACGCGGCTCATCCGGCGCGTTTGTGTGGCAGCCGGAGCACCTGGGCGAGCTCGGCGTCGGGGGCGGACGGTGTCGGCTCGGGCAGGGGGCTATCGGCGGCGGGCCGCTGCGTCGTCCGTCGCGGCGGCGTGGCGGCCGAGCCGGTGAGCGTGCCGTACAGCGCGACCTGCTCGCGGACGACCTCGCCGAGACGGCGGACGCCTTCCCGGATCTCGTCCTCGTCGACGCCTGAGAAGTTCAGCCGCATGGAGGAGCCGCCGCGGCCGTCGACGAACGCGGCGCGACCGGGCACGAATGCGACGTGCTCACGGAGCGCCCGCGCGAGCAGGTCGGTGGTGTCGATGTACGGCGGCAGCGTCGCCCAGATGAACAGGCCGCCCTGGGGGTGGGTCCACTCCGCCTCACGCGGGAAGTGCTCGGCGAGGCTGTCGAGCATCACATCGCGCCGCCGCCGGTAGATCTCGATCAACGACCGCACGTAGTCGCCCCACGGGCCGGAGTCGAAGTACGCGGCGACGAAGTACTGGGAGATCGAGCTCGAGCACAGGTCCGAGCCCTGCTTGCCGATGTTCATCTTCGCCAGCACGGGAGCCGGAGCGGTCGTCCAGCCGAGCCGCACGCCGGGAGAGAGGATCTTCGAGAACGTGCTCGCGTAGATGACGAACTCGTCGTCGAGCGAGCGCAGCGTCGGCAGCGGGTCGCCCTCGTAGCGGAGCAGGCCGTACGGGTTGTCCTCGAGCACGAGCAGCTCGCGCTCACCGGCCAGCTCGACGAGCCGGCGGCGTCGCTCGAGCGACAACGTCACACCCGCCGGGTTGTGGAAATTCGGGACGGTGTAGATGAACTTGGGCCGTCGCCCGGAGCGCTCGAGCTCGTCGAGCGTTCGCTCGAGCTCATCGACGATCATCCCGTCACGGTCCATCGTGATCTGCACGACGTCCGCCTCGTAGGCGCAGAACGTCGGGACCGCGCCCGGATACGTTGGTGCCTCGGTCACGACGACGTCGCCGGGGTCGACGAGCGTCTTGCAGACGAGGTCGATCACCTGCTGGCCGCCGGTCGTCACGAGCACGTCGTCGCCGTCCAGGTCCATCCCCTCGGCGGCCATCACCTGGGCGATGCACCGCTTGACGACTTGCAGACCCTCGGTCGGGCCGTACTGGAGCGCCCGCGCGCACGACTCGGCGGCCACCGTGGCCATCAGCGACGCGTAGGAATCCGGCGGGAAGGTTGACGTGTCCGGCAGGCCGCCGGCCAGCGAGATCACGTCGTCGCGTTCGGTGAGCGCCATCAGATCGCGCATCGCCGAGGACTTCATGACCTTCGTGCGCTGCGCGAACAGTGCGCTGTAGCGCTCGATGTCACGGGCGGTGGAGCGGCTCCGTCGCCGGCCTGGACGTGCGTCGTCTACACCGGAGCCACGGCTCATCGGCGCCTCTGCACTATCGTCACGCTCCGTCACGGTACAGCACAGTGCATCTCGTCTTCGACATCTTCCAAGGAATCGGCATCGCGGCGGCGCTCGGGATCCGGCCGTTCCTGCCCGCGCTCGCCGCCGGGGCGCTCGCGGCGGGCAACGTCGAAATCAACTTCGACCACACGGACTACTCTTTCCTGGAAAGCGTGCCGTTCCTGCTTGCGATGGCAATCGCGGCGGTCATTTTGATCGTGCTCGAGCGGCGCATGTCGGGAGCGGCCGGACGGCCCGCGCCTCCGTCGCCACTTGTCTACGCGCTCGGGGCCGTCGGGATCGTGCTCGGGGCGCTGTTCTTCGCCGGTGCGCTCGCTCACCATCACCACGCGGCCTGGCCCGGCTACATCGGTGGTGTCGTGTGCGCGCTCGTCGCGATCCTGGCCATCCGGCCGCTGCTCACGCGGGTCCGCGGGCGTCTCGACGCCGCGACGCTCGGCACCCTGCCGTTCTTCGTCGAGGGCGCCGCGTTCGCGCTCGGTGCCCTGTCCGTCATCGCTCCGCCGGTCGGTCCGATCGCGCTTGCGCTGCTGCTGTGGTTGCTGTTCGCCGGCCGCCGCCGCGAGGGTCAGAAGTACGCCGGCCTTCGGATCCTCCGGTAGTCCGCTGAGCGCGTCATGAAGAAGCTCGTCCTCGTCGTGATCGACGCGCTCAAGCCGGAAATGCTCGAGCGTGCCATCGCCACCGGCCGGGCGCCGGCGCTCGAGC
Source organism: uncultured Solirubrobacterales bacterium (assembly GCA_963779695.1). Classification (GTDB taxonomy): domain Bacteria; phylum Actinomycetota; class Thermoleophilia; order Solirubrobacterales; family Solirubrobacteraceae; genus Palsa-465. Next base: position 20,163 of record CAVZZH010000023.1, read on the forward strand.
GGATCCGCTCCGAGGGGGTGTACGTCGACGAGTGTGTCGCCGCGTTCCCTTCGGTGACGCCGGTGTGCGCGGCGTCGATCACCACCGGCGTCGGCCCCGACGAGCATCGGATCCCGAGCATGAACTGGTATCACCGCGAGGAGGCCCGCTACGTCGAATACGGCTCGAGCTTCTCCGCCTCACGCCAGTTCGGTGTGCTGCGCTCGCTCACCGACACCGTCTATCGGATGAACGCCGAGCACCTGAATCACGACACGCCGACGGTGTTCGAGTCGCTTGACGACGCCGACATCCGGACCGCCGGCACGACCTATCTCATTTACCGAGGCCGCCACCAGCACGAGGTCGCCCAAGAGACCGCCCTGGCGCGGATCGTCACCTCGACGCTGTTCCGGCGCACGATCGACGGGCCGCTTGAGCTGTTCTACGCGGACTTGTACGCGAGCCGCAAGACCGGCTGCCGCGGCCAGCTCGGGATGCCCGGGATCCGCGACCAGCACACGGGCTGCGTCGGCGCCTACCTCGTTGAGAACGATCTGTTCGACTTCATGCTGTTCTCGCTACCGGACAACGACGCCTGGTCACACAAGAACGGTCCGCACGCCCAGGTGACCTCGATCGCCGCCGCCGACCGACAGATCGAACGGTTGATGCACGCCGCCGGCGGCCCGGACGCGTTCCTGGAGCAGCACGCGGTCGTCGTGTGCTCAGACCACTCGCAGGCAGCCGTCGAGGAGCGGATCCGGCTTGATCAGGCGTTTGAGGAGTTCGAGGTCGCGACCCCGAGTGCCCGCCAGTCGGCCGACGCCGAGGTGGCCCTCAGCCCGGCCCAGCGCTCGGCGATGATCTACGCGCTCGACGACGAGCGTCGCGATGACACGATCTCCCGCTCGGTCGAGGTCGTGTCCGAGCTTGACGGCGTCGACCTCGTCCTGTGGCGCGCCGCGCCGCGCGAGGGCGTCGTGCGGAGCTCTCACGGCGAATTGCGCTTCGCCCCCGGCGGTGACCTCGTCGACCTCCGCGGCCGGCGGTGGAGCATCGACGGCGACCTGGCGGCGCTCGGCGCCACGGTTGACGACGGGCGGTTGCTGACGCCGGACTACCCGGACGCCCTCGGTCGGATCTGGTCGGCGCTGACCTGCCCGACGGCCGGCGATGTGCTGCTCTCAGCGGCGCCCGGGTACGAGTTCGTCGACTGGGGCGGCGCGGATCACGTCGGCGGCGGTTCGCACGGCTCCCTTCACCGGTCTGACTCCCTCGGAGCGCTGTTGTGGTGCGGAACTGGACCCGGGTCGGCGGGCGATCGTGAGCAATGGACGCTGCGGGACGTCACCCCGATGATCCGGGATCACTTCGGCGTGGAACCTGGGCCGGGTTCTGATTAGGAGCCGGTTAGCAAGGGTTTCCACTCGCGTTACGCCCTGTTCTCGTCGATAGATTCCCCAACCGATGTCTGAAGAGCTGACTCATACGGTCGAGCTCGAGCTTCCGTTTCACGTCCGGATCCGGGCCGGCGTCCGCCAGGCGGACAACTGGCTCCAGCTCATCCGGTTCGTCACCGTCGGTGCGAGTGGCTACGTCGTTAATCTCGGCGTATACGCCGCCGGTGTTCATCTGCTCGGTCTCGACTACCGGATCTCGGCGGTGATCGCCTGGATCGTTTCGGTCCTGAACAACTTCTGGCTGAACCGCCACTGGACGTTCGACGCCAAGCACGAGCACCCGATCTTCCAGGGCGCCCGCTTCTTGACGGTGTCGCTTGTTGCGTTCGGCTTCAGCTACGCGGTGCTGATCGGCCTCGTCGACGGGACGGGGATGAACAAGGTCCTCGCCCAGGCGATCGCGATCGCCGCGGGTACGCCGCTGTCCTTCCTGGGACAGAAGCTCTGGAGCTTCCGCGCGTAAGCGCGGCGCGCCGGCTCCACCGGATCGTCTGCCTCGTCTTCGCCGCGCTGCTGCTCGGCGGCGCTCTCGGCACGCCCGCGCGCGCCGCGACGGCGACCGCGCCGTTGCGCGCCGCGACCGCCGCCCCTGCGCGCCGCGTCCGCGTCCGCGACCGCGACCGCGGCCGACCCGAACCTACCCGTCCTCGTCTCTGACCCGACGAAGCCGCCTGCCGGCTACCGCCTCACCGGGCACCAGGCCGAGGCCATCGCGGTGCGCGTCCCGCGGATCCGCGACGAGTTGCGCCGCCACCCCCATCTCGTCGCCTACGAGTACACCAAGGGACCCGGCCGCTGGCAGGTGAGCTGGTTCACCGAGGGCACCCCTCAGAAGGAGATGGCGCAGGTCTACATCAGCGACGTGACCGGTCGCGTCACCGAGGCGTGGACCGGCTTCCAGGTCGCCTGGACGATGGCGCGCGGATATGCGGGCGCGTTCGGTCGGCAGGTGAACGCGCTCTACGTGTGGCTGCCCATGTGCCTGCTGTTCGTGCTCCCGTTCCTGCCGCTCGGCCGCCGCCGACCGGACGGTCCGCGCGGCATCCGCGGGTACCTGCGCCGCCCGACGTTGTGGCATCTCGACCTGCTCGTCCTCCTGTCGTTCTCGATCTCGCTGGCGTTCTTCAACCACGCCGAGATCGGGCTCTCGGTTCCGCTCGCGTATCCGTGTCTGCTGTACCTGCTCGTGCGGATGCTGCTGCTCGCGTTCGGCCACGGCCGACCGAGCGCACCGCTGCGAATGATCGTTCCGGTCCCGTGGCTCGCCGTGCTGCTCGTGTTCCTCGTCGGGTTCCGGATCGGCCTCAACGTCACAAACTCGAACGTGATCGACGTCGGGTACGCCGGCGTGATCGGCGCCGACAAGCTGATCGAAGGCCACCATCTGTACGGCGGCTGGCCGCACGACAACGCCGAGGGCGACACGTATGGACCGGTCAACTACTACGCCTACGTCCCGTTCCGAGCGCTGTTCGGTTGGAGCGGCAGCTGGGACGATCTGCCGGCAGCGCACGCCGCGGCGCTCGCGTTCGACCTGCTGACGCTGATCGGGCTGTTCTTCCTCGGCCGCATGATCCGTGGCCCGTCGCTCGGGATCGTGCTCGCGTATGGATGGGCCGCGTTCCCGTTCACGCTCTACGCGCTCGCCTCCAACAGCAACGACACGCTGGTCGCGCTGCTCGTCGTCTTGGCGTTGCTCGTGCTGCGATGGGCGCCGGCGCGCGGGGCCGTGGGCGCCTTAGCCGGGCTGACGAAGTTCGCGCCGCTCGCGCTCGCCCCGCTGCTGATGCGCGGGCTTGACGACTGGAGCGTCTCGCGCCGAGCGTTGCGCTCGGCGGTCGTGTTCTCACTCGCGTTCGCCGCGACCGCTCTCGTCGTGATGCTCCCCGTCCTGCTTGACGGCAACTTCCACGCGTTCTGGCGGGACACGATCAGCTACCAGTCAAACCGTGGCTCGCCGTTCTCGATCTGGGGGCTCTGGGGTGGGATCGGCGCCGTGCAGCGGCTCGTCCAGGGCGCGGCGGCCGCGCTCGCGATCGTCGTCGCCGCGTTCCCGAGGCGCCGCGGGCTTGTCGAAGTGGCGGCGCTCGGCGCGGCCGTGCTGATCGCGTTGCAGCTCGGGATCAGCCACTGGTTCTACCTGTACATCCCGTGGTTCTTCCCGCTCGTGCTGGTCGCGCTCGTCGCCGCGCACCCGGTGCTCGACGGGCGAGGTCGTGGCGACGGAAGGCGACGCGGCTAGCGCTGGGTCGCCGGAGCCGGTTCCAGCACCTGCTGGATCGACGCTGCCCGCATCGGCTCCGCTGCCGTCGTGATCAGTACCCCGTTGAGCCACGGGTCCTCGTTCGAGGTCTCAAACTTGACCGGCATCTTCGTCACCATCGCCGCGACCGCCTGCTCGCGCTTGACCCCGATGACTCCGCCGCGCGGACCGGTCATGCCGACGTCGGTGATGTAGGCGGTTCCGCCGGGCAGCACCCGGGCATCCGCTGTCGGCACGTGCGTGTGAGTGCCAACGACCGCGGTGACCCGACCGTCGAGATGCCAGCCCATCCCGACCTTCTCGCTGGTCGCCTCGGCGTGCACATCGACGAGGATGTGATCAGCCTTGCCCTTGAGCGCGTAGAGCGCCGCGTCGACCTCGGTGAACGCTGGCCGACCGGCGTTCATGAACAGGTTTCCGGAGACGGACACGACCCCGAGCCGGACGCCGTCGCGCTCGACGACGCAGAAGCCGTGGCCGGGCTGATTCTTCAGGAAATTGACCGGGCGTAGGATCGATTCATGGGCGTCCAGGTACGGGTAGATCTCCCGATGCCGATATGTGTGGTTGCCGAGCGTGATGACGTCGACGCCGCCCGCGAACATCTCATCCGCGTTCCTCGGGGTGATCCCGATGCCGCCCGCGGCGTTCTCGCCGTTGACGACCACAAAATTGACCGACAAGCGTTCCCGCAGCGTCGGGAGCAGGGAAATGAGCGTCCGGCGGCCAATTCCACCAACGACATCTCCGATGAACAGAATGTTGACGTTATCCACGTTTGCGCGACCTCAGCACGCGCATACTTCCATGTGAATCGATATGAAGCTCCCTTGGCGAGCACCCGATCCGGACTTGCATGACGCGGAGGCGCCCACGGAGGCGCGCATCGACGCGCCCACGGAGGCGCCCACGGACGCGCCCATGAAGGCGCCCACGGACGCGCCCATGAAGGCGCCCACGGAGGACGCCCCGGAGCCGTCGGAGTTCGATCTCCCCGACGATCCAGAACAGCCCGGCGAGGAGCGCGAGCAGCCGCCGACCGAACCCGCAGCTGATCAGCCGTCACCGGTTCAGCCGTCACCGGTCCCGCCGCTGATCGTCCCGCGCTGGGTGCAGCTCGTCCTGCTGCCGCTCTCGTTGCTCGCGATCTGGGCGCTCGCGCGCGCCTCCGGCTCGGTCCTGCTGATCCTCGTCACCGCGGGCATCGTCGCCCTGATGCTGAACCCCGTCGTCAGGCGGTTCGAGCGCTGGCGACTGCCGCGCGGCCTCGCGATCCTGCATCGTCTATTTCGGCGGATTCGCAATCCTCGGCGGCGTCGGCGTGCTCCTCTCCGACCCGATCTCGACCCAGATCACCCGCTTCCAGCGCGACGTCCCGCACCTCGTCAAGCAGGCGAACAAGGACCTCACGAGCTTTCAGGGCTGGCTTGACCGCAACGGCATCAAAGTCCACATTCAGCAGCAGGGCCAAACGGCGCTCCAGACGCTGCAGAAGAACATCCTCAAGCGGTCCGGAGCGATCGTCTCGTTCTCGCGCGACATCCTGACCCAGGTGGTGACGGTCGGATTCGACCTCGTCCTCATCCTCGTGCTGTCGATCTATCTGCTCGTCTACGGGCGACAAATCGGCGACATGGCGCGCCGGATCATGCCCGACGGCGACGGAACGCCTGAGGACGACTTCCCATTGCTCGTCCAGCACGCAGTGTTCGGCTACGTCCGCGGCCAGCTGCTGTTCAGTCTCATCATGGGCGCGAGCGCGACCGTCGCCCTGTACGTCTTCGGGCTCCTCGGCATCTTCCCGGACGGCGAGAAGTACGCCGTGTTCTTCGGCGCGTTCTACGGGCTGATGGAGTTCATCCCGTACATCGGCCCGATCATCGGCCCCGCTCCCGCGGTCCTCGTGGCGTTGTTCAACGACCCGGTGAGCGCCGTGTGGGTCGTGCTGATGTTCGTCGCCCTCCAGCAGCTGGAGGGCCACGTCGTCGCGCCGCAGGTGTTCCGCATCAGCCTGCGGATCAATCCGATCATCATCATCCTCGCGCTGCTCATCGGCTACCAGCTGTATGGCATCGCCGGGGCGCTCCTCGCGCTGCCGACGGCGGCGGTCGTGCGCCAGACCGTCGTTTACCTGCGCCGGCATCTCGTTTTCGAGCCGTGGGCGGTGGTGTCGCCCGGGGTCGGGGTCCCGCCGGCCGGCGGAGTGCTCGCCGATCCGGCCGTGGAGCCGCGGGGCGACGTCGACGGCGGCGCCACGACCGGCGTTGACGCTCCTACGAGCCTGCATCCCGACCGGTGTCCGGACTGCGGCACGCCGCCGGGCGAGGGTGACGCGTTCTGCCGCGCGTGCGGCGCATCGCTCGAGCCGACGGTGCGCACCCCGGGGTAGTGGCGCCCCGGCGCCGCCTCTGTGGCGTAGCCGTCCGCGGACGTCGACTACCCTCCGCCCCTCGTGTCGGCCACGACCCCCACCGGCTCGTCGGACACCCGCCTGGCTGTTCGCTCGGTCACGAAGCGATTCGGCGAGCGGACGGCGCTGTCCGGCGTGACCTTTGAGCTCGCCCCCGGAGAGCTCGTCGCCATCATCGGCCCGAACGGCGCCGGCAAGACGACGCTGCTCTCGATCCTCGCCGGCGTGCTCGATCCCGACGAGGGCGAGCTCAGCCACACGACCGGAGAGATCGGATGGGTGCCCCAGCAGCCGGCGCTGTACTCCAAGCTCTCGGTGGCCGAGAACCTCCGTCTGTTCGCCCGGCTCGAGAAGCGGCCGGACCCCGAGGCGTCCGTCCGCCGGATGCTTGAGCAGACAGCGCTCGAGGATCGCGCCGACGAGGAGGTCGGTCGCCTCAGCGGTGGCAACCAGCAGCGGGTCAACATCGCGATCGGGCTTCTCTGCGAGCCGGTCGCCCTGCTGCTCGACGAGCCCTCGGCGTCGCTTGATCCTCGTCAGCGCGAGCGCCTCTGGGAGTTCATCGGCGCGCTCGCCGGCAAGGGCACGACCGTCGTCTTCTCGACCCACAACGTCGCCGAGGTCGAGCGCTACGCGGACCGCGTGCTCGTGCTCGTCGACGGCGAGTTGCTGTTCACCGGCACCCCATCCGACCTCGCCCGCGCCGTCGGTGGCGGCGCCGGCGACTTCGAGGCCGCGTTCGTGCACTTCCTGCACGAGCGTGGGCACTGACCGCGGGGCGCGGAGCTCCGTCCGATGCGCTGGCTGATCGTCAAAGACCTCCAGATCCTGCGCCGCTCGCCCATGCTCGTGAGCCTGCTTGTCATCTATCCGATCCTGATCGCACTGATGATCGGCTTCGCCCTCTCGAGCCCGCCGGGCAAGCCGAAGGTCGCGTTCTACAACGAGGTCCCGCCCGGCAAGGGTCTCATCAACCTGGGCAGTCAGCGGATCAACCTCGCCGACTACGTCAACCAGCTGTTCGAGTCGATCCAGCCGATCAAGGTCCACTCCCGCGACGAGGCCATCGCCAAGGTCCGTGACGGCGAGGCGCTCGCGGCGGTGATCATCCCCTCCGACCTGCCCTCCGACATCTCGAACCTCGTCAACAACGGGGTCGGCAACCCGACCGTCGAGCTCGTCCTCAACACCAAGGACCCGCTCGAGCGCGACTTCGTCAATCAGGCGATCCAGACCCGGCTCAGTCAGGCCGAGCAGGCGATCTCCCGGCAGGTCCTCGGCGCCGCGACCTCAGACCTGCGCCAGGTCCTTGACGGCGGACAGATCAACCTCGGCGGGCAGAACATCCCGCTGCTCGGCCTGCGCGCGTCGCGCACGATCGTCCAGAACGCTTTGGCGACGCTGCCGGCGGGGTCCCCGATCCGCTCCTCGCTCCGGCAGGTCGTGGCGTTTGCCGACGTCGCCATCCAGGGACTCAATCTCGCGTCGCCGGTGCTCGGTTCGATCGGCACGCCCTTGACCGTCGACACGACCGAGCTCGCCGGCCGCACGACGCCTTCCGACGCCTACGCCGCCGCGATCGCCGTCGTCATCTCCCTCATGTTCGTGACCGTGCTGCTCGCCGCCGGCATGCTCGCCGTCGAGCGCTCCGAGAACGCGTACCGCCGCCTCGTCCGGGGGCTCGTGTCGCCGGGTGCGTTGCTGTCCGAGAAGGTCGTTCTCTCAGCCATGTGCGCGCTCGTCGTGACGCTCCTGATGGCGATCTTCGTGTCGCTGTTCGTGCACCTCTTATGGGCGCGCTTCCCCCTGTGGATCCTGGCCTTGGCGTTCGGCGGTCTCGCCTTCGGCGCCTTGGGCGTGGCCGTCGGCGGCGTCGCCCGTGAGGTGAGCGCCTCCTCGCTCCTGGCGTTCCTGCTGTCGTTGCCGATCGCGTTCGTCGCCCTCGTCCCGGCAAGCGCGGTGTCGGGCACGCTGAAGTCGGTGCTCGACGTGGTGGCGTTCGTGTTCCCGTTCCGAGCGGCCCTGCAGGCCGTGAGCAATGCGTTCTCCGGATCCTCGCCCGGGATCATCGGGCCGCTCGTCCACCTCGCCGTCCTGACGGTCGTCTTCTGGGGGATCGCCCGGCTGGCCGTTCGGCGGTTCGCGGACTAGGTGAGGTCGACTCGCGACACTAAGCGGCGCTCGCCAGCGTTGCCGTCCGTCGGCCGAGCATGAGAGCGATCTCGGCGATCACGGCGTAGGGCTCGTCTCTGATCCGGCGGGCCGTGAAGCGGAGGGTGATCCAGCCGTGCTTCGCCAGATTGCTGACGCTCGCTAGTGAGGCGTCCCGTGCACGTGGACAAGTTGCCGCACGCCCAGCACGGCGACCTCGCACGGCACACTTGTCCCTCTGACATGGCGCTTGCGCTCGGGCCATCGGCCCAGAGTCCCACACAAACCCCGCGCCCGACGCCCGACACGGATCAATCCGCTATTTGCGGCCTTTGGCGAGGGCAGTCCGACCGGACCCTTTTCTAGGTTAAGCAAGTTCTTAGTTATGCGGTTCCCGTGTCCGATCCATGCGGGAGCCGACCGCGAGCAGGGAACGAGTGTCTCGGCCACTCATCGACACGGCGGAGCCAACCCGTGATTCCGACACGGAGTCAGCGGCCCGCGCCCGCGTCCGCGCCGCAGCCCGCACCCCACGCTCGCACCCCACCCCCGCCGCCGCCAGCACCGCCCCGAGCGCCCCAGCCAGCGCCGCACCGCCGGGCGCTGACATCCTGGCCCGAGCCGCCGCTGATCATCCCTCCGTCCCGGGCGCAGCGCCTCACCCAACCGGATCAGCGCCCCCGCGGCCGGACCTCCCGCATCCGGCTCATGGTCCTGCTCGTCATCGCCTGCGGCGTCGCGATCGGAGCCTTCGTCGCACTGCGTCACGATCAGACGACTCTGACGCCGAGCCCAGGCCGCCGGAGCGCGGACCGCGGCGCACCACGTGACCGCGGCGCAATCGCCGGGCCGCCCACGGCTACCCGAGCGTCGCGGCGATGATCCGAGCGAGTAGCTACCTCGAGGACCGTGCCGGCTACGACGCGTTCGCGGTCGTCGACTCGACCGGGCGCGAGTACGGCCTGAACGCCCACCGCACGTACGTCTCGGCGAGCGTCACGAAGTCGATGCTGCTCGTCGCCTACCTCCGGGCGCTGGCAGCGCACCACGAATCGCTCGGCCCGGAGAGCAAGAAGCTGCTGTATCCCATGATCCACGTCTCGGACAACACGGCGGCGTCGACGGTGTGGACGCGGGTCGGCGACGACGGTCTCACCGACGTCGCGCGGGCTGCGGGAATGCGCGACTTCTCCTTCGGCGCGAACTGGGCCAACGAATCGATGAGCCCGGCCGACATGGCCCGTTTCTTCTACGGCATGGATTCGCTCATCCCGCGGCGGTTCCGTGGCTACGCGCGCCAACTGCTGTCCGGCATCGATCGGACGGAAAGCTGGGGCATCCCTGCAGCCGCGCGCCCGCGGCACTGGCGGGTCTACTTCAAGGGCGGCTGGCGACGGACCGGCGACGGCCAGCTTGTGAGTCAGGTCGCCCGGCTCGAGCGCCACCATCGCCGGATCGCGATCGCAGTCATGACCGTCGAGGATCCGAGCATGGGCTACGGCGAGGAGACGATCGCCGGCGTCACGTCACGGCTCCTCGGCCGCCGCTGACCCGCCGCCGAGCTCGGAGCTCTAGCGCCCGACCATCCGCCGGAACATCACGACGCACAGGACCGCGACGATCAGCGCGACGATCGGGATTCCGGCACCGACCGTCCCGATCGCGGCGAGCACGATCCCGACGACGCCGACAACTCCGGCGACGCCACCGACAACGACGAGCTGGTAGGCGCGCTTCTCACGGGCGCGCCGCGGGGTGTAGCTCCCGCGTTTCTGAATATCGGCCACACACCGGAGCGTACCGTAGGGTTCAGGCACCATGGCGGAAGCACCCACCCACCACATCCTCCTCTACGAGTACGTCGAGGACATGGCCGAGCGCCGCGGGCCCCACCGGGAGGCTCACCTCGCCCGGATCAAGGCCGAACAAGAGGCCGGGCACGTCACTCTTGCCGGTGCCCTCGGCGACCCCCCGCACGCCGGCGCGATCGTCTTCCAGGACGTCGACAAGAGCCACATCGAGGCGTTCACGAGAGACGATCCGTACGTCACGGCCGGGCTCGTCATCAGCCAGCGCATCGAGCCCTGGCGGCTCGTCTAACCGCGTGCGGTCGGACGACCCGGCGACTCGTCCCAACCCGCACCCACGACAGACGCCGTACCGACCCGACCGCCACCCACGAGACGGCCGGGCCGGCACATTCACAACAGGTCAGCGGATCGACGGCCCCGAGATGGTCTTCGTGTGATCGATCGTCACGTTCGAGCTCTCGTGCACGCTCGTGAACCACCCCTGCAGGTAGTAGTGCGTCTCGCGCACGGACAAGCCGCCGGACCGCGTCGCCGAGATCCGCAGCGTGTCGTAGCCGAGGTCGCTGCACTTGACGTTGTCGCCAGGCAGCAACAGGCTCGCACCCCACTGGATGAGCGATGCCGTGTACGGGATCGGCAGCGGCAGGCTGAGCAGCAGCTTCAGGCCCGCCCACGGTGAGTTCTTGCGACACGCGAGCGCCCGCACGGACATCGTTCCGTGCGAGATCGACGCCGCCGCCACGCCCCACCCCTGGGCGGTGCCGGATCCGCGCGGCTGAGCCTTCCCGTCTGCGCCGGGGTAGACGCCGTACGCCCACTGCGAGATCGCCACCGGAGAGAGCACCCGCCAGCCATGCGTGCCGAGGCAGGTCACGGCCCCGATGCTGACCCAGCCGATCGTGTGGCGCGACGGCTTTTTGATGTTGACGCTGTGGATGTTTCCCGAGCCGTAGTCGGTGACCCGCTGCAGGCGTTCCACGAACGAGTAGATCGCGGTCTTGCGCAGGTTCTGGTGAACCGCCTTGCACCCGGCGGCCGCGCTCGCCACCGGCCGCGCCCCGGCTCCGATGGGAACGACCACCAACGCCGCCGTCGCCACCACCGCAACGAGCACCCCGCCCGTCAATGCCTTCCTCATCGCCCAACCTCCTCTTTGACTTCGGCCGCATCTCGCAGCATGCCCGCGATCGCCCCGCGAGTACCATCAAACCGATGCCTTTTCCGCAGACCCGCATGCGGCGGCTACGCGCCACGCACGCGTTGCGCGGTCTCGTCCGCGAGACCCATCTCAGCCCCTCCGACTTCGTGTATCCGATGTTCGTCGCGCACGGGATCGACAAGCGCGAGCCGATCAAGGAGATGCCGGGGATCGATCATCTCTCGATCGACCACGCGGTCGAGGAGGCGCACGAAGCGCAGCAGCTCGGGATCCCCGCCGTGCTCCTGTTCGGCCTGCCGGCGTCCAAGGACGAAACCGGCACCGGCGCGTACGACGACGAGGGCATCGTCCAGCTGGCGACGCGAGCGATCAAGCAGGCCCACCCGGACATGCTCGTGATCACCGATCTCTGCCTGTGCGAGTACACGTCCCACGGCCACTGCGGCGTGGTGCGCGCACGACGGAACGGTCGACAACGACCAGACGCTTGAGCTCCTGACCAGGACCGCGATCTCCCAGGCGAGAGCCGGCGCCGACATCATCGCTCCGAGCGACATGATGGACGGCCGGGTCGGCACGATCCGCCGGGCGCTCGACGACGACGAGCACACCGACACGCCGATCATGGCCTACTCCGCCAAGTTCGCCTCCGCCTTCTACGGCCCCTTCCGGATCGCCGCCGACAGCGCCCCCGCGTTCGGCGATCGCCGTTCCTACCAGATGGATCCGGCCAACGGCAGCGAGGCGATCCGGGAGACCAAGCTCGACATCGAGGAGGGCGCCGACATCGTGATGGTCAAGCCGGCGCTTCCGTATCTCGACCTCGTCCGCCGGATCAAGGACGAAACCGAGATGCCGCTCGCCGCCTACAACGTCAGCGGCGAATACTCGATGATCAAGGCGGCAGCCAACGCCGGGTACCTCGACGAGCGCACCGCCGTGCTCGAGGCACTCACGGGCATCCGCCGCGCTGGGGCCGACATCGTGATCACCTACCACGCAAAGGACGCCGCCCGATGGCTGCAGTAGGCGAGTCAAGCCAACACGGCCCGAAGCTCCGCAGCCGCAAGCACGGCGCCGCGATCCCGCTCGACGACCTCGACAAGCGCCTGCTCAACCTCATGCAGGGCAGCTTCCCAATCGCACCGAAACCCTTCCAGCACGTCGCGACCGAGGCGGGCATCACCGAGGACGAGGTGATCGCCCGCGTCAAGAGGCTCCTCGACGAGCGGATCATCCGCCAGGTCACGCCGATCTTCGATACGCGTGCGCTCGGCTACTCCTCGATGCTCGTCGCCGCCAAGGTCGACCCGGAGAACCCGTGGCGCGCCGCGAACATCATCAACGAGCATCCCGGCGTCAGCCACAACTACCTGCGCAACCACGAGTTCAACATCTGGTTCACGATCGCGACCGAGCCCGGCTCCCCGCTCGGGCTCGAGGGCACGCTCACCACCCTCGCCGAGCTCGCCGGTGCCGAGTCGGTCCGCCAGCTGCCGACGCTCAAGCTGTTCAAGATCCGGATGGACCTCGAGATGGAGGGCGGCACCGACGCGCTCGCCAAGGCCGCCGAGGCGGTCGAGCCGGCCGAGACCGAACCGCAGCCCTACGACGACACGGACATCGCGGTCATCCGTGCGCTCCAGGGCGACATGCCGATCATCCCCGAGCCCTACGCCCCGGCCGCGGAGCAAACCGGCATGTCCCAGGACGCGTTCCTGCAGCCACCTCCAAGGCATGCAGGAGCGCCGACTCCTGCGCCGCGTCGCCGCGATCCTGTTCCACCGCCGCGCCGGGTTCAGCGCGAACGGGATGGGCGTCTGGAAGGTCCCCGACGAGCAGATCCTTGAGATCGGGGGCCGGATGGCCGCCTTCCGCGGGATCAGCCACTGCTACCAGCGCCCGACGTACGAGGACTGGCCGTACTCCGTGTTCACGATGGCCCACGGCCGGTCGAAGGATGAGTGCGACGCGATCCTCGATTCGATCGCTGAGGAGACCGGCATCCACGAACGCTCGACGCTCTACTCCTCGACGGAGTTCAAGAAGATCCGGCTGCTCTACTTCATCGACGACTTCCGCGCGTGGGAACGCAAGCACGCGAGCGTGTGAGCCGCTCCGGCGAGCTCTACGCACAGGCGCAGGAGCTCTTGCCCGGCGGCGTCAACTCGCCGGTGCGGGCGATGCGCTCGATCGGCCGCGATCCGATCTTCATCGCCTCCGGCGCGGGCGCGACGATCACCGACGTCGACGGCAACGACTACATCGACTGGGTCGGCTCCTGGGGTCCCCTGATCCTCGGCCACGCCGACCCGTCGGTCGTCCGGGCGGTGATGGCGGCCACGAATCGCGGGACGACGTTCGGGGCTCCGACAGAAAATGAGGTGGCTCTCGCGGCTGAAATAGCGTCTCGCTTTCCGTCGGTCGAGATGCTGCGGATGACGTCCTCAGGGACGGAAGCGTCGATGAGCGCGATCCGCCTCGCGCGAGCGGTCACCGGCCGCGAGCAGATCCTCAAGTTCGCGGGTGCCTACCACGGTCACGTCGACGGGCTGCTCGCCGAGGCCGGGTCCGGCCTCGCCACCCAGGGGATCCCGGCGAGCCCCGGCGTGCCCGCGGCGGCTGCCGCCGCGACCGTGATCGTCCCCTGGAACGACCGTGACGCCGTGACCGCGGCAACCGAGCAGCACGAGTTCGCCGCGATCCTCGCCGAGCCGGTCCCGGCGAACATGGGCGTCGTGCCGCCCGCGCCCGGCTTTCTCGAGTTTCTGCGTGAGCGCGCCTCGGCGACCGGCGCGCTGCTCGTGTTCGACGAGGTCATCACCGGGTTCCGGGTCGCGCGCGGAGGAGCGCAGGATCTCTATGGGATCACGCCTGACCTCACGATCATGGGCAAGGTGCTCGGCGGCGGGCTCCCCGCCGCCGCGTACGGGGGGCGGCGCGAGTTGATGGAGCGGATCGCTCCCGCGGGCGACGTCTACCAGGCGGGCACCCTCTCCGGGAATCCGCTCGCCACCGCGGCCGGTCTCGCCACGCTCCACCGTCTCGACGCCGACGCCTACGACCGGCTTGAGGAGGTGACGATGCGCCTCGCTGACGGCCTGCGCGCCGCCGCCGAATCCGCGGGGGTGCCGCTCCAGGTGCAGAGTGTCCGTGGGCTGCTGACCCCGTTCTTCACGTCGGACTGCGTCGATGACTACGCCGGGGCCGCCGCTGCGGACCGGGACGCCTACGGGGCCTGGTGCCGAGCGCTGCTGGCACGGGGGGTCTACCCGCCGCCGTCTCAGTTCGAGGCGTGGTTCCCATCGCTCGCTCACTCCGATGAGGACATCGAGCGCACGGTCGACGTCGCCGGACAGGCGTTTGAGGAGATCGCGGGATGACCGACGCGTTCCGCAGCGCGCTGCGCGAGCAGGGTGGTCTCCTCGCCGAACTCGCCGAGCGCCCCGCGCACGACCGGCAAGATGACGCGGACCCGCCCGCCCCGCCCCATAAAGCCGCATCCGGTCCCCGTGCGGAGGGGCGCGAAGCGGCGTACGAGCTGTTGCTCGAGATGATCTACGAGGGCTCGCGCCTGCATTACGACGAGGCGGAACTTGACCCGGACGTCGCCCTGCTGCTCGGCGACCAGCTCTACGCGCTCGGCCTCGAGCGGTTGGCGGCGCTCGGGGATCTCGATGCGGTCGCCGAGCTCGGAGACCTCATCTCGCTCGTCGCGCAGGCCCGGGCGGCGTCGGACACGGAGCTCGCCGCCGCCGCGTGGGAGGCCGGAGCCGTCGCGATCGGGTGGGGTACCTCGGAAGCTCACGAAACGGCAAAAGCCCGTGCTCGTGCGGAAGATCCGCGTGCCCTCGACGTCTTGCGAGGTGTGGTCTCGTGACCTTCGTCGCTTTGTTGACGATACGCTTCACGACCCGTTCAATTCAGCTTTAGCTTTGGCAGATAAACACGAACAAGCGAAATCGAAGTACACGGCCGATCGCCAGTTCCCCGGTGCATTCGAGGGCGAGACGGTCACGCGTCGTCGGATGATGGGCCTGACGACCAATGGCGCCGGCCTGATCGCGGCGGCGGCGTTCACGCTGCCGGCCCTCGGGTTCGCGTTCGGGCCGCTGTTCAGCCGGGTCCCGTTCGAGTGGCAGACGATCGGCGTCCCCTCGGACTTCCGAAAAGACACCTACTCCACCATCACGTTCACGATCACCCCCGGCGTCGGCGAGGTCGGCCGCACGATCGCGTACGTGCGAACCCGCGACCCGTCGATCGACACCGAGAAGGCGGACCAGTACAACCAGTTCGTGGCGCTGTCGTCCAGGTGCATGCACCTCGGCTGCCCGGTCCGCTTCACGCCGGCCGCCCAGCGCTTCATCTGCCCGTGCCACGGCGGCGTCTACGACTTCCGCGGCCTCGTTGACGCGGGCCCGCCGGTCCGCCCACTCGACCGCTTCTACACCCGTCTCCACGACGGCTACGTGCAGATCGGTCCCCGCTACTCGGTCAACAGCGAGCTCCACCGCTTCTCCGCGCGTGACCCGGCCGAGCCGCTCGACGGGATCGGCCAGTACCTCTACCCGAAGCGTTTCTCCACCTCCGTCCTCCCGAGCAACTGATGCCACGCTTGCCCGCACCCCCGCTGCCGAAGATCCTCCGGCCGAAGCCCGCGCGGCCCGGCGAGTCCAACGGCGCCGAGCCGAAGCACGGCGCCGTCGCCGAGGGCGGCATCCACGTCGTGGACTGGATCGACGAGCGCACCTCGCTCTCGGGCGGCCTGCGGTGGCTGCTGTTCCGCAAGGTCCCGCGCGGCATCAACTGGTTCTACACGCTCGGCTCGGCGACGCTGTTCGCGTTCCTCTCGCAGGCCGTCACCGGTGTGTTCCTGGCGATGTACTACCGCCCGGACGCGACCGGCGGCGCCTACGAGTCGATCCGCTACATCACCGACCAGGCGTTCCTCGGACAGTTCGTCCGCGGCATGCACAAGTGGGGATCGTCGGTGATGGTGATCCTCATCTTCCTGCACATGGCGCGCACGTTCTTCTTCGGCGCCTACAAGTACCCGCGCGAGCTGACGTGGGTGATCGGCGTGACGCTGCTCATCCTCGTCATGGCGATGTCGTTCACGGGCTATCTGCTCCCGTTCGACCAGCGCGCCTACTGGGCCTCGGTCGTCGGCGTCAACATCAACGGCACCGGCCCGTTCGTCGGCCCCTACCTCTCGGACTTCTTGAGAGCCGGCCCCGACTTCGGGGCAACCACGCTTTCTCGGTTCTACGCGATCCACATGCTGTTGATACCTGGGTTGATCGTGGCGCTGATCGGCGCTCACCTCTACCTGATCACGAAGCTGGGCATCTCCGCCCCGCCGTGGCTCAAGGTCGAGGAGGACGAAGAGGTCCTGGAGCCGACCGAGGTCTGAGGACGAACGCATGAACCAGGCCGAGAAAGAGCTGTACCTCCGCGACTATTCGATCCTGAAGAATCAGGGGAAGCCGTTCTTCCCCTACGCGGTCGCCAAGGACGCGATCATGGCGGTGATCGTCATGGGCGTGATCATCTTCCTGTCGCTGATGTTCGGCGCGGAACTTGGTCCGAAGGCGGACCCGACGACAACCACCTACGTCCCGCGGCCGGAGTGGTACTTCTTCTTCCTCTTCGAGGTTCTTCGCGTCATGAAGAACGTCCCCAAGTTCACGCCGATGGCGACGATCGGCGTGCCGACGATCTGCATGATCCTGCTGTTCCTGCTGCCGTTCTATGACCGCAGCCCCGAGCGGCGGATCGAGCGGCGCCCGGTGGCGCTCGCCGCCGGCCTGGCGACGATCTTCGCGATCGCCTATTTGACGTACGAGGGCGCCAACGCGGGATCGCCGAACTCGGTCGACATGAAGCCGCCCGCGACCTTCACGGCGAAGCAGGTCCAGGTGTTCAACGCCGGCAAGCTCGTGGTCGGGCAGTCGGGCTGCCTCGCCTGTCACACGCTCGGCGAGAACGGGAACAACGGACCCGGGCCGCCACTGACGAACATCGGCAGCAAGCTGCGTCCGGCGGCGATCGCGTCGACGCTGATCAACCCGACGGCACCGATGCCGTCGTTCAGGGCGCTGTCGCAGCAGTCTCCGCAAAAGTTCCAGAACCTCGTCAACTTCCTCGCCGAGCTCCAGTAGCTCGGCGGAGCTAGCGATCGGCACCGTGGGGGCGACCGTGGACTCCGCGTCTCCGGGGACCCTGGAGGAAACCCAGGTCCGAGCGATGTTCGATCGGATCGCGCGGCTGTATGACCGCATGAACACGGTCATGACCGCGGGCCTCCATCACAAGTGGCGCCGGCGGGCGGTTGATCTCGCCGCGGTCGCGCCGGGAGACCGCGTGCTCGATGTCGCGACCGGCACGGGCGATCTCGCGT
Organism: uncultured Solirubrobacterales bacterium; assembly: GCA_963779695.1. Taxonomy (GTDB): domain Bacteria; phylum Actinomycetota; class Thermoleophilia; order Solirubrobacterales; family Solirubrobacteraceae; genus Palsa-465. The sequence goes on from CAVZZH010000023.1 coordinate 37,802, forward strand.
TCGAGCTCGCCCGCCGGGTCGCGCCCGGCGGCGAGGTCATCGGCGTCGACTTCTCAGAGGCGATGCTCGAGCTCGCGCGCGCCAAATCGCCCGCCCAGACCCCCACTGGAATGAACGTTCAATTTAATGCCGGCAACGCGCTCGCACTCGACTTCCCGGACGCCGCTTTCGCCGCCGCCACCGTCGGCTTCGGCGCCCGGAACTTCTCCGATCTCGAGCAGGGCCTGCGGGAGATGACCCGCGTCGTGCGGCCCGGCGGCCACGTCGTCGTCCTGGAGATCACGACCCCGACGCGACCGCCGCTCTCGACCTTCTTCGACCTCTGGTTCGATCGCCTCGTGCCGGCCCTCGGGCGGATCGCCGGCGACTCGCAGGCGTACAGCTACCTGCCCAACTCGGTCAAGCGCTTCCCCGGCCCGGAGCCGCTCGCGGCGCTCATGGCGGGGGCGGGGCTCACCTCCGTGCGCTACGTGATCACCGCCGGCGGGATCATCGCCCTCCACGTCGGCGAGGTGCCGTCGTGAGCCGCGTCGGGGAGGTGCGGTCATGAGCGCCGTCGAGGCGGTCGTCGCCGCGGGCGGCGTCGAGGCCCGGAACGTCATGGACCGTGTCGAGGAGCGCATGCGCGACCTCGCGACCTCGCACGGAGCCCTGCTCGCCCGGTACGCCGGGGAGACGATCGCGGCGGGCGGCAAGCGCCTGCGTCCCTTGCTCGTCTGCCTGAGCGCCGGCGTGCCCGTGCCGGAGACCGACGGGCTCGTCCGCTCGGCGGTCGCGGTGGAGCTCATCCACGCCGCGACCCTCGTCCACGACGACGTGTTGGACGGGTCCGCTCTGCGCCGGGGCCGCCCCACGGTCGTTGCCTCGGGTGGTCGCCTCGCCGCAACGGCGACCGGCGACCTGCTGTTCTCACGTGCGTTCGCGGAGCTCGCCGGCACGCGGTCGGTCGATGCGGTGCGGAGGCTTGCCCGCGCGACCTCGGAGCTCGCCGCCGGTGAGCTCATGCAGCGGGAGGACGCCTGGGACGCGGAGGTGTCGATCGAGCGCTACCTCGAGCGCTGTCGCCTGAAGACCGCGGTGCTGTTCCGCGCGAGCTGCGAGCTCGGAGCCCTTCAGCGCAGCGGGCCCGTGGAGGCGCTCGGCGGGTTCGGGGAACAGATCGGCGTCGCGTTCCAGATCCTCGATGACGTGCTCGATGTCTCCGGGCCGCCGGAGCGGACCGGCAAGCCGCGGGGTACCGACCTGCTCGACGGGACCGTCACCCTCCCGCTGATCCTCGCCCGCCGTCTCGACACCGCGCTGGCGGCGGTCGACGTGCGCGGCGTGCGTGACCCGGACGCCGCGGCCGAGGTCTGCGACCGGATCGCGGCGACCGGCGCGCTTGAGGAAGCGAAGAGCCGCGCCCTTTCGCTCGTCGCCGGCGCGAAGGCGCTGCTGCCGGACGTCGGAGCCCGTCAGCGCAGCGCGCTCGAGCTCGTCGCCGACGGCGTCGTCGAGCGCTACGCCTGAACCCGGCCCCGCCCGCCCGCCTAGAAGTCTTCCGGCAGGATGAAGTCGGCGTTGAGCGCGCTAATGAACCGGTCGATCTCTTCGGCCATGTTCGCCTGGGTCAGGCGTTTGAGGTCGGCGAGCATCTCGGCGAGCCCGTCGTCGAGCTTCTCCTCGAGCCGGTCGATCTGCTCGCGCTGGTAGATGCCGTCCTCGAGCCACCCGCAGTTGGGGCACTCGAGCGTCAGCTCCCACCGGTGATCTTCGGTCTCGCTCCAGCACACCGGCTGGACGAGTTCGGAGTCGCACGCGGGGCAGATGTGAAGACCGTGACGGGTCGCGTCCTCGGCCTCGAACCTCACCACCTCAATCGAGCGGCCGCTCGGGAGGACGATCCGGCGTACTGAATGTCTGTCGCGATTTTCGTTCATCATCGGTGCCTCCTGGATGAGGCTTCTATCGGCGCTCGCCCGCCACTACTTGAGCGCGTCCTGCCACCGGATTCCGACCGCGACCGCTACGCTTTCCAGACCCCATACGGAGGCCAAGGTATGTTCCGCAATCCAACAACGGATCTGATCGTCGTCCTGGTGATCGTGCTCCTGATCTTCGGGCCGAAGCGACTGCCGGGCCTGGGCAAGTCGCTCGGTCAGGGACTCCGGGAATTCAAGGATTCAGTCACCGGCGGTGATTCCGATGAGGATGAGTCCGAATCTCGTCCTGAGATCGCCCGCACCGCTGCTCCCCCGGTCGCCGGGACCGGTGAGCCAACGGTCACAGTCGAGCCGGCGCCGGCCAGCGCACCGCCCGCACGCGACCCGGCCGAGCACAGCTCCTAGCCGTCGTCTCAGAAGGCCACCCGGATGCCGAAGGTCCTGCGCCCAATCGGGCACGAAGAACGGCTGAGCATCGTCGATCACCTCGACGAACTGCGCTCACGCCTGATTGTCTGCGGGATCGCGCTCGTGATCGCGTTTGCGGCGTGCTTCTGGCAGAACCAGGTCCTGCTCAAGGTCCTCAACCGGGCGCTTCCCGCGACGCCGGCCACCAGCTCGAACCACATCTCCGGGTTGACGGCCGACCAGGTCAAGGAGCAGAAGGCGTGGTCACAGATCGCCGGGGCTGCCGACGCGCTCGCCGCGTCGCAGTCCCAGTCGGCGACGGATCGCGCCCACTTCGCTCAGCTCGCCCAGGGCGCGGAGGCCGCCGCCAAGGCGCTGCCGAAGGACACGGCCAAACGCCTCCCGATCACGATCGGGGTCGGCGAGCCGTTCACGACGACATTGACGGTCTCGGCGTACTTCGCGCTGTTGATCACGCTCCCGGTCCTCCTCTATGAGGCGTACGCGTTCGTGATCCCGGCATTGAGACCGGAGGAGAGACGCATCGCCGTCCCGGTGATGCTCGCGGCGCCGCTGTTGTTCCTCACCGGCGTCGCGTTCGCCTATTTCGTCGTGCTGCCGCCCGCGGTCCACTTCCTCCAGGGCTACAACGCTCAGAACTTCGACATCCTCGTCCAGGCGAAGACCTACTACACGTTCCAGATCTTCACGATGCTCGGGATCGGGCTCGCCTTCCAGTTACCGCTCGGCCTGCTCGCGCTCCAGCGGCTCGGCGCCATCAATGCCGCGGACGCTGACGCGGAACTGGCGCTACGCTACGGTCATCATCGCGGTCATCGCGGCCGCCATGCCCGGGGCAGATCCGGTCACCACCGGCCTGGAGATGCTCCCGCTTGTCGTGTTGTATCTGGCCAGTATCGTCATGCTCAAGATCGCCGATCGCCGCGCTGCTGCGCGCGCCGCTCGAGAGTTGAGCGACTCGTTCGGCGACGGACTCGACCCCACCTAACTTCACCTGACTCATGCTGTTTGATCTTCGTGGCCGCGGACGCCGGCGTACCGTGCAGGCTGTGTACCTCGGGCTCGCCATCCTGATGGGCGGGGGCCTCGTCCTGTTCGGCGTCGGCACCGGCACGGGTGGCGGCGGGCTCCTCAACGCGTTCGGCGGCGGCTCAAGCAACCAGAAGCAGGTCCTCTCGAGCGACGAGAAGACCGCGCTCAAGGAGGTTCAGCAGAACCCCAACAACGCCGCCGGCTGGTCGAGTCTCGTCCAAGCTCGATGGACCAACGCCGGCCAGGGCAGCAACTTCAACGCCTCAACCGGCCAGTTCACCGCCGGCGGCAAGAAGGAACTGAAGAACGCGACCGTGGCGTGGCAGAAGTACCTCACGCTCACCAAGAACCCCGATCCGGACATCGGGATCCTCGCCGCCCGCGCCTACGCCGCCCTCGGCGACTACGCCAACCAGGCGGCCACCTGGGAGCTCGAGGCCAGGGCGAACCCCACGGAGGTGAAGGCCTTCGAGTGCCTCGCCGCCTCCGCCTACGCCGCCAAACAGACCCGTAAGGGCGACCTCGCCGCCGCCAAGGCCGTCGCGCTCAGCCCCAAGGTCCAGCGGCTCACGGTCAAGACCACCCTCCAGCAGGCCAAGACCAACCCGCAGGTCGCCCAGTCCTGCTGAGCGCCTCGCCGGGACCTCCCCGCGCCAACAAGCGGGGTAACATCGCCCCCCAAGGGCCGTTAGCTCAACTGGTAGAGCAGGGGACTCTTAATCCCAAGGTTGGAGGTTCGAGTCCTCCACGGCCCACTCCTCAAGCCCCG
>CAVZZH010000024.1:0-86239 GCA_963779695.1 uncultured Solirubrobacterales bacterium
CTCTACCTCGGCGACGAGCGGGCGGTTCAGGCTGCCTCGACCCGCCTCGGAATCGATCCCGTCGTCCAGCCAACCCGTACTGGGCAGAACACGGGACAACGTTTCAAGATCCCGATGGCTTTCATGGCGTCCTCATGTGCCTGCGCAGTGGAAGGCCTGAGCCGCTGGTCGCGAGCGCCGGAGCGGGTCAGGCGGTGAAGGCCTGGGCCGTTAGCTCGGTGTCTTCGCTGCCGCGGAAGTACGCGACTTTGCCGTCGCGCAGCCGCCAGTAGTGGTGCATGGTCATGGATGCTTCGCGGCCGGTGGCGATCGATCGGAACGTCCAGTCCACGAGCAGGTGGACATTGTCGTCGCTGGCTGCGTAGCTGTGGGGCTCGAACTTCGTGATCTCGATGCTGTTGGCGAGATCGCCGAAGAAGCTCCGGCTCCGTCCTTACCGGATCGTTTCCCGTACCACGGTGCGGCACTGCCGGCGGCCTCGGCGGCCCAGTCGACGTCGTCGGTGACGCGGTCGAGGATCGAGTCCACGTCGCCCCGGGAGACCGCGTCGTAGATGTCCTTGACGGTTGTGATGTTTTGCTCATGGCTCATCGCTGAGTGCTCCTGTCGACGTGGTTTAGCGGTTGTCTTGATGGCTGAGAAGATCGGGGCGCCGGTCACGCCACGGCTGCGCCGCCTCGAGCTGGGCGGCCAGGGACACGATCGTCGTCTCGCCGTGTGGCGGAGCGGCGAGCTGGATCGCCATCGGCAGGCCGTCGGAGTCGAATCCGGCCGGAATGGACGCGGCGGGTTGCCCGACGTAGTTCCAGGTCGGCGTGTAACAGACGTACGGGCTGCCTTGGTTGAACGTGCGCAGTGCGCCGGCGTCGATCGAGATGTCAGCCGGCGGCGGCGGGGCTGCCGTGGTGGGGGTCATCACCAGGTCGTGGTCATCAAACACCCGGTTGAGCCGCGTGGCGACGCGTGGCTCGCGCTCGATGCTGCGCCGCAGTGCCCGGCCACCCAGCCGCCGACCGGTCGCCGCCAGCCGGTCGGTGCGTCGCTCGAGGCCGGCGCCCTGCGCGAGCGCCTCGTCGCGGACGCCGGCCGCCCACCGGGGCGTGAACGTCGTGAGCAGTTGCGGGTGGGCGAGCTTGTACTCGTCTACCTCGTGACCGAGCGATCGGAGCAGCTCGGCGGTCTGCTCGACCGCTGCAATCGACTCGCGCGATGGCTTGACGCCTGGGATCGCGGGTTTCAGCGACACGGCGATCCGCAGCGGCCCAGGCTCACGTCGGGCTGCTGCCGCGAACGGACGATCGGCCTCAGGCAGCTCGGCTCCCGCACCAGGGGGTGGGCCGCTGATCGCGTCGTCGAACAGCGCGACATCGAGAACGCTGCGCCCGAGCCCTCCGAGCGCAGTGCATCCATACCAGTGGTCGCCCAGCGGCGCGAGCGAGATCCTGCCGCGCTGCGGCTTGAGCCCGAACAGCCCGCAGAACGCCGCGGGAATCCGAATCGATCCGCCACCGTCTGATCCGAGCGCGATCGGGACCAGTCCCGCCGCCACCGCGGCGGCGCTCCCGCCGCTCGAGCCGCCCGGGCTACGGTCGAGCTGCCACGGGTTGCGCGTTATCCCGAACGCGTCGGAACTCGTGAAATGCCCCCAGGCCGCCAGCTCACACAACGCGGTCTTGCCGAGCACGATCGCACCCGCCGCGCGGAGCCGCCTCACGACCTCGGAGTCCACCGCCGCCGCCTCGCGGCTGCCACCGCTGCCATGAGTCGTCAGCTCGCCGGCGAGGTCGACGTTGTCCTTCACGGCGATCGGAATCCCAAGCAGTGGGCCGCGCTCGCCGGCATGTAGACGCGTGAGTGCAGCGTCGGCCTCGGTCAGTGCCCGCTCGGCGCGGACGGAGATGAACGCGCCGAGCGCCGGGTCGATCCGCTCGATCCGGGCCAGGTAGAACTCGGCGAGTTCCCGGGGCGTGACCTGCCCGCGGCTCAGCAGCTCGCTGAGGCGCGTGAGACCCGCGAACGCGAGATCGTCGTCCGCGGTGGCAGTTCCGCGCGCATGGTGTTCGGTCGTCGTCGGCATATCCATCCTCCTCGTCGGTCTGCGCCGACAATAGGAATTGGACCTGCGGATGCCATGGGGCGAACACCCCATGGCGTCGCCGAACCGATCAGGGCAGGAGCAGGTCGTGCTCGACGGCGAACAGTGCCGCTGCGGCGCGCGTCGACGCGCCGATCTTGGAGTAGATCGACTCGATGTGGCGCCCGACCGTCTTGGGCGAGATCTCGAGTTGCTGCGCGGTCTGCTTGTTCGTCATTCCTCGCGCGAGCATTCGGAGCACCTGAACCTCCCGGGCGGTCAAGCCCGCCGGCGCCTCGGCGACCGGGCGAGCCCGCTCTCCGACCGACGCCAGCACGGCGTCGACGGCCTCACCGGCAAGCTTCCCGGCCTGCGCCAGGTCGCGGAGTGCGTCCGCCGCCTCAGCCGCTGTGCGCCCGGGCCGGTAGGCGCGCGGCTCGCTCATCGCACACCACACATCGGCGACCGCGAGCACTCGTGCCGCGGGCGACAGCTGCGCTCCCGCAACGCCGCGGTGATAGCCAGACCCGTCGAGCCGCTCATGATCGGACGCGGCGGTACGGGCAAGCTCCGCGAACGCCGGGATCCGGGCCAACAGCCGCTCGCTGTGGTAGCTGTGCAGCCGCACCTGCTCCCACTCGCCGCTCGTCAACGGACCGGGCTTCTCCCAGACCGCACTCGACACTCCGACCCGGCCGAGGTCGTGGAGCCACGCCGCGCAGCGAAGGTCCCCGACCGCTCCCGCGTCGAACCCGAGCCGCCAACCGGCGGCCTCGGCGAGCTCTGCCACCGCCCGCGAATGCCCGAGCGTCCCGTAGGACTTCAGGTCGGCGTAGTCAGCGATCACCTGACACGCCTGCGCGAGCTCGTCGCCGCTGAAAATGCGTGGCCGCGGCTCGAGCGCCACCACTCGCTCCCAAGCATCGACGCTCGAGACCCGTTCAAGCAGCTCCCCCGCGTGATCGCACAGCACCGCGCTCAGGGAGGGATCCAGGCTCGAGCCCGCGCAGCGCTCGGCCATCGCGACCACCATCTCCACGCCCCCGGCGACCGCGAACGCGGACGCGTCGCGCGCCGCGTGCAGCACCCGCGCCGCGATCGGGATCCGGTCGCCCGCGACCCCGGAGGGCATCCCCTTCCCATCCCAGCGCTCGAATACGAACCACAACCCCTCGCACACCCGCGCCGGCAACCGCAACCGCTCCCCCAACCGCTCGCCCACCTCGCAGTGGCTCCGCATGTTCACCCGCGCGAACTCGGGGCCGGCAGCCATCGCGGCGACGAACGCTCGCAGGCGTTCCGGTCGCGGAGCCGTCGGATACACGTTGCGCCACAGGTAGTTCACGATCTCGATCGAGCGTCCCGGATCGATCAACGTGTACGCCGCCTTGTGCGCCCGATCGTCGCCGAACGCGCGCGCGGTCACCGGCGCGTCGGCCGTACACCCGATCGAGTGCAACAACCCGAGATAGAACGCGTCCTCCAACGCCTCCCCTTGCAAGCCGGCCAGCTCCGCCAGCTCCATCGCCAACAGACAGGTACGCAGCCCGTGCTCCGCTTGCTGACCGGTGCCGAGGTCCGTCGCGAGCGAGAGCGCCGCGAAGAGCTCGCCCGACCGCACTCCGGAAGTCACCCGGCACACCGCCGCGGCGCGCCGACATTAGATCTGCTCACGGGGGAGTTCTACAGGCCTGAGACCTCACACGGGCACCGGATCAAAACGCCTACGGCGCGTGCGGTGTCGTCCGGACCGGCAGACGCTCGTAGTTCGATGAGGCGTAAAGATGAGGCGAACGCCTCATGCCGGATCGCGTGCCTGACCCGTAGCTTGGACCGAAACCCGAGCGAAGGAGTTGACGATGCCGAAGGTATCGAAGGACAGCGCAGCGCACGTGGAGCAGCACGGTCCGGTCGAGGACCGCCACGAGGACATCGACGGCTACACGGTCAACTTCGTCTCGTTCGGCGTCGACGTCGACGGGACGCCCCTGCTCAAGGGCCTGCCGGGCGACTCCTGCCCGTGCCCGCACTGGGGCTACGTGCTCAGGGGCAGGCTCACCTATCGCTTCGTCGATCACGAAGAAGTGTTCGAAGCCGGTGACGCGTTCTACCTGCCGCCCGGCCACATCCCACTGGCCGACGCCGGAAGCGAGCTGGTCCAGTTCAGCCCCAGCGCGGAACTACGTGCGGTCGAGGCCGTCATGGCCGAGAACATGCAGGCCATGATGCAGGGCGCCTGAGCCGGCTCCGTTCGATCGAACACTGACACGAGAGGAGTTACTGTGCCATCCGGACCTCTCGACATCGCCGTTTCGGCTCACACCTCGATGTCAGCCGAGCAGGTGCTCGCCGCCGCCTGCGACTTCTCCGAGCGGCGCCCCAAGCTGTGGCCGAACGTGAAGGCAAAGCACTTCATGGTGCACGACGAAGGCGAGGAGTTCGCCGACGTGACGGAGGGAATATCGATCGTCGGGCTGTTCTGGGAGCGAAGCCGCTACGACTGGTCTGCGCCCGGAGCGGTCACGGCGACTGTCACCGAGTCAAACGTCATCCAGCCGGGCAGCACGTTCGCGCTCCGAGCTGTTCCGAGCGAGGGCGGCAGCGATGTCCAGATGACGCTTTTCCGCACGTTCCGCGGAGGCCCGAAGGGCCGGCTCGGCAGTGCGATCAACCGGCTGAGCGGCCGCCGGGGATGGCGCTCCTACCTGCGCCGAGTGCTTGCCAATATCGAGAAGCATCCGAGCCGGCCATAGCGTCCAGTTCATCGTTGGCATCGTGCGTGAGGCCGGTCGTGTCGCAATGCTCGGTGCGCCCGTCCATGATCCAGCGGTCCGCCGGGGGTTGCCGAGGTTACTCTCTTGTGGAACTTCAGTCCGGCGGCTCGTAGATGCTGGCCGAGTCTTGGCTTGCCTCGCGGAAACCCTCGAAGCATGCTCGCTCCTCGTGAGTCGCACGCCAGTTCACAGGAACACGCGATGGACATAGGCAATCACCGCCTCCTCCAGAGATCGCCGAAGCGTCGGTTCAGGAGAACGGAGTTACGTCAAGCTGCCTGATGTCGTCAGCCGTCAGTTGACGACGTAAAGGCACCCGTGGCGTTCTCGCGGCTGGAAGTCACGCGGTCGCTTCCCCGAGACGCTGGCTGGTTGGCGGGCAGGGTGGGACCGTGTCCCGGCCCCGGGGGCACGTTGGGATGATGGGTTACACCCCGCGCCCTTCCACTAGCCATTTGACGGATCAGGAGGCCGACCGCGGCCGCGGCAAGCACTGCCACGGACACGGAGTAGACGAGCGCGGTCTTGTGCAGCCCGAACTGTGACGTTGCGATGCCGCCGATCACGGCCGGAATGCCAGTTGGCTCGACAATCCAGGTCATGGCGAGGTCGACCTGGTCCTCCGACCACTGACGGCCGAAAGGTAAGCCGCGCAGACAATCCGGCCCACGACCGAGCGCGGTCAGTAAAGGGTCCACGATCCAACCGCCCCCTCTTGTCGCGCGTGCGCGCCCGCGTGACCGCACCGGAAGCCGCGCCCGCCGATAGCGTCAGAGTGGACCCGGCGGCGACCCGCCTTTCCAGGTCGACGTGCCTCTCGGACTCACACGATCCAATCTCGCAATGCGCGGAAACGGAGCTCTCCGGTGGTGAGTTCAACACAGCGTCATGTGAACGAGCCCAGAGGACCGTACCCCGGCGTAGGCTCCTTCAACGTGACGCGACGTTCGATCATCGCCGCCATCGCGGCTACGTTGATTCTGGGCGGTTGTGGAGGCGGTAGCGGATCGTCGAATACCGGAAGCGGGACCACGACATCCTCGACGTCAGCCGCAGCTTGGGAGGCGAAGACGGTCGGACCAGGCGCGACCCAGCGCCTGCGCTGCGCAGACGTCATCGACACCAGCCCGCCGCCACGTGACTACAGCGTCGTGCTGGACGTGGTGGGCCTGCCCACAAGCCCGCACTCGCGAGCGCTCGGAACCGCGCGTACGCACGATGTCCCTCCGGAGCCCCGTCTATTCGCGAAGACCGGGCTGCTGATCAGAGCCGACTCCAGGTTCTCCCTGTTGGTCCCCCGCAGGGAGCGACTTTGGATCGGATGGGCGAACGGACCGGCGCAGCCACACAAGGCAGTGGTTGTCCGCGGATGCGCGAGGCCGTCGGAGGCCCGCTCTGACTGGCTCGCCTACCCTGGCGGGTTCTGGGTTCAGGCGGTGGGGTGTTACTCGCTAATCGTCAAGTCGAGCGGTCGCGAACAGCGCATGCGGCTCGGGCTGGGCGCTCCATGCTCGGGGCAGAAGCCACCCGAAGGCCCGACCGAGCGCTGAGCCCCAACGGCACGCCCGGAAGCGCCCGCGCCGCCGGCCATGAGCCGTGAATCAGCGCCCGCCAATCGCGATCTCGCGGACACCCGCTTCGCTCGCGACGCAGACATACGGGCCGTGTGGCCGCCTTCCGTGCTCAGCGCGGCCAGCAGGGAAGTCGAGCCGATGGCGTCGCTACCGGCGTCGCTGGCCGCGGTCATAGCGAGATGCGGGGACGCGGGCCAGGAGCACGCGCAGTTCTGCTCTCATCCTGGCGTGCACGTCGCTTGCCGGTGATACGCACGGCACGCAGGAGCCGCTGCCGTAGGATCAGCGGGGATGGCTGGCATCCAGCCCGAGCTCTGGGTTGATCGAGCAAGCGCGGCGGTGGAGTTCTACAAGGCGGCGTTCGGTGCGGCTGTCTTGCACTACGTCGGAGAGGGCGACGACATCGTCGCGCAGCTTGCGGTGGGCGACGCTGCGTTCTGGGTGGCGGCCGCTTCGGCGGACATGAAGCGGTTCAGCCCCGACTCCATCGGGGGCGCGACCGGCCGAACTCTGTTGATCGTCGATGATCCGACCGCGGTCCACGAGCAGGCAGTGAGTGTCGGCGCTCGAGCAATTGCAGCGGTCAGCGAGGAGCACGGGTGGCAGTTGGGCCGAATCGTCGATCCGTTCGGACACGAGTGGGAGATCGGGCGGCCGCTCGGGGACTGGCCACCGCTCTGAGGCGTGGGCACGCCGATCCCGGCCGGCCCCGGAGCGCCGAACTGGAGCGGGCCAAGACCCGCTCCGGCGCATCGACGGGCTTCCAGGCCAACCGGTGACCAGACCTCCTTTGCGCGGAACGCAAGTCTGCCGGCGTGGACCAGACACCCTCCCACCTGCTTGCTGTGCGAACAACGACACGCCGCACCTGGGCGAGAACACCAAGCGGCGACGGTAGATTCGTGAGCATGGGGCAGAACCCCTCCGCGTACGTGGCGGATCGAGTTGTTGAGCGGCGCCACGCGGTTGCACTCGCGAACCACTACCGCGAGGCCGAAGGGCTGTCCATCGCGCAGATCGCCGCCCGGCTCGGGCGGTCCGCCGTCAGGGCCCCACGTTCGGGGAGGTCGCCCGCGAGTGGTGGACGCTCGTCGAGGCCGGCACGTATGCCCGTCGCCGTGGGCGGGGCAAGCCGTTGTCCGCGAGCACCGTCGCCGACTACCGGGCCGTCCTGCTCGGCGGTCCTGAACGACGTCGACAAGACGAGCACTCCAGGTCGCTGGTGCTGATCGACCGCTGCGGCGAGCGGCCGATCGCGGCACTCGACGATGCCTATTGGCAGTCGCTCGTCGACGAGCTTGTGGGCGCGGGTAAGTCGTATTCGCGGATCGCCACCTATCTCGCGGTGATCCGGCACGTGTACGCGTATGCGAGGCGGGCGAACCGGCGGCTCGTCCCGAGCGACCCGACGCGTGAGGTCGCGATGCCGGCCAACGACGGCAAGATCCGTGAGCGCGTCGCGACGGCCGAGGAGGCGGCGAAGCTGATCGAGGCGCTGCCGGCGGCAAGCGGCTCGGGCGCGCTCAGCTGGGGCGACGTGCTCGTGACCCGTTCCTCGGGCGAGAGCGCCGTGGCGCTGGCGCGACGATTCGAGGTCAGCGACGCTCTGGTCGGCAAGGTGCGCCGGGGCGAGCTCTACAAGACGCCCGCCAGCCGCAACGCGGCGGTGGTCAGCGATCGGCCGGGGTGGGCGCTCGCCTTCTACACGGGTATGCGCCGCGGGGAGATCGGGCGCTCGCAGTGGGAGCACGTGTTCTGGGAGGCCGACGAGATCATGGTCGACGCGTCCAAGAGCGACGCGGGGGAGGGTCGCCGGGTCCCGATGGTCGGTCCGCTGAAGAAGATCCTGCGCGAGGAGTGGATTCGCCGCGGCCAGCCCGCCAGGGGGACGATCGTCGTGCGATCGGTCGATTCGGGGAAATGGCAGGCGCGCGCGGACCGGGCCTGGGCGCAGGCGCGCCTCGCGCGGGTGACGCTGCACGAGGCCCGGCACACCTATGCGAGCTTCCTGATGGCCGCCGGCTACAACCTGAAGCAGATTCAGGAGTACCTGGGCCACGCGGACCTCGTGACGACCGGCCGGTACATCAAGAACCTGCCGGTCCCGCGGGGCACGACCGCGCGCCAGAAGCTCGACGCCTACCTCGCGGCCGAGGTCGGCGATCTGTGAGGCGAGAATGTGGACACAAATGTGGACACACTTGTCACGCGCGCTGCCGTTTGTGGGGGTTCGTAGGGCACTGACGAGAGCTCTACGAACGGCCTGAGAAACCGAAAGATAGCGGGGATTTACCGATGAAACCTGGGATGCCGGAGGAGGGACTCGAACCCCCGACACGCGGATTATGATTCCGCTGCTCTAACCGACTGAGCTACTCCGGCGGGAGACGGTTCAAGGCTATCTGGTCGGCCCTCGAGCGTGATCTGGGGTCTCGAGGGCGGCGGCATCCGGGGAAACTACGGAGCGGCGTAGGACAAAGGACCCTTTTGCCGCTCGGTGCAATGCGTTAGGACTCGACATGTCGATGCCGCAACTGCCGACATCCGGGCCGAAGAAGGACGGCGTGTGGGACCTTGCCGAGCTGGGGGAGCAGCCCGGAGAGGCCGGCTCCATGGCGCACGACTTCGCCAACGCAATCGACGAACTGCGACAGACGACGACCGAGTTCTCGATTGGGGCCGCTCGCAGCGCCGTGTCCGTCGGGGTGATCGCGACGGAGGTCGAACGGCTGGAGGGTGAGCTGGCGGACCTGGCGGGGCGTGTCACGTCGCTACGTTCGTCCTCCCAGAACGGCTCGAGTTCGGCAACCGATGCGGCGGCGACGAGCGAGGAGCTTGCCGCCGAGGCCGAGCGCGGTACCGCCGTGATCAGCCGCGTTATCGACGCGATCGGCGAGCTGCAGGAGCACAGCGTTCGCGTCGCCGACCTGCTCGATGGCCTGGTGCGCAAGGAGCTGGCGGATATCGGCACATTCTCAGCGGTGATCGAGGGCGTCGCCCGGCAGACGAAGCTGCTCGCCCTCAACGCCGCGATCGAGGCGGCTCGTGCGGGCGAGCACGGCCGTGGATTTGCGGTCGTGGCCGACGAGGTTGGCCGGCTGGCCACCGAGACCGGGGACCAGACGGCCCAGATCCGCGAAACGATCGACCGGACCCGAGAGCAGATGGAGACCATCCAGCGGGCCGCGGAGGCCGCGCGCGAGCGAGCCTCAGAGAGTGCCGCCGATACCGGAGAGGGCCGCAATGCGCTCGAGCGGATCGGCGCACTCGTCCAGATCTCTTCCGCATCGGCGGTTGACATGGCCGAACTCGCCAATCAAGAGTTGGAGGACGTCGAGCACGTGGCCGAGAACCTCGAGCACCTCACGACCGCTGCCGCGGAGATCCATACCCGCGCGGCGGCCGTGTCGACGAATCAGCTTGAGCTGTCGGCAAGCACGGAGCGTGCTGCCCTGCGGCTCGCGGGCTTCCACACCGGCGGGCCCATCGACCGGCTCAACGCAATGTGCGTCGAGCTTGCCGACCAGCTTCACGCAATTCTTGAGCAGGCTGTCGACAGCGGCCGCGTCAGCCTCGACCAGGTGGTCGCGCTCGAGTATGAGGAGGTCACAGGCTCGCTGGTATCCAAGCTCGGGCGACTGTTTGACGTTAGTCGCGTCCCGCCGAGCGGGTTCGAGCCACCGAAGTTCGTCACCGCGTACGACAGCCTCGTCGACGTGCAGATGATGGAACGGATGGACGCCGTGCTCGCCGCCGAACCGCGCCTCACGTTCGCGTTGCCCTTCGATCTCAACGCGTACGTTCCGGCGCATAACAGCGTCTTCAGCCGCGACTGCACGGGCGATCCCGAACAGGACCTCGCCGGGAATCGGACGAAGCGGTTCTTCCTGGACTCGGCCGCGCTGACGCGGGCCGCCCGAATGGAGCTCGGCGTTGAGCTGCCGCAGCGTCAGCTCTCTCGTGCCGAGATCGCGCGCACCGGCGCACACCTCAGGGAGCCGGCGGATGCGGGGAGCACATTCCTGCTGCAGACGTACGCGCGTGACACGGGAGCCGTTCTGACCACGCTGTCGGTCCCGCTCTACGTCAAAGGCCAGCGGTTCGGCGTGGTCACGCTCGGATGGGATCCGGAACGCCTCCGCGATTAGATAGCAGCGCGCGGCCTATCAACGCTTGAGCGTGATGCGCGCGGCGAGCGTCCGGATCGACCCGCGCTTGAGCCGGACGTTGGCCCAGATCTTCACCGAGCGATGCGCGCGGAGCAGGCGCCGGCCGGCTGAGTTGAGGTGCACGGCGATCGTCTGGCGCTTGCCCTTGGAGATCGTGAACGAGGCGCTGCCGTAGGTGGCGATGCGCGCCGCGAAGGCTCTGCCGGCGGCTGTCCCGATCGTGTCGCGAGCCGTCGTGGCCGCGCCGCTCTGGAGGAGCAGCTGTCCGGCGCACTGGGCATTCGCGAGGCAGCGCAGCGGAACCTTGGCGTTGCCATTGCTGACGGAGACGTTGCCCCTGGGGAGACCAACCGGACCGCCGGAACCGCCACCGCCGCCGGCCGTCCACTCGGCGCCGAGGGCAACGAAGAACCCGCCGGTGTCGGTCGTGAACCCGGGCGTCACCGTGCTCGGCGTTGATGTGTTCCAGACGAAGTCGGCCGGCTGGCTCGCATCACCGGTGTAGTACAGCGGCACCGGCACACCGGGCCGGAGCACGGCGAGCGCGATCGTGTCGAAGTCGGCGATCGTCGTGATGTCGTCGGCCGGCGGTGTCGCGTCCTCCTTGACCGGCAGGTTGACGTCGACGGTCGTGATCGCGTTTGCGCGCGGGACGAAGGTCTGGGTGCGCGCCGTCGGGAAGCAGCAGGCATCGTTCGGCCGGCCCGGTGTCGCCGTGTTCGAGTACAGGGCGCGCATGACAACGACCTGCATCGGTCCCGTGCGCGGTCCAACCGCCACATGCACCTGGGTCACGGTTCCCGTGCCCGGCGGCGCGAGCGAGATGTTGCGTCCGTGGGCGGCTTGGAACTCGGCCGGCGTTGGGACGTGTGCCCAGATGCACGAGCTGGCCGGGCGCGTGCCGGTCGGATCCGGGAACGTCAGTGGCTGCCCGAGGAACGGGTTGTAGATCACCGAGCAGTCGTACGGGTAATTCGGCGCGACGTTGAACGGCGCGGTTCCGAGTGGCAGCCCGAACGAGACCGCCGACGCCGACGCCGGCACAGCCAGCACTACGCCCACCACGATGCCCGTCAGTCGCCCCAGACGCATCGCACCGGATTGTACGGTCGCGCGCGGCAAATCGGTACGTATGCGGTACGTAGCTCGCCGGCGTGCCTATGATCCGCCGATGCCCGATCTCGGACCCGCGGTCACCACGGTCATCCGCCGCTGCCTCGCCGTCAAGGAGGGCGAGGACGTGCTCGTGATCGTCGACGACGCCACGCGCGCGATCGGCGAGGCGCTGCGCACCGAGGCCCGCGCGGTCGGCGCCGACGCCGTCCTCGCGCTGATGGACGAGCGGGCGACCGACGGCACCGACCCGGCCCGCCCGATCGCCGCCGCGCTCATGGGCTGCGACGTGTACATCGCGCCGACGACTCGCTCGATCAGTCACACGCCCGCACGCAAGCGAGCCACCGACGCCGGGATCCGCGGGGCGACGATGCCCGGTGTCACGGAGGACATGCTCGCGCGCGTGATGGCGGTCGACTTCGACCTGATGGCTGCCCGCTCGGACGCCGTCGCCGCGCTCCTTGATGCGAACGACACGGCCCACGTCACCTCGCCGGACGGCACCGACCTGACGCTCGCTTTTGGCGGGCGGCCCGGGATTTCCGACAACGGCAACCTCACCGCGCCGGCAGCGTTCGGCAATCTGCCGTGCGGCGAGGCGTTCATTGCGCCGGTCGGCGGAGAGGGCCAGATCGTCGTCCGCAGCCTCGGCTCGATCGGGATCTCGGAAGAACCGGTCACGCTGACGCTGGCGGGCGGCCGGCTCGTCGATGCCGAGGGCGGCGTCGGACCGCAGTTCATCGAGCGGCTCCGCGAACACGGCGAGCTCGGGTGCAACCTCGCGGAACTCGGGATCGGCACCAACGAGATGGCGCGCATCACGGGGCTCGTGCTTGAGGACGAGAAGATCCTCGGCACCGTGCACGTCGCGTTCGGCGCGAGCGCGGGCATCGGCGGCACCGTCTCCGTGCCGATCCATCTCGACGTCGTCACCACCGACGTGACGCTCACGATCGGTTCGACGACGGTCCTTGAGAACGGCGCGTACGTTCTCGTTAGCGCTCGGCTCAGGCGGCCGGCGCCAGCTGAGATGCGGAGTCCCGACACGGGCTGATCGGCGCCGCAGGAATCACCCAGCGCTAATGATTGCTCGCGGTATCGTGCCGCCCGCAGCTGCGCGATCAACTTCAACGACTCGCAGCTGCTGCTCCCCGAGTTCGACGTGCCCACTCAGCTGCGGCCAGCTTCCCGGTCAGCGTCTCGACGCTCGAGTCGCTCCGCGTCGGCACTACTTCAAGGTCCGGATCAGCGCCGGCCATTACGCGCCCGCGCACCGCCACACGTGCTTCGCGTCAGCCGGGTGCCTGAAGGACGACTTCAGCTGGCACGGCGTGGTCGAGTTCAAGCGGACGGTCTGAGCCGCCCGAGCGAGCGGAACAGCTCGCGGGCCGTGGCAATCCCCTGCGGCACGTACTCGGCGAGCAGGCGCTCGTTCGGCGAGTGGATGTTCCCGTTCGGGAGCGCGAAGCCGGTGACGATCGTCGGGATCCCCTTCTCGGTGAGCGCCGACATGATCGGCAGCGTCCCGCTGAAGCGGATCAACGGGGGGCGCACGCCGAGCGCTCGTTCAAACGCGTCGAGACCGAGCGTCACCGCGTGGGCGTCAGGCGGGACCACCGCGGGCGCTGCCGAGGACAACAGCTCCACGTCGAGCTCCGACCCAGGCGGCACCGCGTCTCCCAGCAGCCGGGTGAACGCGGCGCTGATCTCCGCGACGTCCTGGCCGGGGGCGAGCCGGATCGACACGTTCGCAACCGCCTCGACCGGGAGCACGGTCTTGATCAGGTGCGGCGAGCCGCTCTCGATCCCGTTGATGTCCAGCGACGGCTCCGCCAGCGTCCGCAGGTAGAACTCATCCGCGGCGCGCGCGTCCATCGGCCGAGCACCCTGCTCGGCGAGCGCGTCGGCACCGGCCGGCAGGCTGCGCCAGGTCTCCAACTCGTCCGGCGCCGGCGCGAGGATCCCGGCACGCAGCGGCTCGACCAGACGACCGTCAGCGGCGAGCACCGTGCCGAGCGCCTGCGTCAGGACGTGCGCGGCGTTGAGGGCGACCCCGCCGTAGAGACCGGAATGGAGATCTCGCTCGCCGGTGCGGACGGTGACGTGAAAGTAGGCCACACCACGCGCGGTGACGCCGAATGACGGCCGGCCGCGACCAATCATCACGGTGTCGAAGATCACCGCGACGTCGGCGCCGCGCTCGTCGGCCTCGACGAACTCGACGATCGAGTGCCCGCCGGTCTCCTCCTCACCATCACACGCGAACCGCACGTTGACGGGCAATTCACCGGCCTGGGCGAGCTCCCGGGCGCCGCGGAGCAACGCATAGAGCGGTCCCTTGTCGTCAGCGGCACCGCGGGCGTACAGGTATTCGCCGCGGATCTCGGGCTCAAACGGTGGTGACTCCCAGAGCTCCAGCGGATCCGGCGGCTGCACATCGAAGTGGCCGTAGCAGAGGACCGTCGGTGCCTGCTCCGGGCCCGAGGACGCCCGGAGCTCGCCGACCGCCAGAGGCTGGCCGTGCCAGTCGACGAGTTCGCAATCACCGCCGCCCTCGCGGATGAACTCGCAAACCCACTCGCCGGCGCGCCAAACGTCCGCGCGGTGTTCCGGATCGGCGCTGATCGACGGGATCCGCAGAAACGCCGTGAGTTCATCGAAGGAGTCCGACACGCCGCGATCATATGTGAGGGCGTGCGGGGCGACGGCTGCGGTCCGCGGACGTCCGCGGCTCTTATGATCCGCCTCGCCGTGACCACGCTTCTCACCGTGCCGAACATCTCGGAGGGACGGGACCACGCCGTGATCGAGGCGATCGCGCCCGCGTTCGGGCTCCCGGTGCTCGGCATTCATTCGGATCCCGACCACCACCGCACGGTGTTCACGGTCGCCGGCGCGGCCCGGCGAGCTCGCGCCCGCGGTCGCCGCGGCCGCGCACATGGCGACCGCGACGATCGACATCAGCGCCCACGACGGCATCCACCCACGCATCGGCGCGCTCGACGTCGCCCCGATCGTGTTCCTCGCTGAGGAGGACCGAGGGGCGGCGTGTGCCGAGGCGCTCGTGCTCGCCGACCGGCTCGGCGAGGAGCTCGAGCTGCCTGTGTTCCTGTACGGGATTCTCGCCGACGGACGCAGCCGCGCCGAGCTCCGCCGCGGCGGGCCGACGGCACTCAAGGCACGGATCGAAAGCGGCGAGCTTGTGCCTGACTTCGGACCGGCCCGGCTGCATCCCACCGCCGGCGCCGTGCTCGTCGGCGCCCGCCCGCCGCTCGTCGCCTTCAACGTCGAGCTCAGGGCCCCGGCGACGATCGAGGACGCCAAGCGGATCGCTGCCCTCATCCGCGAGGGCGGTGCCGACGGCCTGCCGGGAGTGCGAGCGATCGGGCTGTGGCTCGAACACCGCGGCGTCGCCCAGGTCTCGACCAACGTCGAGGACCATCGGGCCGTGCCGCTGCGCAGGCTCGTCGATGCGATCGCGAAATACGCTGAGCCACTCGAGTGCGAACTCGTCGGACTCGCGCCGGCGGCTGCGTTCGAGGGGTTCCCGCACGATCTCGTTGTCCGCAACCAGCGCCTGATCGAGGACGCCGTTGTGGACTAACCCTCTAAGCTCCAAGCACCATGGCTCAGACGAAGCGTAAGCGGCGGACGAAGCACCGGGGTACCGCCGCCGGGACCGTGACCAACCGCGGCCGGACCGGTCGGCCGCCGACAGCCGAAGAGCGCAAGAAGCAGCAGCGCACCACCGCGCGTCAGCGGCGGCAGAATCAGAAGCCGACGTGGAAGTCCTCACTGACGCGGGCCGGGTTCGCCGCCGCGATCATGTTCATCTTCCTGCTCGTGACGACGCACGGAAAGAACCGCGTCACGGCGTCGATCGTGTTCGCCCTGTTCGCGCTCGTGCTCTACGTGCCCGCCGGCTACTACCTCGAGATGTTCCTGTGGCGCCGACGCCAGCGTAAGAACGAGGCGAGTCGATGATCGACGTGCGCATGTTCACGGTCGGACCCGTGCAGGAGAACAGCTTCATCGTGCGGGTCAAGGACTCCGACCACGGGTTGATCATCGACCCCGGTGACGAGGCCGACAAGCTGCTCGCAGCGATCGACGCGCTCGGGATCAAGCACCTCGATGCGATCCTGCTCACGCACACGCACTTCGACCACGTCGGCGCGGTGGCGCCCGTGGCCAAGGCAACCGGGGCGCCGGTGTACTGCCCCGAGCTCGAGACCCGCGTGCTCGCGAACATCATGGACTTCGTCCCGTGGCCCGGTTTCGGCCCGTTCGAGAGCTATGAGGCCGACCACACCGTCGCCGGTGGCGAGACGCTCGAGCTCGCCGGGCTGACGATCGACGTGATCTTCACGCCGGGCCACAGCCCGGGGCATGTCACCTACGCGCCCCGCGGCGAGAACGCCTTGTTCTCCGGCGACGTCCTGTTCCAAGGCTCGGTTGGGCGCGTCGACCTCCCCGGCGGCGACTGGCCGACGCTGCTCGCCTCAATCGAGACGCTGCTCGACCGCTATCCGCCCGAGACGACTGTGTACCCCGGGCACATGGGGCTCACGACGCTCGAGCGCGAGCGCGCGAGCAACCCGTTCTTGCGCGAGCTGTCTCTGAACCAGTGATTCAGGCTCCTCGCGGCACGTTCGACGTGCTCCCCGAGGACGCGGCCCGCCGTGACTACCTCGAGGCGCAGGCGAAGCGGATCCTCGGCGCCGCCGGATACCGCCGGATTGAGACGCCGACGTTTGAGTCGACAGAACTGTTCGCGCGCGGCGTGGGGGAGGCCACCGACATCGTGCAGAAGGAGATGTACACGTTCGAGGACGGCGGCGGCCGCTCGCTGACGCTGCGACCGGAGGGCACCGCTCCGGTGTGCCGTGCCTACATCGAGCACGGGATGCACAAGCTCCCGCAGCCGGTCAAGCTCTGGTACCTGTCGAGCTTCTTTCGCGCCGAGGCGCCGCAGCGCGGCCGCTACCGCCAGTTCTGGCAGGTCGGGGCCGAGGCGATCGGCTCCGCCGGTCCGGAGACGGACGCCGAGCTGATCGTGCTGCTCGCCGATCTGCTCGACGCGCTCAGCGTCAAGGACGTGCGGCTGCGGCTCTCGAGCCTCGGCACCCCCGAGACCCGCGCGGCGTACCGCGACGAGCTGCGCAGCTACCTGCGCCAGCACGAGGACCGGCTGAGCGACGACGTCCGCTCGCGCATCGACCTCAACCCGATGCGCGCCTTTGACGCGAGCGACCCCGGGACCCGGGAGGTCATGCGGGACGCGCCGACGCTGCTCGAGCGGCTCGCCGACGAGGACGCCACCCACTTTGAGCAAGTCAAGACGCTCCTCGACGACGCCGGCATCCGCTACGAGCTCGACCCGACGCTCGTGCGCGGCCTCGACTACTACACGCGGACGGTCTTTGAGTTCACGAGCGACGCGCTCGGCGCCCAGTCGGGCGTCGGCGGCGGCGGGCGCTACGACGGCCTGATGGAGCAGCTCGACGGGCCTCCGACGCCGGCCTCCGGGTGGGCGGCCGGCGTCGAGCGGATGCTCCTCGCCGCGGGAGACCTCCCGGTCGCGCCCCAGCCGGTCGACGTGTTCGTCGCGCTGCCGACACACGATCCGGCCGGCGGCCGGACCGCGTTCGAGCTTGCTCACGGCGCCCGGCGCGCCGGCCTGACCGCCCAGCTTGAGCTCGCCGGCCGCTCGCTCAAGGGCCAGCTCAAGCAAGCCGATCGGGTCGGCGCCCGCTACGTTGCCATCGTCGAAAGCCCCTCGACGGCGAGCCTCAAGGACATGCAGTCTGGCGAGCAACGCGAAATCGACGTGCAGAACGTGATCCCCACCATCCTCCGCGGAGACCGCCTCTGATGCAGCACGCACCGCGCCCGAACGAATACCGAGACACCTGGGCCGGCCAGCTCACCGCCGAGCGGGCGGGCACTCAGGCCCGGGTCGCGGGCTGGGTCCACCGCCGTCGTGACCACGGCGGTCTCATCTTCATCGACCTCCGTGACCGCTCGGGGATCGTGCAGCTCGTGTTCCATCCGGACGGCTCGGGGACCGCACATGAGCTCGCCCACCGGCTGCGCTCCGAGGACGTCCTCAGTGCGGCGGGTGCCGTCACCCGCCGGGACGCGGCGAACATCAACCCGAACTTGCCGACCGGCGAGATCGAGCTGGCCGTCTCCGAGGCAGAGATCCTCGCCGACGCCGACACGCCGCCGTTCCCGCTCGACGAGGGCGACGCCGTCGATGAGAACCTCCGCCTGCGCCACCGCGCGCTTGACCTGCGTCGCGCTGAGATGCAGCAGCGGCTTGCGACCCGCCACCGCGTCACCGCGACGATGCGCGAGGTCTTGAACGGCCAGGACTTCCTCGAGATCGAGACGCCCTACCTCACCCGCTCGACGCCGGAGGGGGCGCGTGACTACCTCGTGCCGGCCCGGATCCAGCCCGGCGCGTTCTACGCCCTGCCCCAGTCGCCGCAGCTGTTCAAGCAGTTGCTGATGATCGGCGGCTTCGAGCGCTACTACCAGATCGCCCGCTGCTTCCGGGACGAGGACACGCGCGCCGATCGCCAGCCGGAATTCACCCAGCTCGATGTCGAAATGTCGTTCGTCACCGAGGACGACGTGATCGAGACCATGGAGGCGGTGATGGGCGCCGTGTTCGAGCGCGAGGGCTTCGACGTCGCCGCGCCGCCGTGGCCGCGGATGACGTTCGCCGAGGCTGTCTCGCGATTCGGCATCGACCGTCCAGACACCCGCTTCGGGCTTGAACTGGGGGACCTCGGCGAGCCGCTCGCGCAGTCCGAGTTCCAAGTCTTCAAGGGCGCACTCGCCTCCGGCGGCGTCGTGCGCGGCATCAACGCCGGCCCGCGGGAGCTGCCGCGCTCGGAGCTCGACGCGCTCACCGAGCTCGCCAAGCAGCACGGGGCGAAAGGTCTCGTGTGGATGTTCGTCCAGGCGGACGGCAGCCTGCGCTCGCCGATCGCCAAATTCCTCAGCGAGGCGGAGATCGACGGGATCAAGACCCGCCTCGAGGCCCACCCGGGCGATCTGCTGCTGATCGTCGCCGACGAGCTGACGACCGCCGGCCAGGCACTGAGCGCGCTGCGGATGGAGATTGCCCGGCGCTTTGACCTGATCCCGGCCGGCCGCCACGACATCCTGTGGATTGTCGAGTTCCCGGCGTTCTTCTGGAACGCGGACGAGAGTCGCTGGGACGCGGCCCACCATCCGTTCACCGCGCCGACCGGCAACCTCGACGATCCGGCGAGCCTCACCTCCCGGGCGTATGACCTCGTGCTCGACGGCGCCGAGATCGGCGGCGGCTCGATCCGCATCCACGACCGTGAGGTCCAACAGCGCGTGTTCGAGCTGCTGGGGATCAGCGAGGAGGACGCACAGGCCCGGTTCGGCTTTCTGCTCGACGCGCTCCGCTACGGCGCGCCGCCACACGGTGGGATTGCGATGGGCCTTGACCGGATCGTCACGGCGCTCGCCGGGATCGACTCGATCCGCGAGGTAATCGCGTTCCCGAAGGCCGCGAGCGGGGCCGATCCGCTGACCGGAGCGCCCGCGCCGGTCGACCCGCAGCAGCTGCGCGAGCTCGGCCTGCGCCTCGCCTGACGCCGCCGCGGCCCCGCGGCCGCCGTGCGCGCCGCCGCCGCCGGCGCGCTGACCCGGCCGCCCCGCGCGTCCGTCGCGAGCAACTCGGCTCAGGATCTGGGGGTCAGGAGCCGATCATGGAGGTGATGCCACACGTATCGCGCCCGTTGATCGCCTTGCTGGTCGGCACCGTCGCGTTTTTCGCGCTGTGGATCGTCGCGCTCAAACCGCAGACGTCCGGCAGCGGCTCGGGGGGCAAAGCCCCGCTGCAGTCGGCCGTCGACAAGGCGCACGCCGCCGTGGCGCAGTCCAATGCGGCGAGCGTCGCTCACGGCGGCACCGTCGCGACGACCTCGACCACGCCGAACGCAACCCCGACCACGCCGAAGACGACGCCGACAACCGCGGCGACGCTCACACCGACGAAGCCGACGCAGGCGGCAAAGCCGACGAAGCCGACCGAGGCGACTCAGGCGACGCAAGCCGGCGCCGCGGCCGCCAAGGCGAACGCGGCAGCCACCGCCAGGCGGCACGCAGCCGCGGAGGCGGCAGCGCGGGAGGCCGAGGTCGTTAACGCCCTGCACGCCCACAAGGTCGTCGCTGCGCTGTTCTTCAACTACCGCGCCGCGGATGACCGCGCCGTCAAGCATGAGCTGGCGTCGATCTCGACGCACGGCGGAAAGGTGTTCAAGCTCTCGATCCCGCTCCGCGAACTCGCGCGCTACCCGGTGATCACCTATCAGGTGCCGGTCACCGGCTCGCCGACGCTCGTGATCATCGACCCCTCGTGGCACGCGCGGACGATCGTCGGGTTCGCCGCTCAGTTCGAGATCGAGCAGCGGATCGTCGACGCGCTGTCGGTCAAGCCGAAGTAGCGCTGCTTCTATCCTCGCGCGGGTGGACGCACTCGCGTTTGAGCATCATCTGACCTCGCCGCAGGGTCACCGGCACGTGCCGGACGGCGATTTCACGATCACCGCCGACGGCGGTTCGTGCTGCGATCGCATCAGCTTCTCGCTCGCCACCGACGGTGAGCAGATCATCGACGCCGGCTTCGATGCCGAGGGGTGCGGCGCCGCGACCGCCGCCGGCAGCGCGGCGGTGACGCTCGTCCGCGGCCTCGGCCTGCTTGACGCGGCGCGGATCGGACCCGCGGCGATCGCCGAGGAACTCGGTGGCCTCAGCACGGCCAAGATCCATGCCGCCGAGCTCGCCGCCGATGCGCTCGCGCGGGCCCTCGGCGCGGCGGCCCGCGGCGGGGCGGGGCTGGCGTCCCCAGCCGATGGCACGCGCACCCTCGTCGCGATGAGCGGCGGCGTCGACAGCTCAGTGGTGGCGCTTCTGTGCGCCCGGGAGAGCGAGACGGTCGCGGTCACCCTCGAGCTGTGGGCCGACCCGGAGAACGACGCCGAGCGGAGCTGCTGTTCCTCCTCGGCGGTCGCCCAGGCCCGGTCGCTTGCGCACTCGATGGGGCTCCCGCACTTCACGATCGACCTCCGGGACGAGTTCCGGGCGGGCGTCGTCGAGCCGTTCATCGCGGGGTACGCGGCGGGCGAGACCCCGAACCCGTGCGTCGGCTGTAACGGGCACGTGCGGCTCGACGCGATGCTCGAACTCGCTGAGCGACTCGGGGCGGCGCAGCTCGCGACCGGCCACTACGCGCGGATCGCGGACACCGAGGACGCCGCCGGGCCGCTGCTTCGCGTCGCCGCGGACCCGGCGAAGGACCAGACGTACATGCTCGCCGCGCTGGAGCCGGCGAGCCTCGCGCGGATGCGGTTCCCGCTCGGCGAGCTGACCAAGCCCGAGGTGCGGCGGATCGCCGCTGACGCGGGCCTGCCGGTGGCGAGCAAGGTCGACTCGCAGGATCTCTGCTTCATCGCCGGTACGACGCGGGGTCGCTTCCTCGCCCGCCACGGCGGGCTCGAGGAGCGCGCGGGGCAGATCGTTGACCGTGACGGGCGGGTCCTCGGTACCCATTCAGGTCAGCACCTGTTCACCGTCGGGCAGCGGCGCGGAATCGGCGTGGCCAACGGAGAGCCCCTGTACGTGCTCGAGAAGGACGCTGAGCACAACCGGGTCATCGTCGGACCGCGCACGGCGCTCGCCGCGGGGCGGGTGGCGCTGCGGGCCGTACGCCTGCACCGCGACGGCGGACGGGTCGATCGGGTGAAGCTGCGCTACCACTCGGTGCCGCTGCGCGCGGAGATCGACCACGGACTCGGCTCCGGTCGTCACCGCGAGGCCACCCTGACGCTTCCCGATGGCGTCGAAGGTCCGGCGCCCGGACAGCTCGCGTGCCTGCTCGACGGCGACCTCGTCGTCGGTTGGGGCACGATTGCCGGCAGCGTCCGGCGATAGACTCGCGGACGATCGTGAGGTTTAGGGGCCTTCGGATCGGGGGAATTGTCGTCGTCCTCGCGCTTGCCATCGCCTGGGCGGAGCACGGTGCGCCCGCGCGCGCGGCCCGG
This sequence comes from uncultured Solirubrobacterales bacterium, assembly GCA_963779695.1. Lineage (GTDB taxonomy): Bacteria > Actinomycetota > Thermoleophilia > Solirubrobacterales > Solirubrobacteraceae > Palsa-465. The sequence goes on from CAVZZH010000024.1 coordinate 21,796, forward strand.
CCGAGCGCGCCGATCGCGGTCATCTCGCCGGGCTCGTGGTCCTGGTTCGGGGATCCCCGCGCGGTCCGCGTTCACGGGCGCTTTGACCAGATCATCTCCGGCTGGATCAGCCCGACGGGCGCCGTTACTGTCGCGTCCTACGGCCCGACCGTCGGCGTGCTCCGCGCCACGGTGGTGGGAAACATGTACCCCGATGACCACAGCAGCCCGTCGCTGTTCGTTGAGCCGGACAAGCGGATCACGGTCTTCTACTCGGGCCACAACGGGGCCGAGATGCACTACCGCACGACGCTTGAGCCGGAGGACATCTCGCGGTGGGGTCCCGCACACGACGTTCCGTCACGACGCTACGGCCAACGCGGCTTCACGTATCCGAATCCGGTCTCGCTGTCGGCCGAGCACGACAAGCTGTACCTGTTCGCGCGGGGCGAGGACTGGAGCGCTGACTTCACGACCCGGACCACCACGGGCCACTGGGGACGCGTTCACCGGCTGATCGCCGACCACGGCCAGCGACCCTATGCCAAGGTCGATTCCGACGGCCGGCGCACGATCGCGTTCGCCTACACCAACGGTCACCCCCGGGAGACTCTGACCAGCGTGTACTTCGCCGAATACCACGACGGCTGGCTGTGGACCGCCGGTGGTCAGCGGATTCGGTCGCTCGCCAGGGCGCCGATCTCGCCGCAACAGGGTCAGCTCGTCTACGACGGCCGGAAGACCAAGGTCTCCGCCTGGGTCTGGGACGTCGCCCTCGGCTCGAGCGGCCACCCGGTGATCGTCTACGCGACGTTCCCGAAGCCAACGAACCATCAGTACTGGTATGCCCGCTGGAACGGGAGTCGCTGGATCTCCCACTTCCTCACCGACGCCGGCCCAACGATCAGCCCGGGCACGATCGAGCAGCAATATTCCGGCGGGATCGCGCTGGACCACGACAACCCGACTGGACCACGACAACCCGACGATGCTGTACCTGTCCCGCAAGGTCGATGGCCACTTCCGGATCGAGCGCTGGACGACCTCCGACCACGGCAACTCCTGGCAAAGGGTGGTCGTCGCCTCCGGCGGCGTCGACAACGTTCGACCGGTCGTCCCCCGGGGGTGGACCCACGGGCCGATGGGCCTGCTCTGGCTGCGGGGACGCTATCGGAGCTATACGACCTACGGGACGTCGATCGCCTACCTGCGCTGAGTTGCGGGTCACCGTTTCCCGGGCATCAGCGGGCACCGGCGGGTGCCTACACTCACAATCCCATGACCTCCGACGAGATCCGGCGCACGTTCCTAGAGTTCTTTGAGCAGCACGACCACAGGCGTCTGCCCTCCGGATCGCTGATCCCAGCCGAGCTCGATCCGTCGGCGCTGTTCACGGTCGCCGGGATGCATCCGCTCAAGCCGTACTTCCTCGGCCAGGAGCGCCCACCGCATCCCCGCGTCACGACGTGTCAGAAAACGTTTCGGACCGCCGACATCGACATCATCGGCACGACGACCCGGCATCTCACGTTCTTCGAGATGCTCGGCAACTTCTCGTTCGGTGACTACTTCAAGCGCGAGGCGGTTCGCTTCGCCTGGGACCTCTCCCGGGAGGGTTTCGGCTTCAAGCCGGAGGACATCTGGATCACGGTCTTCGCCGGTGACGACGAGCTCGGCCTCGGCCCTGACGAGGACGCGATTGAGGCGTGGCGAGCGGTCGGCGTCCCGCGGGAGCGGATCGTCGAATGCCCGCGCTCGGAGAACTTCTGGCAGGTCGGTCCGACCGGTCCGTGCGGACCCTGTTCGGAGCTCTACATCGACCGAGGCCTTGCGTTCGGCAAGCCGGACGACCTCCCGGGCGGCGAGAACGAGCGCTTCATGGAGTACTGGAACCTCGTGTTCATGCAGTTCGATCAGAACCCGGCCGGCACGCTGACACCGCTGCCGGCGCAGAACATCGACACCGGCATGGGGCTCAATCGGATGGGGGCGATGCTCCAGGACAAGCAGTCCGTGTTCGAGACCGACCAGTTCGCGCCGTTGATCGAGCTCGGCGAAGGTCTGTCCGGCCGCCGCTACGGCCAGGACTTCGATACCGACCGGGCGCTCCGGATCCTCGCCGACCACAGCCGGGCGATGACGTTCCTGATCGCCGATGGGGTCGTGCCGTCGAACGAGGATCGTGGCTATGTGCTGCGCCGGGTCATGCGCCGCGCGATCCTCCAGGGCAGCCACACGCTCGGCCTCGACCCGGGATTCCTCCAGGCCTACTCCGACCGCGTGACCGAGCTCATGGGGTCCGCGTACCCCGAGCTCACCACGCACCAGGACTCGATCCACACCTGGCTGAGTTCCGAGGAGGAGAGCTTCGGTCGGACGCTCGCCCAGGGGACGAAGCTGCTTGACGAGCTGATCGCGCGCGCCAGGGAGTCCGGCGCCGAGGGCATCGGCGGCGAGAACGCGTTCCTGCTCCACGACACGTACGGCTTCCCGATCGACCTCACGCGGGAGCTCGCGGCCGAGGAGGGTCTTGGGGTCGACGAGACCGGGTTTGAGTCGTTGATGGACGAACAGCGGGAGCGCGCCCGGCGGGGCGGCGGCCGCGGGACCGGCGCCGGCGACACGCGCGAGCGTGCCCTCGAATTCTCGAGCGCCAGCGGGTTCGCGACCGATTTCGTCGGCTACGAGACGATGGAGCGCGAGACGACGGTCGGTGCTGTTCAGCGGGACAACGGGCGCGTGCTTGTGAAGCTCGTTGAATCGCCGTTCTACCCCACGGGCGGCGGCCAGATTGCGGACTCCGGCTACATCGAGTGCGCCGACGGTGATTGCCGCGCCCGCGTTGAGGACGTCGTGCGACTCGGCGATGACCAGGTGCTGACGCTCGTGCCCGAGCACGGAGAGCTCGAGCCGGGCGAGCGTGTCCACGCCGTCGTCGACCGCAAGACCCGCCACGCGACCGAGTGCAATCACACCGCGACGCACCTGCTCCATGCTGCGCTGCGGCAGAGGCTCGGCTCGCACGTCCACCAGGCGGGCTCCTACGTCGGGCCGGACAAGCTGCGCTTCGATTTCACTCACGGCAGCGGGTTGAGCCCCGAGGACGTGGAGTGGGTCGAGGACCAGGTCAACCATTGGATCCTTGAGAACCATCCCGTGCACGCGCTGACGACGACCCTCACCGAGGCCAAGCGCCTCGGCGCGATGGCGTTGTTCGGAGAGAAGTACGGCGACGTCGTCCGGATGGTCGAGGTGGGCGACGGGACGTTCTCCCGCGAGCTGTGCGGCGGCACCCACGTGCACTCGACCTCCGAGATCGGGCTGTTCAAGATCACCAGCGAGACCTCGAGCGCCGCGAACGTCCGGCGGATCGAGGCCCTCACCGGTCCCGACGGGGTCGATTACATGCGCCGTCACGACGCCGCGCTCGCCCTCGCCGCCGAGACGCTCCGCGTGCCCCCGGAGCGAGTCCCCGATGCGGTCGCCGAGCTCCGCTCACGGGTTCGTGAGCTTGAGAAGGCGGCGAAGCGCGGCGGCGGGACGAAGGGCAACGGCGCCGTCGATGTCGACGCGCTGCTCGCGGCGGCGTCCGATCACGACGGTGCCCGGGTACTGACGGCGGCAGTCGAGGGTGCCGACAGCCAGGCGCTGCTCGACCTCGCCGATCGACTGAAGGCGAAGCTGGGCGACGCCGCGATCGTGCTCGGGAGCGCCGGCGACGGGCGGGTTGACCTCGTCGCCGCGGTGGCCCCGGCACTCGTCGAGCGCGGTGTGCGCGCGGGCGAAATCGTCAAGGTGGCCGCGAGCGTGGTCGGCGGCGGCGGAGGCGGGCGCGACACGCTTGCCCGGGCCGGCGGCAAGGACCCGGCAAAGCTCCCCGACGCGATCGACGCCGCCCGGCACGCGATTGAGTCGGCCCTCAACGCGCTAGTGGTCTCCAGCGACATGGGGAGCCGCTAAGGTCATGCGCGTGCTCGCGCTCGACTACGGCAGTGCGCGATGCGGCTGTGCCGTCAGCGACCCCACCGGAGTCCTGGCGACCCCGATCGATCCGGTGCTGGCGCCGAATACGCGGCGCGGGCGCGGGCGGCTGCGCGCACTCATCACCGAACTTGGCGCCGAACGCGTCGTCGTCGGCCTGCCACTGTCGCTGTCCGGCGGCGACTCGGCCCAGACGACGGAGACCCGGGCATTCGCCGAGCGGCTCCAGTCAGAGCTATCGATCCCGGTCGAGCTCTACGACGAGCGCTTCACGACGCGGCTCGCCGAGCGCTCGGGCGGCTCCGCGAGTGAGGACTCGCGGGCGGCGGCCCACCTGCTCGAGGGCTGGCTCGCCTCGCAGGCCCGCGCCGGAGGTCCGTCATGAGCGGCCGCACGCCCGAGGAGCGTGAGGCGGCGCGGCTGGAGCGCGAGCGCCGTCGCGCGAAGCGCGGCGAGGCTGCGGTCGGCGGGCCGGAACCGGCACCGGCCGCCGACCCGATCGCAGCACCGCAGCCAACCCCGGCCCCCGAGCCAAGTCCCGCTCCGGCACCCGCCTACGAGCCCGAGGCCGTGTTCTCGCACGCCGCCGGACCGACTGGACTTCGACCATCACGTCGACGAGGACGAGTACGGTCATCACGACACCGTGGACGAGCTTCCACTCGACGGCGAGCCCTTTGACGACGACGGCGGCGACGCGCCCGCCGGAACGCGGCGTGTCACGGGCCTCGAGCGGGGACGTCGCAACCTCCCGATCCGTCGCAAGCGTCGTCCGGCGCGATCGCCCCGGGGTGTCGGCCGCCGTCGGCTCCACATGGGCCGCGGCGTGGCGATCCTCGCGATCCTCGCCGCCGCCGCGTTCATCTGGTTCCTCGTTCAGCTGTTCCAGCCGTTCCACGGCTCGGGCCACGGACGCGTCACCGTGCGTATCCCTGCGCACGCGAGCTCGAGCGAGGTCGGCGACTTGCTCACCAAGGACGGGGTCATCTCCTCCAGCTTCTTCTTTGAGCTGCGCGCGACGCTCGCCGGCAAGCGCAGCGATCTGCGGTCGGGGACGTACCACCTCAAGCAGGACATGAGCTACAGCGACGTGCTGACGATCCTGACAAAGGCCCCGCCCGCCGCCAAGGTGAGCGAACTGACGCTGACCGAGGGAAAGACGCGGCGGCAGATCAGCGCGCTGCTGCACGGCGAGGGGATCCGCGGGAACTACCTCGCGGACACCCGGCACTCGCCTTTGCTCAAGCCGACCGCGTATGGCGCTCCGCGCGACACACCGTCGCTGGAGGGCTTTCTGTTCCCCTCGACCTACCAGCTGCGAGATCCGATCAAGGTGTCGGCGCTCGTCGCCGATCAGCTCAAGGCGTTCCGCAAGGAATACGCCAAGGTCAACCTCGGCTACGCCCGCAGCAAGCACCTGACGCCATATGACGTTCTCATCATCGCCTCGATGGTCGAGACGGAGGCGGGGACGGGCCACGACCGGCCGCTCGTCGCCTCGGTCATCTACAACCGTCTCAAGGCCGGGATGCCACTTCAGATCGACGCGACGACCCGCTACGCGACCGGCAACTACACCAAGCCGCTGACCGTCTCGGAGCTCAGTTCGTCCTCGCCGTACAACACGCGGATCCACAAGGGCCTGCCGCCGACGCCGATCAGCAACCCGGGGATGGCGGCGATTCAGGCCGCCGCCCATCCGCGGCAGACGAAGTACCTGTACTTCGTCGTGCGGCCGGGCAGTTGCGGCGAGTCCGTGTTCAGCACGAACTACCAGCAGTTCCTGCACGACCAGCAGCAGTACCAATCCGCGCGTGCCGCCCGTGGCGGTCGCTCGCCGACGCACTGCTGAGCGCCCGTGCGGACGATGCCCCCGGAGCCCACCCGCCTCGGCGTTCTCGGCTGGCCGGTCGCGCACAGCCGCTCGCCGGCGATGCAGAACGCGGCGCTCGCCGCCTCCGGAATGGACGGATGGCGCTACCAGCTGCTGCCTGTACCACCCGCGCTGTTCATGGAGACCGTGCGGGCGCTCCCGATCGCCGGCTTCCGCGGGGCGAACGTGACGATTCCGCACAAGCACGACGCGCTCGCCGTGGCCACCGCCGCGACCGAGCGGGCTCGGGCCATCGGCGCCGCGAATACGCTGCTGTTCGAGTCCGGCGGCGCGATCCGCGCCGATAACACGGACGCGCCCGGGTTGATCGCTTCGTTGCCGTTTCCGATCGCCGGCCGCCGGGCACTCGTCCTCGGGGCGGGGGGAAGCGCACGTGCCGCCGTGTGGGCGCTGATCGACGCGGGCGCGGACGTGGTGTTCGTCTGGAATCGCACCGCCGCCCGGGCCACACGGTTGTGCAGCGAGCTGGGTGGCATTCCCGTGCAAGATGCCCCGCCTGCCGATGTCCTTATCCACTGTACGTCCAGTGGGCTGGACGCCGCGGACTCGACGTTCAAACATGTTCCGGTGACCGCCGATGAGCTCGACAGGTACGAGTGCGTGGTTGACTTCGTGTACACGAAGCCCGCACATGCGGGCACCGCGCTTGTGCAGGCTGCACGAGCGCGCTCGATCCCCGTCGTTGACGGGTTCGAGCTTCTCGTGGCCCAAGGCGCGCTCGCGTTCGAGCAATTCACCTCCAGACCCGCGCCGATCGAGCTGATGCGGGCAGCTGCACGGGGGCGCTGATGGAGCCCGCGCCGCATCTGCGCGCGGTCGATCCCGTCGAGCCCGCGCGCGGGAGCCACGACGGCGTCACCCCGCCGCGGCGGCGCGGCGGCTCGGGTCGGTTCCTGACCGACGTGATCGTCGAGCTCGGCTTCACCGACCGCGAGCGGGCCCAGAAGGCGATCGAGGACGCCCGCTCGGCCGGCATCCCGCCCGAGCGCGTACTGCTCGAAGCACGCGCGATCACGTCCGAGCAGCTCTCGCACGCGATCGCCGAGCGCTACGGCCTTGACCACCTCGACCTCGGCGTCTTCAAGGTCGACATGGCCGCGGTCAACCTGCTCAGCGCCTCAGCGGCAAAACGGTATTCGGCGGTGCCGGTGTCGTTCGTCGACGATCGCACGGTCCTGCTTGGCGATGTCCGACCCGGCGAACGTCCTCGCCGTCGACGACGTCGCGCTGCTCACACGGATGGACGTCAAGCCCGCGGTCGCCTCCGGGGAGGACATCGCCGCGCTGATCGCGCGGATGAACCGCTTTGAGGATGCGGTTCAGGAGGCCGTCGACGAGGGGGAGGACGAGGCCGGCCCGCTGGAGATCGTCGACCTGCGCGAGTCCGCCGACGACGCACCGGTCATCAAGCTCGTGCATTCGATCATCGCCGAGGCGACCGACCGCGGAGCGTCGGACATCCACTTCGAACCGCAGGCCGACGAAAACGGGCGGCTCGGGCACGGAACTGCGAGTGCGGATGCGCATCGACGGGGTGCTCAGCGAGCAGACCCGGGTGCCGAAACGGATGGTCGCGGGCGTCGTGTCGCGCATCAAGATCATGGCCGACCTCGACATTTCCGAGCGTCGGATTCCGCAGGATGGCCGGGTCGGGCTGACCGTCGACGGGCGCCATATCGACATCCGCGCGGTCACGATCCCGAGCGTCCACGGCGAGTCGGTCGTGCTCCGCATCCTCGACAAGGACAACATCCGGCTCGAGCTCGACAAGATGGGCATGCAGAAGCATGAGCTCGACCGCTTCCGCCGCGGCGTTCACCCGCGCCCACGGCGCCGTGCTCGCCACCGGGCCGACCGGTTCGGGCAAGTCAACCTCGCTCTACGGCGCGCTGCTCGAGCTCAACACGCCGGAGAAGAACATCATCACGATCGAGGACCCGGTCGAGTACCAGATCGCCGGGCATCACTCAGGTTCAGGTCAACCCGAAGGCCGGCCTCGGGTTTGCGCAGGGCCTGCGCTCGATGATGCGTGCCGACCCGGACATCCTGATGGTCGGCGAGATCCGCGACCGAGACACCGCCCAGATCGCGATCGAGGGCGCGCTCACCGGCCACATGGTGCTCTCGACGCTGCACACCAACGACGCTGCGTCGGCGATTACCCGGCTGATCGAAATGGGGATCGAGCCGTTCCTGGTCGCCTCCGCACTGGACTGCGTCGTCGCCCAGCGCCTGGCCCGAACGCTCTGCCCGCACTGCAAGCAGCGGACGATCATCTCCGCCGAGATCTTGCGCGACCACGGTTTTCACGCCCAGTTCGACATCGAGGCCTACGAGCCGGTCGGCTGCGTGCGATGCGGCCAGATGGGCTATCGCGGCCGTGTCGGGCTCTACGAAGTGATGGTGCTGTCCGAGGAGATTCGCGAGCTCACGCTCCAGCGCGCCTCGGCCGATCAGATCAATACGGTCGCTCTCCGGGAGGGCATGCGCCGCCTGCGCGAGGACGGTCTCGAAAAGGTCAAAGCTGGACTGACGTCCATGGCCGAGATCTCCCGCGTAACGGGTTCGCACTGATCTGCCGATTACTAAGGGCGCTATGGGAATCGTTCGCCCGCGGAACGGAGCACTGAATGGAACTTGATTTCGCCGAGGTGCTGCTCGAAGTCGTCGAGCGGCGAGCCTCGGACCTGCATCTGACGGCCGGTGCACCGCCGATGGTCCGGGTCCGCGGCCGTCTGACGCCCATGGAGGGCTATCCCGTCCTCACGCCGACGGACACGCGTGAGATCGTCTACTCGATCCTCTCCAACTCGCAGCGCCAGAAGCTTGAGAACAACTGGCAGCTCGACTTCGCCTACCAGATCCCCGGCGCCGCCCGCTTCCGGGTCAACGCCTACTTCCAGCGGTCCGCGCTCGGCGCCGCATTCCGCCTGATCCCGTTTGAGATCGCTCCGCTCGAAACGCTCGGGCTGCCCGCGGTCGTCGCCGACTTCGCCAACAAGCCGCGGGGTCTCGTGCTCGTTACCGGGCCGACCGGCTCGGGCAAGTCGACGACGCTCGCGAGCCTGATCGATGTGATCAACGCCAGCCGCGAAGAGCACATCATGACGATCGAGGACCCGATCGAGTTCCTGCACAACCACAAGAAGTGCATGGTCAACCAGCGCGAGATCGGCGCCGACGCAACGAACTTCGCCGACGCGCTCAAGGCGGCCCTCCGTCAGGACCCCGACGTGATCCTCGTCGGCGAGATGCGCGACATCGAGACGATCGGGACCGCGATCACGGCCGCGGAGACCGGCCACCTCGTGTTCGCGACGCTGCACACCCAGGACACGCCGCAGACGATCGACCGCATCATCGACGTGTTCCCGTCCGCTCAGCAGGGGCAGATCCGCGCCCAGCTGTCGGTCGCGCTCCAAGGGATCATGACCCAGACGCTGCTGCCGACCGCCGACGGCTCCGGTCGCTGCTGCGCGGTCGAGGTGCTCGTCCCGACGCCCGCCGTGCGCAACCTCATCCGCGAGGCCAAGAGCCACCAGATCTACTCGGTGCTCCAGACCGGCGGCCAGCACGGCATGCAGACGATGGACGCCTCGCTCGCCCAGCTCGTCCGCGCGGGCAAGATCACCCGCAAGCTCGCCGAGTCACGAGCGCACTCGGTCGAGGAGTTCAAGCGTCTGATCTCCGGCGGCATGCCCGCCCCGTCCGGCGGATCCAACGGCAGCGGGATGAGGGTCGCGTAGGAGCTTCCGCATGGCGACCTTCGTCTTCAAAGCCATGGACCTCGCCGGCGTTCCCGCCGGCGGTGAGGTCGAGGCCAACTCCAAGCAGGACGTCGCCGATCAGCTCAAAGAGCGCGGCCTGATCGTCATCGACATCGCGTCGAAGTACCGCTCCAAGGAGCTGAACCTCGACATCATGGCGCGGGTCTCAGCGTCCGATCTCGCGATCGCCACCCGTCAGCTCTCGACGATGGTCACGTCCGGGATGACGATCCTGCGCTCGCTGTATGTCCTTGAGAACCAAACGAAGTCAAAGCTGCTGCGTGACACGTTCACCGCGGTCCGCCATGACGTCGAGGCCGGCCTGCTGCTCTCCGACGCGCTCGAGCGCCATCCCAAGGTGTTCTCGACGCTGTACGTCGCGATGGTGCGCGCGGGGGAGACGGGTGGCGTGCTCGAGCAGGCACTGCTGCGGACCGCCGACCAGCTCGAGAAGGACGCGTCGCTGCGGCGCCAGATCCGCTCGGCGATGATCTACCCGATCCTTGTCATCACCTTCGCGCTCACGGTGATGCTCGCCCTCGTCGCCTTCCTCATCCCCGTGTTCGAGAAGGTGTTCAAGGAGTTCCACGGCAACCTGCCCGGGCTGACCAGGGTCATGGTCGGCTTCTCGCATCTGCTCACGCAGCGCTGGTACGTACTCATCGGCTTCACCGACCGCGAGCGGGCCCAGAAGGCGATCGAGGACGCCCGTTCGGCCGGCATCCCGCCCGAGCGCGTACTACTCGAATCACGCGCGATCACGTCCGAGCAGCTCTCGCACGCGATCGCCGAGCGCTACGGGCTTGACCACCTTGACCTCGGCGTCTTCAAGGTCGACATGGCCGCGGTTAACCTGCTCAGCGCGTCAGCGGCAAAACGGTATTCGGCGGTGCCGGTGTCGCTCGTCGACGACCGCACGGTCCTCCTGGCGATGTCCGACCCGGCGAACGTCCTCGCCGTCGACGACGTCGCGCTGCTCACACGGATGGACGTCAAGCCCGCGGTCGCCTCCGGGGAGGACATCGCCGCCCTGATCGCGCGGATGAACCGCTTTGAGGATGCGGTTCAGGAGGCCGTCGAGGAGGGGGAGGACGAGGCCGGCCCGCTGGAGATCGTCGACCTGCGCGAGTCCGCCGACGACGCACCGGTCATCAAGCTCGTGCATTCGATCATCGCCGAGGCGACCGACCGCGGAGCGTCCGACATCCACTTCGAACCCCAGGCCGATGAAAACGGCCGGGCGGGCACGGAACTACGTGTGCGGATGCGCATCGACGGGGTCCTCAGCGAGCAGACCCGGGTGCCCAAGCGGATGGTCGCGGGCGTCGTCTCCCGCATCAAGATCATGAGCGACCTCGACATCTCCGAGCGCCGGATCCCCCAGGATGGGCGCGTCGGGCTGACCGTCGACGGGCGCCACATCGACATCCGCGTCGTGACGATCCCGAGCGTGCACGGCGAATCGGTCGTGCTCCGGATCCTCGACAAGGACAACATCCGGCTCGAGCTCGACAAGATGGGCATGCAGAAGCATGAGCTCGACCTCTTCCGCCGCGGGTTCACCCGCGCCCACGGAGCTGTCCTCGTCACCGGTCCGACCGGTTCGGGCAAGTCAACCTCGCTCTACGGCGCGCTGCTCGAGCTCAACACGCCGGAGAAGAACATCATCACGATCGAGGACCCGGTCGAGTACCAGATCGCGGGCATCACCCAGGTTCAGGTCAACCCCAAGGCCGGCCTCGGGTTTGCGCAGGGCCTGCGCTCGATGATGCGGGCCGACCCGGACATCCTGATGGTCGGCGAGATCCGCGACCGAGACACCGCCCAGATCGCGATCGAGGGCGCGCTCACCGGCCACATGGTGCTCTCGACGCTGCATACCAACGACGCTGCGTCGGCGATTACCCGGCTGATCGAAATGGGGATCGAGCCGTTCCTGGTCGCCTCCGCACTGGACTGCGTCGTCGCCCAGCGCCTGGCCCGAACGCTCTGCCCGCACTGCAAGCAGCGGACGATCATCGCCGCCGAGATCTTGCGCGACCACGGTTTTCACGCCCAGTTCGACATCGAGGCCTACGAGCCGGTCGGCTGCGTGCGCTGCGGCCAGATGGGCTATCGCGGCCGTGTCGGGCTCTACGAAGTGATGGTGCTGTCCGAGGAGATTCGCGAGCTAACGCTCCAGCGCGCCTCTGCCGATCAGATCAATACGGTCGCTCTCCGGGAGGGCATGCGGCGCCTGCGCGAGGACGGTCTCGAAAAGGTCAAAGCTGGACTGACGTCCATGGCCGAGATCTCCCGTGTAACGGGTTCGCACTGATCTGCCGATTACTAAGGGCGCTATGGGAATCGTTCGCCCGCGGAACGGAGCACTGAATGGAACTTGATTTCGCCGAGGTGCTGCTCGAAGTCGTCGAGCGGCGAGCCTCGGACCTGCATCTGACGGCCGGTGCACCGCCGATGGTCCGGGTCCGCGGCCGTCTGACGCCAATGGAGGGCTATCCCGTCCTCACGCCGACGGACACGCGCGAGATCGTCTACTCGATCCTCTCCAACTCGCAGCGCCAGAAGCTTGAGAACAACTGGCAGCTCGACTTCGCCTACCAGATTCCCGGCGCCGCTCGCTTCCGTGTCAACGCCTACTTCCAGCGCTCCGCGCTCGGCGCCGCCTTCCGCCTGATCCCGTTTGAGATCGCCCCGCTCGAGACGCTCGGACTGCCGGCGATCGTCGCCGACTTCGCCCAGAAGCCGCGGGGTCTCGTGCTCGTCACGGGGCCGACCGGTTCCGGCAAGTCGACGACGCTCGCGAGCCTGATCGACGTGATCAACGCGAGCCGCGAAGAGCACATCATGACGATCGAGGATCCGATCGAGTTCCTGCACAACCACAAGAAGTGCATGGTCAACCAGCGCGAACTCGGCGCCGACGCGACGAGCTTCGCCGAGGCGCTCAAGGCTGCGCTGCGCCAGGACCCGGACGTGATCCTCGTCGGCGAGATGCGTGACCTCGAGACGATCGGCACCGCGATCACCGCGGCGGAGACCGGCCACCTCGTATTCGCGACGCTGCACACGCAGGACACGCCGCAGACGATCGACCGCATCATCGACGTGTTCCCCTCGGCCCAGCAGGGCCAGATCCGCGCGCAGCTGTCGGTCGCGCTGCAGGGCATCATGACCCAGACACTGCTCCCGACCGCCGACGGCTCGGGCCGATGCTGCGCGGTGGAGGTGCTCGTCCCGACGCCCGCCGTGCGCAACCTCATCCGTGAGGCGAAGAGCCACCAGATCTATTCGGTGCTTCAGACCGGCGGCCAGCACGGCATGCAGACGATGGACGCCTCGCTCGCGCAGCTCGTGCGCGCGGGCAAGATCACCCGCCAGCTGGCCGAGTCACGGGCCCACTCGGTCGAGGAGTTCAAGCGTCTCATCTCCGGCGGCATGCCCGCCCCATCCGGCGGATTCAACGGCGGCGGGATGAGGGTCGCGTAGGAGCTCCCGCATGGCCACCTTCGTCTTCAAAGCGATGGACCTCGCCGGCGTGCCTGCCGGAGGAGAGGTCGAGGCAAACTCCAAGCAGGATGTCGCCGAGCAGCTCAAAGAGCGCGGCCTGATCGTCATCGACATCGCGACGAAGTACCGCTCCAAGGAGCTGAACGTCGACCTCTTCGCCCACGTCAAGCCCGCCGATCTGGCGGTCGCGACGCGGCAGCTCTCGACGATGGTCACGTCGGGGATGACGATCCTGCGCTCGCTGTACGTGCTTGAGAACCAGACGAAGTCGAAGCTCCTGTGCAGCACGTTCACCGAGGTGCGCCACGACGTCGAGGCCGGCCTGCTGCTCTCCGACGCGCTTGAGCGCCACCCGAAGGTCTTCTCTGGCCTGTACGTCGCGATGGTCCGAGCCGGGGAGACCGGCGGCGTGCTCGAGCAGGCACTGCTCCGGACCGCAGACCAGCTTGAGAAGGACGCGTCGCTGCGACGCCAGATCCGCTCGGCGATGATCTACCCGACCCTCGTCATCACGTTCGCGCTCACCGTGATGCTCGCCCTCGTCGCCTTCCTCATCCCCGTGTTCGAGAAGGTGTTCAAGGAGTTCCACGGCAAGCTGCCGGGGCTGAGCCAGTTCATGGTCGGGTTCTCGCACCTGCTCACCCAGCGCTGGTACGTGCTCATCTTCTTCGTCGTGGCGATCGTCGGCGGCTTTCTCTCGTTCAAGAAGTCGAAATGGGGCCGCCCACACTGGGACGCGTTCAAGTTGCGCATCCCGATGAAGATCGGCGACGTCGTCCAGAAGGTCTGCATCGCCCGCTGGTCCCGCACCTTCTCGGCCCTCACGTCCGCCGGCGTGCCGATCATCCAGGCGATCGAGATCACCGGCAAGACCGCCGGCAACGCCGTCATCGAGCGCGCCATGGATGACGTCATCACCTCCGTCAAGTCCGGCGGCTCGATCGCCGAACCGCTCCGCAAGTCCAGCGCCTTCCCGATCATGGTTCCCCACATGATCGGCGTCGGCGAGGAGACGGGCGCGCTGGACGCGATGCTCGGCAAGGTCGCCGACTTCTACGAGGACGAGGTCGAGACGGCGGTCAAGGCCCTCACCTCGATCATGGAGCCGGCGATGATCATCCTCGTCGGCGGCATCGTCGGCGTGATCGTCATCTCGATGTACCTGCCGCTGTTCAGCGTCTACAACTCGATCAAGTAGACCCTCCTGACGAGCTCGCCGTACTCGGGTTGATCTCACGAGTAGCGGTCGAGCGGAGGTGGGTCAGGTTCCACCCCTAGGGTGGCTGGTCGCCGAGCCGGTCTGAGCGGAGGATGAATCCCGTAACCCGGACCGATTCCACGAGGAGACCGCCATGTTCATCCAGGACCTTGATTCAACCGCCAGCTATCGCACTCTCGCCCGTGGGTACGGAAGTGGCTTTGCGCGCGCCTACCGCGCCTCGCAGCGGGACCGCGCCGGCGCATGCGGATCCGGACGTGGCGAGTTCGGTGGGGCGCGGCCGGCCGGCGCCGCGAGCGCCCTCGACACGCCGCGCGCCGAGCAGCGCCGCTTCCGCGCGTAACCGCCGATCGGACGCCGGGTCCGGTGGCCGGGCGCCGGGGTGAACTCCCGAATCCAGCCGTCCGGCCGCGCAGCGCGATTTGGTTTCGGGAGTTTGGGTTGATAGTTCACCCAAACGGCCGAAACCAACCGCCGGCCGACGCCGGCCGGGACGAGACGGCCCCGGACGAGCCGCCCCGGCGAAGTGACGCGACCGCGCCCCGGCCAGGACCCACAGCGGTCGACCGACCGCTAGTGCACCGTTCAGCCACGGCCGGGCGGAAACCCGACCTGCTTGCGCCCGTCGTCCCAGAGGATCGTCGGGACGATCCCGCGGTTGTTCGTGTAGCTCATCAGCTCGGCCTTCCAGGCCGCGCTCGTCGTGGCGTCGCGCTCCTCGACGGTCTCGTGCTCGGAGGCGAAATGCTCCCGTGCCGCTTGGCAGTAGGGGCATGCGGGTTTGACGTACATGATGACGCTCATAACGCTGAGCACCTGAGGATAATCGAGCCGCGCCGAGGACCTACGCGCCGCTCATCGCCCGGCCTTGAGCTTCCGCCAACCCCCGGCGCGGTTGTTGTCCGCGATCTGGCGCAGCATCGTCGTCAGCGCCTCCGTCCGGACCGGGTCGCCCTCATAGAACGCAATCATCCGCGCCGTCTTGTTCTCATGGCCGGAGGTGATGATGCCGTCCGGGTCGGGCACGATCGCGCCGTCGTAGAGGAACAGATTGACGTGGTCCTTGGTGGCGAGCAGCGCGCACACGTTCCCGCTCAGCACGAAGTAGGGGAGCACCTTCCGCTTGACGGTCTCGCGGATCTCCGGGTCGGCGGCGTGGATGAGCTCACGCAACTCCCCGCACAGCCGCCGCTGCCAATCGGGGAGCGCGTCGATGTACTGATCGACGCGCGGATCGCGCTCGTCGGCCCCCGTGGCGCTCATCGGAGGTCCGCCCAGGCCATTCGCGGATTCATCGCGCGCCCCCAGGGTTGCGGCGGTATCGCCAGGCGCTGGCACGCGCCGCGAGCCGCATGATCAGCGGCGGTGGCTGGAGTCCGAGCTGAGCGAGCATCGTCGGGAGGTCCTCCTGGTGCCAGACCTCGACGAACAGCCCGTTCTCGGCCCGGAACACCTCCTGTCCGGTCATGGTGACCGGACGGCCGGGCGGCTGGCCCTCGTAGGCGTTGTGATCGACGAGCTCGGCGTGCCGTCCACGACGCAGACGCTACCGGGATCGGCCCCGGCGTTGGAAACCAACCGTCGCGCCGTCATCGCGTGCACTCCGGGCAGGATCGGCGCGCTCATCCGGGTCCTGCACTAGGCCGCGGAGCCGCCGATCGGTATCGTCGCGAGGGGCCACACCGCCACGTGGACCGGGAGACGCTCTTGCTTTTTATCCACCCCCTCGGCCGAGCGAGGCCGTAGGTGGCACACATGGCCGAATCGACCCGTGCAACCGGAGCCGAGCCGCCGGACGCGTTCCGGCTCGCCTTTGACGAGGCGCCGATCGGGATGGCCCTGGTCGACATCGATGGCCGCTGGTTGCGGGTCAACCGGTCATTGTGCGAGCTCACCGGCTACACCGCCGACGAGCTGCTGGCCGGTCGTTTTCAGGACATCACCTATCCCGATGACCTCGAGTCAGATCTGGAGTACGTCAAGCAGACGCTCGCCGGCGAGCGGCGCGGCTACCGGATGGACAAGCGCTACGTCCGCAAGGACGGCGAGATCGTGTGGGTCAGCCTCTCCGTATCGCTGGTCCGGGACGCCGGAGGGGCGCCGCTCGTGTTCGTCTCCCAGATCGAGGACATCACCGAACGCCGGCGGCTGATCGCCGAGCTCGAGCAGCGGGGGCGGCTCATGGATCGCGCGCACGACGCGATCATCGTCCGCGACGCCGACCGCAGCACGGTGACGTACTGGAACGTGGAGGCGGAGCAGGTCTATGGCTACGCCGCCTCGGTGGCCCTCGGACAGGTCAGCCACGAACTTCTCCGGACCGAGTTCCCAGAATCACGGGCGGTCGTCGACTCCGCGCTCCACGAGCACGGGCGGTGGGAGGGCCAGCTGTGGCACACCTGCCGTGACGGTCGCCGGCTGCTCGTCTCCTCACGCCAGGCGCTCGAGCGCGGCCCGGACGGCGAGGCGCGGGCGATCATCGAGCTCAATTCGGACATCACCGAATCGCGGCGGGTCCAGTTGGCGCTCGCCGAGGCCGAGGAACGGCATCGGCTCGTCGTCGAGACGCTCGCCGAGGGCGTCGTGTTGTTCGATGAGCAGGGTCGCAACATCCAGACGAATCCGGCGGCGGCGCGAATGATCGGGATGCCGGCCGAGGAGGCCGCAGGGGCGGGTGCCGATGATCCCCGTTGGCGGATGGTCCGTGAGGACGGCACCGAGTTCGCGGCCGGCGAGCGACCAGCGGAGGTCACCCGGCTCACGGGAGAGCCACAGACCGATGTGGTGATGGGCATGCGATCGCCGGACGGGAAACTGCTCTGGCTGTCGGTCAACACCCGCGTGATCGGAAGTGGGGAGGGCCCGCCGTTCCAGGTGGTCGCGTCGTTCGACGACATCACGAGCCTCAAGCGGGCCGAGCACGAGGCGCGCCAGCGGCTCTCCGAACTCGAGCGAGCCGTCGGGCAGGACGTGACCGTCCTGGAGGCGCTCGTCGCCCAGAGTGAGGTCGGTCTGGCGTTCCTTGACCGTGAGCTCCGATACGTGCACATCAACGACGCGCTGGCTGCGATCAACGGGCTGCCGGTCGAAGCGCACATCGGGCACACGATGGTCGATCTGTTCGGGGAGCAGGCGACGGGCACGGAGCAGCTCGTCGTCTCGGTCCGGGACAGTGGCACGCCCCTCACCGACCACGAACACACCGGACCGCCGCCGTGGGACGGCATCACATACCGCGTCAGCTACTGGCCGGTCCGCGACCGCGCCGGGGAGCTGCTCGGGGTGAGCGCGATGGTCGTCGACATCACTGCGGAGAAGCAGGCCGACCAGGAGCGGGAGCGGCTGCTGGCGCGCGAGCGCCGCGCGGCCGACCGACTGGTCCGCCTCCAGCGCGTCACCGCGGCGCTGACGGGAGCGCTCAGCGTGACCGACGTCGCTGAGGTCCTGGTCCGCGAGGCGACCGCTGCGATCGACATCCCGCGCGGGTGGGTCGCGTTCCTGTCGCCCGACGGGGGCGCGTTGGAATGGCGCGCGAGCGTCGGCTACGACGACGCCGAGCGTGAGCGGTTCGGACGCGTCGCCCTCGACGCAGTCTCGCCCGGGCCCGACGCGATGCGCGACGGCCGGCCCCGCTTCTTCTCCACCGCCGAGGAGCAGGCTCGTGCCTATCCCGGCCACGCGGAGGCCTACCGGGAGGCGGGCAACGAGGCCGGCGCGGTGCTCCCCATCCTCTCGGGCCGCGGCCCGCTGGGAACCATCGGACTGTCCAGCCCGGAGCCGCACCCGTTCGCGGCCGACGACCGGGCGCTGCTGGAGACGATCTCACGCCTGTGTGCGCAGGCGCTTGAGCGCGCCGGGCTCTACGAGCGTGAGCACACGACCGCCCAGACACTCACCCGCAGCCTGGTGCCGGCGCACCTCCCGGCGATTCCCGGGGTCGCGCTCGGCCATCGCTATGCGCCGACGCCACTGTTGCATTCCGAGGTGGGGGGCGACTTTTACGACGTGATTCCGCTCGACGGCGACAAGTGGCTGCTGGTCGTCGGCGACGTGGCCGGGAAGGGTCCCGGTGCGGCGGCGCTCACCGGGCTCGCCCGCTACACGCTGCGTGCCGAGGCCCGGCACGACAGCCGGCCAGACCAGCTGCTCGCCGTCCTCAACGACGCGATCCTCTCCCAGCGCTCGGACGGCCGCTTCTGTACGGTCGCGTGCGCCCGCTTGGACCTCAGCGATGCGGCCGCGCCCGGGCTCGAGCTGAGCACAGCGGGTCACCCGCCGCCGCTGCTGCTCCATGCCGACGGCCGGGCAGAAGTGATCGACTCAACCGGTCGGCTCCTCGGCGTGTTCGACCGCGCCACGTACACCTCGAAGCGCGTCACGTTCCCGCCGCAGAGCACCCTGGTCCTGTACACGGACGGTCTCCTGGAGGCGAGCGCTCCCGAACGAGAGCTCACGCCGGAGGACCTCGCTGCCAGCCTCGCGGACGGGCAGTCCACCGACCCGCAGGAGCTCGTCGATCGGCTCTACGCGCGCGCCGTCACCGGCCGCGAACAGGCGCCTCGTGACGACATCGCGATCCTCGCCGTCCGGGTGCTGCACGTTTCGTAGCTAGTCGGCCCCACTAGGGATCTGCACGCGTCTGACCGCGAGATTCGCCAACATGAGGGGCGCCTGGGACTCGCGCACCGAGGGGCTCTACCTATTCGTCACGAACCGCCACGACAGCACGCTGCCATCACCCGAGGTCGCGTGCTGCTCATCACGCTGCTATTTGGCGCACTCCTCGTGCCACCCGCCCGAGCCGCGTCGACCGCGCCGGCGCCCAACGCCACGGTCTCGGTCGGCTCGGTGCTGCGCTCGATCCCGGACTCGTTCTTAGGGCTCTCGATCGAGTTCGACGAGCTGGCGCGCTACGAGCGCCTGCCCGCGTTCGCGACGTTCCTCAGCCAGCTTGAGACCCCGGGAACGGGTGCGCTGTCGCTCCGGATCGGCGGCGAGAGCGCGGACAACACGTACCTCTCGCAGTCGCAGAAGTTGCCGGGGTGGTCGTACTTTCTCACCCCGACGTGGTTCGCGCAGCTGTCGAATCTGATCGCGGCGGCCCACCTCCGCGTGATCTTTGATCTCAACCTCGCGGTCCGCTCGTCCGCGCAGGCCTCGCAGATGGCACGCGAAACAGTCGGGGCGCTCCCCGCGGGCTCGATCCAGGCGTTCGAGGTCGGTAACGAACCGGATCTGTTCCGATTCGGCGTCGTCGGGATTCGCAAGGTCCGCGTCCGGGACCCGGGCGTGTTCGGCTGGGCGTTCAACTACACGCCGCGGTCATACGTGTCTGAGTTCAACGCCTACGCCGCCGCGGTGCGCTCGAGCGCCCGGCCGGCATCCGGCTCGCCGGTCCGGCTTCAGCGGATCCGAGCACGACGTGGTGGAACGGGCTGCCGGCCGGTCGGGGCAAGCTCGCGGTTGTGAGCATCCACCGGTATCCGTTCGCCGCCTGCGGCCGGCCGAACACGCCGCAGTACCCGACCTCCGCCGGCTTTCTCAGCGCCGCCGCATCGACGGGCTTGGCCCAGAGTGTCGGCGCGTCGCTGACGCTCGCCCATCGCCGCCATCTGCCGCTACGGATCACCGAGCTCGGCTCGGCGTCATGCACCGGTCATGCCGGCGCGACGGACACGTTCGCCACCGCGCTGTGGGCGCCGGATGCGCTCTTCAGCCTGCTCGCGGCCGGCGTCGACGGCGTCAACGTCCACAGCCGCTGGAAGACCCCGAACACGCCGCTCAACGGCGTGCCCGTCCTCCAGGCCCGACCGCTCTTCTACGGGCTGGTCACGTTCGCGCGGATGCTCGGACCCGGTGCCCGACTGCTGCGGACGACCGTTCACTCGTCCTCCGCGCTCGCCCTGTCGGCCTGGGTCGTGCAGGCGCGGGACGGATCGACGCGGACGCTGCTCATCAACAAGGCACGCAACCGGCTGACGGTCGGCGTGGGACTCCCGACGCGGTCGGCGGCGATCTCCGAAGCACTGCGGGCGCCGGGGGCGACCGCCACCTCGGGACTCACGCTGGGTGGCCAGACACTCGGCTCCGACGGCCTCTGGCACGGCACCGCGTCCGCCATCGCGGTGCCGCGCAGCAGCTCGGGGTTGTACATGACGACGGTGCCGGGGTACAGCGCAGTACTGCTCGCCGCCCGGTAAACGCCGGACGACGAGCAGTCCGCAGAACGTCTGAGGCTGGTTACGCGGTGACGGTGATGTGCCCGCGCATGTAGCCGTCATGGGCCATCGCCCACGGGTCACACGGGTAGGCGCAGAACCACTGATAGGTGCCGGGCTTCGTCGGCGCCTTGAAGGTGAACTTCGTGACCTTCGGCCCTGTCTTTGAGGCGCCGGGGATCTTGGCGTTGAGGTTGAGATCCGGCGCGGTGTACGAGTGCGGCGCGTCGTCGTAGTTGGCGACGGTCACGGTGACGGTCTGGCCGGCCTTGACGGTGACGTTGCCGCCGAGGATCGCGTCATGCCACTGGCCGTCAGGGCCCTTCTTGGCGTGCTCGGTGTCGGACTTCACGGTCATGTTCACGGCCAGCGGCGCGACCGCGGGAACGGAGCTCGCCGGGGTCGAGGACTGAATCGTGACCGTGCGCGGGCCGGTGTTGGGGCTCTTCGACGACAGGGCCACGATGGACACGATGATCGCGGCGATCGACAGCAGGCCGGCGAGGCCGACGCCGACGGCGAGCCATTCATGCCATGCGCGTGAGTTCTCGGAATCGCCCCCCGCGGGCTGCGGGGTACGACCGTTGGTTTCCGGGGGTTTTGCGGTT
This sequence comes from uncultured Solirubrobacterales bacterium, assembly GCA_963779695.1. Taxonomy (GTDB): domain Bacteria; phylum Actinomycetota; class Thermoleophilia; order Solirubrobacterales; family Solirubrobacteraceae; genus Palsa-465. The sequence goes on from CAVZZH010000024.1 coordinate 42,972, forward strand.
TCAGTTGCCATGCGGACGCCTCCTGAGGGGGGTAGGTCCACGAACACCTGAAATGTCGACGGCGGCGACTTTTCGCGCATCCGTAGCCCGAGGCCGAGTCGCGTGCCGTTCCACGGAGGGCGCGCCGGGGTTTTCCCCGGATCACGGCGCTCATGGAACGGCCGTTTATGGCCGACACGATCGGTGTGCGGTTGACGCGCACCAGCCGGAATGACGCTGCCCGCCTGATCCTGGGCGGCGCCGTCGTCGTGCTCGTGGCGATCTGGGTGGCGTGGCTCGGTTTCCGCACCCAGGTGATGGGCGACTACCGCAACTGGTTCGCCCCGTCGACGAACGCGCTCCTCAGCGGCCACGTCGGGTCGTTCTTCTCCCTGCTGCCGACGGACGGCGCCGGCGGATCGGTGCTCCTCCGCGCCCCATTCGCCTTCCTCGGCAAGGAACTCGTCGGCGGGCAGCACGCGATCTTCCGCTTCGGCGCGCTCGCGTGCGTGCTCGCGACGGTCGCCGCAGCGATGCCGCTCGTGCGCACGATGCGGGAGTCGGGCCGTCCGCCGCTCGCTCGCGTCGCCCTCGTCGCGCTGTTCCTGCTGACGCCGGCCGTGCTCGACGCGATCTTCTTTGGCCATCCTGAGGAGGGGCTCGGCGCGGCGCTCTGCATCGGCTCGGTGCTGTGCGCCGCGAGTGGCCGCAGCGAGCTCGCCGGTGGGCTGCTCGGCCTGGCGATCATCAACAAGCCATGGGGTGTGCTCGCCATCCTGCCGGCGCTGCTCGCCGCTCCGCGCGGCCGGCTCCGGCTGCTCGGGGTCGCCGGCCTGATCGCCGGCGGCTGGACAGCGGCGACCTACGTGGGGAGCCCCAGCAACTTCCGCCACAGCCTGCTCACATCAAGCAGCGCCGTCGTCGCCCATCCCCAGGATCTGTGGTGGCCGCTCGCCCGGCTTCACGTCGCGGCCGGCACGACGCCCTGGTATTCGCCGCCGGCGCTGATCGGCGCGCACGCCCGCACGCTTGCCGTGCTCGTGGCGGTGCCGCTCGCGGTTCCGATCGCCAGACGCCGCGAGCGAACGGTCGATGACGCGATCGCCCTGCTCGCGCTGCTATTCCTGCTGCGCTGCGTGCTCGACCCGAGCAACCACGTCTACTACCAGGTGCCGTTCGTGCTCGCGCTCGCGGCCTGGGAGGCGCGCACGCGGGGCACGCCGCTGCTGTCGCTCGTGAGCCTCGGTGGCTTCTGGTTCATCTTCCACACGGTGTCCGGCACGGGCAGCCTGACCGCGCAGTTTTTCGCCTACATGGCGCTCGTGACGCCCCTCGCCGGCTACCTGGCAGCAGTCATCCTCGGCGGACGGATGGGTATCGTGCATTCCAGTGATCGTCACCGACTCGGTCCAGGCATATCTCGCGGCGTCGCGTCCTGAGCCCGATCCACTGCTCGCGGAGATGGAAGCGCACGGCGAGCGTGACGGGGTCCCGATCGTCGTCCCGGAGACCGGGAGCCTGCTGCAGATCCTCGCGCTCGCCCGTGGCGCTCGGCGGATCGTCGAGGTCGGCACGGCGATCGGCGTCTCGACGCTGTACCTCGCGCGGGCCCTGCCCGCCGACGGCCTGATCGTTTCGTTTGAGATCGATCCCGAGCGGCATGCATCCGCCCGTGGGTATCTCGAGCGGGCCGGCGTCCTCGATCGGGCCGACCTCCGGCTCCAGGATGCCCGAGCCGGGCTTACCACCCTCGAGGCTCCCTTCGACATGGCGTTCATCGACGGCGTCAAGGCGCAATACGGGGACTACCTCGACGCACTGCTGCCCCTGCTCGGGCCTGGCGGCGTGCTCGCGGTCGACAACGTCCTGGCGTCCGGCACGGTCGCCGAGGGACGCGGGAACGGCGAGTGGAGCGACGAGCAGGTCGCGGGCCTCCGGGCATTCAACGAGCGCCTGCTGACCGATGAGCGGCTGACCGGCACCGTGACGCCCGTCGGGGACGGCGTGCTGATCGCCGTCCGTGACCCCGAGGTGGACGCATGAGCACCGGCTCCGGCAACGGACGGGAACAGCGCGTGACGTGCACGGCATGTCGCGGCACCGGCCAGCTCGTCTCGGGCCTCGGCGGTGACCCGCACGAGGTCACCTGCCCATGGTGTGGCGGGGACGGCGTGTTCCACGCCGGTCGTGACGCCCAGGCCTCAGCGCCGGCGGACCCGAGCGGTCAGACCGGCGACACCGCCTAATCGCGGCCCGAGCTCAGTTTCGCGCGCAGCGGTCGATTACCGATGTGGGAGGCGGGTTCGTCCTGCCACCACACGGTCAACTTGTCATGCGGAGAACGAATGCGTCGCGTGCGTGCAGGGCGGATGGTGGAGGAGAGCGGGTTCAGCCTGATCGAACTCGTCGTCGTCATCCTGATCATCGGCCTGCTCGCCGCGGTCGCGATCCCGACGTTTCTCAGCCAGGAGAGCAAGGCGAACGACGCGGCTGCCAAGGCGCAGGCCCGGACGGCCGAGACCGCGGCCGAAACGCTCGCCACCGATAACAACAGCAACTTCGCGACGCTCAGCGTCAGCGCCGTTCAGTCGGTCGAACCGACGCTGCGCGACACGACGGGCGCGACGCTCGTCACCGCGACGCCGGATCCCGGCAACAAGGGCTTCACGGTCACGTCGCTGTCGCCGGACGGCAACACGTTCACGATTCACCGTGACTCGGACGGCATCACAACACGAACATGTGTCCAGGCGCTGCCGACCGCGCCGGCCGGGTGCGTGGGCGGAAAGTGGTGACGCGGGTTCAATCGTTCGTCCAACTGCGCTAAGTCACAGGTCCTCGACAGTCGATACAGGGAGTGCCAGAGGGATGCAAGTGCAACGCCTCGCGGAATCTGGCGACGTGTAAATACACCAAAAGATCCCGGGAGGATCCATGCTTTCTAAGTTTCGTCGTCGCGCCGAGGACGAGAAGGGTTTCACCCTGATCGAGCTCCTCGTCGTGATCTTGATCATCGGCATCCTTGCCGCGATCGCGATCCCGTCCTTCCTGAACCAGAAGGGCAAGGCAAATGACGCTGCCGCCAAGTCGCAGGCCCGCACGGCCCAGACTGCGGCGGAGACGTACGGCACCGACAACAACGGCTATGCCCGCATGACAGTTGGCTCGCTCCAGACCATCGAGAGCACGCTGAACGACACGACGCTCCGCCACGCCGGCAGTCGTCGCCGCGGCGAAGGACAACTACGCGGTCTCATCGACCTCGAACGCGACCGGCGACTCGTTCACGATCACGCGCGCCACACCGGCCAGGTGACCCGGTCCTGCACGAATGGCACCGGCGCGGGTAGCCCGGGTGGCTGCGTCGCCAACAAGTGGTAATCGTCTGATTCCTGACTGTACGGCGAGCGGGGGTGCCCAAGTGGCGCCCTCGTCGCCGTTAAGCCGGGAGTGGGGACGGGTCCTGCTCGTCCTCGCCGCCGCGGTCGTGGCCGTGGTGGCGGTCCGAGCGCCGGGGCTCGCCGACTACCCTCGGGACGGTGGTCCGGCGATCAGCGCCGGCGCCCACGGAGACCTCGCCGGCTTCTTCGCGCACCAGGCGGCGATGGGGCCGCTCTCGCTGTATCTCCGGGTGCCGTTCGCGGCCGTCGGCGTCGCGTTCGGCGACGGCGCGCTCGGCGTCTACCGGTGGGGAGCGCTGCCCTGTCTGATCGTCCTCGGCCTCGTCGCCGTGTGGCTCGCCCGGTTCGCCGGTCGCCGCGGCGCAGGGCGGCCGGCGCAGATCCTGATCGTCGGCGTCGTGCTGCTGAATCCGCTCGTCGACAGCGCCCTCTACTGGGGCCATCCCGAGGAGATCCTCACCGCCGCTCTCGGCACCGGGGCGATCATCGCCGCGCTCGAGCAGCGTTCGCTCGCCGCCGGCGCCCTCGTCGGCCTCGCGATCGCGAGCAAGCAGTGGGCGCTCGTCTTGCTGATCCCGGTCGTGCTCATCCTTGTCCGCGACCGGAGGCGGACGGCGGTGATCGCGATCGGACTCGCTGCGCTCAGCAGCGTGCCGATGATCATCGGCAACTTCGCCTCCTTCCGCCACGTCTTCCGCTACATCTCCTCGCCGCAGCCGATCGTGACCGCGTTCACGTGGCTGTTTCCCTTCTCCCCATCCGGCCCGGTCAGGATCAGCGACATCAACGGGGCCCGGGCGCCGTTCATCGGCCACCAGATCCTGCCGCTCGAGACGACGCTCTCGCACCCGCTGATTGTCATCATCGGTCTGGGACTGCCACTGCTCGTGTGGTGGCGCGCGGGGGGCGGTGCGACCCCGCGTGAGCTTCTCACGGCGTGCGCGCTCGCATTGCTGCTGCGCTGCGCCCTTGATCCCGGCTCGGCCGCCTATTACCACCTGCCGCTCCTGCTGACCCTCGTCGTGCTCGACGCGTGGGACGGGCGGAGGCTGCCCGTCCTGTCCCTGACCGGGACGGCACTCGCCTTCGTCGTCCTCGATCGTGCCCCGCAGTACCTCGCGCCGGCGGCGACGAACCTCATCTACATCGTGACCAGCGTGACGGCGGCTGGCCTGCTCGTGCGTGATCTGCACCTCGCGCGGCGGCCGCGACTCATGCCTGGACGCGCGGAGCCGATAACAGCAGCGTGAGCACTCGCACGCACCAGCTGCGCGCCAGCGACCCTTCCGGGTCCATGCCGTCATTCGAATCAGGAGTCTCGGCATGATGCTGGTCGCGTTCGCGATGGTGGTCGGCCTCACCATCGGCTCGTTTCTCAACGTCGTCGTCTATCGCCTGCCGCGCGGTGAATCGCTTGCGGTCCCCGGATCGCACTGCCCGCGCTGCGGCAGCGCGGTGCGGGCCTACGACAACGTGCCGGTGCTCAGCTGGGTCATGCTCCGCGGACGCTGCCGCAACTGCCACGAGCCGATCAGCGCTCGGTACCCGCTCGTCGAGTTGACAAGCGCCGTACTCGCGGTCGCCGTCGTCCTCGTCAAGCACACGTGGGCCGAGCGCGCGCTGGGGCTTGTGCTCGTGGCGATCCTCATTCCGGTGGCGCTGATCGACTACGACGAGCGGATCATCCCGAACAAGATCACGCTGCCGGCGGCGCTGCTCGCCGTCATCCTCGGCCTCCTGCTGAACCCCTCTGGCGTCCCTGAGCAGCTGATCGCCGGCGCCGCCGCTGGAGGGTTCCTACTCATCTTCGCGCTCATTTACCCCCAGGGGATGGGTATGGGGGACGTCAAGCTCGCCGCGGTCATGGGGCTGTACCTCGGACGCTCGGTCGCCGTCGCGATCATCGTCGGTACGCTCGTGGCCACGATCTTCGGGGCGATCGTGATGGCCCGCGTCGGGGTCAAGGACGGACGCAAGACGGCCGTTCCGTTCGGGCCGTTCCTCGCGCTTGGCGGGATCATCGCGGTGCTCTGCGGGCCGCAGATCGTCCACTGGTACCTCAACACGATGGGGTGACGCCAGTGCGCCGCCTGCTCATCGCCGCAGGTGTGACCGGCGCTCTCCTCGCCGGACCCGCCGCAGGCGCCGCCCATGCCGGCACCGGCACCGGGCTGCCGCTCGCGCCCGTGTACGCGGCCGCGACGGTGCCGCCGGGCTTCACGACGAATACGCAACAGGCGGTCGCCGCCGCGGAGGCGACCACGACGATGCGGGCCCTGCACCGCCGCGAGCACCCGCTCGACGTGCAGGCGTACGTCTGGAACGGTCGCCGCTGGTACATCGACTTCTCCTACCGGGGCACCCTCGTCGCCGAGGTCGACGTCTCGCCCGCGGGCCACGTCGCCACGGTGTGGACGGGTCCGCTCGCCCGTGCCGTCTACGCCCGCGGCCACTTCGCGCCGCTGTTCAGCTCCCCGTGGGTGCTCGTCCCCTTTTCGCTGATGTTCCTCGTCCCGTTCCTCGACCCGCGCCGGCTGCGGCGGCTCGTACGCCTCGACGCGCTTCTCGTCCTTTCGCTGCTCGTCTCGTACATCTTGTTCATCCACGCGCACCTCGAGGCGGCGGTGTGGCTCATCTACCCGCCGCTGATCGCGCTGCTCGGGCGCATGCTCTTCATCGGACTGCGCCGGCCGGCGGCTCGCCTGCCCGCCCTCGCCGAAGGGCTGCTCTCCGCCCGCGTTCTGTGGGGTGGGCTGCTCGTGCTCGTGATCGCGCGGGTCGTCCTCAGCCTTGCCGCCGACGGCGTCATCGACGTCGGCTACGCGTCGGTGATCGGCGCGCACCGCCTCGTCCACGGTCAGAGCCTGTACTACGCCACCGCGGCGCACAGCGACACCTACGGCCCGATCATGTATCTCGCCTACGCGCCGTTCGAGCTCGCGTTCCCATGGCACGGGGTGTGGGATTCACTGCCCTCCGCCCATGCGGCCGCGATCGCATTCGATCTCGTCACGATTGCCGGACTCGTGCTCCTCGGCCGCCGGCTCGCGCCCGGGACGCGCGGACGTCGCCTCGGCGTGCTCCTTGGCTGGGCCTGGGCGGCGTGCCCGTTCACGCTCCTCGGCCTCGTCATGCACACCAATGACGGGCTTGTCGCGATGCTCGCCGTGCTCAGCCTGCTCGCGTGGCGATCGCCCGCCGGGCGCGGTGCGCTGCTCGGCCTCAGCGCCGGCGCCAAGTTCGTCACGGTCGGGCTCCTGCCGCTCTACGCGGCGGCGCACGAACGCTCCCGGCGGGGGCTGACCACCTGCGTTGCCGGCTTTGCCGTTGCTGTCGGCGTCGCGCTGCTCCTCATCCTTCCCGGCGGCGGGCTCGGCCTGCTGTATGACCACACGATCAGTTATCAGCTGCACCGCACGGACGTGTTCGCGGCCTGGTCGCTGCATCCCGGACTCGACCCGTTGAAGGTCGTGCTCGAGCTTCTGGCCGTTGGCCTTGCCCTCGGCGTCGCGCTGCTGCCACGCCGCCGCTCGCTGCCCGAGATCTGCGCCCTCGCCGCGGCGGTGACGATCGCGATCCAGCTGCCCTCGACGCACTGGTTCTACTACTACGCCGTCTGGTTCTTGCCGTACATGTTCGTCGCGTCGCTGGCACCGGCCCGGCCGGAGCCCGTCACGGGCGCGACCGACTCACGCCTGGCCCGTCGCCCGACCGTTGCCGACGAGCCTCCGGCACGCCGGCTGACTCCGGCCTAGTGTCTGATTTAGGGGTTCGGTGGCACCAAGAGGTGTCACCGGGGGATGCCGCGGAAGGACGCAGAATCGACGTGCACTGGAGGTGCACGAGGATTCGAGGACGCCGCGCGGCGCCGCCGGGGGCGCCTCGACTGCAACCGAACTTCTGAATCGAGACACTAAACCGACTCGAACGTCCGTCCGCGGCGGGCGTTCTGTCTAGTGCGTCGCCGAACTCGGCTCAAACTCAGGGGGGTCCCTGCCGATTTCTGTACTAGCCATGGGACACACGGGTAAGAACGTTGTCGGACTCGACATCGAACCCGGGTACGTCGCTGCTGTACAGAGCGGAGCCCGGGGAGTCGCGGTGGAACGCGCCGCGACGGTCGCGCTCGCCCCGGGCGTCGTCCGCGACGGCGAGGTCGTCGACGTCGACACGCTCGCCGAAGCGCTGAAGGGGATGTTCGCCGAGCACAAGCTCGCCAAACGCGTGCGGATCGGGGTCGCAAACCCGCGGATCGTCATGCGGACACTCGACCTGCCGCCGCTCGACAATGCGAAGGACATCACCTCGGCGGTCCGCTTCCAGGCTCAGGAGCACATCCCGATGCCGCTCGACCAGGCGGTGCTCGAGCATCACGCGCTCGGGATCGTCGAGACGCCCGACGGGCCGCGGACCCGGGTGGTGCTGGTGGCCGCGCGGCGGGACATGATCGACCGCGTGCTCGAGGCGGTGCGGCGCGCCGGCCTGCGCCCCCATGGAATCGATCTCTCCGCGTTCGCGATGATCCGCGCGCTCCACAGCTCCGAGCGCACCGAGCCGACGCTCTACATGAACGTCGGTGGCGTCAGCAACCTCGCGGTCGCCGTCGGCACGGTGTGCCTCTTCACCCGCGTCACGACGAACGGCACCGAGTCGATGGCAATCGATCTCGCCGAGCGCCGCGGACTGACCCTCGCTCACGCCCACGGCTGGCTGAAGTACGTCGGGCTCGTGACGCCGCTCGACGACCTTGACGGCGATCCCGAGATCCTGGTCGAAGCCCGGGGGGTGCTCACCGACGGCGTGCGCCGGATCGCCGACGACGTCCGCAACTCGATCGACTACCACGTCATGCAGGAAGGCGCGGGAACCGTCGAGCACGCGGTGCTCACCGGACCGGCCGTCGCGATCCCCGGATTCGACGAGATGCTCAGCGAACAGATCGGGCTCCCGGTCGAGGTGGGGCACATCGACGAGGCCAAGGCGGGCGCCTTTGAGGGCGTTGACGCCGGCCGCTTCGCGGTTGCCGCCGGGCTGACCATCGAGGAAGCGGCGGCATGAAAGCCGTCAACCTGATCCCGACTGACAGCAAGCGCGGCGGTGCCCGCGCCGCGGCCACCGCGCCCCGCGGCCCCGCCGTCGCGCTCATCGGCCTGCTCGTGATCGCGCTCGCGTACGTGACGGTCTACGTGCTCACCTCGAACACGATCAAGGATCGCAAGGCGAAGATCGCCGCGGTCCAGACCCAGGTGACGGCGGCGCAGGCCGCGGCCGCCCGGCTCACCAACTACGTCAACTTCACCAAGCTCGCCTCCAACCGGGATGCGACCGTGCGCCAGATCGCAACGCAGCGCTTCGACTGGCACGCGGCGCTCTCCGACCTCTCCAAGGTCGTCCCCGCGAACACGTCCCTGCAGTCGCTGCTCGGGACCGTCTCGCCCACCGCTTCGGTCAACGGCTCCGGCGGCAGCGGCGGCGGCTCGGCGAGCGGCACCGGGGCGCTGCGCAGCGCGATCAACGCGCCGGCGTTTGAGATGTCGGGGTGCACCGCCACCCAGGACGACGTCGCTCGGCTCATGTCCCGCCTGCGCCTCGTCAACGGAGTCCAGCGGGTGACGCTCGCTGACTCGCACAAGCCGGACAGCGCCGCCGCCGGCGCCGCCGTCGCCAGCGCGTCCTCCGGAACCGCCAGCGGCGGGTGCCCGACGAACTGGCCGACGTTCGACCTCGTCGTCTTCTTCCAGGCGCTGCCGGGTCAGACGGATGCCACCGCCGCCACCGGCACGACCACCACCACGACAACCACGACGACGTCGACCACCTCGGCGGCGTCGACGACACCGACGGCGAACACGCCGAGCAACGCCCAGCCGGTCGCCTCCACGTCGGGAGGCTCCAAGTGAGCTCGCTGCGCGCACTGACCCCGCGGGATCGCATGGTCCTCATGGTCGTGGTCCTCGCCGCGGCGATCGTCGGCACCTGGCTGCTTGTCGTCCAGCCGAAGCGCTCGGAGGCGTCGAAGCTCGGCGACCAGCTGAAGGTCGCCCAGACCCAGCTGCAGAGCGCCCAGCAGCAGGTCCAGGCCGGGCTCGCCGCCAAGGCCTCATTCGCGCGCAGCTACACGCAGCTGGCGCGCCTCGGCGAGGCCGTTCCCGCCGACGACAACGTGCCGTCGATGATCCTCCAGCTTCAGAACGCCGCCGCCACCGACCACGTCGACTTCCGCACGCTTGACGTCAGCGCCAACTCGAGCAGCAGCACCACCCCCACGGCCGCGACGACGACCCAGGCGGTCACGGGGACGCTGCCGCCGGGTGCCGCGGTCGGGTCCGCCGGCTTCCCGATCGAGTCGTTCACGTTCACCTTCCGCGGCAACTTCTTCCACCTCTCGAGCTTCCTCGGTCGGGTGCAACGGTTCGTCGTCATCAAGAACCACCAGGTGACGGTCAGCGGTCGCCTGCTGACGCTGAACGCGATCACCATGGGCGCCGCACCCGCGGGCTTCCCCCAGATCACCGCGACGATCTCCGCCACCGCGTACCTCGTGCCGACGTCGCAGGGCGTGATGGCGGGCGCGACCGCGGCCGGACCGTCGACCGGGTCAAGCGGCTCGACGAGCGAGAGCACCTCGGGCTCCAGCTCCGGAACCACCACGCCCGCCGCCGTCGCGACCTCCCCGATTCGATGAACTTCCTGCAGCCCCTCATCACCGACCTGCGCGAGAAGCGACTCTGGCCCGTCGTGGTCGTTCTCGTCGGCGCGCTCGTCGCGGTCCCGGTGTTGCTCGCCAAGCCCGCGCCCAAGCCGGAGTCCGCGATCGCCGCGACCGGCGCCGGAGCCACCATCACCTCGCCGATCTCCGGCCTGCCGGTCGTCGAACTCAGCACCACACCCCAGTTCTCGCATTTGCCCGGCCACGGACGCGACCCGTTCACCCAACAGACGAGCACCACGAGCACGTCGTCGACCGCGTCGACGAGTACTTCCGTCTCGAGCAGCTCCGGTGGTACCACGAGCACCACCGGTTCCCATGGCTCCAGCTCGAGCACCGGGAGCAACGCTGGTGGTGGTGGCACGACCGGCAACACCGGCTCGTCCACCACCACCACGCAAACCACCACGACGACCACGCCGGTGACGCCCGCGGGGCTGACCCCGACCGAGTCCTACGGCGTGACGATCGCGATCACGAAGCCGTCCGGTGGGCTCGACACGATCGCGCCGCTCGAGCGGCTGACCGACGCTCCCGTCAGGCCAGCAGCCGCTGCTGATCGAGCTCGGCGTGCTCAAGGGCGGATCCGAGGTCCTGTTCGCCGTGGCGCCGGGAACGAGCCTCAGCGGACCCGCCAAGTGTCTGCCCGGCCGGATCGACTGCCAGATCATCTCGCTGGCGCCGAACCAGATCGAAAGCCTGTCCGTGAAGGGCACGGACGGCCTCAGCCACGTCTCCGACTTTGCCGTCACCGGCATCACCACGATCTCGCACAAGTCGGCAGCGGACGCCGGACGCGTCCGCCGCCAGGTGTCAAAGACCGGGCAGAAGCTGCTCAAGTCTTTCCACTACGACGCGCTCTCGTTGTTCCCGTACGAGCCGAGCGTCGGCGCGATCGTCGATCAACGCAACCTGACATCAGGGGGAAGCTGATGCGTCGCATGATGCTGATCGCATTCACGTTTGTCGTCATCTCATTGCTCGGCACGGCGAGCGCCGGGGCCGTCGTGATCGATATGGGCGCCTCCGGCCGATACGGCGTCGCCCTCGTCCCGGGCACGCGGAGCACGCTCACGACCGCCGGCGTCACCACGGTGAACGCGGGCGCCCCGTGCACCGACCCCTGGCTCGCCTCGGACTTCATCCTCCAGAGCAGCGGCCTCTGCTACAACGGCGGCCCGGTCATGCACGCCAACGAGACGTTCGCGGTCACGTGGGATCCGCATCGGCTCGACTGGCAGGTGACACGGAACTACGTCGAGCAGTTCCTCAAGGACGTCGCCGACGGCAGCTCGTGGCCGAACAAGCTCGCGTCGCTGTCCTCGCAGTACTCGCTCACCAGTCAGTATCGCGACGCCGGCGGCCGTGCCAGCTACACCTCTGCGTATGGCGGCGGGTGCGTGGACTTCGGTCAGCCGGGTGGGTCCACGTGCAAGTTTGCGAGCGCGGTTGCCACCGGCCGCGGCCACAACGACCTCGGCAGCGACTGTCCGGTCAGCGGCACCAACTACTTCTGGCAGGACCCGAGCGGCGCCTGGGGACCGAACGCCAACGCGTACTGCATCACCGACGACCAGATCCGCACCGAGGTCTCGCAGATGGTCAGCGAGATGGGGCTGATCGGACGCACGCAGAGCGAACTTCACGCCGCTGATCATCCTCCGGACGCCGCCCGGCGTCGTCGACTGCCTGGACGGCGCGGGCAAGATCTGCTCGGCGAACGGCGTCTCCACCGCCCAGTTCTGCTCCTACCACAGCCAGGCGAGCGTCGGCGGCACCTTGGTGTCGTACGTCGTTCAGCCGTGGACCGCAAAAACACCCTGCGATGACCCCGGCGTCCCCGCGTGGAACGACGACGTGTCATGGGTTGAGTATGCGATCGAGGTTGCCCAGCGATTGGTCAGTCCGCTCAGCCAGGGACAACTCGCTGCGATCACCGACCCGGCGCTCAACGCGTGGTATGCGCTCGACGGCTCCGAGATGAACGACAACGGCTGCATCGGGTTCCCCAAGGCCCTTGATCAGGTGACGGTCGGCGCGAGCGGCCAGAACCCGTACTGCCTCCAGCGCGAGTACAACAACGCCGGCGCACTCGCCAGCGACCCGGACGCGCCGAAGTGCGCCCCGCTCAACGACCTCGCCCCGACGTTCGTCGTCCCGAGTCCGATCGACGCCGGGGACATCGTCGCCTTCGACGGCTCGGTGACGAGATCGACGCTGCTCATCCCGCAGAGCCAACTACCAGTGGAACTTCGGCGACGGCACCACCCGCGCGACGGCGCGAGCGTCATCCACCAGTTCGCCAAGGGCGGCGTCTACACCGTCACGCTGAAGGTGACCGACCGCGGCGGCTACAGCTCGAGCGTGTCCCAGCAGGTCACCGTTCTCGGTTCCGGCGGAACGGTACCCCCTCCACCTCCGGGCAGCACGACGAAGTCGAAGCTCAAGGCCCGGCTCGCGCTCATCCCGCAGGGCTTCCGGACCATCCTGCGCTCCGGTATCGCGATGCGGGTCACCTCCAACGAGCCGGCCGCCGGGCTGACCAAGATCTGGATCTCCAAGCGTGACGCCAAGCGGGCGCACCTCCGGACCGGCCGCAGCGCGAACGTCGTGATCGGCCAGGGCACCATCTCCGGCATCAAGAACGGCACGGTCAAGCTCCATCTCCGGCTGTCTCGTGACATGGCGAAGAAGCTCGGGCGCCTGCGCCACCTGAAGCTCACGGTGCGGCTGTCGCTGAGGGGCCCCAGTGGCGACCGCGCGACGGTCGACGCCGCGGGCAGTTACTGAGAGACGACCGCCGAGGGTCCCCACTAACCTAGGGCGCCGATGGCGCTCAACCTCATCACCGCCGGCGAGTCCCACGGCCCGGGCCTCACCTGCATCATCGAAGGTCTGCCCGCCGGGCTCCAGCTCGACCGCGAGTCGATCAATCGCGATCTCGCGCGCCGCCAGCTCGGCCACGGGCGCGGCGGCCGGATGAAGATCGAGCGTGACCAGGCCGAGGTCACGGGCGGTGTCCGCCACGGCCACACGCTCGGCGGCCCGATCGCGATGACCGTCGTCAACCGCGATTACGCCAACTGGGAAGAGCGGATGAACCCGTGGCCGGTCGACGCCGAGCTGAAAGAGGTGCACCTACCGCGTCCCGGCCACGCCGACCTCGTGGGCACGCAGAAGTACGGGCTGAGTGACGTCCGCGACATCCTTGAGCGGGCGAGCGCCCGGGAGACCGCCGCCCGCGTCGCCGGTGGCGCGATCGCCAAGGCGTTTCTGCGGGCGCTCGGCGTCGACGTGTTCTCGCACGTGCTCCAGATCACGAGCGTGAGCGCGCCGCGGCGGGACGATCTGACGCCGTCCGATTTCGCCGAGGTCGATGAATCGCCGGTCCGGTGCCTTGACCCGGAGGCGGGGCGCGCGATGGTCGCCGAGATCGACCGGCTGCGCAAGGCGAACGAGTCGCTCGGGGGCGTCTTCGAGGTGCGCGTGTTCGGGCTCGTGCCCGGCCTCGGCTCGCACGTGTCCTGGGAGGAGCGCCTGGACGGCCGCCTCGCGCAGGCGATGCTCTCGATTCAGGCGATCAAGGCCGTCGCGGTCGGCGACGGCTTTGAAGTTGCGGGCCTGCCTGGATCCCAGGCCCACGATGAGATTTTCTACGATCCGGAGCGCGGGTACTACCGTGAGACGAATCGGGCTGGGGGAGTGGAGGGTGGAATGACCACGGGCGACCCCCTCGTCGTCCGCGGTTCGATGAAGCCGCTCCCGACCTTGACGAAGCCGCTGCGCTCGGTCGACATCGCCACGCACGAGCCCGCGCAGGCGCTGCGGGAGCGGACCGATTCGTGCACCGTGCCCGCCGCGGGCGTCGTCGGCGAGGCGATGGTGGCGTTCGTGCTCGCCGACGCCTACCGGCGGAAATTCGGGGGCGATCACATCGACGACGTGCGCGCCGCGCTCACGGCCTACAAGGAACGGATCGCCTGGAGGGGCGGTTGACGCCGACGCTCATCTGCGTCGGCTTCATGGGCGCCGGGAAGTCGACCGCAGCGCGGAGCGCCGCCGCCACGCTTGACGTTGAGGCGGTCGATGTCGACGCGGTGATCGAACAGCGTGTCGGCAAACCGATCTCGGCGGTGTTCGCCGAGGACGGCGAAGCGCATTTCCGTGATGTCGAGGAGCGGGTGACGCTCGAGCTACTCGCCGCGGGCCCCGCGGTGCTCTCCTTGGGCGGTGGCGCCGTCGGGTCCGCGGCGGTACGCGACGCGCTCTCCGACCACCGTGTGCTGTGGGTCGACGTCGATCTTGACACCGCGTGGGAGCGCGCCCGCGCGAGCGACCGGCCGCTGGCCCGGAACCGGGAGGCGTTTGCGGCGTTGTACGCCGAACGCGAGCCGCTCTACGCGTCGGTCGCCGACGCGATCGTCCCCGCGCTGCGCACCGAAGCGGTCGGACCCGTGCTCGGCGCCATCGACGCGTCACCCGCGGGCGCCACGCTGCTGTGGGCGGCGAGTGCGTCGGGCGACTACCCCGTGTTCATCGGGGCGGGGCTCCTCGGCTTCTGGCCGACGTCGGTCGTGCCCGGACGCCGCTTCCTCGTGACCGACGGGCGCGTCGGGCACCTGTACGGCGATGCGCTCGAGCCGCTGGACGGGCGCGTCTCGATCATGCCCGGCGAGCAGTCGAAGACGATCGCCCACGCGGAGATCGTGTGGACCGAGCTCGCCCGCGGCGGCATGACCCGCGAGGACGTGATCGTGGCCCTCGGCGGTGGCGTCGTCGGCGATCTCGCCGGTTTCTGCGCGGCCACCTATCAGCGCGGCGTGCGCTTCGTCCAGGTCCCGACGACGCTCGTCGCGCAGGTCGACTCGGCCTACGGGGGCAAGACCGGTGTCGACCTCGCGGAGGCGAAGAACTACGTCGGCGCCTACCACCAGCCATCCGCGGTGCTCGTCGACACCGCGACCCTGCGCTCGCTCCCGCCTGAGGAGCTCGCCGCCGGGTACGCCGAGGTGGTCAAGACCGCGCTGATCGCAGGTGGCGCGTTGTGGGACCGGGTGCGCGGCGGGGCGGCGCCGGACGATCCGTCGGTGATCATCGATTGCGCGCGGACGAAGCTCCGGATCGTCGCTCAGGACGAGCGGGACAGCGGCCTGCGCCAGGTCCTCAACCTCGGGCACACCGTCGGCCACGCGATCGAGACCACGACCGGGTACGCGCAGTACCGCCATGGCGAGGCCGTCGCCCTCGGCCTGCTCGCGGCGCTGCGGCTCTCCGGGGCATCGGAGCTGCGTGAGGAGGTCGAGGCGCTGCTCGCGGCCCAGGGCCTCCCGACGACGCTCGACGGGACCGACCCGGACGCGGTCGTGATGGCGACCCAGCGTGACAAGAAGCGACTGGGGGAGGGGCCGGTGCCGTTCGTGCTCCTCCGCGAGCCCGGCGCGGCCACGCCCGGCCAGGTCGTCCCAGCTCGCGATCTCATCGCCGCCGTGCGAGAGTTGTCGCCGTGACGGCCGCCGCCTACAACCGCATCGAGGTGATGCACGGGGTCAACCTGGACCAGCTCGGTCGACGCAATCCGGAGATTTACGGCGGCCTCTCATTCGACGAGCTCGAGCTCCAGATCGGCCAGATGGCCCACGAGCTCGAACTCGAGGTGATCTTCTTTCAGACCAACCACGAGGGAGAGTTCGTGGAGCACCTGCACCGCCTGGCCGGGATGGCCGACGGAATCATCCTCAATCCCGGCGCCTGGACGCATTACTCGTACGCGATCCGGGACGCGCTTGAACTCACCGGGCTTCCGGCGATCGAGGTTCATCTGTCCGATGTCGATGCGCGGGAAGAGTGGCGCCGTCACAGCGTCATTCGCGAGCTCTGCGCCGGTCGCGTTGCCGGCGAGGGGCCGGCGGGGTATCGGACCGCGCTGCAGCTGATCAAGGCGGAGCTGCCGGCATGAAGGCGCGCAGCGATCGTCTTGTCGCGTCGCTGCCCGGCACCGGGGTCGACGTGCAGCTTGTCACCAACCTCGCCAACGTCCGGTACCTGACCGGCTACAGCGGCTCCAACGGGCTCGCCCTCGTCGGCCCGCAGACGCGGACGTTCATCACCGACTTCCGCTACGT
Organism: uncultured Solirubrobacterales bacterium; assembly: GCA_963779695.1. Taxonomy (GTDB): domain Bacteria; phylum Actinomycetota; class Thermoleophilia; order Solirubrobacterales; family Solirubrobacteraceae; genus Palsa-465. The sequence continues at coordinate 59,183 of CAVZZH010000024.1, forward strand.
CGAGCAGGCGGCTGAGCAGGTCGAGAAGTCGTTCGAGCGCCGCCAGGCGCCGCAAGATCTTCTTGACGCGGTCGCCGACGTGCTGCCCGACGGGCCGATGCGGCTCGGCTTTGAGGAGGCGCACGTCTCCGTCCGGACCCATAATCGCCTGCGGGGGCTGCTCGAGGAGCGGGTCGCGCTCGTGGGAACGGACGGCGTTGTCGAGCGCCTGCGAGCGGTCAAGGACGGCGAAGAGGTCGCCGCGATCCGGGCCGCGTGCCAGCTTGCCGATGCCGCGCTGGAGCAGGTTCTCGCCGACGGCCTCGTCGGGCGGACCGAACGCGAGGTCGCGCTCGCGCTGGAGACGGCGATGCGCGAGCTCGGCGCGACGCGGCCCAGCTTCGACACGATCATCGCCGCCGGCCCCCACGGCGCGCTGCCCCACGCCCAGCCGCGTGACGTCGTGATCGAGCCCGGCCAGCTCGTCGTCATTGACTGGGGCGCCGAGCTTGACGGCTACTGCTCGGACTGCACCCGGACCGTGGCCACCGGCCCGGTCTCCGAGCACGCCCAGGAGATCTACGCGCTGGTGCGCTCGGCCCAACTCGCCGGGCTCGAGGGCGTCGCCGCGGGCCGCCACGGCCGCGAGGTCGATGCCGGCGCCCGCCGCGTGATCGAGGACGCGGGCCACGGTGAGCACTACGGCCACGGGCTCGGCCACGGTGTCGGGATCGAGGTCCACGAGGCCCCCCGGCTCTCCCAGCGCTCCGACGACACGCTCGAGGCCGGCAACGTCGTCTCCGTCGAGCCAGGGGTCTACCTCCCCGGGGACCTCGGCGTCCGGATCGAGGACCTCGTCGTGGTCACCGAGGGTGGCTGCGACATTCTCACGGGCCTGCCGAAGGACCTGCGGGTCGTCGGCTAAGGCTCGCGGCCGGACGCGGACGGTCTCCCACACCCCTGGCCCGGAACTCATCCGCGCGCCGTCTACACTGGCCCACCGGCATGATCAGCACGAACCAATTTCGCAACGGCAACCACATCGACGTCGAGGGCACGATCTTCAAGATCGTCGAGTTCCAGCACGTCAAGCCCGGCAAGGGCGGGGCGTTCGTCCGCACCAAGCTGCGCCGGGCGAGCGATGGCAATGTGATCGACCGGACGTTCCGGGCCGGTGAGAAGTTCCGCGCCGTCCGGACCGAGGTGCGGCGGATGCAGTTCCTCTACAAAGACGGAACCGACGCGCACTTCATGGACGCCGAGAGCTACGAGCAGCTCACGATCCCGGAGAGCACGCTCGCCGAACCGCTGCGCTGGATGAAGGAGTCCGAGGAGGTCGAGGTGCTCTACATCGACGACTCGCCCGCGGACGTCCAGCTGCCGAGCGCGATCGACCTCGAGGTCACCGAGACCGAGCCCGGCCTGCGTGGCGACACGGCGTCGGGTGGCGGCAACAAGCCGGCGACCCTTGAGACGGGCGCACGGATCCAGGTCCCGTTGTTCATCAACATCGGGGACGTCGTCCGGGTGGACACTCGCTCCGGCGAGTACGTCTCGCGTGCGTAGGAGCGATCAGCGTCGGGCTGCGGTCTGGGCGCTGTATCAGAGCGATCTCCTGAACCGTCCCCTGGAGGAGACGTTTCCGCGGGATATCCATGGCTTCACCAAGGAGCTCGCCTGCCTCGTGCGCACCCACCAGCCCGAGCTGGACGAGCTCATCGCCAAGCACGCCCGCGGCTGGTCGCTTGAGCGGATTGCCCCACTCGAGCGCTCGATCCTCCGCACCGGTCTTGCCGAGATGCTCTACCCCGACGACCTGCCGGGCGACCAGGCGATCCCGGCGGAGGGCGCGATCAACGAGGCGGTCGAGATCGCCAAGCGGTTCTGCGGGGCGGAGGCTCCGGCGTTCATCAACGGGATCCTCGCCGCGGCGCTGCGCGACCGCGCCGCGTAGGAGGTTCGTATGAAACCCCCCAAACCGCCTGCGTACAGGCCACAATGACGGCATGAGACTTCTCGTTGTCGACGATGACCGGGCGCTGCGCGACGTGCTCCGCCGTGCGCTTGAGCTCGCCGGCTACGAGGTCCGGCTCACCGACAGCGGGGCCGGCGCGCTCGGCGAGGTCGCGAGCGCCGTCCCCGACGCGGTCGTGCTTGACATCGGGCTGCCGGACATCGACGGCCTTGAGGTGTGTCGGCTGCTGCGTCGCGAGGGCAACCGGGTCCCGGTGCTCATGCTGACGGCCCGCGACGCCGTTTCGGATCGGATCGACGGCCTCGACGCGGGCGCCGACGACTACCTCGTCAAGCCGTTCGACATTGACGAGCTGAAGGCGCGGATCCGTGCCCTGCTGCGCCGCGCCGGTGCGGACGGCGACGGTCAGGGCGGCCTCTCGTTCAACGAGCTGGGTCTCGATTCCGCTCGCCACGGCGTCGTCGTCGGCGAACAGTTCGTCGAGCTGACGCGGACGGAGTACCAGCTGCTCGAGCTGCTCATGCTCAACCCGCGCCGGGTGCTCCCGCACAGCACGATCTACGACCGGGTCTGGGGCTATGACTTCGGTCCGACGTCGAACGCGCTGCGGGTCTACATCGGATACCTACGCCGCAAACTCGAGGACGCCGGAGCGACCTCGGAGATTCACACGGTCCGCGGCGTCGGGTACGCGCTGCGGGAGCCGGGCGGGTGAGCCTGCGCGCGCGGATGGGCGTGGCCGCCGGCGTGGCGGTCGCCATCGCCGTCGTCGCGGTTGCGTTCTCGGCGTATGCCGGAACGCGCTCCCAGCTGACCGGTCAGCTCGACACGCAGCTGCAGCGCCTCACCTCGGACGTGATGCATCACGGCCCCGGGGGCCCCAACGGGGGTCCTACCGGCACTGGCGGCGGCACGGGCACCGGCACGGGCGACGGCGGCAATCAGCTCTTCGGTGGCGGCCCGACCGCGAGCGCCATCGAGCCCCCGGGTGTCGGCGACGAGGGCCTCAGCCTCGACCGCCGCGGGCCCGGGTTCGGCGGCGCGGCCGGAATCATCACCGTCATCTACGCGAACGGCGGGACGTACGTGCCGCCGACGCAGAGCTACAAGATCCCCACCGACGAGGCGATGAAGGCTCTCGCCAAGAGCGGTCAGGGCCACTACTACACCGACGTGAATACGTCGGGCACGCACCTTCGCGTGCTCGTCACCGGCATCGGCAGCCGCGGCGCGCTCGCGATCGCGCTCCCTCTGACCGAGATCGATAACGCGCTCCACAACCAGTTGCTGCTGCTCGCCATCATCTCGGCCGCCGGCATCGCGCTCGCCGCGCTGCTCGGGATCCTCGTCGCGCGCACGGCGCTCGCACCCATCGCCCGGTTCACGCGCCAGACAGAGGTGATCGCCGCCAACCCGGAGCGGATCGAGCACGACCGCCTCGACGTTCACGGCCACGACGAGCTCGCCCGGCTCGGCCGGACGTTCAACACGACGCTCGACGCGCTCGAGCAGGCGATGGCATCGCAGCGCAACCTCGTCGCCGACGCCTCCCATGAGCTCCGGACGCCGATCGCCTCGATCCGCGCGAATCTCCAGTTGATGCGTGACGAGTCGCTGCTCTCCGCCGAGGACCGGGCGGCGCTCCGCGCCGACATGATCGATGAGCTCGATGAGCTCACGGGGCTCGTCGGCGATGTCGTCGAACTCGCCCGCGGTTCGAAGCCGAGCGGCGAGCTCGGGGACGTACGCCTTGACCATGTTCTCTCGCAGGCGCTCGACCGCGTGCGGCGCCGTGCGCCCCACCTGCAGATCCAGGCGACGATCGAGCCGACGCTTGTGCGTGGGGAGCCCGACCGGATCGCGCGCGCCGTCACCAACCTCCTGGACAACGCGATGAAGTGGAGCCCGCGGGACGGGCTGATCGAGGCAACGCTCAAGGACGGCACGCTGACGATTCGCGACCACGGCCCGGGATTCCACGAAGAGGACCTCCCGTTCGTGTTTGACCGCTTCCACCGCGCCCGCGACGCGCGCTCGAAGCCGGGCTCCGGACTCGGCCTCGCGATCGTGCGACAGGCCGCCGAGGCGCACGGGGGGTTCGTTCAGGCGAGCAACGCGCCGGACGGCGGCGCGCTCATGCGGATCGGCTTCGGTCCGACCCACAAGCTCGGCGAGGAAGCCGCTGAGGAATCCGTCGCCGGCACGCGCTGAGCCGAGTGTTGCGACACTAGCGGCGCTTCGGCGCTCGGCACGAGCCGTGCCGTGCGCTCCCGGGCGACACCGTGACGGTGACCCGGGACGCTCCGCGACAGGACGCGATGCGCAGCGTCGAGGCGCCGCGCTTTGACACCGCAACCCCGCCACTGACGGCGACACCGTAGCGCCCGCCGTACACGAGCGCCGGCGTCGCGATCTCGCTGATCGATCCCGCGGGGAAGCGCGAGCGCCGCCCAGCATGCGTCGTCGAGAAGCTCGCCTGGAACGTGCGCGAGGCTCGCGTGAAACTCCACCCGGTCGGCGTCCCGGCGACGAGCTGCGGATACGGCTCGACGAGCGCGCGGAGCGTCGGCAGCTCGAGGTTCGAGCCCACCGGGGGCTTCGATGGGTCGATGACGATCGCCTGCTTGGTCCCCGGGCCCGACGTCGTCGGGTCAGAGCAGCCGCAGTACGCCCATTCGAGCCACGGGACCATGAACCGATCGGCCCGAGCCACCATCTCCTGAAGGTACGGGACATCGTTGGTCGCGCCGAACTCGGTCTCCATCACCGCATCATGGGTGCTCGTCGACCGCGCCACGGCGTGCGAGAAGACCGAATCGTCCGACGCCGTGCACGCCGCCGACGGCCCGGTGTTCGACTCCGTGAGGCAGTAGTCATGGAAGGCGAACCCGGCGCGCGGGTCACCGATCGGGGCGAGGTTGGTGTTGGCGCCGTCGTTGAAGAGCACGTTCGGCTCGTACCAGACGAGCGTGCGGCGGTCGACGGTGCGAACGCGGGCGAAGACGCGCGAGTAGAACGCTTTGAGCTTGACGTCGAACGCCGGGCAGCCGGGGGTCAGGGCACACGGCTCCCAGGCGGTTCCCGGCCACGGCTCGTTGAAGATCTCGTAGCCGAGCACCGACGGCGTCCGCTTGAATGCTGTCGCGACGCGCGCCCAGGCGCCCGCGAAGCGATCCTCGAGTCCGACTCCGCCCGGCCCTGGTGCATTGGCCCAGAACTGGTCGAACGCGTGCTGAACGGCGGGATTGACAAGGTAGTTCGCCGGAAAGCCGGCCATGGGGAAATTCGGCAGGCCCCCGGCTTGGACGGCCCAGTCGGGCGCACCCTCGCCCTGGAACTGCTCGTTGTACATGTCCTGGTGAAAGTCGAGGAGCGACAGCACGCCGTGGCGCGCCAGCGTTCGCACCGTCTGCGCGATCTGGGCGACGTACGCACCGTTGTAGTGACCGGGCGAGGGCTCGAGCGCCTTCCAGATGACGCCGACGCGCACGGCGTTGAAGCCGATGTGGGCGAGGAACGCGGCATCATCGTCGCCGAACCCCGCCTTGGCCGGGTAGTACGGAGGCAGCTTGTAGACCATGTTGATTCCGTGCACGACCACCACCCGGCCCGAGCCGTCGGTGATCCACCGACCGGCGTGGGACAGCGGCGGCGTCGGTGCAGCCTGGGCGATGCCGGCGGCGGCGAGCGTCGCGGTCACCCATCCGACCGCGACAGCACTGAGCGATCTCCTCATACGCGGTCGTGGAGACTACCCGCTCGGCGGCCGCGGGCTCCCCAGTAGCGGCCGGAGCGACGGCGTGCACGCGCACGCCGCGCCGCCCATCCGGGAGACGCCGGTGAGATCCTCGATGGCCTGAAGGGTCGAGTAGTGATCTACCGGTGTCGTCAGCCGCGCCCCGCGGCGCGCGAGACCACCGGCCAGGATCGTCACGATGTGTCCCCCCGACGCGAGCCGGCAGCAGCCGTTGTCGCTCGATCCCTCGTCGAACGTGAGGACGAGCAGTCCCCGCGGCCCGAGGGCGCGCAGCAGCGGCGGCACCGCCGCACGCAGGAAGCGGTCGCCCACGGATGGATCGCAGTCATGCATGTCGTGGCAGAGGTTCGGCGTGATCCAACTGAGCGTCGGCAGGTGCCCGGCAAGCTCGTCGCGCGCGAGCTGCCGGAGCGGCACAACGTTGCGGCAGGCGTGCGGATCCCGCACGATCGCGCGGTAGTAGACGAACGGGTCGTGCTTCTTGGCGTAATTGCCGGCGCCGGCCCCGGTGAAGCACGGGTGGGGGAGATCCTCCATGTAGCCCTTCCAGGTGAGTCCCCTCGCCGTCAGCTGTCCGGCGATGCCACTTCCCGGGACGCTGCAGTCGGTGCAGTCGCTGTCGATCCCGAACGTCGAGCCGCCGGTCAGCGCCAGGTAGTTGGGCAGCGACGGGTGGCGAATCGCGTACATCTGCCGGGCGAGCGCGTATGTGCTTGCGAGCCGGTTGATGTACGGCGTCGAGGAGGATCCGAGGATGTCGCCGTACTCCTCGTTCTCCATCACGATGACCGCGATGTGACGCGCCCGGATCGAGATCCGTGGTGCCGGGCGGGTCTGCGCGGGAAGTTGCTTCGCGCTCGCACCGCAGCCGGACAGAGCGCCCGTCGCGACCAGTGCGAGCAGGGCAATCCGGGCCCGGGTGGACGGCGATGCCATCGCGCGGATGATGCCATCGCCGTGCCTTTGCAGAGAGTTGCGTCGGCCAAACGCTGAGTTTCCTGCAGGTGGTTTGCCCTACGGTTCCTGGCGGACGACGCTGTAATCGGGGCGTGCTGGCGCGTTCCCGGGTTGGCAGCCTCGCCTGGCGCGCCCGCCCGCCGGCACACCCCCTTTTTTCTCAGTTTGGGCCGGCAGCATCTGTGAGCGGTCGGGCAACTCGCGTCCGCGTCCGCGTCCGCGCGCCCGCAACCACGCGCGTGCCTATCCGCGCGCGGACGGCCCGGGGCCGTAGGCGGCAAGGAACACGGCGACGCCCTCATGCGCGTGACGCGCGAGCTCATCCGGCGGCAGTGGGGCGTCAACGCCGAGCAGCATCGCTCGATTGAGCGGGATCGACATCACCAGCCAGTTGAAATGCGCCGCGGCGAGCAGTGCGTCATCGATGCGCAGCCTGCCCCGCCCGGCGAGTCGCTCGAACACCGACGCCAGTTCCGCCATCGTGCGACCGGGTCCGCGCTCATAGAACATCTGCCCGAGCGACGGGAACCGCGCCGCCTCGGCGGTCACCAGCCGCCGCAATTGCAGGATCCGCGGCTGCATGACCAGTTCCAGCTCACGCCGCGCGAGCCCCTCCAGATCGGCCGCCAGATCACCGCTGTCCTGAAGCTCACGCACCGCCGCCGCTACCGTGTCGCTCGCCTCATTCACGGTGGCCGTGACGATCGCATTGAACAGCGCCTCCTTATCGGAGAACTGCTTGTACACCGTCTGCTTCGACACCCGGGCGACCCGGGCGATGTGCTCCATGCTCGTGCCGCGGTACCCGTTCTCCAGGAACAGCGCGGTCGCCGCCTCCAGGATCGCCCGCCGCTTCCGCGCCGACCGGCCCTCATCGAGATCGATCACCGGCACCACCTCGCTCATGCCGCGAGAGTACTAGACGGTCCAGTCCATGGGGTGGGTGGTGCTGCTGTGGCGCGAGGACCGCTGCCGCGCCATCCGATCAATCCGGCCGCGACGCGCGAAGTCTGTCGCGATCTGGTGTCCACACGCCGGAACCGGATCCGGAAGTCCCGCGCTCCGCTCCGGCCCGAGACACAGATCACGATGGCGTCTGACCGTCGGGCGCCTCCGGTGATCATGGCATCGGGTCGGGCACCGGGCATCGAAGGCGCCAGCGGCCTCCGCAGACAAGCCGAACCGGCCAGTACTAGACGGTCCAGTCCACATTGCAGTACCATACGGTCTAGTTCTAAAGCGGCCGACAAGATCGGGGCGGAAAGGATGGCGTGATGGCGAAGGTGGTGGTGACCAATCATGTGACGTTGGATGGGGTGATGCAGTCGCCGGGTGGGCGGGATGAGGACCCGCGGGACGACTTTCCGTTCGGTGGATGGGCGGCGGTCAATCAGGACTCGGTGATGGCGGAGGTGATGGGCCGGGGGATGGCATCGGGCGGCGCGCTGCTGTTTGGGCGGTGGACGTACGAGAGGATGTATGAGGTGTGGCATGGCCGGACCGACGGTAATCCGTTCACCGAGGTGCTGGACAACGGGACGAAGTACGTCGCGTCGACGACGTTGAGCGAGCCGTTGCCGTGGCAGAACTCGGTCCTGCTCGCCGGCGATGTCTGTGACGCGGTCGCCGAGCTGAAGGAGACGCGGCGCGGCAACCTGTCGATCCTCGGAAGCGGGAAACTCATTGCCACGCTGATGACGCGCAACCTGGTCGACGAGTGGGTCCTGCCGATTCATCCGGTTGTGCTCGGCACCGGCCAGCGACTGTTCGCCGACGGCGTCGCGCCGCAGTCGCTGCGACTGATCGACTCGACCGTCACGACGAAGGGCGTCGTGATCGCCACCTACGAGACGATCGACGGCTCGCCGCCCCACGTGCGAGCAGCTGATGGAGCAGCCGCCGATGCCCGATAGAGACCGGCCCGCGCCCCGCGTCCTGCTCGACGGCATCGCGTTCGGCGAGTCACCGCGGTGGCACGACGGACGGCTGTGGTTCTGCGACTGGGCCGCCGAGGAACTGATCGCCGTCGATCCCGACGGAGGGACCGAGCTGATCACGAACGTTCGGTCGTTCCCGTTCTCGATCGACTGGCTCCCCGACGGCCGCCTGCTGATCGTCTCCGCGCGCGACAACGCGCTGCTCACGCTCCGTGACGACGGCACGCTTGACACCTACGCCGACCTGAGCGTCCTCGGCGCCAACCCACCGAACAACGAAATCGTGATCGACGCCCGCGGCCATGCGTTCGTCGACGGCGGCGGCTTCAACATGATGGCCGGCGAGTCACCTGCACCAGGCACGATCGCGGTCATCACCCCAGATGGGACCGCCCGTCAGGTCGCGGACGGCATCGCGTTCGGCAACGGGATGGCGATCACCGCGGACGGCTCGACACTGATCGTCGCCGAGTCCTACGGCCGCTGCTTGACCGCGTTCACGATCGCGCCGGACGGCAGCCTGTCCGACGGGCGGACCTGGGCGGAGCTCGGAGAGGGCACGCCGGACGGCATCTGCCTCGATGCCGAGGGCGCGATCTGGTACGCCGATGTGCCGAACCGGCGCTGCGTCCGTGTCCGCGAGGGCGGCGAGGTGCTCGAGACGATCACCCACGATCGCGGTTGCTTTGCCTGCATGCTTGGCGGCGCGCACGGGACGACGCTGTTCATCGTCGCGCGGACGTGGGACGGCGTGGAGAGCACGCGCGACGGGGAGCGGACGGGCCAGCTCCTCGCGGTCGAGGTGGACGTGCCGCACGCAGGTCGCCCCTGACTGTCGGGCAGCGCCCCCACACTTGGGCGCCCCGCGCCGCCTGAGTGACACCGCGCACATGGGCAAATGTCACGCCGGCCGTCGCGGGTCGCGCGGGACGCTGGACCCGTGGACAACGTGGGGGCGATGTTCAGTACGGGAACGTTGCGTGCCGAGACCGGGGCGTCCGGCGAGCGCACCGGGCCTGACGAGCGCATCGGGGTTGACGAGCGCATCGGGCTTGAGCGTGATCCGCTCGCGCTGACGCCGGCGCAGATGCGGGCGCTTGCCCACAGCACGGTCGATCTGATCGTCGATCACCTGGTCGATCCCGAGATGGTCGCGATGCGGCGGGGGACGCCGAGCGAACTGAGCGACCGGATCGACGCGGCGATCCCCGAGCGACCCCGCCTGTGGAGCGAGCTCCTCGGCGAGCTTGACGCCGGGGTGCTGCAGCCGATGAGCCGACTCGCGCACCCACGCTACTTCGCGTTCATCCCGGCCTCGAGCACGTTCCCTGGGGCGCTCGGGGACCTGATCGCGAGCGCGCTCGACATAGACGCCGGCAGCTGGAGCTCGGCGGCCGGACCGAGTCATCTCGAATCGGTCGTGCTCGACTGGTTCAAGCAGTGGATCGGCTACCCGGCCGATGCCGGCGGCGTGCTCGTCAGCGGCGGCTCAGCGGCGAACGTGACCGGGCTCGCCTGTGCCCGGGAGACGCTCGTCGGCGCCGGCCGCGCCGATGCCGTTGTCTACGCCTCCGATCAGACGCACTCCTCGGTCGTGCGGGCGGCCCGACTGCTCGGGTTCTCGCCCGAGCGGATCCGGAGCATCCCGACCGACTCCGGGTACCGGATGCGTCTCGACACCCTTTCCCGCGCGATCGCGGAGGACCGGCGCGCCGGCCGGCGGCCGCTGATTGTCGCCGCCAACGCGGGCGCGACGAACACCGGCGTGATCGATCCGCTCACCGAGATCGCCGCGGTCTGCCGGGAACACGGGCTGTGGCTCCACGTCGATGCCGCGTACGGCGGATTCGCGGCGCTGACCGAGCGCGGCGCGTCGCTGCTGCGCGGAATCGAGCTCGCGGACTCGGTCACGCTCGATCCCCACAAGTGGCTGTATCAGCCGATCGAGTGTGGTTGCGTGCTCGTGCGTCGCCCCGGCCTGCTCGAGCGGGCGTTCTCGATCGCGCCCGACTACCTCGACGACTATCGCGGTGGCGAGATCGACTTCTGCGACCGCGGGCTTCAGCTCACGCGCGGGGCGCGGGCGCTCAAGGTGTGGCTGTCGCTCAGCTACTTCGGCGTCGACGCGTTCCGGGCGGCGATCGATCGCGCCCTCGACCTCGCCCGCGCCGCGCAGCGTCAGATCGAGCGCGAGTCGTCGCTGGAGCTCCTCAGCCCCGCGGTGCTCGGTGTCGTCTGCTTTCGGCGGCACCCGGGAGATGTCGACGACGAGGCGGTGCTCGAGCGCATGAACGCCGACCTCGTCGCGCGGTTCGAGGCATCCGGACGCGGCCTTGTCTCCTCGACTCGGCTCGACGGGCGCTACGCGATCCGCGTCTGCGTCATGAACCACACGAGCGGACCCAGCGACGTCAACGAGACGCTGGATTGGTTCGCCTCTGCGCTCGTCAGCGACTTGATCGCCTCATGAGCCACCGAGCAGCGATCCTGGGTCGCGTGGCTCGGGTCAGCGGCGTCGGGTACCTCGAGACGGCGTTCGCGGCCTTCTCGATGGCCGAGTACGGCGCCTGGGTGGCGATCCTCGTCTACGCATATGAGCGCGGTGGGGCAACCGAGTCGGCGGTCGTCGCCGTCTGTCAGCTCGTCCCGGCTGCGTTCGTGGCGCCGGTCGCGGCGCGTGCCATCGACCGTCGCGGGGCGGCCACCGCGCTGCGTCGTGGCTACTGTGCCCAGGCGGGAGCGTACGGGGCAACGGCCGCCCTGCTGTTCGCGGAGGCACCCGCGGCGAGCGTCTACGCCACGGCGGTCATCGCCGCCAGCGCGGTGACCGCGACCCGGCCCGCGCACGCCGCGATGATCCCGCGGCTCGCGACCGAGAGCGAGTCGGTGACCGCGCTGACCGTGCTGTCAGGCTGGGTCGAGAGCGCGTCGGTGCTCGTCGGACCCGCGCTCGCCGGACTGCTCATCGCGATCGACGGGCCACCTGCGGCGATCGGCTGCTTCGCGGGTGCGCTGACCATCGCCGCGCTGCTGATCACCCACGCCTTTGATGGCGAGCCCGCGACCGGCGCGACCGCGCCGCGTCGACGGCCTGGGGCCCCGCAGACCGTCGCCGCGTTGCTCAGAGACCATGGACGGCTCGTCCCGCTCGTGCTGCTCGTCGCGACGCAATACCTCGTCATCGGCGCGCTCGACGTGCTGCTCGTCGTGCTCGCGATCTCCGAGCTCGGCCTCGGCGCCTCAGGGGCCGGCTACCTGACCGCCGCGTTCGGAGCCGGGGGGGTGATCGGGTCCGCAGGCGCGGTGTGGCTGATCGGCCGGCACCGGCTCGCGGGCCCGTTGAGCGTCGCCGCGCTCGCGTGGGGCACGGCGCTGGCGCTGCTCGGTGTGTGGCCAACCGTCGCGGGGGCGTTCCTGCTGCTCGCGGCGGCCGGCTCGGCTCGCAGCCTGCTCGACACCTCGGGTCGGACGATCCTCATCCGGGTTGCGCCGGATGCCGCCCGCGGCGAGGTGTTTGGCCTCCTCGAGGGGGCGTCGATGGTCGCGCTCGCGATTGGGTCAGGCCTCGTGCCGGTGTTCGTCGCGATCGGGGGGCCCCGCGTGGCGCTGATCGTCACCGGCGGGCTGCTGTGGGCGATCACGGTCACAGCGGGGGCCGCCGTCCACGCCGTCGATGGCGTGGAACCAAGCTACGCCGGGCAGCCGACGGGGGCGGGTTGATCGTCTAGCGACGCGTGCCTTGGGCCCAGAAGAACGGTGGCGAGGCTGCCCGCACGCTGATCTGCCACCCGAGCGCGCGCAGCCGGCGCTCGAGCACCACGGGCTCATGCGGACTCTTGACGACGTTGAATTCGCTGCCGTCGCGGAGCCGGCGCCGAACCATCTCGGACCCCTCACCGAACACGAGTTCATCCGCGGTCCGATACGCGTCATCGACGAAGAACACGCGCCCGTCTGGCCGCAGCGCGTCGGCCACGAGCTGCCAGAACGCCTCGAAGCGGTTCTCGGGGACGTGGGAGAGCCAGAAGCCGAAGAAGACGACGTCGTACATGCGCCCGGGACGCCAGCTGAAGATGTCGGCGGCGATGAAGCGGACCTCCGCCTCACCGACGCGGGCCGCGGCGCGCTCGAGCATCTCGGGCGACGCGTCGACCGCCGTCAGGCGGGTGGCGTGTCGAAGCAGCTGCGCCGTCCAGGTCCCGGGGCCGCAGGCGAGCTCGAGCACGTCGCCGGTCGGCGCGAATGCGTCAAGCGCATCGGCGAGATCGCCGCCCCAGGCGCCCTGGATCGCGTAGTCCTCGTACGTGCTGGCAATCGCACGGTAGTACGCCGCCTGCTCGCTCAGGACCGGGTCGCTCGGAAGGTGGCCATCAGTCATCACGCACACACAGGGTGCCAGGGTGTCAGCGGGGACGCGCCTCGTGGCAACCGTCACGACGTTCTCGCTCGATCCGCAGGAACTACGGCTGCGCCTGCACGGGATTCCCGATGTGGACGGTGCGATCCCGAGATACGGTGAGCGCAAGCGCGGCATTGAGGCCGCGATATCTCACCTTCGGAGCGTGATTGCAAATGAGGGCTGACGTCGTCGGTGCCGGTGGTAATGGCACGGGTGACGTCATCACGATCGTGTTGGCCGATGACCAGGCGATCGTGCGCGCGGCGCTCCGCTTCGTGGTCCAGGCCGAACCCGGCTTTACGCTCGTCGCGGAGGCGGCCGACCTGGCGGCGGCGACGCGCAAGGTCTTGGCCTACAAGCCCGATGTCCTCGTGCTCGATCTGCACATGCCAGACGGCTCGACGTACGCGGCGATTCCGACGATCCTTCGTGTCTCCCCGACGACGCGGATCGTGATCCTCACCATGGAGGATTCGCCGCAGGCCGCGCGTGAGGCGCTGCGTGCCGGCGCGGTCGGATTCGCGCTCAAGGAGGCGGCTGACACGGAGCTCGTCGAGGCGGTCCGCGCGGCCCACGCCGGCCATGTGTACCTCGACCCCGAACTTGCCGGCCGGACCGTATGCGAGCCTGAGCTCGGTCCCGGCGAGGCGGAGGGGCTCTCTCCGCGGGAGCTCGAGGTGCTCAAGCTCGTCGCGCTCGGCTACACGAACCCGCAGATCGGGGACGAGCTCCATTTGAGCATCCGAACCGTCGAAGCCCATCGCTCACACCTCCAGCACAAGATCCATCGCTGCACCCGCGCCGAGGTCAGCGCCTACGCGCGGGAGCAGTGTCTCGTCTGAGCTGCCGTCGCTCCGGCGCTCACACGCCGCCGGAGAGTGAGTGCGGCGCCGGCTGGTGGCGTGGTGGTGGGTCGTCCTTGACCAGCTGCGAGAGCGTGACGAGCTTGAAGTGACGCTGGCGCAGCCGCGTGATGATGCGCGGCAGCGCCGCGACCGTTTCGCTGCGCTCGCCGCCGCCGTCATGCATGAGGATGATCGCGCCCGGCTGGGCGCCGCTGACCGCGCTGTAGACGATCCGATGGGTCCCGGGGCGGGCGTAGTCCTTCGTGTCGACGCTCCACAGAGCCATCAGCATCCGCTGTGCGCGCAGTACCTGGAGGGTCGTCGTGTTGAAGGATCCGTACGGCGGGCGCATCAGCCGGGGGGCGGGCGCGCCGGCGGCCCTGATCAGCCGAGCGTCGCCGCCGATCTGCTCGGACTGGGCCGGCCCCGAGAGCTGTGCGAGCGGCGGGTGGCTCATCGTGTGATCGCCGACATCGTTGCCTGCCCGGGCCTCCTCGGCGACGAGCCGCTTGTACGTCGCCACCTGAAGGCCGACGACGAAGAACGTCGCGTGGACGTGCATCCGGCTGAGGATCCGGAGCACGTCGCGCGTGTACGGGCTCGGCCCATCGTCGAACGTCAGCGCGACCTCGCGACGCCGGTGCCCGGCGAGCTGCACATACGACGTGTACCGGAGCACGGGGTTGACCGATGCGGCGCTCGCGGATGGCGCCGTGTGCTGCGCGCGGACGTGTCTTGACGTCGTGGACCGGGTCGGCCGGTGTGGCGTCGTGGCGGTGGTCGTCGTTGCCGTGGTCTTCGCCGGCCGTGCCGGTGGGGACGGCGTCGCGGCGACGATTGGCCGCGCCTCGTGGGCGGCCGGCGAGCTGCCGCCCGAGGTCACCACGAACACGGCCCCGGCCGCGATCGCCGCCACCGCGGTGATCCCCGCGTTGCGCCGCCGGCGGTGGGCGCGGCGGCGTCGCAACGCCACGCGTCGAGCCGTGAGTTCAGATGTGGTCAGCAGTTGCCCGGGAGCCCGCGGACGAGCGTGCACCGACTCGTCTTCCATGAGGCGCTGATTGTGGCAGCGCCGAGCCCCTGTCAGTCGTCGTGACCGTGCGCTTGCATTTCAGACGACTCCGCGTCGTTCTCGCCCCCGCTCTTCGCGTGCGCCGCGTTCTCGTCGGCGATCGCACCCGCGTCGACGTCACGCGTCTCCCTGTTGCCCGGGTTGTGGAGCCGCTCCCGCGTCTCATCGCTGATCTTGTCCGCGTTGGGCGTCTCAAGCGAACCGGGATCCTCGACGCGCTCCGCTGCTGCATCGGTGTCCTCAGGGACGAGCGTCGCGTACGAGTCGTTGTCTCCACGCAGCTCCTGATCGGCACGGTCGATGCCGTAGTGGTCACGTAGGGCCCGGTCACACTCCGGCGAGATGGTGTCCGCATCGTCGAGCTCTGGCGTGTTGCCGATGTGGTCCTTGCTGTACGGAACGCGCAGCTCCCCGTTCTCGTCTTTGAGCCGGGCGAGGGGGATGAGCACGTTGCGCTTATCGCCCAGCCCAAACTTCGCTTCGACGCTGACCCACATCGCGTCGCCGTCGCCGCCGATCGCGTAGATCTCCTTGATCTCACCGATCGGGTTCTGCTCCTGGTCGGCGACCTTCTTGCCGGGCAGGGTGCTGACATCGTCGATCGGCGCTGTCATCTCTAGCTCCTCTCGTCTCCGGTTCAGGTCCCTGCCCGTCGAGCTACCCCCCGAGCCAAGGACTCACGCGCAACCTGGCGCGCCTCGTAGTCCGCCACCGCGCCGGCGCACATTTCCACGGATGCACGATGCGGCCGAGGACGGGAACCTGAACCTAGCTTCGGACGCTAAACTAGCTTTGTTACCGAGCGCACAAGGAGGTGCGCACGTGGGCGCCACGCTGACCGACCGATCACCACGTTCCTCGCAGGCGACATCGCGTCGCCCCGAGTTGAACTGGCTGGTCCCGGTCCTCGTGGGCGTGAGCGTGATCGCG
This sequence comes from uncultured Solirubrobacterales bacterium, assembly GCA_963779695.1. Taxonomy (GTDB): domain Bacteria; phylum Actinomycetota; class Thermoleophilia; order Solirubrobacterales; family Solirubrobacteraceae; genus Palsa-465. Next base: position 75,034 of record CAVZZH010000024.1, read on the forward strand.
ATGGTCGTCGGCCTGCTCGCGTTCGTCAACGAGACGCCGACCACGCAGCTGCACAGCCAGGTGAACGCGTTGACGCAGCGAGTCGGCGCACTCGAGACCCAGGTGCGCGCCGGGCAGCGGGCGCTCACGGCTGAGCGCCACCGCCGGGCCGCGGCCGAGCGTGTGATGCGGTCTGCGCTCGCCGGCTTGCGGGACGCGTCAAACACGACCGCCTCGGCAGCCGATCTCAACCTGCTCCACGCCGACCTCTACCGGCTCGGGCAGTGTCTTCCGCAGCTCCAGCGCGAGCTCGGGTCGCTCCGCGTCCAGAGCACCGACGTCAACGGTTGGCTGACCGGCGTGACGCTGCTGCGCGCGTCGGTGCCGACGGCTTGTGCCTCGGGGTTCTGAGCCGGGACACTAGAGCTTGATCAGCGCGGCGCTGTAGGCGGGAAGCCGGATCGGGTAGAGCCCGCGGACCGCGCTGACCTCGGTGGTCGTGCGTGTACCGTGCCAGCGACCGTCCTCGCCGATCGTCTGACCCGCGAGGCTCTCGCCGGTCTCGGCGGCGGGGGACGGCCCAAGCAGCCGGGTGACGATGGCGTCGCGAGATCGCAGCGGCTGGACGAGCGTTTGCACAGTCTGGGGGCTCTTGTTGAGCTCGAGCAGCATCGTCCCGTGGGATGAGGACACGGCCCATCCCTTGATCGCCTCGTGATCCGGGGCGTTGCTGCTGACGCGCAGCAGCTCGGCCTTCGGCCCGAGCATCCGCGCGAACGCCGCGAGTCCGTAGGCCTCGGCGTGGACGGTCACGCCCTGCGTCGCGTCGAGAGCGAACGGCGCATTCGACAGTTCCGGGCGGATGTGCCAGTTGACACCGTCGACGCCGACGCTCGCCATCTCGAACAGGGCGTCCGGTGCCCACAGGGCGGTGGCGAACGACGCCGCGAGTGCGGCCCGACCGCCGCAGGTGAACGAGTTCATCTCGCTGACGCGGATCGGGATCTGATTGGCGGCGGCGAACCTGAGATCACCGGTCAGGGTGCGGGCAAGCCCACCGGAGAATCGGTTCTCAAGAAACGCCGCGGCATCCGGGACGGCGCGGCGCTGCTTGCTGTTGCAGGTCGCCGTCGCGTAGCGGTGAAAGGAGAGACTCGCGGGTCGGAGGGATCCGAGTGTCACGAGCTTCGTGGGCCACGCGACACTCGGATACGTGAGTTCAGGGCCGGCGAGTGGGATGCCACGGAGGTGACGAGTGATCGCGCGCGCGTACGTGCGAAAGTCGTCGACATAGGTGTCGACGTTGTACTTGTGGGTCCAGTGCTTGGGGGTGCTCTTCGTCGTGCTCGCCAGCCGTTCGGCCTCAAGGCTCGGCTGAAGCCGGTAGAGGTCGGGCTCGTTGCCGATCGCGAGCCCGGCGAGCGTGCCGCGTGGGAGCGCGCGCTCCGCCGCCTCGGCGAACGCGAGCGCCATCGTCGGGGAGTGGGCGACGAGGTTGACCGTGAGCTCGATCCGGAGGTTGTCGCGTTGGACGAGATCGACGAGGTCGTTCATCCATGTCGCATCGAGGAACTTCACCCAGCGGGGAAGCGTCGTGGGGTGCTGTCCCCACACGGCGGCGTCGGCGGAGCGGCCCCCGAGCCGCAGCTGGAGCGGCTCGCCATTGCCCGGCCGCAGGATCGCGAGCATCCGATCGAATGGCAGGCCGGCGTCGGCAAATGCGGTGAGCTTGTCGACCTCGATCGAGAGGCCGAAGAAGTCGTCCGGGATCGGCCGGACCCCCGATTTCACGGTGAATGTGACTGACGGCGTCGCCGCCGCGGCGGTCGCCGGGACGGAGAACAGTGCGAGTCCGGCGAGGGCGGCGCAGAGCATGGCGACGAGCGCGCGGCGTACACGCGCGTCGATCGGTCGGCAGACCGGTGCAGTGTCGGTTGCGGTGATCCCTGGTAGGCCCATCGCCTCGCGCCCTAATCGATGAGCCTGAAGCGACCGTAGTATGCCCGACGGGCCGACGGGCACCGCCGGTCGTCCGAATTCTGATCGAACGCGAGTCCTGACCGGCCCGGGACCGCCCGGGCCGGTCAGCAGATGACGTGGGTCAGGCGGCGAGCTCGCGCTCGGCGGCGAGCCAGTGCGCAACGCTGTCGCCGTCGACGCCGGCCTCGTAGAGCTGGTACGCGCGCTCGGCGATCTGGTCGGGTGTGGGGAGGTGATGCAACGCGACGCGGTCCTGCCAGTGCTCGATCCCGCCAGTGCGGCGCATCGCGTCCCAAAGGCTGCGCTGGCCGAGCGCGATGAGCTGAGCACGATTGGGGAACTGGCCGAGCTCGCTGATCGCGGCTCGCAGGTCGTTTTCGATGCGCGCGTCGGTCCAGCGACGCGTGCCGGGAGTGATCGTTGCGGTCATGGTCAGGAAGGCTACGGGTCGGACCGGCGGATGAGTCGCCGAGGCCTCTGATCAGGCCGCCGGCTGCGCGTGCGGCCCGGGCCGACCTGTGGCACGGCGCAGCTTCACGCGTCGCACCAGGTCCTGGAGACCAGCGGCGGCGAGGACCACGAGCGCGACGTCGGCGGGCTCACGGAAGCGAACGAAGCCGTAGGTCAGGATCGCCGTCAACGAGACGACGACAAACGGGATCACGAGGACGCCCACTGGCTGGCGGCGGCGGCGAACGGCGACGAGGCCGAACGCCGCCGGGATCAGCAGTGCGTAGTACATGAGCACGCCGACATCCTGGAGTGCGCCGGAGCGGCCCTCCGGCACGGATCTCGGTGCAGAGAAGCTCCACACGCGCAGCCAGCGCGCGACCATCACGACGGGGAGCCGGAGGAGGTGGTGTCGCGCGTAGCTGATGCCCGCGTCGGACTGCTTGCCCGCGACCTGCGCTTCGTTGCCCGGGTAGGCGCGGACGCAGCGGACGTCCCAGCCGCCGATCTCGGACCCGTAGTAGGTCAAGTGGCAGTTCGCGCCCGCCACGACCGATCCCGAGTCGTTGGCGATCGGCACGAAACGATGGAACACCACGGCGTTGCGGATCGTCCACGGCGCGAGTACGACGATGAAGCACGCGCCCATGGCGGCCAGCGGAACGACCCGCCGGATCGCGAACGCGAGGTAGAGGAGGGTGACGACGAACAGCGCCACGCCCTCTCCGCGTGTCAGCGCGGCAAGACCGAGCGCCACGCCGAGGGCGGCCGCGCGCGCCCAGTTCGGCCGCTTGACGACGAGCCACGTCCCCAGCAGCGAGAGCGCGGCGAGCATTCCGTAGAGCGACTCGCTCATCAGGGCCCCGTCTGCACCGATGAGGATCGGGTAGATGGCGGCGAGCCCGGCGGCCAGCAGCCCGGTCACGTCGTCGCCGACATCGCGTCCCAGTACGCCGACGGTCGCGATCGTGACCGCGCCGAACAGAGATCCCAGGAGCCGCTGTGCCTCCTCACCGGTCCCGCCGAGCTTGGCCAGACCGGCAAGCACGATGGTGTAGAACGGCGGGTGGCCCGCGGTCTGGATGAACTGCCCAGTGAACAAACCCGTCGGACTGACGAACCCGTGGCCGTGCGCGAGAAGTACCGGGACGCCCGAGTAATAGAACTCGTCGGTGACGCCGTGGGGCGGCCACGGCGCCCACACAACCGTGTAGATCACCCGGATCGCGACACCGACGGCGACGATCAGCAGGAGCCCGAGCCGGAAGCCGGGAGGAGTTAGCGCTCGCCGTTGCGTCCCCCCGCTGGACATCGCCCGCACCCTACTCGTGGTGAGCGACACGAGGGTGGCCCGGCTCACCGACCGCGGCGATCGTGTACCCGGCGTGGCAGGCGATCGGTTAGACTCGTCCACCGAACCGGAGAGGGTGTCCACAACATCCGGGGTCGGAAACCCTCCCCCTGGAAGCGATGAGCGATCCGCTGACCCACCCGCCGACCAGGCGCGTCGACGCAGAGCGGAACCGCGAGAAGATCCTCGAGGCCGCCCGCGCCGCATTTGCCGAACCCGACGCGGACGTTTCCATGGCGGAGATCTCCCGGCGTGCCGGGGTTGGCCCGGCGACCCTATACCGCAACTTCTCGAGCCGCCGCGAGCTTCTCGAGGCCCTCTATGTCGACGAGATCGACGCCGTATGCGACGCGGCCACATCGATCGACGGCGAGACACCGGGAGCGATCTTCACCGCGTGGCTGCGCCGCTTCTTCACGTACTTCACGAGCAAGCGCCCCGTCGCGACGGAGCTGCTCGAGCAGTCAGACCCGGACAACCCGGTGCTCGGAGCGGGGCGCCCCCGGGTGCTCGCGGCCGGCCGACCACTCATGCGCGCCGCCCAGGACTCCGGCGAGGTCCGAGACGACCTCACGCTCGAACAGGTCCTCGACATGGTCGGCGCCGTCGCCAAGATCCCCGGTGACACCGGCTACATCGAGCCGATCCTCCAAGCGGCGCTCGACGCACTCCGGCCTGTCGGCGACGCCGGCCGTCGACCGCCGACGCGCAGGCGCCCCGGATCCTCAGGTGCGCGCTGAGGTGGCAATTGTGAACATTTGGAAGCTGTGCGGATGGTGGCTGCGGGTTTTCTGCGGATGTGCGCTCGGCGCCGTGGGAGCAGGATCGGTGCACCCTTTGTCTTCGACCCACAGGAGTCGCGGTAGCGATGGAACGGATCACCGGAGCATTGGGGGGAGAGGATGAGTTGCCGAGGCAGGGCCTATCGGCGGGAACCCGGGCGACCCTCGGTCGGATCGGGACGACGCCGCCTGCGCTAACCAGCCGGTTTCTCGCCGCGGTGGCACTCGCGCAGGAGGTGCACGGTCACGTGCGCCGCAGCGGTACGGAGATCCCGTATGTCGCGCATCTGCTGGTGGTCACCGGGCTGGTGATCGAGGATGGCGGCGATGAGGATCAGGCGATCGCGGCGATGCTGCATGACACGGTGGAGGACGGCGGCGGGCGGGCGATGCTCGAGCGGATCGCGCGCTCCTTCGGGCCGGGCGTCGCCGCCATCGTGGAGGCGTGCTCAGACACGGTCGATTTGGTCGAGGTGGAAACGTGGATCGAGCGCAAGCGCCGCTATCTCGCGCATCTGCCCGAGGTCGAAGACGACGCGATCCTGCGGGTCGCGCTCGCCGACAAGGTCCACAACGCCCGCTCGATCGTGCGCGACTATCGCGAAGAGGGGCACGTGCTGTGGGACCGATTCACGCAGAAGACCGCGCGTGAGCAGCTCTGGTACTACGGCGGGCTGCTTGCGTTCTTCGAAGCACGCCGTCCAGGCCCGCTCACCGAAGACCTGCTGCGCGCTGTCGGCGAGCTGTCCTGGCTGGTCGCGCGCGACGACGCACAGCGCAGCGGGCAGATCTCGCTCTGGGTCGATCCCGACCTCCACACGCGCCAGGCCCCGCACGGCTGGATTCAGGTCCGGACGGCCGATGAGACGATCGCGCTGCTCGACGAGTTCGCGGTGCAGAAGATTTCCTTCAACGCCCCCGCGGGCGCCTCAGCGGTTGTCCATTGGCTGCACGAGCAGGATGCGGCCGGTCGTGACTGCTGGCCGCGCGAGCAGATCGGGTTCCACGGCGAGCACGATCTCCGCGTGATCGATCAGCTGATTGCGGCGATTGAGCACCATTCCCACAGCGCGGGAGTGTGATCCCGATCTCCGGTGATCCGGCCGTTAGGCCGCTGCCCGCGACAAAGCCCGCTGCCTCCCGCGCCACCGTCCCCGTCGCGTCGTACGTCAGATGCAGGAGCGGTTCTTGGGAATCCCCGCGATCTTGGACACAAGTCGTGACGGTGCATGCGGGAAGAGCTCGTACAGCTGCTCGCTCGGGATCGCCGAGACCTTGGAGAGCGTCTGGACCCACGGAAGGGCGCCGTGATCGAGGAACGCACTTCGCATTGCCTTGATGACGTCCCAGTGACGCGGCGTCAGCTCGTCGATCCCGCTCTCACGAGCCAACTCCCGCGCGACCTCCTCGCTCCATTGGTCAGTGTGGACAAGGAACCCTTCGCTGTCGCGCTCAACCTCGACACCGCTCTTGACGAATGCGGTCATTCCGGTCCTCCTTTAGTTGGCAGGACGTGTTGATTCCGGCATGCCCGCCCTAAGCGGTTCAGCCAGTCGGGCGTAAGGCCATGCTCCTCGGCCGCGGCTCCGATCACATCGGGACAAGTCCTCACCCCATCTCGCCGAAACTACTCAGTCGAGTGTCGGCGCTCTACCCGCGTGCTTCACTACGACTGCGAGCACCTTCGAGCTTCGGGGAGGCGGCTCACGTGCGCGCGGTGTGGAGCTCATCGAATTCAACCCGGGATGACGGCCATGACCGAGCAGTTCACCTTTTCAGAGGACAAGGCGCGCGCGATCGGAGAGACGATCGGGATCGATTGGTCGACGTCCCGGTTCGACGTCGCACAGTTCCAGATGGGCTTGGATGTCGAGCTTGAGCACGGCATCCGAGACCCCGCGACAAACGTCAGCGACGATGACGAGATCACGACCGGGAAGATCGCGCTGGCGCACCTCAACGAGTTCCCGGATTACTACACCCGGCTTGCGGTCATGGAGGCTGATGCCGAGCGGTACTGGGAGGCGCGCGGCCAGGACTCCGCCGGCTGACGGCGTGACCTGAGTAGCCATGTCCGCGGCGGACACCCGAGCCGGCGACTCGCGAGCCCGCCAGCAGGAGGCTGAGGCGGCGTTTCGCCGCAAGCATGTGGGTTATGCGCAGACCGATGCGCTCGATGCGGTCCGCGCGAGCGAGTTCGCGCGGCTTGACCGTGGCGGGCATGTATATCTCGACTACACGGGTGGGGGGCTGTACGCCAGTTCTCAGCTTCGGGAGCACATGGGGCTGATCGCGAGCAACGTGTTCGGGAATCCCCATTCGGTGAACCCGACATCCGCGGCGAGCACCGCGCTGGTCGCGCGTGCCAGGTCGTCGGTGCTTGAGTTCTTCGGCGCCTCTGTCGACGAATACGAGGCGATCTTCACGCCGAACGCGACGGGGGCGCTGCGGTTGGTGGGGGAGGCCTACCCGTTTCACGGCGGAGACCGCTTCCTGCTGACTTTCGACAACCACAATTCGGTCAACGGAATCCGCGAGTTTGCTCGCGCGCGCGGCGCTGAAACCACCTACATCCCGAGCGTCCCGCCCGATCTCCGCGTCGAGGACGGTTTGCTGACCCGGTACCTCACGGACACGGCCGGCGACCATCACAACCTGTTTGCGTACCCGGCGCAGTCGAACTTCTCCGGGGTCCAACATCCGCTCGAGTGGACCCAGCAGGCGCACGCCCACGGCTGGGATGTACTCCTTGACGCGGCGGCGTTCGTGCCCACCAACCGCTTGGACCTCGGCCGTTGGCATCCCGACTTCGTGGCGCTGTCGTTCTACAAGATGTTCGGATGGCCCACGGGCGTCGGCTGCCTGCTCGCGCGTCGCGAGGCGCTCGCGAAGCTCGAGCGACCGTGGTTCTCCGGTGGCACGATCGTCGCTGCGTTCGTGCAGCGCGAGTACTACCAGTCCGCGCCCGGCGCGGCTCACTTCGAGGATGGAACCGTCAACTACCTCAACCTGCCCGCGGTCGAGATCGGTCTTCGATTTCTGGATCACGTCGGCCTGGGGAACATCCATGACCGGGTTGGCGCGCTCGGTGCCGGACTCCTGGAGGCGCTCGACTCCTTGCGACACGCGGATGGCGCGCCGGCGGCGGTGATCTACGGGCCCGGAACGTGGGAGCGGCGCGGCGCCACGATCGCGTTCAACTTCCTCCATCCCGACGGTCGGATCGTCGACGAACGCTATGTCGACCGCGTCGCGTCCGCGCACAATGTGTCGCTTCGCACGGGCTGCTTCTGCAACCCGGGCGCCGGGGAGATCGCGTTCACGATCGCGCGCAAAACCCTCGTTGGCGGCGAGTTCGGCGAGGGCATGACGCTCGACGACTACGTCCGGGCGATCGGCCTCCCGTCAGGTGGGGCGGTCCGGGCGTCCCTTGGAATCGCGTCGAACTTCTCTGATCTCTACCGATTCAGGATGTTCGCGGCTGAGTTCGTCGATCTGGCCGACGTCCCTGACGACTTGCCGTCTCGCACCGTCTGCTGACGGGCACGGATCCGTAGGGACTACGTGCGCTGCTCCGTGGTCTGCCGCCGCGGTCGGGAGTCGTTTTGTCGAGCGGCTCCGTGGAGCTGTCAGACGTCGCCGTTGCGGCCGATGTTCTAGGTATGGACGTTGCCGGACCAGCAGTGCGTGTTGATGACGGTCGAGTCTGTCGGGGGGTGAGCGGATGACCTTTTCCACGCTCGCGGTCGTGCTGGTAGCCGGGGTCTGTGGGCCGCTGCTGTCGTCTGGTGAGAGGGCGATGGTGCCGGTGATCGTCGGGGAGCTCGCCGCCGGCGCACTGCTTGGTACCGCGGGCCTGAAAGTCCTCGACCCGGCGCAGCCAACGTTCATGTTCCTCGCCAGCGCGGGCTTTCTCATGCTGATGTTCGCCGCCGGAATGCACGTACCGGTCCGCTCGGTGGCCAGCTCGGCGGGCGCCGGCGTCGTGGCCACGCTGCTGTGCACCGCGCTTGCGCTGCTCGCAGGTTTCCTCATTCACACCCTGCTCGGCGGGCCGGCGCTCGTGTTCGCGCTCTTGACGGCGAACTCTTCCGCGGCGGTCATTTTGCCGCTGGTGCAGGAGTCCTCGCTTGACCAGAAGAAGCTCGCCGCCACCATCGCTCAGGTGACGATCGCCGACGTGCTGACGATCATCACGCTGCCGCTCGTGCTGGAGCCCGCCAAGGTGGGCCGGTCAGCCCTCGGCGCGCTCGCCGTCCTCGCAGCGCTCGCGCTGCTCGCAGCGGTCGCTCACGCCCTGCGCGGGCACGGATGGGTGGCGCAGCTTCGTTCTCGCTCCCGCCAGCGAGGCTGGGCACTCGAGCTCCGAGTGGCGCTGATCGGCTTGTTCGCACTGGCCGCGGTTGCGGAAAAGTCCGGTATCAGCCTGCTGATCGCCGGCTTTGCCGGCGGCCTGCTGCTGTCCTGGCTCGGCGGGCCCAAACGGCTCGACAAACAGGTCGCGGCGGTCGCCCAGGGCTTCTTCGTCCCGATCTTCTTTGTCTCGCTCGGAACGAAACTCAACGTGGGACAAGTATTCACCGATCCGTTGCTGCTCGCCCTCGCCGCCGCGCTCATGCTCAGCGCCGCCGTCGTTCATGTCGTCACGGGCGTGGCGCTCAACCGCGGGCGGGCCGCCGGACTACTCGCGTGCGCCCAGCTCGGGTTGCCCGCGGCGGCTGCCGACCTCGGACTGCGAGCACATGCAATCACCGGCGGGCAGGCCGCGGCGATCGTGCTCGGCGGGCTTGGGACGATCGCGCTGAGCGTCTTCGCCGCCGTGCTACTGAGAACCGCCGAACAGACGGCGGAAGCCGCCGTTCCGGCGATGATCGAGGCAGACCCGAGCCGGCAGGCTGAGAAGCTGCGCATCCGCTGGCAGAAGAAGCCCGAAGCTCACGATTTTGAGACCGCCGAGGAATACCTGTCCCTCGTCCTCGGCGAAGAGCACGTGCTCGAGGCAATGCGTCAACTTCGCGACGCACGGCACCCCCAGAACTACACGGCCAAGGAGATCTTCAACGCCGCCCAGCTCACGCCGCTCACGGCGGCTGACACCGGCGTGGCCAAGAAGCTCGCGAGGCTCGCGAAAGGCAAGCGCCTCCCGCCGATCATGATCGTCCGTCGCGAGGGTGCGCCGCTGATTCTCGCCGCCGGGTACCACCGCGCCTGCACCGGCTACGTGCTCGGGAAACAGACCCCCGTGGCCGCGTTCGAAGCGCGTATCGGAGACGGCGAGGTCAGCGTCTAGCCCGTTCTCGGGCGGCGGTCCTGCTTCGCGCGGCGCGTGCCCGTCGCCAGCAGGCGGACGACGCTGATCAGCCCGACTGCGACGAGGAGGAGAGACACGGTCCGGAGCCGTCTCTCCGCACGGGGTGTCAGTCCCTTCGGCGGCGGATATCCGATCCGGGCGATGGTGGCCGACGTCCATCCCATCCACCATCCGCCGCACACGAGCCGAAGCATGCTCCGGGTCTCGGGATCCAGCCGCCGCTGGCCAATGGCGAGGATGGCGGCCCACACGCCGGCGCAGCCGACGCTGTAGCCCGTGTACGTGTTGAGCCGGGGTCTCATCTGTGGCCGACGGTTGCCTGCTGTGAGGGTGCAATGGTCACGCTCTGAACCACAACCAGTCTACGGTCCGTCACCATATGTTCAGCCAAGAGGAACGATGACGAGGAGGAGGAGCGAGATGGCGGCAACCGAGAAGGCGATTCTGGCGGGCGGGTGCTTCTGGGGTGTCCAGGATCTGATCCGCAAGCTCGACGGCGTGAGCGGCACGCGCGTTGGCTACACCGGCGGCGACACGCCCAACGCGACGTACCGCAACCACGGCTCGCATGCGGAGGCGATCGAGATCCTGTTTGACCCCGAGCGCATCTCCTATCGGGACCTGCTGGAGTTCTTCTTCCAGATTCACGACCCGACGACGAAGAACCGCCAGGGCAACGACGTCGGGGCGAGCTATCGCTCGGCGATCTACTACGTCGACGACGAGCAGCGCCGCATCGCAGAGGACACGATCGCCGATGTCGACGCCTCCGGCCTGTGGCCGGGCAAGGTCGTCACCGAGGTGGCACCCGCAGGACCGTTCTGGGAGGCAGAGCCCGAGCACCAGGACTACCTCGAGCGCTACCCCAACGGCTACACCTGCCACTTCGTCCGTCCCGGCTGGAAACTACCGCGCCGCGCGCAGGAAGCTGCGCACTGAGCTGAGACATCACGAAGCTCCCGAGGCCTTCACCGAAAATCCCTGGGTGGGATTCCGTGTTGAGGCGGGTCTGTGCGTTCCTGACGGACTCGATCGCGACGGTTGTCGCGATAGCGGGTGGCGGCGCGGCACCGGCCGGCGCGCGGACCGTGGTGCTGTCGCGCGCCGGTCATGCGGGGTATCCGGCGCTCGGTGTGAACTCGGCTGGGGACTACGTGTTGGCATGGGCGAGCGATGACATTCTCGGGCCGCTGCGGGTGATCAGCGGCTCGGTCGCTCGGGATCCGGCGGCCCGGAGTGCCGCGACGCTTGGGCCGCCACCCTTCCGCTCTCGAAGCGGCCCGCTTCTCACTCAACTGCTGAGAGCTCCGGCGCCGACGCGTTCGCGTTCGGCGCCGGAGCCCGGGGGGCGCG
>CAVZZH010000025.1:0-151393 GCA_963779695.1 uncultured Solirubrobacterales bacterium
CCAAAGGCGCGTGAGAGCAGCTGCTGCTCAGGCACGTCGATAAACCGAGGATCGCCGATGTACCGGTTACGGTCGGCGAACGCGAGGCGGGTGGACTCAAGCACGTGGTGGATCTGCTGCACGGGGGCCTCGGCGCCCAGGTTGAAGTTGACGAGGATGTTGAGTGCCTCCCCAACCGTGGTGCCCCCGCTTGACGACGGCGCCATGCTGTACACGTCGTCACCGCGGTAGCGGACGTGGGTCGGCGCGACGAACGGGGCCGAGTAGCCGGCGAGATCGGCGAGGGTCATGTTGCCGGGGCGCGGGGTCAGGGTGGCGCCGGGGGCGAGCGGAAGATGGTGGACGGTGTCGACGACGTCGCGGCCGATCGCGCCGCCGTACAACGCACCGACGCCGTGGCGGGCGATCTGGGCGTACGTGGCCGCCAGGTCGGGGTTGGCGCAGCCGCGACCCGACGACGGGCAACTGACCGTTCGGGAGGAACAACTGGCTGGTCGAGGCGAACTGGGCGAACCGGGACTGGTTCTCGCGCGTCTGCTCCCGGAAAGTGTCATCGACGACGAACCCACGGCGGGCGACGCGCTCGGCGGGGCGGAGATCGTGAGCGAGGCTGAAGCGGCCATAGCGGCCGAGCGCCCGCTGCCATGTCATCAGCGTTCCGGGCACGCCGACCGACAGTCCGCTGCTGACCGCCGTCGGGAACGAGAGAGGCTTGCCCGTGGCCGGATCGATGAACAGGTTCTGGGTGGCGCTGGCGGGTGCGGTCTCACGTCCGTCAATCGTCGAGACGCTGCCGCTGCGGGCGTCGTAATAGACGAAGTAGCCGCCCCCACCGATGCCGGCGACGTACGGCTCAGTGACACCGAGCGTGGAGGCGACAGCGACTGCAGCGTCGGCGGCCGTCCCGCCCTGGCGCAGGACGCGGAGGCCAGCCTGGGTGGCATACGGACTCTCGGAGGCGACGGCGCCGCCAGAGCCGACCGCGACCGCGTGCTTGGCGGGCGGGGTCGCGGCCGAGGCTGCGGGGACGCCGGTCACGGCGGCGGCGGTCGCTGCGGTGGCCGACGCGATCAGTGCTACGAGCGGGCGACGAAGGCTCACGTCGTCACCATGCCCCGTCTTCAATGGGTTTATGCACCGGCTCGTGCGGTGGCCAGGTTGTTCGGAGTGGGCGGCGTACTAAGAAGACGTAAAGAACGTGTAGGCCGGGCCCAGAGTGGCGAATACTGCCTCATAGGTCGTCTTGGAGCGGACGTGCTCTGGGGGACCGGGGACTTGTTCGACATTTATCGAACAAGTGCTACTATTAGAGGCCCACACGTACGATCATTTGGAGATTGAGCTGAAAAGCATTGATACGCATGGCCGCGACGGCGCTCAGCGCGCGCGGAGTGACCATTCAGACACACAAACGGAGATAAAGCACAACCGACGCACGAGGAACACCGGCACCGCAGGCAATACGCGCCAGCGCCGGCGTCGTGACGTTCACGTTGCGAATCGCCAGGGCGAGGCGGCGCCGACCGCGTCCGAGCAGTTCTCGGCCGCGACCGACGCCCTCGATCTGTTCCTCCGGCAGGCCCGTACGCACCCGCTGCTGACGGCGGCCGAGGAGATCGAACTTGCCAAGGCGATTGAGCGTGGCGATCTCGCCGCCAAGGAGCGGATGATCAACTCGAATCTGCGACTTGTCGTCTCCCAGGCCCGCCGCTATCAGGGGCACGGCTTGGAGATGGGTGATCTCGTGCAGGAAGGGATGCTCGGCTTGATCCGCGCCGTCGAGAAGTTCGATTGGCGGCGAGGCTTCAAGTTCTCGACCTACGGAACGCTGTGGATTCGGCAGGCGATTCAGCGTGGCCTGCAGAACCATGGCCGCACGATTCGCGTACCGGTTCATGTCGCCCAGCGGCAGGTGAAGGTCCGCAAGATCGAGGCTGAGCTGAACACCAAGCTGTCACGTGAGCCCACCGACGAGGAGATCGCGGCAGTCGCCGAGTTGCCCGTCGAGGAGGTCGCCGAACTCCGCGAGCTCAGCCGTGGCCTGACGAGCCTTGACCAGCCCGTCGGGGATGACGGCGAGACCGCGCTTGGTGATCTGCTGGCGAGCGAGCGGCCCGAGCCGACCGAAGAGGTGGCGACGGCCGATCGCGACAACCGGGTTCACAACGTCGTCGAGCAGTTGCCCGAGGACGAGCGCAGCGTCATCCGTCTGCGTTTCGGCCTCACCGGCGATGAGCCGCGCACGCTGCGCCAGACCGGCAGCGAGCTCGGTATCACGACGGAGCGTGCCCGCGAACTCGAGGCCCGAGGCCTCAGCCGCCTGGCGAAGCACAGCGAGCTCGAAGGCTTGCGCGACGCTGCGTAAGGCAGCCTCTCACTGGTCCTCGCGACCGCCGATCGCTACTGAAGTGCGCTGATGTAGCGGTCGGCGGAGCGCAGGACCTTGTTCCGCGCGTCGCCGTCCATGACGCGCTCCCACCAGGCGCCGATCACGCGGTCGAACTCGAGCGTCGCCACCCGATCGCGGATCCGGGCGACCTCCCGGGCCGGCAGTGGGATGAGGTTCGGATAGCTCCACATGAAGCTCGCCCAATCACGGTCCGGCACGACCTGGACGATGTCGCCGGAGAGCAGCGCGCCGGCACCGTCCGCCCCGGCCGTCCACAGGCACACGGTGCCGCCCGGGAAGTGGCCGCCGAGGTTGATCAGCCGGAGCGAATCGGAGACCTGCAGCTCGTCGCCGGACCACAGCTCGATGCGCTCACTCGGGCGCATGATCCATTGCCGGTCGGCCTCGTGGAGCAGCACGCGAGCATCGAACCGCTCAGCCCAGTCGACCATCGTCGTGTAGTAATGCGGATGCGAGATCGCGATCGTGTCGATCCCGCCCGCAGCCGCGACGGCGGTCTCGATCTCAGCGTCGAGCAGCGCGATGCAGTCCCACAGCAGGCCCTCGGCGAGCAGGGCCCGCTGCCCGATCGCGAAGCTCGGCTTCATCCCGATGCCGAGCAATCCCGCCTCGACCGGCTCGATCCGCGCGTGGTGCCGGCGGCGCAGTTCGTCGAGCGTCGTCCAGCGCTGGCCGGCGTAGCCGACGTACTGACGCTCATCGAGGCAGATCACGCACCGCTCGGGCGGCGCGGCGGACGGCGCGAACTGCGTGCCGCAGGTGATGCAGATGTACGCCTCCACCGATGACGAGGCTACTCAGGCGCGCCGTGCGGGAGCAGGCCGACGTCGACGAGCGCCGTACGGAGCGTGGGCGCAGTGGTGAAGCCAAGGGCCTGCCAACCCACGGCGCGCGCCGCGTCGACGTTGCGCTCGGCGTCGTCGATCAGCAGCGTCCGCGCGGCCGCGAGGTTGAAGCGTTCGAGCACCCGGCGGAAGATCTCCGGGTCCGGCTTGGCCACGCCCTCGTGGCCGGAGACGACAATCCCGGCGAACCAGCCGAAGAACGGGAACCGCGCCTGCCGAAGCGGAAACGTCCAGCTCTCCATGTTCGTCAGCGCGTAGCAGCGCACGCCGGCATCGCGGAGTTCGCTCAGCACCGCGACCGTCGCTTCGATCGGGCCCGCGATCATCTCTTCGCTGCGCCGACCCCACGCCCAGATCTGCTCGGCGTACTCCGGGTGTGCAGCCGCGAGCCGCCCGCACGTCGTCTCCATCGGAACCCCGAGATCGTTGTCGTGATGCCATTCAGGCGTGCACACGGCGGACAGGAAGTACTCCAGCTCGGCCTCGTCGTCGAACAGCTTGCGGTACAGGTAGCGCGGATTCCAGTCGAGCAGCACACCGCCGATGTCGAAGACGACGGCGTCGATCGGGGCGTGGATGGGGGCATGGATGGGGTCGACGGACACGGGATCAGGGCGAAGCTCGGTTACCCGCCGACCGCAAACGCACAGATTCGGTCGATCTCGCGCAGATCACGCCTCGACGACGACCGCGAGACCCTGCCCGACGCCGATGCACAGCGCGGCGACGCCGTAGCCACCACCGCGTCGCTTGAGCTCGTGCGCGAGCGACCCCAGGATGCGGACACCCGAGGCGCCGAGGGGATGCCCGAGCGCGATCGCGCCGCCGTTGGGATTCACGTTCTCCGGGTCGAGGCCGTCCCACTGCGAGAGGTCGGCCAGGCACTGCGAGGCGAACGCCTCGTTGAGCTCGACGACGGCGACGTCGCCCCAGCCGATGCCGGCCCGCGCAAGCGCGCGGTTGGCCGCCTCCACCGGAGCGATCCCGAACACGTCCGGGTCCGCGCCCGCCGCGCCGCGGCCGACGATCCGGGCGAGCGGCTCGCGACCGACGGCGGCGGCGCCGGCCTCGTCGGTGATCAGCATCGCGCCCGCTCCGTCGTTGAGCGGCGACGAGTTGCCGGCCGTGACCGTGCCGTCCTTGACGAACGCCGGCTTCAGCTTGGCGAGCTTCTCGGCGGTCGTGTCAGCGCGCACGGTCTCGTCTCGGTCGAGCTCGGTCCCCGGTACCGGAATGACCCATTCGGCGTAGAAGCCGTCGTCCCACGCCGCCACCGCCCGCTGATGGCTGCGCAGCGCGAACGCATCCTGCGCCTCACGGGAGATCTCGTAGATCCCGGCGAGCTTCTCCGCACTCTCGCCGAGCGAGATCGTCCACTGCTCGGGCATCTCCGGATTGACCATCCGCCACCCGAGCGTCGTCGAATTGAGCTGCTCGTGGCCACGCGGGAACGCGCGCTCCGGCTTGAGCATCACCCACGGCGCGCGGCTCATCGACTCGACGCCGCCAACGAGCACCGTGCCAGCGTCGCCGGACTCGATCATCCGGCTCGCCTGCATCGCCGCGTCGAGGCTCGAGCCGCACAGCCGGTTGATCGTCGAGCCGGGAATGCTCGTCGGGAGGCCGGCGAGCAGCGCCGCCATCCGGGCGACGTTTCGGTTGTCCTCGCCGGCCTGGTTGGCGTCGCCGAACAGCACGTCGTCGATCCGCTCTGTGTCGAGTGAGGGCAGGCGGTCCAGGAGCGCACGGACCGCGTGAGCGGCGAGGTCGTCCGGGCGCACCGAGGAGAGGCCGCCGCCGTAGCGCCCAAACGGGGTGCGAATCGCGTCGACGATGTAGGCCTCAGGCACGGTCCGCCACTGTAGCTACTGCGTCGCGCGATGCTCACGGCGCCAAGTCGTCGATCGTCCGGCCGGTCTTGATCGACTGCGGCTCGGTCGCCTCGGGGTCTCGCTCCGCGTCGGCGAACTCGTCCCGGCGCTTGATCAACAGCCACTGCGGCTGGCGTCCGCCGTCGGTCCGCTGGAGCGTCCAGCCCCCGGTCAGCTTTTCGCCCTCCAACCAGAACGACGCGTGCCCGGCATCGAGCGCCTCCGCCATCGTTCGCTCGGGGTGCAGGTTCCGGTACGTCCCGCCATCCCAGATGATCACCGCGCCGGCGCCGCTCTGCCCCTCGAACTCGGCGTGCTCCAGCGCGTGATCGCCGACCTCGACAGCGAGTCGCTTGACCGCCGGATCGGTCGAGGGACCCTTGGGGACGGCCCACGACCGCAGCACCCCGTCGACCTCGAGGCGAAAGTCGTAGTGCAACGTCGAGGCGGCGTGTTTCTGAATGACGAAACGGGCGTCGGTCGCAGCCGTCACCGCTGACACGATCGCAGGTTCGGGTGACTGCGGATGAGCGCGTCCCACTCCGGCTGCGGGAACGGCGGCGCGAACAGGTTTTCGTCGAACTGCCGGGTCCGGAACAGGTCGACGATGAAGTTCATCCGGTCCGCGAGCGCGGTCCAGTCTCCGGCGCCGCTGCCGTCCAGCGAGTTGGGGGTGCGGTCGAGGCCGCCCGGGCCGTCGAGCAACCGGGCGAGCTCCGGGAACTCAATCGTCCGGAGCGTGTCGGGGAACCCCGCGGGCCCGCGCGCCGTGACGTCGCGGCTCACCCGCATGACCTCCGTGCCGAGACTGAAGGTCAGCAGATACCGGGTCACGAGCGGCCGCACCGAGCGCGGCATGGCGGCATCGATGTACGGATCGAGACGGTGGTGCTCGTGAAGAATCGCGAGCAGGTTCGCCGTCAGCATGCGCTCGTCACGCTCATCCGAGGGCGGGGTGCGCGCCACCTCGAGGTAGTGGCGGTAGGCGGTGCGCAGCAACTCCTGACCACCCTGGTCGGTCGGTCCAGTGCGCAGCGGTGCGAGGAACCGCTCGAGCTCGGCGTCGGTCCGGGCGGCCGGGTCAAGGAACGTGGACACGAAGCGTGCGGTCTGACGCCCGATGTCATCGAGCACCGTCACGTTGCCGCCGAAGATCTGCGTCGCCGTCGCCGAGAGCACCCGATGGATCAGCGCATTGAGCGCGGTGCCGGCCGTCACCGCCGCCGCCAGGATCCGGGTTCGGGGAGCCCGGCGAGGCGCGGACGTCGGCGCGGACCTGGCCATGGACCTGGCCACGGCCGCACCCAGTGCCGCCCCGAGCCCCGCGCCGGCCCCGGGCAACCATGGCACGTCCTCCCGGCGAATCGTCCGGCCGGCCTTCTTCGATCCCCACACCGCCCAGGTGTGGAAGTTCGCGCCGCTGCCGGCGCCCGTCACCTCACGGAGGGCGAGCGACAGCTCGCGGTGTGCGAGCGTGATCCGGACGTTGCTCAGGACCGGGTCACGACCATCGATCGCCGCATCGATCTCGGCTCGCCACCAGGTCTCGTCCGCCCAGTTCGCCGGCTGCGCGCCGCCTTCCGGCCGCGCCCCGGCCGACTTCGCCCCCGAAGTTCCCATGCCGGAAGGATTGCAGTTCCGGGCGACCACCAGCCCGCGCTACCTCGAACCCGGGGGTCAGTGGGCGATCCAGGACTCGAACCTGGGACCTCTTCCTTATCAGAGAAGCGCTCTAACCGACTGAGCTAATCGCCCGGCGATTCGTGCGCGGCTCGCTCTACGCGGGCGGGCCGGGCACGCGTTGGCTGATTCTAGAGGTCGATGGGAAGGTGGCGACGGGCGAGGCCGCAGTGGCGCAAGGTTTCCGCCGGATAGCGGCGGAGATCTTGCTGCGTGCGGGTCGCGCACGACCCGCGCTGCGACCGCGATTTCAACCGCTGGCGCTTGTGCGGAAACGCACTAGGCAACCGGGGCGCGCGTACTACGCGACGGCGCGCACCCGGATCCGCCGGACGAGCTCGAGCGCGTCCTCGACCGACTCGAAGCTCACCTGGGCGCGGTATCCGGTGCGGGCGGGAGTGACCTCGACTTCGAGACCGAGCGCCTGGCCGAGCGCGTCGGAGATCTGGGTGATCGCCGCTTCCTGGTCCGGGTGCAGCGCGGTCC
This sequence comes from uncultured Solirubrobacterales bacterium, assembly GCA_963779695.1. Taxonomy (GTDB): domain Bacteria; phylum Actinomycetota; class Thermoleophilia; order Solirubrobacterales; family Solirubrobacteraceae; genus Palsa-465. The sequence goes on from CAVZZH010000025.1 coordinate 7,293, forward strand.
GGCGCCGGCGGGCCGGGCGGGTCCGCTCCTGCGGCGCCTCTGCCGCTGCTCGGGCCCGGCTCTCCAGCTCGCGCACGGACCACCCGGCGGTGGCGGCCTCGCGGGCGAGTGAGCGGCGAACGGCGTGATCCTCGGCGACGAGCAGCGCCCGACCGTGGCCCTCGCTCAACTCGCCGCGCTCGAGCAGCGCGATCGCCTCGTCCGGGAGGTCGAGCAGCCGGATGAGATTGGACACGGCGACGCGGCTGCGGCCGACGCGCAGTCCAACCTCCTCCCGCGTGAGCGACAGTTCCTCGACGAGCGCGGCACAGGCCCGGGCCTCGTCGACCGGGTTGAGGTCCTCCCGTGCCATGTTCTCGATCAGAGCCACCTCGAGCGAGGCGGCATCGTCGTGGTGGCGGATGATGGCCGGCACCGTGTCGAGGTCGGCGAGCTGTGCGGCGCGCCACCGGCGCTCTCCGGCGACGAGTTCATACCGGCCGCCCACGAGCGGACGTACGAGGATCGGCTGGAGCACGCCACGGGCGCGAATCGAGTCCGCGAGGCCGACGAGCGTCTCCTCGTCAAAGGCGGCCCGGGGCTGGTGGGGGTTGGGGGAAATCAGATCGACCGGGATCTGACGCAGCTCCTCCGCCTCATCCTTGGGGGCAACCGACAGGATCGCGGCGAGACCGCGGCCCATTCCCTTCTGCCGTTCAGCCACGAGCGGCCACCTCCTTTGCGAGCTCGAAGTACGCATCCGCGCCGGCGCAGTGCGGATCGTGGTGGATGACGGGCTTGCCGAAGCTCGGCGATTCCCCGATGCGGACGTTGCGCGGGATCACCGTGTCAAACACCAGTTCAGGGAAGTGCTCGCGGACCTCGCGTTCGACGTCCTGGGCCAGGCGGGTCCGGCCGTCGTGCATGGTCAGCAGCATTCCGGCGATCGTGAGCCGCGGGTTGAGCTCGCGCTGCACGAGCGAAAGCGTGTCAAGCAGTCCCGCGAGCCCCTCCAGCGCGAAGTACTCGGCCTGCACCGGGACGATCACCCGATCGGCGGCGACGAGGGCGTTGACCGTCAGTGGCCCGAGTGACGGAGGGCAATCGAGGAACACGAACGCATAGCGCTCGCGGGTCGATGTGAGCGCCTCCCGGAGACGGCCTTCCGAGCCGGCCTCCCGCGGCAGCTCGACCGTCGCGCCGGCGAGATCGGGCCCGGCGGGGGCAACCCACAGGTTCTCCACCTCCGCCCGGACGATGATGTCCTCGAATGTCGCTTCGCCGGCAAGGACGTCGTACACGGTCTTGGGGGCGTCCTTGCTGATGCCGAGCCCGAGCGTCGCATTGCACTGCGGATCGATGTCGACCAGCAACGACTCGTAGCCGGCCTCGGCCACACAGGCGGCGAGGTTGACGGCGGTCGTCGTCTTGCCGACGCCGCCCTTCTGGTTGGCGATTGCGTACACGGTGCCCATCGGGCCACGGAAGCTAGCGGCGTCGGCGGTCAGACGGCGTCGCCATTACCCGGTATTTCCTTGGACTTCCGCCCACCGAGGGGTCGTTTGCGGGCGACGCCCGGACGCCGCGGGAACCGGTCGGGGGTCGCCGTCGCCTTGGTGAAGACGTGCAGATGACGGTGCTCGGCGCCGGGGTATGGATGCACGGGCGTGACCCGGCCGACCACGAGACCGAGGTCCGCGGCCGCCCGCGCACCGGCGGCTTCGGCGTCGGAGTCCCGGCGCCCGCGCCAGAGCACGAGTGTCCCGCCAGTCCGGAGCAGAGGCGCGGCGTACTCGGCGACGACATCCGGCGCCGAGAGAGCGCGAGCGACGACGACATCGCAGCTCGCGATGCCCGCCCTCCACTCCTCGGCCCGGACATGGATCGCCTCAGTGTTCCCGGCCCCGCACGCCGCGGCGGCCCTGGCGATGAAGTCGCTCTTGCGGGAGGCGCTCTCGATGAGGCTCACCCAGGCCGCCGGCAGGGCGATGGCGAGCGGCAGGCCCGGGAACCCGGCCCCCGATCCGAGGTCGGCGATGCGGGACGCGGCTCGGATCTCCGGCAGCTCGAGGCCGACGAGCGAGTCCGCCAGGTGATCTTCGATGATCCCCCGCGGGGTGCGGACGGTCGTCGGCGCATGGGGGTCGGTCGCCACGAGCTCGACGAGCGCCCGGAGCTGGTCGGCGGCGCCGGCGGGCAGGTTGTACCGCGTAACGAGCCCCGTGATCGCGGTGCTGATCCTCGCCGGCAGTCCGGCTGACACCTCCCGCGCCGCCCGGCCGTCGGTCACGCCCGGCGCGCCGCTCGCTCGCGCTCGCGTTCGATGAACGCGGCGTAGCGCTCGCGCATCAGGCTGAGGCGCTCCGCGGCGTGGCCATCGAGCCCGGGGTGCAGCTCGCGTTCCAACAGCGGCAGCAGGTCGGTGACGAGGGTCCGCCCGCGGGCCATCCACTGGAAATAGGACCGGCCACCGTGGTGATAGGGCCCATACAGCTTCGTTCCGGGGAATCGCTCGACGAGCCAGCGAAAGAGGGCCTCATGGCGGACGTGCATTCGCAGGGTCACCTGCGGCTGCTTGCCGTCGCCGCCGAACGATCCCTCGCCGACGAGGAGGCCGACGACCACTCCGCGTTCGTACTCGGTGAGTTCACTCACGGCACGATTTGTAGCGCGACGCTTGTTTCACCGTCAAGAAAAACGTGAAACGCCGGACGCTCCGGCCGTCGCTCGCTCAGTCGACGAGCGGAGCGACGACGAGGTGCCGCGCGGGCTCCTGGCCCTCGCTGAAGGTCTCGACGTCGTGGCGAGACTTCAGATGCTCGTGCACGACCTTGCGCTCGAGCGCGCTCATCGACTCCAGGGGAACCGCGCGGCGGTCCCGCACAGCCGTCTCCGCGGCCTGATCGGCCGAGGCGCGGAGCGTGGCGGCACGCTGCTCGCGGTAGCCGCCGGCGTCGACGATGACCCGGCTCCGATTCGACGCGCCCTTGTACGCGATCCGATAGGCGAGATGCTGGATCGCGTCGATCGTCTGGCCGTGGTGACCGATGACGATGCCGAGGTCGTCGCCGACGAACCGGCCGGTGAGACCGTCCGCATCCTCGTCGACCTCGACGGTCGCGTCGACGCCGATCTCCGCTGCCAGGCGCTCCAACAACTCGCGGAGACGGTCCGCAGGCTCACTCATCGATAGCTCTCCCTGGGGTAGTTATCTCCGGCGACCGGAGCGCTTCTTCTTCTTTCGCGGCGGCGGCGGCGGAGCGCCGGCCCGGCTGCGATTGCCCGCGCTGACGGGGGGTGGCTCCTCCGGCTTGGACCGGCCGCGCAGCAACCCGGCGAGCCCGCCGCCACTGGCGCCGTTGGCGCCGTTCTTGTCCGACGGTGGCACGACCGCTGTCGTGGACGCGGGGCGACCACGGCCGGTACCACCGCCCGGGCCCGCGCCGCCGTCACCGCCCGCGGCAGGCGCAGGCGTCACCGGCCCGAGGCGTCTCTTGATCACGTATTGCTGACCCATCGTCCACGTGTTGGTCGTGATCCAGTACACGAGCACGCCGGCCGGGAAGTTGATGATGAAGATGACGAACAGGAGCGGCAGGAACATCATGATCCGCCGCTGGGTCTGGTCCATCGTCGGGCTCGACATCATGATGCTCGACAACAGCTGGGTGCCCACGTAAAGGATCACGAGGACGACAAGCACGGCACCTGTCGCCTTGTTCGTCAGGTCTGGGATGAACAGGAACCCGGCGCCGTTGTGCGGGCCGCACGGGACCGTGTGCGCGTTGCTGATCCCGATCCAGTGGCCATTGACGTAGTGCGCGTTCGGCTGCACCTGCGGACAGATGTCGGCGCGCAAGCTCGTGCGGAGCATGTAGAACAGCGAGATGAAGACCGGCAACTGGGCGACGAGCGGGAGACAGGATCCGAGCGGATTGACCTGGTTCTCCTTGTAGAACTTCATCAACTCCTGCTGCTGGCGCTGCTTGTCTTCCTTGTACTTGGCCTGGATCGCCTTCAGCTCCGGCTGAAGGCGCTGGAGCCGCTGCATCGAGTGGAACTGCTTCACGGTGAGCGGAAGCAGGATCGCCCGAATAAGAATCGTCAGCAGGACGATCGACCAACCCCACGATCCGCCGATCGTGCTGTGGATCGCCTTGAGGACCGCCTCGAAGACGTCAATGAGCGGTTGGAAGATGTTTGCGGCTACGAGCATGGGTCAGGCGATCCGGGGCGGCTGCCGGGGCTTGAACAGCCGCTGGTCCTCGACGAGGTCGACTCCTCCGTGGCTCCACGGGTTGCAGCGGAGCAACCGCCAGCCGGCCAGGATCAGTCCGCGCAGTATGCCGAATCTCGTTATCGCCTGCGCGGCGTATTCCGAGCACGAAGGGTAGTACTTGCAGCGCGATCCGAAAGCCGGCGACAGCAGCCGTTGATACAGCCGGATCGGAAACACCGCGATCGACCGCAGCACGGTCACGACTCACCCTCGACCTGAGGCTTGGAGGTGGACTCTCCACCCGACGTCGGACCAGCCGCCTTCTCGATCAATTCTCCAAGCGCACGCTGGATACCCGCGAGACCCTCACGCTCAGCTAGAGGGCGCGCATCTGGACGCGCAACGACCACCGCGTCGGTGCCGTCAGGAAGGCGAGCGGACTCGACCGTGAACGCCTCGCGCAACAGCCGTTTGACCCGATTGCGCTCCACCGCGCCCCCCACCTTGCGGGAGACGGACAGGCCGAGGCGTGGAGGTCCGATGCCCTCACCGCGCGGGAACACGTACAGCACAAGTTCACGGCCCGCGTGAGAGCGGCCGTTTCGGAAGACGCGATCGAAGTCGGCGCTCCTGGAGAGCCGACTACGCGCGGGACGCGGCCGTGGGACGGCGGCGCGCCGAATCAGACGGTCAAGCGCTTCCGACCCTTGTCGCGGCGACGCTTCAGGGTCAGGCGCCCGCCGCGCGTGCGCATCCGCGCGCGAAAACCGTGGGTCCTCGCTCGCTTGCGCTTTTTCGGCTGATAGGTGCGTTTCATGGTTCACGAGCCCAAGGGGCGGGTCGGCCAGCCAGTATACGCACGGTCGTCGTAGAGCCATGAAAAGCGCCCGCCATCCGCCCTTGTCGGCTTTTTCCCGCGCTTTGCGCCAACGCCGCTCCAGAGGCCGTTTCACGCCCAGGGGCCGCTGTTATATTCGCGCCTCGGGCGCCACGCCCGGCCCTTACGAATCGGTCCCCGTCGAACGCTCCCAGAAGGAGTCGCTTGGAGCTGCCTGCGCATCTCGAGCCCTCATCCGCCTGGCGCGAGATCCGCGTCGAGCTCCGTCGCATGGTTGGCGAGTCGACCTACGACATCTGGCTCGACCCGATCGAGGTCAAGGCACTGGATGGGGCTGTGCTCCTCCTCCAAGCTCCGCCAGCAACCCAGGCGTGGGTGGCGAAGCGCTTCGGTCACATCCTCGAGACTTGTGCCCGGACGGTCGTCGGAGCCGGGATCAGTGTCAGCTTCGTCGGGGCGGGCGCCGGGGCCGGCTCTGGCCCCGGCGAGCGTGGTGCACCGTCATCCCGCGGCGACCACATCGATGTCGAGACCGGGCTGACCGAGTTCAACCCCCGCTACAGCTTCAACCAGTTCATCATCGGCGACGGCAACCGCCTCGCCCACGCGGCCGCCCTAGCGGTCGCCGAGCTCCCCGGCCAGGCCTACAACCCACTTTTCCTCCACGCGCCGCCCGGGCTCGGGAAGACCCACCTCCTCCACGCCATCGGCAACTATGTGGTCGCCTTCGGCGGCGGCGCGACGGTCCGCTACACGACGGTCGAGGCCTTCACGAACCACTTCATCAGCGCGCTGGGCAGCCGCTCGGTGGATCGTTTCAAGCGGGCCTACCGCGATGCCGACGTGCTCCTCATCGACGATGTTCAGTTCCTCGCGAGCAAGGTGAAGACCGAAGAGGAGTTCTTCCATACGTTCAATGCTCTTTACGAGACCGGCCGACAGCTCGTCCTGACCTGCGACCGGCTCCCGCGTCAGCTCACTTCGGTCGAGGAACGACTCCGTGAGCGCTTCGAATCCGGACTCGTCGCCGACATCCGTCCGCCTGACTTCGCGACCCGCGTCGCGATCCTGCGCAAACGGACGATCCTCGACGGGATCACCGCTCGCCGACTCGGCCGTCCTCGACCTGATCGCCGAGCGCGTCACCGACAACGTGCGGGCACTCGAAGGCGCCCTGATCCGCATCGTCGCCCACCATTCGCTCACCGGCCGGCCGATCGACCTTTCACTCGCGCAGAGCGTCCTTGACCAGATCCACCCCGCGCCGGCCGGGTCCGGACGTCACAATCGGGCAGGCGGCTCATTGACCCTGGAGCAGATCCAGCAGGCCACCGCCGCCTACTACGACCTGACGCTCGACGAGCTTCTCTCGACCAGTCGAGCCGCCCGCGTCGCCTGGCCCCGCCAGGTCGCACTCCACCTCGCGCGCGAACTGACGACCGCCTCGCTCAATCAGATCGGGACCGGCTTTCATCGCAATCACGCGACGGTGCTCCATGCCTGCAAGCGCGTCTCCGACCGCGTCGCGCATGATCAACAGGCTGCGGATGAGGTCCAGCATCTCGCCACGACAATCCGCGGCGAACAACCCGACCGCACCTATTGACACACTTGCCTGTCCGGCGAGAGCGACAACTTCTCCGCTCGTTGCGGACGAACTCGCACTTATCCACAGCTTCTATTCGCCCTATGACTTCTACCTTCCTTCTGAGGTATTCATCGTGAAGATCTCCCTCGAGCGAGATGTCCTGCTCGGACAACTGCAGACGGTCAGCCGAGTCGCGTCCACCCGGAGCGCCATCCAGGCCCTTTCCGGCGTTCAACTCGCCGCGTCATCGGACCTCTGCGAACTCCGCGCCACCGATATGGACGTCGGACTCCGTGTCCCGCTCGAGGCCGAGGTCGCCCGGGAAGGCGTTGTCGTCCTTCCGGCCCGGCTGATCGTCGACGTCATTCGCTCACTGCCGGCGCCGACGGTCTCGCTGGAGCTGCGGCCCGCCGAGCAGGATGTCGAGGTCGTCTCCGGCAAGGCCACGTTCCACATCCGTACCCTCCGGACCGAGGACTTTCCGCCATTCCCGGAGCCGGACCCGGAGTCCGCTGTCAGCCTGCCGGCCGAGGCATTTGTCGGGACCGCGCTCAAGGTCGCCGGTTCGGCCTCGCGTGATGAGACGCGTCCCGTCCTCACCGGCATCCTCGTGTCGGCATCGGACCGCGAACTGCGAATGGTCGCCACCGACTCCTACCGACTGAGCGTCAAGGAGACGACGCTTGAATCGCCGCTCGCCTCAAGCTTTGAGGTCAACGTCCCGGCCCGGGCCCTCCAGGAGCTGGCTCGTGTCGCCGGCCACACCGAGGACGAGCAGGTCAGTGTGAGCGTCCGCCAGAACCAGGTCCTGTTCGTGATCGGACGGGTCATCCTGTCCTCGCGGTTGATCGATGGGCAATTCCCGAACTACCGCCAACTCTTGCCCGAGAGCTTTGAGCACGAGTTGCGGATCGCCGGCGGCGAGCTGACCGACGTCGTGCGCCGGATCAGCCTGCTCGCGCAGAAGAACGCGCCGCTGCGCCTCGCGTTCGCGCCCGGCGAGCTGACGGTGTCCGCCCAGACGCCCGACGTCGGTGAGGCGCAGGAGTCGCTACCGGTGGCGTTCGAGGGTGAGGCTCTGGAGATCGGCTTCAACCCCGAGTTCCTCCGCGCCGGACTTGAGGCGATCGACGACGGTGACGTGCTGCTCAAGCTGATCAGCCCGTTGCGCCCGGGGTTGATCGAGTCTGCCGATGAGAGCCGCTTTCAGTACCTGATCATGCCGATCAGACTCAACGTGTAGACAGGATGCGGGTCATCGCCCTCACCGCGCGTGACTTTCGCTGTTACGAGAATGCGCGCGCGGCGTTCGGTGACGGCCTGACGGTGATCACCGGCCCGAATGGCGCCGGGAAGACGAACCTCCTCGAGGCGCTCTACTTCGGCTGCACCGGCCGGTCGTGCCGGACGAACAACGAGCGCGAGGTCGTGCGGTTTGGCTGCGGCGCGACCCGGGTTGTCATCGACGCTGCGGGCGAAGACGGTCCACACGAGCTGTCCGTCGGGTTCATGCCCGGCCAGCCGAAGCGGATGCGGGCCGATGGGGCAAATGTCGAACGGATGCTCGACGTCACGGATCGCCCGCTCGTCAGCGTGTTCCTGCCGGATCGGCTCGAGTTGATCAAGGGTGCTCCCTCACTCCGGCGCGCCCACCTTGATCAGTTCGTCGCCGCCCTGTGGCCCGCGCGGACGGCGGCCCGCCGCGCCTACGCCCAGGCCCTCGCCCAGCGCAACGCACTCATCAGCCGGCTCCGCGCCGGTGGCGGATCGAGTGACTCGCTGCGCACGTGGGACGCACAGCTCGCTCGGTACGGCATCGAGCTCATGGCCGACCGCCGGGATGCGGTGGCGGCGATGAGCCCGGTGTTCACGCGGATCGCCGACGAACTTGGGCTGGGATCCGAGGTGACGATCTCGTATCGGCCGCGCTCCCGGGCCCATGACGCCGACGAACTCGCCGCCGAGCTCGCCGAGCGCGCGGCGAGCGACATCGAGCGTGGCTTCACCGGCCATGGCCCTCACCGGGATGAACTGGCGGCCGTCCGGGAGAGCCGCGAGTTGCGGGTCTACGGATCGCAGGGCCAGCAGCGGCTCGGTCTGCTGACGCTGCTGCTCGCCGAGCGGGAGACGATCGCGGAGAGTCGCAGCACGCCGCCGCTGATGCTGCTCGACGACGTCATGAGCGAGCTCGACGGCGCTCGCCGCGACGCACTGGTCCAACTCCTGCGCTCCTCGCCGGGACAGTCCGTGATCACGACGACCGACCTGGAGCACGTGCCGGGCGCGCGGGAGGACGGGGTCGAGAGACTGGCCGTCGAGGCCGGTGTGATCGTGCAGGACGCGCTGATCTCAGCGGCGTCGCCATGACCCGCTATCGCAGCCGCCCGCGTTCGCTCTCGATCGCGCTCGACGGCGCTCAGCACGATTGGGCCCCCGCCACGCTGCTGGCCGAGGTGCAGGCGGCCTGGCCGGATGCCGTCGGCCTCGTGATCGCGTCCGAGGCCACGCCCGTCAGCGAGAGGGCGGGGGTCGTCACCGTTTCGTGCTCGGCGTCGGTATGGGCCCAGGAGCTCGACCTGATGGCGCCGACGATTCTCGGACGCCTCAACGCCAAGCTGCGCGGCGCCGGCGTGGCGCGGCTCAAGTGCGTGGCGACGCCGCCGCGACGGTGACGACGTGCAGGGTTCCGGCGGTCTCCCCCCGCAGACCCAGCTCGTCGACCGCCTCGCGAACGCCCGGATAGTCCGGATGCGTGTAGTCGTCGAACACGATCAGCGCACCAGCGGCGAGTGCGCCCTGCCATGCCCGCACCTCGGCGATCGTCTCGGCGCGATCGTGCGAGCTGTCGATGTACAGGAGCTCGATCCTGTGCGGCGGCTGGCCGCCCGACGCCGCCTGACGCCGCCCGTGACGCCGCCCGGGCCGACGCTCCCGGGCTTGTCGATGAACACGATGCGCTGGCGAACCCGGCTCGGGACGAGGCCGAGATACGCTTGTCGCTCGGGGCGATCGAACGGATCGAACGTCAGGACCTGGCGCTGCGGGTGATCGAGCGCGAGCGCGATCGCGGTCCATCCGTTGGCCGTGCCGAGCTCGACGACGTGCCTCCGGCCGCGTGCGAGTTTGAGCAACCGAGCGAGGTCCGCGGGCCGGGTTGAGGACTCGAGCGCGAACGTATCGCCGAGCGCTCGGGCCCGGCGGCGGGCGCGCCACTGAAACCACGCAACATGCGGGGGCAGGACACGCAGGCGCAGAACCTCTCGAACCGCCTTCCTGGTTGCACTTTTGTTCGTCATTTGCAGGTAATTTGTGACAGGGACGGGGCCGGTTTCCGGGGGTCTTTGTGCTATTCTTCTGTACACCAGCCTTCGACGCCCCGGCGCGCGGAAATCGGCGCGGACCCGGGGCGTCTCAACGTCATCGGAGGATCGTTGGCGAACGACGACGGCGCCACAGGGCGCCCTAATCCAGAATCAAGCTACGACGCCCAGGACATCACCGTCCTGGAGGGCCTCGAGGCCGTCCGCCGCCGACCCGGCATGTACATCGGGTCGACCGGGCAGCGGGGACTTCACCACCTCATCTACGAGGTTGTTGATAACTCTGTTGATGAGGCGCTCGCCGGGTACTGCGACAGCGTCTCGGTGACCATCCACCCGGATACGTCCGTCACCGTGCGAGACGACGGCCGCGGCATCCCGGTGGCGACGATGGAGAAGGAGCAGCGCCCAGCTGTCGAGGTCGTCCTCACCGTCCTGCACGCCGGCGGGAAGTTCGGCGACGGAGGCGGCTACAAGGTCTCCGGCGGCCTGCATGGCGTCGGCGTGTCCGTCGTCAACGCGCTGTCCGAGCGCCTGACCGTCGAGGTCCGGCGCGACGGGTACCTGTGGACGCAGCAGTATGCGCGCGGCGTGCCACTCGGCGACCTAACGCGCGGCGAGCCAACGGAGGAGACCGGCACGACGATCACGTTCCTGCCCGACGCCGATGTGTTCGAGTCGCTCGACATCGACTTCAAGACGATCGAGGAGCGGCTGCGTGACACGGCATTCCTCACGCGTGGCCTGCGCATCGAGTTGATCGACCGGCGTGGCGAGGGCCACCGGGTCGAGTTCCAGTACGACGGCGGGATCGTCGACTTCGTCGAGTACCTCAATCGCAACAAGGAGCCGATCGGCAGCAAGGTGGTCTCCTTCTCCGGAGAGAGCTCCGAGGGCGCCGTCGAGGTTGCGCTCCAGTGGAACTCCTCCTATCAGGAGTCGGTGTTCTCGTTCGCGAACAACATCAACACGATCGAGGGCGGCTCGCACATGAGCGGCTTCCGCTCGGCGCTGACGGCAGCGCTCAACCGGTACGCGCGGGACAAGGGCGAGCTCAAAGAGAAGGACGACAACCTCAGCGGCGAGGACGTGCGCGAGGGTCTGACCGCCGTGATCTCCGCGAAGCTCACCGATCCACAGTTCGAGGGTCAGACGAAGACCAAGCTCGGAAACCCGGGCATGCAGGGCTTCGTCCATTCGATCGTCTACGACCAGCTGAACGAGTTCCTCGAGGAGAATCCCAAGGACGCCCGTGCGGTCATCCGCAAGGCCGTGTCCGCCTCGCAAGCGCGGGCGGCGGCACGCAAGGCGCGCGACCTCACGCGCCGTAAGACGGCACTCGAAAACTCGACGCTGCCCGGCAAGCTCGCCGACTGCTCGATCAAGGACCCCTCGCTCGCCGAGCTGTTCATCGTCGAGGGTGACTCCGCCGGCGGCTCTGCGGTGAGTGCGCGTGATCGCAACACCCAAGCGGTCCTTCCGCTGCGCGGCAAGATCCTCAACGTCGAGAAGAGCCGGATCGACAAGGTTCTCCAGAACCAGGAGATCCAAGCGTTCATCACCGCGCTCGGCACCGGTGTCCGCGACGAGTTTGACCTCGAGAAGGCGCGCTACCACAAGATCGTGCTCCTCACCGACGCAGACGTCGACGGCGCGCACATCCGGACGCTCGCGCTGACGCTGCTGTTTCGTGAGATGCAGCCGCTGATCGAGGCCGGCTACGTCTACATCGCAAAGCCGCCGTTGTACCGGCTGACGCGTGGTCAGAAGCATCGCTACCTCGAGCGTGAGTCCGAGCTCGAGGACATCCTGCTCGGCGACAAGTTCGAGAAGCTGACGGTGCTCGATCGACACAACACGCAGTTCAAGTTGACCGACGCGCGGTGGAAGCGGTTCTCTCGCCTGCTCAAGCAGTACGACGGTTGGGGGGCCGCGCTGCGCGCCGCCCACGGCCACGGGATCGTCAACTTCGTCCAGCAGGCCCGCCTGCTCGAGGAGAACATCACCGACGTGGCCGGCTTGATTCGGTACATCGAGCAGCACGGCCAGAACGGCGAGGCGTACTCCGCGACGTTGATCGCTCAGAACGACGAGGAGATCGTGATCCGCACGATCGAGGCAAAGACGGGTCTCGCGACGACACACCATGTCCGCCGCGCGGCGCTCGAGGCGAACGAATACCACAAGCTCGCCGAGCTCCATCGCGAGCTGGTCGCCCTCGCCGGCACCCCGCCGTTCACGGTCCGCCTCGGTGAGAACTCCAGCGACGCGGCGACATTTGAGGAGTTGCGTGAGACGATCCTCGCGATCTCTCAGCGCGGCATCGACTACTACCGGTTCAAGGGTCTCGGCGAAATGGACGCCGACGAGCTCCGGGAGACGACGATGGATCCCGCGACCAGGACGCTCGTCCAGGTGACGATGGAAGATGCGGCGTCGGCGGATCTCGTGTTCTCAATGCTGATGGGCGACCAGGTCGAACCGCGCCGGGCGTTCATCGAGGAGAACGCGCGTCTCGTGACCAACCTCGACATCTAAAGGCAGGTGGAGAGCTATGTCTGCGATTGACACCATCGGTGGCGGCAACATCGAGCCGCGCGGGCTCGAGGAGGAGATGCGCTCCGCGTATCTCGACTACGCCATGTCGGTCATCGTCGGGCGCGCGCTGCCCGACGTGCGTGACGGCCTCAAGCCGGTTCACCGCCGCGTCCTGTACGTCATGAACGAGCTCGGCCTGCAGCCGAACCGCAAGCACGTGAAGTGCGCGCAGATCGTCGGCGAGGTTATGGGCAAGTACCACCCGCACGGCGACAGCGCGATCTACGACACCCTCGTGCGGCTCGCTCAGGACTTCTCGATGCGCTACCCGCTCGTCGACGGGCACGGGAACTTCGGCAACATCGACGGCTACAACGCTGCGGCGATGCGGTACACCGAGGCCCGGCTCGATCGCCTGGCGACGGAGATGCTGCGCGACATCGACGCCGAGACCGTCGACTTCACGCCGACCTATGACGGCAGCCGTCAGGAGCCGGTCGTGCTGCCGGCGCGTTTCCCCAACCTGCTCGTCAACGGCGGCTCCGGCATCGCCGTCGGCATGGCGACGAACATCCCGCCGCACAACCTCCGCGAGGTCGTCGCCGCGACGATCGCCTACATCGACGATCCGCTGATCGACGTCGACGGGCTGATGAAATACATCAAGGGGCCCGACTTCCCGACCGCCGGCACGATCCTCGGCCGCGAGGGCATCCGCGACGCGTACGCGACCGGTCGCGGGCGGGTCCGCGTCCAGGCGAAGGCGCACATCGAGCCCATCGGCCAGGGCAAGGAGGCGATCATCGTCACCGAGCTCCCGTACCAGGTGCGCAAGGGCGGCGACGGCGGCGTGATCCTCAAGATCCGCGATCTCGTGCTCGACAAGAAGATCCCCGAGATCACCGATCTCCGGGACGAGTCGGACCGCCACGGCATGCGGATCGTGATCGAGCTCAAGCGCGACGCGATCCCGAAGGTCGTGCTCAACAAGCTTCACAAGCACACGCCGATGCAGACGACGTTCGGCGTCAACATGGTCGCGCTCGTCGACAACGTGCCGCGCACGCTGTCCTTGCGTGAGGTGATCGGCCACTACGTCGACCACCAGCGCGAGGTCATCATCCGCCGCACGAAGTACGAGCTGCGGCGTGCCGAGGAGCGGGCGCATGTGTTGGAGGGCCTGCTCATCGCGCTGGCCAATCTCGACGAGGTGATCGCGATGATCCGCAGCTCGCGGGACCCGGAGACGGCGCGCACCGGCCTCGTCGAGCGGTTCGAGCTGACGCTGATCCAGGCGCAGGCCATCCTCCAGCTGACGCTGAGCCGGCTGACCGCGCTCGAGGCGGACAAGATCCAGCAGGAGCACTCCGACCTCGTCGAGCGGATCAAGGAGCTGCGCGAGATCCTCGGCGACGAGGAGAAGATCAACGGGATCATCAAGGACGAGCTGACCGAGATCGTCGAGGCCTACGGCGACGAGCGTCGCACCGAGATCACGCACGCCGAAGGCGAGATCGACATCGAGGACCTGATCGCCGACCAGCAGATGGTCATCTCGATCACGCACTCCGGCTACATCAAGTCACTGCCGCTCTCGACCTACCGGCAGCAGCGCCGCGGCGGTGTCGGCGTCACCGGCATGGACATGAAGGAAGACGACTACATCGAACACCTGTTCGTGTCCTCGACGCACGACTACCTGCTCTTCTTCACGAACCGCGGCAAGGTCTACCGGCTCAAGGTCTACGAGCTCCCCGAGGCGTCGCGCACCGCGCGCGGCCGCGCGCTCGTCAACCTGCTGCCGCTCCGCGAGGGCGAGCGGGTCCAGTCGGTGCTCGCCACCCGCGACTTCTCCGAGGGCAGGTACCTCGTGTTCGCGACGCGCAAGGGAATGGTCAAGAAGACCGAGTTCGGCGCCTACAACACGCCGATCAAGGCCGACGGGATCATCGCCATCAACATCCATGACGACGACGAGCTGATCGCCGTCCGGCGGACGAGCGGCCACGACGACATCATCATGGTCTCGCGCTCCGGTCAGGCGTCGCGGTTCAGTGAGGACCGAGTGCGCTCGATGGGACGCGACACGAGCGGTGTCCGCGGGATGAACGTCTCGCAGAAGGACAACGCGGTGCTCGCGATGGACGTCGCGCGTGATGATCAGGAACTGCTGGTCGTCACCCAGAACGGTTACGGCAAGCGCACTCCGATCTCCGAGTACCCGGTCAAGGGTCGCGGGACGATGGGCGTCAAGACGATCACGCTGACCGAGAACAAGGGTCAGCTCGCCGGCGCGCTCGTCGTCCGTGAGCACCAGGAGCTCGTATTCATCTCCCAGAACGGGATGGTCCAGCGCACCTCGGTGCGCGGCATCAACCGCTACGGTCGCGCGTCCCAGGGCGTCCGGGTCATGAACATCCGTGACGAGGACCAGGTGAGCGCGGTCGCGCTCATCGTCGAGTCAGAGGCGCAGACGGCCGCGGCCGTGCTGGAGGACGATCCGAGCGTCGGGCCCGTCGATCTGGCCGCGGGCGATGTCGACGCCCTCGCGGACGACGACGCTCTCGCGGACGACGGACGCCTTGACGGACGACGACGCTCTCGCGGACGACGACGACACCCTCGCCGACGACGACACGCTGGGCGACGACGACACGGGCGAGTAGCCGGGCTCGGCAAGGCGGCAGGATCCACCGGCCCATGCGTTATCCTTTCGCTTACCAGAGAAAGGAGGTGGTCCGCCTGTCTGACAGTTCTTGCGGGACCCTGGAGGTGTTCGGCCGCTAGGTCGGAAGGCTGGCCCCGCGTAGCGGAGTCCCAACCGAGGCACCGTCGTGGTGGGTGTCGGAGTTAGTCCCACCGACAGCAGTGCGTAACCCACTTCGGTTCCAGGCAGCCAGATGTACAGCGAAGGGCGCCGTGTCGACGGCGCCCTTCGCGCGTTTCGGGCCGGTTCGGCCGCCCGGCGCACGTTCGGAATCGGGACCCGCACGTTCGGAGTCGAAACCGCACGTTCGGAGTCGAGACCACGAGATCAACGCTCTAGGCTTGGTCGCATGTGCCGAAACATCCGAACACTCCACAATTTCGATCCGCCGGCGACCACCGAGGAGGTCCGTGCGGCGGCGCTCCAGTACGTGCGCAAGATCAGCGGCTTCACCAAGCCGTCACGGGCCAATGAGGCGGCCTTTGAGCGGGCGATCGATCAGGTCGCCGCGATCTCGGCCGAGCTGCTCGCCGAGCTCGAGACCGCCGCGCCGCCGAAGAACCGCGAGGTCGAGGCAGCCAAGGCCCGCGCGCGGTCCGCGCAGCGCTACGCCGCCTGAGCGGCCAGGTACTGCTGCCAGGCGGCGGGGATCGTCGGGCTGGCGACCTGGATGAACACGTGCGGGCTCGGGGTGCGCGGCTGCTTGAGCAGCCGCATCCCGACCTGCCGCGGTAGCGAGTTGCCCTTGCGCCGGTTGCACGGCGCGCACGAGGCGACGATGTTCTCCCAGTTCGACGAGCCGCCCTTGGACCGTGGCACGACGTGGTCGACGGTCAGGTTGGAGCGGGCGCCGCAGTATTGGCACGTCCAGTCGTCCCGGGCGAACACCGCCCGGCGCGTGATCTTGCGACGGTGCGTGTCCCGCGGGATCCGGACGTAGGTGACGAGCCGGATCACCATCGGGCGGGCCATCGTCGAAGTGGCGGAGTGGAGCTCCCACTCGGCCCGCTCGAGCATCTCGGCCTTCTCCTTCAGGAGCAGCACGACAGCGCGCCGCACGGTACAAACGTTGATCGGCTCGTACGTCGCGTTTAAGACGAGCACCCGGCCTCCTTCACGCCCGCGTCGCTGGTGCTCTGGAAGCGACGCGGACCCCACTGGCGCTGGTCGTGAGGAGCCCATGGTGGCGCGGATTCTACTGATGGCGTGCGCGGATCCCGCCGGGGCCCACGTAGGCGGACGGGTAGGAGCCGAGGACGCGCAGCGTCTCGACGTGCGCCCGCAGTCCGGCGATCGCCTCCGCCACATGTGGCTCCGTGTCGCGCCCCTCAAGGTCGGCGAAGAACATGTAGCGACCGAGCCCCTGCTTGCGCGGGCGGGACTCGATCCGGGTGAGGTTGACGTCCCGGTCGGCGAATTCCGAGAGGCAGCCGACGAGCCAGCCGGGGGCCTCGGAGCCGACACCCCAGAACACGATCGCGGTCTTCCAGGGCCCCCGGGCGTCGCCGTCTCCGGGCACCCCCACCGGCGCCAGCCACACGAATCGCGTCTCGTTCGAGGCCACATCCTCGACGCCCTGCCGGAGGACCACGCAGCCGTACAGCTCGGCGGCGAGCCGGTTGCCGAGCGCCGCCCACGGCCCGTCGTGTTCGGCGACCAGTTGGACCGCGCCGGCGGTCGAGCTGCCGGCGAGCACGCGCGCATGGGGCAGCCGGTCGCGGATGAAGCGGGCGCACTGGGCGTTCGCCTGCGGGTGCGAGACGACGGCCTCGATCTCGCCCAACTCGAGCGCCGTCCGGGCGATCAGGCAGTGCTGGATCGGATGGACGACCTCGCCGACGATCGCGACGTCCTCGGTCTCCATGGCGAGTGAGTCGAGCGTCGCGTTGACCGAGCCCTCGAGCGAGTTCTCGATCGGCACCAGTGCGCGCTGCACCTCACCCTCGTGGACAGCCATCACGACGTCGTAGATCGTCGCCAGGGGGACCAGCTCGGCGTGCTCGCGGCCGCCCGTGCCGAGAGCGCCGATGAGAGCCTCCTCGGTGAACGTGCCAGCCGGTCCGAAGTACCCGATCCGCATCGGCGCGACGCGGCGCCCGCTACGCCGACGGCTGCCGGCCGTCGTCGCCCTCGAGGGCGAGTTTGATCGCCTCGTTCTCCTCCGGGGAGAGCTCGAGCTCGCCCTGCCCGTCACGGACCTGCTTGGCGTACAGCCGGGCGTGGTCGCGATGGTGGATCGACGAGAGCACGATGCCCGAGCGCGTCGCGTCGAGCAGCGCGATCGACGTCGACTGACGCCCCGACATCTCGCCGTAGGCGTCGTAGCGGACGAGCGCCCGGTAGGTGACGACGTGGTCCAGGCGGCGCTCGGCGGTGTGCATCCGGCCGTCGAGCCGGTCCGCGGCGTCCTGTACGTAGTCCGAGAGCGCCTCGAACTGCGACTTCAGCGATGCCGCATGCTCGACGAGGTCCTGCCGGCGCTCACCGAGGACGGCGCGCTGGTCGGCGCGGACGCGGCGGAGGCGAAAGGCGAGGACGATGGTGGTGACGAGGGCGATCGCGGCGACCGCAGCAGCCGCCATCGCAACGATCCCCGCCGTACTGGTCAGGTCGTGCACCGCGCTAAGAATAGGCCGAACGCCGACCGGAACGTGGCCGGGAAACCGCCTACTGGACCGTGATCGGGAACGTCAGCTTGTTGTTCGCGCTGTTCGTCTCGCCCAGAACGGGCGCGATCTCCGCGGTCATCGTGTAGTTCCCGGCGGGCGGCGCCGACGGGAGCGTCACCTGACAGCTCGAGCTCTGCCCTGCCGTCGTCTGCGGCACGGTCGTCTGGCCGCTGTCACTCGTTCCGCTCAGCGACACCTTGCACACGACGTTCTTCTCGTTGTTGGTACCGCCGTTGGTGAAGTTGAGTGTCACCGTCGGCGCCTGGTTGGCGGGAATCGTGTTCGTCGATCCGGTCTGGAGCGTCGTTCCGCCGACGCTGACCGAATCCAGCGAGTGGCCATGCAGACCCGGCGTGGCCTTGCCTGTCGGCGTCGTACTCGCCGCCTGGGAGCCGAGCTTCGCCGCGACGAACGTCGGCGACAGCCATGTGATGTCCGGCAGGAACTGGTGCGAGTCGATCGAGATCCCGTTGGCCCCGCCGACGGCGATGCCGGCGCCCTTGAGCGCCCCGGAGATGAGCGGTGCCGTGTAGTCCTTGTACACGACGTCGGAGCTGTAGAACTGGGCCATCTCGGCGGCGATCGCGTTGACCGCATCCTTGCTCGTCGTTGTCCCGAGCGCCTGCTGGATCTGCGAGGCGACGCCGGCGATCCCGTTACGCCGCATCTCCATCGCGAGCACGAAGTTCGTCTGCGCCGGCTTCATCTCATCCGGGGTGTCGAGCCCGCGCGCCTTGGTCAACTGGTTGTCGGCCTGAAGACGGGTCTCGTTCAGCTGGTTCTGGAGCGCGGTCCCGTTGCCGGACTTGTTGCCGGAGCTCAGCTGGTTGAAGAACTGCTGTCCGGTCTGCACCGACTGCTGGTTGAGCGCGGAGACGTTGTTGGTGTAGTCCTTGAGCGAGCTGTTGCGGGCGCTGATCTGGCAGCTGCGCACGCCGAGCACGATCAGGATGAGGACGACAAGGGCGGCCCCCGCGGCGATCACCCGCCGGGTCATGATCGATTGCTGGTCGCCGGAGGGCGGCCGCCGACTACCACCGCCGGATCTGCCGCTTCCCGAAGGACGGCGTCTACGCGCTGCTGTTCGCGGCTCTACGCTGGGCTCGTCCGCCTCATCGAAGAACGACAAGCTTTTCTGCGCTCCTTGCGGGGATCGGAAAAACTCAGTATGACCATGAATGCGGCTGGATAAGCAAGTTGGCAAGCGGCCATGCAAGGCGATGCGGGGGCCTAGCACCGGCACCGTGATTGGCAGGGACCGAGGCGCCGGCGTGGAAAAGCCGTTTCATGAGCGCGAGCCAGCTGCCGACCGCGCGCCGTCAGACGAACGGGGCGCCGGGACAGGGCGCCGACCCGTCGCTCGTGCTCGGCCGGTATCGCCTTCGGCGCCAGCTTGGGGCCGGCGGCTTCGGAACGGTCTGGATGAGCCACGATGAGCGACTCGACCGCGACGTTGCCGTCAAGGTGCTTCCGCGCGAGCGGATCGTCGGTGGCCGGTTCGAGCGCGAGGCTCGTGCTGCCGCGCGGCTGACCCATCCCGGGATCGTCACCCTGTACGAGGCGGCGGTCGATGACGAGGGCGCCTATCTCGTCTCCGAACTGATCCGCGGCAAGACGCTGGCGGCGCTGCTGCAGGCCGGCCGGCTGTCCGACCGGGACATCGTCACGATCGCAGTCGCGCTGTGTGACGCGCTTGGCCACGCTCACGCCCACGGGATCGTGCACCGTGATGTCAAGCCGTCCAACGTGCTCATTCCGGACCAGCCGACGAGCCGCGCCCATCCGGCGAAGCTCACCGATTTCGGTGTCGCCCGAGTGATCGGTGGGGACTCCCTGACCCGCACCGGTGATGTCGTCGGGACCGCGGCCTACATGGCGCCGGAGCAGGCAGAGGGTCGCGAGGTCGGGCCGGCCGCGGACCTCTACGCGGTCGCGCTCGTCACCTACGAGGCGTTGACCGGGATCAATCCCGTACGGACGACCACCGCGGCCGTCCGAGCCCGCCGCCTGGGCGCGCACCTCCCGCCCGTCCGCCGCCAGCGCCGCGACCTGCCACGGGAACTCGGCCGCGGCATCGACCTCGCGCTTCGCCCGCGGCCGCGGGAGCGCGGCACCCTCGACGAACTGCGGACCGCGCTCGTGGCGTCGCTGCCCGACCTCAGCGACGAGCCAGGGGTGGTCGTCACCGCGTGGCCGCGCCTGAGCTCACGCGATACCGGCGATGAGGACGGCGCCGCTGGCCCGCCCCGCCTCGCCGAGGAGGACCCTTCGTTCGCCGCCGACCCGGGCGAGCTCGACGATCCCGCGCCGGCGGTGGGGGGTGATGCTCCGGTCTCCCTGTCCTGGCCGAACCGCGCCCTCGGTGCCACCGCCGCGGCGATCGGTGCCGCCTGGGCCGCGGTCCACCTGCTCGGACCGCTCCCGGTGGCCCCACCAGCGCTCGCAGTGCTCACGTGGCTTCTCGTGCTCACGCTGCCGCGTGTCGGTTGGCTGGCGAGCGGCACGATCCTCGTTGCCGCGGCGGCAGCCCGCCACCACCCGGGCGGCGCGCTCGTGCTCCTGATCGCGCTCCTGCTCCCGGTGTTGCTCATCCCGTGGCGGGCAACGAGTTGGCCGCTCGCGATCGCCGCTCCGGTCCTCGGTGCCGTCGGACTCGCCGGCGCCTGGCCTGCGCTCGCCGGCCGGGCGAGCGGATTCGGCTGGCGCCGAGCGGCCCTCGCGGCGATTGGCTACGTGTGGGTGATCCTTGCCTCGCTCGTGGTCGGAACCGATCTGTACACGCGCCGACCGCCCGGGACCGCCGGGCCCGCCGTCTGGACCGGCTCCCTCGACGTGACGCTCCACGACGTTCTCCTCCCGCTCGTCAAATCCGGGGTCCTGGCAGGGGCTCCGGTCTGGGGCATCGCCGCCGCCGCGCTACCGTGGTTGCTCCGGGGCCGCGCGCTGGCCGCGTGCGTGGTCATCACGACCGTGTGGTCTGCGGTGCTCGTGTCGGCAACGGAGACGGCGGTCGGGATCGTGCATCATGGGCACGGGCTCGGCACTCCGCGCGGCGCCGTGCTGGGTGCCGTGGTCGGTGGTCTGATCGCCCTCGCCCCGGCGCTGTACGCACACGCGCGCCTAACCCGGTTTTCAGGCAATCCTCAAGCGGAACTTCCGTAGCATGGGACCGCCGCCGGACCCCATTTATGAGCGTCTTACGAAGCATCGAGAGCAAGATCGCCAGCCTCGTCGAGGGCACGTTCAGTCGTGCCTTCCGCTCCGAGGTGCGACCCGTCGAGATCGCCCGCCGCCTGGCGCGCGAGATGGAGGAGCACAAATCGTTCTCCGTCAACCGAACCTACGTCCCGAACGAATACCGGGTCTATCTGTCGCCTCGTGACCGTGACCGCTTTGCGTCCTACGAGGAGGCGCTCGCGGCGGAACTTGGCGGCTACCTGCTCGAACACGCCCGGCGGGAGCGATTCGCGATGCTCTCGAAACCGGTCATTCAGTTCGAGACCGACGATCGCCTCGGCCTCGGCGAGTTCGGCATCCAGACGCGCGTGGTCCAGCCGGAGCACGAGTCCGCCGGGCCGCCCCAGCAGGAGGAGTCGTCCGGCCGGACGATGATCTACAGCACCGCCGGGCGGGTCGCGGAGCCGCTCGAGGAACGAGCGCGTGCACACCAGCAGAATGCGCTGCTGATGATCGACGGCAAGCGGATGGTCGTGGGGCCGACGGGCGTCACGATCGGTCGCAGCCGCGAGTGTGACGTCGTGCTCAACGACCCGAATATCTCCCGACAGCACGCCGAGATCCGCCCTCGGGGCGGCTCGTGGGTGCTGACCGACCTTGGATCCACGAACGGTTCCTGCATCAATGGCCGCCGCATCGAGCATCCGGAAGTCATCAAACCCGGCGACGAGATCGAGGTGGGGACGTCGGTGATCCGGTTCGAGTTGGAATAGCCGTGCTTGAACCTGTCTCCGTCGGATTGAAGTTCGGCTTCCTCGTCGTCCTCTACCTCTTCCTTCTGTGGGTGGCGCGGAGCGCCCTGAAGGACCTCCGCCGGCCGAGTCCGGGGAGCGCTCCGGTGACCCGCGCGACCGCCGACGACGCGACTGGCATGTACGCCGCTGCGGACGGCCTCGGCAGTGGCGAGGACGAGTTCGAGCCGCGACTGCTGGTGGAGCAGGCCACCGGACACGAGTCTGGGATCGCCTACGACCTGATGGGGGGCGCTACGCTCGGGCGTGGCGACGTCGAGATTAAGCTCGACGACCCGTTCGCTTCCTCACGCCACGCGCAAATATCTCGCCAGGGTCATGTCGTCGTCATCGAAGATCTCGGTTCGACGAATGGCACATATCTCAACGAGGAACCGTTGACGGGGCCACAGCCGTTGCACTCCGGCGACCGCATCCGGATCGGTGATTCGGAGTTCTCCTACCTGCAATAACGCCGCATGCTTCGCGCCGCCGAGACCATTGAAAGGACCGACACCGGTCGCCAGCGCCGGGGAAACGAGGATTCCTCGTTCGCTCGCGCGCCGCTGTTCGTCGTCGCCGACGGGATGGGCGGAGCCCAGGCCGGTGAGGTTGCCTCGCGCTTGGCCGTCGACACGTTCGCCCAGGGCCTACCGGACGACGGCGGCGCCGAGGAGCGGCTCGCCACCCGCGTCCGCGAGGCCAACGGCGTCATCCACGAGCGCGCGCACTCCGAGCAGGACCTCGCGGGAATGGGAACGACCCTCACCGCCGCCTACCTCGAGGACACCCACGTCGCGATCGCGCACGTCGGCGATAGCCGCGCGTACCTGTTCCGCGACGGCACGCTCAAACGGCTCACCCAGGACCACTCGCTCGTCGACGAACTCGTCCGCGAGGGCAAGCTCACCGAGGAGCAGGCCGCCGAGCATCCGCAGCGGTCGATCATCACCCGCGCGCTCGGCCCCGAGGCCACCGTCGCGGTCGACACGTGGCGCTATCCGGTCCGCGCTGACGACGTCCTGCTGCTGTGCAGCGACGGCCTCACCTCGATGATCAGCGAGCAGCGGATCACACAGATCCTCGGCGAGAATCCAAGTCTGGAGAGCGCCGCGGACCGCCTGATCGATGCGGCGAACGCCGCGGGCGGCCGGGACAACATCACCGTCGTCCTGTTCCGGGTCGAGGATGCCGGAGGCGCCGAGAGCGCAACCATCGTCGACCAGCCCACGATGGTTGCGGCAGTTGCGCCGGCGACGAGCGAGCAGACCCGGCCGTCGGCCGAGCCTCCTCCAGCGGTGCCGCCGCCCTCGCACGAGGCCGGCTTCTCGACGACGGCCACCACCGCGCCGGCGAGCACCGCGACCCGGGTACCGCTCGCCCGCACGCAGGGTCGCCCGCAACCTCCGGCGCCGCGACGACGCCGGGTCAAGTACGCCAAGCCGCTCGCCGCGGTGACTGCAATCGTGATCGTGCTGTTCCTCGTTGGGGGCGGCGGCTACCTCGCGACCCGCCAGCTGTACTTCCTGGGCACGAACTCCAACGGGATCGTCACGATCTACCGCGGACTGCCGTATGACCTTCCGGCCGGGATCCGGCTGTACGAGACCTACTACACCTCAGGCGTGCCGGCGGCGGCGCTTCCGGTCGATCGGCGCAAGGCGGTACTCAACAACCATCTCCGCTCGCAGAAGGACGCGGTGAGCCTGATGCGAAGCGTCGAGCTGGGACAGCTCGAACGATGAGCGCCCGCAACCGAGAGCTGATCGGGCTGATCCCGGCGTCGCTGCTCGTGACCGCCGGGTTCGCCGCGGTGTTCATCCAACGCTCTAACGCGCTGTCGAACATCTCGCTCACCTACGGCGCGATCTTTCTCGGCCTGTGCGTCGCCGGCCACATCTTTATCCGGATGACGCTGCCCAACGCCGATCCGTACATGTTCCCGCTCGTTGCACTGCTCTCGAGCTTTGGGATCGTGATGATCTACCGGATCAGCGAGACCGACGCGCGCCAGCAGGCCCAGTGGTTCGTGCTCGGGCTCGTCCTGTTCGCGCTGACGATCCTCTTCGTCCGCGACTACCGCAAGCTCGAGCGGTACCGCTACATCATCGTCGTCACGTCGCTGTTCCTGCTGATCCTGCCCCGGCTCCCCGGCATCGGCTACCAGGCGAACGGTGCATACCTCGGCGTGCGGATCCCCGGTCTGTTCGTGTTCCAGCCGGCCGAGGTGGCGAAGATCGGCCTCGTCATCTTCCTCGCCAGCTATCTGCGGGACACGCGCCAGGTCCTCGTCATGGGCGCGCGACGCTTCCTCGGCGTGACGATCCCGCCGATCAAGCACTTCGGACCGGTGCTCGTGATCTGGGGGATCGCGATGCTGATCATGGTCCTGCTCCGCGATGTCGGCTCGTCGCTGATGTTCTACGGCGGCCTGCTCGCGATGCTCTACGTCGCGACCGGGCGGGTGTCGTTCGTCGTCGTCGGCCTGATCGCGTTCGGGATCGGAGCCTGGTACATGGGCACGCACATCCCGCATATCCACGACCGGGTCGAGGCATGGCTGCACCCGCTCGATCCGAACGCTCTACCAGGAAGGTCGGCGGCAGCTTCCAGCAGGCCAACGCGATGTTCGCGCAGGCCGCCGGCGGTTTGTTCGGCCAGGGATTCGGTGAAGCGACGCTGACGATTCCGGGTTACACGACGCCTCACTTCCTCTTGCCGGCGCCACAGACGGACATGATCTATGCGGTCATCACCGACGAGCTCGGCCTGTTCGGAGCGACCGCTGTGCTGCTCACCTATCTGCTGTTCGTCGCCCGGGGCTTCAAGGCCGCGGTCCTTGCGCGGGATTCGTTCTCGACGCTGCTCGCGGTCGGGCTGAGTTCGGTGTTTGCGCTCCAGGTGTTCGTGATCGTCGGCGGGGTGACGCGTGTCATCCCGTTGACCGGCGTCACGCTGCCGTTCATCTCCTATGGCGGCTCGTCGATCGTCGCAAACTTCGTGTTGCTCGCGCTGCTGCTGCTGGTCTCCGACCGGGCCCGCAAGGACGCCCAGTACGCGCCATGACGACGCCGATCGCACGGCTGTTCGGCGTGATCGTGGTGCTGTTCGCACTGCTCGTCGCCTGGACCTCGCGGTGGACCGTGTTCGAGGCGAGCTCGCTCAACAACAGCCCGCTCAACTCGCGCATCCTGATCGACGAGCTGAGGATCAAACGCGGGCGGATCGTCGCCGACGACGGCGCGGTGCTCGCCCGTTCGGTTCCCAGGGCCGGTGGCACGTGGGGCCGCACGTACCCGACCGGACCGGTGTTCTCCCAGGCCGTCGGCTACTCGATCGTTGCCCTGTCTCGCGCCGCTGGTCTGGAGCAATCGCGCGGGGACGCGCTCCGTGGGCTGCAGACCGGGCTGAGCTCGATCTTCGGCCAGCTCTCCCGGCAACGGGTCGGCGACGACGTCTACACGACCCTTGACCCCAAGGCGCAGCAGGTGGCCATCCAGCAGTTGCAGGGTCAGGCGGGCTCGGTCGTGGCGCTGAATCCGCGTACCGGTGCGATCAAGGTGATGTACGCGAACCCGACGTATGACAACAACAACGTGACACCGCAGAGCCACCAGTTCAATAACTCGACCCAGGCCGGCTATCCACCCGGGTCGACGTTCAAGGTGGTGACTGCAACGGCGGCGATCGACTCCGGTAAATACACCCCGAACTCAATGGTTAACGGCAAGTCGCCGATCACCGTGTCCGGAGTGCCGCTGGCCAACGACAACAACCAGACCTTCGGGGACATCGATCTGACGACCGCGCTCACCTACTCGGTCAACACCGTGTGGGCGCAGGTCGCCGAGAGCCTCGGCCGCGGCACGATGACCAAGTACATGAAGCGCTTCGGCTTCTATTCCAAGCCGCCACTCGACTACCCGCCTGATGAGATCAACATCAGCCGCCCGTGGACCTCTGGCCGACCCTCGCGTCCGTACCTGCCCGGGAGTCCGAACGAGGACATCGGCCGGATCGCGATCGGTCAGGGCGGCCTGCTCGTCACCCCGATCCAGATGGCGATGGTGGCGGCGGCCGTCGCCAACAACGGCACGCTGATGCGGCCGCATTTCACGAGCAAGATCGTCGATCAGGACGGCCGGACCGTCCGCACGATCAACCCGAGCGTCTACAGCCAGGTGATGAAGCCCTCGACGGCCCAGGCGCTCTCGCAGATGATGAAGAAGGTCGTTGACGAAGGGACCGGCACCGCCGCCCAGCTGAACGGCATCGACGTGGCCGGCAAGACCGGCACCGCCCAGGTTGGGATCGTCGGTTCGAATTTGACCCAGCCGTGGTTCATCGGCTTTGCGCCGGTCCAGGACCCGAAGGTCGCCGTTGCCGTCACCGTCGAGCGCTCCCAGGGCGGCTTCGGCGGGACCGTCGCCGCGCCGATCGCCGCCGCCGTGATTCAAACTCTCCTCTCAGAAGGGCAGTAGTGGGGTAGCCATGACCGATGCACTGACCGGGGCACTTATCGACGGCCGCTACAAGGTCGTCTCGCGACTAGGCACCGGCGGAATGGCCGACGTGTTCCTCGCCGAGGACAACCAGCTTGGGCGCAAGGTCGCGCTGAAGCTGTTGCACCGCCGCTTCGCGGAGGACCCGGGGTTTGTCGAGCGCTTCCGCCGCGAGGCGCAGGCGGCCGCCGGCCTTCAGCATCCCAACGTCGTCAGCGTCTATGACCGCGGCGCCTACGACGGCACCTACTACATCGCGATGGAGTACCTGCCCGGGCGCACGCTCAAGCAACTCATCCGCCAGGAGGCGCCGCTCGATCCCGTCCGCGCGATCAACATCACGCTTCAGATCCTCAAGGCGGCACGGTTCGCGCACCGCCGTGGCGTCATCCACCGCGATCTGAAGCCGCACAACGTGATCGTCGACGACGGCGACCTCGCCAAGGTGACGGACTTCGGAATCGCGCGCGCCGGTGCCTCGGACATGACCGAGACCGGCTCGATCATGGGAACGGCGCAGTACCTGTCGCCGGAGCAGGCCCAGGGCCACGCCGTCAGCGCGGGATCGGACCTGTATTCGATCGGGGTCATCCTGTACGAGCTCGTCACCGGCCAGGTGCCGTTCGACGCCGAGGCGGCGGTAACGATCGCAATCAAGCACGTCTCCGAGGCGCCGCCGTCTCCGAGGCAGATCAACCCGGCCATCCCGCTCGAGCTCGAGCAGGTGATCCTCTGGGCGCTCAACAAGAACCCGAGCGACCGCCCGACCGACGCGGATCAGCTGATCAACGCCCTCGAGCAGGTCAAGGCGATGATCGAGGGCGGCCAGGGCGGTCAGCGGACGGCGAGCTTCGCCGCGGTGGCCGCCGCCGAGGCGTATGGGAACCAGCCGATCGTCGGCGCGGCCGCGGCGGTGTCGGACACGATGCCCCCGTACGGCCCGCCCGACGACGAGGAGCCCGAAGAGGATGACGGCAGGCGCAAGTGGCTGCCGTGGGTGATCGGGCTCGTCGTGCTGCTGCTGATCGGAGGGGGCGTGACCGCCTTCCTGCTGACGCGGACGAAGTCGAAGGAGGTCCCCGCCGTCGCTGGTCAGCAGGTCAGCACCGCTCAGACGTTGGTTCAAAACGCCGGCTTCAACCCCGTACTCATCTACCGGACCGATAAACACAAGTCCGGCACGGTCATCGCCCAGAACCCGCTCGGTGGAACCACGGCGAAGGAGGGATCGACCGTCACGCTGACCGTGTCCCAGGGCCCGGGCTCGACGACGATCCCCTCGGTCAGCTTCCTCAGCGAGGCGAAGGCCAAGCAGGCGATCAAACAGGCGCGCCTGAAGGTCTCCCGCGTCCAGCCGGAGAACTCGAATCAGATCCCGGTCGGGGATGCCACCCGGACCGATCCGGTCGCCGGCACGCTGTTGCCGGTCGGGGCGAGCGTGACCCTGTTCGTGTCATCCGGCAAACCGAACGTCAGGGTCCCTGACGTCACCGGCCTGTCGCGGGACTCGGCCTCGAACGAGCTCTCGAACGCCGGCTTCCATGTCGCGACGAGCAACCAGACCTCGACGACCGTGACGGCGGGCAACGTCATCAGCCAGAGCCCGAGCGGGGGCTCGAGCGAGCCTCCCGGAACGACGGTGACGATCGTGGTCGCGCAGCCGCCGCCGAAGGTCTCGGTTCCGGACGTGAGCGGCCAGACGAAGCAGTCCGCGACGAACGCGCTCACCAGCGCCGGGTTCAGGGTGACGTCTCAGACCCAGACGACGAGCGATTCGACGCAGAACGGCAAGGTCATCAGCGAGAGCCCGCAGGCCGGGAGCCAGCAGCAGCAGGGCAGCACGGTGACGATCGTCATCGGGCAGTTCAAGAGCACGACGACGACGACGTCGACGACCACGACGCGAACCTCGTCGACGTCGACAACCACCAACAAGACGAAATGACGCCGCTGCGCGTCGCGGTCCTCGGAGGCGGCCGGTCGTCCGAGCACGAGGTCTCGCTCGCGTCCGCCGCGTCGGTCGCCCAGGGCCTGCGGGACGCCGGTCACGAGGTGCAGGAGATCGAGATTGCCCGCGACGGCACGTGGCGGGCGCGCGATGGCGGGCCGGCGTCCGCGGCGATCGCGGTCACTCCTGGCCGGGGCCTCGACGGGATCGACGTCGTATTTCCGGTGCTGCACGGCCCGTTCGGTGAGGACGGCACCGTCCAGGGGCTGCTCGAGTGTCTCGACGTTCCCTACGTCGGCGCCGCCGTGCTCGCCTCGGCGGTGTGCATGGACAAGGTCGTGTTCAAGGAGTTGATGGCTCAGGCCGGGATCCCGCAGGTCGACTACCGCGCGATTCGTGAGGCCGAGTGGCTTGCGGACCCGGACGCGGTTCTCCGCTCGCTCGCCCCCCTGGGTCTCCCGGTGTTCGTCAAGCCGGCCCGGCTCGGGTCCTCGGTGGGGATCGTCCGGGTCGCCACCTCCGACGAGCTCCCCGAGGCGCTTCAGACGGCGTTTGAGCACGACGCGCTGGCGATCGTCGAGGCGTTCTCTTCAGGCCTGGAGGTCGAGTGCTCGGTGCTCGGCAACGACGACCCGATCGCGTCTGCGCCCGGCGAGATCCTGCTCGCCGCGGGCGAGGCGGGCTGGTACGACTACAAGGCGAAGTACACGTCCGGCGGGATGGAGCTGATCGTCCCGGCCCGGATCAGCGACTCCGCCCGGGAGCGGGTGCGCACGCTGGCGGTCGAGGCGTTCGTCCGATCTGGATGCGAGGGGTTCGCGCGGGTCGACTTCTTCGTCGAGGGCGAGGACGTGCTCGTCAACGAGCTCAACACGATCCCCGGGTTCACGCAGACGAGCGTGTTCGGGTCCCTGTTTGCGGCGTCGGGGATTCCGTATCCGGAGTTGCTCGACCGGCTCGTGGGGCTGGCGGTGGAGCGGTATGAGCGGGAGCGGCGTCACCGGCACTGAGGGTTGGGTGGGGTGGGCGCTGGCCCCGGGTGCGCGATCGTTGCCGCGGTCTGGGGTGGGAGCAACGGCGGCTTTGAGGGTGGGGATGGGGTGTGGTGCGGGGGGAGCTCGGTCGGCCCGTCGCGCGCTTTTCGGTGGACAAGTTGCCGCCCGCTCGCCCGGCCTGTGGCGAACGGCAATTCATCCACCTGTGCGGGGGATAAGTTGCCTCACCCCTCGGTCAGCCCACGCGCGCGGCAACTTGCCCCCGTTGGCCACGCCGGACGACGGGACGCGCGTGGACTCACCCCACCAAACGCGCCATCCCCGACCTCAGACCCGACCGCGGCTACTTGTACAGCGCCAGCTCGTTGATCGCGACCTGCTGGATCGCGTTGAGGTTCGTGATCCAGAGCAGGTAGTACCGGTACTTCGCGCCCGCGGCGCTCAGCTTGACGTCGGAGCGGTGCTTGACCTTGGAGACGGAGCCGATCAGGTGCCAGCCGGCGTCTGGCCAGGTGAGCGGCGGGTTGCCGTTGCGGGCGTAGATCTGGGCGGCGAAGCCGGGGGTGTCGGTGTCGATCCGCAGGAAGCGGGCGCTGACGCCGGGGGCGGCGTCGAGGTAGAGGCCGACGCCGGCCTTGCCGAGGTCGCCGGCCTGGTAGCTCTCGGTCGTCCACTTGGTATCCGGCTGGCCGTCGATCGCGAACCCGACCTGGTCGTGGTGCTCGGCGTGGTTGTCGCCGAGTGGGTCGAAGTCGTGGGCGCAGGCCTCGCAGATCTGCACCTGCTGAGGCGCCGCCTTCGGCGCCGGCTGGGCGAGCTTGCCGGTCCCGTGGTGGGTCCGGGTCGCCAGGAGCCAGACGGCGACGCCGGCGCCGGCGAGCACGACGATCAGCAGGACGCTGAGCATCACCATGCGGTGGCGGACGCGGAACGGCACCCGGGCCTGCTTCTTCGACGGCAGGGTCCGCAGGACGGTGGTGACCTCGCCGGTCGCGCTGCCCGCGCGGGCGGTCTCGATCGCGAGCACGTCCTCAAGGTCGGCGATCAACTCGGCGTCGTTGGCGTACCGGTCCTCCTGGCGCTTGGCCGTCGCGGTGTCGACGACGGCGGCGAGCGCCGAGGACACCTCGGGCCGTTTGGTCTGGACGTCGGGCAGTGCCTCGCGGACGTGCTTCATCGCGACCGCGACCTGGTTGTCGCCCTTGAACGGGACGTCGCCGGTCAGCATCTCGTAGAGGCAGATCCCGACCGAGTAGAGGTCGGACTGGCCGGTCACCGGCTGGCCGAGCGCCTGCTCGGGTGAGACGTAGTCGGTGGTGCCGAGCACGCGGCCGTCGGCGGTCAGTCCCTCCTCGTCAAGCGTGCGGGCGATCCCGAAGTCGGTGACCTTGGCCGAGCCCTCCTCGTCGATGAGCACGTTCTGGGGCTTGACGTCGCGGTGGACGATGTGGCGGGCGTGGGCGGCGCCGAGCGCCCGGGCGATCTCGATCCCGTAGGCGACGGCCTCGGCGACCGGCAGCCGGCCCATGCGCCGGATCCGCTCCTTGAGCGTCTCGCCCTCGACATACTCGAACACGATGTACGGGCGCCCCTCGTCCTCACCGGCGTCGATCACCCCGACGATGTGCGGATGTGAGAGCTGGGCGACGGCCCGGGCCTCGCGACGGAAGCGCTCGAGCTGATCGGAGTCGGAGGCGACCTCGCGGTTCATCAGCTTGATCGCCACCTGCCGCTGAAGCGTGGTGTCGAGCGCGCGGTAGACGGTCGACATCCCGCCCGCGCCAACCCGCGCCTCCAATCGGTAGCGGCCGGAAAGCGTCGTGCCGAGGATTGTGCTCATCCGTCAGCCACTATTTTGCGGTACTTGCCCACGGTCGTGGACTACTACTACACGGATTCAACGTGACCTGCGGGATGTCTGTGCGGTTTCGGACCCAGATCGTGCTGATCGGCCTGATCGCCTTGGGCGTCCGGCTGCTGTACATCCTCGCGATCGCACCGGCGCCAACCGGCGTCGGCGGCGACGCCGGCTTCTACCACAGTTCGGCGAACCTGATTGCTCATGGCCATTTCCTCTACCGGGGAATCTTCGGTCACGCGTACAGGACCGCCGAGCATCCGCCCCTGTATCCGCTCGTGCTGTCGCTCAGTTCGCTGGCCGGCGGCGACACGCTGCTCGCCCACCGGATCGTCTCGTGCGTGATCGGGAGCTGCGGCGTGATCCTCGTCGGGATCCTCGGCCGCCAAGTGGCGGACGACCGCGCCGGGCTCATCGCCGGGGCGATCGCCGCCGTCTATCCGCCGTTCGTCACCGCCGACGGACTCGTGATGAGCGAGCCCCTGTTCGTCGTCACGGTCGCGGGCGCTCTGATCGCCGCCCTCGCCCTGCTGAGGCACCCGACCACGGCGCGCGCTGCGCTCCTCGGCGCCGTCATCGGCTTTGCCACGCTCACCCGCGGCGAGGGGATCCTGCTGCTCGGACTGCTGGCATGGCCGACCGCGATCGCCGCCCAGTCCGCACAGCGCG
This sequence comes from uncultured Solirubrobacterales bacterium, assembly GCA_963779695.1. Taxonomy (GTDB): domain Bacteria; phylum Actinomycetota; class Thermoleophilia; order Solirubrobacterales; family Solirubrobacteraceae; genus Palsa-465. Next base: position 39,091 of record CAVZZH010000025.1, read on the forward strand.
CCCGCCGCGTCCTCGCCGCAACGGCCGCCACCGCGCTCGTGCTCGCGCCGTGGGTGATCCGCAACGTCGTCGTGTTCCACACCGCGACCCTCGCCGCCGACTCGAACACCGTGATCGCCGGGGCCAACTGCCATGACACCTACTTCGGGCACGACATCGGCTGGTGGAGCAACCGCTGTCTCGAGCAGGCGCGCACCCGCCAGCAGCTGCTCGTCGGCGACGCCTCGACGAGCGCCGCTTACACCTACGCGGGCGATCACCTGGTCCGGCTGCCGCTCGTGGCGGTCGTGCGCGTGCTCCGCACGTTCAACTTCTTCCAGCCGATGCGACAAGGGAATCGGGAACTCCGCCGGGAGTGGGTCGACATCGCCGGTCTCGTCTTCTACTACCCGTTGTTGCTGCTCAGCGTGGTCGGCTTCGTCCGCCTGCGGACGCGCGAGCGCTGGCTCCTGCTCGCCCCGGTCGCGATGGTCGTGATCGTCAGCGCTCTCACCTGGGGGATCGGACGATTCAGGATTGCGGCCGACGTATCGATCATCGTGCTTGCCGCCGCCACTTTCGCAGCGCGACCAGCCCGAGCCCCAGCCGATAGCAGGCGTACGGGAGCAGCGAGCGATCGCGCTCGACCTGCCGGATCAGCCACGTGGAGCCGAGCGTGGAGCCGAACGATGCGAACGCTCCGACGGCGAACGGAACCGCGGTCGCCGGCGGTAGTCCGCGGCGCTTGAGCCGCACGCCCTTCAACACGGTCGCTCCGGCAATCACCGGCAACGCCACGTGGCGCGAGAGCCGGTTGGCGTCCTCCCGGGTGAAGCGTCGGAAGCGCGCGGCGGCGAGCGTCGCGCCGTTCCGGGACACGCCCGGGATCAGGGCGGCCGCCTGCGCGACGCCGAGCCACAACGCGTCGACGGCGCCCGCGTCTTCGTGGTGGCGGATCTGCGGCTGACGGTCGGCGGCCGCCATCAGGACCGATCCGGCGATCAGGCCGACGGCGATCGTCGGCGGGGTTCCGAGCCGGGACTCGATCGGCCGCTCAAGCGTGTAGCCGACGACGGCGGGCGGCGCGAACGACAGCGCGATCAGCAGCAGCCGGCGAAGATCGAGCCCACCGAGCGCGTCGCCGACCTCGTCTCGGAGGGTGATCAGGAGCGCCGCCGCGGTTCCAGCGTGGAGCGCCACCTCAAACGACTTGCGGAGCTCCGCGTCGAGCCGGTCGTACTCCCAGCCGAGCAACCACGGGACGAGCGCAATGTGGCCCGAGGACGAGATCGGCAGCAGCTCGGCCGGGCCGTGCAGGGCGCCGAGGGCGAGCGCCTGGCCGACCGGAAGCCGTGCGGTCGGGCCGGCGGCGCTCGCCGCGTTAGACAAGGCAGGACATGACAGAGGCGGCGAGCAAGCCCGGCAAGGGTACCGGCCGCACCGCCACCCTGGGGCACGCCGAGGAATGGCGCCACGCCTGAGTAGGGTGGGGTGATGCCGACTGCGCCGCCCGCGGCCCTGGGCCGCCCGTGAACATCTGGGTCGACCTCACGAACTCACCCCACGTGCTGGTGATGCGACCGGTGATTGCAGAGCTCCGCGCGCGCGGGCACCAGGTTCAGGTCACCGCCCGTGACTTCGCGCAGACGCTGGGGCTGTGCGTCCGCTTCGGGATCGACCACACGGCGATCGGGCACCATCGCGGAGGCGGTCTGGCCGCCAAGGCCACCGGCCTCGTCCAGCGCTCGGGGCAGCTGACCCGGTGGGCCCGGGGACGGCGGTTCGATCTCGCGCTCGGCCATGGATCGAACGACATCACCGTCGCCGCGGCGCTGCTCCGGATCCCGTGCTCGACGATGTTCGACTACGAGTGGGCGGTCGTGCAGCACACCGTCAACTGCCGCCTCGCCCAGGGCGTCGTCGTCCCCGACGCGATCCCGCCCGAGCGGCTGCGCCGGTACGGCGCCGTGCGCAAGCTGCACCGCTACCCCGGGCTCAAGGAGGAGTACTACCTCGCCGACTTCGAGCCGACCGCGGAGGTGCTCGCCGAACTCGGACTCGACCCGCGCGAGCCGATTGCGGTCGTCCGCACGCCGCCCGCCGTCTCGCTGTACCACCGCTTCGAGAACGATCTGTTCGCCGATGTCCTGCAACGGCTGCGGGGGACGCAGGTCGTCGTGCTGCCACGGACCGACGAGCAGCGCGCCGACCTGCTGAGGGCCGGCGGGTTCATCGTGCCCGAGCGAGCGATTGACGCTCAGTCGCTGATTGCCTACTCCGACCTGGTCGTGTCCGCGGGCGGGACGATGAACCGGGAGGCCGTCGCACTCGGCACCCCGGTGTACACGATGTTCGAGGGGCGTCTCGGGGCCGTCGACGAACGCCTCATCGCCGAAGGCCGTCTGCGCCGGCTCACATCTCCAGACGACGTGCGGCTCGTCAAATACGACCGCAGCCGACATCGGCCCCGCATCCGGCGCGACCCGGCTCTGCTCGCGGACCTGCTCCAGGCACCAATCGGGCGCTAAAAGCCCGCCGGGTCACCGGAACTCGGGCCGCTTGACGGTGTTCGTACGACTGACTCCATAAGGTTCCTCTTAGGGCGCGTCGTCGCCGCGGGGGGCAACGAGGCGCAAGCGAGCGAGGGAGGAGAAGGGATTTGCGGACAACGGTGAGGGCGGTGGTGCTGGTCGGTCTGGCTGCCTGCGCTGGGTTCGCGCCCGGCCTGATTGGCGGTACCTCGTCATCCACCGCCGCATCGTCCGCAGTCAGCGTGTTCCCGATCAGCGGCAGTCGCGTCGCCCCGCCCCACGCCCAGATCTCGTTCCGCGGGATCGCCCCGAGCCAGATCGGGGCGGTCACAGTGACCGGCTCGCGCAGCCATGCCCACGCGGGCAGGCTGAAGCCGCACTCCGACGGCCGCGGCGGGAGCTTCGTCCCGACGAAAGCGTTCACGCCCGGTGAGACCGTGACCGTCACGACCGGCCTCAACATCGTCGGTGGCAAGCATGGGACGTTCCACTTCACGGTCGCAAGCCCGGCCGGCCGGCTCCCTAACCGCCCGTTCGCGCCGAGCGAGCGCGTCCACGGCGATGTGCTCCAGTTCCACTCCAGACACGATCTTTCTCCGGTGGCGGTGAAGGTGACCCGTCGCGACAAGCACATCGCGCTCGGCTACATCTTCCTCGGGCCCGAATACGGGCCGGTCCAAAGCGGCCCGATGATCGTCGATTCCGGCGGCGGTCTCGTGTGGTTCAAGCCGGTCCCGCGCTACGACCTGGCGAGCGACTTCCGCGTCCAGACCTACGAGGGCAAGCCGGTACTGACGTGGTGGCAGGGGTACTTCGGCGCGGGTGTCGGCTCCGGAGTCGATGTGATCAACGACACCGCCTACCGGCAGATCGCGGTCGTCCGCGCGGGCAACGGTCTGTCCGCCGACCTGCACGAGTTCAAGCTGACGCGGCAGGGGACGGCGCTGATCGCGGCCGTGTACCCCGTGCATTGGGACGCGTCCTCGATCCACAGGTCAAAGCACGCGATCGTGTTCGACTGCGTCATCCAGGAGATCGACGTCAAGACCGGGCTCGTCGAGTACCAGTGGGACAGCCTCGACCACATCCCGTTGAGCGCCTCATACACGACGTTCCCCCCAAAGTCGGGAGCGCCGTTCGACTACTTCCACCTCAACTCGATCGATCAGGACGGCGACGGCAACCTCGTCATCTCCGCGCGATCGACGTCCGCCGTCTACAAGGTCGACCACTCGACCGGCAAGGTCATCTGGACGCTCGGTGGCCGGTACTCGTCGTTCAAGCTCGGAGCGGGTGCGGCGACAGCGTTCCAACACGATGTCCGCGTCCGCTCGACGAACGACACCCGGTTCACGGCGTTTGACAACGGCGCCGGGTTGTACAACGCCCACAGCCAGTCTCGCGGGGTGATCCTCGGCGTCGACGTCAAGCACCAGACCGTCCGAAAGCTGGGGGAGTTCGATCACTCGCCACATCTGCTCGCGAGCTTTGAGGGCAACGTACAATCGCTCCCCGGTGGCGACTCGTTCATCGGCTGGGGGCAGCAGCCGTACTTCAGCGAGTTCAATTTCCGTGGACAGATGCTGTTCGATGGCCACTTCGCCGACACAAATGCGAGCTACCGCGCGTACCGCTTCCGCTGGGTTGGGCTGCCGCAGACCGCTCCAGCGCTCGCGGCCTCCGGTACGGGCGGCGAGTCGAGGCTGTACGTGAGCTGGAACGGCGCCACGCAGGTCGCGCAGTGGCGCGTGCTCGCCGGCGCTGCACCCACCTCGCTCGCCCCGGTCGCCGTGGCATCCCGCAGTAGCTTTGAAACGGCGATCAATGTCGCGGGAGCGCACTACTTCGCTGTGCAGGGCCTGGACGGCCAGGGACATGTACTCGGCCAGTCGGCCACGGTACGACCGCACTGACCAATGACCGGGCGACTGAAACCATCCCCCAACCCAAAGGACCGATTTGATCGTTCGTAGGCGTCTCCCCCACCTTGCGTTGGTCGCCTTCGCCGTCGTCGCGACGTGTCTCGCCGGCGCGGCGACGGCTGCCCTCGCGGCCACGTCGATCGGCGCGTACACCACGAAGAACGCGTTCTCGTTCCTCGCCACGCCGAAGTTGCATCCGCCGAAGATCACCATCAAGCGGCATGCGGCGACCTCCAAGCTCGCCCCCGGGTACCTGATGCTCGCGAGCTTCCCGGACCTGACCCAGAACAAGCCGATGGCCGGTCAGAGCGGGCCGTTGATCATGGACAACGAGGGTCAGCCGGTGTGGTTCAAGCCGGTGCCGACAGAATGTCCTGGCGAACAACCTGACGACCCAGACCTACAACGGCAAGCCGGCGCTCAGCTGGTGGCAGGGCGTCGTCAACAACCAGGGCGCGATCCTCAGCGGCGAGGACATCGTCGTCGACCAGCACTACAGGACCGTCGCGACGCTCGGCGCGGTCGACGGCTGGGTGCCGGCGCTGCACGAGTTCGTCGTCAGCGGCCACGACGCGTGGGCGATCGTGTCGAAGAACATTCCGACCGACTTCACCGCTCAGGGTGGTCCGGCCCACGGCGTCCTGATCGACACCGCCGTCGCCGAGTTCGATCTCACGACGCACAAGATGGTCCAGCTGTGGGATCCCGTCGGGCACGTTCCGCTCTCGGACTCCTTCGGCCGGCCGAACCCTGCGACCGGCGTGTGGGATGCCTACCACACCAATTCGGTCAAGCTGGTGGCCGGCAACAAGCTGCTCGTCGGGATGCGGAACACCTGGGCGGGATATCTGATCGACCTGCCGTCCGGGAAGATCGAGTGGAAGCTCGGCGGCAAGCCGCTCGCCGGCACCGCGAACTTCACGATTCCGACGAATGCCCAGTTCCAGTGGCAGCACGACATCCAGCTGCACAGCGGCAACCTCGCAACCGTGTTCGACGACCACTGCTGCGCGATCATCGGGCCCGGGAAGTTCGCACCCCCGACGGGACCGAGCCGCGCGCTGCAGTTGCGGCTCAACATGACCACTCACACGGCCTCGCTCGCCGCCCAGATCGTGCGCGGCGCGACGTTCAACGCCGCGTTCCTCGGTAGCAACCAGCTGCTGGCGAACGGGAACGTGTTCGTCGGCTGGGGCTCGCGGCCGTTCTTCTCGGAGTACGACCACAAGGGCAAGCTGCTGCTCGACGGCACGTGGCCGAGCCCGGACCTCAGCTACCGCGCGTACCGCGAGCGCTGGACCGGGTCGCCGAGCTTCCCGCCGGACGGCGCGGTCCGCAAGAAGCACGGCAACTCGACGGTGTATGCGAGCTGGAACGGAGCCACACAGGTCGTCGGCTGGCGGGTGCTGGCCGGCCCCAACGGCAGCCATCTGAAGACGGTCGCACTGCGCTCGCGGACCGGTTTTGAGACCGCGATCGCGTTCAAGCACACCTACGGCGCGTACAAGGTGGTCGCGCTCGGGCCGAAGGCGAAGGTGCTCGGACGCTCCAAGGTGTTCCCCACCCCGGCGCCGCAGTTCGGCGGCTACTAGGAGTCCACACGCACGTTTTCCCTGCATACGGACCCGGCACGCGGGGCGGCGTGCCGGGTTACGCGCTAACGCGCTCTTAGTGCGGGGGTTGAGCGATGCCGCATTAGAATTGCCCGCTGCATGCGCCGGCGGATCAAATCCGCGGCCTTTCCGATCCACCGGCATTCGGTGCCTCAGCTGCTGGTGGACGGCGGACTGGTCGCGCTCGCCTACTACCTCGCGTTCCAGCTGAGGTTCGACGACGCTGTCCCAACGCGCTATCAGGACCTGCTGACCTCGACTCTGCCGTGGGTCATTCCGGTGGTCCTCGTCGTGCTCGCCGCCTTCGGCGTCTACCAGCGGCTGTGGACCTATGTCAGCCAACGGGACTTCGAGACGGTGATCAAGGCGGTCGTCGTCGCCACGCTGATCATCGTTGGGGCGATCGCGCTGCTGCACCCGGTGCAAACGCCGCCGAAGCTGATCATCAAGCACGACACCGTCCGGTCCGTCTCGACGCCGGTGACCCTGCCGGCCGGGGTGATCGCGCTGTTCCTCCTGCTCCAGCTCGCGCTGCTCGGCGGCGCCCGGTTCCTCGTGCACATGTTCACCGAGGGTCGTGTCCGGTCGCTGCGCGTCGCCAAGGGCGCCCGTGACGTGCTCATCGTCGGTGGCGGCGTCGGCGGTCGGCTGGTTGTTCGCGAACTTATGCGCAACCCCCAACTGCGCCTCCGCCCGGTCGGCTTCGTCGACGACGACCCGCGCAAGCTCGGGACCAAGGACGAGCACGGCCTCCGCGTGCTCGGCACGACCTCGACGGACGATTTCGTCAAAGTGCTGGACGACGTTGAGCCGGAGGAGGTCGTGATCGCGATTCCCTCCGCACCGGGCACCTTGCGGGCGCGGGTGGTGACAGCGTGCCGGCAGCGCGGGATTCCGGTGCGGACGATGCCGACCGTGTTCGAGCTGCTCCAGGACGGTTCGGGCCAGCTCCGGGTCACGCGTCAGCTGCGCGAGGTGCGCGTCGAGGACATGCTCGGGCGCGAGCCGGTCCGGATGGAGCTCGAACGCGTCGGTGCCTACCTCGCCGGAGAGGTCGTGCTCGTGACCGGTGCCGGTGGATCGATCGGCGGAGAGCTGTGCCGTCAGATCGCGCGCGTCGGCCCGCGCAAGCTTGTCCTCGTCGACCACGCCGAGGACAACCTGTTCGAGATCGTGCGCGAACTCGAGGAGGAGCGGCATGTGCGGACGGCGGTCCCGGTGCTCGCCGATTGCAAGGAGGAGGAGCGGATGCGGGAGGTGCTGACCGAGCACCGGCCCGCGGTCGTGTTCCACGCCGCCGCGTACAAGCACGTCACGATGATGGAACTCAACCCCGTCGAGGCGATCCGCAACAACGCGCTCGCCACGCGGCTCGTCGCCCGCATCGCCGGCGAGCTCGGCGTCGGCACGTTCGTGCTCATCTCGACCGATAAGGCGGTCAAGCCGGCGACCGTGATGGGCGCCTCCAAGGCGCTCGCCGAGTGGGCTGTGGAGGCAGCGGCGGCCAAGCACTCCGGAACCCGGTACGCGACCGTGCGCTTCGGGAACGTGCTCGGCTCATCCGGCTCGGTCGTGCCGATCTTCCGTCGGCAGATCGCCGCCGGCGGTCCGGTGACCGTCACCGACGAGCGCATGACCCGGTACTTCATGACGATTCCGGAGGCGGTTCAGCTCGTCATCCGGGTCGGTTCCCTCGGTGAGGGCAGCGGCGAGGTGTTCGTACTGGAAATGGGCGATCCGGTGAAGATCCTCGAGCTCGCCGAGACGATGATCCGGCTCTCCGGGCTCGAGCCGGGGCGCGACATCGCCGTCCAGGTCGTCGGCGCCCGGCCCGGCGAGAAGTTCCACGAGGACCTGTTCAACCCGACCGAGCACCCCCAGCCCACGCCCGCGCAGAAGATCCTCCGCGCGCAACGGGAGGCGCTGGATCCGGCGTGGGTTGAGGAGGCGTTCAGCCGGATCAACCTGCTCGTCCTGGAGGGCGATGCGGCGGTCCTCGCGGAGCATGTGTCGGGCCTCGCGTGGGGCCGACCGACGTCCAATCCTCCAGGCGCCCGGATCGCCACGTAGACTGCCCACGCAGCATGGCGTCGATCCCCTTCGCCTTCTCTGTCCACCACTTCATCAACTCGGTGGGCGCGTATGCGGGCTTTGCCGCGATCATCGGGCTCGCGATCCTCGTGCTGCTCTATTTCGCGCAGGCACGGGAGACCTCGTCCCTGCGCGAGCAGGCCTACGAGGCGGCTCAGCGCATTGCGCAGCTTGAGAATCGGGTCAACCAACTCTCCCGGATGCCGGCAGCGCCGCCGGTGCAGGCTCAGCCGGGCGTTCCAGCGCGTCCGGTCGGTGCACCCGGGCGTGAGCCTGTGCCGTCACGAGCCGGCGCCCCGGCCGCCGTCCCGGCCGCGGCCGGTGCCGCCGCTGCCACCGCGCGCGCCACGCCTGAGGTCGGCGCCCCCGCCGGCGTCGGGGCACCGGCGCTCACCGCGGCCACGAAGCTGATTCCCGCGGGCGCGGGCCGGTCGCTGTCGGCGCCGAGGCGTTCCATGGCGAGGAGCCGGACCTGACAACGGTCGGCTCGCCGGCCCCGGCGACGGTCGCCGGCGGTGCCAACGGCCACGCGACCTCGCCGCCACCGCCGATCGGGGCGCCCGCTTCCGCTCAGCAGGGCACCACCGACCCGGGCACCATGGCGCCGCCCCCGCGCATCCAGATTCGTCCCAGCGCTGCCTCGATCCCAACGGGCCGCCGCCCGCCGCCTCCGAACCGGAAGGCCGCCCAGCAGGGTCCCTCGATCGTGCGTCGCGTGATCGTCGGCGTGCTTGCGCTGCTCGTGATCGCGGGCGTGGTCGTGGCGCTGCTCGTGCTCACCAAGGGCGGCAACAGCACGAACAATTCGACCCAGGCCGCGAACAAGTCGAAGACGACGTCGACCTCGACGCGGCCTCGACATCGCGGGGCCCAAACGGCGGCGTTCTCTCCGTCGTCGGTCACCGTGTCGGTACTCAACGGGACCGCGACCGCCCAGCTCGCCCACCGGGTCGCGACGAAGCTGTCCAGCTTCGGCTACAAGGAGGGCGCGGTTGCCACCGCAGCGGACCAGACCCGGACGGCGACGGTTGTCGCGTACCTGCCGGGGCGTCAGCGTGATGCGCTTGCCGTTGCCAAATCACTCAAGCTCGGGCCGGCGTCCGTGCAGCCGATCGATCAGGGTACGCAGGCGGTGGCGTGTCCGCCCGGTACGCCGTGCACCGCTGGTGTCGTGGTCACCGTCGGCTCCGACCTCGCCACCATTCAGTAGCCCCCACATGACGATGGACCTCCTCGACCTCCCCGATCGGAGCGCCAAGCCGCGCGAGCAGGGGATCACCCACGTGCTCGACCGCGGACTGTCGGTCGGCGAGGTTGAGGGCCTGCTCGAGGTCGCCGGCGAGGCGATCGATCTCGTCAAGCTCGGCTGGGGTACGGCGCTCGTCACCGGGAACCTCGAGCGCAAGCTCGAGCGCTACCGCGCGATGGAGATTCCGGTCGTACTCGGGGGCACGCTCACCGAACTGGCGATCGCCCAGGGACGGCTCGAGCAGCTCGTCGAGTGGATCCGCGAGCTCGGGCTGGAGCACATCGAGATCTCCGACGGCACGATCACGATGCCGCACGAGGAGAAGCTCGGCTTGATCGAGCGCTTCCGCTCGGAGTTCACGGTCCTGTCCGAGGTCGGATCGAAGGACGACACCCGGATCATGGCCCCGTACCGGTGGGTCGAGCTGATCCAGAAGGAGCTTGAGGCGGGCGCCTGGAAGGTGATCGCGGAAGCGCGGGAGAGCGGCAACGTCGGCATCTTCCGCCACGACGGAGAGGTTCGGATGGGCCTGATCGACGAGATCGCGCATGCCGTGGCGCCGAACCGGATCCTGTTCGAGGCGCCGCGCAAGGAGCAACAGGTGTGGTTCGTGCGCCGCTTTGGGCCCAACGTCAACCTCGGCAACATCGTGCCGGAGGACGTCGTGTCGCTGGAGACGATTCGTCTCGGCCTGCGGTCGGACACGGCGGGGGCCGGCGCGGTCGCGGCCACTGGGGATGAGTGAGCAGCCCCAGCCGGGCGCCATTCTGCTCGCGCGACACGGTGAGACGAACGACAACCGGGAGCCGATCCGGGTTCAGGGCTTCCGTGACACGCCGCTGAACGACACCGGACGGCGCCAGGCGGCGGTGCTCGCCGAGCGGGTCGCCGACATGGGTATTGCGTCGATGTGGGCGTCCGACCTCAGCCGGGCGAGGGAGACGGCGGAGATCGTCGCCGCTCGGATCGGCCTCGACGTGCGGCTTGACGCGCGCCTGCGAGAGGCCCACCGGGGGCGCTGGGAGGGCTACCGGTTCGTCGATATTGCGCGCTCGGATCCCGCCGGCTACGCCGCGTGGCTGCGTGCCGGCGAGGAGTTCCGGTTTCCCGGTGGCGAGTCTCTGCGCGAGCAGCAGGACCGGGTCGCCGCCACGCTCGACGATGTCCGCGCGACCCGGAAGCTGCCGGCGCTCGTCGTCTGCCACGGCGGCTCGATCCGCGTGATGATGTGCCTCTCGGACCCGCGCGGACTGGCGGCGTTTCACACCTTCACGGTGCCGAACACGGCGGTTGTGCCGCTGTGAGGCGGCTGCCGGCGCTGGCGTTCGCCGCGCTCGTCGTCGCGACGGTCGGGGCGTTCTTCGTCACCCAGCACCTGAAGTCATCGACACCGCTGTACGCGGGCTTCCCGCGCCCGAATCCGCAGTGGATCAATCCTCGCAGCGGGGCGGCGTGCGACGGCGTCAGCCACCGCTCCACGACCGTGTCGTTCTACCTGCTGCACCGCGCCGACGACGTCGATGTCTACATCGTCAACAGCGCCGAGGACATCGTCCGAACGGTCGCCTCGGGGCGGCACATGCGGATCCGCGTCCGCCGACCGGATGGGGTGTTCCACTGGGACGGCCGCACCGACAGCGGACGCGTGGCGCCGGACGGCGTCTACTACTTCCGGGTGGTGCTCCGCCAGCAGGGCCGCACGGTCCAGCTCACCGAGCCGGTGTACGTGGAAACCGTTCCGCCGCATCCTCGGGTGACGGGTGTCTCGCCGGCGCTGATCCCGGACCACGGAACGCCGGTCCGGGTGCGCTACCGGGGCAACGAGCGACGCGCCGGCACGCTGCTCGTCTACCGCACCGATCTGCCCGGCACGCCGAAGCTCGTCGACAGCTTCCCCACGGACCCGCGCGTGCCGACGACGTGGAACGGCACGGTCAACGGCCGCCCGGCCCCGGCGGGAACGTATCTCATCGGGCTGCGGGCCGTCGACCGCGCTTGCAACGTCGGTCGCTTCCCCGCGACGCTGCCCCCGGCGCCCGGCTCGACGCCGCACGCCGGTGTCACCGTGCGCTATCTCGCCGCCCAACCGCCGATGGCCCCGGTCGCGGCCGGGTCGCACGCGCTCGTCTTCGTCGACTCTCGGCAGCGGCGGTACACCTGGACGCTGACGCGCGTGGGGACGCGCAAGCCGGTCGCCCACGGCGCCGATCACGCCGTGGCGCTCCACGTCCGCCTGCCGCGATCGCTCGGCGCCGGGCTCTATGAGCTCGCGCTTCGCTCCGGCTCGCACCACACCACGGTGCCGCTCGTGGCCCACGCCGCGACGCCGGGACCGCACGTGCTCGTCGTCCTCCCGGCCCTCACCTGGCAGGGCCTCAACCCGGTCGACGACGACGGCGACGGTGTTCCGGACACGCTGACCGACGGCGGACCGGTCCGTCTCGTCCGCCCGCTCGCCGACGGACTCCCGCCCGGCTTCACCGACGAGGCGTCGCTGTTGGCGTATCTCGATCACGCGCACCTGCCCTATGACCTCACGACCGACCTCGGAGTCATCAACGGGATCGGCCCGTCGCTCAGTGGTCACACCGGCGTTGTGCTCGCCGGATCGCAGCGCTGGACCGCCCTCTCGTTCGGAGCGGGTCTGCGCAACTACGTCGCCGCCGGCGGCACGGTCGCGTCGATCGGCACTGACACGCTCCGCGCCGGCGTTCGCGTCGTCGGGAAGGTCGCGAGCAATCCGTCGGGCATCGCCTCGACCGACCTGTTCGGCGTCGCGGCGGCGTCCATCGTCGCCCGCAGCCACGATCTCATCACCGTTATCCGCGACGACTTGCACATCTTTACTGCGACCTCGGGTGCGTTCCCGGGGTTCACGATGTTCCAGCCGCTGCACGCACCGCATCCGCCCGCGTCGGCCGCGGGGACGAGCAACTCACTCACGAGCATCATCGGCGTGCACGTGGGCCGGGGGACGCTCGTGGAGATCGCGCTGCCCGGCTTCGGAGCCGCCGTCGCCCACAACGTCGACGCCCAGGAGTTCCTCGGCACGTTGTGGGGCCGCCTACGCCGCTGATCCCGTGACGGGCCGGGCTGCAGGACGGAATTGGCTGCGAAGGGGTTTGATGGACCGGCTCCCTGGGGTCGTCAACCGCGAAGATGGTCCGACGGCGGTCGTTCGGAGCGGGTCGTACCGTTTTCGCGCTCTGATCGGGACGATGGTACGAGCTCGGCGCCGGAGTACTTTCGCCGGACCATTTTCGCGGTCCGGAGTGGGCAGCTCGGCGCCGTCCGGGTCAGCCGGGGGCTCGCCGGCGGGCAGCCGGGCTCGCGCGGCGGCTGCGCGGGGAGTCGGGCTCGTCGATTGCACCTCGGCCACGGCCGCCGCGGCCGAGGTCAGCGTGTCGAGATGCTGCGCCGCCGCGTGCTCGGCGAGCACCTGCTCGGCCGTCGGCGAGTCGTGCGGGTGATGCTTCCGACACACGATGTGGTCTGTGCCCGCCACCGGGTGACGCCCGATCCGCCAGCAGCCCTTGACGCTGCAATTGTGCCGACGCAGGATCGCGTAGGCGCCTCCGAGCAGCGTGATATCGGCCAGCGGTCCGCTGACGAAGTTGTAGCCGTCAGGGTCGTGCCAGGTCCAGCGCAGCGCGTCATATAGCCACCCGAACACTGCCGAGACAAGCACGGCGCGGCACGGTAGCCCGTCCCGCGGACGGAGTCACCCGCGTTGATCGTCCGCGCGATCCGTACCGTGTGGCGGCGTGACTGGCTACCTCAAGCGCCTCGTCAGCTCGCTGGCGGCGTATCAGCTCGCGGACATCGTCTCCAAGTTCATCGCCGTGCTGCTGCTGCCGGTCTACACGCGGTACATCACGCCGGCGGGCTACGGCGTCGTCGAGCTCCTCGCCAACGGCGTGATCTTCGTGAGCATCCTCGTGCGCTTCGGAATGATCGAGGCGTTCCTGCGCTTCTACTTCACGGACGAAGATCACGAGCGTCGCGACGCGCTCGTGCGGCGCGCGTTCGTGTTCCTGCTCATCGCGACGACGGTCGCGGCGGTCGTGCTCGCGGCGCTTGCCGCCCCGCTGTCGAAGCTGGTGCTCGGTCACCAGGACACGACGACGTTCCTGATCGCCGTGCTTGGGTTCTGGACCTTCACGAACCTCGAGTTCGCCTATGGCGTGCTCCGCGTCGACGAACGGCTCCGGGTGTACGCGACGGCCACCGTCTCCAACGTGCTGTTCACGGTCGTGGTGACGCTCATCCTCGTCGTCGGCCGCGGCGACGGGGCCCGCGGACTGCTGCTCGGTAACTACGCCGTCTCGACGGTCGTGCTGCTCGTGCTCTGGTGGACGATGCGCCATCGCCTCCGGGGCCCGCACGGTCGCGGGGAGAAGCTCGCCGTCCTGCTCCGGTTCGGGCTGCCGACGGTCCCCGCCGAGATCTCGGTGTACGCGCTCAACATCATCGATCGCTACTACATCTACCACCAGAAGAGCGCGAGTCTGGCCGGGCTGTATTCGATTGCGGTCAAGCTCGCCGGCGGGGTCGCGTTCATCGTGCGCGCGTTCCAATACGCGTGGCCGCCACTCGCCTACTCGGTGACCGACGACGCCGAGGCCGCCCGCCTGTACGGGCTCGTGACCACCTACTACGTGCTTGTCGCCGGGTGGGCCGTCGCCGGGCTCGCGTTGCTCGGCCGCTGGGTCATCCGCGTCCTGACGACGCCCGCCTTCTACGGCGCCTACAAGGCGCTGACGTGGGTATCGCTCGGGTGGGCGATGTACGGGCTGTGGGTCGTGTTCCTCGTGATCGCCGGCCGCGCCAAGGTGACGACCCGGAACTTCCCGGCCTCGCTGGCGGGCCTCGTGGCGAACATCGTCCTGCTGATCGTGCTCGTGCCACCGCTCGGGATCGCCGGCGCCGGCCTCGCTCTGTGCGGCGCCTATGTCGCGATGCTCGGGCTGATGTACGTGCTGACCCGTCGCCTGTTCGCGGTCGCGTTCGAGTGGCGGCGGCTGCTCCAGATCACGGTCATCGCCGGTGGGATCAGCGCGGCGGGCGATCTGCTCCTGCCGACCCACGGCGCCGCTGGGTTCCTCGGCCGCGTCGCGGCGTTCGCACTGATCCCGGTGCTGCTGTTCCTCACCGGATTCGCGCATCGGCAGGAGCTCACCCAGTTGCGGGCGCTGCTCGGTCGGCTGCGGTTCGCGGGAGGGGCCGCATGAGCCGCCCCGCGATCAGCGTGGTCATGCCGTTCGCCGGTACGCGCAGCGCGGCGGCAGCCGCCCTGAACATGCTGGCGGCGCTCCACACCCGGCCGGGCGATGAGCTCCTGTTCATCGACAACGCGCGGGCCCCGGTGACGGGTGCCCCGGAGGCGGTCACCGTCATCCGCGCCGTCGCGGAGTCCTCGCCGGCGTACGCGCGCAACGCCGGGGCCGAGCGCGCCGGCAACGACTGGATCCTGTTTCTCGACGCCGACACCCGGGCGCCGGCCGAGCTGCTCGACGCGTACTTCGCCGCCGCGCCGCCCGGTGACGATGTGGCCGCGCTCGCGGGCGAGGTCGTCGCGTCCGGCACCGCCACGAGCGTCGCCGAGCGCTACGGGGCCGCGCGCGGGTTCCTCAGCCAGGCGGCCCACCTGGCGCATCCGTACCGCCCGCGCGCCGTCGCGGCGAACCTGCTCGTGCGCCGCGCCGCGTTCTGGCAGATCGGCGGCTTCTACGAGGGGGTACGGGCGGCCGAGGACACCGACTTCAGCTGGCGCCTCCAGCAGGCGGGGTGGCGGCTCGAGCTGCGGCCCGACGCGCGGGTCGAGCACGTGTACCGGAGCACCGTCCGCGATCTGCGCCGCCAGTGGCGGGGCTACGCCGCCGGCCGGGCGTGGCTCGGTCGCCGCTATGAGGGCTTCGCGCCCGAGCCGGCGCTGCGGCGTGTTGTGCGCGGCCGAGGCAGACGTTCGCGGGCGCATGACTCGGCTCCCGCCTCGCCCGGCTTGGCCCCGGTACCGCGCTTCGAGCGCGCGCGGCATCTCGTGCTCGACGGTGTGCTCGCGGTGGAGGAGCTGATCGGCTTTGTCCTCTCCAACCAGCCGCGCCGGCGGCGAGCGGGCGGTGGCGTCCATGTCGTCCTCGTCGTCGACCGGTTCCCCGCCCAGGACGACCCGCTCGTCGAGTTCGCGCGGACGCTCGACGGCGTCCGGATCGAGGCGGCCTCGCGGCCGTCGCGGCTCTCGCCGGAGGCCGCTCGTGCGCTGCGAGTCGACTACCGCGAGGACGATGGGACGGCGGCGCGTGCGGTCGCGATGGCTCGCTTGGCGCTGCGCCACCCGGTGCGCACCACGCGGGTGGTCCGCTCGGGTGAGCCCGGACTGACCGGGCTGACGGGGCAGACGGGGCTGACGGGGCTGGCGCCGGCGGCGATCCGGCTCTCCCACGACCGCGGTGCCCGCCTGCAGGCACTCGGCGGCGGGGAGGCGCAGCGGACCGCGGCCGCGCTGGCGCGGTTAAGCGGCCGTTCACTCGGCGGGGCAGGACCGTCGTGATGCGGGTCGACGTGATTGACCCGTCGGCGTTCACGCCCCCGTATGACCATGCGCTGTGCGCTGCCCTCGCCCGCGCCGGGGCGAGCGTTCGGCTGCTCACGAGTCGCTTCGCCTACGGCGAAGTGCCGCGGGCGGACGGCTACGCGGTCAGCGAGCACTTCTACCGCCACTCCCGTGGCGCGGTCGGGTCCCGCGCCCGCCAGGTGAGCAAGCTGCTCGAGCACGTCCCGGACATGCTCCGCTACCGGCGCCTCCGGCGCGATGCCGATATCGCCCACTTCCAGTGGCTCGACGTGCAGTGGCTGGACAGCGCGCTGCTGCCCGCCCGCCCGGTCGTGCTCACTGCCCACGACCTGCTTCCGCGTGAACCTCGCCCCGGCCAAGCCGCGGCGCAACGCCGGCTCTACCGGCGGGTTGACGCGCTGATCGTCCACTCCGACTACGGCCGCCGCCAGCTCGTCGATGGACTCGGCCTCGACCCTCACCGCGTGCACGTCATCCACCACGGGGCGTTTACGCACCTGAGCGGGCACGCCGACGGGCTGGCGCTGCCCGACGAGCTGCGCCGGGTCGAGGTTCCGGTCGTGCTGTTCTTTGGGCTGCTGCGCCCATACAAGGGCATCGACGTGCTGCTCGACGCCTGGCAGGGCATCACCGATGCCGAGCTGTGGATCGTCGGCCACGCGCGGATGCCGGTGGAGCCGCTCCGGGCGCGGGCGCCCGGCGCCGTCCGGTTCGTCACTCGCTTCATCTCCGACGGCGAGCTGCCGGCGTTCTTCCGCCGCGCCGACGCCGTCGTGCTGCCGTATACGCGGACCGAGCGATTTGATCAATCCGGTGTGCTCGCGACCGCGCTTGCCTTCGGCACGCCGAGCGTGCTCAGTGACATCGGCGGGTTCTCCGAGATCGCCGCCACCGGCGCCGGCGAGCTCGTTCCGGCGGGCGACGCAGCGGCCTTGCACGAGGCGCTGCGCGGGCTCCTCGGCGACCCGTCGCGCCGGGCACGGATGGGCGAGGCGGCGCGCGCCGCGGCGGCCGGGCCGTTCTCGTGGGACGAGGCGGCGCGGAAAACCCTCGCGTTGTACCGCTCGCTCGCCCGATGAGCGCGCGGCGTGTCCTGGGGATCGTCGGTCACAATCCGCCGCCGTGACCGTACTCGCGATCCTGTTCTGGGTCTGTGTCGGCTTGCTCATCTACACGCATGTCGGCTATCCGCTCGTGCTGGCGCTCCTCGCGCGGCTGCGGCGTGCGCCGCGGGGCGAGACCGGGACCGCCGCCGCGCGCGGACGCGCTCCCCGCCGTGTCGGTGATCGTGGCCGCGTACGCCGAGCAGGAAGTGATCGCGCCGCGGATCGCGAACCTCCGCGCCCTCGACTACCCGCCGGAGCGACTCGAGCTGATCGTCGCCTGTGACGGGTCGCCGGACGACACGGCGGCGCGGGCCCGCGAGGCCGGGGCCGACATGGTCCTCGAGCTGCCGCGCGGCGGCAAGATCCGCGCCCAGGACGCTGGTGTCGAGCGGGCGCGCGGCGAGCTGATCGCGTTCTCCGACGCGAACGCCGTCTGGGAGCCGGACGCGCTCCGCAGCCTGATCGCCGCGTTCGCCGACCCGCGCGTCGGCTATGCCTGCGGGCAGGTCCGCTTCGTCAACGAGTGCGGCTCCAACCAGGAGGGCCTCTACTGGCGCTACGAGATGGCGATCCGCGCGCTCGAGTCACGGGTGCGCTCGGTCACCGGCGGTAACGGCGCGATCTACGCCACGCGGCGCGAGTCCTACATCGTCGTCGACCCGATCATGGGCCACGACCTGTCGTTCCCGTTCAACATGGTCAAGCGGGGCTGGCGGGCCGTCTACGTGCCGGGGGCGCGCGCGACCGAAAAGATGGTGCCGACGATCGAGGGTGAGTTCGCGCGCAAGCGCCGGATGATGAGCCACGGCTGGCCGATCGTCCTGCGCGGCGGCATGCTCTCGCCGCGCGGCTACGACCCGCTCTACGCCCTGATGATCATCTCCCACCGGATCCTGCGCTACCTCTCGCCGTTCCTGCACGTCGCGGCGTTCGCCCTGAGCATCGCGCTCATCTCGCACGGGTGGGTGTACATCGCCGCCGTCGCGGTCCAGGTGGCGATCCTGCTCGCGGCGTTGCTCGCACCCGTCATTCGGCTGCGGCCGTTCCTCGTTGCCCGGTACTACGTGCTCACGACGGCGTCGCTCGCCGCCGGCCTCTGGGACTGGCTGGCGCACGGGACCACCGCCGGGTGGGAACCGGCCGAGGGCACCCGGTGAAACGCTGTCTCGACATCGTGCTCGGCCTCGCCGGCGCGATCATCTCGGCGCCGTTCGTGGCCCTGCTCGCGCTTCTCATCCGGCTCGAGTCCCGCGGGCACCCGGTCTATCAGCAGACCCGGGTGGGCCGCGACGGTCAGACCTTCTCGATCTACAAGCTGCGCACGATGGTCCGCGGCGCCGAGTTCACCGGCGCCGGCCTCGCGATCCAGGAGGGCGATGACCGGATCACCCGGATCGGCGCCTGGCTGCGCCGCTACTCGCTCGACGAGTTGCCCAACCTGTGGAACGTCGTCCGCGGCGAGATGTCGATCGTCGGGCCGCGGCCGACGGTCCCGGTCCAGGTTGAGCAGTACACCGAGCGCCAGCGCGGACGCCTGCACGTCAAGCCGGGGATCACCGGCTGGGCGCAGATCAACGGCCGCGCCGCCCTACCCTGGTCCGAGCGGATCGAGCTCGACCTTTGGTACGTCGAGCATCAGTCCTTCGCGCTCGATCTGAAGATCCTGGCGCGCACGGTCGGAATGGTCCTGAGCGGACGAGGCCTCTACAAGGGAGAGACTGGCGGATGGCACCCTCCGGCGTAGACATCGGCGTGCTGTTGACCGGTGTCGGCAAGCGTTACGACATCGTCTCGGCGTTCGCGCAGCATGCGACCGTCATCGCGGCGGATCCGAACCCGCTCGCCCCCGCGCAGTACGCCGCCCACCATCGGGTCGCGGTGCCGCGGATTGCCGATCCCGAGTACGTGCCGGCGCTCCAGGCGCTGTGCGAGGAGCACAACGTCGGCGCCGTCGTTCCGCTCACCGACCTCGACATCGAAGTGCTCGCGCATGCACGCGCCGCCGGCCAGCTCCCGGCGTTCGTCCCGGACCCGGAGATCGCCCGGGCGACGTTCGACAAATACGAGGCCCATCTGCTGCTCGGACGTCACGGTCTCCCGTCGCCGCCGACGGTGCTGCCCGGAGAGCCGGTCCCCTCCTTCCCGGTGATGGTCAAACCCCGCCAGGGGTCGGGCGCCCGGTCGATCCACCGGGCCGACGACGCGCGGGCGGCGGAATTCTTCGTCGACTACGTCAAGGAGCCGACGATGGTGCAACGGTTGATGGACGGACCCGAGTTCTCGATCGATTGCCTCTCCGACCTTGAGGGTCGGTGCCTGAACGCGATTCCGCGGACGATGATCGAGTCCCGCGGTGGCGAGTCGATCAAGGGCACGGTGATCGCCGACGCCGAGCTGATCGACCTCGGCCGCCGGGTCGTGGAGTCCCTTGGCGTGCGTGGCCCGTGCACGGTGCAGGTGTTCCGCGACCGGGAGATCGGGCTCGGCATCACCGACGTCAACACGCGGTTCGGCGGGGCGTTTCCAGGACCGATGTACGCCGCGCGGCCGGGGCACACCTATCCGGAGCTGATCGTGCGGATGGCGCGTGGGGAACGGATCGAGCCGCACGTCGGCGATTTCCGGGCCGCGGTGACGTTCACCCGCTACTTCTGGCAGCTCGAACTCGACGAGCAGCACCGGCCGACCGCCCGGGACATCGTCGAGCCGCCCGGTCCCCCCGCGCCCCGATAGGCAGGTTTTGGAGGGTTTGGAGCGTTACGCGGCTGCGGACGTGACGGAAAGGCGCGACTTCGTCGCCGGATTCGCTTTTTGCCGGGAGAGCCACGATAATGCCCGGCCATGGAAGCAAGCGCGGTGCCTCGGGCAGCACCGGCAGGGGTTTCCGCGATGTTCTTGTCGCCGCATCTGTTGCGTTTGGCGACGGATGCCCGGCTTGTCGCACTTGTCCGTGAACGCAATCCGGCCGCCTTTGAGGCCGTTTACAACCGTCACCATCGGGCGATTCTGTCGTTCTGTCGCCACATGCTCGGCGATCCCCAGGAAGCCGAGGACGCCGTCCAGCAGACGTTCCTCGCCGCCTACAGCGACCTGATCTCGACCGACAAGCCGATCCATCTGCGCCCGTGGTTGTTCACGATCGCGCGCAACCGGTGCTACACGCTGCTCCGTGGCCGCCGCGAGCAGCCGACCAGCGAGCTCGAGGAGACGGTTACCGAGGGCCTCGCCTCCCAGGTGCAGCGGCGCGAGGACCTGCGCGAGCTCGTCGTCGACCTCCGTCGTCTCCCGGACGAGCAGCGCGCCGCGCTCGTGCTCGCAGAGCTCGACTCGCTCAGCCACGAGGAGATCGCGATCGCGCTCGGCGTCCCCCGGGAGAAGGTCAAGGCGCTCGTCTTCCAGGCGCGCGAGTCGCTCGTTGCCAGCCGCACCGCCCGTGAGACCGACTGCGCCGACATCCGTGAGCAGCTCGCCACCCAGCGGGGTGGGGCGCTGCGCCGCGGGAACCTGCGCCGCCACCTACGGGAATGCGCGGGCTGCCGGGACTTCCGTCGGCAGGTCGAGCATCAGCGGCGGCAGCTCGCCGCGCTGCTCCCGGTCGTACCGACCGTCGCCCTCAAGGAGGGTGTGCTCGGCGGGACGATCGGCGGTGGCGCCGCCGCGAGCGTCGGCACCGGAGGCATGATCGTCTCGACCGCGCTCAAGAGCGGACTCGCCAAGGGCGCACTCGGAGCGCTCCTGGCAGGAGCGGGTGCTGCGGGCACGATCGTCGCCACGCACGGATTCCAGGCTCCGGCGCGCCAGTCGGCCGATGCGGCCGGCTTGCCGTCCACCGGCGGGACGACGACGAGCGCGAGCCGGACGATCGCCGAGGAGGCGAAGGCGGCCTCCGTCAGCCAGGCGGGGAGCTACGCCGCTGCGTCGTCGTCGTCGTCGACGCCGGCGAGCGGCGGCGCGGGACTGACTGCGCTGTCGTCGGCCACGAGTGTCTATGGCAGCCCGAGTGCATCGTTCATCCGGACCGTGACCGGCCTCAGTCCGTTCAGCCCGCTGCTCGGAATTCCGAAGGTGCTGAGCGGCGGAACAGTCCCCCGCTCGCCGGTGCCGGCAGCACCGGCGACTCCTGCGGGCTCGGCGGCCGTGCCCGTGACTGCCGCACCGCCCGGCTCGCCGACGACGTCGACGCCGACCGCGACGACTCCGGGGACGACGTCACCGACCAGCGGAACGACGCATCACGACCCGGCCCCAACGGGCACGAACCGCGGAACCGGTTCGTCGAACGGGTCGTCGAGCCACACCGGTTCGGTTGGGGCGCAGAAGGGCGGCGGCGATGGCGGCAGCGGTTACCCGACCTCAGGCCACGGCACGACCGGGTCGGGCTCCGGTGGCTACACACGCGGTCAGGGTCCCGGCAACACGGGGAACACCGGCAACACGGGCAACACCGGCAACACGGGCAACACCGGCAACACCGGGACCACGGGCAACACCGGGACCACGGGCAACACCGGCAACACGGGCACGACCGGTGGCGGCAACACCGCCGGCGGCGGCAACACGGGGACGGCGACGGGCACGAGCGGCTCCGGCAATACCGGGACCACGACGGGCTCCGGCGGCACGGACGGGACCGGCGCCGGCACCACGACGTCGGCGGACATCAGCGGCTCCGGGTCGCCGAGCGACCCCGCCGCCGACACCGCCGTGAGCGTCCCGACGACCACGGTGTCGACCGTCCCCGCCGGGACCACCCGCGGCGACACCGCCGCCGACACCGTCATCCAGTAGCGCCCCCGGTTGTCATCCGGTTGCAGCTACCGGGTGCCGCCCATCGTCAACCAGCCCGGCGCGATACCGTCTCAGGACCCATCGCACATGGGCCCGCGGGGGCGGGCCGAATCAAGGAGGACAGGTTCCCCATGGCTAAACCTCTACGCTCGCTCGCCGGGCAGACCGTTGCGATCACCGGCGGCGGACGCGGGATCGGCCGCGCCACCGCGGCCGCGCTGATCGCTCAGGGTGCCCGGGTGGCGATCGGCGACATCGACGCGTCCCTGGCCGAGCGCACCGCCACCGAGCTCGGCAGCGGCACGATCGGTCTGCCGCTCGACGTCACCGACCGTGACAGCTTCGACCGCTTCCTGACCGCGGTCGAGGACCGTCTCGGCCCGCTCGACGTGCTCGTCAACAATGCCGGCATCATGCCGATCGGTCCGTTCCTCGAGGAGTCGGACGCGACGGCCAACCGGATGATCGACATCAACCTCGTCGGTGTGATCTACGGCTCCAAGCTCGCGCTGACCCGATTCACCAAGCGCGGTCGTGGGCACCTGGTCCAGATCGCATCGATGGCCGGCAAGGCCGGAATCCCCGGTGGGGCGACCTACTGCGCCACCAAGCACGCCGTCGTCGGTCTCAGCGAGGCGATCCGCGCCGAGCTCCGCGACTCGAATATCGACATCAGCGTCGTGATGCCGGTCGTCGTCAACACCGAGCTCGGGTCTGGTCTCCCGCAGACCCGCGGGTTCAAGCCGGTCCAGCCGGAGGATGTCGCCGACTGCATCGTCGAGGCGCTCCAGACGGGCCGCTTCGACGTGTACGTGCCGAAGTCGATCGGCGGCGTCGTCCGCTTCAACGCGCTCATGCCGCGCCGCGCCGCCGAGTGGATCAGCCGGGCGCTGAAGGGCGACCAGGTGCTCGCGAATCCCGATCACGCCGCCCGCGCCGCCTACGAGGCCAGGATGGCCGAGACGATCTCGCAGTCCGAGCCCCCGGCGTCATCGACGCCGTCGACCCTGAGCATCGACGAGACGGCAGCCGCCGTCGAGGCCGCCGCGACGAGCGCCGAACGCGAGCGGGTCTAGCGCGGGCGGGGTCTCGCGCGGGCGGGTCTAGCGGCTCACCCCGGCCCGGGAACCGTCCTTTGGAGGGCGTCGGCGTCCAGTCCTGGCTGGCTGGCCGACCGGCGCCCTTCGTCCGCGCGTTACCGTTCTGGCGTGTCGACGCGTCGGGATAGGCGGCGGTTCGGCCCGGGGCCGTACGTGCTCGGCTTCGAGCGCGACAAGTCCTGGGGGAGCGGGTTTCCGTTCGACCTGCCGGCGATGACGAGCATCGAACGGTTGGCGCTCGGGCAGCCGGTGACGCTGCTCGCCGGCGACAACGGCAGCGGCAAGTCGACGGTCCTGGAGGCGATTGCCGCGGCGGTCGGCTTCGACGAACAGGGCGGCGAGCTCGAGCGACTCGGTGAGCTGCCGGCCGTCCCGCGCAGCATCCTCAGGGACGCTCTGGCGCCGGTTCTGAGCGGCACGAAGCCGCGCAACGGCTACTACCTCCGCGCCGAGAGTTTCTTCAACGTCGCGGCGTTCGTCGACAGCGGCGAGCGGTTCGCGCCGGACCTCTCGCTCTACGGCGACGTCCCGCTCCACGAGCAGTCCCACGGCGAGTCGTTCCTCGCGCTGGCGTCGAACCGCTTCGGCGCCGACGGGTTGTACCTGCTTGACGAGCCCGAGGCGGCGCTGTCGGTAACCGGCGCCCTGGCGCTCCTCGCCGTCGTGATGCGCGCCGCCGCTGCCGGCGCCCAGTTCGTGATGGCCACCCACTCCCCGATCCTGCTCGCGGCACCGAACGCCACGATCTACGAGTTCGACGAGACCGGGATCAACACCGCGGAGTACGACGACCTTGAGGCCGTGCGGCTCACCCGCGGCTTCCTGGAGGCGCCGGAGCGCTACCTCCGGGCGATCGCGCCGGACGGGGACGGGGACGGGGACGCGGACGCGGACGCGGACCGGGACGCGGCCGGGGTCGCCGACGACGAGCCGGGCTGACGGTGGTTGGCTTCGGGCGTTCACCCCAACTATTGGGGTTAACGCCCGAACCCAGATCCGAGCGCGCTACGCGTTGGCTTTGGGAGTTTGGGTGAATAGTTCACCCAACGGCCCCAAACCAAATCCGCCCACGGCGCAGGCGGCTGCGCTGAACCCCTCGGCCGGGCTAGGGCCTCACGAGATCGTCCCGGTCATGGACCAGGTCCAGCTCTCGGACTCACCCGGGTCGAGGCCGAACGACGCGCTGGCGCTGCCGGTGTAGGTGAGTCCGTCGGCGGAGGTCTTGTCGAGTCCGCCGAGGAGGTCGCCGCTCTGAATGGCGGGTGCCTGGATGGGGACCGTGCTCGGGCCGTCCGCGCCGGAATCCGGACAGCCGGACAGCGTCACCGGAATGCTGCCGGGCGATCCGAACGACGCGACGATCTGGTACGTGTAGGGCTTCTTGTCGCCCTGAACGCCCCAGACGGAGTTCGTCTGGAGCGTGACCGTCGCCGACCCGGAAACGCTGCATCCTGAGGCGTCGGTCCCGGACACCGTCACGGTCGCCTGACCGGTCGTGAGCTGGAAGGCGCCCGCGATGCCGGCCCCGGTGTCCGCCCGCTGGAACGTCGCCGTCCCGCTCCACGAGAGCGTCCCGCTGCACCGTCCGTGTGCTGGCCGGTGAACGTGCCACTGATCGTCCTGAGCGTCTTCAGCTTCTGCGACCAGTCACCCTGCGCCACGCCAGCGGTTGAGGTCGCTTTCAGGTGGGTGGTGAATGTGTTGCTACTCGGACTGCCTGACACGTCGTAGGAGAAGCTCGGCTGCGGATTCTCGGTGCTGCTCGGCGAGAAGCTCGCGTTCTTTTGACCGCTGAGTGTCCAACGTGCCTTGGACGCGTCGCCGCCCTCCTTTGACTCGATGTGCCCGGTGAAGTGGCCCTGGTCGCCGCTGTTGACCGTCAATGTGTCGCTGACGGGGTTGAACGTGAGCTGCGCGCACTCACCGGGCTTGTCGATGCTCGTCTCACGCGCGTGGTAGCGCGCGATTTCCTTGGACGCGACCTTGGCGAACGCCGCGTCCGCCTCAGCCTCGCTCTGCGATGCGAGACCCGCGAGCTCGGCGCCGGACAGGGACGCCCCGTCGACCGTCGCGTTGACGATCACGCCGCCGTGCCCGGGGGAGTAAAGCCCAGAGCGCATGTCGACCCGGGTCTGGAGCTCGACCGCCCCGTTGATCGAAACGGCGTGGGCGAGCTGCGAGCCGGCGAACGAGCTCCGGAATCTGTACGAGTCGGCGATGTCGAGCGTGTCGAGCTTGGCGTCGTCGGCGACCAGACCGGCGAGCTTCTGCGTGTCCTCGATCTCGACCGACTCGGAGCGCAGCAGGGCGCCGTTCTGGGTGATCGTGGTCCGGAGCAACAACGGGTTCGAGTCCGTGCCGTCGAGTCGGCCGTCCGCGGTTGGGCATGGCGGGACGTCGAAGTGATCGCATTCACTGACCTGGAACTGGACGGAGATGTGCAGCCCGCCAGGGCCGTTGGTCGTCATCGTCACGGTGGCGTCCCCGTTGCTGCTCGTGTCGAGGCTCATTGATGAGCCCTCACCGATGGAGCGCTGACGAACTCGTCACTGCCGGTGCCTGGCCCCGACAGCCCCCGCTGGCGAGGCGTGCCGCTGCGGGCCTGCCGTGCGGGAACGCGAGCTTGTCCAGCCGGACGAGCGCGCTCGGCAGGTTGTGGAGAACGGTTCGATACGGTCGTCCGCCGGCCAGCTTCGACAGCGGCGGCAGACGATGCCCGTGCCGGTCGCGCAGGAATGCGAAGTTCGTGCCGAGCAGCCGCGTCGTAGAGCGCGACCCGTGGATCGCCCGTCCGCGGGCGCGGAAGCGCTTGGCGCACGGAGCGACAGGTCGTCTTCCGCTGGATCTTCACCGGCACCGTGCCGTGGCGGCACTTCACGCGAGCCGGCTTCTTCGCACTCGCGCCGATCGGAGCGCACACGATGGCGACACACGCCAGCACCGGCGCGGCCCAACCCCACGATCGGATTCTCACCCGGCGCTCGTCACCCGAGCCAGGGCTCCCGGTCTGCCCCCATCGACACACTGTGACCGAGGATCAGCCGGAGGTCAACCAGTCGGCGATCAGTCCGCCGATCTCCGGCCCCGCGTCCTCCTGGAGGAAGTGGCTGGCGTTCTCGATCACGTGCGCGACCTCAGTCCCGAGCGCGGCCGCGAACCGCTGGCCGGTTTCGAGCGTGAGCACCGGATCGGAGTCGGCCCACAGCACAAGCTTCGGCCGCGCATCGCCGCGGAGCGCCTCGAGGACGCGCTGACCGGCCTCGGCTCCGGGCATCTCCGGGGACGTCGGGAGCATCAATGGGAACGCTCGGGCGCCCGCCTTGGAGGCGGCGTTCGGGTACGGCGCCTCGTAGCCGGCGATCACCTCGTCGCCAGGGTCGTTCTTGCACGCCCCACGCACGAGGAAGCCGACGGGCAGGTCCTCGGTCCGCCCGACGAAATCCCGGAACGCGATCCAGGCGTCGCTCATCTTCTGATGACCGGTGAACAGGCCGGTGTCGAGGATCACGATCCGGTCGAACCGGTCGGCGTGTTCGACCGCGAGGCGGAGCCCGATCGGGCCGCCCCAGTCATGGACGACCGCCGTCGCGCCGCGGAGGTCAAGCTCCTCGAGCAGCGGCGCGAGCGCGGCGACATGGGCGTCGTAGCTGTACCAGTCGAAGTCGGTCGGCTTGTCGGAGCGGCCGAAGCCGAGCATGTCCGGAGCGATGCAGCGAAAGCCGGCGTCGCGGACCGGAGGAATCACCTTGCGCCACAGATACGACCACGTCGGCTCGCCATGGAAGAACACGACGGGCGCGCCCTCACCCTCGTCGAGGTGGGCGAGGCGGAGGCCGTCGTAGCTGCGGTAGTGGGGCTCGAACGGGAAATCAGGGAGTCCCTCGAGCAGTTCATCGGGAGTGCGGATAGCGTCGGTCACGGCGGCAACCTATACGACCCGCGGCCCGGCGGGTCGGCAGCGCGGCAGGGCGGCAGGCCGGCCGGGCGGCCCGCCGTGGCTACGGCCCGTCGACGAGGAACCGCGACGCGTCGGAAGCGACCGTGATGTCGATCGTGCCCGGGCTCCGGCTCCACGCGATCAGATGGAGCGCCTGGAGACGGTCAAGCATCGCCTGGAACGCCACCGCCTGGGCTGTGCTCGCGTACCGGCGGTCGATCGAGAACGTGTAGCCGGTGAGCGCATCCGGATTGTCGAAGCCGAGCGTGCGCTGGTACTGCGCGTCGGTTACGGCGCTGGCGACGATCAACGACGTGCGCGCCCGGGACCCGCCGCTCAGGGCCCGCACCCGGACCCCGAGCTCGACGAGCAGGTCGAGCGCCGCGGGGCGCAGGCCGCGGTACAGCGCCGCGGACACGCCGACCCGCCCGGCCCCCTCGCCGAGCGTGCGCCCGTACACGAGGCCGAGGCTCCGCCCGTTCCGGGGCAGTCGCACGAGCTCTCGCTTGGCATAGGCGGCCCCGAGCGCCGCGGGATCGGCGTACGCGGTCGTCCGGTCCGGCGGGTGCAGCACGGCGGCGTCCGAGTTGCGCTCGGTCTGGAGCTGCGCCAACCGCACGAGCGCCGCGCGGTCGTGGCGGTAGAGCTTCATCACCTGGACGGCGCCGAGGACGCGCCAGTAGTACAGCGAGGACTGATCGCCGAATCCGGAGAGCAACCGGAACGTCAGCGGGTTGTGATTCGGCGAGGTGTTGAAGTACAGCTGCGCGTACGGGACGGGATGACCGCCGTTGTAGTCGCTCAGCACGTGCTGGAGATTCCCGATTCCCATGTGGTACGAGACGACCGCGAGGTCGGCGCGGCCGAACCGGTGCTCGGCGGTCTGGAGGTATTTCACCGTTGCCGCCAGCGCCCGGCGCGGCGAGAAGCGGTCATCGGCACGCTGCAGCGCCCGCAGGGCGCGACGGAACGCGCCCGGCGAGCCGGCGTTCCCGATCTTCCTCAGCAGCGCTCGGCTCTTCGCCAGGTCGATGTGCATCCCGAGCAGCGACTGCCCGGTGTCGGCAAGGATCTGCGTCAGCCCCGCCGCCGATGAGGCGTCGGAACCGGCGACGACGTACGGCCGCCCGGCGCTTTCGACGAAGACCATTCCCTCGATCACGTCGGGGTTGATGTCGGTGCCGCGGACGGCGGCGTCGATCAGCGGACGGTAGGCCGCCACGCGCTTGGCCGTGGCGATGGCGCCGCTCGGACTCTGGCTGAAGAGGACGTGCGAGCTGCCGGTGGTGGCGCGCGCGACGAACTGCATCTCGTGACCGGGAACCCACAGGAACGGGTCTCCAGCGCGCGCGGGCCGGCCGATGCCAGGGAGCGGGACCCGGACGCCCCCGTCCGAACCTCCGGTGGCGGCGACGATGATCCCAATGAGCAGCAGCAGAGCGCCGCCTGCGAGCAGCAGGCGCAGCCGCGAGCTCGCCGCGGCCAGAGCAGAGTCCCTCATGAGCGGTACGTCATCCGGATGCCGTGGCACCGGGCGCGCTGCGCCGCCGTCGTCAGGTGACTCGGAACCACGGCCCAGCCGTTGTACAGGGGATGGAACGTCACGATCGGATGCGGGTGGAGCGCGAACTTCTTCTTGGTGATGTACAGAGAGCCAACGTCACTGCCCGCGTACCACGCGAACACGCTCTGGTAGCCGATCGGGACGTTCGGGCTGCCGCAGACCCGGATCCGGTCGATCCCGCCGAGACGTGTGATCACGGCCGACAGGCGCCCGAGTTCCCGGGCGCGCGCCCGCTCGTGGACGAGGTCCGCCTTCTCGATCCGCAGCCGCGACCGTGCCCCCGGGGCCCACGTGCCCAGGAACCCCAGGACGAGGATCCCGGTCGCCCAGCCGATCACGGTCGGCGAGACACGTGGCGCGACGCGCGCCAGGAGCGGCGGCAGGTCGAGGATCACGCGCCCGACGGCGATGCCGGCGAGCACGCACGCGATCGCGACCGGCTCGAACAGGTATCGCGGGACTCCCGGCCACCCGTGGAGTACGAACGCCACCTCGACGGTGACCCAGACGACGGCGCCCGCCGCGAGGAGCAGCACGAATCGCTGGCGGCGGGCGACGGCAAACGCGACCGCGGCGAGTGAGGCCAGCCAGATCGGGAGCTCGTGAAGATCGAGGAACCGGTCGACCGTGCCCCAGATCTTGTTTTCGTGGAGCGCCCGGACGGACTTCAGCGCGTTGTCGCCGGCGACGAACGGGCTGCGGGCGGTGAGGCCGGGAATCCCGAACCACAGCAGCGGGATCGCGACGATCCCGGCGATGATCATGCGGCGCTGCGCCGGGTCCCGGCGCCATAGCCAGACCGTGTAGAAGCCGAGGAACGGCCACACCTCCGGACGACCGAGTGCGCCAAGAACCCACAGCCAGAACGACCACCGCAGCCGCCCGCACAGGTAGCAGTCGATCGCCGCCAGGCACAGGGCGACGATCATCGGGTCGGACTGCGAGCTCAGGTAGAAGTGGGTGTAGTCACGGATCCCGAGGACGCCGATCGCCGCGACGGCGCCGGCGGCATACGCGGCGTAGCGCCGCTCCGGTGGGGCATCGACGAGCCGGAACGCGATTCGCCAGGCGAACACGGCGCCACTCAGCGCGACCGCGACTGCGGTGATCATCCACAACCACAGGGCGTAGTGGCCCACGAGCGCGTAGGGCAGCGTGAACAGATAGGGGAGCGGCTTCCAGGATGGGGCGCCGTCCGTCTCCAGTTTCCAATGAATCGACAGCTTGCCCCACACGAGCCAGCCGTAGGGGTCGTAGCCCGGGCGCACCCTTGCCTCAAGGACGATGACGGTCGAGATCGCGAGCAGCGCGAGCGCGCCGAGCGGCCAGCGGAAGCGGACCACGAAGGCGCGGATCGCGGCCCACCGGTTCGCGCCGGATGCGGCGGTGACCGGCCCACCCCGCGGAGCGTCGCGGACGTCCATCGTCGGTGCTTCGGCGGTCTGCTGGGCCACGGGGATCTCGGTCAGCCGGGGACGAGGGCAGGTGGGCTGAGCCGGCGCCGGACGGTAGCAGTCGGTCCCAGCGGTCGTTCGGGACATCGGAGAGTCATAAGAATCCCGTAACCTAGGCCGCGCGCGGGACTACTGTCTTCTTGTCCCCCTGCTGAGCTTCATTCTTCCTGATCATGGTGCATGCACTCGAGACTGACGGCAACCAGCTGCGCCCGCGCAGCGCGAGGCCGCAGCCGTGAGCGCCGTGACATCGAGCGGCCTGAGCGGCCGTCGGGTCCTCGTCACCGGAGGCTCTGGCTTCATCGGCCGGCACATGGTCGCCGAGCTGACGGCGGACGGCGCCGAGGTGCGCGTGATCGATCTGAAAGCCCACCCTGACCCAACGGTCGATCTCGTCCAGGGCGACCTCGCCGACGCCGACGTACTCGCCGAGGCGCTGCGCGGAGGCATCGATGCCGTCGTCCATCTCGCGGCGGTGACCTCGGTGCTGCGCTCGATCGAGCAACCTGAGCTCACCTACCGCACGAACGTCCAGGCGACGCACGGACTGCTCGAGGGCGCCCGCAAGGCCGGGGTCAAGGCGCTCGCGTTCGCCTCCACGAACGCGGTCACCGGACCGATGGACGCGCCCGCCATCACCGAGCAGGCGACGCTCAAGCCGCTCACTCCGTACGGCGCGACGAAGGCCGCGGGCGAGATGCTCATGTCCGCGTACACCGCCTCCTACGGCGTGCGGTGCGCGTGTCTGCGGCTCACCAACGTGTACGGACTCGGGATGCAGGCGAAGGACAGCATCGTCGCCCGGCTGATGCGGGTCATCCGGCTCGGCGGCGACTTCGAGATCTACGGCGACGGCACCCAGGTCCGCGACTACGTCAACGCCGCCGACGTCGCGTCGGCGTTCCGGCTCGCGCTGACCAGCGAGGACTGGAAGGGCCCGGTCGTCATCGGCGCCGGGCGGTCGCAGTCCGTCCTGGACGTGCTCGATGCCGTCCGCGCGGTGACAGGCGCATCGTTCGAGGTCCGCCATGGCCCGGCCAAGCCGGGCGAGATGCCCGCGGTGATCGTCGACCCCGCGGCGGCGCACGCGAAGGGATGGGAGCCGAAATTCACCTTTGAGGATGGGCTCGCGCGGGTCTGGGAAGAATGGTCGCGAGCCGACCCCGAGACGATTGCCACCGACGCGCCGACGGCGCCGGTCGCAGGAGCGCAGACATCGTGAGCCTGATCACTGAGAAGCCCTTCAACCTCGACGACGAGCTGACGCGGCTCGATCCGGCAGAGCGCGACGCCGCGACGGCGTTCCTCGCCGCGCACGCGGCTGGCGCGGGAGCACCGTTGGCGATCGTGATCCCCGCCTACAACGAGGAGCCCACCGTCGCCGACGTCGTCGCGGAGATCCCGAGCGAGGCGGCCGGGCTGCAGACCGAGGTGATCGTCGTCGTGGACGGCGCCAAGGACGGCACCGCCGCCGAGGCGACCCGCGCGGGAGCGCTCGTCTGCGATGTCCGCGTCAACCGTGGCCAGGGCGCGGCGCTGCGGCTCGGCTACTGGCTGGCTCGAGCCCGCGGCGCGCAGGTCATCTGCACGATCGACGCCGATGGTCAGTACGAGCCGGAGGAGATCGGCCGGGTCGTGCAGCCGATCCTTGACGGCAAGGTCGAGTTCGTGTCCGGCTCGCGCCGGCTGGGCGCGGAGCTGACGACCGACAAGGTCCGCCACCTCGGGGTGCTCGTGTTCGGCGCCCTGATCAGCGTGCTCGTGCGCCATCGGGTCACGGACCCGGCCTGCGGTCTGCGCGCGATGCGCGCCGATGTCAGCGGAGCCGTAACGCTCGAGCAGCCGCAGTATCAGGCCTCGGAGCTGATGATCAGCGCTGCGCTGCACGGCTACCGCCTCGGTGAGGTACCGACGACGATGCGTGACCGTGGCGAGCACGCGACGGGCACGAAGAAGGGTGGAAACTTCGGCTACGGGGTGCGGTTTGCCCGCGCGGCCATCCACACCTGGCGGCGGGACCGCAAGGCTGCGCGCACCCGGCTCTGACCCGAGAAGATCCAGTGGTGGTAGAGGAAGTACCTCACCCCGTAGAGCGCCGCCAGCACCGCGAAGTACGACGCCGTCACGAGCAGCACGCGGATCCCGCTACCTGCCGGAATCGACTGCACCTGGTCATGCGTCCAACCGGTGACGAGCGAGAGGATGACCAGCGTCGCCGCCGAGATCACGATGTAGGCGATCACCTCGCGACCGAAGGCCAGCCGCCCCTCGACCTTCCACGTCCAGCGGCGATTGAGCGTCCAGTTGGGGATCGCGCCGGCGACGAAGGCCGCGATCGAGCACACCGTCGTCGAGAACCCGGCCACGTAGAGAATCGAGAGCACGACGGCGCTCGTCCCGGCGGCAACCATCGAAGAAACGGCGAATCGAGCGATCCGCCGGTCAAGAAGCCGTCGCAGTTTGTCGGGTACGAATGTGGGCACAGCCTTATAAAGACTAGCGTTTGTGGCGTCAGTTCGCTGTCAACCGGACCACTCGGTACGGTCTTCCTCGGTCATGCGCCTGCAGTCCGCCGACGAGTCTTTGCGCCTGGATGATGACCTGGTGGTCGTTGGCGACAACGCGCCGGTGCTCGATGCACTCCCCGACCAGGCATTCGACCTCATCTACATGGACCCGCCGTTCAACACGGGCCGGGCCCAGGCGCGGCATACGCTGACCGTGAGCGCCAGCGCCGACGGCGACCGGCTCGGCTTCCAGGGACGGCGGTACAGCTCGACGCTGTTGCGCACACTCAGCTACGACGACCAGTTCGGGGACTACCTCGCGTTTCTGGAGCCGCGCCTATCCCGGGCCCGTGAGCTGCTCGCCCCACACGGCACGCTGTACTTCCACATCGACTATCGCGAGGCGCACTACTGCAAGCTGCTGCTCGACGAGGTCTTCGGCCGCGACGCGTTTCTCAATGAGCTGATCTGGGCCTACGACTACGGGGCCAAGCCGCGACGCCGCTGGCCCGCCAAGCACGACACGATCCTCGTGTACGTCCGCACCCCGGGCGCCCACCACTTTGACGCCGACGCGGTGGAACGCGAGCCCTACATGGCACCGGGGCTCGTCAGCGCCGAGAAGGCGGCCCGCGGCAAGCGGCCGACGGACGTCTGGTTCCACACAATCGTCCCAACGAACGGCCGAGAGAAGACCGGCTATCCGACCCAGAAGCCCGAGGGCGTGCTCCGGAGGCTCGTCGCAGCCTCCTCGCGGCCCGGCGGGTGGTGCCTGGACCCGTTCGCCGGCTCGGGCACGCTCGGCGCCGTCTGCCGTCAGCTCGGCCGGCGGTTCGTGCTCATCGACGAGAATCCGATCGCCGCCGAGGTGATGCGCGACCGGCTCGGCGCCCCGGACGCCGCGCTCAGCCCTCGGACTCGTCCGGCACGAGCGGCACGAACCTGACCGGCTCGAGCCACGTGCGTTCGATCAGCCCCTCCACCCGTCGCTCGAGAATCAGCCGCTGATCGCCGGCGGCGTCGACGGGGGCGACGAGCCGCCCGCCGTCGGTGAGCTGCTGCTCGAGCGCCACCAGACCGCCGACGGTCGTTGCCGCAGCCACGTTGATCGCGTCGAATGGGGCCTGCTCGGGCCATCCGGCGTAGCCATCGCCGACGGCGAAGTCGACGTTCGTGAGACCGAGCGCCCGGATCGTCACCCGGGCCTGCTCGGTGAGCTGGGCGTGCCGCTCGATCGTCCACACGTGCGCCGTGAGACGTGCGAGCAGTGCCGCGTGATAGCCGGAGCCGGTGCCGACGTCGAGTACGCGGTCGTCTGGGCGGAGTTCGAGCAGCTCGAGCATCCGGGCCACGACGAGCGGTTGGGAGATCGTCTGACCGCAGTCGATCGGCAGCGCGGTGTTGTCGTAGGCGTGCGGCCACTGATCCGCCGGCACGAACCGCTGGCGCGGAATTTCGGCGATTGCGGCGAGAACCCGCTGGTCGGCAACGACCTTGGACAGTTGGCGTGCGAGTTGGGTGGCCGGCTCAGCCATGACAAGATCGTGACCGATGTCGGCGACGATGGACGAGTCGGTAGGCCATCACGTCGGCGAGCAGTCGCCGGAGAGGGGCGTCTGGGACCGCGTCGGCCCGCTGATCGAAGCGATCCCCTGGCCGATCTGCGTCGTCACCCTGGTGGCCGCGGTGCTGCGGTTCGCCTCGATCGAGGACGTCAGCCCGAACCCGTTCTACGACGCGGCCGTGCGGAGCATGACGCTCTCGTGGCACAACTTCTTCTTCGGCGCGTTCGATCCGGCGGGAATCCTGTCGATCGACAAGCCGCCGGTCGATCTGTGGCTCCAGGTGGCGAGCGTCAAGCTGTTCGGCTGGAGCCAGTTCGCGCTCAAACTTCCGGAGGCGCTCGCCGGGACGTTGTCGGTCCCGCTGCTGTACGACACGGTGCGCCGGGCCGTCAACCGGCCGGCCGGGCTCGGGGCGGCAGTGGCGCTCGCTGTGCTGCCGGAGTCCGTGCTGACCGCCCGCAGCGACACGATGGACTCGGTGATGATGCTGCTCGTCATCGCCGCCCTCTGGCTGACCGTCCATGCCGCCACGTCCGCCGGTCACTCGCGGCGGGACATCGTCCTCGCCGGAGTGGCGCTTGGGCTCGCGTTCAACGTGAAGTTGTTCGAGGCGCTGATCGCCGCGCCGGCGCTTGTCGTGTTCCTGGTCCTCGCGGCACCGCAGGCCCGCCCACGGGCGGCAGTGATCCGGGATGCCGCGCTCGGCGCGGTCGCGGCGGTCGGCGTTGGCCTGAGCTGGGCGGTGCTGGCGTCGATCGCCCCGGGCCGCCATCCGTGGGCCGTCGGCTCGACCGACGGCAGCGTGTGGAATGCGATGTTCGTGTTCAACGGGTTCGGCAAGGTCGGCAGCGCGGCGCCCATCACCAAGCCGGGCGGCCCCGGGCCGTTCCGGCTGCTCGTCTCCACCGGGTGGCACTACGACGAGCTGTTCGGCTGCATGCTCGTGGCCGCGGTGGCGATCGGGGGCGCCGCCGTGGCGCTGACGCTGTGGCGCCAGCGTGACGGGGAGTCCGCCGCGCGGGTGCCGCGCGCGTTCGCGATCTGTCTCGCCGTATGGATCGCCTGCTCGCTGCTCGCGTTCGACACGATGCATACGGTTCACGCCCGGTACCTCGAGGCGATGGCGCCCGCATTGGCGGCGACGATCGGGTACGGGGCGGCGACGCTCGCCGGTCTCACCGGCCGTTCCGCGCGCCCGTCCCTGACGGCGATCATCGCGGCCCTCGGCTGCATCTGTGCATACACGTTCAGCTTCAAGCCGGCGTCGCTTGCGGCGGCGGCCGGCGCGCTCATCCTGTCCGCGATCGGCGCCGCGCTGATCGCCCAGGTCCCCGGTCCGCTGCAGCGCGGCGCAAAGTGGATCGCCGCCGGAATGATCGCCGCCAGCGCGCTGGTGTTCCCCGTCCACGAGACGCTCTCGCTCGTGCGCTCCAAGGCCAACGATTCCCTCGGTCTCGCCACGACCGCCCCCGAGAACGCGGTCGCGCTGTCCCGGTATCTGCGGACCCCGACGACAGGCCTGAAGTACGAGCTTGCCGCGGAGGATGCGTTGGCGCTCGCGCCGCTTGTGATCAGCGACGCGCGGCCGATCCTGCCGCTGACGAGCTTCGGCGGCCGCCCGCTGACGAGCGTCGGCGAGGTCAGCGCTGCGGTCCGCTCCGGGGCAGTCCGCTACGGCCTGGTCGCGCCGCGGCGCTGCGACCAGGGCCGGAACGCCACCGCTGCGGGTTGTGTGCCCGCGGCCGTGTGGATCCGCCAGCATGGGATTGATGTGACCGGCGCGGTGGGGTTGACCGGGGCGGCGCACCTGTATCTGCTCACGCCAGACCGTGCGGGGTAACCTGGGTTCCCGGCTCCGCGCGGCCGCGGGGTTTCTGATCATCCTGCCGGTGGGGTGGGCGACCGTCGCCAGCGCTGCCAGCGTCCCTCGTTCCGCGGCGTGCGTCAGCGCGCCGGCGCCGGGGAACAGCGTGCTCGCCATGACCGTCGACGCAACTCACCGCACGACCCTCCTCCATGTCCC
Source organism: uncultured Solirubrobacterales bacterium (assembly GCA_963779695.1). Taxonomy (GTDB): domain Bacteria; phylum Actinomycetota; class Thermoleophilia; order Solirubrobacterales; family Solirubrobacteraceae; genus Palsa-465. Next base: position 75,094 of record CAVZZH010000025.1, read on the forward strand.
ACCGGGCCTTGCGGCCGGACAGCCGACGGCGCTCGTGATCGCGCTCCACGGGGTTGGGGGCAGCGGGCCGAAGATGGAGCCCTACAGCGGCTTCTCGACGGTCGCCGACCGCCACCGGTTCGTCGTCGCCTACCCGAGTTCGGCAGGCTCGTACTGGAATAGCACCGCGGACCGGCGGCTGCCTGACGACGTGCGCTTCCTCGGTCGGCTGATCACGACGATCGAGGCGCAGGAGTGCATCGATCCGGGCCGCACCTATCTCGCCGGGGTCTCCAACGGCGGCGGGATGGCGGCGCTCGCCGCGTGTCAGCTCGCCACCCAGGTCTCCGCCTTCGCCTCGGTCGCCGGCGGCTACGACGGCCAACCACCCTGCCGGCCGCGGCGGCCGGTGTCCGTGCTCGAGGTGCACGGGACGGCGGATCAGATCGTGCCCTACTTCGGGCGCACGCGCCGGCCGACGCGTGATCGATTGCCGCCGTTTGTCAATGCCTGGGTGTCACGCGACCGCTGCCGGGGGAACCCGACGGCCACGCGTCTCGCCCTCCGTGCGACCGCGTTCCGGTGGTCGCGCTGCGCGAGTGGGGTGCGGGTGGCGCACATCCGCGTCCTCCATGGTCGCCATCAATGGCCTGGCGCGACGCCGCCGGATCCCGGCCCGGCGTCGACGTTCTGCTCGGCCTGCGAGATCTGGCGCTTCTTCTCCGGTCTCGGCACGGGGCGGCGTCGGTGGTGAACACGCGTCGCGTCCGCATGGTGCTCGGGGTCGTGATCGCCGCCGTCGCCATCGCCGTCGCCGGCTGCGGGGATCGCAAGCACCGCGTCGCCGCCGTACGGCTGCCCTGGCTCACGGCGCCCACGCACGGCACCGCGGCGTCGCTGACCCGCCGCCCGGCGCTCAGCGTCTACTACCGCGTGCCGCCACTGCGCAACCCCCACAACGTCTACGCGGCCGACACGACGATCGCGCCCGTCGCCCGGCATTTCCGCCGACTCGTCTACGTCCCCGACACGGGCAGCGACGACGTCTACGAGATCGACCAGCGGACGTACCGGATCGTGCGGCATTTCAACGTCGGCGCCGTGCCCCAGCACATCGTCCCCTCGTATGACCTGAAGACGCTGTGGGTCAACAACGACATCGGCAACAGCCTCACCGCGATCGATCCGGTGACCGGGAAGCCGGGACGGACGATCCCGGTCGACGACCCGTACAACCTGTACTTCACGCCGGACGGGCGGTACGCGGTGGTGATGGCCGAGCAGCGCCGCCGGATCGATTTCCGCGACGCGCACACGATGCGGCTCCGCCACGAGCTCTCCGTGCCGATGTGCGCCGGCGTCAACCACGCCGACTTCACCGCGAACGGCCGATACATGCTCGTGAGCTGCGAGTTCGCGCCGCGCATGATCGTCGTCGACGTCCCCGAGCAGCGCGTCGTGAAGATCGTGCCGCTTCGCGCGCGCGCCTCGCCGCAGGACGTCAAGCTGTCCCCGGATGGCAAGACGTTCTACGTCGCCGATCTGACTTTCGGCGGCCTCTGGGTGATCGGCGCGCGGCATTTCCGCCTGCGCAGGTTCATTCGCACGGGAACGGGCGCCCATGGCCTGTACCCGAGCCGCAACGCCAGGTTCCTGTACGTGTCGAACCGCGGCGCCGGCACGGTCTCGGTGATCCGGTTCGCGACGAAGCGCATCGTCGCCACGTGGCACATTCCCGGCGGCTCTCCGGACATGGGCAACGTGTCCGCCAACGGGCGTGTGCTGTGGCTCTCCGGCCGCTACGACAACTCGGTGTACGCGATCAACACCCGGACCGGCAAGTTGATTCGCCGGATCCCGGTTGGATTCGAGCCCCATGGTCTGTGCGTCTATCCGCAGCCCGGCCGGTATTCGCTCGGACACACCGGCGTGATGCGCTGAGCGGCGGGCGAGCGAGCGTCGGCGCTGGTCGCCTGCGAACATTTCTTCTCTGATGCTCGCCTCCCCGTCCATGCAGCGTCTGCTGTTGCTCGTCCTCGTGACGCTGCTCGCCGCAATCGGGGTCGTGCTGCTCGTCAGCCGTAACTCCGCGGAGACCCAGACCGTCGCGAACACCCATACGAAGTTCGCCGGTCCGACGATGCCGCCCCATCTGGTGGCGAAGAACTTCTCGCTCACCGACCAGCACGGCCACCGCGTGACCATGTCCTCCTACCGCGGGCGTGTCGTCATCCTGACCTTCATCCATTCGTTGTGCAAGGACGACTGTCCCCTCATGGTCGAGCAGATCAAGGGCGCGCTCAACGACATGCCCGGCTCGGGGCAGGGGATCCCCGCGATCGGGGTCAGCGTGGCACCGAAGGAGGACACCGTCGCCAACCGCCGGAAGTTCCTCACCCAGCACGGGATGAACGCGCGGATCGCCTTCGTCAACGGCCCGACGGCGACCATGCGGCAGATCTGGCGCAATTACGCCATCGCAGCCGGAACCGGTCCGCAGGGCCACTCGGCGGTCGTCATCCTGATCGACAAGCGGGGCGTCGAGCGGGTCGGCTTCGGCGCCGCCAACCTCACCCCGGAGGAACTCGCCCACGACCTCCGGGTGCTCGAGGCCGAACCGGCGTAGGTCGGCGCGAGGAACGCCGGCGGAAACCGATCCTCTCGCAGGTACCGGTCTTCCAGGTTGACGGCGTGAGTAGAATACACACGTGTCTTTCACTGTCAAGGAGGCGGACTGGCAGGCTCCGGTGCTCCCGCGCGGCCCGCATAAGCTCTCGCCCGATGAAGTGCGGGCCTCGCAGCGGGTGCGTCTCCTGCGTGCGGCGATCGAGCTCGTCGGCGAACAGGGCTATGCCGCGACGACCGTGCCTCAGGTCGTCGCCCGGGCCAAGGTGTCGCGCAACGCGTTCTACGACTGCTTTACCGACAAGGCGGATTGTTTCCTGGCCGCGGTCGACGTCACGGGCCGCGAGTTCATCGCCACGTTGATCGAGGCGGCGGGAGACGCGGACTGGCGCACGATGCTCCGACGCGGCCTCACGGCCTATCTCGAGGACTGGCGAGCCCGGCCCATGTTCGCGCGCGCCTACTTCGCCGAGCTTCCATCCGTGGGCGAGCGCGCGTTCGAGGACCGCGACCGCCAGTACCGCCGCTTCGGAAGGGTCCTCGCCGAACTCGCCCGCCGCGCGCGTGTCGAGGATCCGGAGCTGCCCCCGCTGTCCGCCCTGTCGCTCGACGCGGCCGTGTTCACGACCACCGAGACCGTTGCGCGGTATGTGCGAGAGGGGCGCACCGACGAGCTCGGGAATCTGTACGACGGCCTGTTGCAGCTCCTCATGCGGCTGCTGGCCGATGATCGAACGGCGGAATTGGAGGGTCTGAGTGCGGCGGTTGGATAAGCGGAGGAGTCTCGCGGCCGGCACACCTGTCGGGGGCGTACTCGGCCTCGGCCTGCGGTCGGCCTCGCGGTCGCCCTTGCGCTCGGCGCCGCCCTCGCTGTCGTACCGGCCGCCGTTGGTGCGAGCGGATCGTCGTGGCCGGCGTGTGTGTCGCGGCCCGCGCCGACGCAGATCGGGATCCGCGAGGTGAGCCGTACCCGCGAGGGGCGCCTGCTGACGCTCCAACTGCGCTCCGCGGCGATGGGCGATGTCGAGCCGGTCGACGTGCTCCTGCCCCCGCACTACGACGCCTCCGGGCGGACCCGGTACCACGTCCTCTACCTGCTGCACGGCGCCGGGGGCGACTACCGCTCGTGGATCGACGGCAAGCTGACGCCGTTGCTCGGCAACCTGCCGGTCATCACCGTGATGCCGAACGGCAGCGAGCACGGGCACGACGGGAACTACACGGACTGGACCGAGATGCCGGTCGGCGACTCGGCGCGGGCGCCGGCGTGGGAGACCTATCACATCCGCGAACTCGTGCCGTTCATCGACCGGCGGTTCCCGACGATCCCGGGGCCGGCCGGTCACGCGGTTGCCGGGATCTCAATGGGCGGCGGTGGTGCGACCAAGTACGCCGCCGAGTACCCGGGCACGTTTGGCTACGCGGGCACGTTCTCCGGCGAGGCGCATCCCCTGCTGCCGCTGGCGCTCACGGTGCAGAACAAGACCTGTCGGTGGGGCGACCCCGCGACCCATCAGGTGATCTGGCGCGACAACGACTCCGCCGAGCTCGCGGCCAACCTGTACGGCGTGCGCGTGTTCATCCGCTCCGGGAATGGCACGCCCGGGCCGTACGACTCGCCGACGGAGCCGTCAAATCCCGTCGCGGCGCTCATCCGCCGGGGCCAGCTCGGCGTCGAGTACGGCGCCCACCTTGAGAACGAAGCGCTCCTCGCCGGCCTGCACGCGGTCCACGCCGTGGTCAACGTCCGCTTCTTCCCCGGCTCACACAGCCTGCCCTACTGGCAGCGCGACATGCGCGAGTTCGTCGCCTGGCTCCGGGTCCAGTTCCGCCATCCCCCGCTCGTCCTGCGCCGGTTCTCGGTCGCCTCCGCGCACAGCGCGTTTACCGCCTGGGGATGGAGCTTCCACGCGATCCGTCGGGTCCGCGAGTTCGCGTACATCACCGTCGACGGTGACCGGATCCGGGCGACCGGGAGTGGCGTGCTCGTCGTCTCGACGCCGTCCCGGTTCCATCCAGGACAGCGGCTCGTGGTCGAGCTCGCCCGGCGGCGGGTGCAGCTACGGGCGGATCGGCACGGCGTGGTCAGCTTCCGGCTCGATCTCGGACCCAGCCACACCCGCCAGCAGACCGCGTTCGGACGGGGCGCGTTGCACGGCTGGCGCACGGCTCACGCGAGCATCCGGCCCGCCTGACCCAACGCACTCGGCGTCGGTGCTCACTCAGTGAGCTTGAACGGTGTGCCCGTGCCGCTCGACGACCGGCGTGAGGTGCTCCCGGAGCTCGTCGGGTGCGAGCGCGGGTACCTCAAAGCTCGCGTCGCCGCGGTCGGTGTGGATCACGAGGTGGGCGCGGGACTCACGGCGCCGGCGTCGGATCCCCTTGGCCGGCGGCACGCTCAGCGTCTGGATGTCGCTCCAGGTCAGCCGGCCGAGTGCCTCCTCGCTCCCGCGCACGATGTCCAGGCCGAAGTTCGAGATCCGAAGCTCGATGTCACGCTCGCCCTGCGTCAGATTGGCCACGCCGCCGAGGTGGATGACCGCGAGCCGCACCGAGTCGTTCGGCTCCTCGCCGCCATCGAGACCGCCGGCCAGGTCCGCGGCGGCGATCGGGGTCGGCTCAACCGTCGCTTCGGCGGTCGCGTCGACGGCCGGCGCGGCGGGATCCGGTTCCGCGGGATCGGCTTCGGGTTCGGCTTCGGGTTCGGCTTCGGCGGCCACGGCTTCCGGCTCGGGCTCGGGCTCGGGCTCGGGCTCGGGCTCCGGCTCCGGCTCGCGGCTCGGGCTCCGGCTCCGGCTCCGGCTCCGGCTCCGGCTCCGGCTCGGGATCCGGCTCCGGCTCCGGCGTCGGCTCGGGATCCGGCTCTGGCTCTGGCTCGGACGCCACGGTCTCCGGTGACTCCTCCTCCGCCTCGGGTTCCGGCTGCCGGTGGTGCCGGCGGCGTCGGACGCCGCGCCGCCACCGCCTCGAGGCTCTCCTCATAGGACGGCGCGCCGACGATCGCCTGAGCCCGGGACACGGCCGGGTGCGACAACGCCTCGCCGAGTCCGATCCCGAGCTCATCGGTCGCGACGCCCGCCAGCGCGCGGCGCCACTGCAGACCGTCCGCGCGATCGGCCGCGCGCTGCACCATCTGCTCGATCTGCTCATCGCTGAGTTCGAGCACGTCGGCGTGCTTCGCGGCGGCGTCCTTGAACGCAGGCCGCAGCCGCTCGAGCAGCGCGTCGCGACCCCGCTCGGCGATCCGCTGTGCGGTCTCCTCGAGCGTGTCCGTCACCCTGTGCCCTCCTCAATCACTCGCTTGATCTGCCCCAATAAGCGGCTCGCATGCGGCCCGTACAAGATCCGGTGATCGCAGGCGAGCGTGATCGTCATCGTGTGGCCAGGGACGATAGCTGCATCACGCACGAGCGGCGCATCTCGCACGGCCCCAGCGGCGACCGCGGCGGCCTGGGGTGGGATCACGAGCGGGGTCGCCTGGCCCACGCCCTCGAGCCCCGGATGCCACAGCGTGAATGTGGCGCCGGAGGACTCAGGCGCCAGCAGTTCACCCGCCCGCGTTCGCGCCACGAGCCGTGCCAGCTCATCATCGATCGCCTCGGTCGACTTCTCGTCCGCGTCGAAGATCGTGGGGATCGCGTACGCATCGTCGGTGGCGACGACCACCCCGACGTTGATCCGTGAATACAGCTCGAACTTGCCGTCGCGGTACGCACCGTTGGCTCTCGGCACCGCGCGCAGCGCGCTCGCACTCGCTCCGACGAGCGCGCCGGTCGTGATCGCGCCGGGGTCGCCGACCGTCACGTCGACGCTCAACTCGACGTCGGGAACCGTCGCGCGCGACTCGGCGCTGCGTCGTGCCACGGTCCGCGCGGCGCGGTCCGGCTCCACGATTGTCACCCCGCCCTTGGCGCCGGACGGCTGGCTCATGGCAGCCAAATCTAACCCTCTCGGCTTTCCCAGGTCGTGATGAACTCGTCGGCGTCCATCGTCGCGAAGTCGGTCCGCAGCTCCCGCAGCATGCGCGCGGCCGTCTTCGCCGGGAGGTCCCAGAACAGCACGACCTCGCCGTCGTCGATCGAGACGATCTCGATGCGGTCGAACCGCTCCGGGTCCGCCATGAAGGCGGGCTCGATGCCGCCGCGGGAGACGATCAGCTCAAACGCCCGGTTCGCCTTCACGCCCTGCCCTCAAGCGCGCGGGTGCACGCCTCGAGAATGCCGTCACCTTCGAACACGCGCCCATCGAGCTCGATCGCCGGCACCGTGCTCACGCCCGCCTCGCGTGCCCGCTGGCGCGCCTGCTCGAGTCCGTCGGTGACCGACTGCAGACCGATGCCCTTGAGCACCGCGGTCGGGTGCATCTCGCACGCGGCTGCGGCGATCAGCAGCGTGTCCTCGTCGCCGAGGTCACGGCCTGCGGCAAAGGCCTGCCGGAACGCGGCGAGCGAGAACGCGACGCCGCGCCCGATGCGCTTGGCGTAGGTGGCGACGAGCATCGCCTCGCCGGTGTCCGGCGGCCAGTTGCGCGGCCAGCGCACCGGCATCAGCGCGAGCGCCTCGGCCGCCCGCTCAATCCGGTCGCGGTCGACCGCCTCGAGTGCCGGAGCGAGCACCGGCTCCCACTCGGGCACGATCGGCAGCGCCGTGTTCACCTGCTCGGCGACGAGATAGCTCGCCGGACTGCCGAGGTCGTAGTAGAAGACCGGCTGAGACCCGGACCCGGCGAACACCGCTCAGCGTCAGCCGTGCACTAGCCGTGGATGAGCCAGCCGTCGGCGGCGCGAGCCGCTTCCATCACGCCCTCGGAGAGCGTCGGATGCCCGTGGATGATCCGTGCCACCTCGGGGTATCCGCCCTCAAGCGCGCGGACGTTGACGAGTTCCTGGATGAGCTCGGTCGCCTTGGCGCCGACGATGTGCCCTCCGAGCAGCTCGCCGTAGCGCTTCTCGCCGACGATCTTGATCACGCCCGTCCGGTCTCCGTACACCGTGCCCGCACCGACCGCGCCGTACTGGACCTTGCCGACGACGACGTCGTGCCCCTCCTCCTTCGCCTGCGCCTCGGTGAGGCCGAAGCTGGCGACGTTGGGGGTGCAGAACGTCGCTCGGGGGATGTCGATGTACTCGATCGGGTGCGTTGCCATCCCGGCGGCGTCCTCGACCGCGATCACCCCCTCGTCGGAGGCTTTGTGGGCGAGTGCCGGCCCGTGCACGAGGTCGCCGATCGCGTACACGCCCTCGACGTTCGTGCGCATCGCGCCATCGACCGCGATGAGTCCACGATCGTCGAACGCGATGCCGGCGGAGTCGAGCCCCAGCGCCTCGACGTCAGGTCCGCGGCCGGCCGCGATCACGAGCCACTCGGCCTCGCCCTGCTCCTCACCGTAAGTGAAGGTCACGCTCTTGTCGGCCGTCTTCACGTCGCGTACGAGCGTCCCGGTGTGAATCTTCATGCCCTGCTTCTTGAGGCCGCGGTCGGCGGCCTTGGAGATGTCGACGTCCTCGGTCGGGAGGACGCGGTCGAGCGCCTCGAACAGCAGCACGTCGGTCCCGAGCCGGGCGTACGCGGAGGCGATCTCCGCCCCGGAGGCGCCGGCGCCGACGACCGCCATCGTCTTCGGCAGCTCGGTGAGCGCCCATGCCTCCTCGGTCCCGATCACCCGGCCACCGAATTCGGTTCCCGGGATCGGCTTCTTCACAGAGCCGGTCGCGAGCAGGATCGTCTTGGCCGCGATCGACTGTCCGCCGACGGTGACCTGGCCCGGCCCGACGAGTGCGCCCGCGCCCTCGATCAGCTCGATTGAGTTCTTCTTGAACAGGCCGGACACGCCGCCGGTCAGCGTCTTGACGACCTTCTCCCGCCGCGCGCGTCACCGCGTCAAAGTCGACCTTGGCGTCCGACACCGTGATCCCGAAGTCCCCGGCGTCCTTGATCTCGGAGAGGACATCGGCCACGCGGAGCACCGCCTTGGCGGGAATGCACGCGTAGTTGAGGCACCGTCCACCGACCCGGTCGCGTTCGATGACGGCGGTCTTCATCCCGAGCTGCGCGGCACGTATGGCGGCGACGTATCCACCGGGACCGGAGCCGATGACGACGCAGTCATAGGAAGAATCAGGCATATCCTGAGCCTACTAAGGGTCCGGTGGGATTGGTCGTCGACGGATTTGCTCGGGGTCCCCCGCCTCGGCGCGCATCCGACCGGCTGATCCCGATTTCAACCGCGAAAATGGTCCGGCGCTGTGCCTCCGCGGATGGTGTCGTACCGTTTTCGCGATCCGAGCGAGACGATGGTCCGATCCGTTTGGCGAGGCCCGAGCATCGGACCGTACTCCCGGTTTGGCGACTAGTGCGCGTCTAGGTTCGTCCCGGCGGGGTCGGCAACTGCAGGCGGCTCAGGACTCGGACGAGCTTGAAGAACAAGAACCCGCCGCCGCCGATCACGACGAGGCAGATGAGGGCGCCGAAAATCGTCGAGGCGCGCACGAGGGCGAGCGAGAACCCGAGTACGCCGATCGCGAGCAGCGTCTGGAAGCCGAGCACGGCCCAGTACCGCATCAGCCACATGCCGGTCGCGCACATGATCATCAGCCCGCTGAAGACGAGGATCTCGTGAGATGGGGGTGCGCTCCGCCGACGCGGGGCTTGACCCCGGCGATGAACAGGATGAGATTCGAGAGTCCGAGGGCGAGGGCGAGGGCCACGCTGATCTTGATCGCTCCCGGTCGCTCGCCGGCTGCGAAGGGCGACAGCGTGGCGCGCACGGCGGCGTTGCGTTCCTCCGAGCTCGCCCGGGGTCGGCGCGCGGCCGGGCTCGCGGGCGCAGGGGGCGGGGCGCTCGTCGTCGCGGACGCCGGTCCGCGCCGGCCGCGCTTGCGGCTACGTTGCCCCAACGCGATCCCTCCCGCGGCGGAGCGCGGTCCGGAGCACGCTCGCCGTGAGCGACGGGTTCGCCGACTCGGTGAGCGCGCGCACGACGACGATGCGCTCGGCGCCGGCGTCGACGACGGCATCGACGTTGCTCGGGTTGATTCCACCGATGGCGAAGAACGGCGGCTTGGCGTGCGCTGCGGCGTAGGTGACGAGCTCGACGCCGACGGCCGGCCGCCCCGGCTTGGTCGGGGTCGCGTGCACCGGGCCCACTCCGATGTAGTCGACGCCCGCCTCCCCGGCGGCGTCGATCTGCTCCGGGCTGTGGGTTGACAGGCCGACGATCCGGTCGGGGCCGACGAGCGCGCGGGCCTCTGAGACGTCCGCGTCGTCCTGCCCGACGTGGACGCCGTCTGCGTCCGCAGCGACGGCCAGGTCCGGCCGGTCGTTGACGATGAACAATGCGTCGTGGGCGCGGCAGACGGCAGCGAACCGTTGCGCGGCGGCGAGGATCTCGGCGTCCGAGCCGGACTTGCTCCGCAGCTGGACGATGTCGACGCCACCTCGCAGCGCCGCCGCCACGAATTCATCGGGCTGGACGTCGCAGACGAGGTACAGCCGCGCCTGTGCGAGTCGATGACGGCGATCGGACACGCTCTCAGTCTGCCATGGCGGAGCCGGTCGGCCGCCCGTAGCGCGCGAGTGGCGCGAGGTGGCCCACCCGCGGCGCTACGATTCGTCCCAACGGGAGCCCTAAGTCAAAGCGGGCTGAGAGGGCGGAGCGGATCCGCCGACCGTATGAACCTGACCCGGATCATGCCGGCGTAGGGAGATCGTTTGTCCGTACCCCACAAATCGTTCGATGTAGCCGTTGTCGGCGGCGGCGCGATCGGTCTTGCGATCGCGTGGCGAGCCGCCCAGCGAGGGATGCGCGTCGGGGTGTTTGAGCGCGACGAGTTCGGCGCCGGAAGCTCCCGGGTCGCCGCTGGGATGATCGCGCCGATCAGCGAGGCCCGCGCGACCGAGCAGCCGCTGCTCGAGCTCAACCTGCGGAGCTCACACGCCTATCCCGCGTTCGTCGCCGAGCTCGCCGAGGCGTCCGGCATGGACCCGGGCTACGTCGCCTGCGGGACGGTCGCGGTGGGGCGCGACGCGGACGACGCGGAGGCCCTTCAACGCGAGCTCACGTTGCGTCAGCGCCTCGGGCTTCCGGTCCGCCGTCTGCTTCCGAGCGAGGCGCGACGCCTCGAGGCGGGCCTGGCGCCGACGCTGCGCCTCGCCCTCGACGTGCCCGACGATCATGCGATCGATCCGCGCACGCTCGCCCCGGCGCTCGTCGCGGCGGCTGCGGCGACCGGCGTCGAGCTGCACGCCGGCGTCGGCGTGCGCGAGCTGATGTGCGGTAACGACCGGGTTCAGGGGCTGCTGCTCGAGGACGGCGAGCGAATCGTTGCCAACCACGTCGTGATCGCTGCCGGCGTGTGGTCGGACGCCGTCGCCGGGATTCCGGACGAGGCGCGCGTTCCCGTGCGTCCGGTCAAGGGGCAGATCATGCGCCTGCACGACCCGACCGGCCCGGGCCTGCTCACCCGGGCCCTGCGGATTCAAGGCGGCTTCTACGTCGTGCCCCGGGGCGATGGTCGCTACGTCCTGGGGGCCACCGTCGAGGAGCGCGGCTTCGACACAACCGTGACCGCCGGGCCGCTGTTCGACATGCTCCGCGACGCGATCGAGGTCCTTCCGGGCCTCTCCGAGCTCGTGATCGACGAGCTGATCGCCGGACTGCGCCCCGCGACACCGGACAATGCGCCGGCGATCGGGCCGAGCTCGTTGCCTGGCTTGCACTGGGCAGTCGGCCACTACCGGCACGGGATTCTGCTCACGCCCGTCACCGCCGAGATCGCCGTCGAGGCCCTGCTCGGCCATGACCCGCCGCCCGCGTTCTCGCCGATCCGCTTCGCGGGGGCGGTGGTGTGATGCAGATCAACCTCAACGGCGAGGATCGCCAGCTACCGGATGGTGCGACCGTGGCGACGATCGTCGAGCTCCTCGACGTCGCCCCCGGCGCGCGCGGCGTTGCCGTCGCGCTCGACGGGGAGGTCGTCGCCCGCGGGCGGTGGGACGAGACGCGGCTCGCCGAGGGCGCCCGGATTGAGGTCGTCGCGGCAATTCAGGGAGGATGACGGCATGAGCGCCGTGGCACCCCTGCAGATCCGGGACCGTGAGCTCCGCTCGCGGCTCATCCTGGGCACCGGCGGTTTCGACAATCACGAGATCCTTGGCCACGCGCTTGCCGCGTCGGAGACCGACCTGTGCACGGTCGCGCTCCGACGGCTTGACCCGGCGTCGCGCGGGTCGATCCTGGACGTGCTCGACGAGGCCGGTGTCGCGGTACTGCCGAACACCGCGGGCTGTTACACGGCCCGTGACGCGGTCATCACCGCGCAGCTCGCGCGCGAGGCATTCGCGACCGACTGGATCAAGCTTGAGGTGATCGGTGACGACCGCACGCTGCTGCCCGACGCGGTCGAGCTCGTGGCGGCCGCCGAGGAACTTGTCGCCGATGGGTTCGTCGTGCTCCCCTACACGACCGACGATCCGACGCTCGCCCGGAGGCTCGAGGATGTCGGGTGCGCCGCGGTGATGCCGCTCGGTTCGCCGATCGGGAGCGGGATGGGGATCTGCAACCCGTACAACATCTCGATCATCATCGAGCGCGCCGGGGTGCCCGTGATCCTCGATGCCGGTGTGGGGACGGCATCTGATGCGGCGCTGGCGATGGAGCTCGGGTGCGATGCGGTGCTGTGCGCGAGCGCGATCTCGCGTGCCCACGACCCGGTGGCGATGGCGACCGCGATCCGGCTGTCGGTGCAGGGTGGGTGGCTCGCCCGCGCTGCCGGTCGCATCCCGCGTCGCCGGTACGCCGAGGCGTCGACCCCCGAGCAGGGCGTTCCCGTGTTCGACACCCCGACCCGGTGACGATGTCCGAGCGCGTCGACGAACTCATTGACGCGTGGGAGGGCGCGTGGTCCAGCAAGGACCCGCTCGCTTTCCGCGATCCCTGCCACGAGGAGATCCACTACGAGGACCCGGTCACGAGCGAGCCGCTTGAAGGGATCGACGACCTCGCCCGGCACGCCGATCGGCTATGGAGCGCGTTTCCTGACACTCGGATGGAACGGACCGGTGAGCGTCTGAGCGACGGACGGTTCGTGGCCGCGCCGTGCAAGGTGCTCGGGACGCAGCGCGGCCAGCTCGAGAGCCTGCCCCCGAGCAACCGCTTCGTCGTCGTGCACTGCGTCTTCTACTGCGAGCTGCGCCACGAGAAGCTGTTCCGCGTCCGGGCGTTCTTCGACCTCTATGACGCGGCGATGCAGCTCGGTGTGCTGCCGTCCCGCGGCACGATGGGCGAGAAGGCGCTGATGATGCTGCGCGGCTTCGGGCTCCGCGCCGGCCGCGGCTGATCCAGGTTTGGCAGAAACTGTCCGGTCGATGGCATTGCGGCCAAGCGGCAGCCGCGTGATGATGCCCGCATGGCACCCCGCCGCATCGTCCTCGTCGCCTTCCCGGACGTCCAGATCCTTGACATCACCGGCCCCGGCGAGGTGTTCTCGCTCGCGGACCGCGCGGCCGGCGACGCGCGGGAGTACTCGCTCCAGCTCGTCGCCCCCGAGGCGGGCGAGATCGCTGCGTCAAATGGGCTGCGGCTCGTCGCCGACCGGACCCTCGACGGGTGCCGCGGACCGATCGACACGCTCATCGTCGCCGGCGGTCTCGGTGCGCAGGCCGCCGCCCGTGATCACCGGCTGACGGACTGGCTGCGGCTCGCCGCGCGCCGCTCGCGCCGGGTGACGTCGGTGTGCACCGGGGCGTTTCTGCTCGCCCGTGCGGGCCTGCTCGACGGGCGCCGCGCGACCACTCACTGGAACGCGTGCGCCGCGCTCGCCCGTCACTACCCGAGCATCGAGGTCGAGCCGGACCCGATCTTCGTCCGGGACGGCAACGTGTACACGTCGGCCGGGGTAACGGCGGGCATCGACTTGGCGCTCGCGCTCGTCGAGGAGGATCTGGGGCGGGAGGCGGCGCTCACGGTCGCCCGCGACCTCGTGCTCTTCATCCGTCGCCCCGGCGGGCAGGCGCAGTTCAGCGCCGGACTCGCCGGCCAGGCGGCGTCACGACCGGGGGTCCGCGAGCTCCAGGCCTGGATCGCCGACCATCTTGATGACGATCTCAGCGTGCCGGCGCTCGCCGAGCGCGCATTCATGAGCCCGCGGAACTTCGCCCGGGTGTTCGCCCGTGAGGTCGGCGTCACGCCCGCGGCCTACGTCGAGAGCCTGCGCCTCGAGCGCGCCCGGACGCTGCTCGAGACCGGGGACGAGCTGCAACTCGAGGAGATCGCGCTGCGCTGCGGGTTCGGGACCGTCGAGACGCTGCGTCGCGTGTTCGGGCGCCGGCTCGGCGTGAGTCCGAACGCGTACCGAAGTCGGTTCGCCTCGGCCACCAATGTCATCCCGATCACCAGGAAGGACTCAGTCGCATGAACATCGCCATCCCGCTCTTCGATCGCTTGACCGCGCTTGACGCCGTCGGTCCCTACGAGGTGCTCTCGCGCCTGCCCGGGGCCACCGTTCACTTCATCGCCGAGACGACCGGACCGAAGCGGACCGAGACGAAGATGCTCGCGCTCGTCGCCGACCGTACTCTCGACGAGCTCCCCGAGCCCGAGGTGATCGTCGTCCCCGGGGGGTACGGCACGCGGGCGCTCATGACCAACGAGACGTTTCTCGGCTGGCTGCGACACGCCCATGCCCATGCCGAGTGGACGACGTCCGTGTGCACGGGGTCGCTGCTGCTCGCCGCCGCGGGGATCCTCGACGGCAAGGAGGCCACGACCCACTGGCGGGCGCTCGAGACGGTCCGGGAGCACGGCGCGATCCCGATCGGCGACCGACGTGTCGTCGAGCAGGGCACGATCATCACCGCGGCCGGCGTGTCCGCCGGGATCGACATGGCGCTGACGCTCGCCGCCCGGATCGCCGGGGATAAGCTGGCGCAGGCGATCCAGCTCGGGATCGAGTACGACCCGCAGCCGCCGTTCGTCGGCGGCTCGACGCAGACCGCGCCGCCGGAGATCGTCGAGCTCGTCACACGGAACGCGGCCTCGCTCGCGTAACACGCGCGTCAGGAGGGCGGCCACACAAGGTACGTCAGCACCGGCGTGTGATCGGACAGGTGCCCGCGCTCCAGGGTCCGGGCGGGCGCGGCGAGCTCGAGACCGTGGACGAGCACGTGGTCGACGTCATCGCCGCCGGCGGACGCGAACCCGGGCAACGCCGGCCGGGGCAGGTTGAAGTCGCCGCCGAGGATCGCCGGCCCGCCCGCCGCCCAGCCGATGATCGCACCGGCGGCGCGCTGCCCCTCGGCGACGCCGCGTCCGGACGCATGGAGGTTGCCGACCCACAGCCCGTCGTCGAGCCGAACGCCGAGCAGCCACCGGCGCTCGGGCCACCACCGCAACCGCAGGACGCGCCGCTCGACGATGCGGCGCCCGTGCACGAGCGTGGCGTTGCATCCACCGCCGTTGGACTTGATGGCGTCCGGCCATCGCTCGGCGAGGACGCGCCGCAGCCCCAACCCGAAGTTCCGCGAGGTGAGCACGAGCGCGTGCTCGTCGGCGAGCCGCGCCGGCCACCAGGGCGGGACCTCCTGGAGCAGCGCCACGTCCCACACCCACCCGGCGAGGGTGGCAGCGAACTCGTCGAACAGGTTCCGTCCGGCCGCCGGCACGGCGCGACCGTGCATGAGGTTCCAGGTGAGAACGCGCAACGACCCGGGCATGACGCTGCAACGTACACTCCGCGACTTGCTGCGCCACTTCCTCACCGGATCGGAGCTCAGTCGCGACGAGCTGCACCGGCTCATCGACCGCGCGATCGAGCTGAAGGCCGCGCCGTACGCCTCCGACGTGCTCGATCGGCGCAGCGTTGCCCTGATCTTTCAAAAGCCCTCGACGCGCACGCGGGTGTCGTTCGAGTCCGGGATTCCGGAGCTCGGCGGTCACCCGATGGTGTTGCGCACCGAGGAGCTGCAGCTCACGCGCGGTGAGTCGGTCCGTGACACCGCCTATGTGCTGTCCCGCCACGCCGCCGCCATCGGGATTCGAACCGGCCCCGATGAGCTCGTCGAGGAGCTCGCCTCCTACGCGACGGTCCCGGTCGTCAACATGCTCACGGCCCATCACCACCCGTGTCAGGCGCTCGCCGATCTGATGACGCTGCAGGAGACGTTCGGCCGCCTGGACGGTCTGACGCTCGCCTACATCGGCGACGGCAACAACGTCGCTCGTTCGCTGGCGATCCTTGGTGAACTGGCCGGCGTCGAGGTCCGGGTCGCATCGCCGCTCGGCTACCAGCTCGAGCCGGTGGCCGGCGCGATCCTCACCGACGATCCGCACGAGGCCGCGGCCGGAGCGAACGCCCTCTACACCGACGTCTGGGTGAGCATGAGCGATGACCCCGAGACCGCGGCATCCCGGCGCGACGCGCTCAGCCGGTATCGGATCGACGATGCGCTGCTCGACAGCGCCGCTCCCGACGCGGTGGCGATGCATTGCCTGCCCGCGCATCCCGGCGAGGAGATCACGGCCGAGGTGCTCTACGGCGAGCGGCAGAAGATCTGGGATCAGGCGGAGAACCGCCGACACGCGCAGAAGGCGCTGCTCGAGCTTCTCGTCGCCGGGCAGGGGCGCTGAGGGGTAAGCTCGCCCCAGCAGCGCTCCACGAGGGAGGTAGTGATGCCAGCAGCGAAGTCGTCCGGAAACTCGCGCGTGGCCCGTGAGGAGCCGGCGCCGGCGAGCGGGAGCGATGGGCTCGCGTATGTGGTCGAGCAGCTCACCAACCGGGTCTTCACACGCCTTGACCTCGTCGTGCTGACGCGCGAGCGGATCCAGGAGACGATGGACGACGCTGCCGAGCGCGGCCGCGTCACCCGTACGGACGCGAACGAGCTCGCGTCCGAGCTCATTCGCCGCGGCCGCCAGCAGCGCGACGACGTCTGGGGCGAGATCGAGCAGATCCTCAATCGCGGACGGGATCAGCTCGGGTCGGCCACTCGCCGCGCGCGCCAGTCAGAGCCCGTCGATCGGATCGTCCGGGGCGCCGACCGGGCGCGGCGCACGGTCAACCTCACGACCTCGTTTCCGATCTCCGGCTACGACGAGCTGACCGCCCGGCAGGTCACGGCACAGCTGAGTGAGCTCGCGCCGGCCGAGCTGCGACGAGTGGGCGAGTACGAGCGGCGCCACGCGAATCGCAAGTCGGTGCTGACGGCGATCGAGAAGGCGCTCGTCTGACCGGCGCCTACACGAGCGCGAGGTCGTCCAGCAACACGCGCAGATCGAGCTGCTCGCCGGTGAGCTCGCCGAGCAGCTCGTCCGGCGTCTGCCGCTGACCCTGCGCCCACAGCGAGCTCAGCAGTGCCCCGGCCTCCGCGGAGGCGAACCACCGCGGGCCGAACCGGTCGACGAGGTGGCGCCGCAGGTGGGTCTCGAGCGCCCAGGCGCGCAGGTAGCACGACGAATAGAAACCGGGATCGACGTCGGCGAGATAGCTCTCGCCGGACCACTCGACCCGGAGCCCGGCGCTCAGCAGTTCCGCGTAGCGCGCCGCGAGTGGAGGCAGCTCCGGCGGTTGATCGTGGAGCTCGAGCTCATAGGCGAACTTGGCGCAGTACCGGCGCAGATAGAGCGTGCGGGCCGCCCGGCCGTGCGCGGCCACCGCCGCGGCGTCGGCCACACCGAGGCACTCCTGGAGCCACAGCGGGTTCTCGACGAGACGCTCGAGCAGGAACGCGAACGACTCGGTGATCGCGTTATCGCCAAGCATCCGGTACTCGAACGCCAGCCTCGGGTCGACCGACGCGTAGTGCTCGGTATGGCCGCCCTCGTGGAACAAGACCGCAAAGTCGTCGTGCCCGCCGACCGGAGAGAGGACGAGATAGACCTCGTCCGGAACGCGCGCCGGCGCGCAGAACGCGCGTGGGGTCTTGCTCGGGCGCGCCTCGAGGTCGAGCACGACGCCGGACTGGGAGCGCAACGCGATCCCGAGCCCGTCGAGCGTCCGCTCAAAGCATTCGACGAGCCGGTCCGCGGGGAACTGCCCGTCGAGATCGGGCGCGCGCATGAACCTCGGGATGTCGGCGCGCTGAAGGCGCTCGAGCCCGTAGCCGAGCGATCGCCGCAGCGAGTCATCGACCGCCTCGGCGTACCCCGCGGCGGAGGCCTCGGTGAAGGCCGTGACCTGGTCGGCGAGACCCATGAGGTCAACGCCCTTGCAGGCGGCGCACAGCTCGCGGTAACTGCCGTAGCCGAGCTCCCGGGCGGCGGCGTGCTGGCAGCCGATCAGCTCTGCGTGGAGGTCGGTGAGCTCGGCGGCGATCACGGCGAGCCGAGCCCGCTCGAGGATGGCTCGCCGCTCGGCGTCCGGTTCGTTGGCCTGGATCACCGACGACTCCCGGAAGCCGAGTCGCTCGTCGTCGACGTCGAGCGTCAGCGTCGCTTCGCGCCGGGCGAGTTCGGCTTCGGTCGCCTTGCCGGATTGCCCGATGTACCCCTGGACGGCAAAGTCGAGCAGCATCCGCAGCCGGCGCTGCGCATCACTCCCGGGCGACGAGGACTCGTACAGGCCGCGCAGACGCTCGACCGAGGCGCGGGTGAACAGCTCGGCATGACGCACGTACAGCGGCTCGATCTCGTAGGTGTCCTTCAGCCCGGCGAAGTGCCGGTACTCCTCGCGGGTGAGGTCGGAGAGAAAGGTCTCGGCGGAACGACGGTAGGCCTCAAGATCCACGCCCGTGCCATGCTAGACGTGTGACCACACCCACTCCATCGACGCCGGCTGCGTCGCGTCCCGCGCGTGGCGATGAACTCGAGCTGACCATCGATTCGCTCGCCTACGGCGGTAACGGGGTTGCGCGCCGTGACGGCTACGTCGTGTTCGTCCAGGGCGGAATTCCCGGCGATCGTGTGCTCGCCGTCGTGTCGAAGTCCAAGCGCGCCTACGCCGAGGCGCGGGCCACCCGGATCCTTCAGCCGAGCCCCCAGCGGATCCCCCCGGTCGCCGATCATCCCGGGGCCCCTTGGCAGGTCCTCGGCTACGAGCGCCAGCTTGAGGTCAAGCAGGAGCAGGTCGACGACGCGCTGCGCCGGATCGGCAAGCTGGACGGCTACACGCTGGAGGAGATCGTGCCCGCCGTCGCCCCGTGGCGCTATCGGAACAAGCTCGAGTACTCGTTCGGCGCCGACGCCGATGACGGACGCCTCGTGTGCGGCTTCCACGCCCCGGGCCGGTGGAACGACATCGTCGAGATCACCGACTGTCTGCTCGCCTCCGAGCCGGGCAACGTGGCGAGGGAGGAGATCGTCAACTGGTGTCGCCGGGCCGGGCTCGACCCGTTCGACCGGCGCACCGGCGAGGGGGTGCTGCGCAACCTTGTCGTGCGGGAGGGGCGCCGTACCGGCCAGATCCAGGTGCGCTTGGTGACGAGCCCCACCAAGCTCGACTCCGAGGCGCTGGCGAGCGCCAGCAGCGCCGACGCCGTGCTCTGGTCGCAGATCGACTCCGTGGCCGAGGTGACCCAGGGTGGCGAGACCCAGCTGCTCTCCGGCACCGACCGCCTCGAGGAGGAGCTCGGGGGCATGCGCTTTCGCATCTCGCCGCACGCGTTCTTTCAGACGAACACCGAGATGGCCGAGCAGCTGTACGCGGTCGCGGTTGAGTACGCGCAGCTGAGCGGCTACGAGCGCGTCTACGACCTGTTCTGCGGCATCGGGACGATCGGGCTGCTGATGGCACCGCGGGCCGCCGAGGTCTGGGGCCTGGAGCTTGTCGAGGACGCGATCGCCGACGCCATCGCGAATGCTCGGCTCAACGAGATCGACAACGCGCGGTTCTTCGCCGGCGACGTCCGGCTCGCGATGCGCGAGCTCGTCGAGAAGGCAAAACGACCCGACGTGATGGTCCTCGATCCCCCCCGCGCCGGCCTCTCGCAGAAGGTTGTCCGGCGGCTGATCGAGGCCTCGGCGAAGCGGATCGTGTACGTCTCGTGCAACCCGACGACGCTCGCTCCGAATGCGGCCCAGCTCGTCGAGGCCGGGTACACACTGACGCGGGTGCGGCCGGTCGACATGTTCCCGCAGACGCCGCACATCGAGTGTGTGGCGGTGCTCGAACGGCGTTAGCTAGGGTTCCCCGCTTCATGCGCGCCGTCGTCATCAAGGACCAGCAGCTGATCGTCGAGGAACGTCCGGACCCCGAGCCCGGCGCCGGGCAGGTGCTTGTCGCCGTCAAGGCGGCCGGCATCAACGGCGCCGACATGCACCAGCGGCTCGGCCGGTATCCCGCGCCGCCGGACTCCCCGCAGGACATCCCTGGGCTCGAGTTCGCCGGGGAGGTCATCGTGTGCGGGCCAGGTGCGGCGCGCTTTGAGTCCGGTGATCGCGTGATGGCGGTCGTCGGGGGTGGCGGCCAGGCGGATCGGATCGTCGTGCACGAGCGGATGCTGATGCCGGTCCCAGAGAACTTGACGTGGCCCGAGGCGGGCGGCACGCCGGAGGTATTCACGACTGCCCACGACGCCGTCTTCAGCCAGGCCGGACTCAGGCCCGGTGAGCGGCTGCTCGTCCACGGGGGCGCGGGCGGCGTCGGCACGGCCGCGATTCAGCTCGGTCACGCGTCGGGCGCCCGGGTCACCGCCACGGTGCGCAACCCGGGCCTGCGTGATGGCGTCGGCGCGTTCGGCGCCACCGTGATCGAGCCGGAGGGCTTCGCCGAGCACGGCCCGTTCGACGTGATCCTCGAGCTCGTCGGCGCGCCCAACCTGCCGGACAACCTCATGGCGCTGAACCTCTGGGGCCGGATCGTCATCATCGGCATCGGTGCGGGGGCCAAAGCCGAGGTTCATCTCGGCGCGCTGATGGGGATGCGAGGGCGGATTCTCGGATCGACACTGCGCCCCCGCCCGCTGGAGGAGAAGGCGCTTGCCGCCCGCGCGGTTGAGCGCTCCGTGCTGCCACTGCTCGCGTCCGGCGCCGTCCGCGTGCCGGTCGCCGCGACGTACCCGCTGGACGAGGTCGAGGCGGCGTACGACCGATTCGCGGCCGGCGGCAAGCTCGGCAAGATCGTCCTCGTCACGGCGTAGCCACCACCGCGGCAAACGCCGAGCCAACCTGGAACCTACGTGCCCAGCACGTACACGGCGGATAATGCCAATCGGAGATGCCGAGCGATGCTCTGCTGCAGCTGATCGGGGACACCCACAGCCTGCTCGACCTTGACGAGTTCCGCGTCGAGTTGCTCGCCGCACTGGCCCGGGCCGTTCCGGCGGGCTGGGTCTCGCTCAACGACATCAGCCCGGATCCGACCGAGACCGTCGTCCTGGCCGACCCCGAGCCGCCGCCGGAGCTGCTGGCCGCGTTCGTCCGCTACGCCCACCAGAACCCGCTTGTGGCGTACCACGCACGCACGCTCGACGGGCGGCCGTGGCGGTTCTCGGACTTCGTCTCGCAGCGCGAGCTCCACGGGCTTGATCTCTACACCGCCGTCTACGGCAAGATCGGCGTCGAATATCAGATCGCGTTCACGCTGCCGAGTGAGCGCGGTCGTGTCCTCGGGATCGCTCTGAGTCGCTCCGACCACGACTTCAGCGATGGCGAGCGTGACCTGCTCGCCGACGCCCGGCCGTTTCTGATCCAGTCCTACCGCAACGCGATCCGGTTCACCGACGTGCTCCGCAACCCGGCGGCGATCGACAGTCCGCGGCGGGGGCGGCTGATGGAGCTCGGCCTCACTGGCCGTCAGGCCGACGTGCTGCTCCTCGTCGCCACCGGTGCCTCCGAGCGGACGATCGCCGAGCGTCTCGGGATCAGCCACCGCACGGTCCAGAAGCACCTGGAGCGGTGCTACCGGCAGCTCGGCGTGTCAAGTCGCTCCCAGGCGGCGGCGATCGCGTGGGCGGCCGCTGAGCCCCGGGCGGCTGCCGCGGGTAGCGGGGCCGATAGCGGCGCGGATGGCGGCGCGGATGGTGGGACGGAGATCTACTCGGGCTCGGAGAATCCCGCCTCGTCGGCGGCCAGTCCGGGCTCGTCCTCGGCGGCGTGAATCGAGCACAGCGCGGGACCGCCGGACTCCATCACCGCCTCGAGTTCCTGGGGTGTGAGCTTCGCGCCGCATTCCTCGCAACGCTCCCCGACCTGTTCGATGCTTCGCTCTTCGAGGTCCATGCAGGCGAGTGTAACTCCGCACCACGGACGAGCGGAGTTACCACTAGTACGGCGGGAGGTCGGCCCACCACTGGCCGAGGACTCGGAACGCCGACCAGAACTCCCGTTTGGCGTTCTCCTCGTCCAGAGCGTCGTCGATGTTCGGCACGTACAGGGCCTCGGTCGAGGGCGTGTACCGCTGAATCGCACCGAATTCCGGGTCGAGCTCGTGGTGGAGCGGGACGTCGAGCTCGTTGACGACGGTGAGCGCGTCGGCGCCCATCACGACGATGATCTTCGGCTGCACGATCGCGAGTTCTTCGGCGAGCCGGGCGACGCAGCCGGGATCGGCCATCACCGGATCGAACACCGGGCATTTGACGCACAGCGTGCCGTAGACCGCGAGCGGGTCGATCGACAGCCGCTTGAGTGACTTCATCAGCGCGTTCCCGGTCCGTCCGTAGAACGCGACCCCTTCCTCGACCTCCGACGGGCGGGCGGAGTACTTGATCAGGAAGATGTCCGCCTGAGGGTGCCCCGAGCCGAGCACCGGCATGAGCGCTCCCCGGGGACACTGAGTGCAGCTCTGGAGGTCACGTGAAAACGCGTTGAGCTCGCGGATCGCTCGCTCGAGGTACTTCTCGCGGATCTCGTCGTCGGTCGCCGGCATCCCCCTCGGATTGGACGGCGGCTCAGCTTGTCCTTGCGCATGCATCAGGACTTGCGCTGCACGCGACGCACCCGGCGGTCCCGTGAGGCACGCCGCGCCGACTCCGGGAGGGCCTTCGTTTGCAGGAATTTCAGCGCCTGGACATAGAGCAGGCTCGCCGGATTGCGGACGATGTCGGCGTCGCGGAGCGACTGCAGGAACTCCTCCGGGCCGTCGAAATCGCGCATCCGGATCCGCACGGAGCCGAGGCCCTGGGGCACGTGCGCGTCGGATCCGGCGCCCGCCGGGACCCGGTACTTGGCCGCGAAGCGGACCGCCTCCTCGTTGAACTCGGAGATCGCGATCCGCGGGTTGAACACCTCGATCGCGTCGACGTCATCCAGCACGTCGAGCAGGTGCTCGTAATCCGGGACCGAGTGCATCCGGTCGAACGGGTGGGGCACGTACACGAGCCCGCCCTGGCGCTTGATCTCGGCGATCGTCTCCTGGAGCGTCATGCCGCGGCGGATCTTCTCGGTGATGAACAGCCCGATGACCTCACCCTGGTCGGCGGTCTTGACCTCCTCGCCGACGATGATCTTGACGCCGTCGGCCTTGGCTGCGGCCTCGAGCGCGCCGGAGATCTCATTGTGGTCGGTGACCGCGATGGCGCCGAGACCGCGGGTCCGCGCCTCCGCGAGCAGCACCTCAACCGGGGTGGCGCAGTCGTGGGAATGATCGGTGTGCATGTGGAGGTCGACGTCGATCAGCGGCCGGGCGGCGAGCTTGCGCCGGAGCGCGGGCACGCCGCGGCCGTCGTGGCGGCGGGCGACGAGCCCGTCGTAGACCTCCTGGAGGTCGTCGGTCAGTCGCGACCAGCGGAGCGTTGCCCGCAACGGCTCGGCCGCGGCGACGAGCCCTCGTCGGGTCTCCGGCTCTGTCAGCAGCCGCTCGAGCTGCGCCGCCAGCGTGTGTACGTCGCCCGGCTCGAATTCGAGTCCGTAGCGACCCTCGGAGAGGAGCTCCTCGTATGGGGCGAGCCGGGAGGTGACCGGCACCGCCTGGGCGGCAAGCGCGCGCACGAGCGTTCCCGGCGTCGCGCGGACACCTTCGGAGGCGAGCACGATCACCCCGGCGGCGCTGATCGCCTCGCCCTCGGACATCTGCGTGGCATCGACGAACCGCATCCGGTCCCGCAGCGCGCGCCCGACGGTTGCCGGGGCGGCGAGTGGGCGGGGCGACCACACCGTCGCGCGCCATTCGAGCTCGGCAGGCAGCAGACGGAGCGCCCGCAAGAACGTGCGCAGCGCCGCTCGCTCCTCCCGGGCGATCATCACGAGCTCAGCGCCGTCGCCGCCGGCGCGTTCCGACGGGTCCGCCGCCGGCAGGATCACCCGGTAGTCCGCCGGGAAGAACCGCTGCATCAGCTCCCGGGTCGCGCGGTAGCTCGCGGTCCGGGCGTCGAGCCGGCCGAACAGGAGCCGGGAGAGGCCACGGGCGAGCTGGGTGGAGAGGATCCGCTCGGTCGGCGCGTGGAACGTGCCCACGTTGAGCGCCCGCGAGTGCCGCAGGGCGATGCTCGAGGCGCTCGGGGCGAACGGCTCGTGGACGTGGACGAGATCGAGCGCGAGCTCGCTCAGCGCATCCTCGATCGTCCGAGCGACATCAACCGGGAGCGACGCCGCCCGGCGCTGCGTCGGCGAGAACGGCAGGACCTCGCCGACGCCGAGCACGACCGGACTCCCGTCGGCCCGCTCGAGCAGCGATTCCGGCGCGCTGCGCAGGGCACGGCGCGTGTCGCGCACGAGCTCGCTCGACTGCGATGGCGCGACGATGAGCACGCGGTGACCCCGTCGCGCGAGTTCGTCGGAGACCCGCGCGACGTAGTGGTTCACCTCGTTCGCCGCCTCCCAGGCGAAGGGCGTCACCTGGGCGATCGCGAGTGCGCCGGGCACGGCGCGGAGGATAGAGCCCTGCCGCTACTTGGAGGCGGAGGCGCTCTTCTTCTTCGCGGCGGCCTTGACCGGCTTGCGGGCGTACTCGGCGATGAACGCGTCGGTCAGCTCGCGGGCCTCGTCATCCGGCCGCTGGTGCATCGGCGACTTCATCAGGTATGAGCTCGGGGCGTCGAGCTGGCCGGAGAGGCCATTGTTGAGGGCGAGCTTCACGATCCGCGTCGCGTCGATCACGATGCCGGCGGAGTTCGGCGAGTCCCACACCTCGAGCTTGAGTTCGGCCGTGAGCGGCACGTCGCCGAACGCCTGACCCTCAAGCCGGATGTGCGCCCACTTGCGGTCGGTCAGCCACGGGACGTAGTCCGACGGTCCGACGTGGACGTCGTCGGCGGGGAGCTGATGACCCATGATCGAGGTGACGGCATTCGTCTTGGAGATCTTCTTCGACTCCAACCGCTCGCGCTCGAGCATGTTGTAGAAGTCCATGTTGCCGCCGACGTTGAGCTGCGAGGTGCGCATCAGCTTGACGCCACGGTCATGGAACAGCCGGGCGAGCGCGCGGTGCACGATCGTCGCGCCGACCTGCGACTTGATGTCGTCGCCGATGATCGGCAGCTTGGCCTTCTTGAAGCGCTTGCTCCAGTAGTCCTCGCGGGCGATGAACACCGGGATGCAGTTGACGAAGCCACAACCGGCCTCGAGCACCTGCTCGACGTACCACTTCGTGGCCTGCTCGGACCCAACCGGCAGGTAGGAGACGACGACGTCCGTGTGCGTGTCCTTGAGGATCTGGACGATGTCGGCCGTCGGGCCGGGCGCCTTCGTGATCTTCTGGCTGAGGTACTTGCCGAGCCCGTCGTGCGTCATCCCGCGGTGGACCTCGACGCCGAGGTTGGGGATGTCGTCGCCGAGCTTGATCGTGTTGTTCTGGCCGGAGAAGATCGCCTCTGACAGATCCTTGCCGACCTTGTCAGCGTCGATGTCGAAGGCGGCGCTGAACTCGATGTCACGCACGTGATAGCCGCCGAGATCGACGTGCATCAGTCCCGGCACGGACTCGCGCGGGTCGGCGTCCCTGTAGTACTGGACGCCCTGCACGAACGAACTCGCGCAATTGCCGACACCGATGATCGCGACACGGACCTTGCCGTCCTGATAGCGCGCGGCGCCGTTGGTGGAACCGTTGGTGGGGGTCACGGTGAGGAAGTTCCCTTCTTGAAAATGGAGGCCTGCGCGTCTTCGGTAGCGGCGCAGACGACCTATCTATTCCTGCTGGCCCGTTTTGTTACACCCGCGAAGGGTTAGTGGGCCGCTACGGCGCAGTCTTCAGCTGATTGCGCACGTACACGATGCGCTGAATCGTCGTCACCACGGTGAGCACCGCGAGCACGTACACAGCGGGCGCGAGCAGCTCGAAGTGTCCGAGCGATGCGCCCTTGGCGAACACGAGCCCGATGGACAGGATCACGACGCGGACGGGACGGGTCGCGAGGCCAACCTTGCAGGCGACGCCGAGCGCCTCGGCGCGGGCCCGGGTGTAGGAGACCATCAGGCTGAAGAGCACCGCTGCGACGACCGCGGCGACCGCGACCTGATTGTGCCGTGAGGCGAAGTAAGCCCCGACCGCGGTCAGGACGATCCCCTCCTCGAGCCGGTCAAGGGTCGAGTCGAGAAACGCGCCGAACGGCGTCCCCTTGCCGGACATCCGCGAGTACCGGCCGTCCAGCGTGTCCATGATCGAGCCGACGATGAACGCGATTCCGGCGAGAAAGAACATTCGGCCGACAACGAGCGCGGCGGCGGCGACGTTCAGCGCGAAGCCGGTGAGCGAGATCGCGTTCGGCGTGAGCCGCGACTCGATCAGCCGGTCACGCATCAGCTCCTGCGTCGTCGGTCCTTCACGGCGCCGGCGCGGACCACGGCTCCGAGTTCGCGCCGCCTCGGTTTGCTCAGGCATCGGAAGTAGTGTGCCGGATCTACGCGTTGGCCGGCTGGACGGCTCGTGCCGGCCGGAAGGTCCAGGCGTCAGGCCGGGCGCGCGCGAGCAGGCGGCTGGCGATCATCCATGAGGCACCCGCGGTGAGCGCGCCGAGGAACACGTCGGTCAGATAGTGGTTTCCGGTGGCGATCACGACGAACGTGATCAGCAGCGGGTAGATGCGCCACGCGATCCGTGCCGCCCGATGTCGAGTCAACCGGGACATCGGGATCCCGACCATGAGCGCAAAGCAGACGTGCATCGACGGCACCGCGGCGTACAGGTTGACGAGCGCGCTCGACGCACCCTTCTCAACCGTGATGCCGGTGAACTGGTGAATCGAGTCCGTGAAACCCCACTCCGGCATCAGTCGCGGCGGCGCGGTCGGGTACAGCGCATAGCCGACGAGCGCGATCGCCATCGCGATCATGAACACGTTGCGCACGAAGTAGAACGAGTCGTTCCGGCGCAGGTAGATGAACACCAACGCCCCGAGCGTCACGAAGTAGTGCGCGTTCAGATAGGTCCAGGCGGTGATGTCCATCAGCCAGCGCTGTCCGGCGACCCAGGCCTGGATGCTCGGCTCGGCGAACACGTGCAGCAGGCGCTCGAGGTTGATGATCTTCGTGGCGTCGCCGAACGGCTTGTAGCCGGGGGCGTATGCGCTGCCGTAGACGACGGCGCGCACGACCTCATAGAGCAGGTACGCAGCGAAGCCGAGCAGGATCTGGCGGATGAGGTCCTTCCAACCCCTGGGGAGCACTTTCGTGCCGATCTGGTCGATTCGGCGTCGCATCCGCGTCCTTGATCGTAACTGACGCAATGTTGATACCCCGTGAGCATGCGGACCTAGTCACAGCGCGGCGAATGGGCACGGATCCGGTCAAACGCGAACGCGATGGCGAGCCGGATCCGCTCGGCCCGGGGCGCCGTGATCGACGTGAATTCCCCGTCTGGCGCGACGCACCCGTGGCCGCCCTCGATCGACCAATACGGGGTGAATCGGACCCGGACGAAGAGCTTCCCCGCGCGGTGGACGTTGATCGTCAGATCGTCCGGACCGAGGTGGGTGAGGGTCGCCGCTCCCTCGACGATCGGCGTCGGGTCGCTGACCGCGTACACGCGCCAATGCTGGGAGCGCATGACGAGCCGCAGGTACGGCAGACCGCCCCGGACGAGCGCCGTCTCCTTCTCCGCTGAGAAGTCGAGCCGCGCGTCGGAGATCGCGACGAAGCGGACCGCGAGCGAGCGCAGCCAAGCCTCGTATGTGCGCGCGTCCAGGGTGCCGTCGTAGAAGAGGTGGTTGTACTTGATGTCGAGCTGGCGCTCCCAGCCGCGCGCCAGCGGGAAGTACGGCGCCACGTCGTACGTCTCCCAGTGGAACTTCGTGAACGGGATCTCGATCCGGAAGGGCGGCCCCGTCTGGTGGCGCAGGAACGCCAGGAGCGGCTCGTAGTACGCCGCCTGAACGGACGGATCGTTCGCCGAGCGGTTGACGTCTCGGACCGGTGCCTGCCACTGCACGTAGGCGAGTGGAAGAACCGCCGCGAGCAGCCAGCGGGGGTGTCGACGGAACCACAGCAGGGCCGCGAGCGGTCCGGCGATGAGCGCCGCCAGCCGGGCCGCGTTGCTGCCGACCGGGCTCGAGATCCCGTAGGCAACGAGCGTGCCAAACCCGTACAGCAGAACCCCGATGCGCAGCGCGAGTTCGTCCTTGGGAATCGCGAAGAACGTCACCGCCGCGATCACGACTACCGGCCACAGCGTCGCGAACGTGAACGGCTCGCTGCCGCCCTCTGGGAACGCGAACGTGAGCAGTCCGACGGGGAGCAGGGCGCCGATGACGACCGCGGCGCCGGGGAGGGCGGGGCGGAGCTTCCGTTCGGTGATCAGCTTGGCAATCGCGACCGAGGCGCCGCCGAGTGCCGCGAACAACGCCGCGACCGGGCTGGCGAGCGCGGCGAGCACGGCGGCCGTCGTGGCGAGGCCGGCGCGCCGGCGCTGGAGCGCGACCATCGCCGCCATCGCCGGGAGCATCCCGAACGCGAACGCCAGCCGGCCGGTGAACAGGTTGCTTGCGGTGGCCGCCCCGAACCACGCCGAGCCGACCCATGCGTCGGCTCCGAAATGGTCGTGGGCGAGCACCTCGAACAACGCGGCCGTTCCGACGCACGCGAGCCCAGCGGCGAGCTGCGGTGTGAGCGCCGCCTCGATCGGCGGGAACAGCACGCTGTAGCCGAGCGTGTGGTGGCCGGCGTACCACCAGTTGTTCCACAAGCCGAAGCCCTCGGCACGGAACAGCTTGGCGCGGAGCAGGTGCGCCGCCAGGTCGAAGCTCGGCGGCGAGACGATCACGTACACGGTGGCGAGCACCGCGGCGATCAGCGTGGGCGCCGCTCGCTTGAGGTTGATGTTGAGGGTCACCGGAGGAAGTCTTCGATCGCCCGCGCCGCGGCCGGATCGTCCCGCCATGGCCAGTGGCCGGCGGCTTGGAACGTCGTGAGATGCGCGTGCGGCAGCCGGGCGGCGAGCTCCTCGGCATCGGGGAGTGCGCGCCACGGGTCGCGCTCGCCCCACACGATCAGCGTGGGCTGGGTGACGTGATCGAGCGCTGCCGTCGTGCTCACGAGCAGCGGTGTGGTGGTGCTGCGGTGCAGGCGCAGGATTGCCCGCTGCGTGCCCTGGTCGAACTGCGCCCACAGCGCGTTGATCTCGGCTTGCGACCAGGTCTCCGGGCGTGCGCTCGCGCGGCGGATGTCCCGCGCCACGAGACGCTTGGTGAGTGAGCCCATGACGAGCTCGCCGATGAGCGGACGCCGCCAGGCGCGGGCCAGTCGATTCCAGTGGACGGTCGGGACGGGGGCGAGCGGGTTGCAGAGCGCGATCCGCTCAACGCGCTCCGGGACCTGCTCGGCGAGTGTGAGGCCGACGGCTGCACCCCAGTCGTGGCCGACGAGCTTGACGCGGTCGATCTCCAGTTCGTCAAGGAGTCCGATCACGAAGTTGGTCAGGCCGGTCAGCGAATAGTCGAGATGACCCCCCTTGCCGCTGCGGCCGAACCCCAGCAGGTCAGGCGCAAGCCCGCCCGTGCTCTCGAGCAGCTCGCTCCAGTCATCCGAACTGGTCGGAACGCCGTGCAAGTACAGCGGCGGCGGATCGGCGGCGGGAGCGCTGCGATAGAAGACGGGCGATTGGTCGAGAGTGATCGTGTGCTCAGCGACGCGCACGCGGCGGCGAGGATAACGTCCCGGCCGTGCCCGACCGCACCCTGTGTCTCGGTGACGCGCTCGTCGATCTCATCTGCGAGCGCCCCATTCGCTCGCTCGGCGAGGCCGACGCCTTCTCGCCCCATTTCGGCGGCGTGGTGGCGAATGTCGCCGCCGTCGCGGCCTCGGCGGGGGCGAACGTGGCCCTCCTCGGCGGCGTCGGGGACGACCCGTGGGGACGGTGGTTGTGCTCGCGCCTCACCGACGCCGGCGTCGATCTCTCGAGCTTCGTGCTCCTCGCCGGGCGGCAGACCCCGGTGGCGTTCGTCGCGGTGGACCCCGGCGGCGAGCCGACCTACACCGTGTACGGCGCCGACCTCGGCTCGGTGACGCATCTGCGCGACATCGACGTCGAGCAGGCGGTGCAGCAGTCCGCGGCGCTGTTCATCACCACCAACACGCTCGTCGATGCGGCCGAGCGTGCGGTCACGATGCGCGCCCGGGAATTCGCGCTGTCCCTGGAGCTGCCGGTGATCTTCGACCCCAACCTACGCCTGCATCGATGGTCGTCGGCGTCGGAGGCGGCGGCGAGCGCCAACGCGTGTCTCAGCGGTGCGCTGCTCGTGCGCTGCAACCGGGAGGAGGCGCTGATCATGACCGGCGAGGACGATCCCGAGCGGGCGGCACTGTCGCTGGTCAAGGCGGGCGCGCGCCTGGTCGTGATCACGCTGGGTGCGGACGGCGCGATCCTGCGCGGCGAGCTCCGCGCCGACGTTCCGGCGGTCGTGCCCGAGCGGGTCGTGTCGACCGTGGGCGCCGGGGACGTGCTCATGGGGTCACTGGTGGCGCGGCTCGCGGCGAGCGCCTTCTACCCCTCGGCGGTCGCGGCCGGGCTGCGTGACGCGGTGGCGGCGGCGTCCGCGGCGTGCGAGCGGTGGGGTGCGCTTGACTAGCGTGGGGCGTGGCGGCCCAGGGCGTGGCGGCCGCCGGACGCCGTCCTCGTCAGCTTGGCAGCGGCCGCCCGCGCGCCGGGTGCGTGCGATCCGGGATCGACTGCGGCTCGTCTATGGCCGTCCGCTCGCCGAGCCGCACGGGCACCCGATCGCGGAGCTCGTGCTGACGGTTCTGTCCCAGTCGACCAACGACCGCAACCGCGACGTCGCCTACCTGGCCCTGCGCGAGCGATTCCCGGGCGATACGTGGGTCCTGGTCCGGGACGCCCCGGTGGACGAGGTCGAGGAGGCGATCCGGCCGGGCGGGATCTCCAAGGTCAAGTCGGCCCGGATCAAGGCGATCCTCCGGGCGATCACGGACGCCCCGCGGCCGGCGGGTGCGGGTGGCGCGGCGGGTGCGGCCGAGCCGGGTGCGGCCGAGCCGGGTGCAGCGCCGGACGACCCCGACGCCGGCCTCTCCCTCGACTGGCTGGCTAGCCAGCCGGTACCGGTGGCGCAGGAGTATCTGACGAGCCTGCCGGGGGTGGGGCGCAAGACCGCGGCGTGCGTCCTGCTGTTCGCGTTCGGGATGCACGACGTGCCGGTCGACACGCACGTCTCGCGGGTCGGGACCCGGCTGGGGCTGTTCCGGCTGGGGGCGCCGTTCGAGGAGCTCCACGACGAGATGCTCCTGATCACCCCCGTCGGGGAGGACCTGGAGTTCCACATGAACCTGCTGCGGCACGGCCGGCGCACCTGCCACGCCCGGCGCCCGGCGTGCGGCGAGTGTGCCCTGCGCCGGATGTGCCCGCGGGTGGGCGTCGACGGCGCGTAGCGGCGCGGTCGGGCGCTGGCTCGTCCTCGGTCCGCGCCCGCAGATCGACCACCGTGATCGGCATCGAGAAGGAGCGGGATCGAGCGGGTCGCTGCTCGGCGGTCCGGCGACCGGCGCTACATCGACCAAAACGCAAGAAAGCCCCGGCGCCAACGACCAAAACGCACGACAGCAAGCCACGATCGCGGCCGCTTTCGTGCGTTCCGGTCGTTATCTCGCCCAAACGCAAGAAAGCGCCGAGATCAGCCCGCGCTTCCATGCGTTTCGGTCGTTCACGAGGCGGCGTAGGTCCGCACGAGCACCGGCTCGGATCCTGGCGGCTATGACCCCCGGCAGCGGACTGGGGCGCTTGCGAGAGTGCGGTTTCGGGCGCACTCGCGCGGGCACGACTGCGGTTTCGTCGAACGCAGCGCCGCACGTGCGCCCGGAACCGCACCTCGACAAGCGCCACAGATCTGCTACTCTCCCACTGAGATTTTTACGAGCACACAGGAGCAGAACCACATATGGGCAAGACAATCGGAATCGACCTCGGGACGACCAACTCATGTATGGCGGTCCTTGAGGGTGGCGAGCCGACCGTAATCGAGAACGCCGAGGGCGGCCGGACGACGCCGTCGGTTGTCGCGTTCACGCAGTCGGGCGAGCGGCTCGTCGGCACCGTTGCCAAGCGGCAGGCGGTGACCAACCCGCAGAACACGATCTTCTCGATCAAGCGCTTCATGGGCCGCAAGGAGGCCGAGGTGAAGACCGAGGAGTCGATCGTGCCGTACAAGGTCGTCTCAGGACCAAACGGTGACGCGCGCGTCGAGGCGGCCGGCAAGCAGTACTCGCCGCCGGAGATCAGCGCGATGATCCTCGGCAAGCTGAAGGCCGACGCCGAGGCGTATCTCGGTGAGACGGTTGACAGTGCCGTGATCACCGTCCCCGCGTACTTCAACGACGACCAGCGCCAGGCCACGAAGGACGCCGGCAAGGTCGCCGGGCTGGACGTCAAGCGGATCATCAACGAGCCGACCGCCGCGTCGCTCGCGTACGGGCTTGACAAGGAGTCCGACCAGACGATCCTCATCTTCGACCTCGGCGGCGGCACGTTCGATGTGTCCGTGCTCGAGATCGGCGACGGCGTGTTCGAGGTCAAGGCGACCGCGGGTGACAACCACCTCGGTGGCGACAACTTCGACAAGGCGCTCGTCGACTGGCTGGTGAGCGAGTTCAAGAAGTCGCAAGGCATCGACCTCGCGGCCGACCCGATGGCGCTCCAGCGCCTGTACGAGGCCGCCGAGAAGGCGAAGATCGAGCTCTCGACGACACAGGAGACGCAGATCAACCTGCCGTTCATCACCGCGGACGCGAGCGGCCCGAAGCACCTCGACACCCGCCTCACCCGCGCGAAGATGAATGAGCTGACCGCCGACCTGCTCGACCGCACGGTCGCGCCGGTCCGCCAGGCGCTCGACGACGCCAAGGACAAGGGCGCGTCGAACATCGACCACGTCGTCCTCGTCGGCGGCATGACCCGCATGCCGGCCGTCCAGGAGAAGGTCAAGGAGCTCACCGGGAAGGACCCGCATCGCGGCGTCAACCCGGATGAGGTCGTGGCTGTCGGCGCCGCCATCCAGGCGGGCGTCCTCGCCGGCGACGTCAAGGACGTGCTGCTGCTCGACGTCACCCCGCTCACGCTCGGTATCGAGACGAAGGGCGGCGTGATGACGAAGCTGATCGAGCGCAACACGACGATCCCGACCCGCAAGGGCGAGGTGTTCTCGACCGCCGAGGACAATCAGCCGAGCGTCGAGATTCACGTGCTCCAGGGCGAGCGTGAGATGGCGACGTACAACAAGTCGCTGGGCAAGTTCCAGCTGACCGGCATCCCGCCGGCGCCCCGGGGCATCCCGCAGATCGAGGTCGCGTTCGATATCGACGCGAACGGCATCCTCAACGTCTCCGCCAAGGACCTCGGGACCGGCAAGGAGCAGAAGATCGAGATCCGCGCCGGGTCCGGTCTGTCCGACGACGAGATCAAGCGGATGGTGACCGACGCCGAGTCGCACGCCGAAGACGACAAGCGGCTCCGCGAGCTGGCGGAGGCCCGCAACAACGGCGAGAACGCGGCCTACCAGGCCGAGCGCCAGCTGAAGGACCTCGCCGAGTCGATCGACGAGTCCTCCAAGGGCGAGATCGAGGAGGCGATCAAGGCGGTGCGCGAGACGCTCACCTCCGAGGACGCCAACGACATCAACGCCAAGACCGAGGCGCTCCAGGCCTCGTTCCACAAGGTCTCCGAGGCCATGTATCAGCGCGCTCAGGAGCAGCAGGCGGCGGGTCTGATGGCGCGGCGGCCGGGGCGGAGTCGACGACGAATGGCGCTGGTGCGCAGGAAGATGTCGTTGACGCCGAGGTCGTCGACGAAGGTAAGTAGGTGGATCGACAATGGACGACGCAACGCTTTCGGTAAGCACCGAGGCGGACGCGCCGACGAGGCCGCTTCGCGAGTGGCCTCGTCGCACGACCCGACCTCGGTGCAGCCGTCCGACACCCCCTCAGAGGGGGAAAAGCAGGAGTACCAGCCGCGGTCTCAGGATGCAGTTGATGAGAGCGAGCGGGGGGCCGATCAGGATCCTGACGTCGCTCCCGTCGCCGACGAGGTGACCGTCGATATCGAGGCGCTGACTGCGAAGGCCGGTAAGGCCGACGAGTACCTGGAGCTAGCGCAGCGGACGAAGGCGGACTTCGAGAACTTCCGCAAGCGTGCGGCACGTGAGGCCGCGCTCGCGCAGGATCGCGGCGTGGCCAAGCTCGCCAAGGAGCTGCTGCCGGCGGTCGACAACCTCGACCGGGCGCTGCAGGCTGCCGAGGCGGCCGGGCAGGGCGAGAACGGCGGCGCGTCCGCCGACGCCACGCTCGCGTCCGGGATCAAGCTCGTGCACGCCGATGTGATTGCCGCGCTCGCCCGCGTCGGGATCGAGCCGTACTCCCCGAAGGGAGAGCCGTTCGATCCGCAGCATCACGAGGCGATCGCTCAGCGACCCGTCGAGGGTGCGCCGTCCGGCAGCGTCGTCGAGGTGTACCAGTGCGGCTATCGCCTCGGCGAGCAGGTGCTGCGGCCGGCGCGCGTCGTCGTGGCGGCGTAGCGAGGGCGGTGAGGGGCAATGGCTGAGCGGCCTGACCACTACAAGACCCTTGGGGTCGGCAAGGGCGCCTCTGACGAGGAGATCAAGAAGTCCTATCGCAAGCTCGCGCGCCAGTACCACCCGGATCGCAATCCTGGCGACAAGCAGGCCGAGGAGCGCTTCAAGCAGATCTCGCAGGCGTACGACGTCCTGTCGGATGCTGAGAAGCGCAAGCAGTACGACCGCGGGTCCGGGCCGTTTGGTGGATTCAGCGGCGGCTTTGATCCGGGTTCGTTCACCGGCGGCTTCAGCGACATCCTCTCGAACATCTTTGGGGGTGGCGGCGGTGGTGGCGGTTCCGCGGGCGGCGCCAGTGCCGGCGATGTCCGTGGCGGCCGGGCCCGGGAGGCCCGCGGCCGCGACTTGGAGACCGAGGTCCAGCTGACCTTCGACCAGGCCGTGAACGGGTCCCAGGTGCCGCTCGCCGTCCCGACGTCCCAGCCGTGCCCCACGTGCAAGGGAAGCGGTGCCAAGCCAGGCACCACGCCGAAGGTGTGCCCGGTGTGCAACGGCCGTGGCATCGAGGCCCAGAGCCAGGGGATCTTCTCGATCTCGCAGCCGTGCTCGAATTGCCAGGGCTCCGGCACGATCATCGAGGACCCGTGCCCGACGTGTAAGGGGAGCGGCGCGCAGCGCAGCGTGCGGCGGATGCGGGTCAACATTCCC
The DNA here is from genome assembly GCA_963779695.1 of uncultured Solirubrobacterales bacterium. Classification (GTDB taxonomy): domain Bacteria; phylum Actinomycetota; class Thermoleophilia; order Solirubrobacterales; family Solirubrobacteraceae; genus Palsa-465. The sequence continues at coordinate 110,220 of CAVZZH010000025.1, forward strand.
GCCGGCGTCAAGGAGGGCAGCCGGATCCGGCTCGCCGGCAAGGGTGAGCCGGGCGTCCGCGGCGCGGACCCGGGCGACCTGTACGTGATCACCCGTGTCAGCGATTCACCGGTGTTCAAGCGGGCCGGCGACAACCTCGAGGTCGAGGTTCCGCTGACGATTCCCGAGGCGATCCAGGGCGCGATCGTCGAGGTGCCGACGCTGAACGGATCCAAGCGCCTGCGCGTGCCGCGCGGCACGAAGCACGGGACCGTGCAGCGACTTCGCGGCGAGGGGCCCCAGAAGCTGGGCGGCAAGGGTCACGGCGACATCCACTACCGGTTCGTGATCGACGTCCCGGACAACCTCTCGCCGGAGCAGACCGAGGCAGTTGACAGGCTATCCGCGGTGATGAACGGGAATCCACGGGCGAATCTGTTCACATCAAGCGGCGGTGCGTCCTGATGGCGACGCGGCGGGTGAGAACGACGACCCGCGTTGAGGTCTCCTCGGACCGCGGGGTGTTCATGATCTCGGTCGCGGCCGAGCTCGCAGACATGCATCCGCAGACGCTCCGGATGTACGAGGCCCGTGGCCTGATCGAGCCGAAGCGCTCGCCGAAGGGCACGCGCCTGTATTCCCACCAGGATGTCGACCGGCTCCGCCGCATTCAGGAGATGACCGCCGAGCTCGGGATGAACCTGGCCGGCGTCGAGCGCGTGTTCGAACTCGAGGACGAGCTCGACTTGATGTCCCGCAAGGTCGCGGCGCTGGAGAAGCGCGCGCGTGAACTGAAGAACGAGGTCGAGCGGCTCGAGGCGCTGCGGCGGGAGCTCCGCGCCGAGATCGTTCCCTACGAGCGCGGCGGCGAGATCGTGCGTCACAAGGACCTCCAGCGGTTCACGATTCGGGTGGAGCGCCCGCAGTCGCCACGCGCCGACAGCCCGTCAGACGGCTGAGAGCGGCTCGCCGCCCGTCCGGCGGTGACATATGCCGCGCTCGCTGGCCCCGACGGTGTGCAAGGATGCTGCATGGGCTTTTGGAGGTTGGGGGTGGCCACCACCCTTCTCGCTGCCATATTCGCGTTCGCATCCGCGGGCCCCGCCGGCGCTGCGCCGGCCGCGCAGATCGCCAAGGTCGGCGCCGCCCCTGCGACTGCGCCGCTCCACCTCGTGCTGCCGCTCACCGCCGATCTCGCCGGGCTCCGCAGGGTGGCCCTGGCGATAACGACCCCCGGCTCGCCGGCCTACGGCGCCTACGAGCCGCTGGCGACGCTCGCCCGACGCTTCGGTGCGAGCGCGCAGACGCGTCGCCGCGTCACATCATTCCTCCGTCATGCGGGCGCGCGGCACGTCGAGATCGACCCGACAGGCCTGTTCGCTGACGCCACGCTGAGCGCCGGCAGGGCCGCTCGGCTGTTCGCCACGCCCCTCGCCCAGTACCGGGCGCGGAGCGGGCGCTTCATCGCCCCCGCGGCGGAGGCCAACGCCACCAGCGCCGCCGCCTCCGCGCGCGCCGCCTCGGCGGCCCGGATCCCCGCGGGACTCGCCGGGGTCGTCACCGGCGTCGTGGGGCTTGACAACCGCTCGCTCGCGGGTGAGGGTCACCTGCGCCGAAGTCACAGCTCGCGCCTGGCTCACGCCGCGTCCCTGCCGACGTCGGCGCGCCAGCGCAGCGGCACCCCGGCCGGATGTGCGGCCGGGCTCGGGAGCGGCGGATTCACGCCGAACCAGTACCGCACCGCGTATGGATACGACGGGCTGCGCGCCGCCGGCCTCACCGGTAAGGGTGAGCGCGTGGCGCTGCTCGAGGTCGACGGCTACAAGTACTCCGATCTCGTCGCGTTCGCCGGCTGTTTCGGCCTCCCGATCCCAGCCATCAACACCTTTGGAGTGGGAATCTCGAAATTGCTTGCGCCGGGCGGAGAGTCGACGCTTGACCTCGAGGTGCTCGACGCCGCGGCCCCCGGGTTGTCCTCGATCAACGTGTTCGAGACGAAGGGCAGCGCGTCCGACCTGCTGAAGGGAATGACCGCGCCGCTCCGGGTCCGTCAGAAGCCGCAGGTGATCTCGGCGTCGTTGGGGGTCTGTGAGCCGTTGCTCGAGCACGTCGTCGGCGACAACGCGATCTTCTCGACTGAGGGCGCACTGGAGATGGCCTCTGCGAGCGGGGTCACGTTCGTCGCGTCGAGTGGCGATCAGGGGTCGGCCGACTGCCCGTCGAGCAGCGGCGGGATCCTGCGCCTGCTGTCGGTCAACTACCCCTCATCGTCGTGGTGGGTGACCGGTATCGGGGGAACGAACTTTGAGCTCAGCGCCGCCAACGCGATGACCAGCCAGCTCGTATGGAACGACGCTGCGGCGCAGCCCGGCTCGGCCGCCGGCGGCGGGACGAGCGACCTCTTCAACCGGCCCAACTTCCAGCGCGGGAGCACGAACGCGAACGGCCGCGCCGTCCCCGACGTCTCGATGCTCTCGGACATCGCTCCCGGGTACGCGATCTTCTGCTCGGCGAACGACCCCAACTGCATCAGCGACGTCAACAGCGATCCGTGGGAGGCGCTGGGCGGCACGAGTGCGGCGACGCCACTTCTCGCCGGCGGGTTGGCGATCATCGACCAGAAGCTCAAGGCGGCACACAAACAGCCGCTCGGCCTCGTCAACCCCCTGCTCTACGCGATCTCACGCAGCCACGTTCCCGGGGTGTTCTCCGACGTCACCCAGTTCGGCAACGACGTCGGCCTCGACATCGGCAATCACCGTGCCCTCGGCTGCTGCACGGCCCGCGCCGGCTATGACGAGGCATCCGGTCTCGGCAGCGTCAACCTCACCGCCCTCGCCGCCGCGGCGCAGGCCCGCCAGCCGCCGGTCGTCGGCGTCCGCGTGGCGCTGCCGGGGTCGCAGCATCCCGTTCGCCAGCGTGCGCTCAACGTCAACGTTGCCTGCTCCGCCGCGTGCGTCACGGGCGCCTACGCGCTCGTCTCGATCGGCCACGCGAGCCCGTTCGAGGTCAACTCGTCGGTGGTGCGGCTTTCCCGCGCCGGGACGAAGACGCTCGCGCTGCGCTTCACTCGGAAGGAGCTCGGTCGGCTGCGCTCGGCTCTCGCGCACGGCACGCGGGTGACCGCGAAGGTACGGGGCGTGCTCTTCAACGCGGCCGTGTACAGCGTCCTCTCGGACGCCGCCGGTTCGATCACGACGCGCACGCACGCCAAGTCGCTGCCGATCCGCAGCTGACGGTTACGGGATCACCCGGTCGCCGACATGTTCGGGCGGGACGCCGGGTTGCATCGCGGCGGGCCGCTGAGGCAGCCCGAAATCGGCGCCCCGGGCGACGAGTCGCTCGGCGCATCGCTCGCTCACGGCCGAGATCGTCAGCGACGGATTGACGCCGAGCGAGGTCGGGATGATCGAGCCGTCGATGCAGTACAGGCCTTCGTAGCCGTACACGGCGCCGTGCTCGTCGACGACGCCGAGATCCGGCGAGTTCGCCATCCGGCAGCCGCCGAGGGGATGGGCGCAGTAGACGCCACGGGTCTCGGTCAGTGCCATGAATCGCCCGAGACCGCGATGAGTGGCGACCTGTCGCATCGCGTCGTTCGCGGCGGCGCGGATGCGCAGTGACTGATCGGACATCGCGTAGTTGAAGGTGCCGATCGCGATTGGACCGGAGCCGGCCCGGACACCGCTGCCGCTGGGCGGCGGCAGGTAGAAGGTCCCGTCGTGGGTGTCCTCGACCATCGCCAGCAGCTCGATCCGGTTCGACCAGTGGGCGACCGCCTGCTTCTTCTGTAGACCCCACCAGGACGGACCGCCGGGCACGGTGCGACCGCTGTCGTACAGGAAGTTCGTCAACGAAGAGAGGAAGATCTCCTGGAGATTGAACCGGGTCCCGTCGTACGCGGCCCCGGGCCGTCCGGCCCACCAGTCGTAGCTCATCGTCGTGATCGGTTTGCCCTTGTAGAACTCGTGGTAGCCGGGCAGGCCGAGCACCGACTGCACGCGCGCCGCGTCGAACTCGATCGCCGCGACGTGGTCGCCGTTGACGCCGAGGTTCTGGCCGACCTGACCTGACAGGGCGGGGAGCCCGAGGCGTGAGCGCATCAGCAGCGGCGGGGTGCCCATCGCGCCGGCGGCGAGCACGAGCACCTTGCACTCGAGCTGCATCGACTGTCCGGTCGGGGCGCGTGACGGGTTCGCCCCCGTGTTGTCCATCAGGTCGGCTGAGACGATGTACCGGTAGGGTCGCGCGCTCGACTGCCCGATCGACGACACCTGCACGTTCGGGCGCACCTGGACGCCGGCGTTCTCCGCGGCCGCCAGGTAGTTGGTGATGAGGCTGTTCTTGGCGCCGAAGATGCAGCCGGTGTGACACCACTTGGCGTTGACGCAGCGCTCCTCGGAGATCGCGAGCGGCACGCGGTCGCAGGTGTGGCCGGCGCTGTTCAGCGCGGCTGCCCACAGGCCGCCGGACTTGGACACCTGATCCCACCTCGGCCGGGCAACGCGGAGCCCGCCTTCGGCCCGCGCGTAGTACGGGTCGAGCGTGCGGCGTGAGATCGCGTCCGGCCACATCCGGCGGGCGGGTCCGTCCCCCGGACGGCGGTCACGTCGCTCGAACGTCTCGTACGGCGAGCGGACGGACGCCGCGAGGTAGAGGTTGGAGCCGCCGCCGACGGCGTTCGCGGTGACGACCTGCGCCCCCTGTCCCTGGATCAGCAGGTACACGTCCGAGAGGTGGTCGATGTCCATCGACTGGCGGAAGTCGGTGTGGCCATACCGGCGACCCCGCTCCAGCACGACGATCGACCGCGGGTCGACGCCCGCGGCGCGGTACAGCTCGGCGAGGCGCCAGGCGGTGATCGAGCCGCCGAAGCCGGATCCGACGATGACGACGTCGACGCGTTCGCTGCTCACGGAAGCGACCCGGTCCCGGTTCGTTCGTTGCTGAGCTGCCTGCCGTAGGAAAAGTCGGCGTAGCCGTGTGGCGCGATGCCCGGCAGCCCCATCACGCGGTATCCGGACCCGGTCGCTGCGGTCGCGTCACGGACGAGCGCCTCGGCGCAGAATGCCGTGAACGGGACGGCGGCCGCCGCCTCCCACACGAGCCGGGTCGGGTTGTTGTCGTCAAGCCCGCCGAGGCACGTCGCCACGCGGGCGTCGAAGCCGAGGCCCAGGAAGTCGCCGCCGTGCAGCAACGACCGGGCCTCGAGCTCCCCCAGGAACGCCGGTGCGAGTGCGTCGAAGCCGACCTCCGGGTGGTGAAACAGCGCGAGCGCGTCCGTTTCAACCGCGCCGGGCGCCTCGTCGACGCCGGCGATCGCGAGCGGGTGGATGCTGTTGCCGAGGTCGGTCCGCGTCGCCTTACGCCCGGGGAGGATCGTGTCGGCGAAGGCCTGCAGGGTCGCGTCGGTCAGCGACACATCGGCCGCGTAGGCGGGCGGGGCATGGGTCGCAAACGGGATCGCGGCTGCCACGAGCGCGCCGAGACCTCCCGCGCCGGCGCGCTGCAGGGCCTCCCGGCGGGTGAGCGCGCTCACGCGGGGCGCCTCGGCCTCAGGACGACGCGGGTGCTCCGCATTGCGGGTCGGCCGGAAGGTCGTCGTGGGTGATGAACCCGCCGGTACCGGGACCGAAGAACTGCCGCCACTCCGGTGGAAACCCCGGGAGCGAAGTCGGATCGAACGTCTGGCCGGCGACGGTGAAGCCGGTCACCCAGACGCCGCCGTCGCCGGTTGCCTTGTTGAAGAAGTAGTGCCCGGTGAATTCGTACAGCGCCGGCCCGCCAGGCGTGAGTGAGCCGCGCCAGTGGTCCTCCTGGTAGTAGAAGCATTTCGGCACGGCCGCGGCGACCCGGGCTGGCTCCTTGAGCAGGAAGTCGACGATCCCGAGGTCGGTCACGCTCTGGCCGGTCTTGTCGAAGTGCACGCAGTAGGGATCGGCGCCCGGATCGGGCACGGCCGTCCCTCTGCCGGCGTCCTGAACGGTGCAGGGGAAGGGCTTCGTGCCGTCCCACGGGGTCGGGCTCGAGAGCGCTCGAGCCGACGGGGCACCGGCGCCCGTCGCCACGACCATCGTGACGACGAGCGCCGAAAGCCAGAGGCGCGCCGGGCGTCGCGCCATCCGTGTCCACACGTTCCCTGCCATCCCGACGTCCAGTGTACGGACGCGTTCAGTAGCGTGCGCCGGTTCTCGAGCCTCGCTTGTGTTCGCGCCCGCCACCTGCCATAATCTAAGTCCACCTGACTTAGATTTATCCCGAACTTCCGACGAACCCGAGGTTAGATGCAGCAAGACAAATTCACGATCAAGTCTCAGGAGGCGCTTCAGGCCGCCCAGAGACTTGCGGACGAACGCCGTAATCCACAGACGACCCCCGAGCACCTGCTCGCGGTGCTGCTCGAGCAGGAGGGCGGTGTCGTCGCACCCGTGCTGCGCAAGCTTGGTGTCGCGCCGGCCGCCGTGCGTGAGACGCTGACGCCCGCGCTTGATGCGCTGCCGACCCTCAGCGGCGGCGCCGCTCCCGAGCCCGCGGGCGGCTCGAGTGAACTCGTTCAGGTCCTCCGCGCCGCCGAGCACGAGATGCGCGAACTCGGCGACGAGTACGTCTCGACCGAGCACCTGATGCTGTCGATCTCCGCGCATGGGGGGAAGGCCGGCGAGGCGCTCCGACACGCGGGCGCCACCCACGAGGCGCTGCTCAAGGCGCTCGCTGAGATTGGCGGCCGTCAGCGTGTCACCGACCAGAACCCCGAGGACAAGTTCCAGGCGCTCGAGCGCTTCGGCCGCGACCTCACCGAGGCGGCGGCGCAGAACAAGCTTGATCCGGTGATCGGGCGCGACGATGAGATTCGGCGCGTCGTTCAGGTGCTCTCGCGCCGTACGAAGAACAACCCTGTCCTGATTGGCGAGCCGGGCGTGGGCAAGACGGCGATCGTCGAGGGTCTCGCCCAGCGGATCGTCGCCGGCGACGTGCCCGAGGGACTGCGTGACCGCAAGCTCGTCTCGCTCGACATCGGCGCGATGGTCGCCGGCTCCAAGTACCGAGGGGAATTTGAGGACCGGCTGAAGGCCGTGCTCAAGGAGATCACCGACGCCCGCGGCCAGATCATCATCTTCATCGACGAGCTGCACACGATCGTCGGTGCGGGCGCGGCCGAGGGGTCGGTCGACGCCGGCAACATGCTCAAGCCGATGCTCGCCCGCGGCGAGCTCCGCTGTGTCGGCGCGACGACGCTCGACGAGTACCGCAAGCACATCGAGAAGGACCCGGCGCTCGAGCGGCGCTTTCAGCCGGTGATGGTCGGCGAGCCGACTGTCGAGGACACGATCGCGATTCTGCGCGGCCTCAAGGAGCGCTACGAGGAGCACCACAAGGTCCGGATCCAGGACTCGGCGCTCGTCGCCGCGGCGACGCTGAGCCATCGCTACATCGCCGACCGGTTCCTGCCGGACAAGGCGATCGACCTCGTCGACGAGGCGGCCTCCCGGATCCGCATGGAGATCGACTCCAAGCCGACCGAGATCGATGAGGTCGACCGACACATCATGCAGCTCGAGATCGAGCTTCAGTCACTCGGCGACGACGACGAAGAGGACGCGGGCACCACGGTTCGCCGGGAGCAGCTCGAGCGGACGCTCGCCGAGGAGAAGGAGCGCTCGGCCGCGATGCATGCCGAGTGGCAGCGGGAGAAGGCCGCGACCGACACGGTCGCCGAGCTCCAGTCCCGGCTCGTCCAGGCGAAGACCGAGCTTGAGAAGGCCGAGCGCGAGGCCGATCTCGGCCGCGCCGCCGAGCTCAAGTACGGGACGATTCCGGAGCTCCAGAAGGAGATCGCGGCCGCCGAGGCGGCCGAACGGGCCTCCGAGGCGGCGACCTCTGAGCCCCGGTTCCTCAAGGATCGCGTCGACTCCGAGGACGTCGCCGAGGTCGTTGCCAAGTGGACGGGTATCCCGGTCTCACGCCTGATGGAGGGCGAGATCGAGAAGCTCGTGCACATGGAGGAGCGTCTGCACCAGCGGGTCATCGGGCAGGACGAGGCGGTTGAGGCCGTCTCCGCGGCACTGCGTCGCTCGCGCGCGGGCCTCCAGGACCCGGATCGGCCGATCGGCACGTTCCTGTTTCTCGGCCCCACGGGCGTCGGCAAGACCGAGCTCGCCCGAGCGCTCGCCGAGTTCATGTTCGACAGCCAGGACGCGATGATCCGGATCGATATGTCGGAGTACATGGAGAAGCACACCGTGTCCCGGCTCGTCGGAGCACCGCCCGGCTACGTCGGCTACGACGAGGGCGGCCAGCTCACCGAGGCGGTCCGCCGCCGGCCGTACGGCGTCGTCCTCCTCGACGAGATCGAGAAGGCCCACGGCGACGTATTCAACACGCTGCTGCAGGTGATGGATGACGGGCGGCTGACCGACGGGCAAGGTCGCACGGTGTCGTTCAAGAACGTCGTGCTGATCATGACCTCGAACCTTCCGGGGGGCCGGGCCGGGGTCGAGGCGAACTTCAAGCCGGAGTTCGTCAACCGGCTCGACGACATCGTCGAGTTCGACGTCCTCACCCGTGAGCAGATCGGGGAGATCGTCGACCTCCAGGTCGACCGGCTCGTCCGTCGGGTGCGCGAGCGCGACATCGAGGTCGAGCTCACCGACGCGGCGCGAACGCTGCTCGGGAACCTCGGCTACGACCCGACGTACGGTGCCCGTCCGCTCAAGCGGGTCATCCAGAAGCGCCTTGTCGACCCGCTCGCGATGGCGATCCTGGAGGGCCGGTTCGTTCCCGGCGACACGATCCGGGTCGATGCCGCCGATGGCGAGCTGGTGCTCGAGCGCGTGGGCGCGCCGGCCGTCGTTTAGTGTCGCGAACTAACGGTTCGCGACACTCGGTTGGGTCGGCGTGTGCCGGGTCAGGAGCGGCCGTTGGAGCGGCCAGGGCCGGCGACCGTGAACAGCCGCCATTCGCCGGGCACCCCGGCGAGCGCCTCGACGCCCCGGTAGTCGAACATGATGTTCGAGCCGACGACGAGGTCGCGCACGGTTCCGGACACGAGCACCTGTCGGGGCGCGGCGAGGTTGGCGATCCGGGCGCCGATGTGAACCGTGACCCCGGCGAGATCATCGCCCGCGAGCTGGCACTCGCCGGTGTGCAACCCGGCGCGGATCTCGACGTCAAGCGTCCGGGCGGCGTCGACCGCAGCGAGCGCGCACCGGATCGCCCGGGCGGGTCCATCGAACGCCGCGAACACGCCGTCGCCGGTGCTACGGATCGTCCGCCCGCGGTAGACCGTGATCTGGTCGTGCATCAACCGGTCGTGGTCGGAGATCAGGTCATGCCAGCGGCGATCGCCGAGCCGGGCCGCGGTCTCGGTGGAGCGCACGATGTCGGTGAACATGACCGTGGCCAGGATCCGCTCGGGGTCATGGATCCCGCGTGAGCCGGTGACGAACTCCTCGATCTCGTCCAGCAGCGCGTCGGCATCACCCGCGAAGTAGATGTGGTCATCACCCGGCAGCTCGACGTACCGCGCGCCCGGAATGTTGTCGGCGAGGTAGCGGCCGTTGGAGACGTCGATGAGCAGGTCGCCGCGGCGGTGCAGGACGAGCGTTGGGACCCGGATCGCGGGGAGCACCGCGCGCACGTCCATCGCGTTGATCGTCTCGAAGATCGGCTGCACCATCCCCGGTCGCACCGAGTGGCGCTCGAACCGGCCCCACCACTGACGGAAGTTCTCGTCGCGCGCGAGGGTCGGCGCGAGCACGTGGGCCGAGGCGCCGCTGCCCCACCCGTCGATCCACAGCTGACCGCCCGCTCGGACGACGTCCTCCGGGCGACCGATCGGGTAGTCGTCGGACTGCAGCCACCGCGCGCAGGCCCCGTACAGGACCAGGCTCACGCAGCGCTCGGGATATGTCGCGGCGAACAGCGCCGCCATCGGACCGCCCTCGGATGGGCCGAAGAGGACCGCGCGCTCGGAGCCGACCGCGTCCATCACCGCGAGCACGTCATCCATCCGCTCCTCAAGCGTCTGGGTCGTGGGCACCGCGTCAGAGAGACCGGTCCCCCGCTTGTCAAACATGATCAGGCGGCTGAACGACGCGATCCGGCGCAGGAAGTACGAGGCCGCACTGCTGTCCCAGTACTGCTCGATGTTGGACAGCCACTGGGGCACCAGGATCACATCGATGTCTCCGTCACCGATGACCTGGTAGGCGATGCTCAGGTCACCGGACCTGGCAAATCGAGTCTGCGGCATCGCGATCAGGACTTCTCCACCTCCGTCTGGTGCGGTGAGAGCTTACAGCGAGGTGGGCCTCGCTACGGATTTCGGGTCGCTCGTGCCGAGCTAGCGGATCTGCACCCGGATCCGGCTGACCGGACCCTTTGGCTGCTTGAGGTACCGCCGGCTCGTGTCGACCTGGAGCGTCCAGGTGCCAACCGTGGGCGAGAACGGGAACACGCGGCGCGCGCGAGTCCGCAGGTAACCGCACTGGCCGGCCGCAGTCCCGAGCCCGTAGCTTCGGCCGGCCCGCCCGGATGGGGCCACGTAGTGCACGTAGATCGACCTGCGCGTGCCTCCGAGCGAGAACCCCCACACCTCAAACGGCGCCCGCAACGTGTGGGGGTTGCCGCGGGTGGAGAGAAAACGCGCGCCCGCCGCGCGAGTCACGGTGAACCGGGCGTCGGCGCTCATCGTCCCGTCGGTCGCGTCAAGGTCGTGGACGGACTCGGCGAGGCCGGCGCCGAGGCCTCCTGGGATCAGCGAGCTTGAGAACGCGCCGGCGACGTTCGTCGTGCTCTGGCCGAAGTCGATCCCGTCGACCGCGACATCGAACGTTCGAGACGGCGCGAACCCGCTGCCGGTGATCTTCACCTTCTGTCCGACGAGGTAGCACCCGCGGTCGGTACGGATCGACGGCGCGGCGGCGCCGGACGCAGCCATGACCGGCAGCGCCGCAGCGGTTATCACAGCCGCCGTGCTCAGCGCCCTGATCACCTGCCGTCTCGAGGGGCACAGGACCGACAAGGCGCGCCATGGTACAAGTGCCGCTTCACGACGTCGAATAGGAGGCGAGCTGTGCCGACCTACATCATGCTGACCACGCTGACCCCCGATGGTGTACAGACGATCAAGAACAACCCGGCACGGATCCGGGAGGTGAACCGGGAGATCGAGCAGCTCGGCGCGACCGTCAAGGCGCAGTGGGCGACGCTCGGTCAGTTCGACTTCGTCAACGTCGTGGAGGCGCCGGACGAAAAGGTCATTGCCCGCGTGTCGCTGGAGCTCGGGTCACGCGGAACCGGGAAGTACGAGACGCTGGTCGCCATCCCGATCGACGACTTCATTGGCTCCATCTGAGCCGCGCCGGGTCCTCGTCCTCGGCGGGGGCGCGCGCGAGCACGCGATCATCCACGCGCTTCGGCGCTCCCCTCAGTCTCCGGAGGTGCTGTGCGCCCCGGGGAATGCCGGCATCGCCGCCGACGCGCGGGTGCTCGATGGCGTCTCCGCCGAGGACGGCGCGGCTGTCGTCGAGGTCGCACGCGCCGAGGGCGTATCGCTCGTCGTCGTCGGACCCGAGGCTCCGCTGGTCGCCGGTGTCGCCGACGCGCTGGCGGCTGCCGGGATCGCGTGCTTCGGCCCGGGCGCGGCCGGGGCCGAGCTTGAGGGTTCGAAGGCGTTCTGCAAGGAGATCATGGAGGCCGCCGGCGTGCCGACCGCGTCCTACACGGTCGTCCGCGACGTCGACGCGGGGATGGCCGCGATCGGCGGCCGCTACCCGACCGTGATCAAGGCCGACGGGCTCGCCGCGGGTAAGGGCGTGATCATCGCTGGGTCCGAACCGGAGGCTGCCGAGGCTCTGCACGCGCTGCTCGTCGAACGGCGGTTCGGGACCGAGCAGGTGGTCGTCGAGGAGTTCCTCGACGGAGAGGAACTCTCGCTGCTCGCCCTGTGCGACGGCGAGACCGCTCTGCCGCTCGCCTCGGCCCAGGATTACAAGCGGATCCGCGACGGCGATCTCGGACCGAACACGGGCGGCATGGGGTCGTACTCGCCGGTGCCGGCGATCGATGACGCGCGCGCGGCCTCGATCTGCTCGGCCGTGCACCAACCCGTGCTGGACGAGCTTCGTCGGCGGGGGATCGACTTCCACGGTGTTTTGTACGCCGGCCTGATGATGACGACGGACGGGGCGAAAGTGCTCGAGTTCAACGTCCGCTTCGGCGACCCGGAGACCCAGGCGATCCTGCCGCGGCTCCGGACGGATCTGCTGGGGTTGTTCGACGCCGCCGTCGTCCCGGGCGGGCTGTCCGGGGTGACACTGGATTGGGCTCCCCAGTTCGCGGTCTCCGTCGTCCTGGCGAGCCGCGGATACCCGGAGAGCTCGTCGTCCGGGGACGTGATCACGGGGTTGGATGCCGTGCCTTCGGAGGTGTCCGTGACCCACGCCGGCACGGCGTTCGATGCTGACGGCGCGCTCGTCACCGCCGGCGGTCGGGTCCTGAGCGTGACCGCGCTCGGGTCGGACGCCGCGAGCGCCCGCGCCGGTGCTTATGCTGCCGCGGACGTGATCGACTTCGACGGTAAGCAACTGCGGCGCGACATCGCTTTGCGCGCCGTCTGACAGGGAGACAACCAACCGTGACCGAGCAGCCGCCCGCACCCGCCGACGCGCCGCCCGCCCCCGCCGACGCGCCGCCCGCCGACACGGCTCTCGCGGACCCGGCGCCCGCCGATGCTCCGCCCTACGCCGAGCCCGCCGTCGAGTTCGAGGGCGTCGAGGTCGACGGTCCGAGCGTCGGGATCGTGATGGGCTCCAAGAGCGACCTGCCGGCGATGGAAAAGGCCGAGACCGAGCTCAAGGAGCGCGGCATCAGCTGCGAGGTCCGGGTCATGTCGGCCCACCGTGAGCCGGACACCGTCGCCGACTACGCCCGCAATGCGCGCCCCCGCGGTCTGCGCGTGATCATCGCCGGCGCCGGCTTGTCCGCGGCGTTGCCAGGCGTCGTCGCGGCGCACACCGACCTGCCGGTCATCGGCGTGCCGCTGACGAGCCGCACGTCCGTCGCCGGCGGCCTCGACGCGCTGCTGTCGATCTCGCAGATGCCGCCGGGCGTGCCGGTGGCGTGCGTCGGGGTGGACAACGCCCGCAACGCCGCGGTGCTCGCGGCGCGGATCCTCTCGATCTGACCCGGGGTCGCTCGTCGGCAAGCTGGCCCCCCGCGCGCGCAAGATTTCCGCCGGATAGCGGCGGGTTTCTTGCGTGACGGCGCGCTGGCCGCAAGGTTCCGTCCACGATGCGGGCGGAACCCTGCTTAGCGCGCTCGGTCACCCGTCGATGCCGAGCGTGAACGGGCGCCGGGCCGAACCGCGTCGCGTCGTATCGGCTCCCGACATCCACCCGGGCGTTACTCTCACGCGGTGGGTCGCGCCCGGTCGTTAGTCGTCCTCTTCATCGCCGTTCTCGCTGCACTTGTCGGGCATTCCGGCAGTTGCGCCGGCGGCCAGCTTCACGTGGGATCTGACGCACGACTTCACGACGGCCTCGCCCGGCGCCAATCCTGACAAGGACAGTTACGGCGGCCATCCGTGGAGCTACGAGAAGAGCGGTCAGAGCCGACTCGACACGTTCGACCCGAGCATCAACGGCAGCCTCGCCGGGTGGCGGGACTCGAGCGGCTCCCCGTACGTCGCCATCAACGGCGGCACCGGCCAGGCGGTGCTCCAGCCGACGACGACCAGCCCGGCGGTCGTCGCGTGGACCTCTCCGGTGTCGGGCACGGTGAGCGTGGCGGGCTCGGTGACGGCCGACCAGGCCGGCCAGCTTCTCTGCCCAAACGCGAACTGGACCGTGGCCCACGGCGCCACGACGCTCGCAGCCGGCATCGCGAGCACGAGTCCGGCGTCATTCTCGAAGTCGGTCGCGGTGAACGCCGGCGAGCGAGTCACGCTCGCGGTCACGGTTCCGACCCTGCTGCCCCTGCAGATCGCCGAACTGCACCGACACGAGCGCGACGTTCTCGATCACCGAGGCCGCCGCCACACCCCACGTCAGCCTCGTCGACCCCGGCCAACGGCGCGACGATCACCGGCGGCCAGCCGACCTTCTCCGGTGCTGCCAGCAGCGGCTTCGGCATCAGCAACCAGGTCACGGTCCGCGTGTACGCCGGCTCCACCGCAGCCGGAACCCCGGCCGAGACGCTGACGACAACCGCCACCGGTGGCGCCTACAGCCGTCACCCCGTCGCCGCCGCTCCCCGACGGCACCTACACCGCCCAGGCCGAACAGGACAGCGCCTCCGGCGCCCAGGGACTCAGCGCCAAGAACACGTTCCTCCTCAAGACGGCCGCGCCGACGATCACGCTGAACTCGCCCGGCGCCGCTCCGCTGCACACGTCGGCGCCAACCCTCACCGGCGTCGCCGCCCACAGCACCTCGGTCCGGATCACCGCCTACCCGGGAGACACGACGAACAGCAGCCCGGCGGCGAGCACCGCCGGCAACTCCGCCGCCGACGGCAGGTTCTCGATCAAGCTCCCGTCGCTGCCCGACGGGAGGTACACGGTCATCGCCACCGACGGCACGGGTGGTCTCAGCCATCCGGTGACGTTCCGGATCAAGGTCCACGCACCCGCTCTGACGCTGACCGACCCGCTCGCGGGCGGTCATCTCAGCCAGGCCGCGCCGATCTTCATGGGCGCCGCCGGAGCCGCCCTCGGCGATTCGTCGCAGCTTTCGCTCCAGCTGTTCCATGGGTCGACCACGAAGGCGAAGAGCCTCGGGACGAAGCGCGTCAACGCGGCGAACGGCAGCTGGATCCTGAACTGGCCGGGCCGCCTGGCGCTCGGCACCTACACAGTCCGCGCCTCGCAGGCTGACGACGCTGGCCACACGGCGACGATCACCCGCACGTTCCTGGTCGTCCCCGCCAACAGCGCGATCGGCTCGTCGGTCAGCATCTCCGGGTCCGGCGAGGCGTCGCTCCCGGTCTGGTGCACCGCGCCATCGACCCAGACGTGCACGGGCACGGTGCTCATCCTCACCAAGACGACCTACCGGACCTCCGGCGGCGGGCTCGCCGGGCGACTCCGGGTGCTGTTCGCCTACGTCTCGATCCCCGGTGGCCGGACGGTCATCGTCAAGCGCCACGTCCAGGCCGATGCGCTGCGCGCGCTGCGCCGTGCCCGCCACGTGCCGGTCGTCGTCGTGGCGACGCTGAGATCCGCGAATGGGCACCCGCGCAGCCTCGGCGTCACCCGCGTGATCACGGTTCCAAGCGCGCGTCGCCGATAATCCGCGGCGATGATCGAGCGCTACACGCGGCCCGAGATGGCCGAGATCTGGTCCGAGGACGCCCGCTTCGAGGCGATGCGCAAGGTCGAGGTCGCCGCCTGCGAGGAGATGGATGGCCCGACTCCGGAGGAGCTCGACGCGATCCGGCACGCGACGTTCACGGTCGAGGCGATCAACGAGCGCGAGAAGGTCACCGACCATGACACGGCGGCGTTCGTCGACGTCCTCGCCGAGTCCGCCGGCCCGGCCGGCCGTTGGATCCATTACGGGCTCACCTCCAGCGACGTCCTTGACACCGGCCTGGCGCTCCAGCTGGGCGCGGTCGCGGACGTCGTCCTCCCCGAGGCGCACCGTCTCGTCGAGGCGCTGGTCAGTCAGGCGCGCGCACACGTGCACACGCTGTGCGTCGGGCGGACCCACGGGATCCACGCCGAGCCGACGACGTTCGGGATCAAGCTCGCGGGGTTCGCGTTCGAGGCGGCGCGCAACGAGCAGCGGCTGAGAGAAGCGTTCGCCGCCGCCACCGTTGGCGCTCTCTCCGGCGCGGTCGGGACGTACAGCGCCACCTCTCCGGACTTCGAGCGCCGGGTCCTGCACAGGCTCGACCTCGCCGCCGAACCCGTCTCGACCCAGGTCGTCGCCCGCGATCGTCATGCCCAGCTGCTCCAGGCGATCGCGCTCGCCGGCGCCGGGCTCGAGCGGTTCACGACCGAGCTCCGCCACCTCGCCCGCACCGAGGTCGCCGAGGTCCGCGAACCGTTCGGCGCCGGTCAGAAGGGCTCAAGCTCGATGCCCCACAAGCGCAACCCGATCAAGTCCGAGCAGGTCACCGGGCTCGCCCGCGTGCTCCGTGGCAACGCGCAGGCGGCCGTCGAGGACGTCGCGCTGTGGCACGAGCGCGACATCTCGCACTCCTCGGTCGAGCGCGTCATCCTTCCCGACTCGACGATCCTCCTCGACCACATGCAGCGCCGTGTGATCGCGCTCGTTGAGGGGATGGTCGTCGACGCCGCGCGCATGCGGGAGAACCTCGAGATCACGCACGGGGCGCTCTTCTCCCAGAGGGTGCTGCTGGCGTTGGTCGAGCGTGGCCTCTCCCGCGACGACGCCTACCGCGTCGTGCAGCGCCTCGCCCAGCAGGCGCTCGACGAGCGCACCCCGATGCGCGAGCTGCTCGCCGCCGATCCCGCCGGCGCGGGTCTCGACCTCGACGCGATCTTCGATTACGCGCCGTTCATCCGGTACGCCGACGAGATCGTCGATCGGCTCGACGTCATCGCCTGACTCGCGGATCCCCGCAGATTCCGCTGAAACGGGTGTGGGGGCGCAAAAATCCCGCCGCGCCCGTTGCTACAGTCGGCCCAGTGAGCGCCATCGCCGACCTGCCCCTCATCGCCTCGGGGAAGGTCCGTGAGATCTACTCGCTCGGCGACGACCTGTTGCTGGTCGCCTCGGACCGGATCTCGACCTACGACGTGGTCCATCCGACGCCGATCCCGGACAAGGGGAGCGTGCTCACGGGCCTCTCGACCTTCTGGTTCGAGCTCACCGAGAGCATCGTTCCCAACCACTTCATCTCCGTCGCCGACGGCGTGCCGGACGAGGTCCGCGGCCGCGGGATGGTCTGCCGCAAGCTGACGATGCTCCCCGTCGAGTGCGTCGTGCGCGGCTATCTGAGCGGCTCGGGCTGGAAGGACTACCAGGCGACCGGCGCCGTCTCCGGGATCGCTCTGCCGGACGGTCTGAAGGAGTCAAGCCAGCTCCCCGAGCCGATCTTCACCCCGAGCACGAAGGCCGACGTCGGCCACGACGAGGCGATCGACTTCGAGGGCGCCGTCGAGCTCGTCGGCGACCGCGCGCTGACCGAGCGCCTCCGCGACGTGTCGCTCGCCGTCTACCAGGCGGGCGCCGACCACGCCCGCGCGCACGGGATCATCCTCGCCGACACGAAGTTCGAGTTCGGCCTTGATGGCGACGGCAACCTGACGCTCGGCGACGAGGTGCTGACGCCGGACTCCTCGCGCTTCTGGCCCGCCGACGAGTACGCGCCGGGGCGCGGTCAGCCGAGCTTCGACAAGCAGTTCGTCCGCGACTGGGCGTCCTCCACCGGCTGGGACCGCAACCCGCCGGCCCCCGAGATCCCTGACGAGATCGTCGCCAAGACCCGCGACAAGTACGTCGAGGCCTACGAGCGGATCACCGGCAACGCGTTCGCCGACTGGCAGGAGAGGACGCGGGCGTGAGGGCCCGCGTGCTCGTCAAGCCGAAAGCCGGCATCCTCGATCCCCAGGGTCAGGCCGTGGAGCGGGCGCTGCCTGCCCTCGGCTTCACCGGCGTCCGCAACGTCCACGTCGGGCGGATGATCGAGCTCGACGTCGAGGACCCCGATCGGCTCCCCGAGATGTGCGAGCGGCTGCTGTCGAACCCGTTGATCGAGGATTACGAGATCGTCGAGGCCTAGTGGCTCCGACCGAGACCCACTGATGAAGTTCGGCGTCGTCCGCTTCCCGGGCACGTGCGACGACATCGATGCGCTTCACGCGGCGGAGCGCGTCGGGGACGCGACGCTGCTCTGGCACGCCGACCGTGATCTCAAGGGCGTCGACGCGGTTGTCGTCCCCGGCGGCTTCTCCTACGGCGACTATCTGCGCGCCGGCGCGATCGCGCGCTTCGCGCCGGTCATGGAGGAGGTCGCCGCGTTCGCCCGCGACGGCGGTCTCGTGCTCGGGATCTGCAACGGCTTCCAGGTCCTGTGCGAGGCGGGGCTCCTCCCCGGAGCGCTGCTGCCCAACACGTCGCTGAAGTTCGTCTTCCGCCAGGTCGAACTCGAGGTCGTCGACCCTGACACAGCCTTCACGCGCGCGTGCACGCGAGGCGCGCGGCTCTCGATTCCGGTCAAGCACACGACCGGCCGGTACTACTCGCCCGATCCCGTCCACGTCGTCCTCCGCTACGCGCCGGGTGAAAACCCGAACGGATCCCAGGACGACATCGCCGGCGTCTGCAACGAGGCGGGCAACGTGTTCGGCCTCATGCCCCACCCCGAGCATGCCGTCGACGCGCTCACCGGCTCCACCGACGGACTGAAGATCTTCGAATCGATCAAGGCGCACGTTGCCGGCAGCGTCCTCGTCTAAGCACCGAGACCTCGGGCTCACCGACGACGAGTACGCCGAGATCGTCGAGCGCCTCGGTCGCGAGCCCAACGGGGTCGAGCTCGCGATGTTCAGCCTCATGTGGTCCGAGCACTGCGCCTACAAGCACAGCCGCAAGCTGCTCCGCCGGCTGCCGACCGAGGGGCCCCACGTCGTCATGGGGCCGGGCGAGAACGCCGGCGCCGTCGATGTCGGCAACGGGCTCGCGGTCGCGTTCAAGGTCGAGTCCCACAATCACCCGAGCGCCGTCGAGCCGTTCCAGGGTGCCGCCACCGGGGTCGGCGGGATCCTCCGTGACGTGTTCGCGGTCGGCGCCCGGCCGATCGCCGTGCTCGACAGCCTCCGCTTCGGCGAGCCCGCCCTCTCGGAGCGCAGCCGCTATCTGCTCGAGCACGCCGTCGCCGGCATCGGGCACTACGGCAACTCGATCGGCGTCCCCACCGTCGGCGGCGAGATCTACTTCGAGCCGATGTACGAGCAGAACTGCCTGATCAACGCGATGTGCCTCGGGCTCGCGCCGCAGGAGCGCCTCATCCGCGCCGCCGCCGCCGGCCCCGGCAACGTCGTCATGCTGCTCGGCGCGCTCACCGGCCGCGACGGCATCGGTGGCGCGTCGGTGCTCGCGAGCGCCGAGCTCGGCGAGGGCGACGCCGCCAAACGGCCGTCGGTCCAGATCGGCGACCCGTTCTCCGAGAAGAAGCTGCTCGAGTGCTGTCTGGAGCTGCTTGACCGTGAGCTCCTCACCTCGCTCCAGGACCTCGGTGCCGCCGGTCTCACGTCGTCGTCGTCGGAGATGGCGAGCAAGGGTGGCGTCGGTCTCGACCTCGAGGTCAGCCAGGTCCCGCTCCGCGAGCCGGGGATGGAGCCGTTCGAGATCATGATCTCCGAGTCGCAGGAGCGGATGCTGTGCGTCGTCGAGCCTGAGCGCGTCCACCAGGTGCTCTCGGTGTGCGAGCACTGGGAGGTGCTGGCGACGCCGATCGGCACGGTCACGACCGAGCCGCGGCTGCGCGTGCTGCAGCGGGGCAACGTCGTCGCCGACATCCCGGTCGACGTGCTCGTCGACGATTGCCCGCTGTACGACCTCGAGCCCGCGCCGCCCGAGGAGGGGCTCTACCCGGCCGCGCCGCCGCTGCTCGGCGGGACCGAATCGGCGGGCGAGACGCTGCTCGCGCTGCTGCGCTCGTCGAACATCGCCTCCCGCCGCCCCGTCTTCGAGCAGTACGACCCGGTCGTCCAGTCGCGCACCGTGCGCCGGCCGGAGGAGGCCGACGCGGCTGTCCTGAAGCTGCCCGACGGCTCGGCGATCGCAGTCTCGATCGATGGCAACGGACGGCGGGTCGCATGCGACCCGCACGCGGGCGCGGTCGAAGCGGTTTTTGAATGCGCGGCGAACCTTGCCTGCGTCGGGGCGACACCGCTGGGGCTCACCAACTGCCTGAACTTTGGCAATCCTGAGAAACCGCATGTCGCATGGCAGCTCACGCGGGCGGTCGAGGGGCTCGCCGACGCCTGCGAGGCGCTCGAGGTGCCGGTCGTCGGCGGCAACGTGTCGCTGTACAACGAGGCGCCGACCGGGCCGATCTATCCGACCCCGGTCGTCGGAATCGTCGGTCAGCTCCCGGATGCCAACGTTGCCGGGCGGCTCGGGTTCGCCGGCGAAGGCGACGTGATCGCGATCACCGGCTACTTCGCCCACGCGCTCGCCGGCTCCGAGCTTGCCAAGCTCCGCGGCGAGGCGCCGGTGGGCCCGCTGCCGGAACTCGACGCCGCCGCCGTCCGCGAGGTTCACGAGAAGGTCCGGGAGGCGGTGCGCTCGGGCGCGCTGAAGAGCGCCCACGACATCGCCGAGGGCGGACTTGCCGTCGCGCTCGCCGAGTGCTGCATCGGCGGCGGGATCGGCGCCGAGGTCGAGCTCGCCGACATCGGCGAGGTCGGACTGTTCGGCGAGGCCCCGGGTCAGGCGTTCGTCGTCTCCGCCGCCTCCGAGGAGGCGTTGGCCGCCGCCGGGCTCGTCCGGGCGCACGCGATCGGGCGGGTCGGGGGCGAGACCCTGTCAGTGGTCGCGGGGGCGCTCCGATGGAATCTCCCAGTTTCCGGACTCCGCGACGCCCGCGAGCGCGGGCTGGCCGAGCTGATCTCATGAGTCACCCGACCCGCTGCTAGCCTTGGGAGCGAGGCCTTTCGCGTATGGCTGACCTCCCTGATCACCGCGACGGACCTCGGGACGAATGTGGGGTTTTCGGCATCTTTGCGCCGGAGCACGACGTCGCGAGGCTCGCGTATTTCGCTCTCTTCGCGCTGCAACACCGCGGCCAGGAGTCTGCGGGGATCGCGGCCGCCCCTCGCGGGGGCAGCCTGATGGCGATCCGCGACCAGGGCCTCGTCAGCCAGGTGTTCGACGAGCACAAGCTCCGGTCGCTCGTCGGCGACATGGCGATCGGTCACGTCCGGTACTCGACGACCGGCTCCTCGGAGTGGGAGAACGCCCAGCCGATCGTCCGTGACGACCGTCGTACGCTGGCGCTCGCGCACAACGGCAACCTGATCAACGCGGTCGAGCTCCACGCCGAGCTCCGCGGCCGGGACGTCCCGTTCCGCTCGACGTCGGACTCGGAGATCATCGCCGCGCTGCTGGCGACCCATCCGGCGGACCGGATCGAGGATGCGGTCGCCGAGGTCCTGCCGAAGCTCCGGGGTGCGTTCTCGACGGTGGTCATGACCGATGAGGCGGTGGTCGCGTTCCGGGATCCGGCCGGCCTGCGCCCGCTCGCGATCGGCGTCATCGAGGACGAGGCGACGGGACGCGGTGCGTACTGCGTCGCCTCGGAATCCTGCGCGTTTGACCTGATCGGCGCGCGGTACCTGCGTGACGTCCAGCCCGGTGAGGTCGTGACGCTCGTCGACGGCGGACTCAAGACGCGGATGGCCGTCGAGTCGCAGCGGCATGCGTTCTGCGTCTTTGAGTACATCTACTTCGCCCGCCCTGATTCGCGGATGTCCGGGACCGTGCTCCAGGTCGCCCGCGCTCGCATGGGGGAGATCCTGTGGCGCGAGGCGCCCGTCGAGGCCGACGTCGTCATCCCCGTGCCGGACTCCGGCAACGCCGCCGCGCGCGGCCTCGCCCGCGCCTCCGGCCTGCCCCAGGACGACGGCTTCATCAAGAACCGCTACGTCGCGCGGACGTTCATCCAGCCCGGCCAGGAGCTCCGCCGCCACGGTCTGCGGCTGAAGTTCAATCCGCTCCCCGAGGTGGTCGCCGGCCAGCGGCTCGTCGTCGTCGACGACTCGATCGTGCGTGGCAACACGACCCGCCAGATCGTCAAGATGCTCCGCGAGGCGGGCGCCGCCGAGGTCCATCTGCGCATCTCCGCGCCGCCGATCAAGCATCCGTGCCACTACGGGATCGACATGTCGACCCGTGAGGAGATGATCGCCCACGGGCGCACCCCGGAGGAGATCGCCGCCGAGCTCGGTGCCGACTCGCTCCACTACCTCTCGCTCGCCGGGGTCTACGAGGCCGTCGGCACCACACGCGACACCCACTGCGACGCCTGCTTCAGCGGCGACTACCCGCTCGCCGGAACCGAGGACGCGGCCGGGAAGTACGCGCTCGAGTCGCAGCTCCCGCTCGTCCGCGCCTGATCCGTCCCGCCGGCTGCCAGCCGCTCCGCCCAGGCGATTCCGCCGACGAGGAGGGGCACCGACAGCGAGATCGCTCGGTAGAGCAGGACCGCCGGCGCGGCCGGCCCCGGCGCCGCTCCGTACAGCACGAGTCCACCGACGAGGCCGCCCTCCAGGACCCCGATGCCCGCCGGCGTCGGCAGCGACGACGCGAGCAGCCCGAGGACGTACCCCATGACGAGCGCGCTCAGCGGCGGTGCCTGGCCGAAGGCGCGGAAGGCCGCCCACAGAACGGCGCCGTCGAAGCTGTAGTAGGCGAGCCCGCCGACCAGCCGCCAGTCGCCCCCGCGCGTCAGCTCCCGGGCGTCCGCGAGTCCGCCCCGCAGGAGCGTGGCCTTCGACTCCCGCGAGGTTGGGCTTCGCCGGCTGCCCCGCCATGCCAGCACCACGGAGACGAACGCGATCGCCGCTGGGACCAAGGTCAGCAGTGCGCCATGCGGCCCGTGCAGCCACCCGAAGCGGAGCATCACGCCGATCACCACCACCGCGATGAACAGCGGGGCGCTCGTGAGCGCGACGAGTCCGACCGAGGACTGGGTCAGACGCCGGATCGCGGCCGTGTCGGTGTCCGGCCCGAGCGACCCGGCGACCGGGCCCACGAGGCCGCCCGCCGGGAGCACCGTGGCGGCGGCGAGCGAGCGCAGCCCCGCGCCGGGTCCCGCGTCGGCGACGCCGGCGGCCCGGAACGCGAGCGTGAACACGAGCACGAACCCGGTGACCGAGAGCAGCTCGAGTGCGGCGGCGAGCGTCACCCAGCCGAGACACCCCGCCAGCACGCGGGCCGGGACCCCCGCCAGCGACGGCGCGGCGAGCACGATGGCGAGCGCTGCCGCGGCGCCGGCGGCGAGCCGCCACCGCCGCGTCATGAGCTGTCGCAGTGCGGGGAGCACTAATACCGTCCGTCCGGGCGCAGCATGAGCACGTGATGGAGGGCAAACCGCCCGATCCGGCGGCCGAGCCGCGCACCGGCGAGGTGATCGAAGCGCGATTGATCGCCGCCGTAGACGCGGCTGAGGCCGGCCTCACCGGCAGCGGCGGCAAAGCTCGTGAAGTGCCGCGACATGTCCGGGCGCACCAACGACGCGACGTCGAAGTGCATCCGCCGGCCGAACTGATCGCTCAGGATCTCGGCGGCGCCGAAGCTCGCGACGCTGTGAGCGCTCGGGTAGAGCGGGGCACCGCGGGTCGAGGCGTACCTGGCCGCGGCGTCGCGAGCCGCGATCACGGCGTCGGCGAGGCTCGCGTTGAGCACCCCGAACAGGCGCGCGTCCGTGCTCGTCGAGTGACCGCGCGCGCCTGAGGCGGTCTGCGCGATCTCGTTCCAGTAGTCATGGATCGGGGCGCTCCAGAACTGAGCGCTCGCCGTGTGCTCGCGGGTCCGCGTGGATCCCGCGGGACTCGTCGTCGCCGGCGGCGGACCGGGCCGGAACTGATCGGCGGCGCGGAGCACGAACGGCGACGGTGTCACCGATCGGCGGTCGTTCCATCGCAGGGTCAGGATCGCTTGGGCCGCCTGCGCTCCGACGCCGACGCCACGTGTCTTGGCGGCGCCGTCGCGGACCGTGTGCAGCGCCGCCGCGAGGTTGGCATCGAGTGACGGGGTCAGGGTCGGGTACAGCGCGACGAGCACATCGTGCGCCGCCTGCGCCGCGGCGGCGGCCTGGGACGCGTACGGCGCGACGGGCGGTGTGGCGGCATACGGTTCAAACCGGCGGCTGATCGCTCCGACAGCGTCGGCGATCGCGAGATGCATCATCGCCAGACCGAGCGTCGGATGCGCGGTGAGGGCCGGCGCGTCAGCGGTGCGCAGGATCCCGAGGAGGATCCGGTTCCACATGACGACCTGATTGGGGGTCGGGGGCGCCGCCGGCCTTGGTCGGCGCCCGTGGACCACGGCATCGTCGGCCGTTGCGGTCCCAGCGAGGACGAGCGCGCCCGTGACGGCGAGCGATGGGACGATCTTCCAATTCCGTCGCATCGGACTTCCTCCACTCTCTCAAGTAGGGACGAGACGTTTCTACTACACACCGTAGCAGCTAGCCTGCGACGCCGAGTAGTAGGTGCGCTCTTGCGCAACCGGACAGCCCTGTCGCGACCCCGGGAAGGTCTCGCCGTCGAGTGCGTCTTAGAGGAGAGGAGAGCACGTACTACGCATCGTCGTAGTGTCGCTCGCATTCGCACTCAACTAAGGCTGGAGACACACCATGAAGAAGCCCGCCCTCCTCTCTCTCGGACCGGTCGCCGCCGCTCTCGTCATCGCCGGCTGCGGTGGCGGCGGTGGTGGTGGTGGGTCTGCCTACGGCGCGGCCCCCCAACAGAAGGCAGCGTCCGTGGCGGCCCCGACCGTCGACCTCGGTCACACCAAGCTCGGCACGTTCCTCGTCGACGGGTCCGGCCGGACGCTCTACCTGTTCGAGGCGGACAAGATGAACACCAGCAACTGCTACTCGACTTGCGCGAGCGTGTGGCCGCCGCTGACAACCACCAGCACGGTCAAGGCCGGGACCTCGGTGACGGCCTCGGCGCTCGGCACGACCCACCGCAAGGACGGCACGACCGAGGTGACCTACCACGGCCACCCGCTCTACTACTACGCCGGCGACGGCACGAAGGCCGGCCAGACGACCGGGCAGGACATCAATCAGTTCGGGGCCAAGTGGTACGTCGTCTCACGGGCCGGCGCCAAGGTGGACCACGATGGCCACTAGACGGATCTCCAGCCTCGTCGTCGCCCGCATCGCCGGCGGGGTCGCGCTGCTTGTCGTGGGCGGCATTCACCTCGAGCAGTACACCGTGGGTCACTTCTCGGTGGTGCCGACGATCGGGACGCTGTTCCTCGTCAACTTCGTGGCCGCGACGGTGCTCGGCCTGTGGCTGTTGGTCCCCGTCCGGGGCGGGTACCGGCCGCTGCGACTGGCCGTGGACTGCGCCGTGTCGGTCACGGGAATCGGGGTCGCTGGCGGTGCGCTGATCGCGCTGCTGATCAGCGAAGCGCGGCCGCTGTTCGGGTTCATGGAACAGGGCTACCGGATCGAGATCGTGATCGCGCTCGTCTCCGAGGCGGCGGCGATCATCTTCCTCGGCGGGTTTCTCGTGCTCGCGTGGGCGCGGGCGCGCGGACTGCGGAACGCGGCCGGCGGCCGGGGACCCGCGGGAGCGTCCGTCTAAGCGACGCCCCGGTTGCTGCGGTCAGTCCGACCAGGCGCCGGGTGCGTCGCCGTACGGGTTGCGGTAGGGGTGCCGGCTGATCCCGGCGTCCCGCCGCACGTACAGCGAGTACACGATGACCACCAGGTACAGAAGGACGATTGCCCCAAAGAAGTCCATGCGGGCACTATGCGCCGCCCGCGGACGGGCCTGTGTGCGGTCGGGCACAGAACGCCCCGGGCGTTTGTCACACCTCTGTGGATGCCGCCGAACTCGGCGCTAATGTCGCCCGCCCATGGATTCACGCGCCGCACTGAGGGAGATCTTCGGCTTCGACGACTTCCGTCCCGGCCAGGAGCTCGCGGTCCGGGCGGCGCTTGAGAACCGCGATGAGCTCGTCGTCATGCCGACCGGCTCAGGAAAGTCGCTCTGCTACCAGCTCCCGGCGCTGATGCGGGACGACCTCACGATCGTCGTCTCGCCCCTCGTGTCGCTGATGCAGGACCAGGCCCGGGCGCTGTGGCGAATCGCGCCCGGGAAGGTCGAGCTGATCAACGCCCAACGGGGGAGCGCCGGAAACGCCGAGGCGTTGGCGCGCGTCGGGCGGGGCGAGGTGCGCGTGCTCTACGTCGCGCCGGAGCGGTTCGCCCTCCCCCGGTTCCTTGACGCGGTCTCCCGCGCGCGCGTGGGGCTCTTCGTCGTCGACGAGGCGC
Source organism: uncultured Solirubrobacterales bacterium (assembly GCA_963779695.1). Lineage (GTDB taxonomy): Bacteria > Actinomycetota > Thermoleophilia > Solirubrobacterales > Solirubrobacteraceae > Palsa-465. The sequence continues at coordinate 136,188 of CAVZZH010000025.1, forward strand.
ATTGCGTCTCCCAATGGGGTCACGACTTTCGCCCGGACTATTTCTCCCTGGCGCAGGCGGCCCAGGCGGTTGGCGCCCAGGCGACGCTCGCCCTGACCGCGACCGCGACGCCGGCGGTCGCAGGCGACATCGTCCGGCGGCTCGCCCTGCGTGACCCGCTGCGGGTGACGACGGGATTCGACCGCCCGAACCTGTCGCTGTCGGTCGTCTCGTGCCGGAACGCGGTCGACAAGCGCCGGCGTCTCGCCGCCGCGCTCGGCGAGGCCGAAGCCCTGCCGGCGATTGTCTACGCCGGCACGCGCTCGGCGAGCGAGGACGTGGCCGCGGAGCTCCGCGCGTCACTCGGGGTCGAGGCCCTCGCCTACCACGCCGGTCTGGACCGCGGGGTGCGCCACCAGACGCAGGAGCGGTTCATGTCCGGCGAGGTCCCGGTGATCGTTGCGACCAACGCGTTCGGCATGGGGATCGACAAGGCCGACGTGCGCACGGTCGCCCACGCGGCGGTACCGGCCTCGCTCGAGGCCTACTACCAGGAGGTCGGCCGCGGCGGTCGTGACGGGCGTCCCGCCCGCGGCCTCCTGTTCGCCGAGCAGAAGGACAAGGCCCTCCACGTCTTCTTCATCCAGCGCTCGCGGGTCGAGGACGGCGTATTTGAACGGGTCGGCGAGCGGCTGCGCTGGGCCGGGCTTGACGGTCACTACGACGTCGCCGTCTCTGACCTGGCCGGTCTCACCGGGGCCCGTGACGCCGAGGAGGCGACGCGCTCGATCATCGGCCATCTGGCGCGCGCCGGGATGATCCGTCCTGAGCCGGCCCCGCCGGACCGGATCGCCGGGCAGATCGTCGGCGACTGGAACGCGCGGATGCTTGCGATCTGTCAATCCTCCGCGCGGGATGGGGAGCGGGCCCGGTGGGCCCAGTACCGCTCGATCTGGGATTACGTCGAGCGCCAGCAGTGTCGCCGCCGCGCCCTGCTCACCCACTTCGGCGATCGCACCGACCCCGCCCCGCTTGGCCGCTGCTGCGATACCTGCGACGGGCCGCCCGGTGAGTGGGCGAGCCCGGCATTCGGCCGCCGCTCGGCTCCGGCCGCGCGCGCCGCCGGTGGTGCCCGGGGCGGCGCCGGCGCCGCGCGCGGACGGGGCTCCCGCCGACCTCGACGACGCGATCGTCTCCGTCGTCCGGACCGCCCGCCCCTCGGTCGGGCGCACGCGGGCGGTGGAGATTCTCCGCGGCGGCCGCTCAAAGGTGATCGCCGAGCATGCCTACGACGAGCTGCCGGAGTACGGGTCCTTCGCCCACCTGCGGGCCGACGACGTCCTCGGGCGCGTCGATGAGATGCTCGCCGCGGGCACCCTCGCCTCGAGCGGCGGGCGCTTCCCGAAGCTCCGCGCCTCGCAGCCGGCGCTCACATGAACGTCGGCGTCCTCGCGTCCGGGTCGGGCACGAACCTCCAGGCGCTGCTCGACCAGGTCCACGGGCGGGACGGGATCTCGATCGTCGCGGTTGCCTCCGACAAAGCGGACGCCTATGCCCTGTCGCGAGCCGCGGCGGCGGGCGTCGCGACGCGGGTGTTCCCGGTCGCCGACTATGGGGACGGCGGACGGGCGGCGCGTGACCGCGCGATCGCCGACTGGCTCGTCGAGCGGGGAGTCGAGCTCGTCGTGCTCGCCGGCTACATGCAGCTGCTCAGCCCCGACTTCATCGCGCGCTTCCCCGAGCGGGTCATCAACGTCCACCCGGCGCTGCTGCCCGCGTTTCCCGGGCTCGCCGCCGTCCAGCAGGCGATCGACTACGGCGTCAAGGTGTTCGGCGTCACCATCCACTTCGTTGACGACGGGGTCGATTCCGGCGCGGTCATCCTTCAGCGGGCGATCGAAGTCCCGGACGCGACCGACGCCGACGCCGTGCTCGAGCGCCTGCACCCCGTCGAGCACGAGCTCCTCCCGGAGGCGGTCCGGCTGATCGCGCGGGGCGCCGTTCGGCTCGATCCGGACCACCCGCGGCGGGTCCTCATCAACTCCGGTATCGCCCCGGCTGCTTGATTCCACGACCCCGCGTGCCGGATGAATCCGGATGATCGGCGCCGGATCGGCGTCCTCGGGCTGCAATACATCCGTATTGGCTCGCGCGCCTGCCGGATCCGAATCGCCACGCGGTCGGAACGATGCACTAGAGTCGCGGGTGCATGCCCCGGGGCACCGAGCCCGTTTCATCGATTTCTCCCGTCGCCCCTGGCGAGGTCCAGGTCGCGCGCGCGCTGCTGTCGGTCTCGGACAAGACCGGCATCGGCGAGTTCGCCCGCGGCCTCGCCGATCTCGGGATCGAGATCATCTCCACGGGCGGCACCGCTCGCGAGCTGGAGAACGCCGGCATCCGTGTCCGTTCGATTAGTGATCTCACCGGCTTCCCGGAGATCATGGACGGCCGGGTCAAGACGCTTCATCCCAAGCTCTACGCCGGCCTGCTTGCCGTCCGCGACAACCCGGAGCACCTCGTCGCCGCCCAGGAGCAGGAGGTCGAGTTCGTCGATCTCGTGTGCGTGAACCTGTATCCGTTTGAGCGGACCGCCGCCACGCGCGGCGTCACCGACGACGAGGTCGTCGAGAACATCGACATCGGCGGCCCGACGATGATCCGGGCCGCCGCCAAGAACTGCGCCTTCGCCGCCCCGATCGTGAGCCCCGCCAGCTACGACGCCGTGCTCGACGAGCTCCGCGAGTCCGGACGCCGCCTCTCCCCGACGACGCGGGAGAGCCTCGCCGCCGAGGCGTTCGCCTACACCGCCCGGTACGACACCGCGATCGCCCGCTGGTTCCAGGAAAAGCGGGAGGATTTCCCGCCGCTCATGGTCCGCGCGTTCGAGAAGGTGCTCGAGCTGCCCTACGGCGAGAACCCGCATCAGCGCGCCGCCTATTACGCACAGGTGGGGACGCGCACCCACGTCCTCTCGATGGTCTCCCAGCTCGGCGGCAAGGCGCTCTCGTTCAACAACCTGCTCGATCTCGACTCCGCCCGGCTGCTGCTCTCCGAGTTCAAGATCCCCGGGTGCGTGATCATCAAGCACAACAATCCGTGCGGCGTCGCCGTCGCCTCGACCGCGCTCGAGGCCTACGAGAAGGCGTTCGCCTGCGACCCAATGTCCGCGTTCGGCGGCGTCATCGCGATCAACCGCACCGTCGATAAGCCGCTCGCCGAGGCACTCGTGAACCAGTTCGTCGAGGTCATCTTCGCGCGCGGCTACAACGACGACGCGCTGGAGGTGCTCGCGACCAAGCCGAACGTGCGCATCCTCGACGACCGCGAGCGCCGCTCCCCGAACATGATCGAGCCCCACCTGCGCCAGGTGATCGGCGGCATGCTCGTCCAGGACCGCGACGCCGACCTTGATGATCGCGCCGAGATGCAGGTCGTCTCCGAGCGCCGCCCGACCGAGGAGGAGTGGCAGGAGCTGCTGTTCGCGTGGCGCGTCTGTAAGCACGTCCGCTCAAATGCCATCGTCCTCGCCCGCGACCTGGCCTCGGTCGGCATCGGCGCCGGCCAGATGAGCCGCGTCGACTCGGTGCGCCTCGCGCTTGAGAAGTCCCAGTCCGGCATCGAGGGCTGCGTGATGGCCTCCGATGCCTACTTCCCGTTCGCCGACGGCCCCCAGCTGGCCCTCGAGGCGGGCGTCACCGCGGTGATCCAGCCGGGCGGCTCGATGCGTGACCCGCAGGTCGTCGAGGCGATCGACGCCGCCGGGGCGGCGATGGTGTTCACCAGCCGCCGGCACTTCCGCCATTGAGCCCGGACGGCGTGGAGCTCCTCGGTGGTGACCCGCCCTCGCCGTATGAGGGCAAGTACGGCTTCAGCCGCGTAGCGGTGGTGGGCGGGTTCATCCTGGTCGGCGGAACGACGTCGGTCAACGCCGACGGGGTCGTGCTCGGCGCCACGCCCTACGACCAGACGATCGAGATTCTCCGCAAGGTCGAGCACGAACTCGGCCGCGTCGGCGCCTCCCTGCGGGACGTCGTCCAGACCCGGATGTACGTCACCGACATCTCCCGCTCCGAGGAGGTCGGCCGCGCCCACGGTGACATCTTCGGCGACATTCGGCCGCTGATGACGATGCTCGGCATCGAGGGGCTCGTCGACCCGCGGATGCTCGTCGAGGTCGAGACGGTCGCGGTTAAGCGCCCGGCCTGAGCTCGCCCTCAAGCTCGGCGAGCTGGGCGCTGAGCCGGTTGACCTCCGCGGCGTCGCCGCGCCGTTCCGCCTGGCGGAGGCTCACCTGGAGGATCCCGACGCGCGGATTGACGCCGAGGTGTCGACGGGTGCGTTCGGCGCTGGCGTGCCGACCGGCTGACTGGCGAGCGCCGTCAGGTTGCTGCGCGCAGCCTTCTTGGTCGCCTGGGCGCGCTCGCGGAGCGGACGGCGATCGAGCGCGACCTTGTGGTCCTTATCGAACGTCACCGCGACGGTGTCGCCCGCGATCGGGCGGTACTCCTCGTCGCTCTCGAACATCTCGGTGAACATCGCCCGGAACGGACTCTCGACCCCGCCGGGCGTCACGTCGGCCACGTAGTCATAGACGTGGTGATACTGCCCGGTGGGCGCATAGAGGTTCACCCCATGCCGGTACATCCCTTCGTGCGTCTCCCGCGCGACGATCACCGCCTGCGCGTGCTGCCGTCCACGTCCGAACACCTGATGCTCCCTCTTCCGGGTGGCGCGACATGATCGCATCCGGCCACGGTCAGCGCACGCCGCTCCGGGCGGGTCTGCGACCGCTGCGCTCCGGCGAGACATTGCGCAATCGCCCGCGTTGGCCGTGGACGGTGCCGAACCCGACGCACCGGTCGTAATCTGCGTTGAGACCGAAGCGACCGTTTCCGGAGGCATCGTGACCAGCCTGATCGTCAAACCCGCGCCCGCACCCGCTGCCGACGGCTCGCTGCTGACCGTGACCCCGGAGTCGGCCGGGTGGACGTACGTCGGTCTTGAGGTGCTGCGCCTCGCTTCCGGCGTGCGCGCGGAGCGCGCGACGGGCGAGCGTGAGGTGTGCATCGTCGTCCTCGGCGGAACGGTGGACATCAGCTCGGCGCACGGGGAGTGGCTGTCGGTGGGTTCGCGTCCGGACCCGTTCAGCGGCCTGCCCGAGGCTGCCTACCTGCCTCCGGGGACCGAGTTCTCCGTGTCGGGCGCGTCCGAGGATGCCGCCGAGGTCGCGCTGTGCTTCGCCCCGGCGCGGTCGGGCGCGACGGCGCGGCTGCTGCCGGGCTCGGCGATCGAGCCCGAGACCCGCGGCAGCGGTCCGTCCGAGCGCGTCGTGCACCCGATCCTGATGGGGACGGCCGACGACGAGGCCGAGTCGCTGCTCGTCACCGAGGTGCTCACGCCGGCGGGCAACTGGTCGAGCTATCCCCCCCACAAGCACGATCGCGACGCGCTCCCGGAGGAGTCCTACCTGGAGGAGACCTATTACCACCGGATCGACCCTCCGCAGGGGTTCGTCGTCCAGCGTGTGTACACCGATGACCGCAGCCTCGACGAGACGCTCGCGGTGAGTGACGGCGAGGTCGTCCTCGTCCCGCGCGGCTATCACCCGGTGGGTGCGCCGGCGGGTTACCGCTCGTATTACCTCAATGTGATGGCAGGCCCGACGCGGACGTGGGTCTTCCACAACGATCCCGACCACGAATGGCTGTTGACGGCACCGCTGCCGTCGCGCTGACACTGACGAGGAGTACCTGACATGACTGCAACCGCCACCGCGACACTGCGCAACTACATCGGCGGCGAGTGGACCGCGACCGAGCCGGGCCGCGACACGCTTGAGGTCACCAATCCGGCGACCGGCGCCGTGCTGGCGAACGTCCCGCTCTCCGGGGCGGCGGAACTCGACGCCGCCGTCGCCGCGGCGCGCTCCGCGCTGCCCGCCTGGCGCGCCGTGTCGACGATCGGGCGCGCCCGCAAGCTGTTCGAGCTCCGCGAGGGACTCGAGGCGCGCAAGGAGGAACTCGCCCGTTCGGTGACGACCGAGATGGGCAAGACGATCGACGACGCCCGGGCCGAGGTCGCGCGAATGATCGAGATGGTCGAGTGCGCGTGCGCGATCCCGACGACGATGCAGGGACGGATCCTGGAGGACGTCGCCCGCGGCGTCGACTGCGAGACGATCCGCCAGCCGGTCGGCGTGTGCGCCGCGATCGTGCCGTTCAACTTCCCGGCGATGGTCCCGTTCTGGTTCTTGCCGTTCGCGATCGGCTGCGGCAACGCGTTCATCCTCAAGCCCTCCGAGCAGGTGCCCTTGACCCAGCAGATCGCGTTCGAGGTGCTCGACTCGATCGGCCTCCCGCCCGGGGTCGTGAACTTGGTCAACGGCAGCCGCCAGATCGTCGAGGGGATCCTCGCCCACCCCGGGATCGACGCGGTGTCGTTCGTCGGCTCGGCGCCGGTCGCGAAGATCGTCTACGAGGGCGCGGCCAAGGCCGGCAAGCGCGTCCAGGCCCTCGGCGGCGCCAAGAACCACATGGTGATCATGCCCGACGCGGTCATCGACAAGACCGTCGACGGGATCATCGGCTCGGCGTTCGGGGCCGCCGGCCAGCGCTGCATGGCCGGGTCGGTCGTCGTCACCGTCGGCGAGGCGCACGACCGGCTGATGCCGGCGCTCGTGCAGAAGACCCGCGGGTTGCAGGTCGGCGATGGCCTCCAGGACGACACCGACGTCGGACCGGTGGTGTCCTGCGCGGCGCGCGACCGGATCACCGGGTGGGTCGACCGGGGCGTCGCCGACGGCGCGTCGCTCGCCGTCGATGGCAGTGCAGCGACCGGCGGCCTTGATCCGAGCGGTGCCTACGTCGGCCCGACGATCCTTGACGAGGTCACCGCGGACATGGCGATCGCGCAGGAGGAGGTGTTCGGGCCCGTGCTCTGTGTCGTGCGCGCGGACACGCTCGATGAGGCGATCGAGATCGTCAACTCGAGCCGGTTCGGCAACGGCACCTCGATCTTCACCGAGTCCGCCGCCGCGGTCCGGCGCTACCGCCACGACGTGGAGGCGGGGATGATCGGGGTGAATATCGGCGTCGCCGCGCCGGTCGCGTTCTTCCCGTTCTCGGGCTGGAAGGACAGCTTCCTCGGTGACCTCCATGCCCACGGCGGCGACGCGGTCGAGTTCTTCACCCGCAAGAAGACCGTCACCAGCCGCTACTACTCCGACGGTCAGGGCCACGGCGCCTACTTCGTCGAGAAGTAGTGATGAGTCAACGACGAGCGAAAGGGATCTGCTGATGACGACCTCCACCGAAGCGGCCGCTCGGGTCGATGCGCCCGGTCAGGGCCCACTCTGGGAGACCGCGCTCACCGCGACCGACTACTGGAACGACTCCTGCTCGATCGCCGAGCTCACCTACGCGATCGAGCGCGGCGCGGTCGGCGCCACCAGCAACCCGACGATCGTCGGCGAGGTGCTGAAGAAGGAGATGGACCTCTGGCGTGAGCGGATCGGCGAGATCATCGCCGAGAACCCGACCGCGACCGAGGATGAGGTCGCCTGGCAGCTGATCGAGGAGATGGCGGTCAAGGCATCGGAGCTGCTGCTGCCCGTGTTCGAACGCGAGAACGGGCTGAAGGGTCGCCTCTCGATCCAGACCAATCCGAAGTTCTACCGTGACGCCGCGCGCCTGAGTTCGCAGGGGCTGCACTTCGCGGGGCTCGCGCCGAACATGCAGATCAAGATCCCCGCGACGGCGGCGGGGATCACCGCGATCGAGGAGGTCACCGCCGCCGGCGCCTCGATCAACGCGACCGTGTGCTTCACCGTGCCCCAGTCGCTCGCCGTCGCCGAGGCGGTCGCGCGCGGGTTGGCGCGCCGCGAAGCCGCCGGCGAGGACACCTCAAGGATGTCGCCCGTGTGCACGATCATGGTCGGCCGGCTTGACGACTGGATGGCCGCGCTCGTCAAGCGCGACGAGGTCGTCCTCGATCCCGGCGCGGTCCACTGGGCCGGCGTCGCCGCGTTCAAGCACGCCTATTCGATCTACCAGGAGCGCGGCTACCGCTGCCGGCTGCTCGCCGCGGCCTACCGCCACCACCTCCATTGGTCAGAGCTGATCGGCGGCGACATCGTCCTCACGATCACGCACGCCTGGCAGAAGCAGTTCAACGCCTCCGAGATCGAGGTCGCCGAGCGGATCGACAATCCGGTGCCGGACGGCATCGTCGACCAGCTATACAGTCGCCTGCCTGACTTCCGCCGCGCGTACGACGCCGACGGCATGACCGTCCCCGAGTTCGACAGCTACGGCGCCACCGCCCGCACCCTCCGCGGCTTCATCGGCTCCTACCAGGATCTCGTCGCCGTCATCCGCGACTTCATGCTCCCGAACCCGGACCTCAAGCGGTAGGCGGCCCCGCTCGCCTGCCGTCTTGCACGGCGCATCCGCCATCATGGGTTATGCGCCGCCGTAGCTCAGCTGGCAGAGCAGCGGACTTTTAATCCGAAGGTCGTGGGTTCGATCCCCACCGGCGGCATCGGGAAAGCGCTGGAAATGGTGTAGTTCGTTGGTCAGTCGCGCTTGGATCGACTCAGTGTTGTGCGGGGTGTGGAGGAGGCGAGTTCCCATGCGCGTGCTGCGGCGCTCGAGCGGTCGCTGACGCCGAGTTTGCGGTAGCTGTGCTCGAGGTGTTTGCCGACGGTTCGGGGGCTGATGCCACCGAGTTCCTCGGCGATGTGTTGGTTGGAACGTCCGAGCGCGACGATCCGGATCACTTCTGCTTCGCGGCTGGTGAGGCCTGCCGCGAGGAGGGCTGGGACGAGCGCGCCGCCGCTCTCGTCCGGGCTTCCCGAGCGCAGCAGCTCGTAGGCGATCGCGTTTCGATACGCCTGGATCAGGAACGGCCGCGCGTCGTCTGCGACGTCACGCTCAAGGTCGCTGTAGTCACGTTTGCCACGGCTGAGGGCGACTGCGAGCACGCGGTCGGGATCGGCGGGGAGCGTGAACGCGAGCTGGTGCTCGAGACCGAGCGGCTCGTAGAGCTCTCGGTAGAGCGCGAGCCGGTGCAGCTCGGCAGGGCTGATCACGTCGGAGAAGCGGTAGGCACGTCCGTCGCGCGAACGCAGGTAGCGCTGCAGGAGCGGGTTCTCGTGCGCGTGCTGCGCGAAGCGCTCGTGGTACTCCGGGGCGAACTCGGGGCGCACGATCGTGAAAACGGTGTCGGGCGTCGGTCCGATCTCGTTCAGGGACACGCGCTTTGAGGGGAGCGCGCGGTTCAGCGCATCGAGCAGGCCGTGGCGAAACTCGCTGATGTCGAGCAGGCCGCACACGTCGGCGACGACTCGGAGGACTTGGGCTTCTCGGCTCTCGCTCACTGACCTCGGCGGGAGCATACGTCGCTTTGACGTATGCCCGCCCGATCGTCATCGGCATTCGGGAGTAGTGTTCGCCGTGGTGGTCGACTCCCGGCCGCCGCTCGGGGCACATACCAGAGGGGCGGATACGTGGGCGCTTTCAGGGCTGGAGACGTTGTCGCACGGTGGGATGGGCTGCTCGAGTCATGGGCTCGGCTGAGTCGGATCGCGCGCATTGTCGCGTGGCTGGCTGCTGCGCTGCTCGCGGGCGCGATCGGGATCTTGGTGCTGAGCATCGCGGCGTCGCCGGCGATTCCGTCGGCGCGACTCAAGCGCGAGCAGGCCGCGCTCGCACGACTGCAGTCCCTGCCGGTTCAGGCGCAGTCGGCGATCTCGACGGCGGTTGCCGCCGACACACCGGTCTTCGCTGCTACGCGGACCGCCGCCGGATACCGCTCCGCGGGCGGTGGCGTGACCGCGCAGTTCGGCGCCGGCGGAGTCGCGCTCGCTTCGCACGCTGGCTCGATGTCGTTCTCCTCCTTGGCGGTCGGGCGCGGCGATCGCCTGGCGCCGCTGGCTCCCGGATCGGTCTCGGTTCATGCCAACCGGGTCATCTACGACCGCGGCGCTGTCGCCGAGTGGTACGCGGCCGGTCCGCTCGGGATCGAGCAGGGCTTCACCGTCGCGCGGCGGCCGGGCGCCGCGGGCCGGCGGCTGACGCTCGCGCTCGGCGCGGCGGAGCGCTGCGCCCCGAGCAGTTCGGAAACGGGGTGCGGTTCGTGGCGCCGTCCGGCGCTAGTCGCGCTTCGCTACGGCGGTCTCGAGGCGACCGACGCACGCGGTCGCGTGCTGCCGGTCGCTCTCACCGTTCGTGGCGGCAAGCTTCTGGTCAGCGTCACCGATGCGCAGTGCCGTCTATCCGATCCGGATCGACCCGTTCGTCCAGCAGGGAGGCCCGGTCACGCCGAATGACGAGGCCGGCCCTTACGGGTACTACGGACACGCGGTGGCGCTCTCGGCCGACGGGAACACCGCACTGATCAGTGCCGACGAGGACGGGAACGACTCCCCCGCTCACACCAACAACATCAATGAGAGCCCTGGTGCTGCCTGGGTGTTCACCCGCACCAACAACGTCTGGGCGCAGCAGGGGCCCAAGCTCGTCGGCAATCCGGGAAGTTCGGGCGCCCAGGAGTTCGGATCGGGCGTATCGCTGTCGGCCGACGGCAACACCGCCCTGATCGGCGCGTGGGGCGGCGACTTGGCCACCTTCCCTCCGAGCAAGACCGGTCTCGGCTCGGCCTACATTTTCACCCGCGCCGGCGGTGTCTGGACCCGCCAGACGATGATCCGGCCCGTCAACCCGACCGACAGCTACGGACTCGGGATCAACGGCGGGTTCGGTGGCGAGGTGGCGTTGTCAGCGGACGGCACCACCGCTCTGGTCGCGGGCGACGACGGGAGCGGCGACGGCCAGTTCTGGGTGTTCAAGCGCTCCGGTGCGAGCTGGTCGAGCTTCGACCAGCAGGGGGCCGGCCCATATCAGCCGTCTGGCGAGGGAGCCCATGGCGTCAGCGCCGTGGCGCTGTCGTCCGATGGCAGCACCGCGCTGATCGGCAGCTTCGGCGTCCCCGTCGGCGGCGCGTTCGGTTCGGCCTGGGTGTTCACCCGATCTGGTTCGAGTTGGTCCCAGCAGGGTCCGCCGCTGGCGCCGACCAACGGGAGCGGCAGCGAGTTTTTCGGCGATAGCGTGGCCCTGTCCGGCGACGGGAACACCGCGCTCGTGGGCGCTCCGCTCGACGGCGGCAGCGCTGGCTCGGGCGGCGTTGTCCCGGGCCCCGGGGCGGCATTCGTGTTCACCCGGTCGGGATCCACCTGGGCCCAGCAGACGAACCTCACGGCCACAGGCTCCGTCGACTTGGGGGCATTCGTCGGGCTGACGTCCGACGGGAACACGGCCGAGGCCGCCGGAGGCATCGGCAGCGCAGCGGCGGGCGGCGCGTACGAATGGACGCGGTCGGGCGCTGTCTGGACCTCGCAGGGCGCCTCGCCGCTCCCCGGCGCAACCGACGTGTCGGACGCCGCGCTCTCGACAGACGGCAGGACGATCATGATCGGCATCGAGAGCTCCGGTGACGGGATCGGCACCGCGTTGGCGTTCCGTAGTAGCGGGCTGGTGGTCACGAGCACCGGCGACCTGCCGAACGCGGACCCGACCGGGACGGCCTGCGATGACGGCACTGGGAAGTGCACGCTGCGCGGCGCGATCCAGGCAGCCAACGCGCGGGGCGGCGCGCAGGAGATCACGTTCGACATCCCTGGGGGCGGGGTGCCGACGGTCTCGCCAGCCTCGCCGTTGCCCGCGGTGACGGCGCAGGTGACGGTCGACGGGACCTCGCAGCCGGGGACGCCTGCGGGTCAGCCAGGGGTCAGGCTCGACGGCGCGGGTGCCGGGAGCGGCGCCAGCGGTCTGCGGGTTCGGGGGGCGCCAGCACGGTCAAGGGCCTGATCGTCACGGGCTTCTCGGGCGCTGGGATCTCGTTGGAGGGCGCGGGCGGCGATACGGTGACAGGTGACTGGCTGGGCACGTACGCGGGCGGGAGTGGCTATGCCGACGCTCCAGACGGCATCGGCATCAAGGTCGCGGCCGCCAACGCGACGATCGGTGGCTCCGGCACCGCGGCGCGTAACGTGGTCGCCGATGGCGGCAACCCGACGGCGGCGACCGCCTCGCTGGATGCCATCAACCGTGAGTCGCCGCCCCCTGCGGCGGCCACCGAGGCGGCACTGCTGAACTTCGGGGCCGGCGTCCGCATCGCCAGCGGCGGCAACGGCGCGGTGGTGCGCGGGAACTGGCTCGGCCTGGAGCCCGACGGCTCCCGTGCGGGGCCGAACATCGCCGGCCTCGGGCACACCGGGCTGGTGGCCGGGATCCAAGTCGCGCCCGCCGGCGGCTCGGTCGCGGGCGTGACGGTCACCGGCAACGTCGTCACCGACGCGGTGATCGGCATCCAGGTCGCGTCTATCTCGGGCACTGCCTCCGGGGTGGTCGTGGGGAGCAACGTCGTAGGGCCGGACGCGGCCGGAGCCGTGTCGGATCTGATTGGCAACGCGGTCGGAATCGAGGCCCAAGGTGCGGTGCCAGGCCTGACGATCGGTGGCGGCGCGGGCGCCAACACCATTCAGGGCAACGGGCTCGGCGTCGCGCTCGGGGACACCGACGGGGCCGCCGTCTCCGGTAACACGATCGGTACGAACGGAACGCTCAAGCAGCTCTCCGACACGCTGACGAGCTCGTCGCCGAATCCTGGTCTGCACAACATCATTGGCGTTGTCCTCGGCGGCACCGCCCACACGGTCCTGAGCGACAACCGGATCCTCGGCGACGTGATGGGCGTGCTCAGCACCAGCACCGCTACCTCCCGGGCCAACCAGATCACCGGCAACGTGATCGGCTACACCCCGGCCACCGCACCCCAGGATATCGAAGGGCTGAAGGTCGGCGACCTCGGCTCGATCCTGGGGATCCTCGACGAGGACGCCCCCGGGGACACGATTTCCGGTAACACCGTGAAGCTGACCGCGATCGGAGTGCTGGTGGGCGGCGGCCACGGAGTCACGGTCCAGAACAACGAACTGACCACCAACGGCTTCGGCCTGTTCTCAGTTCAGGTGGCTGCCTCGGCGATCCACGGCAACACCCTGGTGCGCAACCTCGCCGGTCTGCTGTTCGTGCACGGGGAGCTGACGCCCACCGAGCTCAAGGCCATCAAGGCCGACCAGGCCCCGGTCGGGCCGTCGGACCGGACCGCCGCGGTCACCTCACCGGGCTCGGAGGCCGGACTTGGGCTGATGGCGCCGAGAGGGAGGGGTCGGCCTCACGAGCCGAGGCGTGACCCTCGCCAGTACGACCGGCCAGACCTCCGCGGCCGCCGATCGCCGCGCCGTGACGAACGCGGTGACGCCGGGCTTCGCCGCCAACATCACCGGCAACCGGATCGGGACCGACGCAGCGGGCGGCAAGCTCGGCAACGTCCTCGGCACCTGGCTGATCGGCGACGTCACCGGCACGTTTGCCACCAACACGGTCGCCAACAACCTGGACGGCGGGGTCTGGGTCGGTCCGTCCATCGAGGGTCACTTCCCGACCGTTGGGATCTCCCACAACTCGATCTACAGCAATGGGGCGGGGGCGAAGGCCGACGACGCGGGCCAGGGCCTCGGGATCGACCTGCTCGGCGACGCCCCCGGCGGCGGCGTCAACTTCGACGTCACGGCGAATCACGCGGGAGGCTCGGTGCCCGGGCCGAACGGGCTGCAGAACTACCCGTTGCTGACCGGCTCCCCCAACGGCAGCAGGGAGAAGATCGTCGGGATCCTCGACTCGGCCGCCAACACGAACTACAGAGTCGAGCTGTTCGCCAGCCCGGTCTGTAACCCGAGTGGGAACGGCGAGGGCAAGCAGTTCCTCGAGAGCGTGCCGGTCAACACCGACGGCGGCGGTTTGAACGTGTTCTCGGCAACGCCCGAGCTGCCGGCTGGCACGGGTGTGATCACTGCCACGGCGACCGGCCCGGACGGGACCTCGGAGTTCTCACGGTGCCTGCCCGTTCCACCGCCGTGCGATGCTGCCGGGGCCGGCGATCTCGGCGGATCGCGGGCGACCGCTGCGAGCACCGCGCTGGAGCGCCGGCGCCGGGCGATCGCCGCGGCCCCTGGGAAGCGGGGGTGCAGCGTGTCCGCGCAGCGGCGCCAAAGGGAGCTCCAGCTGAAGCAGCAGATCATGGTCCTCCAGACGCTGCGCAACGAGTACAACGCCGACAAGGCGACCCAGTGGTACGCGGCGCAGGTGCTTGGGGTCGCCACCGCGTTTCCGCCGACGGCGGTCCTCACCGGCTCGTTCGCCGGACTGTTCGGCACCAGCGCGCTCGTCAGCGAGGAGACCGCCGCCCAGCTGGAGACTCAGATCGCCGTGCTCCAAGGAGAGCTCGACAGCATGATCGCGGCGGACAAGAAGAAGCCGGCGGCGGACCCGGTATCGTCCGCGCGCGCGTCTCGTGCAGCGGGGAGACTCGGTGTGATCGCAAAGCCGGTGCCGATCAAGCTCGTGCTGCCGCGCGAAAGGGCCCGCGGGATCCGCACGCTCGAGGCCGTACTGAGCGCTCAGGCACGGCTGCGCTCGCTCCAGCGCGCCGCGAACACGACCCAGCGACGCGCGCGGGCGGCGACCAAGGCCCGAAACGCCAAGGCAGCGAAGCGTCAGTGGCTGGCGCTCGCCTCCTATGACAACCAGATGGCCAGCGCGTGGCGGTCGATCAGCAAACTGCAGACCACGTTCGCGAAACTGGTCGCGTCCGTCGCCGGAAAGCGGAAGCTGACCTCGACGGCGGCGGCCAAGGCGCTGCGGAAGTACGCGGGCTCGCTGCCGGCGTTCGCGATCACCGACGCGCGTCGGCTCGGCGACCTGACCGGGCTGCGCGCCCTGGCGCGCGGCGTGAGGGCGTTCAACCCGAACCTGTTGGCCGGGCCAGCTGGCAAGCTGGTGATCGTTCAGAACCAGGTCATCCAGGTCCCAGTCACACCGGTGGTGCAAGCACTCAGCACCACCGCCGCGATCGCCCGCAGCCTCGCCGCGAGCTCGCGCTGATCAACGGCGGAATCGCTGGCCTCCAGGCGGTGGCGCGCTCGGGCCGAGCAGGCCCGGGTCGATCCCACGCTGCCAGCGCACGTCGTGCTCGGCCGGGATCGCGTCCTCGAACCCACTCGAACCAACGCGGAGCCACGATGTGAGCCGATCAGGCGCAGCGTTTCTAAAGCGAACAGCTCGTGCCCGCCCGCCGACTCGGCCACCTGGCGAGAGGTTCGAACAATC
>CAVZZH010000026.1:0-150512 GCA_963779695.1 uncultured Solirubrobacterales bacterium
CCAGACATCCTGCGCGTCGATCCGGAGACCGAGCGCGACCAGGTGGAGCGCCTGAAAGCGTTCAAGTCCGCTCGTGACCAGGAACTCGTCGCGCAGCGGCTCGAGGAAGTCCGGCAGGCGGCGCGCGGTACCAGCAACATGCTGCCGGTGCTCAAGCAGGCCCTGCGGATCGTTGCTCGATGGGTGAGGTGTGCGCGCGATGCGCGACGTGTTCGGCGACTACCAGCCGACGCTCTAGCTGGGGCGGCCGTCTGCTCGCTCCGGTGGTCACGTTCGTCGGCACTTCGTCCTCGCGCTGTCACATCCTCGCGGTGGTGGTGGCGTTTGGCGGTCACCTTCTACAACATCGCGTGCATCCGCATCTTGGCGCGCTCGTCGGCTCGGCGTCACGGACCCCTCGGATCGTCGACGCCGCGCTGCATCGCCCCGTGGAATCTGCACCACCACCGGATGGCACGGTGAGACCGCGATCGGCCGCCGGCTGATCAACCCGGGCCGGCGCGATCGTGCTGATCGCCGGCATCTACCTCGCCTCGCACCTGGACGAGTGGAAGGCGTTCTACGTCCAGTGGGGCCTGGCCGCGGTCGTCGTCCTCGGCGCGCTCGAGGGCGCGGTCATGATCCGCGGCGAGACCCGGCTCGCCGAGCTCGCGGACCGAGACGTCGCCGCCGCGGGCACCGGGGCCGTCAAGTGGAGCGCCGAGTACGAGGCCCTGTTCCGGCGCATGGGGATCTTCGGCGCGGGCATGCAGCTGATCGTCGTGCTGACGGTCGTTCTTGGCATGGCCGCCCACATCGGCGCCTGAACGCTCCCGCTTGCAAGCCTTCGGCCGGGCGGGCAAGACCGGAAGGAGTCACGCTCGGCCGCACGAAACCACGAGACATGACAGAGCACGAGGCAAGCCGTACCCTGGTCAAATCGCCGCCGGAACTGTGGGCGGAATGCAGTAGCGCCGAGGCGCTCACGCGCCACCTGAACGGATCATTCGGCGATATCCGAATCACGAGACTCGAGCCTGAGACCGCCGTTGCCTGGGAGGGCGAGCTTGCGAGCGGCACGGTTCGGCTCGAGCCATCGGGATGGGGAACGAAGGTGATCCTCACCGCCCGGCCGGAGGACGCGGCCGAGCCGGAGCCGGCCCGGACGCCGGAGCCGAAGCTGGAGGCGGCCGGAGCCGGCGTCGAACCCGAGCGCGCGCCGGAACCCGAGGCGCTCGCCGAGCCCGAGCCGGAGCCGGAACCCGAGCCCGACCCGGAACCCGAGCCCGAGCCAGTCGCGGAGGCCGCGACGCCCGAGATCACCGACGCGCCGGCGCGAGTCGGCTTCCTGGCGCGGATGCGGGCGATGTTCGGCGGCGGGAAGACGGCCGAGCCGGTGGCGGTCGCCGGAGCCCGAGCCCGCAGCCGGTCGCCGGCCGGCCGAGCCCGAGCCGGTGGCCGAGCCCGAGCCCGAGCCCGACCCCGCACCGGCCCCGGAACCCGAGCCCATCGCCGCGCCCGCGCCCGTGACCACCGTCGGGGCCGAGCGTGCCGTCGATCCCGAGGCCGTCCTCAGTGCCGCGCTTGACAGCCTCGGCCAGGCGCATCACCGACCGTTCTCCCGCGCCTGAGAGGACAGCCCGCGGCCGCGGAATCAACCATCTAGACTCGCGCATCCGTGATGCGCGACAAAGCACCAGAGACATACGAAGAGAAGCTCGCCCAGCTTGAGGAGATCCGCTTCGAGGCGGTCCACGCTGGGTCCGAGACAGCCGTTGAGAAGCAGCACGCCAAGGGCAAGTACACGGCGCGTGAGCGCGTCGAGAAACTGCTGGATCCCGGGTCCTTCCAGGAGCTCGACACGTTCGTCCGTCACCGGACCAGCGAGTTCGACATGATGAAGAACCGCCCGTACGGCGACGCGGTCGTGACCGGTCACGGCACGATCGAGGGGCGCCGGGTGTGCGTGTTCAGCCAGGACTTCACCGTGTTCGGCGGCTCGCTCGGCGAGGTCATGGGCGAGAAGATGTGCAAGGTCATGGACCTGGCGGCCAAGATCGGCTGCCCCGTGATCGGGATCAACGACTCCGGTGGCGCGCGCATCCAGGAGGGCGTCGTCTCGCTCGGCGCCTACGGGGACGTGTTCGTCCGCAACGTCAAGTGCAGCGGCGTGATCCCCCAGATCAGCCTGATCATGGGACCGTGCGCGGGGGCGCCGTCTACAGCCCGGCGATCACTGACTTCATCTTCATGGTCAAAGAGACCAGCCACATGTTCATCACCGGACCTGACGTGATCAGGACCGTCACCGGTGAGGAGGTCGAGTTCGAGGAGCTCGGCGGCGCGATGTCACACAACTCCAAATCCGGCGTCGCCCACTTCGCGTCCGACGACGAGGATCAGTGCCTGGAGGACACGCGCTATCTGCTCAGCTTCCTCCCGCAGAACAACCTCGAGCCGCCCCCGCGGGTGATCCCGACCGACGATCCGCTGCGGATGGACGAGGAGCTTGACCACGTCGTCCCCGACAGCCCGAACAAGCCATACGACATGCGCGACGTGGTGCGCCTGATCGTCGACGACGGGGAATTCTTCGAGGTCCACGAGCACTACGCCAAGAACATCATCTGCGGGTTCGCCCGCGTCGACGGGTTCGCGGTCGGCGTCGTCGGCAACCAGCCGAACCAGATGGCCGGCGTGCTCGACATCGACTCCTCGGCGAAGGCCGCACGCTTCGTGCGCACCTGCGACGCCTTCAACATCCCGCTGATCACGTTCACCGACGTTCCCGGGTTCCTGCCGGGAACCGCCCAGGAGTGGGGCGGGATCATCCGTCACGGCGCGAAGCTGCTCTACGCCTACACCGAGGCGACGGTCCCGAAGATCACGATCATCACCCGCAAGGCCTACGGCGGCGCGTACGACGTCATGGCGTCCAAGCACATGCTCGCCGACTTCAACTTCGCCTGGCCGACCGCTGAGGTCGCCGTGATGGGTCCCGAGGGCGCGGTCAACATCATCTACCGCCGTGACATCCAGGCCTCGCCCACGCCGGATGAGCGCCGCGGGAAGCTGATCAACGACTACAAGGCGCACTTCGCCAACCCGTATGCGGCGGCCGAGCGCGGCTACATCGACGACGTGATCGTCCCGCACGAGACGCGGCCGAAGATCATCACCGCGCTGCACACGCTCCAGACCAAGCGCGAGCCCGGCCCGAAGCGCAAGCACGGCAACATCCCGCTGTAGCGGCCGAAGGCGCCGCTCGCGGCGGCGTCGGCGCAGGCGCGATCTTTCTCCATCGCGCCGCCGCGATCGGTTACCGTGGCCGCGACGTAGTGGGCAATGACGCCACCGCCGGGCCGAGCGGTGAGCGGCGCGCCGACCGTCGACCAGCCGGCGCGTCACCCGAGGAGAGCTATGAGATCGCTTTCTAACCCTCACGGGCGTGGGGCTCGCTGCCCTGATCCTCGGGGCGACGCCCGGCGGCTGCCGACTGCACGACACAGGCGTCGGCGGGGTACGCGCAGCTGAAGCTTGTCGGTGCAGGGTGTATCACCGCGAGCGGTACGACCCAAACGACGCCGGCGGGCGCCGTCGTGCTCGTCGACGGTCTCGAGTTTCACCCGTCGCCCGGCGTCTCGCTGAACGCTCGACAGTGCGAACGGGCACGCTGTCCTCGGGGGGCGGTCAGGTGACGATCGACGTCGGCGTCGCCAGCCTCCATCAGACGCAGCTCGGGCTGCAGCCGCACGCCATCGATTGGCGCGTCCGCGCAAACCCCGGCGAGGCAAACCATCGACGAAGGGTCGTTCCAGGGAGCCGGCGCGGCGCGTCTGCTCAGCCTGCCGGTGCTGTCAGGCATCGAGATCAAGCTCGCGAGCGGCACATCCGACACGAACTTCACCGTCCAGGTCCCGCTGGGAATCCCGCAGTTCAACGGCGTGCGCGCGACGACGACCGTCATCAGCGACAACGCGGCCGGCGCGCTGTTCGACGGTCTCGACGCGTCAGATCAAGCTGTTCAACGTCCCGGGCGCCGGCGACAAGCTGCAGGCACCGTTCACGAGCCTCAACGGCCACCTGACGTTCACGGCTGTCGACGAAGACGTGGAACGTGTCACTCAGCTTCTCGGTTCCGGGGGTCGGATCGATTGCCGGCAAAACCCAGATCGACGACGGGAAGCTGAGTGAGACTCGCCGTCTCCGGCACGTACGACAATCCGGGGATCGCACTTGGAGACAGCGGCGCGTTCCTCCAGAGCGTCAGCGCACGGTTTGCGCACTATCCCCATTACAGCCGGCCGAAGATCGGGGTCATCGAGACTGTCCCCGTCCCGGCTGTCGGTGCGACGCTTCGGCTCCGGAAGGTCTATGCGACAGCGTCCGTGCCCAGGCGGCTGCACGGGTGGCGGTGTGCAAGGACATCAACGATTACTACGACCAGTGGATCGCGCTGAACAAGGCATTTCCCGGCTACTGCGGGAAGGTCGGTGAGATCAGCTTCGACCCGCCGGTCGAGGTCGACGGGTCGGTCGGGATCGCGGCTGGACCGGTGCTCGCCGGTACGGCCGCGCTCATCGCCACGGGGACCCTCCGCTACGTCGACAGCTATTTCGACGGCACCAACAAGGTCCCGTGGGCATTCGACGTCGAAGGGTCGCTCGAGCTCGGCGGTCTGCCGTTCGACAAGAAGACGCTCGACCCACCACCGCCCGAGTCCAAGTTCTCGAAGTTCCATCCGATCAACCACTCGGGACTGAAGGCGTGGGCGAGCGTGTACGGGGACGGCAAGGTCCAGGCCGGCGGCGGGTTCGACTACAAGCTTCCGCGGAGCACCGACAACTGGCTGTTGTCGATCACCGGGTCGGCGGCAGTGTCACTGTTGCCGAAGGGCGCGGCGATCGGTCGGCCGCCGCCCGGCGCAACGCCGGAGCAGTACGCGAGCGTCGTCCAGGGCCACGTCAAGAACTGGACGATCGCCGGCACGATCACCGGCCAGATCTGCGCCCAGATCCCGACGGTCGTGAAGGGATGCGCGACCGGCGCCGCCGGCATCTCCAACAACGGGGTCGCGGGTGTGCGTCGTTCGAGCTGCCCGGGTCCACCGTGCTTCAGTCGATCGCGATCAACGGCGCAAGGCGATCAACGCCGTCGCGCGCTTCGGCCGCGACGCCGGCGAGAAGCTGAAGGCCGTCTTCGACGTGCTCGAGCAAAAGGCGAAGGAGGCCGGCAATCGGACACCAAGCAGTTCTTCGACAAGGTCGGCAGCCGGTGTCGTCAACATCGTCAACAAGGTCGGCAACGGCCTGAAGTCGCGGGCGAGACGATCGCGAGCTGGTTCCGCTTCGCCCCCGACCCGTCGGCCTCCGGCGCGGCGAACGAGGTCGTCAACGAGAACATCCGCATTCCGAATGTGAACTTCGCGATCGGCGCGGTGTACCGCTGGAGCGACCACAGCACGCTGCCGATCACGAGCTGCAGCCATGATCAGCTGCTGCAGGCGCTGTCTGCTCGGGATCTCGCGCGGGCCGCCGCCGCCGGTGTCGGCTCGGCGCAGGTGACGACCCACGGCGAGCGGCCGCGCCCGCGGATGTTCGTGCTCAAGGGCGTCACCGCCGCGCCGGACGTGCTCGTCATGGGTCCGGATGACCGCGCGATCAGAACCTTCGGCCCCGGGTTCGCGGAGCCCGGATGGATCGTCTACAAGGACCCGGCGATCCGGACCACGTACGTCGACGTGGTCGACGCGCCCCCGGGTCGCTGGGACTTCGTCGCCGCTCCCGGGCACGTCGCGGATCGCGTCGATCCAGACGCGTCTGGCGAGTCGATCCCGACCGTCAAGGCCGGGATCACGCACGTCAGGCATCACCGGTTCGTGATCGCCTACCGCATCCAGGGCGAGCCGCGCGGCGACAAGGTCACGCTCGCGGAGACCGACGGTTCCGGAGCCGTGCGCACGTTCGCGACGCTGCGCAGCGGAAAGGGACCGTCACGTACGTGCCCGCGCCGACGCTGCCCGTCGTCCCGGCGAGTCGTGCTCGCGCTCGTCACAAGGGGCTCGATGAACGTCTCGTCGCAGGCGGTCACCGGCGTGAACCTGTCGGCGCTCGCCAAGCGACGACGGTAACGTCAGGAAGGCGCCCGGCGACCCTGCGGGCGCCCGGGTCAAAGCGGGTGCTCGTGGCCGTCGTCACGCATCGGCGGCCAGCAGGTCGCGTCCGAGGCGCTCGGTCTCGTCAACCTGAAGCAGCTGGCGAAGAAGCCCACGAAGCCCAAGCCCAAGCCGAGGCCGAAGCCCAAGCGGCACCGTCACGTCAGGAACGCGCCCGGCGACCCTGTCGCCCGCGACGTCGCCCGCCGCTGAGCGCTCAGAGCCGAACCGTTTGGGCGCTGACGCGGCCGTCGCGCCACGCCTCGAGCGCCGCCGCGGCGACGGCGAGGTCCTGGATCGCGAGGCCGGTCGAGTCGAACAGCGTCACGGCCTCGGGCCCGGGTCGCCCGGGCGTGTCGCCGGCCAGCACCGCACCGAGCTCGCCGACGCGCCCGCGGTCAACGAGCCCAGCCTCGATCGCCCCGGTCAGCTCACCGCCGTGTGAGGCCTGTGCCCACTCGTCGCAGAACAGCGCGCAGGACGCGACCGCGCCGACGGTCGCCTCGGCCTTGCCGGGACCGTCGGCTCCGAGCATGTTGAGGTGCAGGCCCGCCCGCAGGTCCCCGGCCTCGACCACAACCCCGTGGCCGGGCGTGATGCAGCACACCACGTCGCAGCCGAGGGCCTGCTCACGGGTGCCGGTCGACCAGCCGAGCTCCGCGGCCAGGGCGGTCGCGGCGTCGGCGCTCGGATCCGAGCACACCCCCGGGCCGTACCCGGCGGCGGCCATGCACCGCGCGGTCCACACGCCGTGGAGCCCGCAGCCGATGATCCCGACCGTCCGGGCCTGCTCCGGCGCGAGCGCGCGGGTGGCCACCGCGGCGACGGCGCCGGTTCGCAGCGCCGTCACCGAGCGGGCGTCGAGCAGCATCAGCGGCTGGCCCGTGGTGGCATCCGAGAGGCAGATGACGCCGGTGACGGTCGGCAGCCCCCGTTCCGGGTTACCGGGAAACGAGGTGACCCACTTCAGCAGGGCGAGCCCGTCGCCGCGGACCGGCATCGCCCGGAAGTCTCCGAACGGCGGGCACTCGAGGTAGACCTTGGGCGGCATCACCCACTCGCCGGCGTGGTGGCGCAGGAGCGCCGCGCGCACCCGCTCGATCGCCAGCTGCGGCGTCACCGCGGCCAGCACCGTGTCGTGATCGAGGACCGGAAGCTCGGGCACAGCGGGGGACGATACGTTAGCCTCGCTCCGGCATGAATCGCCGTCCGAAGCTGTCGATTGTCGCGCCCGACGCCTCGCCGGAGGAAGCCGCCGCGGTCGTCGCCGCGCTCGAGCGTTTCATGCGGGAAACGGCACCCGTGCCGGTGCCGCCGGCGCCGCAGCGCAACCCGTGGCAGCAGGCCGCCCTCCACGAGGGCGTGCTCCGCGAGCCCCAGTTCCCGCTCCCCTGGGCGTAGACCCAGCCTGAGGCAAGAAACCTGCCGCTATGCGGCGGAGATCTTGCGCCACTCGCATCGAACCCGACGCGAGTCGTGCCCCAGTCGCTGCGGTTTATCGCTGGACAACCGGGGAAAATCCTTAATTCGGATTGCCTTTTGGTACATTCTGACGTCCGAACCGGCGACCGGAAGGATGAGATGGAGCCTGCATCGCTAGACACCACCACGGCCGGCGCCCGCGTCGGATCGCTTGAGAACCCAGAAGTGCTCGAGAACGTGCCGGGACACGTGATCCCGATCCTCGAGCGCGAATTCGACGATTTCGACACCGAGTCCACGCGCTACCTCAAGGGCGACCTCGTCGAGGAGGACTTCATCAAGTTCCGCCTCAAGCAGGGCGTTTACGGCCAGCGCCAGCCCGACGTCCAGATGATCCGCGTGAAGCTGCCGATGGGCGGCGTCACCCCCGACCAGCTCGACGCGTTCGCAAGCGTGATCGACAAGTACGTACCGCTGCGCAAGGGTCACATCACGACCCGCCAGAACATCCAGATGCACCACATCCCGCTCCCGGACGTGGCCAAGCTGATGCGTGAGATCGCCGAGACCGGGCTCTCGTCCCGTGAGGGCTGCGGGAACACGATGCGCAATGTCACCGGCGACCCGCGCGCGGGCACGCTCGAGGGCGAGCTGTTCGACATCACTCCGTACGCCGGCGCCTACGTCCGCTACTTCGTCCGCCACCCGACGACCCAGGCGATGCCCCGCAAGGTCAAGACGGCGTTCACCGCGACCGACGCCGACAACGCGATCACCCGGATCCACGACATGGCCTTCGTGCCCAAGGTCAAGGACGGGATCCGCGGGGTCGAGATCCGCGTCGGCGGCGGCACCTCGATCATGCCCCGCCTCGCGCCGACCCTGTACGAGTTCGTCGAGCTCGACAACGGCGATTACCTGAAGGTCACCGAGGCGTGCATGCGGATCTTCGACCGCCAGGACTTCCTGCGGGTGAACCGCGCCCGCGCCCGGATCAAGGTGCTGATCGACAAGATCGGGATCGATGCGTTCCGTGAGCAGGTCGAGGAGGAGCTCGCCGGAGAGTGGGTGAACGAGCGCGACTTCTCGCTCGACGGGATCCTGTTCGATCACGACGAGGAGGCGCACGTGCCTGCCGTCAAGGACACCTACGCGAGTCCGAACGGCGACCTGCGTGCCTTCGACCGGTTCGCGGCGACGAATGCCCAGTCTCAGCGCCAGGCCGGATTCTCGACCGTCGAGGTCAAGATCCAGCGCGGTGATCTCACCCCGGAGCAGCTCCGCGGACTCGGGCAGATCATGCGCGACTACACGGGCGGCTCCGCTCGGACGACGGTTCACCAGAACCTCGTGTTCCGTTGGGTGCCTGACGAGGCGATCTACGAGGTGTGGCAGCGGCTGCTCGAGCTCGAGCTCGGCGCCGCCGGCGCGGATGAGATCACGGACGTCGTCAGCTGCCCGGGCACGGACTCGTGCAAGCTCGGGATCACGAGCTCGATGGGGCTCAACCAGGCGATTCAGGATCGCCTGATCGAGATGGAGCTCGACGACGAGCTGACCCGCAAGATCCACATCAAGATGAGCGGCTGCCCGAACGGCTGCGGCCAGCATCACATCGCGAACATCGGCTTCTATGGAGCCTCGATCAAGGTCGGGCAGCACGCGATTCCGGCCTACATCCCGCACATCGGCGGCCGGTACGAGGGCGGCGACGTCCAGTACGGCCAGCGGCTCAAGGCGCGGCTTCCCGCCAAGCGGGTGCCCGATGCGGTCGAGCGCTGGGTACGCTTCTATGAATCCGACCGCGTCGACGGCGAGGAGTTCAACGCCTTCGTCGAGCGGGTCGGGGCGCCTGAGTTCGAGGCGCGCGTGAAGGACCTGACGATGCCGATCGAGTTCAGCCTGGAAAACATGACCTACTTCGTCGATTGGACCAAGAACGTGCCGTTTGAGGTCCAGCGCGGCGAAGGGGAGTGCGCTGTCTAGTGGGCCCCACTAGCGCCCCCGGCAAGGAGACGTGCAGATGAGCGTGGCCGCCCCAGACCTGGAAACCGCCTCGGCCGAGGAGGTGCTCGCCTACGCGGTCGAGCATTTCCACCCGCGGTTGACGATGGCGTGCTCCTTCCAGAAGGAGGAGTCGGTCCTCGTCCACATGCTGAGCGCGATCGGGGGTGGGCGGGTTCCGATCCGCGTGTTCACGATCGACACCGGCGTGCTGTTCCCGGAGACGCTGGCGACCTGGAAGCAGTTCGAGGATCGCTTCGGGCTGAAGGTCGAGGTGATGGACGCGCGCAGCCCGGATGAGCCGTGGACCGCGGAACGGTGCTGCAGCTCGGCCAAGGTCGACGCGCTCGAGCGGGCGCTCACCGGCGTCGACGCGTGGATCACCGGGATCCGGCGCGAGCAGGCGCCGACCCGGGCGGCGGCACCGAAGCTCGAGCGCGACGAGCGACGCGGCATCTGGAAGGTCAATCCGCTCGCCGACTGGACCGAGAAGCAACTCTGGCAGTACATCTTCGCGCACGACTTGCCCTACCATCCGTTGCACGATCAGGGCTACGCCTCGATCGGATGCGCCCCCTGCACGCTACCCGGGGCAGGGCGAGAGGGGCGCTGGGCAGGCCAGGACAAGACGGAGTGCGGCCTGCACGTGGACCAAGCCTGAGCCAAGCATGAACCCCTTTACCTACGAGCTATCCCATCTCGAGACCCTCGAGGCCGAGTCGATCCACATCTTCCGTGAGGTCGCCGCCGAGCTTGAGCGCCCGGTGCTTCTCTTCAGCGGCGGCAAGGACTCGATCGTGCTGCTCCGACTCGCCGAGAAGGCGTTTCGCCCCGGGCGCTTCCCGTTCCCGGTCATGCACGTCGACACCGGGCACAACTTCCCGGAAGTGATCGAGTTCCGCGACCGCCTGATCGACCAGATCGGCGAGCGACTGATCGTCGCCAACGTGCAGGACTCGATCGACCAGGGTCGGGTCACCGAGGAGACCGGTCCCCGCGCCTCACGCAACCGGCTGCAGACGACGACCCTGCTCGACGCGATCGAGGAGCACGGGTTCGACGCCGCGTTCGGCGGCGCGCGCCGGGACGAGGAGCGGGCTCGCGCCAAGGAGCGCGTGTTCTCCTTCCGCGACGACTTCGGTCAGTGGGACCCCAAGCGCCAGCGACCCGAGCTGTGGTCGCTGTACAACGGCAAGATCCGCAAGGGCGAGCACGTCCGCGTGTTCCCGATCTCGAACTGGACCGAGCTCGACGTGTGGCAGTACATCGCCGAGGAGAAGCTCGAGGTCCCCTCGATCTACTACGCCCACAGCCGTCAGGTGTTCGCAGCGCGACAACATGCTCTACGCGCTCAACCCGTACATCGAGCTGATGGACGGGGAGGAGCCGTTCGAGGCGAGCGTGCGCTACCGGACCGTCGGCGACATGACCTGCACGGGTGCCGTCCGCTCCGAGGCGACCACGCTGGAGACGGTCGTCTCCGAGATCGCCGCGACCCGGATCACCGAACGCGGCGAGACCCGCGCCGATGACCGCGTCACCGAGGCCGCGATGGAAGACCGCAAACGCGAGGGGTACTTCTAGGCCATGAGCCCCGGCGCTGCCACGAACGGACACATGACCCGCACCCGGACCTCCGAGCTGCTCCGGATCGCGACCGCCGGCTCGGTCGACGACGGCAAGTCGACGCTCATCGGGCGGCTGCTGCACGACTCCAAGTCGATCTTTGAGGATCAGATGGAGCACGTCGTGACCACCTCCGAGCGTCGGGGCGACGGCTACGTCAACCTCGCGCTGCTCACCGACGGCCTGCGCGCGGAGCGCGAGCAGGGCATCACGATCGATGTCGCGTACCGCTACTTCCACACCCCGCGGCGCAAGTTCATCCTCGCCGACACGCCCGGCCACGAGCAGTACACGCGCAACATGGTGACCGGCGCCTCGACCGCCGATCTCTCGCTCATGCTCGTCGATGCACGCAAGGGCGTCAGCGAGCAGACGCGCCGTCACGCCTACATCTCGTCGCTGCTGCGGATCCCGCATCTCGTCGTGTGCGTCAACAAGATGGACCTCGTGGGCTACGACGAGGACGTCTTCTACGACATTCTCGAGGAGATGACCGACTGGGCGGCGCGGCTCGCGCTTCCGGACATCACGTTCATCCCGATTTCCGCGCTGCATGGCGACAACGTCGTCGAGCGTAGTTGGGCGACGCCCTGGTACGGGGGCGCACCGCTGCTCTACCACCTCGAGCACGTCGTGATCGCGCCCGACCGCAACCTCAACGACGTCCGGTTCCCGGTGCAGTGGGTCGTCCGGCCGATGTCCGACGAGCACCACGACTACCGCGGTTACGCCGGCCAGGTCGCGGGCGGCGTGCTGCGCCCCGGCAGCGAGATCGTCGTGCTCCCCGGCGGGCAGCGCACCCGGGTGGCGTCGATCGACACCTATGACGGCGAGGTCGAGGCGGCGTTCCCGACGATGTCGGTCGCGCTACGGCTCGCCGACGAAGTCGACATCTCGCGCGGCGACATGATCGTCGAGGCGGAGGACGCGCCCCCGGCGGCCCGTGAATTCGACGCGATGGTCTGCTGGATGAGCGATCAGCCGCTCACCGAGCGCGGCCGCTACGCGATCAAGCACACGACTCGCAGCGCGCGGGTGGTCGTCGACGAGGTCGAGCACCGCATCGACGTCAACACGCTCGGCCACGAGCCCGCAGGTCAGCTCGGCCTCAACGAGATCGGTCGCGTCCGGCTCCGGGCGAGCGCGCCGCTGATGGTCGACCCCTACTCACGCAACCGGACGACCGGCAGCTTCATCCTCGTCGACGAGTCGACCAACGACACCGTCGGCGCCGGGATGGTGCTAAGCGCGCGTTAGGCCGCTTCGGCGCTTGGCTCGGCCCTCGGCGCCGGGCGCTAGCTTGTTCGATCGTGCGCAGACTCGGAATCCCCTGGATTACGCTGGGTTGCGCCGGCTCGCTCGCCGTGGCGCTGGCGGGTGCGGACCTGCTGCGCGACAAGCCGGTGCGGTGGTTCTACGACCCGCACGTGCCCGCGCGCAGCGTCGTCTTCTACGGCGGGATCGCGCTGCTCTGCGTCGCCTGGCTCGCGATCGGCCGGCGCCTCGCCGCGAGCCCGCCTGAGGCCTCCGGCGTCCGTGCGTTGCTGATCACGGGAGCGCTGTGGTGCGTGCCGCTGCTGCTCGCGCCGTCGCTGTTCAGCCGTGACCTGTACAGCTACCTCGCCGACGGTGTCCTGCTGCACCACGGCATCGATCCCTACACGCATGCCCCCGATGCGCTCGGCGCGATCGGCCAGGGTCACGTCCTCAGCACGGTGTCGCCATTCTGGCGCCACACGACCGCGCCCTACGGCCCCGCATTCGTCGGCCTCGCGTCCGTGGTCGCCGGCGCTGTGGGTCAGCACCTGATCGGCGGCGTCCTGCTGCTCCGCGGGCTGGAATTGCTCGGCGTCGTTCTGCTCGCCGTGTTCGTACCGCGCCTTGCCCGCCGCCAGGGCTCCGACCCGGCCCGGGCAGTGTGGCTCGTCGTGCTCAGCCCGCTCGTCATGCTCGAGCTGATCGGGGCCGGTCACAACGACGCCCTGATGGCCGGGCTGCTCGTCGCCGGCGTGACGCTTGCCCTCCAGCGGCGGCCGCTGCTCGGAATCGCCGTGTGCGCGCTGGCGACCACGATCAAGCTGCCGGCGGCGGTCGCGATCGTGTTCATCCTCGTCGCGTGGGCGCGCGCCGATCGGGACCGGGCGCTCACCAACATCGCCCGCGGGCTGCTCGTGACCGCTGGGGTGCTGGCGGTGGTCAGTCTCATCACCGGCCTCGGACTCGATTGGGTGTCCGGGTCGCTCTCGACGCCGGCGAAGGTCCGGCTGGCGATCACGCCCTCGACCGCGCTCGGTTACACCGTCGCCCATGTGCTCGGCGTTGCCGGATCCTCGAAGGCGATCGAGTCGGCGTTCGGCGTGGTCGCGCTTGCGCTCACCGCCGGGCTCGGCGCGTGGCTGCTCTACCGCGTGCGCTTCGACCGGCTCGCCTCCTCACTCGGCGTGCTGCTGCTCGCCGCCGTGCTCGGCGGCCCCGCGGCGTGGCCCTGGTACGGGATCTGGGGCCTTGCGCTGCTCGGCTGCGTGCGCACCGCGCAGACGTGGCGGTGGCTGCCGATCGTGATCGCGCTCACCGCCTTCCTGATCCGTGCCGATGGGCAGCTCGTGCTGCCGCGGGCGACCGCGCCGGTCATGCTCGCCCTGTACGCGGCGGCGCTCGCCGCGTGGGTCGTGCACCGCCGCCGGGGGGGCTGGGAGCCGCCGGTCGAGCCGCCGGTCGAGCCGCCGGTCCCGCGGGCCCCGGAGTACGCCCGGTGAGCGCCACGACCGCTGAGCGTCCGCTGACTCCGGGCGGCGCCTCGTCGTCACCGCGCACCACGAGCTCGGCCGATCGTCGCTGGGATCTCGCCGCGCTGCTCGTCCCGTGCGCGCTCGCGGCGGTGCTCGCGTTCCTCGAGCTCGCCTCGCGGAGTCTGTGGCTCGACGAGGGAGCGACGATCGCGATCTCCACCCAGCACGGGAGCGCGCTGTGGCACGCGATCGCCCACGACGGCGGCAACATGCTCGGCTACTACCTGTTCCAGCACGAGCTGATCGCCCTGTTCGGTCACGCGCCGGCGGTGATCCGAGCGCCCTCGGCGCTCGCCACGGTCGTGACCGTCGGGCTCATCGGGGCGGTTGGCCGACGCCTGTTTGACCGCCGTGTCGCGTTCGCCGCGGCGCTGCTCGCGGCGGTCAGTCTCCCGCTCGTCTTCTGGGGACAGGACGCCCGCGCCTACGCGCCGATGCTGACCTTCATCTGCGCGTCGTTCCTCGCGCTCACCTACGTGACTGAGGACGCGGCCCCACGCGGGGTGCGGCTGGCATGGTTGGCGTGGGCGGCCTCGCTCGTGCTCGCGAGCTATATGAGCTTCGTCGCCGTGCTCGTGGTCCCCGGTCAGGTGCTCGTGCTCTGGTGCTATCGCCGGGCGGCCTGGCGGGCGATGGCGGTGTCCCTCGGCGGCGTGATCGTCGCCTGCGCTCCGATCGCCGTGCTCGCCGCCCGCCGCGGCTCGGGCCAGCTGTTCTGGGTGCCCTCGCCCTCGCTCGCCCGGATCGACGAGATGCTCCGCTGGGTCACGTCGTCCGGCATGCCGCCGAATGTCCACCGGACCGCGATCGGCGCCGTGCTCCTCGGGCTCTCGCTCGTCGCGCTGATCGCGATCCTCGTACGGGCGCTGCGTCGCCCGGAGTGGCGAACGTCGCTGCTCGTCGCGTGGCTGCTCGTGCCGCTCGTCCTGATCCTCGCCGAGTCGCTGCTCGGTCAGCCGGTCGCGCTCGCGCGGACGAGCCTCGTGGCGCTCCCGGCGGCGTCCCTGGTGCTCGGCGCCGGGCTGTTCGGTTCCGGTGCGATCCGGGTTCGGGTGGCGGTGCCATTGGCCTGGGGCGCGCTCGCGATCCTGCTCGTGCTGCGCGGACTCGTGCTCGCGCCGAGCTATGGCAGCTCGCCGGAGAACTGGAAGGCGGCCGCGACGTACGTGAGCGCCCGGGCGCGGGCCGGCGACTGCGTCGCGTTCTATCCACTCGACGGGTGGATGGTGTTCAACGCGTACTCCGGCGCCGCCGCGCCGCTGCCCGCCTCGGTGCTGCCGAATGCCGCATGGGGGCCGTCGCGGCCGTACGTCGAGCGCTACGTCGTGCCCTCGGACGCTCGTCTCGCCGGGATCGCTCGCCGCTGCGGGCGCGTGTGGCTCATCGCCAGCCACGAGGGTCAGCGTGACGGACCCCCCGTCTCCCGCGCCAATCTCGTGCACTTCCACGCGCTCCAAGCGTCGCTGAGGCGGGTCTACGGCACCGCATCGCCGGAATCGCGCTTCGGATGGGCGGGACCGGTCCGAGTCCGCCTCTACGCGCACTGAGGAGCCGGGTGCGCATTTCAGGGATTCGGTGGCCTTGGCGTCCCGTTGGCGAGTCCGCGCCGGGAGCGGATGTGCTCGCTCCAACGCCGGTGCGTTGTCGGCGATCCGGCGAACTTTTCCCGTCTATCGGGACGATGCGTCCGAGATCTCCCTGCCGAGTGCCCGACGTCGGACCGTTTTCCCGGTCGTTCGCTCGCGCCGCTCGCCATGCGTTTCACGGTCGTTCGCCCGGCGCTCACATGCGAAACGGTCGACCGGGGCCCGCGCCCGCCGACCGGCGCGGCCGCACTCACGCCGACGACCACTTAGAGTGCCGGGACGATGAGCGAGGGGTCCGCCTACCGCGACGCCGGCGTCGACTACGGGACGCTGGACGCCGGCAAGCGCAATGCCCTGACCGAGGCGCTCGCCACGAGCGCCCTGCTGCGTGGCCGCGGCGGTCACGCGCTCGATGCCTCCCGCGGGGAGCCCGCGTTCGCGTTCGAGCTCGGCGGCCAGACGTTCGGGTTCGTGCTCGAGGGCCTCGGGACGAAGTCGATCATCGCCCGTCAGCTTGAGGATCGCCTCGGCGCCGCCGCGTTCGCCGCCGTCGCGTACGACACCGTTGCGGCGATCGTCAACGACCTCATCTGCATCGGGGCGGTGCCGCTCGTCGTCAACGCCTACTTCGCGACCGGCGCCTCGGAGTGGTACGCGCACGAGAGCCGACAGAGCGGGCTGCTCGCCGGGTGGCGCGAAGCCTGCGAGCACGCGGGCGCGACCTGGGGTGGGGGCGAGTCGCCGTCGTTGCCGGACCTCGTCGCCCGGGACGAGATCGAACTTGCCGGGTGCGCCGTGGGGCTGGTGCCGGGCGGCCGCTCGGCGGTTCTCGGCGAGGACCTGCGCGCCGGCGACGAGATCGTCCTCGTCGCCTCGAGCGGACTCCACGCGAACGGTTCCTCGCTCGCCCGCCTGATCGCGACTCGCCTGCCCGACGGGTACGCGACGCCGCTGGCGAGCGGCCGCTCGTTCGGGGAGGCGCTGCTTGACCGCAGCGTCATCTACGTCGATCTGATCGACGCGCTGTTCGGCGAGGACATCGACGCGCACTACCTCAGCCACATCACCGGCCACGGGTTCCTGAAGCTGATGCGTCCTCGCCGCGACTTCACCTACCGGATCACCGAACTGCCAGACGTTCCCGAGGTGCTCCAATTCCTCGCCGAGCAGGCGGGCATGGACGACCACGCCGCGTACTCGACGCTCAACATGGGGGCGGGCTTCGCGGTGTACTGCGCCGCCGGTAGCGGCGAGGACGTCGTGCGGGTCGCGCGCGGACTCGGTTTGGGCGCGCTGGTGGCCGGCGTCGTCGAGGACGGCCCGCGGCGGGTCATCCTCGAGCCGCTCGGCGTGACCTTCGAGACCGGCGAGCTGGACTTCGGTCCCGCCGCCCCTAGGGCCGCAGTCCGGTCCCGACGAATGACACGAAGCTCATCGCGAACAGCAGCACCGTTGTCGCCGCGATCAGCTTGTTGAATTTCCGCCCGCGCAGCTCATAGGCCACGACCATCAGCGCCGGGAAGGCACAGATGAGCATCCGCGGATTCGGCGGGACGTTTTCCGAGGTGATCGTCAGGAACGTGATGCCGAGCGTCCACCACAGCGCGGGCGCCGGGATCTCCCGGCGGTGGCGCCACATCAGCACGAGCGCCCAGGCGAGGAAGCCGGCACCGAGCAGACCGCTCACGTAGTTGAGGTTGATCCCGGGGTGGTGAACACCGCCGAAGTGGATGATCTGGTGCCACAGCTTCGTCGTCGTGTGCCACAGCGCGATCGGCGTCGAGCGCTCATCCCAGCCGTAGCGCTGCGCGATGTAGCTCGCAAACGGGGTCCCCGTCCACAGCCATAGGAACACGCCGAACGCGACCGCGCCGAGCGGCGCGAGCAACGGTGCGAGCAGGGATCGCCGGGCCTCCCGGTCGGCCCAGCCGCGCCGGCGCACCTCGACGAACGCGGCGGCGGCGCACGCTGGGATGATCGCGAACGCGACCGGTCCGACCGCGGTGACCGCGGCCGCGAGCAGGCCGGCAAGCACCCATCTGCGCTGCTGCAGGGCGTACAGGCAGCCGGCCGCGAGCGACAACATCAGCCCCTCGCTGTAGACCATCGAGAACACGATCGATCCCGGGAACAGCACGTAGAAGAGGGCGGCTCGCCGGCCGGCGTCCTCGCCCCACCACGACGCCGCCATGCGCTGCACGAGCACGGTCGTGATGAAGCCGCCCACCGTCGAGATGAGCAGGCCGGCCACGACGTAGCCGCAGAACAGCACGTGGGAGAGCAGCCAGACGAGCGCGGGGTACAGCGGGAAGAAGCCCAGCGTCGTCTGCACATGCGAGACATGGTGCGGGTAGCCGTGGCCCGCGAGCACGAGGTACCACACCCCGTCCCAGTTGGAGATCTGCGACTTCAGCGTCCAATGCTTGTACGC
Organism: uncultured Solirubrobacterales bacterium; assembly: GCA_963779695.1. Lineage (GTDB taxonomy): Bacteria > Actinomycetota > Thermoleophilia > Solirubrobacterales > Solirubrobacteraceae > Palsa-465. The sequence goes on from CAVZZH010000026.1 coordinate 17,992, forward strand.
GAGGTCGGCCAGCGCGATCGCCAGATAGAGGACGCGAGAGAGGAGGTAGATCCCGAGCGGCCAGCGGAGCTCGCGCAGCGCCGATCGCAACCGCTCGCGCGGCGGCCGTGGCGGCGGCTCGAGGAGCCGATCGAGTTCTTCCTGCTCGATCGCGTCCGCGCGTGCTTCAAGGTCCGGACGCGTCCCGAGCGTGTCCGGGACCGAATACACAGGCTCAATTTTATGGGCGCTCTCAAGCACGGATCCGGCGCTAACGCGACACTAATCGTTCACGTTTCGGCCACATCTATATTGCGGCGATTCATGACTGATTCGGTGGGGATTAGGCTGCTTCGGCGCACGGTGCTCATTCCGGCCGCGTTCATCGCGGTCTCTCTGGTGCTGTTCGTCGTGGTCGGCCTGCCGACGAAGCGCGACCTGCTTGCGGTGTGGCTGCTGCTTGGCCTGTTGTGCTTCTCGCTCACCGACCTGAGGGGCTACGCGCGGGGCGTTGTGCTCGAGTGGGTGCCGTTCCTCGGCATCCTCATCGCCTACGACTCGTTACGCGGGAGCGCGGGGCACCTGCTCGGCGTTCACTACCTGCCCCAGCTCGACATCGACAAAACCCTGTTCGGCGGAACGGTGCCGACCGTCACCCTCCAGCACTGGCTGTGGCACGGCCATGTCGTCTGGTACGACGTCATCTTCTGGGCGACCTATCTGACCCACTTCTTCGCGACGCCACTCGTTGCGGCGGTGCTGTGGAAGGTCGACCGTCAGCGCTTCAGGACGTTTGCCGTGCTCGTGGCGGTGCTCTCGTTCGCCGGCCTGGCCACCTACGCGCTGTATCCGGCGGCGCCGCCGTGGATGGCGAGCCAGGCTCACCTGATCGGACCGGTCACTCGCGTCATCCCGCTCGTCTGGCCGTACGTCGGCCTGCACGCGGCGGGCTCGTTCGTCGAGCACGGGTATCAGTACGCCAACGACGTCGCCGCCGTGCCGTCTCTCCACGCCGCGTTCTCGCTCCTGATCGCGATCACGCTGTGGCCGCGCAAGCGCAAGTGGCTGCGCCCGCTCGTCGCTCTCTACCCGCTGCTGATGGCGTTCTCGCTCGTCTACGCCGGCGAGCACTACGTCTCCGACATCCTGCTCGGCTGGGCCTACTGTCTCGTCGCGGTGTACGCCGGCCGCGCCCTCATCCGCCGGTGGTCACAGCGGCGGGCGGCGATGGTTCTGGAGACGGCGTAGTCCGGTGATGGCGGGCGATCGCTGCCTCGACCTCGCGTTGGTCGACGCCCAGCTCTGAGAGCAGCGCGGCGCCGCTCGGGTCGTGGGCGAGGGCGAGCAGGATGTGCTCGGCGTCCGTCGTCGCGTGGCCCAGGTCCTTCGCCTCGGCGTGCGAGCGATCGAGCACCCGCTGGGCCGGTGTCGCGAGCGGCAGTGACACCGCGGCGGGCGTCGATGCTCCGGCCGCCGCGCCGACCCCGATCAGCTCGACCACCTTGGCGTGGACCCGTTGCTCGCTGAGGCCGAGCGATTCCAGGATCCGCCGGGCGGCACACGGGGTCCGGGTGAGCGCGAGCAGCATGTGCTCGGTCCCGACGTAGGCGTGCCCGAGACCCGCTGCGGCGGTGTGCGCACCGTCGATCACGGCCCGCCCCTGCTCAGTCAGTCGCGCGTCCACGCGCACAGTGTCCTCGCACGAGACCCGGATTTCCAGCGCATCCCTTGTAAAGTCAGCGCCGCGATGTTCTCGAAGGTCCTGATTGCCAACCGCGGCGAGATCGCGGTTCGAATCATGCGTGCATGCGAAGAGCTCGGTGTGGCGACGGTCGCCGTCTACTCCGAACTCGACCGCGACGCGATCCACGTCGCCCGAGCCGATGAGGCCTACCTGCTCGGGCCGGGTCCCGCGTCGGAGAGCTATCTCAATATCGAGAAGCTGCTCGACGCGATCAAGCGCTCCGGGGCCGAGGCCGTCCATCCCGGCTACGGCTTCCTCGCCGAGAACGCGGCGTTCGCCGCCGCCCTCCAGGATGCCGGGATCACGTTCATCGGCCCGCCCGCGTCGGCGATCGAAGCGATGGGCTCCAAGACTCGCGCCCGGGAGCTGATGGCGGCCGCCGGCGTGCCGATCGTTCCCGGGACGACCGAGCCGGTCGGATCGATCGAGGAGGCCTCGAAGCTGATCACGGACACGATCGGCTATCCGGTCGCGGTCAAGGCGGCCGGCGGTGGTGGCGGGAAGGGCTTCCGCGTGGCGCTCAGCGAGGACAAGCTGAAAGATGCGTTCGAGGGTGCCGCCCGCGAAGGCGAGAAGTTCTTCGGCGACGCGACCGTCTACCTGGAGCGCTACCTCCCCGACCCGCGCCACGTCGAGGTCCAGGTTCTCGCCGACACCCACGGCAATGTCATTCATCTCGGCGAGCGCGATTGCTCGCTGCAGCGCCGCCATCAGAAGCTGATCGAGGAGGCCCCCGCGCCCGCCGTCGACGAGGAGTTGCGCGCCCGGATCGGCAAGATCGCCACCGAAGCCGCCGCGGCCGTCAACTACACCGGCGCGGGCACGATCGAGGGTCTGCTCCAGGACGGCGAGTACTTCTTCCTCGAGATGAACACCCGCGTCCAGGTCGAGCACTGCGTGACCGAGATGGTCACCGGGATCGACATCGTCAAGGAGGGCATCCGCGTTGCCTCCGGCGAGCCGCTCTCGGTCAGCCAGGATGACGTCGAGCTGCGCGGCCACGCGATCGAGTGCCGGATCAACGCCGAGGACGCATCGAAGAACTTCGCCCCCGCGCCGGGCAAGATCGGTGCCTACCGCGAGCCCGCAGGCCCCGGCATCCGCGTCGACTCCGGCGTCGGCCCTGGCTCGGAGATCACGCCGATGTACGACCCGATGGTCGCCAAGCTGATCGTCTGGGACGTCGACCGCGATCAGGCGACGCGCCGGATGCTGCGCGCGCTCGGGGAGTACGAGATCGGTGAGCTGAAGACCCTGCTGCCCTTCCATACCGCGATCCTCCAGACCGAGCAGTGGGCGAACGCCGAGACGTGTCGCGACCTGATCGAGGACCGCAAGTGGCTGAAGACGCTCGCCGTCGAGCCGCCGCCCGAGGCCGCACCCGCCGCCGCCGAGGATGGCGGCGAGGAGGCCGAGACGGTTGAGCAGGCGTACACCGTCGAGGTCTCCGGCAAGCGCTTCGACGTCAAGGTGATCGGTCCGGCGTTCGGCGGTGGTGGCGCGGTCGCGGTTGCGCCCAACGGCGCCGCACCCGGCGCGGCCGCGCGCAAGCCGCCCCGCCGCGAGCGCTCCGCCGGTGGTGGCGGAGGCGGCGGTGACACGCTCGCCTCGCCGCTGCAGGGCACGATCCTCAAGGTCGCCGTCGACGCCGGTGCCGCCGTGGAGGAGGGCGCCCTCGTGTGCGTGATCGAGGCGATGAAGATGGAGAACGAGATCACCGCCCACAAGGCGGGCACCGTCAAGGAGATCCCGATCTCGGTCGGTGCCTCCGTCGCGAGCGGCGACACGCTGGCGGTCATCACCTCCGCCGACGGCGCGTCCTAGCGTCGCCGCGTGCCGGCTACGGCACGGCGACCCGCTGCACGTTCTCGGCGTGGATCTTCTGCTGGGCGCCGGTCTGCCTCCCGGACGGCAGAGGCGCCTCGGCGCCCACGTCGAGCAGGGCGCGCAGATACGCCGTGTCCTCGTCGAGGAGCGTCATGGCCCGGGCGGCCGGGATCGGGCCGCCATGGCCCGGGACAACCGTCTGGACCCGCGCACGAGGCCCCGCAGCCGCTCGAGCGTCTCAAGGTAGGTCACGGCCGAGCCGCTCTCCGAGATCCAGGGGATCTCGACCGGCGAGAGGTAGTCGCCGCAGACGAGCACTCCGAGCCACGGCGCGAGGTAGGCGGTGCCGTCCGCCGTGTGGCCCGGCGTCGGGTGCAGCTCGAGCTCGCTGCCCGTCGCTCCCGAGGTCAAGTCGACCGGGGACCGGCAGGCCCTGAAGCTCGTCGAGCGCGAGCGGCGGCCGTCCGGCGATGTAGTGCTCCTCGTCGAACGCCTGCAGCTCCCGCTGCGGCGTCGATGGATCGGAGGCAAGCAGCGCGACGGTGCTCTCGCCGGCGCCGACCGAGGCCTCCGGAAACGCGTGGCGGCCGAGCAGGTGGTCCCAGTCGCCGTGCGTCACGAGCAGTCCGGAGACGGGGAACCCAGACTGCTCCAGGACCTGCGGGAGCGCCTCGAGCTCGTGGGGGAGCACCGGCGAGTCGATCAGGAACCCCTCGTCGCCCGCGCGCAGCGCGGTGCACGTCGTCTGCCAGAACCCGCTGACGAACACGATCGCGTCCGCGTCGACCGCGAGGACCCTCACGGTACGCGCATCCTGCGCCGCCCGAGCCCTAGTTCACGCCGATGAGCTTTGCCGCCTCGCGGAGGCTGCCCACCTCGGCATCGGGCTTCTTCTGACCGGACTCGAGCTGCTGCTTGTTGCGGTTGACCCAGATGACCGGGATCTTCTTCTTCAGGCAGGGCTCGACGTCGTGGTAATAGCTCGCCGCGATATGCACCCACCCCTTCTTGCCGCCGATTCGGCGCTCGCACTCGGTGAAGTGCGCGGGATCCGGCTTGTAGGAGCGGACCTGCTGGGCGGTGACGACGAGATCGAAATCGAGCGGGATGTGACGCCGCGTCTGTCCGAGCAGCTTGTCGTCGATGTTTGAGATCAGCCCGATCTTGTACTTCTTCGCGATCTTCTGGAGGACCGGGTTGGTCTCTTTGAACGGGAGCCAGCGCTGCACGGAATCCGGGAGGAAACCGGAGCGGGATGGCTCGAGCGGCCAGTCGATCTCCTTGGCGATCTCGACCGCGGTGCGGCGCAGGACCTCGGCGTACAGCTCGTAGGACCCGGCCTGGATGCGCTGCTGCACCTCGTGGAACAGTGGGATGAGCTCGTCGCGCTCGACCGTGAAGCCGTCACGCTCCGCCTCTTTGCGGAAGGCGTCGTATGCGCCGCTCTCCCAGTCAATCAGGGTGCCGTAGACGTCAAAGGTGACAAAAGTGATCTGCTTTGGGATGGCCATGCGAGCGGGCATGATGCCATGGAAACGGCTTCTATACAGTGCAGATCGACTATGGACCTACTCGAATATCAGGGAAAACAACTCTTTGCCCGCCACGGCGTACCCGTGCCGACCGGTCGTCCGGCGAGCACGGTGGACGAAGCTGTCGACGCCGCTGACGAGATTGGATACCCCTGCGTCGTCAAGGCGCAGGTGCAGATCGGAGGCCGCGGCAAGGCCGGCGGCATCAAGCTGGCGAAGGACCGGGCGGAGGCGCAGGAGCACGCCAAAGCGATCCTCGGGATGGATATCCGCGGTCTGACGGTCCACGAGGTGTGGGTCGAGGGCGCATCCGAGATCGCGTCCGAGTACTACGCGTCGGTGATCTTCGACCGCTCGGAGAAGGCGCCGCTGATCATGCTCTCGACGAAGGGCGGCATGGACATCGAAGAGGTTGCGGAATCGGATCCGCACGCGATCGCCCGGCTGCACGTCGACCCACTGCTCGGCTTCCAGGACTTCCACGGCCGCCGGCTCGCCTTTGAGGCCGGGGTCGACGGGGATGTCGTGCGTCCGGTCGGAGCGATGCTCGCCAAGCTCTACGAGGTGTTCGTCGCGGAGGACGCGACGCTCGTCGAGGTCAACCCACTGATCGTCACGCCGGACCGCGACGTCAAGGCCCTGGACGCCAAGGTGACGCTTGACGACAACGCGCTGTATCGCCACGCCGACAACGCCGCGTTGCGTGATGTCTCCGCCGAGGATCCGCAGGAGCGGATGGCGAAGGAGCGCGGGCTCACCTACGTCAAGCTGGACGGCAACATCGGGATCCTCGGCAACGGCGCCGGGCTCGTGATGTCGACGCTGGACGTCGTCGCCCAGGCGGGCGGCCAGCCGGCCAACTTCCTGGACGCTGGTGGCGGCTCGAAGGCCGAGGCGATCACGCAGGCGGTCGAGGTGATCCTGTCTGACGACAAGGTCAAGGCCGTGCTGTTCAACATCTTCGGCGGGATCACGCGCTGCGACGAGGTCGCGCGCGGTCTCATCGAGGCGTTCAACCAGATCAAGCCGCAGGTGCCGTTCGTCGTGCGCCTCGACGGAACGAACGACAAGGAGGGCCGCGAGTTGCTGGCCGAGGCCAACCTGCAAGGCGTGCACACGGAGGCGACGATGGACGGTGCCGCCGCCAAGGTCGTCGAGCTCGCAGATCAAGGGCGGCTGGATGGAGCCCAACCGTCTCAGACCGCGGGGCTGGATGCCCCGCGGAGGTGAACCCATGAGCATCCTCGTCGATAAGGAAACGAAGCTCTGCGTGTCCGGGATCACCGGGCGCGAGGGCACCTTCCACGCGCTCCGTGACCGCGAGTACGGGACGAACGTGGTCGGCGGTGTGACTCCCGGCAAGGGCGGCCAGAACGTCGAGGGGATCCCGGTCTTCAACACCTTCCACAAGGCCGTCGAGGAGACCGGCGCCAACACGGCGATGATCTTCGTGCCGCCGCGGTTCGCCGCCGACTCGATCCTCGAGGCCGAGGACGCCGGCATCCCGTTGATCATCGCGATCACCGAGGGCATCCCGGCACACGACGAGCTCCGCGTCTACAACACGATCAAGAAGAACGGCCGCTCCCGGCTCGTGGGGCCGAACTGCCCGGGCATCCTGTCGCCCGGCAAGGCGAACGTCGGGATCATTCCGGCGTCCTTCTTCAAGGAGGGCAACGTCGGGGTCGTGTCGCGTTCGGGCACGCTCACCTACCAGATCGGGAACGTCGTCGCCCAGAGCGGCTTCGGCAACTCCACGATCGTCGGCATCGGCGGCGACCCGGTCCCGGGCACCGACTTCATCGACGTGATCGGACTGTTCGAGGAGGACCCCGACACGGAGCTGATCGTGATGTGCGGCGAGATCGGCGGCGACGCCGAGGAGCGTGCGGCCGAGTACATCGAGTCGAACGTCTCCAAGCCGGTCGTTGCCTACATCGCCGGCTTCACGGCGCCTGAGGGCAAGACGATGGGCCACGCCGGCGCGATCGTGTCCGGATCGAAGGGCACCGCGGCGGCCAAGGCCGAGGCGCTTGAGGCGAAGGGCGTGAAGGTCGGGCGCACCCCGACGCAGGTCGCCGAGCTCGCGGTTTCGCTGCTCGGCACCACCGCCTGACCCCCACGCGAGCTCGGCGGTTCGGGGATAGCCGGCGGTTATGCCGGTGATAGCCGGCTGACGTCTACCGAATCTCCGGGACGGGACGAACATCCAGAGCAGGTGGTCGGATCCTGTTGTCCCGGGGAACGGGCGGCGGGCCGACCCCTAGCCCGAGGAACGCCATGCCTCGGTCCCCGAACCCAGCGCGGGCCCCTCCGGGGGCCCTCGATGGGGCCACATTCTCCGTCGCCGACCTGAGTAGCTGCCCGAGGCGATGTTGTGGAAAAGCCCTGATGGTCCGGCCACATGGCTGGGTCATGCTTGCCATCAATGGGGACGCTCGTCAAGCTCCGTGTGGCGCAGCAAACAGAGCGATCGGCGCCACCGCTGGCCCCCGCAGGATCGCCGGCCACCGGACGGACGCTCGTCCGCTCTCCTGAGCTCTCCGAGCTCCGTGCCTTCTGCACGGCGGTCGACCTCGGCAGTATCGGACGCGCGGCTCGCCTCATCCAGGTCAGTCAGCCGGCGCTCTCCAAGCGACTGAAGGCGCTCGAGGCGGTCGCCGGCACACGGCTGCTCACACGCTCGCCCCGCGGCGTGACCGCGACCCCGGCCGGGTTGCGGCTGTACGCGGCGGCTCGCCGCCTGCTGACGGACGCGGAATCGGTCGAGGCGCTGATGCGCGGGTTCTCGACTCACACCGCCCCGGTCCGGGTGGCGGCCAGTCCGACGATCGCCGACTGGTGGCTTCCGCCGGCGCTCGTGAGCCTCGAGTCGCTCCACGAACACCATCTCTCGGTCGAGGTCGTGACCGCCAATTCGCACATCGTGCGCGACCTGGTGCGCAGCGGACGCAGCGACATCGGTCTCGCAGCGATCGACCCCTCAGACGTCGACGTCGATCTGAACGAGACCGTGATCTGGCGGGACGAGATCATCGTCGCCGTTCCGATCGCGCATCCGTGGGCGGAGTACGACGAGATCGACCCTTACGAATTCGCCGCCACCGCCGTCATCCGGCGTGACCCGACCGCCAACGCCTCTCGGGTCGTCGACGCCGTGCTCGCCCGGGCCGGGCTCGTACCGGTCGAGCCGCTCGCGGAGATCGGCAACAACGCGGCGGCGCGTGCCGCGTCGCTCGCCGAGTGCGCGCCGGTGCTGTTGCCGATCGTCGAGGTCCAAGACGAGCCATCCGGTGGCCTCGTCGCCAAGCGTGTCGCCGGGATGCGCTTCGAGCGCGAGTTCTCGCTCGTCGTCGCCGTCGGCTTCCACGAACTGTCCGGCTCGGCACGGACGCTCGCGCAACACCTGATCGCCTGCAGCGAGCAGCGCGCAGGACGTCTGAAGCTGCTCAGTGAGGCAGCCGGTCGGCGAGCGCGACCGCGAGCGGTCGCCCATGGGCCGGCACGATCCGGAAGCGGAGGAGCCAGTCGCCGGGCATTTGCAGTGCGGGGGCCGGCGAGGAGTGATACACGCCTGAGCCCGCGCCGGTGAGGGTCCGGGTGAGCACGCTTGGCATGTTCATGCTCGGCATCGAGTACGAGAGCGTCACCCGCGCGCCGTCGACGGGTCGGCCAGACCGGGTGAGACCGAGCGTCACCACCTGGGAGCGGGACACCAGGTTCGAGGTGATCCGGACGCCGACGGAGTAGCCCGCGAGTGTCACCGTGGTGTTCACTGGTCCCGGACCGACCCGGCTGACGGGTGCCGCTGCCGGCTTCTCCAGCTGGCCGAGGACGTTCGTCTGGCCGCTCGGATGCGGACGCGTCAGCATCAGCCCGAGCCAGACGAGACCGAGCAGTCCGAGGGCGCCGAACGTCACCTGCATGCGCGAGATCCGCGGGAGCGTCATGACGGAGAAGTGCACCGTGTCGCCGCCTGCCTGACATCGGGTCTCCGCCGCGGCCGCGGCGCGGCAGACTACGGGTTCTCCGCTGGGCCGCGCGATACGCTCGCACGCACGATGCCGAGGCTCAGTCGCGATATCGACGACCGGCTGGCGGACCTCGACCGGCGCCTGCGGGAGATCCAGGAGGAGCTGCTCCCGGGTCGCGAGCCGCGCCCTGCGGTGGCCCCAGCCACGGCCGAAGGCTCGCCGCCGCCGCACGAGCCGCCGCCGCACGAGCCGCCACCGCCACCGCCGCCGCCGCCACCAGCCACCGCCGCCGCCGCCGCCACCGCCACCGCACCGGCGCCCTCCCGGTCCGCCTCTCCCTCCCGGTCCGCCCCCACCCCAGGGGCCAGCAGCGGGCACCGGCCCGCTCACCGAACTGCACACGAAACTCCTCGCGTCCTTCCGGGAACTCCTTGACGCCTACGAGTGGCTGCTCACGCAGACGGCGCACCCGCCCGCGCCACCCCCACCCCCGCCGCCGCCACCACCACCGGCCGCGCCGCCCTCACACGCAACCGGGGTGACCGCGGGACCGTTCGCCAACATCGACGCGGTCCGCGCATTCGAGGCCGAACTCGCGTCGATGCCCGGGGTTCGTTCGGTCACCGTCCGCGGGTACGAGGGCGATGACCGCGCGATCTTCGACGTTGAGATCGGCGAGACGTAACCATTGGCTCCCACGGCGTAGTCTTCAGACGATGCCCGACTCGATTTCATTTGCCCGTGGAGCCCCGTCACTCGACATCGTCGACGTTGACGGCCTGAAGGCCGCTGCCGACGCCGCGTTCACGAACGATCCCGGCGGACTGACGGGGTACGGCACCGCGGTCGGCTACGTGCCGCTGCGCAAGTGGATCGCCGAGCGCCACGGCGTCGAGCCCGAGCAGGTCATCGTCACCAACGGGTCGATGCAGGCCGACGCGTTCCTGTTCGACGCGCTCGTCAACAGCGGCGACGCGGTGATCGTCGAGAAGCCGAGCTACGACCGCACGCTGCTGTCGCTCAAGCAGCGCGGGGCCGACGTCCGCGCCGTCGAACTCGAGCATGACGGCATCGATGTCGCGGCGCTCGAGCGGGTGCTGCTCGCCGGCGCCAAGCCGAAGCTCGCGCACATCATCCCGAACTTCCAGAACCCCGCCGGCTACACGCTCTCGGCCGAGAAGCGCGGGCGGCTGATCGAACTCTCCGCCGCGCACGATTTCACCATTTTCGAGGACGATCCCTATGTCGAGCTGCGCTTCGAGGGGGCGCCGCTCGCGACGATGCTGTCGACGGGCGGTGACACTGTCGTCTACGCCTCGTCGTTCTCCAAGACCGTGTGCCCGGGGATCCGGGTCGGGTACCTGGTCGGCCCGGCGGAGCTCATCGCCAAGATCTCGAAGCTCGCTGTCGGTGCCTACATCTCGCCGAACATGGTCGCGCAGGGGATCGTGTACGAGTTCGCCCGCTCGGGCGCACTCGAGCGATCGATCGAGACGGTCAAGGCGGCGCTCCGCGAACGCGTGCAGACGCTGTCCGAGGCCCTGCGTCGCGAGCTTCCGGAGGCCCGCTTCGAGCCGCCCCAGGGCGGGTACTTCATGTGGGTGGAGCTTCCGCGTGGCACCGATGTGGGCGCGCTGTTCACCGTCGCCGCCGACCGCGGCGTCCAGTTCGTGAAGGGCTCAGACTTCGTCCTCGACGGCGGGGAGTCGTCGCTGCGGATCGCCTACTCGGGCGTGACCACGGACCAGATCGAGCGAGGCATCAAGCTGCTCGCGGAGGCGTACCGCGAGATCAGCGACAGCGCCGATGCAGCCTGACGAGATCACCGCGGCCGGCGAGCTGGCGGGCGAGGCCGCCGGACACTTCGCGCAGCAGATCCGCGACATGCACCACGGGATCGCGGGCCGGGTGTTCGGCGCGCTCGGCGACGCCGCGAAGCCGGTGCAGACAATCCACGACGGGATCGCCGAGAGCGCCTACGCCGCAGCGCGGGGTCTGACCAAGGGTCTGGTCCGCGGCGGCGCGCTCGCGTTCAGCGCGACCCGCCGTCCCGACGCCCCATCGCTTGAACACTCGGCGCGCGGCCGGCTCGCGGTGGGCGCGCTGAACGGGGCGTTCGGCGACAGCCTGCAGCGCCGCGGCAACCCGCTCGCGGTGCCGATGAGTCTGCGCCGGCGTGGCCGCAACGTCGAGCTCACCGAGCGCGCCCTCGCCGCCGCGTACCCGGACGCCACGACCCGCATCGCGGTGTTCATCCACGGGCTGTGTGAGACGGAGGAGGCGTGGCAGTTTGGCGCCGCCCGCCATGTCCCCTACGCCGCGCGTCTGCAGACCGAACTCGGCTACACGCCGTTGCACGTCCGGTACAACACCGGCCGTCACATCTCCGAGAACGGGCGTGATTTCGCCGAGCTGCTGCGTCAGATCTCCGCGCACTGGCCGGTCAAGATCGATGAGATTGTGCTCGTCGGCCACTCGATGGGTGGCCTTGTCGCCCGCAGCGCGTGTCACTACGAGGACGCGAGTGCGTGGCCGGCACAGGTCCGCCACGTGTTCACGCTCGGCGCCCCGCATCGCGGCGCCCCGCTTGAGAAAGCGGCGACGCTCGCGACCGGCGCCCTGTCCCGCCTCCCGGAGACGCGCGGCTTCGCCCAGGCGCTCAAGGCGCGGAGCTCCGGAATCAAGGATCTCGGGCACGGATACCTCGTCGATGAGGACTGGCGTGACCAGGACCCCGACGCGTTCGTCCAGCAGGCCGGGTCGCAGATTCCCTTCCTGGAGTCCGCGAACCATTACTTCGTCGCCGCGACCATATCCCGAGAGCCGCACGCGCCGCTGGGGCGCATCGTCGGCGACCTGCTCGTTCTCCGCAGCAGCGCCTGGGCGCACGCACATCCCGGCGAGCAGATGCACTTCCCCGTCGAGCACTACTGCCACGTCGGCGAGCTCACCCACTTCGATCTGCTCAACCACCCGGCGATCTACGAGCAGCTTCGCCGGTGGATCACCAGACGCCCCGCCCTCCCGGCGGGGTCCGACGCGCCGGCGATCGCCTCCTAGGACGGACGGACGCTAACGGCCGTACCGCTCGCGGCCGAGCACGAGCTGCTCGGGCAGCGCGATCCGCGGCGGCGGCGAGGGATCCGCGAGCACCGTCACGGTCTCGCCGACGCTGACCGTCACCGTCGCGTCGCCGGCATCCGTGTGCACGATCACGACCTCACCATCGTTTGACGCGATCGTGCCGGTCAGCCCGGGCTCGATCCCCGCGTCCTTGAGGTAGTGCAGGAGATCCTCGGCCTCGTTCTCGAGCCGCAGGATCGTCACCGTCGCACCGGGCTCGCAGTCGGCCAGCGGCGCGCCGTCGATCCGCTCCCCGACCCGAATCGGGTGGCCATGCGGGCACGTCGCGGCGTCGCCCACGGCACTGCGCACATACGCCTCAAAGCGCGGCGTCATCGCGTGCTCCAGATGCTCCGCCTCCTCGTGGACGTCGTCCCAGGGGACGCCGACGACATCGGTGAGGAACCGCTCGATCATCCGGTGGCGGCTGACGATCTGTTCGGCGTGCTCACGGCCGGACGTGGTGAAGCTGATCGCGCGGCCGGCATCGCGGGCGATGTAGCCGTCGCGCTCGAGCCGACCGAGCATCTCGTGCACCGTCGGCGCCGAGAGCTGCATCGCGCGGGACAGGTTGGCGCCGGTCATCGGCAGACCGGCCTCGAACAACCAGTACAGCGACTGGAGGTATTCCTCCTCAGCGACGGTTGCGTGTGCGGCGGCCATAAACGGATCGTATCGGGCGCATGGGTGCTTCCCCGGGGCCGTCCCGGCTACGATCGGGCTCAAGTGACCCTCCCGCTGCAATCGCCGATCCAGCCACAGCTCGCGCGCTCCAAGCCCGAGCTGCCGCAGGGTGAGCAGTGGGTCTACGAACCCAAGTACGACGGATTCCGCGCGATCGCGTTCGTCGATGGCGACGAATCGATGATCCAGTCCCGCGGCGGCAAGCCGCTGTCACGGTATTTCCCGGAGCTCACGTTTCCGCCCGGGCGCTACATCCTCGACGGCGAGATCGTGATCGACGGCGAGGATGGCCTGCAGGACTTCGACGCGTTGCAGAACCGGATCCATCCCGCCGCGTCTCGCATCGCGATGCTCGCGGAGCAGACGCCGGCGCACTACGTCGCGTTCGACGTGCTCGCCCGCGAGGATGAGTCGCTGCTCGAGCTCCCGCTCGCCGAGCGCCGCGCGATCCTCGAGGAGCTCGTCACCGAGCCGATCACGCTCACCCCGCTCACCGACGATCCCGACCAGGCCGAGCCGTGGCTCGAGCGCGGGGAGGGCGTCGTCGCCAAGGACTGCCGCGCCCCGTACCGGCCCGGCCAGCGCACCGGGATGGTCAAGGTCAAGCGCGTTCGGACGATCGACGTCGTCGTCGCCGGCTGGCGCCCCGGCAAGGAGGAGGGCACGGTCGGGTCGCTCATCCTGGGGCTGTACGACCCGGAGGGCAAGCTGCACATCGTCGGCCATTCCTCCGGGCTGCGGGCGAAAGAGAAGCGAACGCTCGTTGAGAAGCTGAAGCCGTACGAGTCGGGGCGCCGCGGTCACGGCGACCCGAGCCGGTGGAAGAACGAGAAGGAGCTCGAGTGGATCGACCTGCGGCCGGAGCTCGTCGTCGAGATCACGTTCGACCATACGAGTGGCGGTCGCATCCGCCACGGCACGAAGATCCTGCGCTGGCGCGAGGACAAGGCGCCGCGGGACTGCCTGCTCGAGCAGATGAAGTAGCGCCTCAGCCGAGGCGGTGCACCAGTCGCGGTCGCCGTTAAACGCTGCGCGGCGGGCCCGTATCCGAGCCCGCCGCGTGAGTTGCGTCGCGTTCGCTGGAGCCTGCGCCCCGGCTAGTGGTTGTAGACGGCCTGCACGAGGAGGAGGCAGTCGTCGACGCCCTGCGAGGACTGGAAGCCGTCGCCGAGGGCCAGGTCCGGGTTGAAGAAGGTCAGCTGACCCGGGGTCCCGTCCGAGCAGTACTCGGCGGTGTTGTTGTTCGTGTCGATCCCGACGTAGTCGCCCTTGTGCACCTTGATGTGCACGTTGAACGTCTCGACCGGGGAGCTTCCGTCGCCGTTCGCCGAGGGGCCGTTGGCGTGCAGCCTGCGGCTGACCGCGACGACCTTGGCCTGGCCACTCTTGTGGTTCGAGCTGAGGTGGCGGACCTGCATGAGCTTGAAGCGGAAGTTCATCGGGCCCTGGGCGCGGACCTTGATCTTCGTGATCGTGCCGCCCGACTTCGCCTGCGCGTGGCCTGAGAAGCCGGGGTAGAACGACCCGACGTGCGTGCAGAAGGGCGGGTTGTCGAGGTTGTTCTGGTCGCAGCTCGTGCCGGCGTTGGCCGGATCATGGTTGAGGCTCGAGCCGAAGTTGCTGGTCGCGGCCATCGCGCCGGCCGGCACGATCGCGGCGGCGGTGAGGGCGGTGGCGACACCGGTCACGAAACGAGACCGGCGAATGAGTGTGGTTAGCGTTGACATCATGTCCTCCGAATGGGCGATGGGTGTGATGAGCACAGTACGTCCGGCCAACGCGCCCTACGAGATGCCCTAGGGGTGGTTCGCACCCACCCCAACTCGCGTGCCCCCGGTGCCACCTCGCGGCGGCACCATCCTGCTGAAGGCAGACACTAACCGCTGTGTCGCGACTAGCGGCAGCGCCGCCGGGATGGGTTGCACATCGGCGCTTGCGCCGACGACGGCGACCGTGCGTGCGTATGACGCCCGGAGCGCGTCCGCGTCCGCCGGATCGGTCTTCAACCCGGTCGCAATCGGGACCACGGTGAAGTCCGGATGGCGGATCCAGATCGGGACGTAGCGCACCGTCGTGACCCGCGCGCCGCGACCGTCGACGACGATCGTCAGCAGCGCGATCATCCCGTCCTGGGAGGCCTCCGGGCAGCACACGGACGTCTGGTTCGAGATCAGGTTGCCCTCGCCGAACACGACGAGCTTGCCGTTGATCCGACGGATCGGCTGTACGACGTGAACGTGCTGGCCCACGACCGCGGTGATGTCGGGGGAGGCCGTCAGCGTCCGCGCAAGCTGCATCTGGAACGCGCTCGGCTGGGAGACGTTCTCATCGCCCCAGTGGATGTTGACGATCACCGCCTCGGCTCCCTCGGCCCGGGCGCGGTGCGCCTCGGCGAGGATCTGCGCGACGTTCTGTGCCCGGTTCACAGACCACGGGTGCGGCGAGGGGATCCCGTTCGTCAGCTCGGTGTAGGAGAGGAACGCGACCTTGACGCCCTTGACGTTCATGATCAGCGGCGTCTGCTGCGCCGCCGCGGAACTGTAGGTTCCGGCGTGCTGCACGCCGGCGCGGTCGAGTGCGGCGATCGTGTCGTCAACGCCCGGCTGCCCCTGATCGAGCGAGTGGGTGGCCGCTGTCGAGCAGGCACGCCAGCCGGTGTCGCGGATCGCCTGCGCGAGCGCGGGCGGCGTGTTGAAGACAGGGAACCCGCTCGGTGGGGCGGGGGTCATCGGCGTCTCGACGTGGCACAACGGCAGATCCGTCGCGGTGATGATCGGCTTGATCTCAGCGAACAGCGGATCGAAGTCGTAATGGCTGCCGCCGCCGAGTGCGAGCGCTCGGTCCCACACCGGTGAATGGATGAGCAGATCGCCGCTCGCCTCGACCGTGAAATGCACGGGGGCAAGCAGCCGGATTCCGTCGACGACCGAGCCGGGCCGGTGCACGGCGCGGGCGCGCACGTGTGTCTGGGCTGGCGCCGCGACGATCACCCCCGCGATCAGCGAGACGATCGCGGTGAGCGACAACGCCGTGGTCAGATGCCGTGCTCGGCGTCGGCGCGAGGCCGCGTCTGGTGATGACTTGTGTGCGTGCAAACTGCTCTGCCCCTAGCTGCGTGGCCAGAAGCATGACGCACCACGACGCTTGGTGCAGCGGCGATACTGCCGCGCGTGTCAGCGATCCCGGGTGTCCCGACGACGGTGCTCATCGCCCCCGATTCGTTCAAGGGGACATTCGACGCGACCGAGGTTGCGGCCGCGCTTGCCCGCGGGGTGCGCGCCGCCGGCCATGAGGCAGACGAATGCCCCATCGCGGACGGCGGTGAGGGCACGCTCGACGCTCTCGCCATCCCGCTCGGCGCCGAGCTGCTGGAGGCATCGGCCAGCGATCCGCTCGGCCGGCCGATCACCGCGCGCTTTGGGCTGACGACACCGGCGGCTCGGCGCGAGCGACGCGTGGCGATCGTCGAGACGGCGGCGGCCAGCGGTCTCGGTCTCGTCAGCGAGGCCGAGCGGGACGCGATCGCGGCGGATACGTTCGGCACCGGCCAGCTGATCGCCGCCGCGATCGACGCCGGCGCGGAGCTCGTCTACCTCGGCGTCGGCGGCAGCGCGACGACCGATGGCGGCGTGGGCGCGGTTCGGGCGATCAAAGGCGCCGGCGGCCTGCGCGGGGCAGAGATCGTCGTGCTGTGCGACGTCCGCACGCCGTTCGAGCACGCCGCCCGGGTCTTCGCGCCCCAGAAGGGCGCCGACCCCGATGCCGTGGCACGCCTGACCAAACGGCTGAACGCGACCGCCCGCCGGTACCCGCGGGACCCGCGTGGTGTCCCGATGACCGGCGCCGCCGGCGGGCTCGCCGGTGGTCTGTGGGCGGCACTCGGCGCCGAGCTCGTCGCGGGTGCCGGCTTCATCCTTGACCGCATCGATTTCGATCGCCGGATGCGCGCCGCTCGCGCGGTCGTCACCGGCGAGGGCAAGCTGGA
The DNA here is from genome assembly GCA_963779695.1 of uncultured Solirubrobacterales bacterium. GTDB lineage: Bacteria > Actinomycetota > Thermoleophilia > Solirubrobacterales > Solirubrobacteraceae > Palsa-465. Next base: position 34,840 of record CAVZZH010000026.1, read on the forward strand.
CGAACAGAGCCTCGCCGGCAAGGTGGTCTCAGAGGTCGCGACCCGTGCCCGGCAGTCAGGCGTCCCGTGCCACGCCGTCGCGGGCCGCGTCGAGTTGGACAGGTTCGGCGCCCGCATCCTTGACCTCCAGGTCATGCTCGAGGCCGGGACGCTGCCGGCGCTCGAGCGAGTGGGCCAGCGCCTGGCGGAAATGATCTATAACGAGATCGTCTGAGTTGTGACGATCACGTGTTAAGATCGCTTCTATGGTCACCGCAGTAAAGGATCCCGTTACCTCTGCGTCGCCTCCCTCGGCGCTCGCGTCGGATCTGTGCTGGTTGCTCTCGCGTGTGAGCCACGCGCTCATGACCGAGCAGACGGCCGCGCTCGAGAGCTCGGGGATCTCCCCGCGGGAGCATGCGGTCCTCGCCACCGCGATGTGTGGCGAGCAGACGCAGACCGATCTGGCACGCGTCATCGGGCTCGACAAGACGACGATGGTCGTCACCCTCGATGAACTCGAGGCGGCCGGACTCGCGGAGCGGCGTCCCGCCCCCGGCGATCGCCGCGCGCGTGTCATCAAGGTGACAAAGGCGGGCGAGCGTAAGGTCCGCGAGGCCGAGGCGGTCCTCGACCGGGTCCGGGAGGACGTGCTCTCCACGTTGCCGCCCGACGAGCGCGAGACGTTCCTCCGCGCGCTCGGCCGTCTCGCCTGTGGCCGTCTTGCGGCACCGGTGGCGTGCACGCAGCCGGTCCGCCGTCGCGGCTGAGCCGACCGTCGGTTCGGCCTGCGCGTCACGCCTCTAGGGCTCTAGGGCGCTCTGGCGTCTAGGCCTCTGGGTCTCCGGGTCTCCGGGCCTCCGGGTAAGGCCTCTGTCCGCTCACCTCGGACCGTTCTCCCGATGTGCCCCGGCCCGTCGCAGGACAACCTATCCGTACGCCACAACGACCGTCCCGGGGAAGATCATCCCGTAGCAGACGATCTGATAACGTACGGAACTGAGATGGAAACGACAGGGAGATGCTGATGACTGACACCCTCGCAACGACAAGGCTCGGCCCCACGGCGGCCGACGAGCGCCGGCGCTGGATCGCGCTCGTGGTGCTGTGCGCCGGCTTTCTGATGATCATCCTCGACCAGACGATCGTGAACGTTGCGCTGCCCTCGATCCAGACCGACCTGCACTTCTCGCAGTCGAACCTCGCCTGGGTGGTCAACGCCTACCTGATCGCGTTCGGCGGTCTGCTGCTGCTCGTCGGCCGGCTCGGTGACCTGATCGGCCGCAAGCGGATCTTCCTCGTGGGGTTGACCGTCTTCACGGTCGCGTCGCTCGTCTGCGGGGTGTCGCAGAGTCAGGAGCTGCTCGTCGCTGCCCGGTTCGTCCAGGGGGCCGGCGGCGCGATGACATCGGCCGTCATCCTCGGGATGATCGTGACGATGTTCCCGCGCCCCGCCGAGCAGGCGAAGGCGATCGGCGTATATAGCTTCGTGGCCGCCGCCGGAGGCGCGATCGGCCTGCTCGCCGGCGGCGTGCTGACCCAGGCGCTCAACTGGCACTGGATCTTCTTCGTCAACCTGCCGATCGGCGTCGCGACGGGCTACTACGCGGTGCGCCTGATCGCCGACGAGCGCGGCATCGGACTTGACCACGGTGCGGATGTGCCGGGCGCCGTCCTGCTCGTCAGCTCGCTGATGCTCGGCGTCTACACGATCGTCGAGGCAAGTGGGTACGGCTGGGGATCGCTGCACACGATCGGCTTCGGCGCGGTCGCGCTCGGACTGCTGGTGGCGTTCGTCGTCCGCCAGCGGCTCGCCGCGAATCCGCTCGTGCCGCTGCGGATCTTCCGCTCGCGGATCGTCACGGGGGCGAACCTCGTCCAGATCCTGATGGTCGCCGGGATCTTCGGCATGTTCTTCCTCGGCGCCCTGTACCTCCAGCGGATCCTCCACTACGACGCGATCCAGGTGGGCCTGGCGTTCCTCCCCGTCGCGCTCGGGATCGCGATCCTGTCGCTCGGCTTCTCGGCTCGGCTGATCACGCGCTTCGGCGCTCAGTGGACGCTCGTGCCGGGACTGACGTCGATGGCGCTCGGGCTGATCCTGTTCCGCGGCGTGTCCGCCGATGCGAACTACTGGACCGACCTGCTCCCGGTCATGGTGCTGCTCGGCATCGGGGCCGGTCTGGGCTTCCCCTCGCTGATGACGCTCGCGATGTCGAGCGCCACGCGGGAGGACTCGGGCCTCGCCTCCGGCCTGGTCAACACCACGCAGCAGGTCGGCGGAGCGCTCGGGCTCGCCGTTCTCGCGACGCTCTCGAGCACCCGCAGCAGCTCGCTGCAGGCGAGCGGCCACTCACTGACCAACTCGCTGATGAGCGGGTATCACCTGGCGTTCTCAATCGCCGCGGCGCTGGTTGTCATCGCGATCGTTCTTGCGGTCGTCCTGCTGCGACGTTCGCCCGCCGTCGAACACGGTGTCGAGGCCGAAGAGCCCGTCGCCGTCGCCGAAGCGGCATAGATCCCGCCGCACGCGCCCCCCGCGCCGTCAGCCGTCCACCGACTCGGTGGGCGGCTGCGGTGCGCGGTCGGTCCGCCGGGGCACGGCGTGCGGTGGCAATTCGTTGCTCACCCGGCCATCCGCGGTGAGGCAGACGCGGCAGAAGTCCTCGCCGAACGGCGTGAGATGGATGCTGCGGCGCACCACCTTCGCCTGCCGAACCGAGTGGATCGCCTCGAGGACCTCGGGCTGTGCCTCGAGCACCTGGTAGGGAAGCGGGTCGCGCAGCGTCTCGCGGGAGAACCACACGAGCCCGAGCCGGAACAGGTTGTTGAGGTACGACGGGACGCGGTCGACGTAGCGGCACCCGGCGCGCGCCCCGATCATCGACAGGCCCGGCGCGACGAGCCGCGAGCGCACGAGCCCGATCGGACCGCCGGTGCGGATGTCGACCGATGGCTGCGGGCCGTGCAACAGCAGCAGCCGCAGGACCCGACCCTCGTCAGGCGCGAGCTCGGACAGGATCCGTTCGTACGCCGGATGCCCCTCGATCTCGTAGCGGACATCGCGCGAGCGATGGAGCAACAGTTCGCCCTCCTCTCGCAATGTCCGGGCTGAGACCGCGCCGTTGCCGGCGGGGGCGGGATCGCCGGCGGGCTGTGGACTCCGTGCGGCCGGGGCCGGTACGGATGGCCTCGCATCCTCGGGCGGTGGCTGCACGGCCGCGGCCGCCCGCTCGAACGCCTGGCGTGGCAGGGTGAGTGAGGACCGCACCGCCCACCCGGTCGTCCGCCACCACGCCGACAGCGCGAGCCGGGCGAGACCCTCGATCGCGTCGATCCCCCCGGGCCCGTCGTCTGGCGCGTGGGGCGCCTGGGGCGGGTGGGGCCGGTGGGTCGTGTGGGGCCGGTGGGGCCCGTCATCGTTGCGATCGCCGGGTGCGCTCATCACGCCCCAAAGATCAGCACGTGAATGATCCCGCCGCCGAGTCCCATCACCGCTCCGTGGAGGTAGAGCATCCACTCGTCCTCGCGGATCGCTGCCCGGAGCATCTCGACGAAGTCGCGTGGCGGGAGCTCGCGCGTGCGCTCCGCGAACAGCCGGCGGATCTTGTCGCTCTGGGCTCGGCTGAAGTCGGGATCCCGGAACGGCGTCATCGTGTAGCCCGCCGCCTCCTGAGCGACCGACTCGCGGATGCTGTCGTACTCGCGTGTGCCGACCGCCACCCGCACGGCCGCTCGCGCCGGACCGGCCGCCCGGTCGATCGCCGGCCCCATCGCCTCCTCCAGCATCTGCCGCGTGCGGTCGCCGCGCGGTCCGTCGAGCAGGAAGTTGCCGATGTTCTCCAGCGTCACCACGTCGTCGGCGATGATCCCCGCGTAGACGTCGGCGACCTCGTTCTGCCGGCGCAGGAACAGCCCGTGCAGCTTGAACGGGCCGATGCGCCGCTCCTCGACCGGCTCGAAGATCACGTACATCCCGAGCAGGTTCGTCAGCCACCCGACGATCACGCCGAGGATCGGCAGCAGCCACCACTGCTGCGCGAAGTGGTCGATGATCGCGACCGGGATTCCGAACAGGAAGCCGAACAGGAAACCGAAGTTGACCATCAGCCGCAGCTCGCGCTGCCCCACGTCCCGGAAGATGCGGTTGACGAGCGCCGGGTTGCGCTGGAAGTGGTCGATCACCATCAGCTTCGGGTCGAGCAGCTGATCGATGTACAACCCGATCTCATCGGTGATCTGCCGGATGATCCCGGGGAGCTGCTCCTGCACCCGGGTGTACACCGCCTGCTTGGCGCGCGGGGGCACGTTCTGCCAGAGGCCCGGGTGCTCGCGGCGCATTGTGCGATCGACGATCGCCGGCACCTCCGGGCGGAACGTGGCGACGATGTGCTCGGCGATCTCGTCGGGCTCGAGCTGCTGGTAGAACTCGGCCGGCGTCCCGAGCTTGGCGATCGCCTTATCGACCGCGATGCTCCCCATCTTGGCGGCGCGGGCGGGAACAATGCCCTGCCACCCAATCCCGCCCTGCATGATCCCCGGGATCTCCTGCAGTTTGCGCGGCAGCAGCGTCGAGAGCTCCTGGAGGCCCGGGACCCGGACGCCGTGAAACCGGACCGGGTTGAACAGCATGATCAGCCCCGTCCAGTTGATCAGCCAGCCGATCGCGCCCGTGAAGAACGGGATCGTGACCAGCTTCACCCAGTCGCTCGCGCTCATCGTCCCTGTCCGGCCAGGCACCGTACCGGTTTTCGGTGCCTGGGCGAGCCGCTCAGCAGCGCTTGCCGCTGGGCGAGCTCGAGCCGTGGCCGACCGGATCGCCCATCGGCGCCCCGAGCGACATGAGGAAGCGCTCCATCTCCGTGCCGGAATTCGTCTTGTGGCCCTCCCGGTAGCAGGGCGCAGCGCGCGGCTCGCCGTAATCGTCCGCCCAGCCGGTCTCGATGTACGGATAGCCGGGGACCGCGATCGCGAGCTGCTGGCCGGCGTGGACGACGGTGCCTGCCTTGACGAGCTTGGTCAGGTGCTCGGCGACGTACACGACGTCGCCGGTGTGCGAGCCGCTCGTGAGCCGGTACCAGAGGTAGTGCTTGCCGGGCCAGCCGCTGTGGTTATCCGAGCCGAGGACGACGCCGTTGCCGATCGCGAGCACGGGGAGGCGGCGCAGCGGCGCCCAGTCCATGCCCATGTCCGTGCGCCCGGCCTCCCACCGGGGATCGGCGAACGGATTGACGTAGTGGTCCTTGGCCATCGCGGCCGGGGCAGCGCTTCCGAGCAGCGCGGCGGCGATGGAAAGCACCGTGAGGGCGGCGACGCGGCGCATAGACGCAGCCATCGACCGCCCGCGCGGCCGGCTTGAACCTGGTGTCAGGTTTCGGACGGGCGATGACCTCCGCCCGTCCCGATCAGTGAGCGAACGACTTGCGGACCTCCGGACTCGGCCCGGGCAGCGGCTGGTTGAGCGACTCCAGGTACTCGGTCTCCTCCTTGAGGTGGGCGAGCAGCAAGTCCGCCATGTCGTGCGTCATCCCGGCACGGACGACGATCCGCAGCACGTTGAGATCCTGCCGATTCTCCGGGAACGAATATGCGGGGACGAGCCAGCCCTTCTGGCGCAGGCGGTCCGAGACGTCGTACACGGTGTAGTTCTCTCGGTCGGGCTTGAGCGCGACCGCAAACACGGGGAGCTCCTTGCCCTCGCTGATGAGGTTGTACGGCCCGAGCTCGCCGATGCCCGACGAGATGTGGGTCGCCACGCGCTGGGCGTTCTGCATCGCATGCTGGTAGCCATCGAATCCGAGGCTGACGAACATGAAGTACTGCGCGATCACCTGGCTGCCCGGCCGGGAGAAGTTGAGCGCAAACGTCGGCATATGGCCGCCGAGATAATTGACGTCGAACACGAGGTCCCTTGGCAGTGCCTCTTTGTTCCGCCACACGACCCATCCGACGCCCGGATACACGAGTCCATACTTGTGGCCCGAGGCGTTGATCGACTGCACCCGGTCGACGCGGAAGTCCCACTCGAGGTGAGGCTGGAGGAACGGAGCGACGAATCCGCCCGAGGCGCCGTCGACATGGATCGGGACGTAGATGCCCTTGTCGCTCTCGAACCGATCGAGCGCGGCGGCGATCTCCCGGATCGGCTCGTAGCTGCCATCGAACGTCGAGCCGAGGATCCCCACGACACCGATCGTGTTCTCGTCGCACTGGGCGACCGCTTCTGGCGCCCCGAGATGGAATCGGTCGCCGTCCATCGGGACGAGGCGCGGCTCGACCTCCCAGTAGCGGCAGAACTTCTCCCAGCACACCTGGACGTTGGCCCCCATCACGAGGTTCGGCTTGTCGGTCGGCTTGCCGGCGTCGCGCATTCGCGCTCGCCAGCGCCACTTCAGCGCCATCCCGGCCAGCATCGCCGCCTCGCTGGACCCGGTGGTCGAGCAGCCCGTCGCCTCCTCATGGTCGGGCGAGTTCCAGAGCTCGGAGAGCATCCGCACACACCGCGCCTCGATCTCCGCGGTCATCGGATACTCGTCCTTATCGATCATGTTCTTCTCCGCCGTCTCGGCCATGAGACGGCCGGCGATCGTGGGCATCCACGTCGTCACGAACGTCGCGAGGTTCAGGCGTGCGGCCCCGTCGACGAGCAGTTCGCTCGAGATCAGCTCGTAGGCGGCCTCGCGGCTGATTCCGGTCCGCGGGATCTCACGATCCGGCATCTCGACCGCGAGATCGAGCAGGTCGGCCTCCGCGTCCGTGCCGGAGAGCTGATGTGACCGATGCGTCCCTTGGCGTGATAGCGCCATGATCATTCTCCTCTGGGTCAGGTGGGGCTGTGGGTCGCATCATCGCGCAGCAAGGCGTCGAGGATCTCCCCGTAGGTTGCGACCGCGAGCGACAGGTGGCCCTGGTCTGCTCGCAGCTCGAGTCGGGCGCCTGGGACGTGGCCCGCGAGCCACTCCGCGTGCGCCGGTGGTACGAACCAGTCTTCCCGTCCCTGCCATACCGTGACCGGTCTGCCGATCGTGGCGAGATCGAAGTGCCAGTCGTCCAGGCACGCGATGTCGTCATCAAACCACCCCCACAGGCCGGAGGTGAACGCGTTGCGGGCCGTGAGCGCCATGTGATCGGCGAACGCGCCGCTCAGGATCGCGGCATCGACCGGGGTGACGAGATCGCCGAGCGCGCCCCGGATCGCCTCGCCCGTCACCTGTGACATCACATCGGCATGCGCGCTCAGGCACGACTTGAGCGCCTCCGGTCCGGCGTCGAACGCGGCGAACTCCGCCAGGTTCTCTTCGCCCATGCGGTCAAGCCAGTCCAGGCCCTCGGCGTCGCGCGGGGCGATCGAGGCGATCGTCGCCACCGCACCGATGCGATCCGGCAGCAGCGCGGCACACGCGAGCGCGTGCGGCCCCCCGCCGGACCAACCGATCGTCAGGCAGTGCGGCGCCTCGAGCGCGTCCAGGATCGCGGCGACGTCGCTCGCGCAATCGGCCACCGTACGCCCGGCGTGGCGGTCCGAGTGGGCGTAGCCGGGCCGTGAATACGCGATGTGCCGCAGACCGCGGGCGCTGCCGTCGGCGATCATCGACTCGAACACTTCACCCGAGCTCGGCGTTCCGGTCTGCATGAGCACGTAGCGGTCCCCGGTGCCGCTCAGCTCGACGTCGAGCCGGCGACCGTCCGCCACGCTCACCTGCATGCGTGTGACCTCAGGCATTCCAGCGCGCATTCAACTCGACCGGCTTACGAAACACCAGTCCGCGCACCTCGGAGGGCCGGTCCGGATCAAGTCGCAGCCCCGGCAGACCCTCGAGCAGCGCGAGCAGCGAGCTCCGGGCCTCGAGCCGGGCGAGGTGGACGCCGACGCACACGTGCGGCCCGTGGGCGAAGGCGAGGTGGCGGCGCGAGTTGCGCCGGCCGAGATCGAAGCGGTCGGGCGATGGGAACACGGCCGGATCCCGGTTCGCGCCGGCGATCGAGACCCGCACGAGCTCGCCGGCCGCGATCTCGGCTCCACCGAGCGTCACCGGCTCGGTCGCGTAGCGGTCGATCACGGCGGCGGCGGGTTCGAGTCGCAGCGACTCCTCGATCGCGGCGGTGAGCAGCTGTGGCCGCTCGTAGACGCGGGCGAGCACGTCCCCATGCGTGAGCAGGTGGAGCGCCGCGTTGGCGATCATCCCCTCGGTCGTCTCGATTCCGCCGAACAGCAGCACGGCCGCGTTCGAGATGATCTGTGGATCGCTGAGGTCGGTCTCCGCCGCGGCAGCGGCGAGCAGTGACCCCGATCCGGCGTCGTCGTCCACGACCCGCTGCAGGCGCCCTCCGAGCTCGGCGAACGCCTCCGTCCCCGCGGTGGCGTCGCCCGTCCCGGCCGTGAGACCGGTGACCGTCGCCGAGATCGAGTCGTACCAACCGAGCACCGCCTCGGCCTCGCTCGGCGCCAGCCCGAGCGCCCGCGTGATGATCGCCGCCGCAAACGGGCCCGCGAACGATCGCCGCAGCTCCCCGCCGCCGGCCGGCCGCACTGCGTCGACGAGTCGCTGCGCCTCCTCGGCAGTTGACCCGTCGAACCGCTCGTGCACCGCCCGCGCCCGGAACGGCGTCACGAACGGCTTCCGGTGCCGGGCGTGTTCTCTGTGATCGAGGCTCAGCATGCTCGGGCCGATCACCCGCGCGGTCGAAAACCGAGCGTCGTCGACCGTGAACCGCTCCGCGTCCCGCATCACCTCGAGCGCGAGGTCGTACCGGGTGACGAGCCACCCATCGAGCGCGTCGATCCACGACACGGGTTCACGTGCCCGCAGCGTGGCAAGCACCGGGTGGGGATCGCGATCGAGCGTCTCGACCGTCACCGACGCCCCCAGCGGGAACTCCCTCTCTCGCGCCATCTGAGGAGCTTGTCACGGTGCCCTCCACGACGGAGGCGAATCGTCGCCGGTGGTCTGATCATCGTCACGCGCGAACCCGTCGCCACGTCCCGGCGGCGGCTGGCAGCCGATCTCGATCAGGTGCCGCGCAAACGCGAGCCGATCGCGGTCCGGATAGAACGGCTCGTTGCCGTCCCGCAGCAGCACCCCGATCCGCTCGAGGTCGAACAGCAGCGAGAGCTTGCCCGGAGGGTCGTCCCACTCGCCCGAGTCATACCGCTCGGTCCACGCGGCGAGCGCTGCCAGCGCTTCGACCTGGAGCGCGTCCTCCCACCACCCTGACCGGACCGGTAAGCGGTAGCGCTCCCGCAGGATGCAGACGTCGGTCCACAATTGCTCAAACCACAGCCACCGCTCGCGCGGGTACAGACCGTGGGGGACGAGCGGCCAGCGCCGCGCCTCAGGCTCGTCCCAGCCGTCGCCCGGGTCAAGCCCACCGTCGTCCGGACCCTGCCAACTCATGCTGTGCCCTCCGTCGCCGTCGCCGTCGCCGTCTCCGTCGCCGTCGCCGTGGCCGCCGTCGCCGTCGCCAGACGCCGCAGGCGGCGGTCTTTGAACCACATGCGCAGCGCCACGTCCGCGGGCGCAAGCCGGCCGTACAGAAGCAGGGCGTGTCCATCGCGGATCTGTCGGAGCGCCTCCGCGGCGACGAGCGGGCGCCGCCGGATGCCGCTTGACCGGGTCGTTCCCCCCGCCCCGGTCGTCCTCGTCAGTTCATACGCTTCCTCCTCGCCAACGAGCCCGGCGAAGTAGCGCAGCGTCTCCAGGTCCGCCACCCCGGGCAGCAGCATCCGCGCTCGGTGGCTGTTGACCACCGTCTCCGCCTGCTTGCCGTAGCGGCTGCGGGCCTGCTGGAGGTCGTGGAAGATCGAGACGAGCTGGATGTTGTGGCTCGGCGCCGTCGAGGCGATCTCGGCAAGCGACGGCAGCGGCGCCACGTTGCCTGCCTCGTCAAGGCACAGGAGCAGCGGACGTTCGAGGCGCCCGCCCGCCCGCGTCGCGCGCTCATACGCGCGATCGACGACCTCCGACAGCAGCGCAAGAAACAGCGGCCGCAGCAGCTTCGACGCCTTCGCGTCGCCGATCAGGTACAGCGTCGCCGACTCGTCGAGCAGCCGGTCCGGGGTGATCTCGCAGGACGTCGCCGAGCGCGCGACGCGGCTGAACCGGTAGGCGCGGAGGATGGCCTGCGCCGTCGCTTCGATCGAGGATCGCGTCCGGTCGGCCTGCGCCTCAAACGCCCGCACCGCGTCGTACGCGGCGTTTGCGTCCGCGAGCGCGCGCTCGTCTCCGGCATCGCCGGCGAGGCGCATCAGCTCGGTTTCAAGTTCGCGTCCGCCCTGGCCGTACGCCCACCGGACCACCGTCTCGATCGACGCACCGCTCTTCGCCGCCGTGAACAGGAGCGGCGCGAGCCGCTGTTCGGCGGCGATCGCCCAGAAGTCGCCCCCCTCGACGCCGCGCTGATCCACTTCGCCGGCCGACGCCAGGCGCCACGCCGTCTCGAGCGCGCCGTCCCACGTGTCGGCAGCCCGTAACGGCGACCACGTGTGCGAGCGCTCTCCGGACAGCGCGAACGGATCGAACACGTACACCGAGCCGAGCTCACCGCGGCGCCGTCGGGTGGCGTCGAGCAGGTCGGTCTTGATCGACGAGGCGACGGCCGGTCCCTGCCACTCGAGCAGGGCCGGGATCGCCAGCCCGGCCGACTTCCCGGATTGCGGCGGGCCGAACGCGACCAGCGCGTGACGCTGCTCAGCGTGCAGCAGCCGCCCGCGACTGCGGCCGAGCGTCAGCCGGCACCCGCCGCGCCCGAGGTCTCCGCGCGGCTTATCACGCCGCAGGACCCGCAGGTCCCCGCCACCGGCCCACCGAGCCCCCGCGCCCCGCCGCCGAACCGCACCTCGGCTGCGGCCCCATGTGCGTGAGGCAAGCGTCGTCACGGCGCCGACGAGGACGAGGACAATCGCCAACGCGGCGTAGAACCCGACCGGGCCGGGAAGCGCCGCCCGGAGGCGACGCGGCCACGCCGCCGCAGGGTCTGAGGCGTGGCCGGGGAGTCGCACGAGAACGTCCAGCAGGGCGTCCGGGCTCATGCGCGGCCAGCCCCCGCCGAACACCGCACCGGCGATGCCGCCCCACACCCACACGGCGCCCGCCGCCGCGACGGCGCCCGCCAGCACGACGAGGATCACCACGTCGGAGACCCCGGTGTCACGCGGTGTGCTCACCCGCGCACCGTCCGTTCGTCCGTGATCCGCATCCCCGTGTCCGTGTTCGTGAGGCCGTTCTCCAGCCGCGAGCGGTAATGCTGGACGACGAATGAGCGCGAACCGACCCGCCAGAGCGCCTGCCCGGCGCCGAGCATGGAGATCAGCCCCGCCTCGGTCTCCGAGAGTCCGAGCAGCGCGCGCGTCAGCGGGACCTGGCTCTCGTCCTGGTGGTACACGATCCGGGTCGACGCATCGGCGACGAGCCCCTCGGCGATCCGAGCCGCCCGGGAGCCGGCATCGCCAGCCGCCTGCAGGTCGGCGAGCTTGTGCAGCACGACGAGGTTCATCACCCCGAACTGCCGCGCGAGCTTGAAGTTCGATTGGAACCACTCGCCGAGCCCAGTGTGCTGGACGATCTTCCACGACTCGTCGGCGACGTTGACGAGTCGCTCGCGACCCGGGCGCTCCGCCATCGACGCCAGCAACGCGCTCATCCAGGCCGTCGCGCACGCCATCAGGATCCCGACCGCGGGCGAGTCGCGAACGGCGTGCAGGTCAAGCACGAGCAACCGCGCGTCGAGCGCGAGGCCGGGCGTCGTCGGTCCGTCGAACATCCCCTTGAGCGGCCCCTCGCACAGGTCCTGCAGGGCGAGCGCGCCGCGGCGCGCATCCCTCGCGAGCCGCTCGACCGTCGTGCGCAGCGCGTCGGCCATCTCGGCGGTCGGCGCGAACAGGACGGCGGCGATCTCCGGCAACGTCGGCTCGCCGCGGCCGCGGTGGCGGACGGTGCGCAGCGCCTCGCGGAGCGACGCCGCCTCGATCTGGTTGAGCGGACCGCCGAGCGCCGTCACCGCGACGGCGCGGAGCAGTTCGAGCTGTGCGTGCTCCTCCGGGCGCGAGGCGAGCGGGTTGAGCCGGACCCCGCCGCCGGGGACGAGCGAGATCGGCTCGACGCCGACCGCGCGGCACAGCGGCCCGTACTCGCGTTTGACGTCGAGGACGAATGCGCGCCGCCCGAACAGGAGCATCCGCCACAACAGGGTCTTGACGAGCGAGCTCTTGCCCTGCCCGAGCTTGCCGAGCACGATCACGTTGGGGTCGTCAAGCGTGCCGTCGCCGTACAGGACCCAGGGGTCGAAGCAGAAAGCGCCGCCGCTCGCGTCCCTGCCGATGAACACGCCGCGGCCGCCGAGGCCGCCGGCGGCCATGAACGGGTACACCGCCTGGGCGTGCCGCGTCGTGCACCGATGCCCGGGTCGCTCGGCGGCGCGGACGCTCATCGAAGCCCTCGGCAGAGCGGCAGCGTGAACGTGAACGCGTCGGCCTGCTGCCCGTACATCCTGTGCAGCTCGAGCCGGGCGCGGGCCGCGTGCTCGAGCACCTCGGAGCTCGCGCGGCGCAGATCCTCACGGTCGCGACCGGACACGGTGATGAAGCCGGCAAGCCGCACCTCGGCGTGACCGGCGGCGAGCTCGGCCTCACGGCGGGCCGTCGCGTCCTGGGCCTGGCGCTGGCGGGCCGTCTCAGACTGGCCGAAGCGGTGGCGCAGCTCGCGGTCCGCCTGGTCGCGCGTCATCGCCGCCTCGACCTCCCGGGTCGAACGTTCCGGTGGGATCGGCTCAAAGGTGACCGCAACCGTGCGCACGGTCGAGGAGCGACCCAGCAGGGCATCCATGAACATCGGTGAGACGTCGACCCGGGGCCAGCCGCCGATCCAGTAGCTCGCGTGGAGCGCGCCGTCGCTCTGGTAGTGGTCCCACGCCTCGCGGGTGGCGAGCGGCCACGCGTTGATTTCAGCGAGCCCCTGGCGGTCGGGATCGACCGTCTCCAGGGCGGCGAGCTCGGCCCGGGAGTAGGGATCGAACGCCGTCCGCAGCGCTCGTGCGAGCTGCCCGGGCCCGAGCGCTCCGAGCACGGTCACCTCGGCGGCCTCAAGCCCCTGGGCGATCCGCTCGGTCTCTTCGACGAGCGCGTGCGTGACGGCGTCCCGCCCCCGGTCGCGAACCCGCCGGGCATCGACCTGCACCGCGACGAGGATCTCGTGCTCCTGGGTGACGCGCGCCGTGGTCCCGATCAGTTCGAGATACGACTCGATCATCGGTGTCCCCCGGAGCGGGACCGCCGGGTCGCGCTCGGCGTGCAGCCAGCGCGCGAGCTCATCGCCCTGCGCGGGTGCGGTCCGCTCGACCCACTGCACTCGCCGGACCGCCGTGTTCGCCGCGCCTGCGAGCACGAGCCCCCACCGCGCGAGCCGCCGCTCCTGCGCCTCGCCGTCAAGCAGCGAGAACGACACGACGCGGCACGCCAGAACCGCGGTCAGGCGCCGTCCCGAGCGCTCGGACACCGCCCCGATCGGCCGGTCGCGATAGCGCGCCTCGATGATCCGCAACCCCTGGAGCTGCGTGGGCACGTCGGGCGCGGGAGCCTCCAGCGGCGCGTCGCCGGGCGCGTCGCTGGGCTCGTCGCCGACGCGGCGGCGGACGAACCCGGCACGGGGCACGCCCGAGCGGAAGCGCGCCCGGCCGGCGATGCGGCGGCCGAGAAACGCCGCCACCAACGGAACCCATTCCTCGAACGTCCGCCGGCCGACGGGGACGAGGGCGAGTGCGCACGACCCGGCGAAGCTCGCCATCGCCATCAGTGCGCCCGACGCGTCCGGCGCGATGTTGAGCAGGATGATCGCCAGCAAGGCGCCGCCACCGACGAGCGCCGCCTGGCCGCCGCGCACCGGCCCCAGCAGGCCCCGCCGCTCGAGCGGACCGAAGCGGTAGGTGAGCCGCGCCCCGCTCACAGCACGCCCTCGTCGGGATCCTGCCGCCCGGGAAGCGGATCGGCGTCATCCGCCGTCGAGGGCGGATGCTCGCGTGTCGGCCGGTCATCTGGGTCGGCGGGCTCGTCGGGGTCCTCCCTGCGAGCCCGCAGCTCGGCCTGACGGGTGTGCAGCGGTTCGGTTGGCAGTCCTTCCAATCCGAGCACGAACGCCGGAAGCGACAGATCGTCGGCCTGATAGATGTCGGGCAACCCGGGGGAGCGCTCGGGCGCCCCGCCCTCAGGGTCGGAGGTCGCGGCTCCGGTCCTCGAGCCCGCGCGTCCGTTCCCGGCGACGGGGGCGGCGTCCGCGGCGACCGGTCGTGACCCGTTGGCGCTGCCGTGCACGGCGCCATTCCCGGCCGTGGCCCCGGCGGCTCCGACCGCCCCGGCCGCCCCGACGGCTCCGGCGGTCTCGGCGCCGCCGGCCGCCGCCGTCGCGCCGGCGCCGGCCCGCTCGTCCATCCCGGGGGCGGCCTCCCAGTCGTACGGCTGGCGCCTGATCTCCGGAGCGTCATCGGCGCTCTGCTCGGCATCCTCCTGCATGCGCGTGACGGCGTCGCCCGCCCACTCAGGTGGCGCCTGGCCGGTCTGGCCCTCACGCGGTCGCAGACGGTCAGCGCCGCTCTCGGCCTCGGTCCGCAGGTGGCCGACGGCACCGCTCGCGAGCTCGGCGAGCGGCAGCAGGCGCAGAAGCCCCCAGGGCGCGAACGCGGCGAGCGCCACGAGGACGAGCCCAATCAGGAGCCCAGTTGTGCCGCCGGCCGGCCCGAGTGCCGCGCCACCGAGCGCGAGGATCGCGACCATCGCGAACTTCGCCACGATCAGCGCGACGAGCACCTCTGCCGTCCGCGTCGCCCACACGCGCCGCGCCGGCCAGACCATCGCCGCGAACGCGAGCGGGAGCATCAGCACGACGATGTAGACCGCGGCGTTGCGCATCAGAAGTTCGATCCACAGCAGCACCGCGGCCGCCGAGGTGAGGAGCCCGACGAAGAACTTCAGGAACTCGGACCGGCCGACCGGGTCGAATGTCGCGACGTGTTGCCCGGTGACCGTGAGGAACCGGGTTCCCGCCTGGCCGGCGGCAGCGGACACGACCGCCGAGAGTTGGTCGGTCGCGGTGAGGAGCAGCATCGTCACCGGAGCCGCGATGCTCACGGCGAGCAGCGACACCGGGAGATACCCGAGCGCCGAGCGTGAGAGCAGCGCGAGGTCGGAGTGGACGATGGCCTGCGCGGCAGCAGCGAATAGAAACGGAAGCGTCAGCAGAGCGGCGATCGCAGTCATCCGCCAGTACATCCCTGAGAACCAGGTCGAACGGAGCTGCGGCGTCGTCGTCTTCCTGATGATGCTGGCGGTCGAATTGAGGGCCGACTTCGCCCCACCGGTCACCCAGACGACGAGCGCGCCGAGACCAAGGGCCGTCTTGCCGGCGCCACTGGAGGTGATCGCCTTCACCGCCTTGCCCGGGTGACCGGTCGCGAGGCTCTTGCCGACCTTGATGAGCTTGTCCGGGTGGGTGACGGCCGAGCACGCCTTGCCGGCCCATCCGCTGAATGCCCCGACGGCGCCACACAGGCCGGCGGATGCCGGCGCCGGGCGGATCCCGGCCGCGCCCGCGGCGATCGCGAGCGTCACGCCGACGACTTGGAGCCTGCGGAGCAGAGACACGGGGGCCCGGGTCACTTGGCCTTCGTCCCGAGGTGCTGGAAGAAGTTGACGAGCCCGGGTGCGGCTCCGACGAGGAGGGCGGCGGCCCCCGAGGTCAGCGCGGCCATCCGCCCGCGCGCGGCGTAATGGTGGTTGTGGCTGTGGGACGCAACCGCCCACAGCGCGGCCCCGATGAACGCCCCGAGCAGCGCGATCGCGAGCGCCCACGCTTCGGCGCCGTTGACGAGCTGCTGGAGCACGTTGCTCCCCGGAAGACCAGTTGGATTGGGATGCGCGGTCACCGCTGCGATCGGTGCGGTCACGGCTCTTCTCCTTGCACGTCGAAATCTATTTGAGTCTAATTGAACCTAGCAAGACCACCTGACATCTGGTAGGTTGAATCGTGTCAAGTTAGTCTCAATTAGATTGGAACGGGAGACAGCATGTCCGCGATCGCTCCGCACACCGCCACCACGACCGACACCTCCTTCCAGCAGCTCTACGAGCGGTTCTCGCGGCGGCTCGAGCAGATCGTGCGCACCGACGTGCGGGCTCCGGACACAGTGGTCGAGGACGCCTGCCAGTTCGCGTGGGGAAGCCTGCTCGCGCATACGACACGGGTCCGCGCCGAGGCGGCGCTGTCGTGGCTGGCGACCACCGCCGTGCGCGAGGCGTGGCGACTGATGCGCACGCGCGAGCGCGACGTCTCGCTCGAGGCCGACGACGCGGCCGTCCCCGGAGGCGCTGAACCATCGAGCGCGGTGATGACCGATGCGATCGTCGAGGACCGCGAGCAACTCAAGCTCATTCGCCAGCTTCCCGAACGTCAGCAGCGGATTCTCTGGTTGCACGGTCTCGGCCTCAGCTACGAGGAGATCGCGGCCTACACCGGCGACACGCCGCGCACGGTCCAGCGGCAGCTGCTCCGTGGACGGAGCCGGGTCAGAGAGCTGGCCGTATAGGATCCGGCGGGGCGGCCATCCTGATCGTCGCCCCACGCCGGCCATGCCCTCCGAGGAGCACATCACCTACTGCCGGATCTGCGAGCCGCTCTGCGGCCTCGTGGCCACGGTGCAGGACGGCGAGCTCGTGAAGCTGCGCCCGGACGGCGACCACCCGCTGTCGAAGGGCTTCGCTTGTCCGAAGGGCATCGCCATGGTCGGTGTGCAGAACGACCCGGACCGCGTGACCCACCCGCTCCGGCGCCGTGACGACGGCAGCTTCGAGCCGGTCTCCTGGGAGCACGCACTGGACGACATCGGCGATCGCCTCAAGGCGATCCTCGCCCGCTCCGCTCGCGACTCGGTCGGCTGGTACTTCGGTAACCCATCCGCGTTCTCGTACTCGCACACGCTGTGGGTGAAGGGATTCATGGACGCGCTCGGCTCCCGCAACGCGTTCAGCGCGGGCTCCCAGGACGTCAACAACCGCTTCGCGGCCAGCAAACTGCTCTACGGCTCACCGGTCGTCGTCCCCATCCCTGACCTCGCGCGCACCGATTTCCTGCTGATCGTCGGCGCCAATCCACTCGTTTCCCACGGCAGCGTCCTCACCGCACCCCGGATCAAGGAGTCACTGCACGCGATCGTCGAGCGCGGCGGCCGGGTCATCGTCGTCGATCCGCGCCGGTCCGAGACTGCCCGGGCGTTCGAGCATGTACCGATCCGCCCCGACGCCGATGCGTGGCTGCTTCTCTCGATGCTCGAGGTCATCTTCAGTGAGGGCCTCGTGGACGACCGTGCCCTGAGCGAGCAGGCGGTGGGGGTCGAGGCGCTGCGTCGTCTCGTCTCCGGTCATACGCCCGAGACGACCGAGTCACGGACCGGGGTTCCCGCCGCCGAGGTTCGCCGGCTCTCGCGCGCGTTGGCGACGGCGCGCAGCGCCGCGGTCTACGGCCGGACCGGGTCGTGTCTCGGACGACGGGGCACCCTCGTCTCGTTCCTGCTCGACGCCCTCAACATCGTCACCGGCAACCTCGACACGCCGGGCGGGGCGATCTTCGGCACCGGGCCGATTCAGCTCGAGGATCTGCTGCACCGCCTCGGCGCCGACAGCTACGACACGTTCCGCTCGCGGATCGGGAACCTCCCGGAAATTCTGGGGACGCTCCCGGCCTCGATCATGGCCGAGGAGATCACGACTCCCGGCCGCGGCCAGATCCGCGCCCTGTTTGTCTCCTCCGGCAACCCAGTCCTATCAGTGCCGAACGGGCCGGAACTTGAACACGCACTCGGCGAGCTCGACCTGATGGTCGCGATCGACCTCTACGTCAACGAGACGAGCCGCCACGCCGACTACATCCTGCCGGCGACGACCTTCCTGGAACGCGAGGACTTCCCGGCAGCGTTCCTCACGTTCAGCCTGACCCCGTACGTGCAGTGGACCGAGGCGGTCCTGGAGCCGCGGGGCGAGGCCCGCCAGGAATGGGAGATCATCGACGAGATCTCGCGCCGGATCGGGATCACGCCGGCGAGCCTCTGGCTCTTACGGGCGCTCGGCCGGCTCGGCGTCAAGCTCTCGCCGCGCCAGCTCATCGATCTCAGTCTCCGGCTCGGACCGAAGGGCGACCTGTTTGGCCTGCGGCGCGGCGGCCTCAGCCTCGCCAAACTGCGCCGCAACCCGCACGGGATCAGGCTCGGCGAGCACCACCCGACCGGCGTCCTGCGCAAGAAGGTGTTCCACCGCGACAAGCGCGTCCATCTCGACGCGCCCCAGATCGCCGCCGAGGTGCGCGCGCTCGTCCGCGACGCGGCGAGCGCGGACGATCCGTCCTTCCCACTCCGGATGATCGGGATGCGTGAGCTCCGCTCCCACAACTCCTGGATGCACAACGTGCCGAAGCTGATGGCCGGCGACCGCGTCCACGCCGCCCGCGTCCATCCGGACGACGCGCGCGAGCACGGGATCGAGGACGGAGCGCCGTGCCGGGTCATCTCCGCCGTCGGCGAGATCGAGCTCGCGGCCAAGATCACCGACGAGATGACGCCGGGCGTGATCGCGATCCCGCACGGCTGGGGGCACCGCAGTGGCGGCGCCTCGCGGACCGCCGACCAGGCCGGCGGCGCGAACGTCAACGTGCTCGCCTCGAGCGCCCCCGGAGACCTCGAGCGGCTCGCCGGGATGGCGGTCCTCAACGGGATCCCGGTGCGGCTCGAGCCGGTCCGGCTGCGCTGCGCCGAGCGAACGCGGCAGCAGCCGGTCGCGGCGTTCCAGCGCGCGAGCGACGCCGGGTCGGCCGAACTGTGTGGGCGCCGACGCGGGTCGGCGTGGTAAGTCGGAGACCGCGGGCAAGCGCAAGGAACGTCACAAACCCGCCCACCGGATCGGATCATGTTGCGGAACGGACGCTCAGCGAAATGAACGTCACAGGATCCGCTCGCGGCGCACATCCTGATGCGAAACGTGCGCTCGGCCGGATCCGTGAGGCGCGCTCGCGATCTGTCGAGACGACTTAGGCCGAGCGGACCGAGCGGACCCGACCCCCGGCCGAGCCCCTACCGCGCCTTGCCCCGCTTGCGCCGCTTGCGCTCCGCCGCCGACAGCTTGCGCGGCTTCGGCTTCGCCTTCGATCCCCGCGTCGGGCTGTCCACACTCCCGAGGCCACCCGCGCCCGCGCGCACCGGGGCCCGCCGCCGCGCATCACGCCAGATGAACAAGGAGATCCCGCCGAGCACGATCGCGGCGCCGAGCGCGATCGCGATCGCCGCGCCACCGGACAGCGAGCTGTCGCCGGTCGACGACGTCGTCGCCACGGTCGGAACCGCGGTGGTCGTCGTCGCCGCCGGACCTGACGGCAGCGCCGGCGAGAACGGGCTGCTGCCGCTGTTCCCGGCCGGGACGACCGCCGAACCGGCCGAGCCGGCGGAACCTGCCGAGCCCGCCGAACCGGCGGAGCCGGTCGACCCCGTCGAGGCCGCAAGCGCGACCACGGGGGCGGCCATGGGCAGCGCCCCCGCGATCAGACACACACACGCGAGCCGACGCATCATGCGCCGAACCTACCGCTCTGAGGCGAGCGGCTGCTCCATCGCCGGGGTCTCCGGCGCGGTCCGGTACGGGTCCTCGTTCTCCCGATGCTCCTCGTGATACACGCTCTCGACGTTGACGGCCCAGATGTCGTGATGGGTCCCGAGCAGGATGTTCTCGACGGCCCGCATCGCGGTGAGCATCGAGTGGTCGGAGTTGTTGTAGCGGTGCAGTCCGTTGCGGCCGACCTGGGTGATGTTCTCGATCGTCTCGAGCCACGCCCGGATCGTCGCGACGCGCTCGGCGTAGAGCTCGTCGTAGATGGGATATGCCTTGTGCACCCGGGCGACGAAGCCGAACTTGACCTTGTCGGCTCGAGCAAGGTTGAGCTTCTCGATTTCCTCGCCGGCCATCTTGCAACCAGGTCGTCGTCCTTCATGTTCCAGAGCTCGTCGCCCTCAAAGCAGAAGTACTCCATGCCGATCGAGCCGTCGACCTCGTTCGGGACCATCCACGGGCTCCAGGACTTGAAGTTCTGGATGCGCAGGACGCGGACGCCGGGCTGGTGGATGTAGATCCAGTTGTCCGGGAACAGGTCAGAGCCCTCGATCACGAGCAGCACGGTCAGGAACTCCCGGTACCGCAAGCCCTGAGCGGCCTCGCGCACCGGCAAAGGCGCCTCGGGCGAAGCGATCCCGACGGTCGTCCGCAACGGCAAAGAAGAGATCACGTGCGACGGCGTCAAGGTCTCCCCGCCGGCAATCACGGAAACAACTCGGCCATGATCCATGACGAGACGAGTCACGGGCGCGTTCAAACGCACTTCTCCACCATGAGCCTGGATGTCCGCGGTCATCTGCTCCCACATCTGACCGGGCCCAAACCGCGGATAGTTGAACTCAGAGATCAGAGACTTGATCTTGTTGCCCTTGTTCCCAAAGAACGCCGACTTGGCGGCGCTGAAGAACGACAGGCCCTTGATCCGCTGGGCGGCCCATTCGGCGCGGATCTCCGTCGCCGAGACGCCCCATAGCTTCTCCGTGTAGGTCTTGAAGAAGTGCTTGTACAGCCGCTTGCCGAAGCGGTTGGAGACCCACTCCTCAAACGTGTCCTCACGGCCCTTCGGCTTGACGGCAGCCCACAGATACGACACGAGGCACCGCGCGAGCTCGATCGGGCCGAGCTTGCGAATCACGTCCATGCCCTCAAGCGGATACTCGAGGAACTTGTCGTTCCAGTAGATCCGACTCTGGCGCGGACGCTTGAGGAACTCCTCCTTCATGATCTCGTGCCAGAGGTCGTCGACCTCCTTGACCTTCGTGAAGAAGCGGTGTCCGCCAAGGTCGAAGCGGTAGCCGTCACGCACCTCGGTGCGCGCGATCCCGCCGACCATGTCGCTGGCCTCAAGAATGATGACGGGCTTGCCCTGCTTGGCGAGCAGGTATCCCGCGGTCAGTCCGGCCGGACCACCGCCCAGCACGACGACCGGATGGTCCGGAGTGATGTCGGCGCCCAAGGCGGGCGCGTCGGAGGGCGTGGTTTCGGTCATGTCTCTTTCAGGCGGCCTTTTCGTAGAGGATGGCGCTATCCGCGACACAGCAGGCACCGCGGTAGTTGTGCGGAGCCCACCAGATGGCTTTCAGGGTTCCGCGGGCAGCAAGTGAGGCAAGAACCGCGCCCCACTGCGCTGAGCGCCGGCGGACGTACTGCGTCCATGGCGCCTCCCAGCTCTGCGCCCCTTCAGTCATCGGGCGCACGAACAGGATCTGCTGACCGGGCTTGAGGCTAGCAATCATTGGCGCAAGCGTCGCCTGGGCGTTCGCGTTCTGCAGTCGCTTGAGGGCATGCACCCAGTTCATCGATTGCGGGTCCGACGAGAGCCCGGTCGTGTCGGCGAAGCGCAGTCCGCCCGGCAGGTAGTACCACGCGAGCGGCACCTGCTCGGGCTGACCGACGACGACGAGGTCGCCCTGGTGCAGCCGCGGCGCCATCTCGCCGGCGATGTCACGCATGTCGCTCTTGTACTGGGGCGTGTACGACGCCGGGTTGAACCAGAAGACGACGATCAGCGCGAGCGCGATCAGCCCGATGCCCTTGGCCCGGGCCATGCCGAACGTCGCCAGCAGCAGCAACGCGGCGAGGATCGGCGCGAAATACCGGTACTGCCACGCCGGCGAGAACCGGGACACGATCCAGCCGAAGGCGAGCGTCCCGATCGGCAGCGCGATCAGCACCCACATCGTGATGCCCTCCTTGGAGCGTCCGGCGGGCGCGCGTGAACAGGACGGCAAGTCCGACCCCGGCGGCGAGCACGAGCGCGGTCGTCGCGCGGTCGCCGCCCATCAGGTTGCGCGAGATCTGGATCGGCGCGCCGAAGTTCGGCGTCGGATCCCACGGCGAGCCGGTGTGCGTCGCCTGGTAGAGCAGCGTCGGCAGCCACGGCAGGAACAGGACGGCCGCGGCGCCGAACGACAACAGCCCGTCGCGCAGCAGCGCACGCCGCTCGGCGCGATCGGACTCGAGCTTCCACACAAGCCCGAACGAGAGCGCCGCGCCGACGCCGAAGAAGATCCCCCAGCCGTGCGTGTAGAGCATCAGCGTCTGGCAGATCGCGAACAGAATGAGATACGGCCGTCGTCGGTACACGAACCCTTGGATGAAGCCGGCGGTCGCGAGCAGCCCGAGCAACGCCATCAGCGTGTACATCCGGGTCTCCTGGCTGTACGCGGTGATGAACGGATTGAGCGCGAACAGCACGGCCGCGATCAGGCCGGCGCGCCGACCCCACAGGCTCCACGCCACCCACGCGCCCGCCGGTACGCACAACGTCCCGAACAGCAACGACATCGCGTGCGTGGCCGTCTCGCTCGAGCCGAACACGCTCATCCAGACGTGGAGCAGCATGTAGTACAGCGGCGGCGAGCCGTCGTGCCGCAGCACGTGCGGAATCGCCGTCAGCGAGTGCGAGGAGATCCCGACCGACAGCCCCTCGTCCATCCAGAACTGTCCGTTGATGGACCGGGAGCGCAGGAACGCCGACAGGAGCATCAGGAACGCGATCGAGCCCCCGAAGCGCAGCCAGACCGGGTAGCGCTGGAGCCAGTCGGGCGTGCGCACGTCGAAGCCCGGGACGAAGTCGCTCAGGGTCCGGCGCGACGTGCTGTCGGCGACCGGAGGAGACGGGGGTGCAGTAACTGTGGCCATGACTAGTTGGACTCCACGCTACCCATTGCAGTGTTCATAGACCTTAAAGCGCTTGTTGCGCAGGACGAGGGTGTACGGGGTCGTCGGCCAATCGCTGAGCGCCGGCAGCAGATGGGCGTGGCGCTGCGCGCGCGCCTGGAAGATGACGTTCGGCGCCGGACCCGGTTCGTCGACGGACGTCGGGGAGGCCTGCACATACGACGTGCGCACCCCGAGCTGCCACGCGAGCATCGGCACCTGGAAGCCCTCGGTTTGGATGCTCCCGCAGGCGTACAGCTTCTGGCGCCCGCCGAGCTTGGCCACCGCGGCCGCGGCGGACGCGCGCAGCTGTGCCTGGAAGACGAGCGCGCGGTGCGTGGCCTGGACGTCGTTGAGGTTGGTCGCGACCCAGTTCGGGACGAACGCGAACAGGAGCGCGAACACGGCGACCGCTGACCAGACCAATCCGCGTCGCCGAGCGGCCGGAGAACCGTCGGCGCAGGACCCCACCCAGCTCGAGTGCCGCCCAACCCCAGCCCGCCGCGCCGGCGACGTTGATCAGCGCCGCACCGAGCACGAGGTAGCGGTCGTTGCCGGAGAATCCGGCCTGGGTCATGATCCCGATCAGCACCCACCAGCCGAGGCCGAGCAGTCCACAGAACGCGAGCAGCGCCAGCCCCCGGTCCCGGTCGTTTTCTAGCTTGCGCTGCCCGCCGCGCCACCGGCGCAGCAGCAGGAGCAGCGCCATACCGACCGCGACCACCGCGACTGCCTTGATCCGCAGCAGCACCTTCGGCCACGCGTGGTCGACGACCAAGCTGCAGAACGGGCACGGCTTCAGGGCCGGGCTGTTGGAGCGGACGTGCTGAGCCCGGCTGACGCCTCGGAAGAAATGACCCGACCCCCAGTACTCCGGCACGAACCACAGCACCGGGATCAACACGAACAGCCCGATCACGAGCTTGCGGGCGCCCGGGTCCTTCCAGAACAACCACAGCCCGTACGGACCCCAGAACAGCCAGATCTCCGGCCGGTCGAGCGCCGCCGCGAACCCGACGCCGAACGCCCAGCGGTGACGGCCGTCGAGGTGCAGGTCGATCGCGATCAGGACAAGCGCGGTCATCAGGCCCTCGGAGTAGCCGAGCGCGTTGTCGGTGATGAAGCTGTCGGAGAAGCTGAGGCTGATCGTCGCCAGCACGCCGGCGAGCAGTGCCGGTCCGAGCAGGAGCCGGCGCCGCGCCGCGGCGTCCTCGGCCGTCGCGGACATAACGCTTCCGAGCCCGACGACGACGCGCCACGCGAGCTTGAACACCATCGCGGCGGCCATCACCGCGCCGGCACGGGCGACGATGAGCCACATGTCCGGCGCGGCGCGGCCGAACGGCGCAAACAGCGTCGTGAAGATGACCGGCAGCGGCTTCCACGTCGGGCCGCCCGTCGTGTGCAGGTCGAGGTGGACGATCTCCCGGCCCCACACGAGCCACGCCCATGGGTCGTAGCTCGGGGTCGAGGGGATCAGCAGCGAGAGCGCGCAGAGAACCAGCGCGCCCCCGGCGAGTGCGAGGTACAGCCGACCGCCGGCAACGTGCCGGGCCACCGCGGGGGCGGAGAACTTGTTCGAGGTGCCGACGGTGGGGACAGTCAGCTCAGCTGTAGAACCAGACACGCGAATCAATCCAGACGGTCGCCGCGCGCGTGACCGTCTCAGAGGGGGCCGCGGCAGACGCACACGTGCCCGCGCACGCTGCGCGGGCATCGCGCGGGAATTCTAAAGGCCCTGATATGGATGTACGGTTAGCGGCGATCGGGGCCACTTTCACGCGCCCGCGACGCGCCGCTTGAGCGCGACGATGCGCTGATAGGACGCCTCCGCCTCGCTCCGCGACAGGCGTCCGTGCGCGAGGTCGGATTGAAGTGCGCTCAGCTCACCCGGAGCGGCGTCGGTGTAGAGCAGGACGTCGGCCCCGGCGCGCGCCGCGAGGACGCCCGCCGTGCGCTCGTCGTGCCCGGTTGGGGTACCCAGCGCGTCGGTGATCGTGACGCCCTTGAAGCTGAGCCGCTTGCGTAGCCACACCTGGATGAGCTGGCGCGAGAGCGCCGTCACAACACCGCTACGGTCGTATGCCGGGAACGCCGCGGTCGACAGCATCACCGAGTCCAGGCCACGCGGGATCGCCGCCTTGTACGGCAGCAGCGCCGCGTCGCGCTGGGCCTTGGTCGGGCGAAGCTTGTTGAGCTTGAAGTCGGTGTCGATGGTGGCCGAGCCGACGCCCGGGAAGTGCTTGCCGCACGCCGCCGCGCCTGCGCTCTGCAGACCGACTGCGAACTGCGTGCCGTATTTCGCCACCGCCGCGGCGCTGAACGAGAACGCCCGCCCCTGGCGCCAGATGAACGCGCCGGAAAACGTCGGCACGTCGAGGACCGGCGCGAGGTCCCAGTTGATCCCGAGCGCCTTGAGGTAGCGGCCGGTCGCGCGTCCCTCGTTGTACGCGACCGAGCTGCTCCCGGTGGCCGCGATCTGGGGCGGCGAGAGATCCGGCGGACCGTTTGTCAACCGCTTGACCTGGCCGCCCTCCTGGTCGGTCGCGATCAGCACCGGCGGGTTTCCACCCGCCCGGGCCGCCGCCTGCAGAGCGCCGGTCAACGTCGAGAGCTGGGAGCGGCTGACGATGTTCGCCGCGAACAGGATGACCGAGCCAACGCGCCCGGCGCGGACGTCGCGCAGCAGCGACGCGCTCGGGTAGGTGCCATCCATCCCGACCATGATCCGCTGACCGAGCAGCTTCGCGGCGGAGACCTTCAGGGCCGCGTGCGTGCTCGACGCGGGGTGGGCGGGCGGCCGCGACGACTTCGCGGGGGCCTGGGGCGCGGCCGCCACGCGGGCCGGCGCGCGGGCCGGCGTGGGGACCTGCGGGCCCACCCCCGCGACCGTGCTTCCGATCAACGTCAGACTGGCGAGGAGTCCGGTCACCGGCACGGGCTACCCCGAGACCCCCTGGGCGAGGCAATCCTCGATGACCTGGAGTTCCTTGTCCGGGGCCGCGTTCGGCGCGAGCAGCGCGCTCCCGATCACCTCGGCATTCTGGGCCTGGCCCTCGATCTGCTCGCGCTGGGCCGCACCCGGCGTCGGGGCGAACGTGACGCTCGGTCCGCTCGGCGGGGCGTCGATCTGCAGCCCGGTCTGTCCGACCTTGACCGCCGCGACGTGATGTTCACGCAGACATTTCAGATGCTTGGTGCGGGGATCGTCGACGCGACCGCGCCCGGCGTGCTGGTTGACCACGGCAGCCGAGCCCGCGAGTGGCTTCGACGATGTCCCACAGGCGGACAGGCAGAGCGCGATCAGCGCACCCCCCGCCGCGAGCTTCGCAGAGGACATGTGCCGAGAGGGTAGAGGATCGGGGTGGGCGGGGATTGTCTCGATCCTTCTCTACAGTCTCCGCGCGTGACCACGTTCGCTGCGGTGACCGGAACGCTTCCGAAGCTCGGCGTGGTCGGCGTCGCGATCATCGTCGCCGCCTCGCTGCTCCTTCCCCAGCCTCGGTCCCGGGCGCTCGCGATGCTCGGTGCGCTCGTGCTCGCTCCGGTCCTGCTGCTCGCCGACATCTGGCACTCGCCCCAGCTCCACATCGTCCATCGCCATCCGCTCGAGGCCGTGATCGGCGCTGCCGTCGGGCTCGCCGTCATCGCCGGGCTCGGGCTCCTGATCCGCCGCCATCCCACGCTGCTCGCGCCGCTCGTCGTGATCGCGCTTCCCTTCCGCGTCCCGATCCAGACCGGACCCACAACGTCGAACTTGCTGGTCCCGCTGTATCTCGTCGTCGCGGCCGGGTCGCTCGCGGTCATCGTCCCGGCGCTCACACAGCACTCCGCGTCGGACGTCGAGGCCGAACCCCCGCCCGGACGCGGTCTCGCCGTGCGGCTCAGCCCCTGGATCCCGCGCCTGCTCGGGCTCTTCGTCGTTCTCTACGGGATCCAGTCGATGTACTCGTCGGACTTCGAGAAGGCGCTGCAGCAGATGGTGTTCTTCTACGTCCCGTTCGCGCTGCTCTTCGGGCTGCTCCGCGGCCTGCAGTGGACGCCCCAACTGCTCCAGCGCTGCGTCGTGTTGATCGTCGGGCTCTCGCTGCTGTTCGCGGCCGTCGGGTTCGCCGAGTACGCGACCAAGACGCTGTTCCTCAACCCGAAGCTGATCGCCGCCAACGACGTCCACACGTACTTCACCGTCAACTCCGTGTTCTTCGACCCGGACATCTTTGGACGGTTCCTCGCGCTCGTGATGATCATCGTCACCGCGGTGGTGCTCTACCGCCGCTCCGTACGTGAGCAACTCGCCGCCACCGCCGTGCTCGCGGTGCTCTGGTGCGCGCTCGTACTGACCCTGTCTCGCTCGAGCCTGGGGGCGCTGCTCGTCGGCCTCGCGACGCTCGGGGCGGTCCGGTGGCGCGCCACCCGGGTGCTTGGCGTCGCGCTCGCGGTCGTCGCGATCGGCGCCGCCGCGATCGCCGCGTCACCGAAGACCTTCGGGCTCAACCAGGGCGTCAACGGCGCCTCGAGCGGGCGCGCCAGCCTCATCACCGGCGGCATCGACCTGTTCGGCGACCGGCCGATCTGGGGATACGGCTCCGGCTCGTTCAGCACCGAGTACAGCCGCCATCACCGGACCTCCAAGACGCTCTCGGCATCCCATGCGATCCCGGTCACGATCGCCGCCGAGCAGGGCGTCATCGGCGAGCTCACCTACATCGCGCTGCTGCTCGTGGCCGCCGGAGCACTCCTCGCCGGGGCGCGCTCGGACCCGGTCCGGGCGACGATCGGTGCCGCGTTCCTCGCGCTCGTGTTCCACACCTGGCTGTACGCGGACTTCCTGGAGGATCCGATGACGTGGACGCTGCTCGGCGTCGGTGCCGCGCTCGCGGTTCTCCCGCGGATGACCCAAGCATCACCGGAGGCGGTCGACGACGCGGCCGCTCCCGTCCCGGCCTGACCGAAGCCGGGTTCAGCCGAGCAGCAGCTCGGAGACGTCGGCGCCGTCGTTGGCGAGCACCGCGTGCGGGACGTGCGCCTGCGCCTCGAGCAGCAGCTGATCGAGCTGCGTGCCGAACGGCGGCAGGTGAATGAGCAGCAGCCGATCGACCCCGGCGCCGGCGCCGACGCGCGCGGCCTGGCTCGCCGAGGAGTGGATGTCAGGGTTGCGCGGATCGGAATCGATGAACCACGCCTCGTGGGCGAGCATCTGGCTGCCGGCCGCGAATGCGGCCGACGCTTCGTCGTAGGCCGTATCGGTGATCCAGGTCAGACGGTCATCGAAGCGCAGCCCGAGCGTCGGCGCCGAATGCCGGTCCTGGCGACGCAGGTGAACGCGCGTCTCGGGGAGCTCGAGCTCGTCCTTCGGCAGGTCCCGGACCTCGATGTCCTGGGCCTCGAGCGGGACAGGGTGAAACGGCTCGTGCGAGAGCTGGGCGAGCACGAGCCTGGTCGGCGTGTCGTAGAGCAGCTCGCCCGGTCCCCACAGCGTCGTGTGCTCGCAGGTGCCGATCGCAGGCAGATACGCGAGTCCGGCGACGTGGTCGAGGTGAAAGTGGGTCAGGATGATGTCGAGACGGACGACGCCCTCGAGCAGGTCCGGACGTTCGACGAGCCGGCCGATCCCGGTGCCCGCGTCGATCATCACCGCCGAGTCCCCGTCGCGGAGCAGCGCACACGCCGTCTGACGGCCGTGGGCGGGGAACCAGCCACCCCCGCCAAGGATGTTCAACCGATTGAGCATCTCCAACCCGACATCGGATGATCACAGATCGTCGTCCGGGCGTCCCTCCGCGACCCGGAGCAGCAGCTCGTGCAGCTGCTTGCGCTCGGCCGTGGTGAGCGGCGCGAGCAGCTCGTCCTGAGCCTGGAGGGCGAGCTCCCGACCGCGCTCGAGCGTCGTGCGACCGCGGGCGGTCACGTGCAGCGCGTGGGCGCGCCGGTCGGTCGGGTGGCGCCGGCGCTCGACGAGGCCCCGCGCCTCCAGCTCATCGATCGTCGCCACCATCGAGCTCGGGTCCATCGCGATCATCCGCCCGAGCGCGTGCTGCGTGAGGGGTCCCTCATGGTCGAGCACGTTGAGCGCGCCCCACATGCGCGTGGTGAGATCGAGCGACTCGAGAAGGTCCCCGAAGCGCTTCTGCGAAACCATGCCGAGCCGGCTGAGCAGGAACCCGGTGTGCTTCGCCAGGACCCGGTGCAGCGTCTTCGGGATCGCGATGGGAGGCGGTTGGGTCATCTCGACTGAACCTACTCGCCGAACAATATGCGGCGGACTAACCGTCCGTTAGGGCAACGGGTTGTGCCCGTGATCCGTCGCGCGCGCCCGCGCGTACCGGACCCCGCCCCCCGGGGCCTCCCCGTCGGGGGCCTCCCTCGCTCAGCCGGCGCTCACAACGGAGTCGTATACGCGCCGCTGATCCCGCCGTCGACGATGAACGTCGCGGCGTTGACGAAACTCGACTCGTCGCTGGCGAGGAACAGGACGGCGTTCGCGATCTCCTCGCGCTGTTCCGAAGCGACCCATCGGCACGTGGACGAGCCGCCGCGCCGCCCGCTCCGGATCGGCGGCGAACAACTCGAGCAGCAGCGGCGTCTCGACCGGCCCGGGACACAGCGCGTTGACCCGTACCCCGCGCTTGGCGAACTCGACGCCGAGCTCCCGAGACAGCGCGAGCACGCCGCCCTTCGACGCCGTGTAGGCGATCTGCGAGGTCGCCGCGCCCATCACCGCGACGAAGGACGCCGTGTTGATGACCGAGCCGCCGCCGGCGTCGAGCAGGTGCGGGATCCCGTGCTTGCAGCACAGGAACACGCTGCGCAGGTTCGTCGCCTGCACCCGTTCGTAGACCTCGAGCTCGGTGTCGAGCACCGATGCGTCCTCCGGCGGGCTGATCCCGGCGTTGTTGAACAGCACGTCGATGTGCCCGAGTTCGTCGCGGATCCGCAGGTACAGCCCGGCGACGCTCTCCTCGTCGGTCACGTCCGCCTGGAGCGCGAGCTCGCCGACGTCGTGCTCGA
Organism: uncultured Solirubrobacterales bacterium; assembly: GCA_963779695.1. Classification (GTDB taxonomy): domain Bacteria; phylum Actinomycetota; class Thermoleophilia; order Solirubrobacterales; family Solirubrobacteraceae; genus Palsa-465. The sequence goes on from CAVZZH010000026.1 coordinate 64,622, forward strand.
ACAGGTCGACGCCGACGACGCGGGCGCCTTCCCGCTCGAACACGGACGCGGTCGCGGCACCGATGCCGCCGGCCGCGCCCGTGATGACACAGACCTTCCCCTCGAGCCGCATGACGCTCAGGATGCGCTGGGCTCAGGTGCGACGCCGATCTCGCTGCCCTCGCCGCCGAGGTCGACGGTCCGGATTGGGCCCTTGAACGTCTTGTGCGCCGACGTGTAGTACCAGATCGTCACCGCGGCGATCACGATGATCGTGATGAGTGGGGCGTAGTTGAACGCGGACCAGCTGAAGCTGCTGCTGAACGGGACCGCGGCCGGCGTGAACGGCAACGAGAAGATGATCACGCACAGCACGACCCAGACGATCGCGATCAGGTTGATCCACTTGTACTTGGCCCCGAGCGTCCACGGCCCGGCCTCGAACTTGTCGCGCATCCGCCAGCGCAGGTACACGGGAATGATGTAGGCGATGTAGAGCCCGATCACCGAGATCGAGGTGACCGCGAGGAATGCCACCGGGAGCCCGGCGTGGTTGCCCTTGTACGCCGGGATCGTGATGATCAGCGCCACTGTCGCGACGAACACGACCGCCCACGTCGGCGTCTTGTTCTTGCCGAGCTTGCGCCACAGGTTGTGGCCCGGCACCGCCCCATCGCGGGAGAACGCGAACGTCATCCGCGATGCGCTCGTGACGCAGGCCATCCCGCAGAAGATCTGGCCGACCGTCGAGATGATGAGGACCGCCTTCGCCGCTGCCGAGGTGAGCGCGGTTTCGATGATCGACTGCGAGGTGCCGCCGGCGGCGTTGATCTCCTTGACGTGCGTGGCGGCGAAGGTCAGCGCGAGCAGCACCATCCAGCCGAAGATCGCCGAGTAGAACACGGAGCGCCAGACGCCCTTCGGCGCCGCCATCGCCGCACCGTGGGTCTCCTCGGAGATGTGGGCGGACGCGTCGTATCCCGTGATCGTGTACATCGTCAGCAGGAACCCGAGCGGCAGCACGTAGAACCAGTACATGTTGTGGTTGAAACCGGAGTTGTTGATCCGGTGGCCGAACACGAAGCTCGCGCTCTGGTGGTGGCTCGGCACCGCGATCAGCAGCACGATGATCACGAGCACGCCGATCACGTGCCACCACACCGAGACGTTCGTGAACATCGCGACGAGGTGCGAGGAGAAGATGTTGATCAGCGCGTGCGCCAGGAGCAGCAGCACGAACAGCACGAACGTGTGGTGCAGCGCCGACTGCACGCTGGTCGTGGCGAAGTTCACGCCGAACAGGTGCAGGTTGTAGAAGGCGAGCGTCGAGTTGAGGAACGTCGCCGCGGCGTAGTCCACGGACGCGACGACGGCGACGAGGCCGACGAGGTTGAACCAGCCGGTGAACCATCCCCAGGCCGGACCGCCGAGCTTCGAGGCCCAGTAGTAGATCCCGCCGGCGGTCGGCATCGCGGAGGCCAGTTCGGCCATTGAGAACGCGACCATCAGGACCAGCACGCTGATCACCGGCCAGGCGATCGAGATCGCGATCGGACCACCGTTGTTCCACGCCTGGCCATAGGTGGTGAAGCAGCCGGCCAGGATCGAGATGATCGAGAACGAGATCGCGAAGTTCGAGAACCCGCTCCAACCGCGCTTCAGCTCCTGCTTGTAGCCGAGTTCCGCTAACCGTTGCTCGTCCGCAGTGAGCGTTTCACCCGTCGCCATAACCGGCCCTCCTCGAAAAGGTCTGATGGTCCGTCCTTAGCGCCGGAACCCTATTCCTCGCTCCAGACGGGTGTCAAGAAGATTTATGAGGTTCCGGGGGCGCGCATGCGCGCCCCCGGCGGCGGCGCATGCGCCGCCGGGCCTGGGCCGCATGCGGCCCAGGCGTCCTGCCTATTCACCCTTCGGCAACAGCCCCGCGAGGATGTGCTCGGTTCCGCGCAGGTGCTCGGCCATCTCCCGCGCGGCGACCGCGTCGTCGCCGCGCCGGACGGCGGCGAGGATCCGGCGATGCGAGGCGTTCGAGGAATCGAGCACCTCGGGCGGGTGGGCGATGTAGGTGATGAGCCCGCTCATCGCTCCCTGGATCTCGGTCATCGCCGTCACCAGTCGCGGGCTGTGCGTCGCCTCGGCGAGGGCGATGTGCCAGCGCACGTCGGCCTGGCGGTAGGCGCCGAAGTCCTCGAGCATGCCGTCGAGCGCGTCGATCAGCTCCTCGAGCGTGGCGATCGACTCGGCGTCCGCACGCTCGGCCGCGAGCACGGCGATCCCGACCTCGACCGCCATCCGCTCGTCACAGACCGAGCGCCAGTCAGCGAGCACCTCCGCCGTCGGCGGCGTCGCGGGCGGCTGCGGGTCGGCCACGAATGTGCCGCCGCCCCGACCGCGGGTCGCGTGCAGGTGCCCGCTCTGGGCGAGGGCGACGAGCGCCTGGCGGAGCGTCGAGCGCGCGATCCCGAACCGCGCGCACAGCTCCCGCTCGGCGGGCAGCCGCGTCCCCGGCGGGAGCAGCCCGAGCTTGATCGCCGTCCCGAGCCGCTCGACCGTCTCCTCGAACGCGGTCTGGGAGCGAACCGGCGCGAACACCGTCTCCAGCGAGGCCACCGAGTCGAGCGCCGTGATCTCGGCGGCCTGCGGAACGGTGTCACTCACAGCCGTTCGAACCCTCGCACACGCTCCCAATCGGTGACCGCCGCCTCGAACGCGCGCAGTTCGATGTCGGCGGCGTGGACATAGTGGTCGACAACCTCGTCGCCGAACGCCGCGCGGGCAACCTCGCTCGTCGCGAACAGGTCGCGCGCCTCGAGCAACGTCGTCGGCAATCGCGGCTTGTCGGTCGCCAGGTAGGCGTTGCCCTCGTATGGCGCCTCGAGCTCGAGCCCGCGCTCGACGCCGTACAGGCCCGCCGCGACGATCGCGCTCAACGCGAGGTACGGGTTGAGGTCCGAGCCGCCGGCCCGGTTCTCGAAGCGCAGCGACGCGCCGTGACCGACCACGCGCAGCGAGCACGTCCGGTTGTCCTCGCCCCACGCGACCGCGGTCGGGGCGAACGACCCCTCCGCATAGCGCTTGTAGGAGTTGACGTTCGGGGCGAGCAGCAGCGTCAGCTCGCGCAGGCACGCGAGCTGACCGGCGAGGAACGCGTTGAACGTGTCGCGGTCCCGCGCGAACACGGCGGCCGGCGGGTCCGAATCATCCGAGAGCGAGAAGTGGATGTGGCACGAGCTCCCCTCGCGCTCGTTGAACTTCGCCATGTAGCTGATCGCCATCCCCTCCTGGTCGGCGATCTCCTTGGCTCCGTTCTTGTAGATGAGGTGGTCGTCGGCGGTGCGCAGCGCGTCGGCATAGCGGAAGTTGATCTCGTGCTGGCCGAGGTTGCACTCGCCCTTGGAGTTCTCGACGCGCAGTCCGGCGCCCGCCATCGAGTTGCGGATCCGTCGGATCAGCGGCTCGATCTTCGCCGTGCCGAGCATCGAGTAGTCGACGTTGTAGAGATTCGCCGGCGCGAGGTCGCGGTAGCCCTTGTGCCACGCGTCCTCGTAGCTGTCGCGGAACACGAGGAACTCGAGCTCGGTGCTCGCGTTCGTGCTCCAGCCCCGCTGGGCGAGGCGCTCGAGCTGGGCGCGCAGCACCTGCCGCGGGGATGCGACCACGGGCCGACCGTCGGCCCACTCGAGGTCGGCGAGGCACAGTGCGGTCGCCGGGTGCCACGGGACGAGCCGCAGCGTGTCGAGGTCGGGCCGCATCGCAAAGTCTCCGTACCCGCGTTCCCACGACGCCATCTCATACCCGTCGACGGGGTTCATCTCGACGTCGACGGCAAGCAGGTAGTTGCAGCCTTCGGCCCCGTGCTCGGCGACCTCCTGCAGGAAGTGTTCCGCGGTGAGTCGCTTGCCCTGCAGCCGGCCCTGCATGTCGCACATCGCGAGCAGCACGGTGTCGATGTCGCCTCGATGGACCTGCTCGCGAAGGTGCTCGAGGGTTAGCGCTGGTTGAGTCACGGCGTGAAGGTATAGGAAGCGAGCCTTAAGCGGTAGGTTTCGCGGATGGTCGATCTGACCGGGATCGTGGACCAGCTGACGGGGCAACTCGGGCCGCTGCACGGTGAACCGGTGCCGCTCGAGGGCGGCATCACGAACCGCAACTTCCGCGTCCGGTTCGGCGCGGGCGACTACGTGGTCCGGCTTCCCGGCAAGGACACGGCGCTGCTCGGGATCGACCGGACCGCCGAGCGGATCGCGAATGAGGCGGCGGCGCGGCTGGGCATCGCCCCCGCGGTGGCGGCCGGTGACGAGCGCTCGCTCGTCACCCAGTTCGTCGTCTGCGAGCCGATCGACGCGGACCGCCTCCGAGCCGACCCGGCACCGGTCGCCCGCGCGCTGCGCGCCTTTCACGATTGCCAGGTCACGCTGCCCACCCGGTTCTGGGTTCCCGAGCTGCTCGAGGACTACGCCGCGATCGTCGCCCAGCGTGGCGGCGCGCTGCCGCGCGGATATGCGGGCGCCCGAGAGGTGGCGGCGCGGATTGCCGCCGCGCTGCCACTGACCGAGCCCGTCCCGTGCCACAACGACCTGCTGCCCGCCAACCTCCTGAGCGTCCCCGCCGGAGTGATGCTCGTCGACTGGGAATACGCCGGCATGGGTCACCCGCTGTTCGATCTCGGCAACCTCGCCGTCAACAACGAGTTCGACGATCCCGCCGAGGAACGGCTGCTCGAGACGTACCTGGGGGCCCCGCCCCGGGCGGCGCCGCGGGCCGCACTCAAGCTGATGCGGATCATGTCCGACGCCCGTGAAGGGGCGTGGGGCGTCGTTCAGGGCGTCATCTCTGAGCTTGACTTCGACTTCGGCGCCTACGCGGAGAAGCACTTCGACCGGCTCGCGGCGGCGGCCGATGATCCCCGGTTTGACCGATGGGTCGACGCGGCCGGCGGGCTCGCCGGCCCGTAGAAAACCGAGCGTCGACGAGTAGCGATCGCGGTTTGCATGCGTAAGGATCCGGAGTTACGTTCGAGTCATACCCCCTAGACCGGGAGCGGAGGCGATGTTCAAGAAGATCATTTGGGCGACAGACGGGTCAGACCCCGCCGATCGGGCCCTCGAGTACGCCAAGTCCTTTGTCACCGAGAACGGCGCGACGCTGATCGCCGTGCACAGCATCGAGACGCTCGGTGGACCAGGCTCGCGCGGGGCGTTCCCCGCCGACCTCGACGAGGACGCCCACCAGGCGAAGATCAAGAAGCAGATCGAGGAGTTCGGCGATAAAGCGACGTTCCGCCTCGTGATGAGCGGCGTCTCCAGCGCGGCCCACGCCCTCGCCGAGGTTGCCAAAGAAGAGGGCGCCGATCTGATCGTCGTCGGCACGCGCGGCCACACCGCGCTCGGCGGATTGCTGCTCGGCAGCGTCACGCAGCGGTTGCTGCACATCGCGCCGTGCCCGGTGCTCGCGGTCCCGCCGGACCAGCCGTGATCGCGTCGGCCTGACCGGCGGCAGTGCAGCGGCGCAGCGCCCGAGTGCGCGGCGCCGCTACATTTGCCCGCCTATGTCGGTCACGGTCGTTGGTTCCATCGCGTTTGACGCCGTCACGACCCCGTTCGGGTCGCGCGAGCGCATGCTTGGCGGCTCTGCTGTGCACTTCGCGCTCGCCGCGTCGTTCTTCGACGAGGTCAACGTCGTCGGGCCCGTGGGCGATGACTTCGGCTCGGCCGAGCTCGACGTCCTGCACGCCCGCGGCATCAACACCGCGGACATTGAGCGCGTCGCCGGTGGTCGGACGTTCTTCTGGCGCGGCGTCTACGGGTGGGATCTCAATGATCGCGAGACGCTCGACACCCAGCTCAACGTGTTCGCCGAGTTCGAGCCGAAGCTGTCCGAGGTCTCCTCCGGCGCCGACGTCCTGTTCCTGGCGAACATCCAGCCCGACCTCCAGCGCGAGGTCCGGGGGCAGTGCGCGAGCGCCCGCTTTGTGGCGCTCGACTCGATGAACCTGTGGATCGAGACCGCGCGCGACTCCCTGATCGAGACGATCTCGCAGGTCGACGGCCTGCTCCTCAACGACGCCGAGCTGCGCCAGCTCACGCAGGAGCCGAACCTCGTCCGCGCCGCCCGCAAGATCCGCGAGTGGGGTCCACGGGTCGTCGTCGCCAAGCAGGGCGAGTACGGCGCCGCGATGGTGACCGAGGAGGGCTTCTTCGGACTCCCCGCGTTCCCGCTGGAGACGGTCGTCGATCCGACCGGTGCGGGCGACAGCTTCGCCGGCGGGTTCGTCGGCTACGTCGCCGCCCACCCCGACGAGCCGCTCGAGCACGATCTGCTCTGCCGGGCGATGGCGTACGGCACCGCACTCGCCTCGTTCAACGTCGAGGAGTTCGGCGTCGAGCGCGTCGCGCGGCTGACGAGCGATGAGATTTCCGAGCGCGTCGCGGAGCTCGGGCGCATCACGCGCTTCGTGGAAAAGCCGGCCGTGCTCCGCCGCTGAGGGGCGCGCCGGAGAAAAGACGTGAAATCCCCACTCAAACGGGGTAGGATCGCCGGGCCGTGACGTGGGGATTCCTGTGGCTCATGCTTGCGCTGAAGATTCCGCTCGCTGCCCTGATCTATCTGGTCTGGTGGGCGATCAAGCAGACCCCTGAGCAGCCCGAGTCATCCGACGACGGCGGAGGCTCGAAGCTCCGCCGGACCCACCCCCGCAAGCCGTTCCCGCGCCGCCCGCGGCGCGGTCCGCACGGCGACCCGCCGCCGCCCGCGCCGGCCCGGATGCGGACGGTTCGCGCCCGGGCGCGCAAGATCGGTCACGGCGGCACCGGCGGCCACAGCAGCAGCTGACGCGGCACGACCGCCGCCCGCACTGACACACTTGCGCCGCGATGCCTGACGCCCCGGCCTCCGTTCTCTCCGACGGGACGATCCTCCAGCTCGTCGCCGACGGGCGAATCGGGATCGACCCGTGGGACGAGAGCCTGGTCCAGCCGGCGAGCGTCGACCTGCGGCTCGGCGACTCGTTCCGGGTCTTCCACAACCACCGCGCCTCGGCGATCGACCTCCGCCAGCCGCCGGAGAACCTCACCGAGGAGGTCGTCGTCCCGGCCGAGGAGTCGTTCGTCATCCATCCCGGCGAGTTCTGCCTCGGGCGGACGCTTGAATGGGTCGAGCTGCCGGACGACATCGTGGCCCGGATCGAGGGCAAATCGAGCCTCGGCCGCCTCGGTCTCATCGTCCACGCGACGGCCGGCTTCTGCGATCCCGGCTGGAAGGGGACGCTCACGCTCGAACTCAACAACCTCACCCGGGTCCCGATCAAGCTGTACCCGGGCCTGCCGATCGCCCAGCTCTCGTTTATGTCGCTCGATCGCCCGGCGCTGCGGCCCTACGGGAGCCCGGGACTCGGCAGCCACTATCAGGGCCAGCGGGCGGCGACCGAGAGCCGGTATGAGGGTGGACCGGCTCGTGAGCGGGCGCCGCAATCTAGTGCCCCGGCGAGATGGGATAGGCTGCCGCCGCGATGATCAGCGCATTGCTCACCACCGCGACCGTGTCGAAGGCCCCGTTCTACATCTCGGGCGCGGTGCTCGCGATTTATGCCGTCGTCCTCGCGGCGATCGGCATCACTCGGTCAGGCTTCCCGGGCGAGCGCGGCCTCCGCGCGGTCATGCTCATGTCGTTCCTGCTCGTCGTGATCACGATCGCCATGGCGATCCACACGAGCACGTTCGACTGATCAGCCGAGCCCGTCCTCGCGCACCCTCGCGTGCGGGCTTCTTGCCCGATACTTCCGGGTACTAGAGTGATGATTGATGGTGCCTCGCGGCCTTCGTCGCCGCAGGGATTGCAACCGCGAGAGGAGTGCCATGACAACGGAAACTGAGCAGCGGGACGGCACCGGCGTACGTGCCGCCAGTGAGACCCTGACGATCACGGACAACCGGACGGGGCAGCAGTACGAGGTGCCGATCGAGGACGGGACGATCCGCGCCACCGCGTTGCGCAAGATCAAGACCCACGAGGACGACTTCGGGTTGATGACCTACGACCCGGCCTACATGGCGACCGCGTCGTGTCGCTCGGGGATCACATTCATCGACGGTGAGAAGGGCATTCTCGAGTACCGGGGCTACCCGATCGAGCAGCTTGCCGACAAGTCGAACTACCTCGAGGTCGCCTATCTGCTCGTGCATGGCGCGCTGCCGACCGAGCAGCAGCTTGGCGGACTGGGTCCACGAGATCACGATCCACACCTTCGTGCACGAGAACATCAAGGAGTTCATGCAGGGGTTCCGGTACGACGCCCACCCGATGGGGATGCTGCTCGCGTCGGTCGGAGCGCTGTCGACCTTCTACCCGGAGGCGAGCGCGATCCGCGACGAAGAGCTCCGGTACATGCAGATCATCCGGCTGATCGCGAAGATGCCGACGCTCGCCGCGTTCTCCTACCGGCACAACCGCGGGATGCCATACGTGTATCCGGACAACGATCTGAGCTACGCCGGCAACTTCCTCTCGATGATCTACAAGATGACCGAGCTGAAGTACAAGCCCGACCCGCGGCTCGAGCACGCGCTCGACGTCCTCTTCATCCTTCACGCCGACCACGAGCAGAACTGCTCGACGAGCGCCGTGCGCAGCGTCGGCTCATCCCAGGTGGATCCGTATTCGGCGGTCGCCGCGGGCGTCGCTGCGCTCTACGGGCCGCTCCATGGTGGCGCCAACGAGGCCGTGCTGCGGATGCTCCGCCGGATCGAGACGACCGACAACGTCCCGGACTTCATCAAAGGCGTGAAGGACGGCAAGGAGCGCCTCATGGGCTTCGGCCACAGGGTCTACAAGAACTTCGACCCGCGCGCGAAGATCATCAAGAAGGCGTGTGACGAGGTGTTCGAGGTGACGGGTAAGAACCCGCTGCTCGACATCGCCACCGAGCTCGAGCGGATCGCGCTCGAGGACAGCTACTTCATCGACCGCAAGCTGTATCCGAACGTCGACTTCTACTCTGGGCTCATCTACGAGGCGCTCGGGATGCCGATGGAGATGTTCCCGGTCATGTTCGCGATCGGGCGCACGAGTGGCTGGATCGCCCAGTGGCTCGAGATGATCGACGACTCCGAGCAGAAGATCGCTCGCCCCCGTCAGATCTATACGGGCCCGCGCGAGCTCGACTACGTGCCGATGCGCAACCGGTAGGTGTGAGCAGCGCCACATAGGGATCCGCTTACCACTCGTAAGCTCGATGAGTGGAGCGCAAACGCATCACCCTGAAGAGTGGCCGCACGGTCCTGATCCGCCCGATCTCCCCGACGGACGGACCGGGCCTGCGCGCGGCCTACGACCGCCTCTCTCCGGAGTCCAAGTACCGGCGCTTTCTCACCCCGAAGCCGCACCTGAGCACAGCCGAGACCCGGTACCTCGTGCAGATCGACGGCCGTGACCATGTGGCACTCGTCGCCACGCCGGTCGATGCCCCGGATGAAATCCTCGCCGTCGCCCGGTTCGTCCGTCTCGACGAGGACCCCGCGCAGGCCGAGTTCGCGGTCGTCGTCGGCGATCCGTTCCAGCAGGAGGGGCTCGGCACCGCGCTGATGGAGCGCCTCCGCGTGGCCGCCGCCGCGAGCGGGATCACGAGCTTCAAGGCGACGATGCTCGCGGAGAACCTCCCCGCCCACCACCTCGTGCGCGGATTTGCCGCCACGCCGACGGCCGAGCGCCATCTCGGGCCGGTCGACGAGATCGAGGTCGACCTCAGCGCGTGAGCGCGACCGCGGGTGCGATCATCGCGCCCGTGCCGTGGAAGCTGACCGTCCGCGCAGGACCCAAGGTTCAGCGCACCCGCTTCGACTCGCTCGAGGCCGCACTTGACGCTGCCGAGCAGCGGGGGCGTGAGCTCGTCAAGACCGCTCTCCGCCCCGCCGTCGACGTGAAGGTCCGCCGGTTTGAGCCGATCCAGCTGGTTGCCGCACGCATCGAGGTCGCCGGTCCAGAGCGCCTGTTCCCGAGCTCCCGCGGCGGCATCGACGTCCGCGGCGATGGGTCGGTCGAGGCGTTTGTCGGCGGGGTGCGCCGGGAGGTCGTCAAGCAGCGTGGCAACGAGTCGGCGTACGGTGCGCTGCGCCGGGCGCTCGGCACCGGTAAGGGCAAGCGTTAGCCCGGACCGACCGCCGAGTCACGACGCTAGAGCACGAGCGTCTGGCCGTGGCGCTGGAGCCAGCGCTTGTGCTCCCGGTATGCCGGCCAATGGCGGCCCAGGAGCGCCCAGAACCGCGGCGAGTGGTCCATGATCTCGAGGTGACACACCTCGTGCCAGATGACGTAGTCGAGGATCGGCTCCGGCGCGAGCAGCAGTCGCCAGTTGAAGCTCATCGTGCCCGAGCGCGAGCAGCTCGCCCACCGTGTGCGCTGGCCGCGGATGACGAGCTTCTCGTAGGCGCTGCCGGCGGCGCTGCAGGCCCCGTCCAGCCGCGGCGCGATCTCGGCCGCCGCGGCGCGGCGATACCACCGCTCCAGCGCCGCACCGCGCTCGGCGCTGCCGGCCGGCACGAGCAGCGTGTCGCCGCGGCGGTGCACGCGCGTCCGGCCACGCTCGGCCACCGTGGTCAGCGTCTGCCCGAGGTAGGGGACGGTCGACCCACGGGCCGCCACGGCCGCCCGGGCGCGCTCCACCTCCCGCAGCCGCCGCTCGATCCAGGGCCGGAGTTCGATCACCGCCGCGGCCGCGGCGCGTTCGGGCGCGCGACGGGGGAGCACCACCTCGACGCCGCGCGCCGGGTCGACGGTGACCCGGATGCGCCGGGCCCGTTCCGAGCGCCGGACCTGGTAGGAGATGCCACTCGCTTCCACGGCGGGACAGGGTACGGTGCGGCTACGACAATGTCTGTGATCCCAGCCCTCGCTTCCCCGCTCATCGACGGCGACCTCATGGTGCGCGCGTACGCCGAGCGCGACATCCCGGAGATCCTCATCGCGTTCCAGGACGATCCGACGCTCCACACCCGGATCGGACTCGAGCGCCCGCCGAGCGGCGCGCAGCTCGGGAGCCAGAGCGAGACCGCCGACGCTGAGCGGATCGCGGGCGAGCGCCTGCGCCTCACGATCGCCGAGACCGAGACCGACACCTGCCGCGGGCGGATGAGCGTGCATCACTTCGACTGGGATCACCGCCGGGCCGAGCTCGGGATGTGGCTCGCCCCCGAGGTGCGCGGGCGTGGCTGGGCGGCCCGGGTGCTCCGGCTCGTCGCGCCCTGGCTGATCGATGCGTGCGGGATCGAGCGCGTCGAGCTGCTCGCCGAGCCGGACAACGAGCCGATGCTGCGAGCGGCCGCGGCGGCGGGCTTCGTCCGCGAGGGCGTGCTCCGAGCGTATGTCCGCAACGGGCGTGACCGTTGCGACCTGGCCGTGCTGTCGTGGCTGCCCGGGGATGTGAGCGCCGGATGACGCAGCGGCTCTGGCGTGTGAAGCTCCCGCCGGGCGTCCGGACGCCGTTTCAGGTGTTCATCAACGGCGTGCCCCAGGAGCTCGGCCGCGATTTTCAGATCAGCGAGGGCGAGCTCGTGTTCGAGCGCGAGCTCGTCCAGCAGAAGCTCGGGGCGAGGGCGTGGCTGATGGGCTTCTGGGGGATCGGCACCTACAAGCGCAACGACGAGGTTGACGTCCGCTATGAGCTCGACGGCCGGCCGATGGTCGCTCAGGGCCTCGAGGTGATCCCGCCGGAGGGATGAACGGCGCTCGCGGGCGTTGGCTTTGGGAGTTTGGGTGAACCATTCACCAGAACTCCCGAAGGCAGTTGATCCACGCGGGGTCGGCCACCTCGCGGCCGGTCTACACCGTGCGGACGACCTCGCGCCGGACCCACGGCTGCAACAGCCGCAGCGCGGACAGGATCGCGCGGGTCGCCGGCGAGCGGTTGAGCGTGTAGAAGTGGATGCCGGGGGCGCCGCGGGCGAGCAGCTCCGCGCACTGGAGCGTCGCGTAGGCGACGCCGAGCTGGAGGATGGCCTCGCGGTCGGTGGCCCGCCAGTCAAGCGCGGCCATCAGCCGGCCCGGGATCGTCGCCCCGCACATGCCCGTGATCGTCTTGATCTGGCCGACGTCGGTGATCGGCATGATCCCCGGGAGAATCGGCACATCGATGCCGATCGCCCGCGCCTCCTCGACGAACCGGAAGTACAGCTCGTTGTCGAAGAACAGCTGGGTGATCAGGAAGGACGCGCCGGCGTCGACCTTCCGCTTGAGGAAGTGAAGGTCGGAGGCGAGGTCGGGCGCCTGCGGATGGACCTCGGGAAAGCACGCGGCGCCGATGCTGAACGGGTAGTTCTCTGCGATCAGCGAGGCCAGCTCGGTTGAGTAGCTGAGCCCGCCGGGGTGGGGGCGCCACTCCGTCTGGCCCCGCGGCGGATCGCCGCGCAGCGCGAGCACGTTCTCGATCCCGGCCCGCTCCATCCCGCCGAGGATCTCCTGCAGCTCCTCACGGGTGCTGCCGACGCAGCTGAGGTGGGCCATCGCCTCGATCCCGAGGTCACGCTTGATCCAATGCGTCAGTTCGACCGTGCGGTTCTGCGTCGAGCCGCCCGCCCCGTAGGTGACCGACACGAAGTCCGGGTCGAATGCCCGCAGGTCCTCCAGCGTCTCGCGGAGGTTGCGCTCGCCCTCGTCGGTCTTCGGAGGGAAGAACTCAAACGAGAAGACGGGCTCCCCGCCGCTTGTCGCGATGATCTCATCGATCCGCATCGGTGCGGAAGCGTACCAGACCTTGACACGCTCGTGTCAAGGTTGACTCGATTACGTCACGCTGCCGCCAGCCACCGCTCGACCCCACCATCCGGCTCCCGCACGACGTCCCCGAGTCGCTCCAGGTGGGTCAGGTAGCAGAGCGTCTCCGACAAGCGCCACTGGGCGTTGAACTCGCTGAGCGGCTCGCCGTAGACGTGCGGCGTGATCTCGACGGCGGTCAGGCCCTCCCGTCCGACGGCACCGCGGACCGCGTCGAGTCGCTCGGCGACGAGCGCTCGATTGCCCTCGATGTGCCCGTGGACGTCGACGAACGGTCGGCCGTGGCCGCTCAAGGCGAGCCGGGCGTCAAGCGCGTCGACGACATCGAGCGACCCCAGAAACTCGCCCACCGGGTCCGGGGTCCAGCCGTAGTCGTAGTAGAGCGAGATCCGGCCGAGCACGTGGTCGCCGGAGATGAGCAGCCGCCGCTCGCGCTGGAACAGGCAGATGTGCGACGGGGCATGTCCCGGAGTCTCGTGGACGGTCCACACGCCGAGGTCGGTCGCGATCTCGACGCCCGGGACGAGGTCGTGGTCAGGTTCGATCAGCTCTGCGATGCCGGACGGGATCTCCCTGACGCGCTCGGCGTAACGGGTGAGCGCCTCCTCGGAGACGCCGCTCGTCCGGGCGACCTCGATCCGGCGGGAGAGCGCGGCCGCCGGGTCCTCGGCGGCGCGCGTCGCGTGGGCGTGGTTGGGATGGAGCCAGAGTTCGCAGCCGGACCGCTCTCGGATCGGTGCCGCCTGGCCCCAGTGATCGGAGTGGGCATGCGTGCAGGCGAGCAGCCGCACATGCTCGAGCCGGAGGTTGACCTGATCAAGCGCGCGCTCGAGTTGGGCGAGCGAGCCGGGTTGGTGCATGCCGGTGTCGACGAGCACGATGCCGGACCCGGACGCGATCGCCCACGCGTTGCAGTGGGGAACTCCCGGCCACGGCAGCGGCAGCCGCAATCGCCACAGTCCAGGCAGGACGCGTTCGCCGCGTCCAAGTTCGCGCTGACGGCTCACACGGCGCACGATATTGGCGCCGCGTAGACTGCGCCGCGTCGATGCCTTCCACCTCCGACATCGCCAGGCGATATTTCGAGGCACTCGCCGCCCACGACCTCGATGCGGCGGTTGCCTGCTGGACGCCGGGTGGCGTCGATCACTTCGTCGGCCAGCTCGAGGTCACGGCGCCTGACGGGGTCCGGCAGTACTTCTCCGAGGTGTTCGGTGCGTTCCCCGATTTCCAGCTCGAGATCCAGGACCTGACGACGTATCGCAACCGGACCGCGGTCCGGTGGCGGGCGACGGCGACGTTCGCCGGCCCGGGGACGTTTCAGGGCTTTGAGCCCAACGGAGCCTCACTCGAATTGCTCGGCTGCGACGTCGTGACGGTCGCCGATGACCTCATCCAGCACAACGCCGCCTACCTCGACAGCGGCAGCATCGCCCGGCAGCTCGGCTTCCTGCCGCCGGCCGGCTCGCCGACCGAGCAGCGGATGACGAAGCTCGCGAACTTCCGGACCCGGATGCGCAACCGCGTCCACGGCGTCGACGTCGAGCGCATCGCGGACCGCGTGTGGCTCGTCCGCGGCGGCTTCCCGAGCAAGACGATGAACGTCTATCTGATCGAGGACGACGGCGGCGTGACCGTGTACGACGCCGGCATCTCCGACATGGGGCCGGCGCTCAAGGCGGCCTGCGTCCGCTTCGGTGCCGTCAAGCGGGTCGTCCTCGGTCATGCCGACTGCGATCACCGCGGCTCGGCGCCGTTGCTCGACGCGCCGACCTACTGCCACCCCGCCGACCGGGATGCGGCCGAGTCGAACAATGCGTTCCGCGGCTACTGGGACTTCTCGAAGCTCGCGCCGCACGCGCGCCGGATCTACCCGAAGCTGCTCCAGATGTGGGACGGCGGCGCCGTGAAGGTCGCCGGGACGCTTGACGAGGGAGACGAGGTCGCCGGCTTCCGGGTCATCCATCTCCCGGGGCACGCTCCCGGGCTGATCGGTCTGTTCCGTGACTCTGACCGGTTGGCGCTCGTCTCCGACTGCTTTTACACCGTCGATCCGCAGACCGGGCGCAAGAACGCCGCCCACGTCCCGCATCCCGCGTTCAACGTCGATACCGAGCAGGCGCGGGCCTCGATCCGCAAGCTCGCCGGGCTGAACCCGTCGGCCGCCTGGGCCGGCCACACGAACCCGGTGACCGGCGACGTCGTCACGCAGCTCGAGGCCGCCGCGGCCGCCCCCGCCTGCGTAGTGGGCCGCCGTCACCGCCAGCGCGAAAAACTGGCCGCTCCAACGAGCGAGTACCGCGATCCCGATGGCAACGTGCTGACCCTCCGCGGCTCGCTGCCGCCGGCCGCCCGCCGCGAGTACGCCGAAACGCTCACCGGCGGCGCGCACCAGGAGGACGCCTGGCAGCGCGCGACCGAGTTGCTGTTCGAGCGCCTCGCCGTATCGTGGTCGATCGCGGACCTTCAGATCACCCGCCAGAAGGAGCTCGTCGGGCGCTACCGGATGGCGTCCACCGATGAGCGCCAGTTCATCCGTGAGACGCTCCGTGCGCACCTTGCCGAGCACTTCCCCGAGCTGGAGGCACCATGAGTCCCGGCCCCGACCCGGCCGCCTTCGCGGCGCTCCTGTGTGACTGGTGCGTCGGTGCCCGGCCGGGCGACCAGGTGCTCGTCCGTTTCACGCCGGATTCGCTCGCGCTTGGCCGGGCGGTCCACAGCGCCCTACTGGAGCGCGGTGCGTGGCCGCATATGGGCTTCAGCAACGGCGTGTTCGCCCGCGACTTCTACCTCCACGCCCGGCCTGAGCAGCTCGACGCCTACGCGCCGCTGGCGCTCGCCGAGGCGCCGTGGCGCCGATGCGCTCATCCAGATCGACGGGCCCGCCAACACGATGGCCCTCGCGGGCATCGACCCGGCGGCGATCGCCCGGGTTGCCCGGGGCCGTCGGCCCGTGAGCGAGGCGCAGCTGAAACTGCGCTGGTGCGGGACGCTGTGGCCGACCTCGGCGCTTGCTCAGCAGGCGCGCCTCAGCGACGACGACTACGCCGCGTTCGTTGAGCGAGCGTTGTTCCTCGATCATCCCGATCCGGTAGCGGCCTGGCAGGCGCTGAGCGAGCAGCAGGCGCGGCTCGTCGACCGCCTCGCGCCGGTCCATGAGATCCACATCGAGGCTCCCGGCACGGATCTCAAGCTGCGTGTCGACGGACGCACCTGGATCAACTCGGACGGCCGGCACAACATGCCGAGCGGGGAGGTGTTCACCGGCCCGATCGAGGACTCGGCCGAGGGCACCGTCCACTTCACGATTCCGTCGAGCCCGCGCGGCGTCGAGGTCCGGGACGTGCGGCTGCGGTTCGAAGCCGGGCGCGTCGTCGAGGCGACGGCGGGAACCGGGCAGGCATACCTCGACGCGGCGCTCCAGACAGACGACGGCGCGCGCTTTCTCGGGGAGATCGGAATCGGGACGAACACCGGCATCGATCGTCCGACCGGCTCGATCCTGTTCGACGAGAAGATGGCGGGCACCGTGCACCTCGCGCTCGGCCGCTCGTATCCGGAGACCGGCGGCACGAACGATTCCGCGCTGCACTGGGATCTGATCTGCGACCTCCGCGACGCGGGCAGACTCTCGATCGATGGACAAGTCCTTAACGAGAACGGCGTGTTCGTCGGCTAGCGTGGATCAGCGATGCGCCGCCGCACGAAGATCGTCGCCACGGTCGGACCCGCCTCGCGGGAGCCCGAGACGCTTGCCCGCATGGTGCAGGCCGGCGTCGATGTCTTCCGTCTGAATTTCTCCCATGGCAACCGCGAGATCCACGCCGAGAACGTCGAGCGGATCCGCACCGCGGCGTCGCAGGTGGGGCGGCCGGTGGCGGTCCTTCAGGACCTCCCCGGCCCGAAGATCCGGATCGGCTCGATCAAGGACGGCATCGCCGAGCTGAAGCCGGGAGAGCGACTCGTGCTCGCCTGCGGGTCCGAGGAGCCGGGCGACGCCAAGCGAATGTCGGTGAGCTGGGCCGGCCTGGCGAGCGCTGTCGAGGTCGACGACGTCGTCTACCTCTCCGACGGCGCAATCCGGCTGCGCGTGGGTGAGGTCCGCGAGAGCGAGGTCATCACCAGTGTCGAGATCGGCGGGTCGGTGGCTTCTCGGCAGGGGCTCAACCTGCCGGGGTCGACCAAGGGCCTGCCCGCCGTCCCCGAGCAGGACCTCGACATGCTGCGCTTCGGCGAGTCGATCGGCGTCGACATGGTCGCGCTGTCGTTCGTCCGCACCGCGGAGGACGTCACGGGCGTGCGCAAGCACACGCGGCTGCCGCTCATCGCCAAGATCGAGAAGCCCCAGGCCGTCGACGCGGCGGATGAGATCATGCGGGCCGCCGACTGTGTGATGGTGGCGCGCGGCGACCTGGGCATCGAGCTGCCGATCGAAGACGTCCCGATGGTCCAGAAGCAGCTGCTGCGGATCGCCGGCCGTCTGGCGCGGCCTTCGATCACGGCCACCCAGATGCTGGATTCGATGGTGGCCTCGTCGCGACCGACCCGCGCCGAGGTCGCCGACGTCGCCAACGCGATCATCGACGGCAGTGACGCGATCATGCTCTCGCAAGAAACCGCGATCGGTGCCTACCCGGTCGAGACGGTCGAGATGATGGCCGCGATCGCCGAGCGCACCGAGCACTCCCTGCCGTTCCGAGATTGGAACGAGGATCGGGTCCGACGGGACGCGCGGGATCCGGCGTACACCGTCGCGTACAGCGCCTGCGCCGCGGCCCGCGAGCTGCACCTCGCGGCGCTCGTCGTCCCGACGCTGTCCGGCCGTTCCGCCCGACTGCTCTCCGCGCACCGCCCGCAGGTGCCGATCTATGCCCTCTCGCCGGGGCGGGAAACCGTGCGCCGCTGCAGCCTGATGTGGGGTGTCAAGGCCGCGTCGATGCGCCGCCACGAGATCACCGAGGCGCTGATCGCCGATGCTGCCCGCCGCGTCGTCGAGCTCGGCTGGGTCAAACCGGGTGCCCGGGTCGGGATCACCGCCGGTCTGCCGAGCGGCCGGCCGGGAACCACCAGTCTGGTGCAAATCCAGCGCGTGTAGTACCCTCTGGTTCGTATCTCGGGGCCGAGGGTTGCGGTGAAAACCGCAGGGGATAGAAGCCAGGGGCTGCGCGGCCAGTCATGGGGGCATGGCCGCCAGCAGTCGTGCCGTCGCCGCTGACCGCGTTCTTGGCGACGACGGCGCTGGACGGTGTGACCGTGACGTGCGTGCCGCGCGGCCGGCGCCGCGACCTGCCGAACACCGCAGCTTCGGTGCGGAGGTGACCGCCGTGCCGGCAGCGCGCACCGTGATGTCGAATTGGGCCGTGCCGTTGCTGCGGATCTTCAGGCGGCCGATCGTGAACGTTGCTCGGGGCCCCCGCGCGGCCGGTGAGCGTTGCGCTCACCGTCCCGGCATCGCGCTGAAGGCTGGCACGATTGTGCACGCCCGCGAGGTCGGGCGGAACACCACCTGCACCGTGCACGTCGCGCCCGGTGCCAGCGATTGCCGGAGCATGGTCGCCGGTCCGCGGTACTGCGCGGCGTCGGCGCCGGTCAGGGTTGCGGCCGAGATCGTCGTCGCGGACCGCCCGTATTGCTGACCGTGAACGTCATCGGTGAGCCGGACGTCCCGATCGTCACAGTGCCGAAATCACGCTGGGTTGGCCCGAGCGCAAGCGCCGGCTGCGCACCTGTTCCGCTCAGGATCAGCTGATCGGGTGAGCTCGGAGCGTCGCTGCGGATCGCGAGCGTCGCGGAATGCGCGCCGGTCGCGCTCGGCGAGAAGGTCACGTCGATCGTGCACGCCTGACCGGCCGCCACGGTCTGGGCGGAGCACCGATCCTGGAGGACGGTGTACTGGTCCGCGCCGCTGCCGGTGAGGCTGACGGAACCGACGTTGAGAGCACCGAGGCCGCTGTTCTTGATGGTGAAGCGTTGGGCCGCGCTCGTCGTGCCGACTCGCTGGGTGCCGAAGTCGTGGGCGGAGAGCGACGACGTCACCGTCGGCAGGGTTCCGGTGCCGGTGAGCGTGATGTGGACGACGCTGTTGGCGGCATCGCTCGTGAGGTCAAGCCGAGCATCCGGGTGCGAAGGATGTCCGTGCCGTGTTCGTGACGGTGACGCGCTGGGCTGCGCTGGTCGTCCCGACGCGCTGGTTGCCGAAGTCGTGCGAGTTCATCGACGATGTGGAAGGGCCACCGGGGTCGTCGCTGAGAACCGTCGCGCCCGAGTTGAACATCGCCACCGACGTGGCCGGCGCGTTGCCGATGTGAATCGTCCACGTCCAGTTTTGTCCAAGCGTCGTCGTCCCCGAGACGTTGTTCGAGATCGAGGCGGTCAGGTCAGGGCGGAAACGGCCAGCGCGGGACTAGCCGCGCCTGCGAGCCAGCCTTCCCAACGCAGGTACCACCAGTACCTGCTGTCGGGCTGAAACCGGCCGGGATGGTCTAGACAGCCCCGCGCCGGAGAGCAGCGCGAACTAGGAGGCCTGCTAGGCGGCGGCGCGCGCCCAGAAGTCGGCTTCCTGGCGCCCGAGCTCGGTCTCCGGATCATCGCCGTAGAACCACTCCCGGGCGATCCGGTGGAAGTTCCCGCGGGCATAGAGCTGCGCGATCACCGCCAGGGTGAGTACCTCCATCCGCCGTCCGAAGATGTGGTCCGGCGGGGCCGATTCGTGGCGGAGGTAGCCGAAGTACTCCGACCGGGGGTCGCTCATGTCGATCAGCACCTGGGTGGCGTAGTCCGGGGTGAGCTCGACGTACTCGTCGAACGTGTACCAGGAGGTCGCGGCGCGGAAGTGCTCGAGGACGCGCTCGGGCCGGAACTTGTCCGGGTCCGGGAAGAAGCCGGTCTCGGTTCCCAGGCGCATGATCGTCTCCGTGTTGCCCTCGATCACGGCCTTCGCCACCTCGATCTCGAGCTCAACCGCGCCGGCCGGCATGCGTTTGAACAGGCCGAAGTCGAGGAACGCCACCCGGCCGTCGGCGAGCAGCATCGAGTTGCCCGGGTGGGGATCGCCGGAGAACTGGTGCTGCCGGTAGAGGCAGCCGAAGTAGAAGCGGAAGAGGATCTCGCCGGCGCGATCTCGCTCCTCTTGGGGGAAGCCCTTGAGCTCCTCGAACCCGATCCCCTCGACGAACTCGCTGACGAGCACGCGCTCGCGGGACAGTGAGGTGACGACTTCCGGGATCTTGATGAACGGATGGCCGCGGAAGATGCGGGCGAGCCGGCGCTGGTTCTGGGCCTCGAGCTCGTAGTCGAGCTCCTCGTGGATTCGCTCGCGGATCTCGTCTCCGATCGCCTTGGGGTCCATGCCCGGCGCGATCCGTTTGGCGAGGCGGAGGATCAGCCCGAGGTTCTGCATGTCGGCGCGCACCGCGGCGGCGACACCCGGGTACTGGACCTTGACGGCCACATCGCGCCCATCGTGCAGCGAGGCGCGGTAGACCTGACCGATCGAAGCGGCGGCGATCGGTTCCTCGTCAAACTCGGAGAAGACCTCGGAAACGGGTTCGTCGAGCTCCTGCTCGATCACCTTGCGCATGTCCTTGAAGCTCACGGTCGGGGCGGCGTCGCGCAACGCCGCGAGCTTGCGCTGAAACTCGTCGCGGTACTCCGGCGGTACGAGCCCGACGTCGAGGAACGACATCACCTGCCCGATCTTCATCGCCGCGCCCTTCATCGTCCCGAGCGCGGTGACGATCTGCTCCGCGGCCTCGATGTGGCGCCGCTCGAGCGCGGCGTCGCGTCGCTCCTTACCGCGTGTGACGTTCGCCGCTCGGGTGCCGGCCTGCCGGATTGCCTGACCCGCTGCCAGCCCCCCGATTTTGGCGGTACGCCCCACGCGGGAGGTGGGGATCTTGTCTTTCGCCACTACGACTGATTCTACGAACCGGAGCGCTCAATCCTTGAGCCGGGCACGATGTCATCGGACCCGTCCGGCCAGCGCACCCATGCCTTATAGCCGCCGTCGTAGTCGTCCCCGAGCAGGATCAGGGTCGCCGGCTCGCCGAGCGCCGTACACGAGTCGGTCCCCTCGGGATCGAGCCCCCGCCAGATGCGGACGAACTTGTTGTGCTCGAGTTCGTCAGCCACCGTGGTGGGATCGGTGTGGCCGGGGTGAATCCGCGTCTCGGGCGGGAGCCGCAGCAGCGTGTCCATGATCGAGGACTTCAGGTCGGCGTAGCTCGTGCTTCCGGGGGCGCGGACGCCCCCGACCGATCCTTTGAACAGGGTGTCTCCGGTGAACACGTCGGTTCCGTTGATGAGCAGCGACAGCATCCCGGCGGTGTGGCCGGGGGTGTGGATCGGCTCAATCGCGAGCGCTCCCGAGTCGATCGTCTCCCCGGGGCTCATCGTGCCCGTCGCGCCGGGAACGAGCTCACGCTCGGCCTCGTGGATCAGGACCGGCGTGCCGGGGCGCGCCGCGAGGACCTTGTCAAGCTCGGCGACGTGGTCGTGGTGATGGTGCGTGAGGAGCACGTGCGTGAGCTCGAACCGCATGCGCTCGAGCACCTCGAGCAACGGCTCGACCGGGCCTCCGGCGTCGATCATCACCGCTTGCGAGCCGAGCTCATCGGCCACGAGATACGTGTTCGAGAGCCAGTTTTCGTCCATGGATCGCTCGATGATCACGATCGGACACCTTATCCTGTGAGGGCCATGAGCCTGATCCACACTTGCTATCGCATCACCGATATCGATCGGTCGGTCGCCTTCTACAACGCGCTGGGCTTCAACGAGATCGGCCGCCTGCCGATCCGCGACGAGGCGATCAACGTGTTCATGGGCCTCCCGGACGACGGCCCGGAGCCCCGCCTGGAGCTGACCTACAACATCGGCCACGACGAGCCGTACGACGTCGGCACCGGCTACGGCCACATCGCGATCACGACGCCCGATCTCGACCACGCGCTCGGCCAGCTCGCCGAGCAGGGGATCGGGCCCGAGCGTCCGCCGTACAGCGTCCGTGAGGGCGGCAGCCGGTTGTGCTTCGTGAGAGATCCGGATGGCTACCGGATCGAGTTGATCGAGCGCGGCTGATCGTCGCGCCGGATCCGTCGCCTACTTGAACCGCAGGATCGGCCGCTCGACGAGGTAGTAGCTCGCCGACGCGAACGCCACCGCCACGGCCGTCCCGATCACGGCGAGCGACCCGAAGCCGTGGAACCAGTTGTGGTTGAACATGAAGAACGCGTACCCTTAACCGAGCGATGGTGGAGACGAGCAAGATCGCCTATCTCCTCGAGCGCCTCGCCCAGGGCGTGGCCGCCCACGACCGTGAGAACCCGGGCCACCACACCTGGGGGATCGGGATGACCTACTTCGACATCGAGCGGCTCGGGCTCGAGGAGGGGGAGGAGATCCTCCCCGGAATCGTGCTTCAGGCCGACGGCGGGGTCACGGGTGCGTTCCGCGTCCTCTGCGACGGCGACCATGACCAGGGCGCCGAGGAGGCAGAGGAGGAGATGGTCGAGGCGATCGCCCACGAGGAGATCGCCGCGCCCGCCACCGGGCCGAGCGAGGGGACCCCGCCTCCGCTCCAGCCCCCGCTCTAACCGAGGGGAAACCGGCTCCGTTCACGGGCGACCTCGTCTGTGACGCGCCTCCTAGGACCGCCCCAGGTGTGGGGCCGGGATCCCCGCCCGCGCCGCAACCATCTCCGCGAGCCGCTCGACCGTCGGGCACGGGATTCCATGGCGTGCCCCGGCCCGCAGGACGGCGCCCGCGATCGCGTCGAGCTCCGGCTCTCGTCCGGCCGCGATGTCGCGCTGCATCGAAGAGCCGAGCTCCGCGTGCGCGTCGTCCAGTTCCGCGATCCGGTCGACCGGGTCGATGTCGGCGCCGTCGGCGTTCGCCACGGCAGCGGTCTCGTAGATGCACGCGGTCAGCGTCTCCCGCCACTCGGGATCGCTGCGGATGAACCCGATCGGGCGGTTGGCGGCGCTCGTTGTCGACGCGAGCGCGTTCAGTCGCACGAGCTTGGACCACAGGGTCTGGGCTTCGCTGGACCCGATCTGCACCGGGACCTCCGCGCCGACGAGCGCCTGCGCGAGCTCATTGATGGCGGGCATCAGTGCGGCGTTGTCGGCCGCGAGATCGACCCGCAGAAACGGACTCGTCTGGACGATCTCGCCGGTACGTGTCCGGTCGGACTCGATCCGGATCGTTCCGGCGGCCACCCGGTCGGCGCCGAACCGCGCCCGCAGCACAGCCATGTGGTCGAGCCCGTTGAGCAGCGGCACGACGAGCCCGGGATCCGTCGTCACCCGGCCGAGCGCGACGTCGAGTCCCACCGCCTTCGTCGCCACGAGCAGCACGTCGACCGGCTCGCCGCACTCGGCGACCGCGCGCGGGTGGGCGACGAAGTCCCCGAGGCGCACGCTCCGCACGCTGATCCCGTTCGCCGCGATCGCCGCCGCAGTCGATTCGCGGGCGATCACGACCACGTTCTCTCCGGCGCGGGCGAGGGCGGCGGCGAGAAACCCGCCGACTCCGCCTGGCCCGAGTACGCCAATCGACGTCATGGGAGAGAGGCTGCCAGAGCTATATGCTCGACGTCATCTCGCTGAGTCGACTCACCAGCGACCGCGCCCGGCAGGGCACGTACTCGATCGTCGCCCGCGATCCGCGGACCGGCGAGCTCGGCGTTGCCGTCCAGTCGCACTGGTTCTCGGTCGGCCCGATCGTTCCGTGGGCGCGGGTCGGCGTCGGCGCGGTGGCGACGCAGGCCAACGCCGAGATCTCCTATGGCCCGCGCGGACTGGAGCTGATGGCCTCGGGCCTGCCCGCCCCGGAGGCTCTGAGGCGTCTCCTCACCGAGGATCCGATCGCCGCCACGCGTCAGGTCGCGATGGTCGATGCCGAGGGACGAGTGGCTGCGCATACCGGCGACGGCTGCATCCCGTTCGCGGGCGATATTGCCGCCGACGGCGTGTCCTGCCAGGCGAACATCATGGCCAGCGAGTCCGTGTGGCCGGCGATGCTCGACGCCTACCACGGGTCTGACGGTCCGCTCCGCGACCGCCTGCTCGGCGCCCTCGACGCGGCCGAGGCCCACGGCGGCGATATCCGCGGGCGTCAGTCGGCGGCGATCATCGTCGTTCCCGCCGAGGGCAACCCGTGGGACACGACGGTGTCGCTGCGAGTGGAGGACGACCCCGAGCCACTGACCGAGCTGCGGCGGCTCGTCGCGCTGCAAGAGGCATACCAGCTGGCCGACGTGGCCGATGAGCTCACCGGTCTCGGTCGCCACGCCGAAGCCGCCGAGGTCTTCCAGCAGGCGAGCGCGCTCGCGCCGGATAACCACGAGCTGCTGTTCTGGGGCGGGCTCGGTGCCGCGCACGGTGGCGAACTCGACCTCGGCGTGTCGCTCGTGCGCCGTGCCATTGAGCTCCAGCCGGGCTGGGGTGAACTGCTGCCTCGCCTCCCGGCCGACGTGGCCCCGTCCGCGGCGACCGTGCTCGCGCGGCTCCGCGCGCGGCGTGGATAGACGCGCCCGCCGGTGACGCGCCCGCCGGGTCCGCGCCTGACCGTGCCTGCCGCCCGCCAGCTCCGCACGCCACGCCTCGTGCTCCGTCAGTGGCGCCCCGGCGACGAGGTCGTGATGGGGCAGATCAACGGTGACCCCGAGGTGACGCGATATCTCAACCGGCCGGTCGGTCCGGCGGCCACCGCCGCGTTTCAGGCGGGTGCCGTCGCCCACTGGGACGCGTACGGGTTCGGCTTCTGGGCGGCCGAGTCGCTCGCGCCGGAGGACGCCGGCGCGCTGCTCGGCTTCATCGGATTCGCGCACCCGACGTTCCTCCCGGAGCTCGCCTCCCGGGTCGAGATCGGGTGGCGGCTCGCCCGTCGTGCCTGGGGCCGCGGTCTCGCCACCGAGGGCGCGATCGCCGCGCGCGACCACGCCTTCGACGTCGTCGGGCTTGACGAGCTCATCTCGATCATCCACCCGGAAAATGAGCGCTCGCGCCGCGTCGCGACCAAGCTCGGGATGACGGTGCAGCAGCGCGTGCATCACGCCGGGCTTGGCCGTGACGTCGAGGTCTGGGCCCTCGCTGCCCCCTGACCCCTCAGCGCTGCCCGTGAAGCTTCTGCCACGCCGCTCCGCGTGACGCACGGCCTCACGGGTCGAACAGCACACCCGGGTTGAGCGCGCCGCCGGGGTCGACGGCGGCCTTGGCGGCGCGGATCGCGGCGGCAAACGGCTCCGGACGCTGGAGGTCGTACCACGGCCGGTGATCGCGTCCGACGGCGTGGTGGTGAGTGATCGTGCCGCCGTGTTCGATCACCGCGTCGGCGGCGGCCTGCTTGATCTGAGCCCACTGCGCGAGCTCCTCGCCGCGCCGCGCCGGCGCCAGGACCGTGTAGTACGGCGCCGGGCCGTCCGGGTAGACGTGGGTGAAGCGCCGGGTCACGGTCCCGCCGTCGCAGACATCGTGCAGCGCCGCCGTCACCCGGCCGCGGACCGCCTCGTCGAACGCGGCGAACCGATCCCACGTGATCGCGGTCTCGAACGTCTCGGACAGAATCCCGATGGCGACGAAGGTGTCACGGAGGTACGGGGCGCGCAGGAAGGCGTCGCGCCAGCCCCCGACCGACCCCGCGCGTGCGCCCTCGCCGGCGCCGCGGCGCTCCCATGTCCCGCCGTGCTCGGCGCACACGTCGAGCGCCAGCGACATTGCCGGCTCGACATCGTGGTGCGCCGACTCGAAGCCGAGCATGAGCAGTGCGTGGGTGCCGTCTCCGGCGCCGGTCACCGCGGCCTCGTCGGGGTCGATCAGACGACAGTTGGCCGGGTACAGCCCGGACTGAGCGATCGCGCGCACGGCCTCCGCACCGGCGGCGAAATCTCCGAACCGGACCGCCGTCGACGCGCGGCGGTCCGGCCGCGGGCGCACCCGGACCCACGCCTCGGTGATGAGGCCGAGCGTCCCCTCGGACCCGAGCAGCATCCGGTCCGGCGAGATGCCGGCGCCTGAGCCGGGGAGCCGCCGGGACTCCCAGCTTCCGACCGGAGTGAGCGCGCGGATCGATTCGACGAGGTCGTCGATGTGCGTGAGCAGCGTCGCGAAGTGGCCGCCGGCGCGCGTCGCGATCCAGCCGCCGAGCGTCGAGAACTCAAACGACTGGGGGAAGTGGCGCAACGTCAGGCCGTGCTCGCCGAGCTGTCCCTCGAGGACCGGTCCGGTGGCGCCGGCCTGGATCCGCGCGGCGCCGGACATCTCGTCGACCTCGAGTACCCGATCGAGCGCCTTGAGGTCGACGGTGACGACGCCCTCGAAGCGGCCGTCGACGACCGGCTCAACGCCCCCGACCACGCTCGTCCCGCCGCCGAACGGGATCACGGCGGCGCCGGCGCCGAGCGCCCACTCGAGCACGGCCTCGACGTCAGCCTCGTCACGGGGGCGGGCGACGACGTCCGGCGGGTTGGCGAAGTCGCCGCGGAACGCGCGGACGACGTCGCGATACGAGCGGCCGAAGCTGTGCAGCGCGCGCTCGTAGTCATCGGTGTGGCAGATCCCGGCAAGGGCGGCGGGGACCGCGAGCCGGGGAGCCGGCAGACGCGGAAGCGGCGCCGGCAGCTCCGGTTCGGTCGCGCCGAAGCCGAGACGTTCGGAGATGAAGCCCGCGGCGGCCCGCTGCTCGTCGAGCGGTAGCTGCTCATCTTCGTAGCCCCATCCCCAGTGCTTCAGTCGCCGCGCCACGGAGCGTGAGCCTAAAGGGTGGGTGTCGGTACCGTTCTCGGCGTGTCCGATCTGCCCGGCGTGCTCGCGCGTGGTCCCTGGGATCCCACCGAAGTGGAGGTCTCGTGGCGCACCGATCCGTTTGAGCCCGCCGAGCCGGAGACCGCGGCCGCGGACCGAGCCCTCGATGCCCTGCGCGAGCGGGGCTCGCCGAGTCACGACGGACTCGCCGGGCGTCTCGCCGGCTACGAGCTCGTCGAGGACCGGCTGAAGCTCGAGTTGCAGCCCGCCAGATGGTCGCTGCGGCTCAACCCGGACAACGCGGTGCGCAGCCTCGCCGTGCTGTGCGTCGTGCGCCGGGCCGACGGAGCGTGGCTCGCTGGACGCCGGGCGCAGTGGCTGGCGTCCTGGGCCGGCCGCTGGGCGCTCGGAGCCGGTGGGTCGGTCGAGGTCGACGAGAACCCCACCGACACACTCACCCGCGAGCTTCAGGAGGAGTGGTCGGTCCGCCCGGAACGGCTCCGCGTCGAGGCGCTCATCCAGCTGCCGAGTCGCGCGGTGCTGCTCGTCGGGCAGGCCTGGCTGTCCGCCGACTCCTCGGAGGTCGTGCCTGACGACGAGCACGACGATTTCGCGTGGTGGCCGGCGGACGTCGCGCGGTGGCCGGCCGAGGCCGACGAGCCCCTGCGTCTGATGGCGACAATGCTGGCATCGTGAGCACGTTTCGCCGACTGATCACGTTCCGCCGGCTCGAGGCCGTGTCGTTCTTCCACTCGGGGGTCTACCTCGCGCTGCTCATCTGCGCCTTCGTCCTCGGCAACCCGGAACCCGCGACGTTCATCCTCGGGCTCGCGCACGGCCTGCTCTGGATCGGCATGTCGCTCGTGTGCATCTACGCGACGCGCCTGCGGATCATCCCGTTCTGGCTCGCGGTCACGGTCGCCGTGCTCGGCGGGCTCGGTCCGTTCTTCGGCTCGATCGGATTCATCGTCGCCGACCGGCGGAATCATCACCGGATGCCAATGAGCACGCGTTACAGTTGATGCAATTCCTCGATTTTCTGGACTCTGACTGATGGCAGTGGAAACCGGAACCGTGCAGGTCACGATGCCTGCGATGGGCGACTCTGTCGCCGAAGGCACCGTGCTCGAATGGCACAAGCAGGAGGGCGACGTCGTCGCCGCCGACGAGACGCTCGTCGAGATCTCCACCGACAAGGTCGACGCCGAAGTGCCGGCGCCGGTCGCCGGCACCGTCGTCAAGATCCACGCCACCGAAGGCGACACCGTGACCGTCGGAGCTCTGCTCGCGGAGATCTCCACGAACGGCGCCGCGGCTGAGCAGCTCGCCAACCCGCCGGGCGACGGCGAGCCGGCCACGCCCGAGCAGGCCATCGCCGCCGCCGAGACCGAGGCCCAGGGCGCCGCCGCCACGCAGGCCGCGAGCGGCGAGCTCGTCGACATCGTCACGCCGACCGGCGGTGAGTCGGTCACCGAGGGCACGATCCTCGAATGGGCGGTCAAGGTCGGCGACACGGTCAAGGACGGCGACACGGTCGTCGAGATCTCGACCGACAAGGTCGACATGGAGCTGCCCGCGCCCGCGTCGGGCACGATCACGGAGATCCTTGCGGCCGAAGGTGACACGGTCACGGTCGGTCAGGTGATCGCGCGGATGACGGCAGGTGCGGGTGCCGACGCGTCCGCGCCCACGGCGCCCACCGGTGCCGCGCCTGCGAGCGCGGAGGTCGCACCCACGCCGACGGTCTCCGGCAATGGGGACGGCGCCAACGCCTCGCCGGTCGCCCGCCGTGTCGCTGCGAGCGAGGGCGTCGATCTCACCGGCGTCCAGGGGTCGGCGCGCCGCGGCCGGATCACGAAGGCCGACGTGCTCGCCGCGGCCGCCAACGGCGGTTCCGCCGCCCCCGCCGCCGCGCCGCCCCGCGACGGCCCCCGCCCCTGCGGCCGCACCCGGCGGTGCCCAGCTGCTGAAGGGCGGCGCCGCTGTGCTCGCCCGGTACATGGATCAGAGCCGCTCGATCCCGACCGCGACCTCGTTCCGCACGCTCACCGTGACGACGCTTGACCAGCGCCGCAAGCAGCTCAAGGCCGCCGGTCAGCGGGTCTCCTTCACCCACCTCATCGCTTACGCGATCGCCCTCGTCGGGACCGACGAGATGCCGGTCATGTCCCACCACTTCGCCGAGATCGACGGCAAGCCCCACCGGATCGACGACGGCGGCGTCAACCTCGGCCTCGCCGTCGACGTGGAGAAGAAGGACGGATCGCGGACGTTGATGGTGCCGGTCATCCGCGACGCCGGACGGCTCTCGTTCAGCCAGTTCCTCGACGCGTACAACGCGCTCGTCGAGAAGGCGCGGACGAACACGCTCGGCGCGGACGATCTCGTCGGCGCCAACATCTCGCTCACGAACCCGGGCGGGATCGGCACCGTCGCGTCGGTCCCGCGCCTGATGGAGGGCCAGGGCACGATCGTCGCCACGGGCTCGATCGCGTACCCGGTCGGACTCGGCAACATCGGCGCGATGATCGGGGCCGAGAAGGTCATGACGATGACCTCGACCTACGACCACCGGATCATCCAGGGCGCCGAATCGGGTCGCTTCCTTCAGCGGATCGAGGCGCTGCTGCAGGGCGAGGAGAGCTTCTACGACCGCGTGTTCGCCGATCTCGGCACGGAGCTGCCGGAACTGCCCCCGCCGCCGGCACCCGCCGCCGCAGCCGCGGCTGCCGCCGCACCGGCCGTTGCGCCCCCAGCCGCCGCCGGGCCGGCCAACGAGGAGCTGCTGCAGGCGGTTCAGGCCGCGACGTCGCTGCTCAAGGCCCACCGGACCCACGGCCATCTCGCGGCGAAGCTCGACCCGCTCGGGCGTGAGCCGGAGGGCGATCCCGCGCTTGACCCGGAGCCGCTGGGGCTGACGCCGGAGCTGATGGCGAAGATCCCGTCTCGGATCCTGCGCATGTGGGTCCCCGGGGCGACGCTCGCCGACGCGCTGCCGCACCTGCGAGAGACGTACTGCGGTCCGATCGCCTACGAGATCGAGCACATCGCCTCGCACCGCCAGCGGCTGTGGCTGCGGGAGGCGATCGAGGGTGGCCAGTTCCGCAAGCCGCTCACCAACGACGAGCAGAAGGCGTTGCTCAAGCGCCTGACCGAGGTCGATGCGCTCGAGCGGTTCATGCACAAGGCGTATCTCGGCCAGAAGCAGTTCTCGATCGAGGGCCTCGACATGAGCGTGCCGATGATCGACGAGCTCATCCAACTCGCCGCCACCCGCGGCGCGCGGGAGGTCGTGATCGGGATGGCCCATCGCGGCCGCCTCAACGTGCTCGCCCACAACCTCGGCCGACCGTACGACAACATCTTCGCCGAGTTCGAAGGCTCCTCGACGCTCGAGCCGATCACGACAATCCCCCAGGGCGGGACCGGCGACGTCAAGTACCACCACGGAGCCCAGGGCACCTATCAGATGCCGAGCGGCGAGTCGATCATCGTCCGGCTCGAGTCGAACCCGTCCCACCTGGAGTTCGTCGCGCCAGTCGCCGCCGGCTCGACGCGCGCCGTGCAGACCGCCCGCCAGGGCCCGCACGCTCACCAGGACACGAACGCCGCGATCCCGATCATCCTCCACGGCGACGCCGCGTTCCCCGGCCAGGGCGTCGTCGCCGAGACGCTCAACCTGCAGGCGCTCGACGGCTACACGGTCGGCGGCACAGTCCACCTCATCCAGAACAACCAGGTCGGGTTCACGACCGATCCCGAGGATGCGCGCTCCACGACCTGGGCCTCCGACCTGGCCAAGGGCTACGACGTGCCGATCATCCACGTCAACGCCGACGACGTCGCAGCCTGCGTCGCCGCGGTGCGGCTCGCCTTCGCGTTCCGCCAGGAGTTCGGCCACGACGTCCTCATCGACCTCATCGGCTACCGCCGCTTCGGCCACAACGAGGCCGACGAGCCGGCGTACACGCAGCCGGAGATGTACCAGGTGATCCGCAAGCACCCGCCGGTGCGCGAGCTGTTCGCCAAGCAGCTGATCGAGCAGGGCGTCGTCACCGAGCAGGAGTCGACCGAGATGACCGACCAGGTCTGGTCCCTGCTCACCGAGGACCATCAGCGACTGAAGGCGATGATCGCTCACGCCCGTGACGTCGAGCACGCCACCGGCGAGTACCAGCTTGACCGCACCGCCTCACCGGAGGTCAAGACCGCCGTCTCCGTGGAGCGCCTGCGCGTCCTCAACCAGGAGCTGCTCTCCGTCCCAGAGGGCTTCACCGTCCACCCGAAGCTCGTCAGGCAGCTGCAGCAGCGCGAGGCTGCGATGGACGGTCAAGGCGGCATCGTCTGGGCGCACGCCGAGTCGCTCGCGTTTGCGTCCTTGCTCACCGAGGGAATCCCGATCCGCCTCACCGGCCAGGACGCCGAGCGCGGGACCTTCTCCCAGCGCCACCTCGTGCTCCATGACCCCAAGACCGGCCAGGAGTACTGCGCGATGCAGCACCTTCCCGGGGCGCTGGCGCCGATGGAGCTGCACAACAGTCCCTTGAGCGAGATGGCGTGCCTCGGCTTCGAGTACGGCTACTCCCAGGAGGGCCCCGAGACGCTCGTTCTGTGGGAGGCCCAGTTCGGCGACTTCGTCAACGGCGCGCAGGTGATCATCGACCAGTTCATCATCTCCGGCCTCGCCAAGTGGGGCCAGACCTCGCGGCTGACGATGCTCCTGCCGCACGGCTACGAGGGGTCCGGTCCCGAGCACTCCTCGGCGCGGCTCGAGCGCTTCCTGCAACTCGCTGCCGAGGGCAACATGCGCGTCGCCAACTGCACGACCCCGGCCCAGTACTTCCATCTGTTGCGCCGCCAGGCGCGGATCGCCAAGCAGCGGCCGCTCGTGATCATGACCCCGAAGTCGCTGCTGCGCCTGCCGCAGGCGTCGAGCGGGCTCGAGGAACTGGCCGGGGGTCGCTTCCAACCGGTCCTCGCCGAGCCCGACGTCGACCCCGAGAAGGTCACGCGACTGCTCCTGTGCAGCGGCAAGATCTACTACGACCTCGTCGGCCACGGCGCCCGGGAGAGCGTTCCGGAGGTCGCGGTGGGCCGCGTCGAGCTGCTCTACCCGTTCCCTCAGGCCGAGATTCTGTCGCTCGTCCAGAGCTACCCGAATCTGCACGAGGTCCTGTGGGTCCAGGAGGAGCCGCGCAACATGGGCGCCCGCGCTCATATGTCCCCGCGTCTGCTCCAGGTCCTCCCGGAGCATCTCCAGTTCGGCTACGTCGGCCGCCCCGAGCGCGCCGCCTCGGGTGAGGGCTATCCGGTCGCCCACGCCGCCGAGCAGGATCGGATCGTGTCGACCGCGCTCGACGTCGGCCAGCCCGTCTCCCAGTACCCGCGCAAGCCGCCCGGCGAGCGGTAGGCCTTCGGAGTTCCGAGCTCGATGTACCAGGCGCCCGTGGTGTAGGCGTACAGCCAGCTCTGCGGGTAGAGCACCGCGGCGCCGCACGAGGAGACCCCGTAGTGCTGCGTCGGCGAGGAGAAGTAGTTGCCGGCGGGATCGTCGACGACGTACTCACCCGGGTTCCCCGGGGCACGGCCGAGCACGACGAGCATGTGACCACTGCCCGTAGCGCCCCAGCGAGTGGTCCCGAAGTCGGTGCTGATGAGCACCGGGCCGCGACGGAGGGCCTGATCGAGCACGGCCTCGTTCGAGCGGTCGATCTCGGTGCCGGATGTCTCCGGCGCGATGCTCGTCTCGTCGCTGCCGAGCCGCTCGAGAGTGGCCGTCGGCCACCCATGGTGGCGGAGGAACTCAGCCGCCCTTCCGCCAACGAATTCATTGGACGCGTTGGGTTTCACGCGTAGCGCGTGATCGCTGCATCGTCTGGTCAAACGCCGTTCCGAGGGCGGGCAGGCCTGCCGTCGCGCGGTGTGCCCGGGTCCTGGACTGAAGCATCGCGATCAGCATCGCCGACGGTCCGCAGGCGTTGCCTCCTGCCTCGCCGCGTCCGAGCGGGAGGTGGAGTCGTGCGCCGGCTGCGTACTGATTGATGTAGGGCTCGGTCGGCCACAGCGAGCCGTCGGTCGAGAGCGGGCAGCGTCCCTGCGGCCCGAGGACCGCGAACGACCGCCATCGGATGCTTGTGCAGAACGACGCCACCGCCCAGTGCCAACTCGCTGTGCCCGCCGACGGGGGCGACCCAGTCGGCGCGGGAGACGTCGCGCCGCGCGCGGCCGCCTCGGGGCACGGTCGCACCGTCGGGTCCGTCCCGGTGTTGTCGACCTTCACCCAGTGCACGGTGTGGGCGAACGTCCAATACACGTACGGACCTGGTCGTCTGAGCACGATCGACGTGCCCGATCGCACCGAGTCCGGCCAGACGTTGGCAATCGAGTTGCGACAGTTGGCGCTTGGGCTCGCCGGCATCTGCCGGCCGCCGGATGCGGCCTGCCACTGAGCAGGGTCGGGCGCCCGCGCCGGACCCGAGGCAAACGCGTCGAGCCCAGGCGGCGACGACGAGGGGCCGAACGACGGCGGCAGCAGTGCGCGGCCCTGAACGTCGGTGACCGATACGCGCGCGGGATCGAACGTGTAGACACCCCAGCCGCTCATCCCATCGGTCTCGGCGTGGTCGGTCGCACGGCAGCGGCCGGTCACCGCGCTGCCGAACGGCAGCTGCGCGCCGGTCCTGGGAACCGTGGCCCGGGGAACGCCGGTGTGAGCCGCCACCCGCACCGACTTCGGTGGGCTCTGTGCCGAGGACACCACCGCGAGAATCGCGGCGGCAATGAACGCGCCGAGGATCAAGCCGGCGCGGGTCGTCAGCCGCCGCCCAGCGGGCGGCTTGAGGGCAAGGCGCGGCGCAGCGCGGTCTGATGGCGGCATCGGGCAGACCTGCGGGACGACAGGGGGTGGACGGTGTGGCCGAGAGGGGTCGCTCGGCGCACTCCGCACTCTAGGAGCTTCCCGCGACGCTTGTCGGGCGCCAACCTCCGCGCGCACGCCGGTCGTGTTCGACGCTCCGCACGGCGATCCTCCACGCCCGCGGCAGGCGGACCGTCACCTGAGGCTCCACACGGGGAACCTTCACCGCTTTCTCGCGCCGGCGGTGGCAGGCAGAACATGGCCAACCAGGTGCTCGCGCACCTCTCCTGACGCCGGTGGTCGCGGGTGCCGGTGGGCCGGCGCCGGCGGCCGATCTCTGCAACGGCTTTTGCTGAGCGCGTCGCGCGATGCTCAGGTCTGACACTCTCTGCGTATCCGGTTTCGTAGAGACGGCTCCCGTCGCGACATCTCTCGGCGCCATCTGGCCCCCACGCTCGGCGTCAACGACATGGCGATCGACCTCGGCACAGCGAACACGCTCGTGTACGTGGCCGGCCGGGGCATCGTCGTTTCCGAGCCGTCGGTCGTCGCCTCCGACGTCGACACCGGCCTCGTCCACGCCGTCGGCTCCGAGGCCGAGCGGATGATCGGCCGCACGCCGGCGACGATCTCGGCCACCCGGCCGCTGCGCCACGGCGTGATTGCCGACTTCGAGGTCACCGAGGAGATGCTGCGCTATTTCATCCGCAAGGTGCTCAACCGGCGGATGGCCCACCCCCGGCTGATCGTGTGCGCGCCGTCCGGCGTCACCGAGGTCGAGAAGCGCGCGGTCGAGGAGGCGTCCCTGGCGGCCGGCGCCCGGCGCGTGCATCTGATCGAGGAGCCGATCGCCGCCGCGATCGGGGCGGGGATCGCGATCGAGGAGCCGATCGGCCGGTTGGTCGTCGACGTCGGCGGCGGGACGAGCGAGATGGCGGTCATCTCTCTCGGCGGGATTGTCGTCTCCCGGTCGGTCCGCGTCGGCGGGTACGAGATGGACGACGCGATCACCCACTTCCTCCGCAATCGCTACAAGCTGGCCGTCGGCTCCCGCACCGCCGAGTCGATCAAGATCTCGATCGGCTCGGTGACGCCGCTGCCGGAGGAGATGGCGATGGAGGTCCGGGGCCGCCACCTCATCACGGGCCTGCCGACCGGGGTGCAGCTCCGCTCCGAGGAGGTGCGGGAGGCGATCCGGCTGCCGGTGCAAGAGATCCTCCAGGCGATCCGCGACACGCTTGAGGAGTGCCCGCCGGAGCTCGCCAGCGACATCGCCAAGGACGGGATCCTGCTCGCCGGTGGCGGCACCCTGATCCGCGGCCTACCGGAACTCGTCTCCCGCGAGACCGGGATGCCGGTGTTCCGCGCAGACTCGCCGTTGACCTGCGTCGCCTTCGGTTCCGGCCAGGCGCTCGATCACATCGATCACCTCAGCGCGATGGCCCGCCGGCGCCGGCTCGAGACGACGCCGGACTGGCGCACCGCGTAAGCGAGGTTCCGTCCGCGTAGCGGACACAACCTTGCGCCGCCGGCGTCGGGATGCAAGATCCCCGCCGCTATCCGGCGGAAACCTTGCGTGAGCCCTGCGCTCAGTGGGTGATCCCGACGATCCCGGCGCAGACCCAGTTGGAGGCGCCGGCGCCGCCGTTCCAGATCCGGGTCGCGACGGCGTCCTGCTCGGCCTTCGATGCCAGATACGCGGCCGGGCCGGTCCCGCCGAACGACGACCAGGTGCTCGGGATGATCTGGTAGTAGCCCGACGCGCCCGCGCTGTTCGGCGGCAGGTTCTGGCCACCGGACTCGCACAGGACGATCGCGTACGGGATCGCCCAGCCGCCGTTCGGACCGAGCGCCGGCCCGGGCGAGCCAGACCCCGATCCCGATCCCGATCCCGATCCCGCGGACGAGCTCGGGGCCGACTGGGCCGCCTGTGCGGCGGCGCGCGCGGCGGCCGCGGCCTGTGCCGCCTTGACGCTGGCGATCTGCGAGCGCAGGTGCTGCGCCTGGGCTCGGCTGGCCGCGAGCGCGTCCTGTTGCGCGCTGCGGGCCTGGGCGAGCGCCGACTGGCGCGACTGCAGCAGCGCGTTCATCCCGGCGAGTGCGCGGGCGTGGAGCGCGGTCTCGTCGGTGATGATGCGCCGCGCTGCCTCGAGTTTGGTCAGCCGGTGGGCGGCGACCGTCGCCCGCGCCTTCGCCGTGCGAGTGAGGGTGATCACCGTCTGCTGCTGTTGCTCGGCGCGGTGCAGGAAGTCGAGGTTCTCCAGCAGGTCGGTGAAGCCGTGCGCGTTGAGGACGACGCTGACGAGATCGGGACGGTCGGTTTCGTAGCTCGAGACGAGCTGGCGGGAGAGCAGCACCCGGGCCCACGCGAGCTGGCGGCGGAGCCGCTTCAGCCGGGCTCGCTCGCGCAGGAGCGCGGTGTGGGCAGCGGCGAGCGCCGCCTGGTCGTGGGCGAGCTCGGCGCGGACGGCCGCCTCGCGGGTCTCGACGAGCGAGATCTGGCTGTTCAGCGAGCTGATCAGCGACGCAAGCCGACCGAGGCTCGCGCTCAGGTTCTGTTGACGTGACTGCTGGGCCCCGAGCCGGGAGTTGAGCTGGCCGAGGCTCGCGGCGCCCGCCTGGCCCGCGGGGAGGGCGCCCAGCGCCACGACGCCGGCGCACAGGATGGCGGCGAGGGTCAGGCGAGCGACGAAGGGGCGGCGGCGAGTCGACATAAGAACGTCGTTTGCAGGAAAAACGGCGGCGCCGACCTTACCAGGACGCGGTCCTTATGCTGCGCCGTGAGATGCCGTCGCAACGTGACGCCCAAATTCTCGCTCGGGTCCGGGCGACGCCGGTGGGCTACGTCCGCACCTATGGCGACGTCTCGCCCGGGGCGCCGCGCGTCGCCGGGGCGGTCCTGCACGCCTGTGAGGATCCGTCGATTCCCTGGCATCGGATCGTCCGGGCTGACGGCTCACTGGCCAAGGGGCCGCGCCAGCGTCGGCTCCTGGAGCGTGAAGGCGTGCCGTTTGCTGGTGAGCGGGTGGATATGCGGGTAGCGCGACTTCCTGAACTCTGATGTGGATCCAGCGCGAGATCACCCTCGACCCCCGGCCGCGGGGGTTCCATCTCATCACCGGCGAGGTGATGCAGTCGCTGCCTGAACTCGGGTTGGTGTCCGTGGGTCTGCTCCATCTTCTGATCCGCCACACCTCCGCCTCGCTGACGCTCAATGAGAACGCATCGCCCGACGTCCGGCGGGACTTTGAGACGTGGTTCGGTCAGGCGGTGCCCGAGCGCGCCCCCTACTGGACGCACACGCTTGAGGGACCGGACGACATGCCCGCCCACATCAAGTCCTCGCTGCTCGGCCCGTCGCTGACGATCCCGGTGTCCGGAGGACGGCTCGCGCTCGGCACCTGGCAGGGGATCTACCTGTGTGAGCACCGCAATCGAGGCGGTGCTCGCTCACTCGTCGCCACGATCTGGGGCGAGCCCGAGAGCTAAAGAGTTCGCCGGCCCCAGCGCGGCCGGCGTGCGCGGTCGTTAGCGACGAGCGCTAGCGCCCCTTCCACACCGGCGCGCGCTTCTCGGCAAACGCGACCGATCCCTCACGGGCGTCCTCCGAGCTGAACACGGGCCCGGAGATCTCGCCCTGCCGGGCGAAGAACTCGGCGTCCGGCCAGTCGACGGCCTCATTCACGATCCGCTTCGTTGCCGCGAGCGCGAGCGGCCCGTTGGCAGCGATCGCCTCCGCGAGCTCGAGCGCCACCGTGACCGCCTCGCCGGGCTCGGCCAGCCGGTTGACGAGTCCGAGCGTGTACGCCCGCTCGGCGTCGATCGGGTCGCCCGTGAGCGCGAGCTCCATCGCGATCGTTCGCGGCAGCACTCGGGGGAGCTTGAGCAGGGCGCCGCCGGCCGCGACCAGCGAGCGCTTGACCTCCGGGATGCCGAGACGGGCGCCCTTGGCGGCGACGATCACGTCGCAGGACAGCGCGATTTCGAGCCCGCCGGCGACGGCAAACCTCTCGATCGCCGCGATCAGCGGCTTGTCCGAGGGGCGCTCGGTGATCCCGGCGAAGCCCCGTCCCGCGGCGTAGGGTGACTCGCCCGCGACGAACGCCTTCAGGTCCATGCCCGCGGAGAATCCCTTGCCCGCGCCGGTGAGGATGCCGACGCTCAGTGCGGGCGTGGCGTCAAGCTCGTCCATCGCCGCGGCGATGCCGTGCGCGACGGCCGCGTTGACCGCGTTGCGCTGGTCCGGCCGGTTGATCGTGATCAGCAGGACGCGCTCGCGGCGCTCGGTGAGGACTGCTGGCTCATCATTCATGCCGCGAACAATTTCAGTTCCGGCGCGCGTTCGCCCCGCAGGACCGCCAGATCGACCTCGATGCACTCGATTCCGCGCGCGGCCGCGAGCACGCGGGCCTGCGGCTTGATCAGCTGCGCGGCGAGCACTCCCCGGCACTCGGCGAACGCCGGATCGAGCCGGATCCGCTCGAGATAACGGGCCAGCTGCTCGACGGCCTCGATTCCGGCCACCCGCTTGATCTCGACCGCGACCCACGCCTCCTCGGCGTCCCGGCACATGAGGTCAACCGGCCCGATATCGGTCGGCCACTCCCGGCGCACGAGCCGCAGTCCCTCGCCGCACCACTGCGGCTGCTCGGCAAGCAACTCCTGCAGATGCGCCTCAACCCCGTCCTTGGCAAGCGCGACGTCCTCGTCCGGCGAGCCCATATCGTGGACGACATCGCTGAGGACCTCGGCGAGCTCGATCTCGAGCCGGTCCTCCGTCTTGCCCGCGCGTTTGCGAACGATCATCTGGGTGGGCGGGCCCTCAGTCTCCTCGATCACCGTGGGGGGCGTCATCCAGTTGAGCGGCTTGTAGCCACCCGCGTCCGCGTGGACGAGGACCGAGCCATCGGCCTTGACGATGATCAGCCGCAGCGCCTCGGGCAGCAGCGCGTCAAGGCGGCCGGAATAGCGGACTTCGCAGCGGGCGACGATCAGGCGCATGAGGCGTCTAAACCTACGCCGTCGCTGCGACGGAACCGGTGTGGGACGATTCCGGCCGTGCAAGCGACGACCGCCGAGTACGTCGTCACCCTCGATGCTTTGAAGTCCAACCCCAAGGGCGCGCACCTCGTTGTGAAGTTCGCCTCCTAACATCGGTGGGCGAATATGCGTAACCAACTCCGCCCCCTCTTCGATCGCGTCGTGATCAAGGAACTCGACCCGGATCGCGTCCGGCGCTCGGGTCTGCTCGTCCCTCCGGGCTCCAACGAGCCTCCACCCGAGCACGGGATCGTGCTCGCGGTCGGCCCGGGCCTTGACTGGTGGGACCACGTTGGCGTCCGGATGCCGGTCAAGCCCGGCGATCACGTCGTGTTCCCGGCATCGGCCGGTGCGTGGGTCGAGGTCGACGAGGAGCGCCTGCTCGTGTGCGGCGTCGGCGAGCTGCTCGGTGTGCTCGAGCGAGCCGAGGACTGCCCGATGTGCGGCGGCCGCGGCCTCGAGGGCCAGGACGCGTGCCCGGTGTGCGGGCGCGAGGGATATCTCGCGTCGCCGTAGCTGTTGGTCCTGTGGGCTGTGGGTCGTAGGTTGCTTCGCTCGGTTCGGCGGCGGGGGGCCGACGGAACGGCGCATCGAGCAGGGGGTGAAGTGACGCGTGCCGGTGACGTAACGCGCGGGTGACGCGACGCCTGCGGGGCCAGCCCGGGCCGCCGTCAGAGCTCGCCTAGAACGACCACAACGCACGACAGCGCCCGCCGAACGACCACAACGCACGAAAGCGCCCGTCGAAACGACCAAAACGCACGACAACGATGGCGTTTGCCGACGCTTTCTTGCGTTCGGGCGAAACATTGGCCCAAACGCAAGAAAGCGGCCCAATCACGCCGTCGCTCACTGACGTTGTGGTCGTTCCCGCGGCGCTGTCGTGCGTTTTGGTGGCCGCGGCGCGACGCGACGCGACGCGACGCGGCGCGACGTGGCCGGCGTCGTGGCGGGCCGGGCCGTGCCGCCTCGCCGTGCCGCCCCGAACCGTCCCGGCTGTGCGGCGACGCGGTCGGCGCCCCTCCTCGATGCGTGTTGTCCGCCGGTCGCCCGGGCACGCGAGAGCGCGTGCACCCTCACCCCACCCACCCCTCGTTGCCAACCGAACAGCCGGACGCAGCGCCAAGACGACGCGAGCGCCCGCCGGACGCGCGCGGCGATGTCGTCCTCGCGTGCGGGAGTGAGGCCGCTGCCGTCTACGCGGCGCTGCGTGCCGCGGGGAGCTCGCGCGGGCCGGACGCCTCGACGCGCTGAAGCAGATCGGAGACCTCGGGATCCGGTCCCAGCTTGAGCGCGGTGCGACAGGCATCGATGCATTCCTGCACCCGGTCGGTTCGGGCGAGCGCGTGGGCGAATGTCGACCACGCCGCCGGTGAGGTCTTGTCGAGACGGGTCGCGGCCTCGGCGGCTGACACCTCCGCTCCGACGTCGCCCACGAGGTGGTAGGCGAGGGCGAGGTCAAGCAGACCGTCGACGGTCGGTCCCGTGAGCCGCGCCCGCTCAAGCGCCGTGACCGCGCCAGTACGGTCCGAGAGCCGCAGGCGCAGCCGTCCGAGTCGCTCCCAGGCGGACGCGTCACCCGGCGCGCGGTTGGCCGCTCGCTCCGCCGCCTCGGCCGCGAGGTCGAACGCGCCCATGTCCTCGTAGATCCGTGAGGCGAATCGCTCGGGCGTCGGCCGGTCCGTCTCGACGCGCGCCCAGTCACGGACCGCGCGCGCCGCCGCCGGCAGGTTGCCGTCCTGCCAGAACGCGGCGGTGAGCAGCCGGAGCACCGATGGGTTCGACGGCTCGGCATCCCGCGCGTAGACGAGTCGCTGGGCGGCGAGGCCCGGATTGCCCTCGGCGAGCGCGTGCTGGGCGGCGGTCATGAACCGCTCGACCCGGTCGGCCGCGGGGTCCGGCTTGGAGAAGTCGACGAACTGCAGCGACCCGGCTGGGATCGTCCGGACACCGACCGAGAACGAGACGCGTGCCCATTGCTGCACGTCATCGCCATCGCCGGAGAAATAGATGCCGCTGACCGTGCCGACACCCCACTCCGGGTACGAGACGCAGCGGGCGTAGCGGTGCACCACCGAGTGGTCCGGAACCCGTGAGCCGAAGGGATCGTGCTTCTGCCGGTCGGCGGCGGCCGCGCGGGCGCGCTGTTCCTCCTCGTAGGCGCGGCGGCCCTCCTCCTCACGTGCCCTGCGCGCGGCGGCGGCGGACACCTTCACCGCGTTACGGCTGACCCGCCCGCCACGGGAGGTCTCCGCCAGCTGCTGGAGCTGGTCGGCGGCCTCGTTGATCGCCTGGAGGTGGCGCTGATGCTCGTACTGGCGGCCCGGCGGCGCGATGTCCGGATGCCAGCGCTTGGCCATCCGGCGGCGAGCAAGCTGGACGTCCCGTTTTTCGAATGGAGCATCGAGCTCCAGCAGGAGCATCGCCTGTTCGAGATCGAGAAACCGTGGCATGCGAGCACTTACGTTAGCGACGACGGATAAAGCAGGAAAGGCGTCGTCGACCAATGCGCCACGGGGCCGCAGGCTGTTCCCGACCGGGAGATGTCACAACTTTGTACCAATTTGTCCGACGAGGCCCGGTGTCGTCGTATGGTGCCGAGCCGTGTCCCCGTGCCGCTCCAGATCCAGCAGCCGCTCGGCGGCGATCGTGATCGTCGCGATGCTCGCCGGGGTGACGAGCGTTGGCGCCGGAGTGGCGATCTTGACCGTGCTCTTCGGTCAGCAGAATCCGGGCGACTGCGGCGGCGCGGCGGGCGCCGGCGCCGGGTCGATCGTGCTCGGTCCTCCGGGGAGCGGGCAGCTCGTCGGGGCGACAGAGTACGGCGGACCCGGTGACTCGGGCTCCGGCACGCTCGGGGCGCGCGGCGATGACTTGCTCACTCACCCGGACACCTACGCCGAGCTCGGTGGGCTCACCTGGCAGACAGCGACGGCGATGGGTGGCCTCGCCTACATGACGCCGCTGCGGATCTCGTGGGCCGCCCATTCGGCGATTGCCTACAAGCGCGACTTCGGCCTCGGCGGCGGGCCGATCGCGGGACTGCCGCGCGTCATCGACCTGTGGTGGCAGTTCGCCGAGCGGCTCGGGATCCCGTATCAGAGCGGCATGTGGTCCGGTCCCGTCCGGGTTACCCGCCCACCTGAGCCCGGCGCCGCGAGTGTGCTCGGGCAGACCGCCCCGGCGGCGACCGCGACCGGCGGCGCGATGTTGGCGCCCTCCGCGGCGGCGACCGACGCAGCGGCATGCACGCCCGGGTCGCCGGCCGGCGTGCCGCTCACGCCCGGGGAGCGGGCACGGCTGCTGCCGGGCGGTCAGGCGGCCGCGCCCCAGAGCGCTCCGGTGGCGGTCAAGGAGATGATCGCCGCCGGAAACCAGATCGTCGGCAAGCCGTACGTGTACGGCGGTGCCCACGGGCTCCCGCTCTCCGACATCGAACCCGGGTACGACTGCTCGAGCAGCGTCGAGCATCTTCTCTACGGCGCGCGTCTGGTACCGGTGACGTACGGCGCGGCGTCATCGGCGCTCGAGAGCTTCGGCGCGCCCGGACCCGGCCACTGGGTCACGCTCTACGCGAGCGCGGACCACGTGTTCATGTACGTCGCCGGTCTGCGGTGGGACACCCACGACGCGGCTGGTCCGGGCGACGGCAGCGGCGGGATCGGCTGGCACCCGCTCGTCCGCAGCGCGGCGGGTTTCGTCGCCCGGCACCCGGTGGGGCTATGAAGAGCGCGACCGCGGTCGTTCTCGCCGCCGCCACGGCCGGGCTTGCCGGATGTGCCGGGTTTGGAGGCGGCAGCGCGACGGACACGAGTTCGACCGGCGCAAGGAGCGGCACCGCCGCCAAGGTCGCCCAGGCCGAGCGCACGCACGAGTACGCCGGCCACGCCGCCGCCGCCGCGGACGGCATCCGGTCCCACGAGCCCCGCCGGCGCCACCGCGGTGCGCCGGTTTGTCATCCGCTACATCAACTGGAACGCCGGCACCGTCACCCGCCAGATGCAGGTGCTCGCCCTGGCCAGCGTCGGCCAGGCCCGCTCGGCGATGGCGCTCGCCGCCGCCCAGACTCAGAACGACTATGAGCTGCGGCACGGCGGAATCGCCAACAGCGGTGTCGTCGAGGCCGTCGCCCCGCTGCCGGG
The DNA here is from genome assembly GCA_963779695.1 of uncultured Solirubrobacterales bacterium. Lineage (GTDB taxonomy): Bacteria > Actinomycetota > Thermoleophilia > Solirubrobacterales > Solirubrobacteraceae > Palsa-465. The sequence goes on from CAVZZH010000026.1 coordinate 107,143, forward strand.
CCGCCGCAACGAGTTCGTCGTCGTCACGCAGGAGCGGACGACGGCGACGAACGCATCCGCGTACGCCGGCCTGCGACCGGCGTGGCACGTCGCCGTCGCCGGCGTCACCGAGATCGCCCCCGGTCAGTGGGTCGTCAGCCGCTGGCAGCCTGAGAGCTAGATCTGAGAGCTCGACGGCTGTCAGTGCGCGAGCACGTTGAGCACGACCGTGACCGCAAAGCAGGCCACCGCGGCGATGCGGAGAACGGCGCCCGCGCGGTCGCCCGGCCGGCCGGTCACCATCCCGACGATCGCGACCGACATGCACGCGACCGCGATCAGCGCGAACACGGCGGCAAGCACCCGCATCCGTCCCATGGTCGCACGCGAGCGCATCGTCCTATCCTCGAAGGCGAATGAACGCTCAATACATCTTTACGACCTACAAGCTCTCCCGCCGGCATCCGCCGGACAAGGAGGTCCTCACCGACATCTCCCTGTCGTTCATGCCGGGCGCGAAGATCGGTGTCCTCGGCTACAACGGCGCCGGCAAGTCGACGCTGCTGCAGATCATGGCCGGTCTCGACACCGAATTCGATGGACAGGCCCAGCTCGCACCCAAGGCGACCGTCGGGCTGCTCGCCCAGGAGCCCGAGCTCGATCCCTCCAAGGATGTCCGCGGCAACGTCGAGGACGGCGTCGCGGAGGTGCGGGCGCTGCTCGACCGCTTCAACGAGCTCTCGATGAACTACTCCGACGAGACCGCCGACGAGTTCGCGCGCGTGCAGGAGCAGATCGACGCCGTCGACGGCTGGAACCTCGACACGACGCTCGAGTACGCGATGGATGCGCTGCGCTGCCCGCCAGCCGACGCCGACGTCACCAAGCTGTCCGGCGGTGAGCGCCGCCGCGTCGCGCTCTGCCGGCTGCTGCTGCGGCAGCCCGACCTGCTGCTGCTCGACGAGCCGACGAACCACCTCGACGCCGAGTCCGTCGCCTGGCTCGAGCAGCACCTCCACGACTACCCGGGCACGATCGTCGCGGTCACCCACGACCGCTACTTCCTGGACAACGTCGCCGGCTGGATCCTCGAGCTCGATCGTGGCCGCGGCATCCCGTATCAGGGCAACTACTCCGGCTGGCTGGAGCAGAAACAGATTCGCCTCGCCCAGGAGGAGCGTCAGGAGTCCAGCCGCCAGCGGACGATCGCGCAGGAGCTCGAGTGGGTGCGGATGAACGCGTCGGCCCGTCGCGGCAAGCCAAAGGCACGGCTCAACGCCTACGAGGCGCTGCTGGCCCAGGACCGCAACGTCAAACTCGATCAGGTCCAGATCCACATCCCCGCCGGGCCGCGGCTCGGGGACGTGGTCGTCGAGGCTGACGGCGTGCGCAAGGGCTACGGCGACCGCCTGCTGATCGATGATCTCAGCTTCAAGCTGCCGCCGGCCGGGATCGTCGGGGTCATCGGCGCCAACGGGGCAGGCAAGACGACGCTGGTGCGGATGATCACCGGTGAAGAGGAGCCCGACGCTGGCACGCTCAAGCTGGGAGACACCGTCAAGCTGGCCTACGTCGACCAGTCGCGTGACGCGCTGGACCCGGAGAAGACGGTCTGGCAGGAGATCTCCGGGGGCCTCGACGAGATCCCCCTCGGTGACCAGACGATCAACAGCCGCGCGTACACGGCCGGGTTCAACTTCAAGGGCACCGACCAGCAGAAGAAGGTGGGCAAGCTCTCCGGTGGTGAGCGCAACCGTCTGCACCTGGCCAAGCTTCTGCGCACCGGCGGCAACCTGCTGCTGCTTGACGAGCCGACGAACGACCTTGACGTCGACACGTTGCGGGCGCTCGAGGAGGCACTGCTGACGTTCGCCGGGTGCGCGGTCGTCGTCTCCCACGATCGGTGGTTCCTCGATCGCATCGCGACCCACGTGCTCGCGTTCGAGGGCGATTCGCAGGTGCGCTGGTTCGAGGGCAACTTCGAGGCCTACGAGGCGTTCCGTCACGAGCAGCTCGGCGCCGAGGCCGATCGGCCGCACCGGATCACGTACAAGAAGCTCGTCCGCGGGTAGTAGGCTGCCCGCCGTGGCGCCCGACTCCAAAGTGGTCCTGATCACAGGCTGCTCCTCCGGGATCGGCAAGGCCACGGCTGAGCGGCTGCTCAGCGATGGCTTCACCGTCTACGCGACGGCGCGCCGCACCGAGTCGATCGAGGAGCTGGCCGCCAAGGGCGCCAAGACGCTGTCGCTCGACGTCACCGATGAAGCGTCGATGGAGTCGGCGGTCAAGGCCGTGACCGACGTCGAGGGTGCGGTCGGCGTGCTCATCAACAACGCCGGCTACAGCCAGTCCGGCGCCGTCGAGTCCGTGCCTCTCGAGGACGTGCGGCGCCAGTTCGAGACGAACGTGTTCGGTCTCATCCGGATGTGCCAGCTCGTCCTCCCCGGGATGCGTGAACAGGGGGGCGGCAAGCTCGTCAACATCGGCTCGATGGGCGGCCGCCTCACCTTCCCCGGCGGTGGGCTCTACCACGCGACCAAGTACTCCGTGGAGGCGATCAGCGACGCGCTCCGCTTTGAGGTCAAGGGCTTCGGCGTCGACGTCATCCTCGTCGAGCCCGGGCTGATCGTCACGAACTTCGGCGAGGTCGCGTCGGCCTCGGTCGGGGTCTCCGGCGACGCCGGCCCGTACCGAGACTGGAACGAGAAGGTCGGCCGGATCACCGAGGGCGCCTACCAGGGTCCGATGTCAAAGCTCGGCGCCGGACCGGACAAGGTCGCCGACACGATCGCCAAGGCGATCACCGCGTCGCGGCCCAAGGCCCGCTACCCGGTCACCGCGAGCGCCCACCTGATGATCAATCAGCGCAAGTTCACCCCGGACCGGCTCTGGGATCTGATGATGCGCGCCCAGTTTCCGACGCCGAACCGACCGTAAGGGCTCGCGTCGGACCAGCTTGCTCGCGGACGCACGCAGCCGCGTCGCGGACGTCAGCGGCTGACGCCCGGCACCACATGCGGAACGGGCGCCGCGGTCGGCATCTGCTCCGCCGGCCAGCTCGCCTGCTCGTCCTGCCGAGTCGTGCTGTCCGATGCCCCGGCGCCTGCGGGTCGCTCCGCCGCCGCAAAGAGTGCTCCGCAGAAATACCAGAAGATGACCGCGGTCACTCCGTAGAGGGCATCGCCGGAGATCATCACGACCGCGACCGCCAGCAGCGGCGCCAGAAGCGAGAGCCGATCTGGCAGACGAGCGCGCGCAGTGCGGCGCGCCCCGTACACGATCGCGTATCCGGCGGCGCCGACGATCAGCAGGAAGCCGAGCGGGCCGAACTGCCAGAGAATGAGCAGGTATCCGTTGTCGACGAAGGGCGGTGGAGACGCACTCGTGTTGAGCAGTGCTGCCTGCCCCACTGACCCGGCCCCGTGTCCGAGCGGGGCGGCAACGGCCTGCGGGCCGTACTGCGTGATCGCTTGGAGACGATCACGGAACGACTTGTCCTGGCTGAGGCTGGTCAGACTCGACACCCGGTTGGTCGCCTGGTTGCCCGCTGAGGTGCCTCCGGCGACGAGGTAGAACCCACCGACGAGCACGGCCGGCACAACAAGCAGTCTCGCGAGGGTCCGTCCGCCCGAGACGATCGTAATGAGGATCAGCGCACCGGCGAGCGCCACCCACGCGCTGCGGACACCGATCAGGAACAGGCACACGAGCGCGAGCGTGGCGCTCATTAGGCGCCAGGCGCTCAGGCGACGTGAGCAAATGAGCATCGCAATGAGTAGCGTCAGCACCTCGGCCACCGTCGCGGGTGAGTTCATGACGCTGAAGAACCGAAATGTGTGCGCCTCCTTCGTCCCCACGGTGATGAAGCCCGTTGTCTTGAGCCACAGCTGATCCCACGGTGGCAGTCCAGGCACGAAGTACTGATAGAGACCGTACCCGGCGATGATCGGTAGGAGTACGAGCAGGATCCGTTCGACGACGAGACGGCCACGCTGCCAGTCCGCGTATCCGATCAGCAGTGCGAGTGTGGCTGAGGCGTAGGCAAACAGCGCGTACATCATCGACAACGGCGAGTGGAATCCGAGCGCGACACCGATGAGCAGCCCGCCCCACACGACTCCGATGACGATCAGCACCTTCCGCGTGGGTCGCGCGCGGCGGAGCGCGAGAAGCCCAATCACCGCGGTTGCCAGAAACGGTGCGAGCGACAGCAGGTCGGGAGGCGGCGAGAAGGTCACATAGTCGAGCAGGCGCCGGAAGAAGGCGGCGAACGTCCACAGCGCCAGAAGCGCGGCAATACCGGCTGTCGGCCACCGAACGTAGAGTCCGGCAGCGGTTACAACGAACGCGAACGTGAGTGCGTACTGCCAACGCTCGGCCGCGACGCCCTCGGCTAGAAGGGCTCCGGCGGCGACGACGAGGAGTGCAAAGCCGACGTCGGAAGGGCGCAAGCCGGCCGGGACGATGCGCGTTCGTCTCGTCTCGTCGGCAAGGGATGCCGGCGGCAGCGGCGATGGCGGGGTGGGCGAGAGCGAAGTCATCGCCACCCCATACCCCATGACCGATCCGCGGTGGCCGCGTCCAAGCAGCGCCACCGTCCGATACGCCTCGGACCCATGCGCAAATGTTACCTGTCAAGCACCGTCGGCAGGGCCGAGGCGAAGTGCGAGGATCTCGCTGAACTGGTACATAGCGCGCGGCCAGATCCAATCAGCCGGCGACCTCGATGACGGCGCCGATCGTCGCGCTCTCGGCGACCGTGACGGTCGTACCGACGACGTCGAACAGTCCTGATCGCTGGCCCCGTTCGGTTGTGCTTGGGGGTGGGGTTGTGCCGGTGGGGTGGATGAGGACGACGGTGGTGTCGTTCGCGGGGATGGTGAGTGAGGCTTGGTTGCCGTTGGTGGTGAGGGTTGTTGGCGTTGCGGTGCTCAGGAGGGTTGTCGTTTGGATTGTCGCAGGGGTGGGGAGTTGGAGGCGTGCGGTGGTGGAGGGGGGATAGAGGTCGCGTCGTGTGTTTGGATCCCAGACGCTCGCGTCCTGCCAGAGCATGAGCGCGTAGCTGCCGTCGCTGCGCTTGAGGAGCAGTTGCTGGACGCTGGTGGTAGCGCCGGACAGCGTGTAGTCAAGTGATCGTGGTTGAGCGCTGCCCTGTGGTCCGTCGGCGAGCGAGAGCAGTTTGCCCAAGGCCATCGCTGCGGGCTTGGGTGAGAAGTCGTTGCGGAACAGACCGAAATGTTTATCCCGTGAGAACCCGTAGGAGTCGGGTTTCTCGTCGACGAGCTCATACAAGTAGGTGCGCGTGACACCGTGCTGGTAGGCGAGCATCACCAGCCGCGGAATGTACGCAGCGGCGGCTCGTTCCGACACTCCTCCTGAATCGAGCATGGCGTTGTGATAGCCGGTCTCGCTGAACACCACCGGCCGTGAGCCCCACGCCACGTGCGCGCCACTGAGGTACGCATCGACGCCGGCGCCGGTCGGTGCCTGGCCACCCGGATAGGCGTGCACGTTCGCGACATCGCTGATCCTGCTCAGATCGCCTGCCGCCAGCATATTCTGCGGGTTGCCAAAGCTCGGGCCGAGCACCGGCACACCCTGCAAGGACGATGTGCCATGAACGGCGGCGAACAATCGGCTCTGATAGTCACGGACCGTCGCCGACCATCCGGACGCCCCGGACAGGTCGTACTCGTTCGGACCCTCGACCGCCTCGACAAACCCGCCCAGCGCACCCGCCTCACTCGCATACCCACCCACAACAGTCTGCCCCGAGTCCGGCCGTCCGGCGATCAGATCCCCCCGAATCCCGTTCGACCCCAACACCCCAAAGTAGAACGCCTGCCACGCGCGCGATGGTGCATCCAACGACGGCGCGTCCAGCCCGTCTCTCACATGACGCACATGCAACTGCTGCAACGCCGCCAGCACCAGATTCGGGCGCACATACGCCGTATCAAGAAACGACGTGTGCACGTTGAGGCCCACCGAATCAACGAACCCGCGCCCATCCAACGCCCGCACCGACGCCGCCCACCCCGGCGACACACACCAGCCGAACAGCACCATCCCGAACACACAGGCGAAAACACGCAACCGCATCATCACCACCACCTATCGTCACCACCACACTTGGAGGCACGAATCGCCGCCGCGGCCATGCGGGGACCCTGCACTCTAGGGGTTTCTGGCCGCCGGAGCTCGCTCAGCCGTGCCCAGCGGCGCGGGTACGCGCACAGCTCCGCGCTCGGCAGCGCTTCGCGCTCCGGCATGATACGTGCCGCGACCTGCGACCGACACGCGAGCACGCAGGGCTATGCCGCACAGGTCGCACGACGAGCAGCGCTCGGGCCAGCGCCTGAGGAGGTGTCGACGAACGCCCTGGCCGAGTGCCCGGAGGCGTCGACCGTCGCTGCGACGTGGATCCAGAAGGGGTCGTGGTTGTGGTTGTGGTGGTGGTGGTTGGGGTTGTGCTTGGGGGTGGGGTTGTGCCGGTGGGGTGGATGAGGACGACGGTGGTGTCGTTCGCGGGGATGGTGAGTGAGGCTTGGTTGCCGTTGGTGGTGAGGGTTGTTGGCGTTGCGGTGCTCAGGAGGGTTGTCGTTTGGATTGTCGCAGGGGTGGGGAGTTGGAGGCGTGCGGTGGTGGAGGGGGGATAGAGGTCGCGTCGTGTGTTTGGATCCCAGACGCTCGCGTCCTGCCAGAGCATGAGCGCGTAGCTGCCGTCGCTGCGCTTGAGGAGCAGTTGCTGGACGCTGGTGGTAGCGCCGGACAGCGTGTAGTCAAGTGATCGTGGTTGAGCGCTGCCCTGTGGTCCGTCGGCGAGCGAGAGCAGTTTGCCCAAGGCCATCGCTGCGGGCTTGGGTGAGAAGTCGTTGCGGAACAGACCGAAATGTTTATCCCGTGAGAACCCGTAGGAGTCGGGTTTCTCGTCGACGAGCTCATACAAGTAGGTGCGCGTGACACCGTGCTGGTAGGCGAGCATCACCAGCCGCGGAATGTACGCAGCGGCGGCTCGTTCCGACACTCCTCCTGAATCGAGCATGGCGTTGTGATAGCCGGTCTCGCTGAACACCACCGGCCGTGAGCCCCACGCCACGTGCGCGCCACTGAGGTACGCATCGACGCCGGCGCCGGTCGGTGCCTGGCCACCCGGATAGGCGTGCACGTTCGCGACATCGCTGATCCTGCTCAGATCGCCTGCCGCCAGCATATTCTGCGGGTTGCCAAAGCTCGGGCCGAGCACCGGCACACCCTGCAAGGACGATGTGCCATGAACGGCGGCGAACAATCGGCTCTGATAGTCACGGACCGTCGCCGACCATCCGGACGCCCCGGACAGGTCGTACTCGTTCGGACCCTCGACCGCCTCGACAAACCCGCCCAGCGCACCCGCCTCACTCGCATACCCACCCACAACAGTCTGCCCCGAGTCCGGCCGTCCGGCGATCAGATCCCCCCGAATCCCGTTCGACCCCAACACCCCAAAGTAGAACGCCTGCCACGCGCGCGATGGTGCATCCAACGACGGCGCGTCCAGCCCGTCTCTCACATGACGCACATGCAACTGCTGCAACGCCGCCAGCACCAGATTCGGGCGCACATACGCCGTATCAAGAAACGACGTGTGCACGTTGAGGCCCACCGAATCAACGAACCCGCGCCCATCCAACGCCCGCACCGACGCCGCCCACCCCGGCGACACACACCAGCCGAACAGCACCATCCCGAACACACAGGCGAAAACACGCAACCGCATCATCACCACCACCTATCGTCACCACCACACTTGGAGGCACGAATCGGTGGCGAGGCTGGACGGATTGGGTGGGGGGTCCGCAGATCGCGCGTGATCTGCAGAACATGCGTCGCCCGGGTGTGGGTCCGTGCGCGGCTGCCGCCGCGGTCGCTACCGCGTCACGCTCGTCGGATGATCAGGCACGGCGACGCCCACGCCGCGCACCGCGCGCCAGCACTTCGTGATTGCGGGGAGGAGCCACGGCGTCGCCGACAGGGCGGTGTAGGCCAGACGGCGAGGACGCTGGCGCACCGGCTCGAGCCGCCTCGCCTCTCTCAGATCGCTGCGGGCCTCCGCCGAACGTCGCTGGCGCAGACGCAGACCGGCGCGTGCGATGTAGGCGTGCGCCAATCTGTCGCGGCGCATGAGCTCATCATGCGGGTCCGGGAACTCGTAGGAGCCGAACACGGTGACGTTGGCGTCCCGGAAGGCCTCCTCGTTGTGGCTGATCTGGCTTGTGTGGTAGCAGTAGACCGCCAGCGGTTCGTCGCTCCAGTAGAGCGGCCAGTTGTTGATCGCCGTATCGATCCACAGGACCAGGTCGCCGATCACGCAGTCGGGCCACGGTCCGCGAACCTGCTCCCACACTTCGCGTCGAAGCACGGTCGTCGAGGGGATGAAAGTGTGGAAGCGCATCACTAGCGACAGCCACCGCTCGTAGCGACCATGTTCAGGTGCGGATGTCAGCGGGAACAGCCGCGCCGCGCCCCGATCCAGCCAGTAGGCGCCGCACACCATTCCGAGGGACGGGTCGGCGTCAAATCGCCGTCGGGCATTGGCAAGGTAGCCGGGTAGCCAGTAGTCGTCGTCGTGCAGGAAGGCGATGTAGGCTCCCCGTGCGCGGTCGAGCGTCGTCGTGTGATTGCGGGCAAAGCCGAGCGGCCTCGGATTCGCGAAGTAGCGAATCCGCGCGTCATCGGCCTCCCGCACGCACGGCTCAAGATCGCCACCCGAGTCATCGGAGACGATCACCTCGATGTCACGATGGTCCTGCCCCAGCACGCTCTGCAGCGCACGGCGGAACGCTGCGCTATCTCGGTGTGCGGGCATGCACACCGAGACGTCCAGCCCCACGATTCACACCTTCTCGAAGACGAGGACGTTAGCCATCGCGGGCCCCGGGGCACGCACGCGTGTGAACCACACGCGGTTGACCGCGTGCATGGCGTCAGCAATCCACCGGCTGGGCATCTCTGCGTACAGCTCTGTGAACTGGCTCGGTATCCGCCGCCGCAGCACGAGGCCGCGATCGGATGCCTCACGCACGAGCCAATCGAGGTCCGCGTGACGCCACATGAGCGGACCACTCTCCGTCTCGGCCCAATGCTCGAAACCGGCGGGGGTCCGCGTGATCCGCACGTCGCTCTTGGCGATGCGAGGGAATAGGAGGCGGAGGAGGTGCGCCTCCGGCGATGCGCTATTGATCTCGTTGAGGATCACGATGCCACTGCGCTGCGTCACCCGCGCAAGTTCGCCGAGCGCGCGCGCGACGTCCGGCACATGCATCAGGACGCCCCAGGACAGCGTGTTGTCGAAGGTATTTGTTTCGAACGGCAAGTTGAGGAGGTCCGCCTGGCGAACGTCGACCCGCTCGCTCAGTCCCTGGCGCGCGAGGCTTTCCCGGGCCCGCTCAACGACGACCCCGGACACGTCAACGGCTTGCACAACGAAGTCGCGGCGCGCCAGCCGGGACGCGTGCGCGCCGATGCCGCACCCGGCGTCAAGGAACGTGGGAGACGGGCCACGGCGCGATGCCAGACGGGTGACCTCGTCGAACACGAGCTCGAAGAAGCGCTCATTGGCGCTTGTGCGATACATGCTCTCCCACGTATCGTGAATCGTCGGCGCGGTCAGGGACCCGCGGACGGCCGCATCCGCGTCCGGCCCGCTCGCGCGTGCATGGGTATCAAGCAGCCCTGTGGCGGGTGGTGTGCTCAACCGTAGTTCTCTCCGTGTCGGAAACCAATGGCGACCGTGCCGGCCACGTTCACCCCCAGATCATCGAGCGCTTCTCGCAGCAGCTCGGCGGCCGTGGCATCGACGACACCCTTGCGAGTGACGACGACGACGCTGTCGGCCGCGCAGGCGAACGGCACCGCGTCGGCCGAGGTCGCCAGCGGCGGAGCGTCGATGACCAGGACGTCATAGCCCAGTCCCGCGAGCAGCTCGGCGGCGTCCTGTGGATGGGCGAGCAGCCGTGCCAATTGGTCGCCGCGAGCGCGGATCGTGTCGAGTTGACGCCCGTCGGCTACCTGCACCGCCACCGGCGGGTCCAGCAGCGCCTCGGAAATGGCCGTGGCCGATCCCGCGTGTTTTCCGTCGCGGGGCTCCGGTCCCACCGAGCGAGGGACGTCGCTGCCGATCGGCCGCGACGGTGTCCCGACGAGTTTCGCCGTCTCGCCGACCGTCGCGGTCGCACTCGCCAGCTCGTGGTGCGCGGTGGCGCTCACCAGATGGCTCTCTGACGGGTGGCTGAGATCGTTCGTGTGCAGTCGCCCGTCCGCGCCGGGGTCGTGACCGTTGCCGGCCTCCTGACCATTGAGAGCGACGGCCACTGCGGGAGCCGGCTCCTCGGCCCGCGCGCCCGAGGCGGCGACCGCTGCCGGCCGAACTTCAAGCAGCGCTGTTCGTGTGCCGCTTGCTGCTGCCGTTGCCGCGAGGTACCAGGCGACGGTTGAGGTGCCCTCCCGGCGCTTCGTCGCCGTCAGGACCACGCTTCGGCATGCCGAAGCGGCTTGCCCGTGCCGCACCCGAGCCAGCAGGACGCGGAACGCCTCACGATCGGTATCGGCGAGCTCATCGAGTTCCCGCCGACGCGCGAGCGCCCGACTGCGCGGGATCACGGCCAGCACCATCGTGCGCAGGGCGCGCTCCAACTCGCGGGCGCTGCGGAGCCGCTCATCGGCTTGCGCAAGCAGCGCGGCGAGGCCAAAGCCGCCCACACCGCCAACCATCGCTCCGAGCGCCGCGATCACCACCGGCGACATGCCGCTCCGGCTCGACGGCGGAGTCGCCGAGCGAGCCACGGAGACGCTCTGCGGACGGATCTGCTCCGTCAGCTGAAGCTGTTGGATCCGGTCTGTCAGCGAGCTCAGGTCACTCGCGGCTGCAGGACGGCGGAGGTTCCCCCGCGCCCGCGCCTCTGCGAGCGCCTGGAGCTTAAGACGTGCTCGGTGGATCTGCCTGAGCTCGCTCGTCTGGCGCATTTCTACGTAGGCGTTCGCCATAGCGTTGGCGATGCTCGCCGCCAGCGGTCCGGTTGCCGCGGTGGCGCTTACTGGAATCAGTCCTGTCTGCTGATCGACAGTGACCTCGGTGGCGGCGAGCACCCTGTGGGCGCTCATCGGCGGATGAACCGAGACACGGGGCGCGGCCTGTCGAGCGACGGACAGTTGATGGACCTGGGGTGGAAGCTCGGCAACGACATTCTCGAACGAGAGGTTGCTGTTCGTGATGCCGACGATCTCTTGTTCGATGCTCGCGTCGTTGACCTGGAGCAGGGCGGTCGCCTGGTAGTGGCGATGTTGCCGGCTCGCGTATGCGTATGCACCGCCTCCGACGAGCGCGGCGCACAGGAGAGGGATCCAGAAGCGCCCCCGGAGGGCCTTCAGGAAATGCGACGTCCCCGCTCCCGCGTCCTCGGGCGGAATCGTTCCAAGGTTGGACACGGGCTCAAGGATCGCAAATCATTGGCCGCCCCAAACCGAGTCTGCACAAAGGTGCAAACGTCTTTGACGCCGTATCGAAGCCGTGCCTAAGGTACGGGAGTGTTGGGGATCCGGGGCCCGAGCAAGCCGGGGGAAGCCTCGCATGTGGGCCTGCGTCGCAGCGCTGCACACCGGCGAACTCGCACCGATAGGGAATGAGGCGCGTGAGACCTGGGGTCGAGTTGGAAATCGAGAACGGCTCTCGCGCCCTGCAGGCGGCGGCAATCATCGAGAACGGCTCGGCGACTGGCCTCCGGGCTTGGCGTCCGGCGGCGTCCGGCGATGCGTCAGGTGACGACACCGCGGCAGCGCCTGCGCCGCGGCACCATGGCGTTGTCGCTCGCCGCGACCCGGCAGCACGGTACGGTCTTGTCACGGCGGACTGCGTGGCAGCGTTGCTCGGAACGCTTGCGGCCGTAACGGCGGGGGCACGGTTCCCGAGCATCGCCGGCTTGCTCGTCACCGTTCCGATGATCGTGGTGGTGTGCAAGGCGGCGGGGCTGTACGACCGTGACGAGCTCCTCCTCCGAACATCAACCCTGGACGAGGCTCCCGGGATTCTCACTGTGGCGTCGTTGTACGCGATCGTCGTGTGGCTGACCGATCGAATCCTGCTCGCCGACTCGTTCGACAAGCGGCAATTCCTAGCACTTTGGGCGACGCTCCTCGTCGTTATGCTGCTCGGTCGCAAAACGGCGCGGTATCTCGCCCGCCGGATCGCGGAGCCCGAGCGATGTCTGCTGCTGTCCGGTAACCGGTACGCCTTCGACCGCATCGCGACTACGCTCCGGCTCGGGCGCGAGGCGGCTGCCGACGTCGCCCTAGGCGTCGTCCTCGAACCCGACGCCACGGCGGCATTGATCGACGGTGGTCTGCGGTACCTGACCCAGTCCCATCACATCGACCGCGTCATCATCGCACCGGGAGAAGCCGATTCGGACTCGGTGTTCGACCTCGTCCGCGAAGCGGAGGCTGCGTACTGCAAGGTCAGTCTGCTTCCGCGCTTCGGTGAGGTCCTCGGTTCGGCCGTCGTCTTTGACGAGCTTCCTGCGGCGACGATGCTCGCCGTTCGGCGATGGGGTCTGAGCCGATCCTCGCAGCACATGAAGCGCGGCTTCGATCTCGTCATTGCGCCGTTGATCCTGCTTGCGCTGGCGCCGGTCATGCTTGCCATCGCGGTCTGGATCAAGCTCTGCTCGCGGGGTCCGGTGTTCTTCCGGCAGCCTCGGATCGGACGGGACGGCCGCGCGTTCGAGCTCCTGAAGTTCCGCTCGATGGTCGATGACGCCGACGCGTTGAAGGAGTCGCTGCACCATCGCAACGAGGCCGACGGGTTGTTCAAGATCGCGAATGACCCGCGGATCACGGGACCAGGACGGTGGCTCAGGCGCATGTCGCTCGACGAGCTGCCACAGCTCATCAATGTCATCAAGGGAGACATGAGCCTTGTCGGCCCGCGCCCTCTCGTCGAGGAGGAGGACAACAAGATCCAGGGACGCCATAGGCAGCGGCTCGACCTCCCGCCGGGAATGACTGGGCACTGGCAGGTGATGGGGTCATCCCGGGTGCCCCTCAACGACATGGTCGTGATCGACTACCTGTACATCGCCAACTGGTCGCTCTGGCGAGACGTCAAGTGTCTCCTGCGGACGATTCCGTACATCCTCGGCCGCAGAGGCCTGTGACGGTGCGATCGTTGATCGGAGTCGTTCTGCGGCGATCTTGGCTGATCCTGGCGGTCGCCGTGCTCGTCGGCATCGGGTTGTTCACGATCGCCAAACGCCGTCCGCTGACCTACACCGCCACCGCGCAACTGGAGGTTCTCAACATGAACTCCATGCGGCAGGCGATCGGCATCCCAGGAAGCGTGCCGAGTGAGGTTCTGCTGGTGGAGATCCCGCCGCAGATCCATCAGCTCGCGACGGCGCGACGGGCAGCCGTCCTCCTCGGGGCGAGGTCGCATCTCACCCCGCTCAAGCTGCTCGCGCAATCGAGCGCCGCCGTCGACGTCAACTCGGGGCTAATCGGCGTGTCCGCGACAGCGCACGACCCGGACATCGCCGCGGCGATCGCGAACGATCTCGCTCAGGGATACCTCGAACGTGAGCAGCGGCAGCTCGGGGATCGGATGGCCGCCGCGCAGAGCCGACTGCAGCGGACTCTCAACACGCGGGTGAAGACGCTCCGGCGGCGGGTGCACGGGGCGCCCGGATCACACAACCCCGCCACTGCGCGGGTCAATGCCGCGGTCGCTGTCAGCGGTGTGCGCTCCGCAACAAACCGCATCGAGCAGCTCCGGCTCACCTCCGCGCTCTACCCGCGACCGATCGTCTTCGACCATCCCGCGGGGCCGGGTTCGTTCAGCGGTATCTCACCGAACATCGTCGGGATGATCGGTATCGCTCTCGGATTGGTCGTCGGCATCATCATCCTGCTCGCGCACCAGCTGCTCAGCCCGCGCATCAACTCGCTCGGCAAGCTGGAGCGTGCGACCGGCCTTCCGGTGCTCGTGCGGATCCCCCGAAGCCGGCGGATCGCAAAGCTCGTTCCCCTCGAGCGGCTCCGCTCCCGGGAGGTCGTCGCGTTCCGCGCACTGCTGTCTGAGTTGTGGCATCGCCCGGACCCGCGAGGGGTGAGGCGGGTCGCGGTGGCCTCCCCGGGTCCCGACCCAGTTGCGTACGCGACGGCGTACTACCTGGCCGCGTCGGCGGCGCTCAGTGGCGCACGGACGCAGTTCGTCTCCACCTCCGCGCACAGCGAACGCGTCGCCGAAATGGCGGCCGAGATCTCCAGCCTGACGCTCGCCACTGCGCACGGCAGCGACCCCGCCGACGCCGTGGTAACGCACGCCGAACCTGCGTGTGACGGCGCGGGCGAGTACGACTTCGTCGTGATCGAGACGCCACCGACCGTGATGCTCGTCGACGCTTCGCTGCATGTCAGCGACCTCGACGGCGTCGTCATCGTGTGCCGTAACGGCAAGGTCAGCGCGGAGCAGGTCAGGTCCCTCCGACTCAAGCTCCGGGCGCTGCGCACGCGGCCGCTCGGGGTTGCTGCCTTCGGATTCCCGGGACAGTATGCGTAAAGCACCGCGTGGGTCAGACGGTCGAGCTGCTGGCGAAGGCTCGCTCGGTGCCGGCCCGGGCGCGCGGATGAGGATCCTCCTCGTCACGAGCGAGTTCCCGCTTCCCGTAAACGCCGGTGGTCCGCGTCGGCAACTCGGGCTCTTGGAGGCACTGGCGCCAAATCACGATCTGCATCTGCTCGCCCGGGAGCGCGAGCCGACGGACCCGGCGCTGGTCGACGGCCTCCGCGATCGACTCTGCGCTGTCGTCGAGACGTTCCCTGCCCCGGCCGAGACCGATTCCAGTCGGCGCGCGAAGCTGCTGCGATGGGGGCAGTCGATCATCAGACGCCGACCACCGTGGATGATCACGTACCAGTGCCCTGCGCTGGCGCGGAGGGCGGCGATGCTCGCACCCGCCTATGACGTTGCTCTGATCCTCGACGGAATGGCAGAGGTGTTCGTCGATGCCCTCGGCGGACGGATCCCGATCGTCCTCGATAAACAGAACGTGCTCGGTGCCTCGTGGGTTGAGTTCCGCCCGTGGGGGACGGGCCTGCGCGGCATCGCGATTCAGCGCCTCGCTCTGTGGCAGACACGCGCTCTCGAGCGACGCAACGCGGATCGGTCGAGCCGTATCGTCGTTACCTCGGACGACGAGGCGGATCGCTTCCAGCGCTTGTACGGCCGGCGTCCGGATATCGTCCTCTCCGCGGTCCCTGCCGCATCAGCGGTGGCGGATCCGAGTGATGCGCCGCGTGCGGTCGTGTGGCTCGGCGACCACCGCTACGGCCCGAACGTCGACGGTCTCGTTCGGTTCGCGCGGCAGTCGTGGCGCTCACTCGGAGACACCGGCGCGACCTTGTTGATCATTGGCCGCGAACCACCCCCGGAGGTGCGGCAGCTCGAGCAGCTTCCGGGCGTCCAGGTGCTCGGCTACGTCGACGACCTCGATCAGGTCTTTGCCGGCGCCGCCGCGGCCGTCGCCCCGCTGTGGGCCGGTGCAGGCATCAAGATGAAGACACTGACATTCATGGCCGCAGGCCTTCCCGTCGCCGGTACACCCGTCGCGTTCGAGGGCATCAGGGTCCGCGACAGTCATGACGCGCTCGTTGCCGATGACCCTGACGGACTTGCCAATGCGCTCCGCTGCCTGCTCGATGACCGCGACGCCCGCGGCGCGATCGGCGCGCGCGGCCGTGACCTCGTCCGTACTCAGCACGTCTGGGACGCCGTCATCGGAGACTACGAGGCTGTGCTGTCAGCGGCCTCGGCTGCGCGTGCTGATTCCCGTCTGAGGAGCAGCAGGTTCGTGGAGTCGTCCTCGGTCGGATAGCGCGCGTCCAGCGAGGCAAGATCGCCCGGCGGGACGAGTGCGGGTGGCTCCTGGACGCCCTCTTCGCCGAGATTCCACACCTCGGCGAAATGACGCGCGACGAACTGGTGCATGAGCTCGAGCGCGCCGGCACGGGCGAGCGCGTAGGGCCAGTACTCGGTCACGATCGGGACGCCCGCCTCGATCAGTGTGGTCGCGCCGGCCAAGCAGTACGGCTCGTGGCCCTGCACATCGATCCAAACGAGGCCGATCTCCGACGGGGCGAGGTTCACATCGGCCACGACTGAGTCCAGCGGAACCGCCGGAACGCGGATGACGGTGCGGTCGGCCTCATCGATCGCGCCTGGACCGGCCTCCGCTCCGGTGCGGATGCGGTGGTCGCCAATGTTGTGCGTCGCGACCTCGAGCTCAAGCTCGCCCGACGACTCTGACACTGCCACCTGCACCGGGATGACACGATCGTCGACGTCGTTGGCAACAGCGTTCATTCGCAGCAGCCGGAAGTTGTCGGGATGGGGCTCGAGCGCGAGCGCCTGGCCGGCACCGAATCGCTTGAGCGCCGCGAGGGTCGCCGTCCCGATGTTCGCCCCGACATCGACGAAGGCGCTGTCGGCAAGCGGCTGAGGCCTCCCCGAGACCAGCTCCAGCAGAGCAAGGGCACGCTCCATCAGAGGCTCCTCGTAGGTCCCGTCGGAGAAGATCCGCAACGTGATCGGACCCCGGTCGGCCGTGTCGAGCAGGTAGCGCATGCCGTGGCCGTCGACGGCGACGATCGGGGTCACGTAGTGCTGGAGTGCGGCGAGCAGGAGCCGCCGGCGCATCAACCGCCGCCGGGACGGGGGGCCGTCGACATACGCCTTGACGCCGCCCGCCTCCCAGCGCAGGCGGGCCAGCGTTTCGCGACGCAGGTCAGGAGGCTTGATCGGTGTCATGTGGTCCGGAGCTGTGGGGTTGAGCGGGAGTTGGTGAACGAGAATCTCTCGAGCAGTCGGTCGTAGTAGTCCACGAGCTGGTCGGTCATTCGCGCGAGCGCGAAGTCGCGCTGGCTTCTCACCATGGCGAGCTCACCCATCTGGCGCAGTCGCGCCCGGTCGGCGAGCGCCGGCGTGAGCGCATCCGCCCAGACATCTGGTCGGCGAGGCGGGAGCAGCCAGCCGGTCCGGTCATCCTCGATCATCTCGCGAGGACCTCCGACGTTGGTCGCCGCGACCGGCACGCCCATCGCCATCGCCTCAGCGACAACGCGCCCAAATGGTTCCTCCCACGACGGAACGAGCAGCACATCGAGCGACCGCATCAGCCGCGGGACATCGTCGCGCTGGCCAAGGAACTCCACGGTTCCAGTGAGTCCCAATTCGCGGACAAGTGCGCGCAGGCGTGACTCGTACGTTTCGTTGTCGTAGCGGGTTGAACGCGTGACGAACACCGCCCGGCCGCTCAAAAGCAGTCGGACCGGATGTCCGCGGTCACGCAGCTTCGCGATGATGCGGATGGCCTCCTCCTGGCCCTTCCACGGCGTGATCTGGGCGATGACAGCGAGGCCAAGCTTGGCGCCGTCGAGACCGAACGCCGCGCGAGCCTCGGCGCGGTCGTGCCGAGTCACGTCAAAGCGTTCGAGATCGACGCCGTTATGCAGCACCTCTGGATCACTGTCCGGGACGACTCGGCGGAACAGTTCTCGCGTGTGCTCTGAGTTGACGAGGACACCGTCCGCGCGGGCGATGATGCGATGGGCCGTGTCCGACTGGATCCCAGGCGGCAGGCACTCGTGCACATGAGCCACCGTCGGCGGAGCGCCAAGGCGTCGAGCTGCCACCGCGGAGAGCGCGACCCGGATCGAATTCGCGTGCACGATGTCGATCCTGAGCCGGCGAGCGAGACGGCGAAGCTGGCATCCGGCGAGCCCGATCTCGCCGACGGCGCGCGGGGTGTGGAACGGATGCAGCCTGAGACTGCCGTCCGTGCCGGCGATGCGCACCGTCGGCACGCCAAGGTCGCGCGCAAGCCGCTCGAGCGCCCCAGGCGGCGTCGCGAGCCACGGCTCTACGCGGCCCGGCAGCGTGCGCAGCGTGTCGATGAGCCACCATTCGGCGCCGCTGATCCGAGCTGTATGCGAGGCGAATAGCAGCCTCATATGTCGCACCCCACGAAACCGATGCGGGCAATGTGGACGGCCGTCGCGAGACGGTCAAGCACGTCTGCCCCAAGGTGCAGAACTCTTTGACCGTGCCCCGGGGGCTTGCCTAATCTCATCGATCGCTGCGGAATGACCCGCATATCCGCTGCGCCCGCCCGGATCGAAGCCGCGCACAGGGTCGCAGCCCGTCCGAGACCTCACAGAGGGGGATGAACTGAAGGTTCGAGCCAACGTGATGGATCACGAGGTGCAGCAAGCGACACCGTCCGAGGCGCCGCCGGCAACCTCAGACCGCCTGCCGCAGGTTCCGATTGCGGTCCTGTTTCCGGGCCAGGGGGCGGCTCCCCGGGACATGCGCGAGCGAGTCGACCGCGATCTTCCGGCACTCGCGGAGATGCTGTACGACGAGGTCGGGCACGACGTGTTTGATGCGCCGGAGGACTTCCAGCGACGCCTCCAGCCTGCCCTGTTCGCGGCGATCATCTCTGGCTGGGAGCGGCTCCGTGCGCTGGTGGCCAACGGTGACTGGAATTGGGGTCCGGCCGCGGACCAGCCGATCGGCCTCGCCGGTCACTCGCTCGGTGAGATCGCGGCGCTCGTAGCCGCCGGAGCGCTGGAGCTGGACGACGCCGTCCGGCTCGTTCACATTCGTGGCGGCGTCATGGAGGAGGCACTGCGCGGTGCCGCGAAGGGCGTGATGGCAGCATTGATCGGCACGGACGTTCACGAGTTCGCGGTGGATCTCTGCGCCGAGGCGGGGGTGTGGATCGCCAACGACAACTCGCCTGTCCAGATCATGATCTCCGGGCGCGAGCCTGGGATGGCGGAGGCAACGCGCCGCGCGAGCGAGGCGGGGTTCCGTGTCGTCGTGATGCCGATGAAGGGCGCAGGCCACACCCCGCTGATGCAGGAATGCGTGGCGCCGTACCGCGAGGCACTCGCGCAGACGAGCTTCGCAGAGCCTTGCGCCCCGGTCTACTCGTGTTTCTCGGCGCGTCCGTTCGTCGATCCCAAGCGGGAATTGGCCGACAGCGCGACGAGCACGGTGCGGTTCCGTGAGCTGCTGCTGAACCTCCGCGCACGTGGGGCAGGCGGATTCGTTGACACAGGACCAGGACACACGATGGCGGGGCTCGCGCACAAGACGCTTGAAAACGTCCAGACGTTGACCGTCGTCGATCTCGAACAGGGACTATCCCGCGGGGCAAGCGGCCGGCTCACGAGCCCGTCGCCCGCCACGCACGAGTAAGGGAGCGGACATGGGGACGACAGCGACGCCGGTGGTACACAACCGCGACCTCACACTCGGCGAACTTCCGCCGACGATGGCGGCGTGGGTCATCCGTGAGGACCGATTCGGTGAGCCGCTCGACGCCATCCGTTTGGAGGAAGTCGAGGTGCCGGAGCCGGGGCCGTTCGAGGTCGTCGTGCGGGTGATGGCAGCGGGCGTCAACTACAACAACGTGTGGGCGTCCCTCGGCAAACCGGTGTCGGTGTTTGCACTGCACCCGGAGGAAGACCATCACATCGGCGGGTCGGACTGCTCGGGGGTCGTGTGGAAGGCTGGATCGGGCGTCACCCAGTGGCGACCAGGTGACGAGGTCGTCGTCCACGGTAACCAGGCCTCGTATGAGGATCTTGAGGTCCACGGTCTGGACCCGATGGCTGCGCGGAGCCAGAAAGCCTGGGGGTACGAGTCGACCTGGGGTGCGTTTGCCGAATTCTGCAAGGTCCAGACGCAACAGCTTCTGCCCAAGCCACGCCACCTCGCGTGGGAGGAGGCAGGGTCGTATGGCGTCGGCCTGTTCACCGCATATCGGATGCTCATCCACCGGTGTGGACTGCGGCCCGGCCAGACGGTTCTGGTGTGGGGCGCAGCCGGCGGACTCGGCGTGTTCGCCATCCAGATCTGCCGGCTGACAGGCGCGCGCTGCGTCGGCGTCGTCTCGGAGGAGAGGAAGGGCGAGCTGGTCGAACGTCTCGGCGCGACGGCATGGATCGACCGACGCGAGTTCGACGGCATGCTCCGGCGGGGCGATGAGACCCCGGAACAGGAAAGGCAACGGTTTGCGGAGTCGCGTCGATTTGCCGGCCGGGTAAAGGAAATCCTCGGCGAGGCTCCCGACATCGTCTTCGAGCACGTGGGTGAAGCGACGTTCCCGACCTCCGTCTACACGGTGAGGCGGTTCGGCAAGGTCGTGATCTGCGGGGCGACGTCGGGCTACCGCCTCGACTTCGACGCCAGGTATCTGTGGATGCATCAGAAGGAGATCGTCGGCTCGCACATCGCCAATGCCTGGCAGTCACACGAGGCCAACCAGCTCGTCGAACAGGGCGAGATTCGACCAGTGCTGTGGAAGGCCCTCCCGTTCGAAGACACTGCGAAGGCGCACCAGCTCATGTACGAAGGACGCCACTTCGGCAAGATCGCGGTGCTTGTCGGGGCTGAGCGGACGGGACTCGGTCGCGGGGCGGACGGTCCGGGTGCGATCTGGGCTCAGGTCGGAGACTGAGCTTGGAGATCGCCGTGAGCAGTACGTTCCGGATGGGCGTGTGTGGCTTGGCCGTGCTCGCGACGGGATCCATGGCGGGCTGTGCCGCCGCACCCGGAGCGACGACCCAGACGCGTGCGGGCCCGGGCATCCGTGGCACCGATCCGGTGACTACCGTGCAGCGGGCGGGCATCCCGCCGCGCATCGCGATGGGCGCGCTCGGCCGTGGCATGGAGCGCGTCTACATCATGCGTCGCGCCACCGCGACCGCGCGACAGCCGCTGATCGTCTTCTTCCACGGCTATGGCACGGCGACCGTGGCCGGCCAGGAACCTTGGCTCACGCACATGGCCGAGGAGGCGACGGTCGCTTGGCCCGTCTACGATGAGGCACCGTTCGACGGCTCGACCGGAGCCGCGCGTATGTTCCCGGCGGCTGCGGCCGGGCTGCGGGCGGCACTCGCGCGGCTTCAGGCCGAGAGGCTCGTCTCCAAACGGGACCTCGTCGTCGGTGGCTACTCGCTCGGGGGGGCCCTCGCCTGGGACTACGCCAAGGCGGCCGCGCGGTTCGATCTTCCGCCGCCGCGTGCTCTCTACGTGGTGTTTCCCGGGGAGGGGCTGTGTCAGCACCCGGCGCGGCTTCCCGAGCAGCGAGGGGCGATTGCCCACGGCGTGCGCGTGCTCGCGATCGCCAGTCCGAATGACCTGTTGGCCGGCACGTGCCTGGCCCATTCGATCGTCACCGGCGCCGTGAACGTGGCGGCGGATCACAAGCAGCTGCGGCTCGTACGCGACTACTGGATCGGCGATCACTTCGCGCCGACCCGCACCGGGCCACAAGAGCAACACACGTTCTGGCGGCCACTCGATCGACTTCTAGCCGGCGTGGTTGCGAGATGACGTCCGACGCCAACGACAACCGCAGTTATTTGGAGGTAGCGGGATGGCTGACGTGAACATTGCCGAGGCGAACGGCGGCGTTGCCGTCGGGCGCACCCGCTGCGGCGCAGCGATCACCGCGGTGGGCGCAGCACTCCCATCCCGGGTCGTGACCAGCGCCGAGGTGGCCGAGCAGCTCGGACTCGACGAGAAGTGGATCGTCAAGCGGACCGGGGTGCGCGAGCGGCGGTGGGCTCAGCCGCACGAGTCAATGGCCGATCTCGCCGAGCTGGCCGCGCGCGACGCGCTGGCGCGCGGCGACGTCAGGCCCGAGGACCTCGATCTCGTACTCGTCGCCACCGAGAGCTACGACGAGATGCTTCCCGGCTGCTCGCCGGTTCTCAAGAGCCGTCTTGGCGCCCACCACGCAGGGGCCGCGGACATTCACGCGGCGTGTGCTGGAGCGCTGACGGCGATGGATCTCGCGGCGGCCCAGATCGAAACCGGTCGGATCGGCAATGCGCTCGTCGTCGGCGCGGAAATGGTGAGCAAGTTCCTGGATTTTGAGGACCGACTGACGGTGCCGCTGATGGCCGATGGCGCTGGAGCCTTTCTCATGTCGGCACGCGAGGGACCAACCCGAATCGGCCCCTCGGTGTTTCACGCCGATGGCGAGCGATGGGATCTGGCGTACGTACCGAGGACGGACTACCGCTTTCGAATGGCTGGTGGCGACACCTTCCAGTTTGCCGTACAGGCACTCGTGGACGTGACCCATGAGGTTCTCGACCGCGCGCGGCTCACGCTCGATGACATCGATGTCTTTGCCTTTCACCAGGCGAACGGACGCATTCTCCGCGCCGTCGGCTCTCGTCTTGAGCTCGACAAGAGTCGCGTCCTGAGCACGATCGAGTGGACCGGCAACACGTCGGCGGCCTCGATCCCGATCGCGCTCGAGCACGCCGATGCCGCCGGTCGCCTCCACGCCGGCGATCGTGTGCTGATGGCGGCGATCGGGGGCGGCGCGATCTGGGGCGCCTGCGTCGTGGAATGGGGCGGGTGAGCCGGTGAACCGGTACTTCGTTCTACGCGGCGACGGCAACGCGATTGAATGGACCCCGCCTGCTCCGAATGACGACGTCGGTCTCGACATGGCGTACTGGGGGCGCGTGCTGGAGGCGATGCAGGCATCGCTCAGCGAACAGGACCTCACGTTTTATCTCGTATGGTCGCTGGCGCCGAGCGGCAACCTGCCTTCCTATGGCCGTGACGTCATCGTCATCGGCGTCGTCGGCGAATCGCTACGGCGACTGCCGGCGTGGAGCTCTCATGTCCGGACCGTAATCAAAGGCGGCGGTCCCGGGCCCGAGCTCGGCGTGTGGGCACCGTCATCGGCACTGCACGGATTGACCGCGCTTGGCGTCTGGGCGCGCGGCTGGGTGCGGGAGCTCCCGGGAGCCACAGCCGTGGCGGCAGCGCGCCTGCGGGGCGGGTCTCAGCCCTCCCCGCGGTACTACGTGCCACTCGGCTATCACGGGCAGGTCGACTCGCACATCAAGCCGATGGCAGAGCGCCGGACCGCGCTGTCGTTTGCCGGGAGCGTCAGGCACTGGAAGGGCTGGTGGGGCAGGTTCACGCAGACGATGGGGGCGCCGAAGGCCCAGTCCCGCCAGAGGATGCTCGAAGCGGCGACGGAGCTCAGCAACCGCCACCCGGACCTCCGGGTCGAGATGCGAATCACAGGGAACTTCTGTGACCGAAGCCCGATCACCGGCTCATACGATCCGGAGCAGGATCGCCAGTACAGCGACCTGCTCGCAGATACGAAGATCTGTCTCGTGCCGCGTGGTGCGTATCTCGAGACCTTCCGCCATTTCGAGGCACTGCGGGCCGGGTGCGTGGTTGTCACCGACGCGTGGCCGGATCGCTGGTACCTCAGGGATGCGCCGTTCGTCTGGCTCCGGACGTGGGATCAACTGCCCGACGTCGTGCTACCGCTACTGAACGATGATGCGGAACTCGAGCGACTCCATTATGCCGCGCTGGAGCACTGGCGCCGATGCTGCTCCGAGGAGGCCGTCGGTAGGTTCATAGCGGACCACATCAACACGCTCGGCGCGAACACGGCTCGCCCCGTAAGTTCGGCCGCCGAACCCGTACTTACCGGAGCGTGACCAACGTGCGCGTGGTCATCACACATGACTTTGCGGAGACGTACGGCGGGGCAGAGCGTGTCACCCGTGAGATGGCGCTCGAGTTTCCCGAGGCCGAGGTGTGGACAATCCTGGGCCGACAAGCGGTCGTGCGACGGATGGGTGTCGAGGACCGCTGGCGCCGAGTGCTCCCGCCACATTCACGCCTGTTCAGCGAGTACCGGCGACTGGCTCCGCTCATGCCCGCACTCGTGCATAACGCCAGGCTTCCCGCCGCCGATGTCCTGCTCAGCTCGAGTTACGCCTTTGCGCACCACTTCCGGACGATCGATCGTGCGCCGCAGGTGTGCTATTGCCACAGTCCGCTGCGTTTCGCATGGACGATGACGCACGACTATCGCAGCAGCTGGGCCCATGGGCGTGCGGCAAGCCTTGGTTTCGACGTCGTCGCCTGGCAGGCTCGGCGCAGCGACTACCGCGCCTCTGCCGACGTGCGGTTGTACCTGACCCAATCACAGTACGTGGCTGACCTGATCGCGCGCTGTTACGGGCGGGCGGCGTGGGTCATCGGTGCACCGGTCGACTGCACCCTGTTTCACCCCGGGCCCGGGGAGCCGGCCGGTGACTTCTTTCTCCTCTGTGGCCGGCTGGTGGAGCCGTACAAGAAAGGGCGCATCGCGATCGAGGCGTTCCGGCGCATGCCCCAGGAGCGGCTCGTGATGGCCGGCGACGGTCCGGCCCTCGCTGACTTACGGGCCGCTGCTCCGCCGAACGTCACGTTTGTCGGGCACCTCGAGGACGACGCGCTGGTCCCGCTGATGCAGGACTGCACAGCCGTTCTCTTTCCGAGTCGTGATGACTTCGGGCTGATCCCGGTCGAGGCGATGGCGTGCGGGCGCCCGGTCCTGGCCTACGCTGGGGGTGGCGCGCAGTACACCGTCGTGCCCGGCGTCACCGGCGAAACGTTCGCTGCGCAGACGCCGGAGGCGATCGTCGCGGCCGTGCGCGCGTTTGATCCCGGGCGCTATGACGCCACGGAGATTCGGACGCACGCCCAGCAATGGGATCGGCTGGCCTTCCGCAACCGCCTGCGTGAGGCGGTGGAGCACGTCCTTGATCAGTCTCATCGCCCGGCGCCGAATGAGGAGCTGCGTTCCAGTCGCACCGCGAATGGTGCGAACGTCCTGACCCTTCACGCGTGATGCCGTCGCTCAAGGATCACCTTCGTCAGACACGGCTCAAGCGCTGGATCAGTCGCACCTTCTTTCAGCGCCCGGATCACGGTGCCGCGCTGTGGGCAGTGCCGGCTCCGCGCGACCGACCTCATGTCGACGTTCTGCGCCTCGGGGCGTGCGAGTGGCAGGAGATGAACGGGTGTCACACCGTGACCGCGCCGGCCGGATACCCAAAGTACATGGCCGAGCATCTCGAGCATCGCGGCATCGGCTTCGGATTCCAGAACATCTTCGTCTGGAACCTCGAGGACTGGCCGAGTCCCCACACGCTGCGCAAGCGCCGTATCCGGGTCAATCGTCGGCCGCCGGACGTCGTCTTTCTCCAGGTCGGCGGATGGGTGGCGATGAAGCACCTCTTTGGGTTTCACCACAGGATCGTCGGCCTGCGTGAGAACTTGAGCCGCTGGGTCGGTCCGCTGATCTGGCCTATCCACGCCGTCATCGGTGTGTCTCTGCGCTGCTTCGGACGCGGCATGCCAAAGCAGAACATGGCTCAGCTCGAGGAGTTCGTCGCTCTGCTGCGGCAACTGTGGCCCGACACCACCGTCGCGATTTTGGAGCCGTGGCGGAGCGGCCTCCGCGGATCGTTCGACGAGACCCGGCTGGCAGAGGTCACCCGTGAGCTGCAGCTGACCGCCGAGCGTTTGGGCTGCGAATGGGCACCGGCCCCGGACTTCGGATCGGGCCGCGCGCTGC
Organism: uncultured Solirubrobacterales bacterium; assembly: GCA_963779695.1. Classification (GTDB taxonomy): domain Bacteria; phylum Actinomycetota; class Thermoleophilia; order Solirubrobacterales; family Solirubrobacteraceae; genus Palsa-465. The sequence continues at coordinate 132,618 of CAVZZH010000026.1, forward strand.
GCTGCTCCAACGGCTACAACCTCAACGAGGAAGGCTCCTGGTGGGCCGGCCGTCACTACGCCAGGTGGCTGGTCGATCACGGGTGGATCTTTCCGGCATCGGCACGACCCGCGGACGACATCCCCCGCGGTGCGCACCCAGCGGCGACACAGCCATGACGCTGCCCGTCGAGCTGGAGCGCGCGAGCGCGCTCGTCACAGGGGCCTCACGGGGGATCGGCGCGGCGATCGCCAGTGCCCTGGCTGACGACGGGTGGACTGTCGGCGTCAATTACCGCGTCGACGCTGGAGGCGCACAACGCGTCGTCCGCTCGATCATTGAGCGGGGCGGACGGGCGGTCCCACTGGAGGCCGATGTCTCCGAACCTAACGCCGTCGAGCGCGCGTTCGTCACGCTCGAACGTGAACACGGCCCGGTGCTGGTCCTCGTCAACAATGCCGGCACCGGAACGGCCGGGCTGCTCGTCGACTCAAGTCTCGACGATTGGCAGCGCGTTCTCGCAACGAACCTAACAGCGTCCTTCATCACGATGCGCCGCGCGCTGCTCCCGATGATCCGCGCGCGCTTCGGGCGGGTCATCAACATCGTGTCAGCCGCTGGGGCACGGGCGATCGCCGGTCAGGCGAGTTACGCCGCCAGCAAGGCGGGAATCGAGGGTCTGACCCGCACCGCGGCGGTCGAGGTCGCTCGCCGAGGGGTGACCGTCAATGCCGTCGCACCGGGGTGGATCGACACCGAGCTCGCCCGCGATGCGCGACGCATGAATGTCAAAACAATTCCGGCGCGCAGGATGGGCACCCCCGAGGAGGTGGCGCATTGCGTGCGCTTTCTCGCCTCGCCCGGCGCGGCGTACGTCACTGGCACCACGATGTTCGTCGACGGTGGCGCGTCTGTTGCCCTCGGAACAGAGTGACCCATACACAGATAGGCGAGCTCGCACTCGCCGCGCGAAAGGAGACCATTGATGACGGCACTCAACACACGGACCGAAATCGAGCAACTCGTATTCGACACCCTCGTCTCGTTCGAGGTCGCGCCAGAAGCGATCGTTCCGGAGGCGAGCCTCAAGACGCTCGACGTCGACTCACTTGACGTTGTCGAACTCGCTGACATCCTTCGTCAGCGAGGTATCGACATCGAGGCGAGGGACTTCATCGACGTCTCGACGTACCGAGAATTCCTTGAGGTCATCCTCCGGCGAGCGGGCGTGTCCTAGGCGTCGGCCCGGACAGCGACCGCGGCGAGGTGACCGTGTGCGGCTCAACGAGCTCGGTGAGCACGCCGATCGACGAGCGTGGGTTGAGAAACGCCACGCGCGACCCCCTGATCCCAGGTCGAGCCGTGTGATCGATCAGCCGGACACCCGCCGCGCGCAGCCGCTCGAGCTCTGCGTCGATATCGGTCACCTGATAGGCGACATGGTGAAGTCCAGGACCGTTCTTCTCCAGAAAGCGGCCAATTGTCGTGTCTGGACCAAGCGACGCCAGCACCTCGACGTGGCCGTCGCCGACATCGAGCAGGACACCCTCCACTCCTTGGTCGGGGACGGTTTCCCGATGTGCGACCGAGAATCCGAGCGCGTCACAGTAGTACGTGAGGGCGCGATCGATGTCGTCGACCGCGATACCGATGTGATCGATGCGTTCAAGCATCCGGTGAGGATAACCGGAGCGTGACGATGCGAACGGGACTGCAGAGCGTGTTACGCCAGCACACGTGGATCCCGGTCCTGTGCTGCCTGGTGGCCGGCGTCGGCGGTGCGTTTCTTGCCGCGCGCCGAGCGCGCACCTACGTCGCTGCGGCGATGATCCGGGTCAACGACGCGAACGTGGTCCAGGACATCCTCAGCAGCGTCGGGCCGACCGGGCCGTCTTCATCGAACTCGACGTCGCCGACCAACCTCGGCGGGCTCTCGGTGCAGGCGCCGTTCGCTGACATTCTCAGCGACATTCGGAATTACCGTACTGGCCAGCGAGCCGTAGAGTTTCTCCAGCTGGATCCGTTCCTCAGCCCTAACCAGGTACTGGACGACACGACTGCGACGGTTGATCCGACAACGAACTTGGTGTCGATCAGCGCCAGCAGTCCAAACCCGCGACACGCGGCAAACATCGCCAATGCCCTCGCGGAGGCGTACATCGACCTGCGGCGCCATACCGACCTCGATCAACTCGCCGCCGCGCGCCAGAAGTTGTCCGGGGTCGCCGCTTGGCGCGCGCACGCACCGGACACTCGGTTCACCGATCTTGTAGCCGCTGTCAAGCCTCTGACGGACGGGATCGCTCAGCTCCAACTCGCCGCGTTGATCGGATCGTCGAGCGTCACGCTCGCCCGGCGCGCGGCCCCTCCGGCGGCGCCGGCCGGAACCTCACCACGCGTCGTCGGCGTGATCGGCGCACTCCTCGGGCTCGTGGTTGGCATCGGACTGATGGGGACTCGCCAAGCGACTGACGACAGAATTATGTCGATCCGCGGCCTGCGCCGAGCACTGCGCGCCCCGCATCTGGCCTCGATTCCGGCCAGTCGGCGACTGCGCCACCTGTTGCCGCCGACGGACCTCGAGTCGCGGGAGATCGAACCCTTCCGACTCCTGTTGGCCCGGCTGTTGTGCAGTGCGCGGCCTAACGAGTGCCGCTACGTGACAGTGATGTCGGCGGCGGAGAACCGAGCTGAGATCGCGGCCGCGTGGTACCTCGCGGCCGTCGCGGCGGAGAGCGGAGCCCGAACCCTGCTCATCAAATCGACTGGCGCCCCGGTGTCGCAACAACCAACGCCAGTCGCGATCGGGGCAGGGACGCAGCTCGACGTGGTGACGCCAACCGCATCGCCCGGCGGGGTGCTCTCACCGGAGGTGACGGCGGAACTGCGCAAGTGCTCCCATGAGATCTACGACGTCGTTGTCGTCGAAGCACCGGCGATGGGAGACCGCGCAGTCAGTCTTCCGTTCCTTCTGCACAGCGACGTGGTAGCGGTCTGTCCAGGGTGGGACACGGATCGCCCCGCCGCTCGTCGTTTCCGTCAGGCGCTCGAGAGCTCAGAAGCGCAGCTCGTGGGTTTTGTCGACGTCGGCCTGGTTCGTGATGCTGGTGGTCGTGGCCCGCGCCGGCACGCCGTGGACGCACCCGTGAGCGACACTGGGCAGGGCACGACACACTTGCGGCATCGAGCCGCCCGCGGGCTCGTCAGCGTCGGGCTGCGGACGGTGCTCGTCCGGGCGATGAGCTTCGTCGGGATCATCGTCATCGCGCCGCTGCTCGGAACGAGCAACTACGGCGTGGTGGCGATCGGCGTCACGATTACGATGGTCGGCAAGTTCTTTGCTGACGGAGGACTCAACCCGGGGTTCATTGGGCGCAAGCAAAGTCCCACGCACGAGGAACTGCGAGCGCTTTCCGCTTTCCAGCTGATCATCACGACGATTATCTGCCTCGTCGTCGCCGCGATCGCGCTCGGCCACGGTGAGCAGGGACTCGCAGTCACCGTGATGGCATCCGCCCTTATCGTCGACGCACTCCGTGTTCCCGCTGTGATCATCGCCGAGCGCAAGCTGGAATATGAGGTGATCGTTCGGGCGGAGGTTGCCGAGGCGTTCGTCTATACGAGCCTCTCGGTGGGCCTGGTTGTCGCCGGCTTTGGAGTGCTCGGCGTTGGCGTTGCGACGATCCTGCGATCGCTGACGGGGACCGGCTTGATCACCCGCTTCGGCAGGGTCGGCATCGTCAAGCCGAAGTGGGACTTCAGCCTCTTGCGTCCGACGATGCGCTTCGGCCTCTTCTTCCAGGGAGCATGGCTCGCCACGATCCTCCGCGACGGCGGCCTGAACGTCCTTCTGGCCGGCATCGCCGGAACCGCCGCGCTCGGGGCGTGGGCCCTCGCCCAGCGCCTCCTCGTCATCCTCACGATCCTGTTCGAATCTGCGTGGCGGGTCGCCCTGCCGGGTCTGGCGCGGCTGATGGAAGCCGGCGAGCCGCCCCGCGACCTACTCGATCGCGGACTGAGTTTCGCCGCAACCGGCTCGGGCTTCCCCGTGGCGGCCCTGGTTGGCACCGCACCCGCTCTTGTGCCGGCTCTGTTCGGCCACCAGTGGGACGAGACGCTCAAGGTGCTTCCGTGGGTCGCGGGAGGCGCGATGATCGGTGTGCCGGTGGCCACCGTTCTCGGCACCCTTCTCTGGGCGCGCGGTGATGCCGAGAAGCTGTTCCGAATGGCGGCGCCAGCGATCGCGCTCACCTTGATTCTTGCCGCCGGGCTGATTGAGCCGCTCGGGGCGCTCGGTGCGGCAATCAGTTACTTCGTCGGTCAGTGTGTGTTCGTCGTCACGGCCCGGTACTACGCACGCGACCTGTTCGGGAGGGATGCGGTCCTGCACGTGTCAGTGCCGACGATTGCCGCCGGTGTCGGCGGCGCCGTGGGCTGGGTCGCGGCGGCGTCGATCTCCGATCTGTGGGTCGGAGCGGTCATCGGCGGCGTGCTCGCAGTTGGGCTGTATACCGCGCTGATCGTCACCTTCGCTCGGGCGGGAATGAACCGCGTAATCAGCGTGCTGCGGCAGAGTCTGAGGCCGGCTACGTCCTAGCGGTCGGTCGCGCGGGCGCGCAGTCCGTGGTCTGACTCTCCAGGAGCGGGGCCGCAAGTGCAGACGCGTCCTGTCCCGGGCCGTGCTGAGAGCGGCGGGCCGGCTCGCGGGACGCAAACTCCGGATGCCGTTGCAGCTCCCACAAGAGTGCATAGCGCATGAACTCTCGTGTTCCCTGAAGCGCCGAATGCACGAGACCGGCCGCGCCGACGCGGGCCTCGCCACGGACGATGTAGTGCCACCCGAAGCGCAGCACCGGTCGGTACACCACCGCCGCAACGTGAGCACGGCATCCTTCGCGATCGAGTTGCTGGGCCTCCTCCCGCGCGTAGCGGTGGTAGAGCACGATCAGCTCGTCGAGCGAAAAGTCGTTCCAATGCACGATCGTCCCCGGAAGCACGTGCAGCCGACCTGGGACGCGAAGTCGCTCGTGGACCTCGACGGATTCATCCCAGGCGCTGAAGCGGCGGTTGTAAAGCCGCACCATCCGGCGACTTGAGCGTGCGGTGTGCGGCAGTAGCTCTCCGAGAAAGTCGTTACGCCGCTTGACCGCGTAACCGTCCCGCGGGTTGGGCATCCGACGCTCCGTCAGTCGCCGCAGCGCTTGACCCAGCCGAGGGCTGACGATCTCATCGGCATCGACGCTCAGGATCCAGTCGTTACTGGCCAGCGAGGCGGCCAGGTTCTTTTGCCGCGGGAACCCGAGCCAATCATGACGGTAGACCGTCGCACCAGCGGCAGTCGCGAGCCGACACGTTTGGTCCGTGCTCCCCGAGTCCACGACCACGACCTCATCGGCCCATTGAACGCTCTTGAGGCATCGGCCGATCACCGATCCCTCGTTCAACGTGATGATCGTGACCGAGATGCCGCCCGTCATCGGGTGTCGCGGCTCGCTAGACGGTCGTACAACTCAGCGACCCGCACGGTGACCGTCGCCGCGTCAAAGGCGTGCACGGCTGCGCTGCGCGCGGTGTTGCCAAGCTGGCGGGCTCTGCTCTCATCCGTGAGCAATGACAGCACCGCATCCGCCAGTTCGCAGTGGTCTCCGGGTGTCGTCAGTAGACCTGTCTGACCGTGTCGGATCATCTCCTCCGGCCCGCCCGTCCGCGTTGCGACCACCGGGCGACCCAGGGCCATCGCCTCCGCCACCACCATGCCGAACGGCTCCGGCTCAACGGACGCATGGCACACGACGTCGCACGCGAGCATCAGTGCGAGCTGGTCGGTTCGGTGTCCGGTGAACCGTACCCGCTCGGCGAGCCCGAGTTCGCCGGCGAGCCGCCGGAGCTGTCCTGCGTACTCCCGCTCGTAGCCGTAGAGCGTGCCACCGACAACGAGAAACCGTGCTCCGGGGTGTCTCGCCATGATCTCACCGGCGGCGCGCAGGAACGTGCCCTGTCCCTTCCAGCCGACGAGCCGGCCAAAGATCCCGATGACCGGGACATCCGGCGGCCACACGCAGTCGGCGCGGATTGGCGCAGGTGTGTCCGGCAGCGCGCCGACTGCGACACCATTCGGAATCACGTGCGCGTTCAGCCGCCATGCCGCCTGGTAGGCCTCGGCCATCCATCGTGAGGGAACGACGACGGTGTCATGCCGTCCGGTCAACGCGGCGAGCTGCACAGCAGTGGACGGCACGCTGCGCCGCGGCGCGTCGTGCATGCTCAAGACGACCGGCCGCCGGGTGACCCGACCCGCCCAGCCCGCGAGCACGGACATCTTTTCGCCCCACCCGTCGATCACGTCGATGTCCAGGCGACGCGCGAGCGCCGCGATCTGCTGAACGGCGTGCGGTAGTCGCCACGGCTCACGAACTCGCGGCGGTGCGGACGCCAGCACTGACACGGGCACACCGAGCCCACCAAGCTCGCGGGCGAACGAGCCATCTGCGAGCGCCGCCACGGCCGGCTGAACGCCGGCAGCCTCGAGATGCCGCAGCCGGTCGATGAGGACACTCTCTGCGCCGGCGCGATCCGGAGCGCCTTGGACGTAGAGGACGCGGGTCAGTGGCGAGCGTTGGCGTGGCGCGGGACGGCGCAGGCCGACGGAGCCGTGATCGCCGAGCGGCGGAACCGCGGTGCCCTGATGTGCCGCGAGATCGCCCCCTTTCCGGTTCAGATGACACCTCGGCGTGCCGCTTCCGCTACGGCATGCGCTCGTGTCCGGCATTCGAGCTTGTCAAGCAGGTCATGGACGACGTTCTTCACCGTGCGCTCCGAGTAGCTGAGTTGCTGTGCGATCGTGCGTGTGGTCGCTCCGTCGGCGAGCAGTCGCAGGACCTCGATCTCGCGACTCGTCAAGCGTGCAGACGTCGTCCTGTGTCTCTCGCGGTGCGGCTCCGACCTCGCCTGGTCCCGCCCGGTGCCGCCGTTTACTGCGCCGGAGTCGGTCCCCGGCTCCGCGCTCGTCATCGCCCGAACGTACGACAGCAGCCGCGACGGTGTCAGGCTGCGCAACACAACGACGGCGGAAACCTCGCCCTCATCTCTGCGTGCGCTCGCCGAGATGACACCGTTGCTGCGAACCGAGGTGCCGTTTCGGACCGACCCGACGAGTCTCACATTGGACCGTGGCGGCGCGGAAGTCGTCGAGGCGCGGTCTTCTGCTGGGTCGACCTCGAAAATGAAGACTGGCATATTCGGCTCCACTGAGACCGAGATCGACTCACCGCTCTCAGCTGCATGTGTACGAACTTGCATTCCAGGGAATCGTCGTCGTTGCCGGGAGCAAAGGGCAAGGTTCGCCAGGCCACGGTTAAGGTCGAGAGGGGGAAGTGACGGTGCCCGAGCTGCACCCTGCTGTGACACTGGCGCCCCTACGCGTGGCGACGACCGGGAACTCCGCTAGTGCCCTTTCGGGCACGGTCGGTTCCCGTTCACGCCTTCCTTCGAGGTGTAAGCCGCACCGCCGCGCCAGCCGCACGGCGTTCCTCAACATCGCCGTCTCTGGTGATCAGATCAGCCCGCGGCGAATGCTCTGTGCGACGAGATGCGCGCGGCCGCGTGCGTTCAGCTTCTCTTGGAGCGCAGAGATCAGCTTCTTGATCGTCCGCTCGGAGTAGTTCATCCGCTCGGCGATCTCGCGAGTCCCGCACCCTTCAGCCAGCAGCTCGAGCAACAGTCGTGATCGCGCGTCAAGCACGAGATCGGGAATCTGTGGGTCCGCTGTCGAGACCCGCAGGCCGGCGGCGGCCGCGTGCACCGTCGCTCGTAGCTGAGCGGCGGTGGTGCTGCCGCGGCGCAGTGTGGCCGCCACTTCGCAGCGATCATTGGGAAGGCGGACGCGTTCGGTTGCGTCGACGTTGATCACGATTGGGCACGGGAAGGTGGCGTGCTGCGCCGCGTCGGCTGATACGACCGCAACGTGCACGCGACGGTCCATCACGTCGCGCACCGACGTCGCGTGGACGTCCAGGGTCGGATCCTCTGCAAGCGATCCCACGATCCCGCGGCGGAGGATCTCGTTTTCCTCGACCACTGCGACGTGAACTATCGCCGCCGCGGGAACTCGATCATACGCTGGCGTGCGCGCTGACAGCTCCATCGGTCCCACCTCCGGACTAATTCCGCTCGTCTGTTTTCGCCATTCGCGGCGTTACGCATCCGGCGGTGGCCGTGCCGGGAGACTGCAATTATCCGCAATGATGAGGTCTTTGTGCGGTCTCGTTCACTAGAATTTCTCACGGGGTGGTTCACGGACCGGGACGGCGCAAGCGTGCAAGTTGGACCGGAAAGTGGATCGGTGACACACCGTGTGTTAGTGATTCGGTTCCCCTCAAGCAAGGCATCCGGCGAAAGGAACGTATGCTCAGGTTCCGGTCTCTATTGGTCGCGGTCTTGGTGCTCGGTGTGTGCGGGGTCGCACTGGCACAGACGAAGGCCAAGCACGCGAAGCCGCGCAAGCACAAGTTCACGCTGTCCGCGCAGTTGAGTGTCCTGAAGCACAGTGCGAACTATCCGGCCCGTCACTCGACACTGGTGGCCGCGGGAACGGAGGCGGGCACGCCCGGCACGGACGGCACGATCGTCCAGAGGGAGACGATCACCGGGCAGAAGGCGAGGACCTATACGTTCAAGGGCACTGGTACCGAGTTCTTCAAGAGCAGCATGATCACAAGCACGCTTACGGGGACGGCAACCGTTGATGCCACCGGGGGCATTTCGGTCAAGGGGCACGGCAAGTACGTGAGTGGGACCGGCGCGTTCATGCGCCTGCGGGGAACGTTTACGTTTTCCGGGTCCTCTCCTGCCTCGTCCCAGTGCAAGTCGCAGGTGCTCAATCTCAAGTCCACGGGCACGGTCTGGCTCCAACGTTGAGTGCGTCATCGGAGCCCGCGGCGGAGCAGCTGGTCGTCGCGTCGAGCCAGGCCTGATCGTCACCAACTCCGGCGAGGTCGCCGACACGATCGCCAAGGCGATCACCGCGTCGCGGCCCAAGGCCCGCTACCCGGTCACCGCGAGCGCCCACCTGATGATCAATCAGCGCAAGTTCACCCCGGACCGGCTCTGGGATCTGATGATGCGCGCCCAGTTTCCGACGCCAAAGCGCTGAGATCACGACAAGCGGGCGCCGGCCCCACCCGTCTGGACTAGACGGTCTAGTACTCCGACGAGCGCTTGGCGGATTGTGCACGACAGTTGTGCACAAGACGCCACGCGCTCCGATTAGGATCGCGCCACCCCCAACGATCTGAGGAGCGAACCGTGGCGGAGATTGCCGGACGGCGGATGACGGCCGAGATCGAGGGCGACTTCGTCGTCTTTCTTATCGGCGCGACGCTCAACAGCAAGCTGCACCTCCTGCGCAGCTTCATGGATCTCGGCGGGCGCCGTGGGATGAGCCACATGCTCGACTATCTCGTCGCGCACCCGGAGAAGGGGCTGCTCGCCTACGAGATGGGCTTTCCCACGATCGTCCAGTACTGGCGATCATTCGAGCATCTCGAGGCATTCGCCAAGGACAAGGACGATCCGCACCTCGAGGTGTGGCGCAACTACTGGCGCCGTGTCGGGCGCAGCGGCCGAACCGGGATCTGGCACGAGACCTTCCTCGTGCGGGCCGGCGAGTACGAGGCGGTCTACGGCAATACGCGGGCGCGCGGCCTCGGTAAGGCGGGGCGGCTCGTCCCGGTCGCCGAATCCTCAAGCGCGCGCGAGCGGCTGAAGGCGATGACGACCGCCTAGACCAACGCCGCTTCGATCGCCGCGCGCAGCTCGTCGGCATCGGCGGCGACGACGTCGGCGCCCGCCAGCTCCTCGGCTCTGAACGGCCCAGTCGCGACAGCGAAGCACCGCAGATCGTCGGCGCGGGCGCACGCGATGTCGCGCGGCGTGTCGCCGATGACGATCGTCTGCGAGCGCGGATAGGGCCGGCCCCGCTCGCCGGCGCGGCGCCGCGCGATCGTCGGGAGCGCGCTCCGGTCCTCGTGGTCCGAGCCGAAGCCACCGACCCCGGACGGGAACACCGCCCCGAGACCGGCACGGCTGAGTTTGCGCCGGGCGACACATTCGTAGTTGCCGGTGACGAGCCCGAGCGTCACCCCGTCGAGCGAGCCGAGCCACTCGAGCAGCGAGTTGATGCCCGGCAGGACGGTGTGCGACAGATCGTCGGTGGCCCGCTGCGTGTACTCCCGGCAGCACGCCTCCCGCACGAGGTCGGCGCGGTCATCGATCCGCTCCGCCGAGACGCCGGCGCAGAGCAGGAGCGCCCGCGCGATTTCCCCGTCGGTCCGTCCCGCGGGCGCGACCGACCAGCGAGCCTTGGTCGCGTCGACGCCATGCACCTCGCGCAGGGCGGCATGGAGGGCATCGCGGTGGGCGTCAGTGGCGCCGGCGACGAGCGTGCCGTCGATGTCGAACAGAAACAGCACGCTGGACGTGCCTCAGCGTTCGAACGAGGTATCGCCCGCCAGCCGGGTGGCGAAGGCGGCGATCAGCCGGGCCGCTGCGTCGACGTCGCCGAGCGACACGAGTTCGACCGGCGAGTGCATGTAGCGCAGTGGCACCGAGATGAGTCCGGTCGGGATGCCGGTGCGGCTGAGGTGGATCGCGTCGGCGTCGGTGCCGGTGCCACGGCCGAGCGACTCGACGGTGAACGGGATCTTCTCCGCCTCGGCGGCTTCGTGGAGCAACTCGAACACCAGCGGGTGCAATGTCGTCCCCCGCGCGATCACCGGTCCGCTGCCGAACTCGTGTTTGGTGATCTCGCCGAGCTCGACCCCAGGCTGGTCGGTCGCGAACGTCACGTCGACCGCGATCGCCACATCGGGCCGGTGGCGGTAGGCCGAGGTCCGGGAACCGGCGAATGTCGTCTCTTCCTGGGCGACCGCGAGCGCGATCACATCGCCTGCCGCGCGACCGGCTTCGGCGACAAGCCGGGCGGCCTCGGCGGCGACGTAGCAACCAACGCGATTGTCGAGCGAACGCGAGACGATCCGGTCGTGGCGCAGCTCGATCGGCGCGACATCGATGACGGCGACGTCGCCGATCCTCACCACCTCACGTGACTCATCGGCGTCCTTGGTCCCGATGTCGATGTGGAGGTCCTTGAGCTCGGGCGCCTTCTTGCGAGCCTCGTCCTTGAGCAGGTGAATCGGCTGGCGGGCGATCACGCCCCGGACGGGACCGGTGCGCGTGCTGATCGACACTCGCTGGCCGACGAGCACGACCGGATCCCAGCCACCGACCTGACCGAACTTGAGAAAGCCGTTGTCGTCGATGTGGGAGATGTGAAGGCCGATCTCGTCGATATGCCCGACGATCGCCACGGAGCGGCCGTCAGCGCTTCCCCGGACGCGGGCGAACGACGACCCGACGACATCCCCGCCGACCTCGTCGGCGAACGTCGTGCAGTGCTCGCGCCAGACCGCAGCCGGCCCGGTCTCGTGTCCGGACGGGCCGGCGGTGCTGATCAGCTTCTGGAAGAACTCAGGTATGGCCACGCGCCAAATCTAGCTGGCGGGCGACCCTGGCGTCGGTCACCCACCGCCGCCCACCTTGCTGAGTGGCCCGGGACCGACGATGTGCTGCACGGGCAGCGCCGGCCCGACCCGGAGGTGCAGCGACTGGGCGATCACGAGCGCCAGCGCCGGATGGGTGTAGTACGCCCGGCCGCCGACGCCGACCTTCTTGCACGTGTAGTACACGACGAGCGGAACCTGACTGGCTTGGACGAACTGGGCGACGTCGAGACCTGCCGGACCGTCGAATCCGTTCGGCTGGTAGGTCTTGGTGTGCCGGTTGTAGAGGAACGTCTGCGTCGTCGTCGTGAGGACGGTCGCGGAACCGTTCGGCGGGCCGGACAGCAGTGAACACGTCACGTTGAAGTTTCTCCGGGGACCGTATGCGATCGCCTGCTCCCGTTCGATCGTCCCCTCGAACGCATAGTTGCCGCGCGTGGTCACGGTGCTCGAGATCGTGAAGCCGTTCGTGTACTTCGACGGTCCGAACGCGACGCCCTGCGTCGCGGAGGCCCCCGCAGCGCCGTTCGCTCCGGGCGACCCCGGAGGCCCGGGCGGCCCCTGCTTGTCCCACTGCACGGTCGTATCACCAGCCGCGCAGCTGCCGGAGGCGCTGTAGATGAGGGGGCCGCCGGCCGGGTCGACGCACGCGGTCACGTACGTTCGAATCCGTCGCCCGGCTCGCCGCCCAGCCGATTCCGGCGGCGCCGAGCGCAAACGCACACAGGCCGATTCCGATCCAGACTCGCGACCGCCAAGACCCCGCTGTGCGGAACATGCGTGACAAGAGAAACCTCCTCGCGTGGACGAGGAGGGATTCTCTGCCTATCAGACGCGCCCGGCAATACCACCCGGGTCTCAACCTGCTCTCAGTCGCGCGCGAGCAGACCCCGGAGCACGAACTGCAGGATCCCGCCGTGGCGGTAGTACTGCTGCTCCTTCGGGGTGTCGATCCGAACCCGGACGGTGAACTCCTTGTCGTCGGCCTTGACCGTCACTTCCCGGGGAATCTCGTCGAGATCGGCGAGGCCGGCGATCGTGAACGTCTCCTTGCCGGTGAGCCCGAGTGACTCGGCCGACTCGCCGTCGGCGAACTGAAGCGGCAGCACGCCCATCCCGACGAGGTTCGAGCGGTGGATCCGCTCAAAGCTCTCCGCGATCACGGCGCGCACGCCGAGCAGCCGCGTGCCCTTCGCCGCCCAGTCGCGCGAGGAGCCAGAGCCGTACTCCTTGCCGGCGAGCACGACGAGCGGCACACCGGCATCGATGTACTTCATCGCGGCGTCGTAGATCGGCATCTGCTCCTCGCCGCCGTCGCCGAAGTACACGGTGACGCCACCCTCCGGCAGCGGACCCCGCCCACCCGCGAGTTGGTTGCGCAGACGGATGTTCGCGAACGTGCCGCGCATCATCACCTCGTGGTTGCCGCGCCGCGACCCGTACGAGTTGAACTCCTTCGGCACAACGCCGTGCTCCATCAGGTAGGCGCCCGCCGGACTGTCACGCTTGATCGACCCGGCGGGGGAGATGTGGTCCGTGGTGACGCTGTCGCCGAGCCGCGCCAACACCCGCGCGCCCTCGACGTCGGTGATCGGCGTGGGCTCCATCGGCAGGTCGACGAAGAACGGCGGCTGACGCACGTACGTCGAGTCATCGGCCCACGCGAACCGCTCCCCGCTCGGCACCTCGAGTGAGTTCCATCGCTCGTCGCCGTCGAACACCTCGCCGTAGCTCTTGTGGAACATGTCCGACTGCACCGCCTCGCCGACCATCTCCGCGACCTCGGCCGCGCTCGGCCAGATGTCCTTCAGATACACCGGCTCCCCGTGGGAGTCCTCGCCGAGCGGCTCGTCGTAGAGGTCGATGTCCATCGTCCCGGCGAGCGCGTAGGCGACGACAAGCGGTGGGGACGCGAGGTAGTTCATCTTTACGTCCGGGTTGATCCGACCCTCGAAGTTGCGGTTGCCCGACAGCACCGAGACGACCGCGAGGTCCTCAGCGTTGACGACGTCGGAGACCTCCTCGGGCAGCGGCCCGCTGTTCCCGATGCACGTCGTACAGCCGTAACCGACGAGGTTGAAACCCAGCTCGTCGAGGTACTCGGTCAGGCCGGCCCGGTCGAGGTACTCGGTGACGACCTTGGAGCCCGGCGCCAGCGAGGTTTTCACCCACGGCTTGACGACCAGGCCCTTCTGGACGGCGTTGCGCGCCAGGATGCCCGCTCCGAGCATGACCGACGGGTTCGACGTATTCGTGCAGCTCGTGATCGCGGCGATCACGACGTCACCATGGTCGAGGTCGGTCTCGGTTCCATCCGCAAGCGTCACGGGCGCGTGCGTCTCGATGCGATCGGCGACCTGGGCTCCGCCCGACCCACCGGCCGGTTCATGGCCGACACCGTTGGGCGTGTGGGTCGAGATCGGGTCGCTCGCGGGGAAGCTCTCCTCGCCCGCCTCGTCCTCACTGCTCTCCTCGGGCAGGAAGCCCTCGAGCGCCATCCGGAAAGCGCCCTTCGACCCGGTCAGCGAGACGCGGTCCTGGGGCCGCTTCGGGTCCGGCGATACTCGGCACGACGTCGCCGAGGTTGAGTTCGAGCGTGTCCGTGAATGTCGGCGCATCGGAGTCCTCGTCATGCCACAGGCCCTGCTCCTTCGTGTACGCCTCGACGAGCTCGATCAGCTCCTTCGGCCGTCCCGTGAACTCGAGATAGGAGAGCGTCTCACGGTCGATCGGGAAGATCGCGCACGTCGAGCCGAACTCCGGCGACATGTTGCCGATCGTCGCCCGGTCGGCGAGCGGTAGGTTCGCCAGTCCGGCGCCGTAGAACTCGACGAACTTGCCGACGACGCCCTTCTCGCGCAGCAGCTCGGTAACGGTGAGCACGAGGTCCGTCGCCGTCGCTCCCTCGTTCAGCTCGCCGGTCAGCTTGAAGCCGAGGACCTGCGGGATCAGCATCGACATCGGCTGCCCGAGCATCGCCGCCTCGGCCTCGATCCCGCCGACGCCCCAGCCGAGTACGCCAAGGCCGTTGATCATCGTGGTATGCGAGTCGGTCCCGACGAGCGTGTCGGGATACGCGAGAGGTCGGCGGGATCCGTTTCCCTCATCGATGAACACGACCCGGCCGAGGTACTCAAGGTTGACCTGGTGCACGATCCCGGTGTCCGGCGGGACGACCGCGAAATTGTGAAACGCGCCCTGCCCCCAGCGCAGGAACGCATAGCGCTCCTTGTTGCGCTCGAACTCGAGCTCGGCGTTGCGCTGGAAAGCGCGTGACGTGCCGAACTCGTCGACCTGGACGGAGTGGTCGATCACGAGCTCGGCCGGCACCAGCGGGTTGATCATCTCCGGGTCGCCGCCCATGTCGGCCATCGCGTCGCGCATCGCGGCGAGATCGACGACCGCGGGGACGCCGGTGAAGTCCTGCATCACGACGCGAGCGGGCGTGAACGCGATCTCCTTGCTCGGCTCGTCGTTCGCGTTCCAGGTCGCGATCGCCTCGATGTCCTGTGCGCGGATCGACTCACCGTCCTCGTTTCGCAGAAGGTTCTCCAGCAGGATCTTCAGCGAGAACGGCAGACGGGCGACGTCGAACTTCGACTGCAGCGCATCGAGGCGGAAGATGTCATAGCTGCGGTCGCCGACCTGAAGCGTGGCCCTGGCGTCGAAGCTGTTGGTTTCCATCTCGGATCTCCTGTTTCAAAGAGCAGTGGTTCGTACTGTAGGACTCGTAGGGTTCTGCCCGCTCCTACGCGGCTCTTAGACACGTCTTCGCGCCGTCTTGCGGCGAGGGGCGATTCTCATCGTGCAAATGAGAACCGTCTCACCAAATCAGGAGGCAAGTCATGAGACGAGTACGGCGGGCACTGCGGAGCTGCGCGATCGGAGCGCTGGGCGCCGTCCTCGCCGCGGGCGCGTACGCCGAGACCCACCGCGTGCCGGGTCAACCATGACCGATGTGCTCATCGTCATCCCGGTCTACAACGAGCGGATCGCGCTCGAGGGGTCGGTCCGCCGGATCCACGGTTTCCTCGAGCGCTCATTCCCGTTGTCGTGGCAGATCCTGATCGTCGACAACGCGAGCATCGATGGCACACATCACATCGCGCGGCGGCTCACCTATGAACTGGACCGCGTCGACGCCAGGCGCCTGCGGGAGAAGGGTCGCGGCCGCGCGCTGCGAGCGGCGTGGTCGGAAGCGGACGCCCGCGTCGTCTGTTACATGGATGTCGACCTCTCGACCGACCTCACAGCGCTGCTCCCGCTCGTCGCGCCGCTCGTCTCCGGCCACAGTGACGTCGCCATCGGCACCCGGCTCGCGCGCGGCGCACATGTGACGCGCGGTTTCCGGGCGCGAGTTCATCTCCCGGACGTATAACCGCCTGCTGCATCTCGTCCTCAGATCCCGCTTCAGCGACGCGCAGTGCGGCTTCAAGGCGGTCCGCCGCGACGTCGCGGCGGCGTTGCTCCCTCAGATCAAGGATGAGGAGTGGTTCTTCGACACAGAGTTGCTCGTCCTCGCCGAGCGAGCCGGGCTGCGGATCCACGAGGTTCCCGTCGACTGGGTGGAGGACACCGACACCCGCGTCCAGATGATTCCGACGGCCCTCGCCGACCTCCGTGGCGTCGCCCGGCTGCTCGTTCACCGACCGTCTTCGCAGACTCCTACGTTGCTCTCACCCAAGCATCCGATGCTGGCCCCATGAGCTCGGACTCGCTCTCGTACCCTGCCCGGAGCGCGGGTCCCGCGTCCACGCGTCTGGAGCGGATTCGCGCGCTGCGCCTGGCCAAGCCCGAGGTCGTCGGGCTGATCGGGGTCGCGGCTGCGCTCAACCTGTGGGGACTCGGCATCAACGGCTGGGCCAACACGTACTACAGCGCTGCCGTGCGCTCGATGAGCTCGAGCTGGCACAACTTCCTGTTCGCCTCGATGGACCCGAGCGGTCTCATGACCGTCGACAAGCCGCCGCTCAGCCTCTGGGTCCAGGCGCTCTCGGCGCGCATCTTCGGCTATCACCCCCTGAGCGTGCTCCTGCCTCAGGCGCTCATGGGCGTCGCGGCCGCGGTGCTCGTGTATGACCTTCTCCGGCGGCGGTTCGGCCGGCTCGCCGGCTTCGTCGGCGGCTTGACGCTCGCGGTCACGCCGACCGCGGTCGCTGTCTCCCGGCATAACAACCCGGACGAACTCCTCGTGCTCTGCTGCGTCGCGGCGCTGTGGTTCGCGGTCCGCGCGCTTGACACCGGTCGGACGAAGTGGCTCGTCCTCAGCGGGATCGCCGTTGGGCTCGGGTTCGAGACGAAGATGGGTGTGGCGCTCTTCGTTGTGCCGGGCATCGCGCTCGCCTGGGTGTGGATGCGCTGGGACGCCCCGGGTGGGCGGCTGCGCATGCTGCGCCGGTTGCTGGCCGGTGGCGCCGCGCTCGCGGTGAGCGGACTCGCCTGGCCAGTGCTCGTGACTCTCACCCCCGCGGCCGACCGACCGTGGATCTCAGGTACCTCGGACAACAGCATCTGGTCGCTGATGTTCGGCTACAACGGGCTCGGTCGCGTCGCCGGACAGACCCGGCGGCCCCGGCGGTGGAGGCGGCCCCGGGGGAGGCGGCGGCACGATGTTCGGCGGCCCCACCGGCGTCTTCCGGCTGCTCCAGTCCGGACTCGGCGACCAGGCTGGCTGGCTGCTCGGCTTTGCGCTCGCCGCAGGCGTCGCGCTGCTCGTCCTCACCCGTTTGCGCCGTCGTGATCCGCGCACCGGCTGGCTGATCGTCGTGGGCGGCGCATTCCTCACGACCGCGGTCGTGTTCAGCTTGGCCAGCGGCATCTTCCACCCGTACTACGTCTCACTGCTCGCGCCGTCCTCCGCGCTGCTCGTCGGTGCCGGCGTCGCGCTGATGCTCCCCGAACCGTGGGGCCGGGCCGACTCGCCGCGCAGCGCGCGGATCGTCGCGCCGCTCGTGATCGGCGCCGGGATCATCACCGAGCTCGTCGTACTCGGCACGATCAACGGATCGCTCGCGTGGGCGGTGCCGCTCGTGATCGTGCTCGCCGGCGGCTTCGCGGTCGCGCTCGCCTTGGGATTCACGGCCGGGTCCGCCTGGCCGTGGCCGGGGTCGCGCTCGCGGCGCTCACGGCAGCGCCGGCGACATGGGCGGCCGAGACGATCGGCCACGCGACGAACGGGACCTTCCCGACGGGCGGCCCGGCGAGCGCCGCGATGGGCGGAGGGCCGGGCGGATTGCGAGGTGGCTTCGGTGGTCGCTTCGGGCGCTACCGGGCGGGTCCGGGTCGGCCTCGGGCTCCCGGCCGCCAAGCGGGGCCGGCAGCCTCGGGATCACCGGCGCCGGAGGCTCACCCGGCTTCG
>CAVZZH010000027.1:0-117179 GCA_963779695.1 uncultured Solirubrobacterales bacterium
CCGCTACGGCACGCCGCTCGGCTCGGTGCCCGACCGCCACATCGTCGACTGGCGCGACGCCCTGACCAAGTTCCGCCATTTCTCGGTCCAGCGCACGCTCGAGCCAATGCTCGCGACGCTCCAACCCGGCCAGCGGGTTGCCCTCGTCACGCCGTGGCGCTTCACCACCGACCCGTTGTGGATGAAGTTGATCGAACGCTCGAGCAAGCGGTGGCTCCGGGCGCTGGAGCGAGATCCCCGGTTCGTCAAGATCGCATCGTCGTCGGCTGACGCGGTCCGAGCCGGCGTACCGGTCGCGGTGACGGTCTACGAGCGGCGCTGATCCGCGCTGCCTGTCGTGGCCGGCGCCGGTGCATCGCAGCCTGAGCCGCAGGCGCCCGCAGGCGATCCGGCGCTGCCGCTGCTCTCCGAGGTGCGGTTTCGTGAGGATTACCGCTGCTTCACCGCCGGCCAGGTACTGACGTTCGACAAGGGTGTCAACCTGCTCGTCGGAGAGCAGGGCTCCGGCAAGTCGACGCTCATCTCGCTTCTACGCGACCGGGTGGGGACCAAGTTCAAGGCTGAACTGTCGCACCGCGTCATCGGCTCGCGGCGCTGCTCCAACGGGCCGCCGACGATGGTCACCAGGTCATCGCGGCCGTGCATAACCCGATCGTGATCGCCTCGCAACCACGCGTGCTCTCGCTGGACGACGGGGTGTGGCTGGCGTCCGAGCGCTTCATAACGCTGGCGTCGGAGGCGGCGGCTCGGGACGACGTGGCGCCCGACTAAGTCGGGTGTTGTGGGGTCGCCGCGACGGCGATGGCGCGGCGGCTGTCAATCGAGAGCCTGGGTTTAACGCTCGATAATCGGGCTTATGTCGACTACTTGGGAAAAGTCGAGCTCTTAGACGCTGAATCCGATAGAGCGATCCCCTTCCTGGACGACTACTGGCTACGTCCTTGAGCTAGCTCAGCCACCGGCTGCCACTCGCGCCAGGTTGCCAGGCGACCTTTGTAATCGTTCTCGGCGATGCCGAGCGGTGCCGTGCCGGAGCGCGGGCTGGAGCGTGTTCGCAATGCAGGACCGCGCTGTCTACAACACATACCGCGTTTATCCGCATTCGCGCCTCATCACCCCGCTGTTCTCCGGGCTGCTCGAGCTGGTGCCAAACAAGGAGTGAGTCGCGAGCGACTCCGTCGCGGCTCTACGCCCGATGCACAACGGGTTGCTGATTCGCGCTGTTCTTGGCCTCACGGTCGATACCGTTGGGTTGATGCAGCGCGACGTACGCATTCGGGGCGAGACGATCAACCTCGGTCAGCTGCTCAAGCTGGAAGGCGTGATCGGCAGCGGCGCCGAAGTGAAGACGTTTCTCTCGACCCAACCCGTGTGGGTCAACGGCGAACCGGAAGCTCGCCGCGGCAGAAAGCTCCACCACGATGACGTGGTCCGGGTGGGCGAGCTCGAGTTGCGCGTCACGTCCGCCGCTCCGTGAAGCGCTCGTTCGAGCGGCCGTCGTGGTGGACCGGGAGCGCGGTCCCGTATCGGTACTTCTGGCTTCTCCCGTCGGCCGGTGCGGTGATCGGCTTCGCCGCCGCGAGCTATTTCGGTGTCCCGGTCTGGCTGGGTTTCCTCTGTGGCGAGCTTCCGGCGCTTGCGCTTGAGGCGTGGTGGCGGCGCCGAGGCCCCCCTGTCGACGATGCTGCCTGATCAGTGCGCGAGCGCTCCGGCGAGATGGACAACCGTCGAGGTTATGTAAACAAGACCGAGGAGGTGGCGGAACCAGTTGACCCCGTCGACGAGCTCTTCATAGGCCCAGATCGTCATCGCCGCATATGACACCGCTCTGGCGTCGGCGTGCGCAGCGCCGTGCGTGACGGCCGCGGCCTGGCCGCTGGCGAACGCCACGAGCAGTGGCACGTTCGGGAACTGGACGATCGGAAAGTCACGCGGCCACCCGAGCGCTGCGACTCGTCTGATGCCGATCACAACGCGTTCTCGATCCATGCTCGCGAGCCCAGCGTAAACCAGCCGCAAGCTAGGACGCCACGGGCTAGTGCACCGTTAGTCGCTGTCGCCGGAGATCAACGCGAGCTTTTCCTGCCGGCTCAGCCGCTTGATCCGCGCCTCCTCCCGCCGCGCTGCCTGACGCGAATCCATCTCCGCGACGAAGGCGAGCGTCACCGGCAGCCGCGTGCGCGTGTAGCGGCTCGCGCGGCCCGCCTGATGCTGGCGCAGGCGGCGATGTATGTCGACCGTCCAGCCGCAGTAGAGCGACCCGTCGTCGCAGCGCAGCACATACACCCACGCCTCGGCCGTTCCGGTGCCGTCTGCGGTCATCGCCCGACGCTATCCATGCGGGGGGACGAGTTGCCGGCGCGTTGCAGCGATCGGACGGGTGCGGCAGTTCGTCCACCGCTGCCCGTGGACAAGTTGCCGCGCGAGGCCGCGTGCGCTGCGCGCGCGGCAATTTGTCCACGTCCGGGTGGTCCGGGCGTGGGATTGGCTCAGCGCGGCGTGAGGACGATCACCGGGATCAGGCGATCGGTCCCCTTCTGGTACTCGGCGAACTGAGGGATGCGCTCGGCCTGCGCGTTGTAGAGGCGGTCGCGGTCGTCGCCGGTCGCCTCCGTGGCGACGACGTCGATCGTGTCGGTGCCGACCTCGATCGAGACCTCGGGGTGCGCTTTGAGGTTGTGGTACCAGTCGGGGTTCGTCGGTGCTCCGCCCTTGGAGGCGAAGATGACGTAGCGCCCGTTGTCGCTGAGATACCCCAGCGGATTGACGCGGGCCTTGCCGGACTTCGCGCCGGTGTGGTGGAGCAGCAGCAATGACGCCCCCGCGAACATGCCGCCGACGCGCCCTTGGTTGGCGCGGAACTCTTCGATGATCTGAGCGTTGAAGTCGGCGGGCGAGGTGGACATCGTTGCTCCTCACGGCAGCAGGACGGGCGAGACGCTTGAGCGCTCACCCAGTTTAGGCACAGCCTCACCAGGTGCCGTCGACGACCGCGTCCTTCTGCGGCGTGCCGTAGGTGATCACCGGGTCGGCGTCCACCGGGTCGTCGTCCTGCTGGGCGGCGAATCCCTGCGCGGCGTCGAGCTCCTTCACCGATCGCACCTTGGTGAGCGCGTCCGCCGGGGCGACGTCGCCCTTGTCCTCGTCGTAGAGGTCGAACCACGGCAGGCCACTGTCGGCGTAGCTGCGGGCCGAGACCGGCGTCTCGGGCGGCGGCTCGCCGGTGATCTCGCGCCACATCTGTGAGTTGACGATGTGCACGTAGACCCGACCGAAACGCTGCTCGTCCCAGCTCTCGACCCCGTGCCGGTCCGGGTAGATCTGCTGGCGCATCCGTCCGCCCGCAGCCAATCCCATGTCGGTGCCGGCGGAGCGGGTGGCCGCGCGGCGGGCCATCTGGGGCGCCGTTGCGACGCCCGGCGCCGGACACGCCGGGCTGGCCGCCGCGAATGCTCCGAACATCTCGCCGTCGGCACGGCGCAGCCGCACCTCGGGCGGCGGCGGCGCATCGGGGAACCGCCCGTGCTTCGGTTCGAAGCTGATGAGCTGCAACCCGCCGAAGCGCTCCTCGCCGGTCACCTGACCCTCAATCGTGTATCCCATGCCGAGCGGCATGGCCACGAACTGGCGGATGAGACCGTGACCGGCGTTGATCCCGTCAAGCCACGGCTGATCGGGGACGACCATGTAGTCCTGCGCGCCCTCGCGACCGGCGATGAGCCGCTCATGCCACGGCTTGCCCGACAGCGCATTGACCTTGCCGACGGCGACCTTGACCGCGGTCGGCTTCCAGTGGGCACCGGCGAAGCTCAGCCACATCGCCTCACGCTGGTACATCGGGAGGAACACGCCGCCGTGCTCGCGCCAGCTCTCGGGGACTCGCTCGCGGTAGTCCGCGACGCGTCGGATCGGGAACGTCCCGAGACCTGGTGGCAGCGGATACTCGCCACCATCATCCGGGATGCGGAGGGTCCGCATGAACCGGACCGAGAACCGCTCCCCGATCGTGATCTCGTTGTCCCGGATTGTGATTCCAACGCGATTGTGCATCAGGACATCCCCTTCGTTGTATCCTAGATGGATACTATACATGCTCCTTCGAGTTATGACAAGTCGCCGTCGCAGTATCCCCGATGCGGCATCATGTATCCATGGCTGAGGACGGTCGCAGCGATCTGGCGGAGGCGATGCGGTGGCTGCGCGAGCGGATCGGCCTCTCCCGGGAGCAGCTGGCGAGCGCCTCAGGAGTCTCGGCGGTGCACATCAAGTTCATCGAGCGCGGCAAACGCAACCCGAGCGAGGCGGTCATCCAGCGGCTGCTGCCCGCGCTGCGGGTGACCCGACATGACCTCGACGGGCTCCTCAGTCTGCGCCCCTGGGCAAGCAGCACCGCGTCAGGCGATCCCGCGACGCTGTCGACGTACGCCGCCGGTGTGCCGCTGACCGTCGCGGAGGGCTCCGAGTTCGACGCCCCCTCTGCCCCACCGACGATGCCGGCGCGCGCGGCCGCGGTCCCCGCCGCCGCTCCGGGGCGAAGCCAGTCACTCCGGCTCGGCGGCTACCGAGCGCCTCAGCCGGCCGCGTCGCCGACACCCCCGCCTGGAGCGGAGCCGGCGACGCTCGACGCGGAGCTGCTCGAGCTGCGTGAACGGTACGTCCATCTCTCGCGCTCCAAGCAGGAGATGGTGCTCGGCTGGCTGCGCGCGCTCGACGACCGGTGACCGAGCGAGCTCTCTACCGCTGCGTCAGCACGACCGGCAGCGGGCCGAAGCGAAGGATCGCGACGATGTCTCGGACCGACCCAGCGCTGAGGCCGCCGGCCACGTCGGCCGACGAGGTGTTGATGCCGTCGGGATACGCCTTGAAGTCGATCTGCGGGACGCTCAGCAGCTGGCCGTCGAGCGCAACCGCAAAGTGCTGATTGAACATCTGACCACTCCGGCTGACGCGGGCACCCCGATGAGTGACCTCAGCCGTGACGCGCCGGAACGCGGCCTGTCCCGCCGCCGTGAATCCGAACGTGACCGCGGGTCCCCCGGCCTGGTCACGACTTTGCGTCGGCTTGGTCACGGCGCTGCCGGAGAGCGCCTCGTTATCGCGCAGCACGAAGAACCTCGCGTTCGGGTCATCGATGCTCATGTGTGCGGAGGGCGAGGCGTCGGCGGCCTGGAGCACAACGGTCCCGGGCGGCACCCGCAGGACCAGGCCGCCGGCGGCGGCCCCAGCGGGGAGCCCGGCGGTGAGAGCCGCAACGTCGCGGGCCGGCCCCGCCAGATAGCAACGTCCCGCGGCGGGGATGCGACCCTCGGCGGTGGCTCGAGCGGTACAGAAGCGACTGCCCGAGGCTCCGAAGAGATAGAGCTGAGGCGACTGGTGCGACATGACCGCGTACTTCGCAGCGGACTGCCTGGAGGCGAGCTTCACGGCGTCATACAGCGTGAGACCACCAGATCCCTGGACCCCGCTCGCGGCGCTGGCGCCCTGACTGATCGTCAGCGCGGCGGTGCTGCCGGATGCAAGGCCCGCGGCGACGGGCTTGCCGTTCGGCAGCAGGACGTTCGCTTCCCAATCGAAGAACGCCAGGTGTCCGGTGCGCGCAAGGTCGAGCGCCGCAGCCCGGTTCGCCGAGGTGACGCCATGAAGAACGACCTCGTCGCCGACCCTCCGGACCCGGATCGCGGGCAGCGCTGCGGCGTAGCGACGCTGCAGGACGGCGAGCGAGGTGCTGAGCGCAGCGGTCGGATCGGCGTTTGCGGTCAGCGCGCTCGGCTGGAGCACGATCGTGTCCGTGCGGGCGGTCCCGGTCGGCGCCGAGCTCGTCGACCCGTGCCGAACCGCGATCAGGAAGACGGCGGCAATCGCGATCGTCGCCGCCACCGCAAGCGCGGGCGCAAGCCAACGACTCACCTGCCGGGCGCCCGGCGGGAGCGACATGATGCCGATGCGCCGTCGACGGCGACCGCGCCGATGGGCGGCGCGCAGTTCACGTTCGAGCTGCGGCAGGACCGTCATCGAGCCCCCTCTCCGGCCTGGTCACGCATCCGCGCGAGGCCGCGGCTCACGCGCTTGCGCACGACGGCGGAGGAGCACCGCAGCCGGCCGGCGATCTCCTCGTAGGACTCCTCGTCGAGGACCCGGGCTCGCACGGCATCACGTTGGTCTGCCGGCAGCGCCTCGAGCAACTCGATGAGCGGGGCATCACCGAGCCGATCGATCCGGTGCAGGTCCTCGTCCTCGAGCTCGATCGGCGTCATCGCCAGCCGGCGGCGTGCGCGGTCCTCGACCGCACCACGGCGGAGACTCTTGCTCAGCGTGCGCTGGGCGATCGCGAACAGCCAGGCGCCCGCCGGTGCTCCACCGGGACGCCACCGAGCACAGGCGGTCAGCGCCGCAGCGAACACCTCGGCGGTGAGATCGGCGGCCACCTCGGCATTGCCCGTTCGGCGGCGGAAATACCCGAGCATCGGTCGCTCCCAACGCTCGTACAGCGCGGCGAACGCGTCCTCGTCGCCGGCCGATTCCGCCAGCAGTCGATCGTCGCTCTCGGTGCTCCAGTTCCGCATCCTCGACCTTTAACTTCCATTCGGCCGAGATTTGTGACCAGCCGAATCGGCGAGATCATCCAGCGTCCCGATTCAGACACTAGCTGCGAGCAAGTGCAGCGTACATCGCGCTGAACTGCCCGAAGCGCAGCGCGAATGCGGCGTCGGTCCCGGTGAGCTTGGCGAGCCGGGTGATGCGGGCTGAGGAGTCCTCGCCCCAGTTGTTGTAGAGGGCAGCGGTCGCGACGTCGAACTCGCGGGGGCCGGCGATCCCGAGCGGGTCGATGACGACGCTCGCGCCGCGGTGGCGCAGCACGTTCGCCGGCTGCAGGTCGCCGTGGAGGATGACCGTCGGACGCCCCTCCCCGGCTCTCAGGAGCTCGCGACCGAGCGAATGCAGCGACGGCACCTGAGCAACACCGGAGTGGATGCTCGTCCGCCAGTCTCCGAGGCCCGGTCCGACCGGCCGGCCCGGACGGTGGAGCGCGTTGAGGAGCATCCCGAGCTGCGACGGCGCGAGTCGTTCAGGTGACCCGGGACGCGCGCGCTCAAGCAGCAACGCACCCGAGCAGTGATCGAGGACCTGGATCGCCGGCCCTCCCGCCCAGGCGAGCAACGCGGTCGCCTCCGCACGCAACCGATCGTGGTTGGCGCATAGCTTGAGCACCGCCTCGCCGCCGTTCTCCGTGCGACAGGCGATGACGATCCCCCACGCGCCGCCGTGGACGCTGTCCTCGTCGACGGACAGGTGCCATTCGTCGCACAGGTCATCGACGATCTCCGGTACGTGCGAGAGCCATTCCTCGCTCGCTCCGACCGGTCGGATCTCCCGCGGGACGATCATGACCGGGCGACGCCTTCACCATCTCGGGTCCCCAACCGCACGTCCACGTTGCCTCCACGCGTCAGCTCACCAGGCTTTGGGATCCAGTGTCACGAGCTTCCGAGGCACCGTCTATGTCCATATGTACAACCGACCCTGGCCGTATGTCGAGGCACGAGCCCGGCGCGGTGCCGGGCGCCCACGCGGGCACCGCCTCAAGTGGGCGTAGTCTTCAGGCGAGATGTCGCGCTCCGATCAGGACCGACCGACGCGCCAGCGCATCATCGGGACCGCCGTTGCGACCGTGGTGCTCGAGGCGCTCAGCCTGTGGGCCCGCTCGGGCAAGCTCGGTGGAAACATCATCGTCCGCTGCCGGAACGGCCATCTGTTCACGACGATCTGGATCCCGGCCGTGTCGGTGAAGTCGCTGCGTCTTGGGCCCTGGCGCGTTCAGCGATGCCCCGTCGGTCACCACTGGACGGTCGTGACGCCGGTGAAGGCCGCCGACCTGAGCGCACGCGAGCTGCGGGTGGCGCGCGGGGTTCGCGACATCCGGCTGCCCTAGTGTCCCGCGACTAGCCGCGTCATAGATCTGACCGTTGCACGGCTTCACCCGGCCGTCGCACGTGTCGATCACACCGATTAGGCTCATGCGCGCTGTGGCCCCTCGTGTACGTCGTCTTTGCGTCTGCGGCACCGCCGTGCTCGCAGCCTCGCTCGCGCCGGCCGCCGTGAGTGCGGCGGCGGACCTCAGCGCTCCGACCGGTGGTGCCGGCCTCGGCGGCCTTGCGCCGACGAGCACCAAGCGAGCCAACGTCCCGCCGCCACCGAGCAAGAAGGACCACGGCAAGTGGCTCGGGAGCGTCGAGATCACCGAGTATTGGCCGGCGCCGGAGAGCTGGTTCCGCGGTGCGCTCGTCAAGACGCCGGGTCTGCCGACCCGCCACCGCATCGACTGGCTGTACTCGGCCGAGGGTCTCTCGATGGAGGGTGAGGGCGTCGGGCTCGACGGGCGGATGTACCACATCGATGCGCTCGGCAGCGGCGGCTGGGTAACCGTCGGCGGTGTCGGAACCGACGCCTCCAGCGGATGGTCGGCGGGCGCCCCGTACTGGCGCGCCGGCGGCTACTGGCGCAACCGTTCGGGCGGCGTCACCTTCCCGTTGCAGACCGGTGGGTGGTCGTCCGGCAAGGGCCGCAAGTACATCCCGCTGCGCGGCGTGAGCTTCGCGTCCGGCGGCGCCACGGCGCTGCGCTACTACCAGTCAATCGCCGTCGATCCGAGCGTGATTCCGCTCGGCAGCCGGGTGTACGTGCCGGCCTATCGACACGACGGTCACGGCGGCTGGTTCGTCGCCCAGGACACCGGTGGCGCGATCAACGGCCACCACATCGACGTCTATCGCTCGCCGCCCGCGAGTCCGAACAGCGGCGGTCAGTTCATGACCGGGCAGCGGATCTACGTCATCCGCCCGCGCGAGCGACTAAGGCTGCCGCTCGGCGCACTAGACTCTCAGGCCATGGCGAAGCAGCAGCGGGTCATGCGGGTCGAGCAGCGCAGTCAGCTCGCCGCGATGCAGCAGATGGAGAGTCGCTCCGACGAGGAGCTCGAGGCGGAGACGAAGTTCAAGGCGGCCGCCCAGGCGATCCTCGGTGCGCGCGCGGCGGAACGGTATGACGCCAAGGCCGCACGAGCGCATTTCCAGCGCGCCCTTGCCGCGGCTCGCCCGCAGGAGCGGTTGCAGTTGCGCCGGATGGCCGATGCATCGCTCGCGCTCGCCGAACGCCGTGCCGACGACCTCAAGCGCGCGACCGAGCGCCTCGGCGTCGAGGCGCCGAGCACGCGGCAGCTCCGCGGTCTGAAGCTGATGGGGCTGATCGCGCCGCCGAAGAGCGCCGGCCTGCTCCTGCGGATCCGCGGCGTCGTGATCATCGTGGTTTTGGTCGTCGCGATCCTGGCGCTCGGGTTCGGGATCGTGAACCTGATCGCGCTCCCGTTCGGCGGCGTCTCGACCGACCTCGCCATCTTCTACGGCTTCCTGCTCGTCGCGATCGCGATCGGCGTGCTCGCCTACTTCGGGCGACGTCGACAGAAACGCGCCCAGGCCGAACGGGCCGAGCAGGTCGCCGCACGCTCGCGCTGAGAGGCCGAGTTCACCGTGTGCGGTCGCTACACGCTGGCCTCGCCCAACCCAGCCGAGGTCCGGGCGCGGTTCAACATCGCCGAATCGGTCGAGGTCCGGCAGCGGTACAACGTCGCGCCGGGCGATGACGTCCTGGCCGTGACGACCGACAAGGCGGGCGCGCCGCGGGGTGAGCTGCTGCGGTGGGGCCTCGTTCCGACGTGGGCGAAGGACCCGAACACCGGGCTGAAGATGATCAACGCCCGGGTCGAGACAGCGGCCGAGAAGCCGGCGTATCGCCGCGCCTTCGAGCGGTATCGATGCCTTATTCCCGCCGACGGGTTCTACGAATGGCAACCTGTGTCCGGCGGCCCCAAGCAGCCGTTTCACATCACGCGCGCCGACGGATCGCCGTTTGCGTTCGCCGGCCTGTGGTCGATCTGGCACGCGCCTGACGGCGACACGCTGCGGACCTGCACGATCCTCACGACGTCGGCGAACTCGGCGATCCGCTCACTCCACGATCGGATGCCGATCATCCTCGCGCCCGACGCCGAACGGTTCTGGCTCGACGCGGGAACGCCGCAGGCCGAACTCGGCGAGATCCTCGCCGGTCTGCCGGCCTCGCAGACCGCGCTCCGGGCCGTGGGGATCGCGGTCAACGACGCCCGCTACGACGGTCCCGAGTGCCTCGCCGCAGCGCCCGAACCGGCGCAGACCGCCCTCTTCTGAATCGACGACATCGCAATGTCTCTCTCCCCACTGCTCGCCGCCTACGACCACGTCGTCGTCGATCTCGACGGCTGCGTCTGGATCAGCGACGAACCCACGCGACGCGCACCCGATGCGATCGCCGAGCTCCGCGCCGCGCATAAGTCGCTCGCGTTCCTCACCAACGACGCCCAGCACTCGCCCGAGGAGTACGTCCGCAAGCTCTGGTCGCTCGGGATCCAGGCGTCGCTTGAGGAGATCGTCACCGTCGGCGCGGCGATTCAGTACGTGCTCGCCGAGCGCGGGACCGGCGCCGGCGTCTACGTCATCGGCGCGCCCGCGATCTTCCGGCACGTGACGGATTCCGGGCAGCGCGTCGTCAACGGGACCCCGCACGAGTCCGAGGCCGAGATCGTCGTCATCGGCGGCCACGAGCACGTGCATTTCTCAGACCTCGGGCCGGCGATTCGCTCGGTGCTCGCCGGCGCCCAGATGATCGGAGCGGGACGCGACCGGACCTACCCGACGGCCGAGGGGATCGCTCCCGGGACGGGCGCCGTGATCGCAGCGCTCGAGTACGCCACCGACCGCACGGCGACGATCGTCGGCAAGCCGGACAAGCAGATCTTCGTCACGGCCCTCGACCGCCTCGGCCCGGGACGGACGCTCGTGATCGGTGATCGGCTTGACGCCGATCTCGGTGGTGCCGCCGCCGCCGGGCTCGACGGCGCGATCGTGCTCACCGGCGTCACGAGCGCCGCGCAGGCGGCCGAGGCCGAAGATCCGGCGCCGGTGGCGGTCGCCTCCGACCTCTACGCACTCGTGACGGGCGGCTGATGCTGTCGTTGATCGTCAACCCTCAGGCGGGTGGGGGTCGGGCCGCGGCGGCGCTCGACGACGTCCGCGCGGCAATGACCGATCTCGGGCTCGAGCATCACGTTGAGCCGACGCGCAGCCTCGGGCACGCGCAGGAACTCGCCCACGGTGCCGCCGAACGCGGCGAGCTCGCGGTGGCGTTCGGAGGCGACGGCCTGATCGGCGCGGTCGCCGATGCCATCAAACACACCCAGGGCGTGCTCGGCGTCCTCCCGGGCGGCCGTGGCAATGACTTCGCCCGGGTTCTCGGGATTCCGCTCGAGCCCGTGCCCGCCTGCGCGGTCCTCCGTCACGGGACCGTCCGCGCGCTTGACCTCGGACAGGTCGGCGAGAAGACGTTCATCGGCATCGCAAGCTGTGGGTTTGACTCGGTCGCCAACCGGATCGCCAACGAGACCCGGATCGTCCGCGGCAACCTCGTCTACGCATACGGCGCGCTCCGGGCACTGGCCGGCTGGAAGCCCGCGCGACTCACGGTCACCATCGATGGCGGCGAGCCACGTCAGTTCACCGGCTACACCGTCGCGGTGGCGAATTCGGGGGCGTACGGCGGCGGGATGATGATGGCGCCGGACGCGTCGCTCGAGGACGGCCTGCTCGACGTGGTGCTCGTCGGCCACACGCCAAAGCTGCGCTTTCTCCGCCTGCTGCCAACGGTGTTCAAGGGCGAGCACGTCAAGCAGCCGAACGTCGAGGTCGTCCGCGGGAGCGAGGTGGCGATCACCGCCGAGCGTCCGTTCACGATGTACGCGGATGGCGATCCGATCGCCGAGCTGCCGGTCACGGTCCGGGCGCTGCCCTCGGCGGTCCGCGTGATGGTGCCCCAATGAGCGGCCTGACGGTGAAGATCGCCGCCGCTCGCGCGGTCGGCGAACTTGCGCGCCGGGCCGGACGCGGCGGCGGGACGAGCCTCCCGGGCAAGGTCCTGATGCGGCTGCAACCCGACGCGATCGCCGAACTCGCGGTCCGGCTGCCACAGGGCTCGGCGGTCATCTCGGCGACGAACGGCAAGACGACGACCGCGGCGATGGCTGCGGCGATCCTGGAGCGGGCCGGGATCCAGCTCGTGCACAACCGCGCCGGGGCGAACATGGCGGGCGGCGTCGCGTCGACGCTGCTGTCGGCGAGCCGCTCGCGACGCCGGATCGACGGCGAGCTCGGCCTGTTCGAACTCGACGAGTTCTGGGTCGATCGGGTGACGCCGCAGCTGCACCCGCGGGCGGTTCTGCTCGGCAACCTGTTCCGGGATCAGCTCGACCGCTACGGAGAGCTCGAGACGATCGCCGACCGGTGGGCGATCGTCGTGGCGACGCTCCCGCCGGACGTGCGACTCGTGCTCAACGCCGACGATCCGCTGATCGCCGATCTCGGCCGCGAGCGGACCGGGACGGTGTTCTTCGGCGTCGAGGACGACTCGGTGGCGCTCGCCGAGATGCAGCACGCCTCGGATTCCAAGCACTGCCGCCGCTGCGGCGCCGCGTACGTCTACGAGACCGTCTACCTGGGACATCTCGGCCATTACCGGTGCCCGTCGTGCGGACAGGAGCGGCCGGTCCCGTCGATCGCCGCCGAGCGGATCGAGCTGCGCGGGACCCGCGCCGCCGCGTTCCGGCTCCGCACCCCGGAGGGCACCCGGGACGTCGAGCTGCCGCTCCCGGGGCTGTACAACGTCTACAACGCGCTCGGCGCCGCCGCCCTGTGCCTCAGCCTCGGGATCGCGCTCGACGACGTCGTCGCCGGCCTCCACGCGGTGACCGCGGCGTTTGGTCGCGCCGAGATCGTGCGGATCGCCGACACCGAGGCCTCGATCCTGCTCGTCAAGAACCCCGCGGGCGCGAACGAGATCCTCCGCACGCTCGTGCTCGAGCCCGGTGAGCTCGATCTGCTGGCGATCCTCAACGACCGCACCGCGGACGGGCGTGACGTCTCCTGGGTGTGGGACGCCGACTTTGAGGTGCTGGCGTCTCGGGTGCGCCGCGTGACGTGCGCCGGCACCCGAGCGGCTGAGCTCGCGCTGCGCTTCAAGTACGCCGGGGTGCCGGAGGACCGTCTCATCGTGATCCCGCCGCTCGCCTCGGCGCTGGACGCGGCAGTCGCCGACACCGCCGACGGTCGGCTGTTCGTGCTCCCGACCTACACCGCGCTGCTCGAACTGCGGGAGGAGCTCGCGGCTCGCGGGCACGTGGCTCAGTTCTGGCAGCGACGGGATCCCGCACCCGCATGAATGTCGTCTGGCACGACCTCGAATGCGGGAGCTACGCCGAGGATCTGTCGCTGTGGCGCTCGCTCGCCGGCGAGTACGGCGATCCGGTGCTCGACGTCGGCGCCGGCACGGGCCGGGTCACGCTCGAGCTCGCTCGCGCCGGCTACCGCGTCACCGCGCTCGACGTCGACGCCGAGTTGCTGGCCACGCTCGCCGAGCGCGCCGGTGACCTCGAGGTCGACACCGTGCGCGCGGACGCCCGCACGTTCGATCTCGGCGACCGGCGGTTTCCGCTGTGCATCGTGCCGATGCAGACGATCCAGCTGCTCGGTGGCCGTGACGGCCGGATTGCCTTTCTCGGTCGGGCGGCAGCCCATCTCGCCCCCGGCGGGCGCCTGGCGATCGCGATCTCCGAGCAGCTCGAGCCGTTCGAGGTGCTCGACGGGATCCCCGGGCCGATGCCCGACATGTGCGAGATCGACGGGGTCGTGTACGCGAGCCATCCGACCGCGGTCCGGGCGAGCGGCGCCGATTTCGTGCTCGAGCGACGGCGCGAGGTGGTGAGTGTGAGCGGCGAGCGCAGGGTCAGTCAGGACCGGATCACGCTCGAGTGCCTGACCGCACGGCAACTGCGCGATGACGCCGCGCACGCCGGCCTGCGCAGTGCGGGCGTGACCGAGGTTCCGTCCACCGAGGAGTACGTCGGCAGCACGGTGGTGATGTTCGGTGCCTGAGTTGCGGGTGTGCGCGCTGTACCCGGATCTGATGAACATCTACGCCGACCGCGGCAACCTGCTGCTGCTCGAGCGCCGCTGCCGCTGGCGCGGAATCGACTTCTCGGTGACCGCCAGCGGCCTCGGGGAGCCCCTCGACCCGTCGAGCGCCGACTTGTTCTACATCGGTGGCGGTCAGGATCGCGACCAGCGGCTGTGCGCGTTCGACCTCGCCGAGGTCAAGCGCGACGCCCTCCACGAGGTCGCGGATGAGGGCGGCGTGATCCTCGCCGTCTGCGGTGGCTACCAGCTGCTCGGTCATTCCTACGAGCTCGGCGAGGAGACCCTGCCCGGCGTCGGGCTCGTCGACCTGCGCACCGTGCGAGCCGAGGGGCCGCGGCTGATCGGCAACGTCGCGATCGAGGTCGAGCTCGAGCCCGGGGACCGGCAGGTGCTGGCGGGGTTTGAGAACCATGGGGGCCGCACGCATCTCGGGCCCGACGTCACGCCACTCGGGCGGGTTCTGAAGGGCCACGGAAACAACGGCACGGATGGATACGAAGGCGCTCGGATGCGGAACGTGATCGGGACCTACCTGCACGGGCCCCTGCTCCCCAAGAACGCGTGGTTCGCCGACTGGCTGATCCGCACCGCGCTCGGGCTCGACGGGCTCGAGGCGCTCGACGACGAGCTCGAGGCGGCTGCCCACCACGACGCCCGGCACGCGGCCGGCGTCTGAGCTGACGCGCCGGCCTCCCTCTACGATGGGCCGCCGGCGCATGTCCGTCCCCCGTACAGCGACGCTCGCACTCACGGCCGTCCTGCTGCTGCTTGGCACCGGGCTCTCCGCCTGTGGCGGCGGCCACACCGACCCAAGTGCGACATCCACCAGCTCGACGAGCACGACGACGACGAGCAGTTCGACCCTGCCCGGAACCGGACGCCCGCAGATCACGATCGGCGACAAGAACTTCACCGAGCAGTTCGTGCTCGGCGAGCTGTACAGCCAGGCGCTTGAGGCGCAGGGGTACACGGTGATGGTCAACCGCAATATCGGCCCGAGCGACGTCACCTTCGGGGCGCTCGAGAGCAACCGGCTCGACATGTACCCGGAATACCTGAGCACGTGGGACAGCGCGATCGCCGGCGACAAGCGGTCCTTTCGGGCCGTCAGGCAGGCCTACCTCGCCGGCCAGCACTATGCCCTCGCGCACGGGCTCGAGCTGCTTAACCCAACGCCGGCGAGCAGTACCGGAGCCATCGGCGTCACGAACGCCTACGCGGTCGACAACGACCTGAGAAGCCTGGGTGACCTGCGCCGCGTCGCCCCGCAGATGACCCTCGGCGCGCCGCCCCAATTCCAGACCAGCGCCACGGGACTGCCGCTGCTGCAGCAGGTCTACGGGTTCACGCCCGCCACGTTCAAGGCGCTCGACGTCGGCGCGCAGTACCAGGCGCTCGATCAGGGCACGGTTCAGGCCGCCAACGTCGGCACGACCGACGGTCAGCTCACGACGGGCCACTACACGCTGCTGCGCGATCCGCGCCATGCCTTCGGCTGGGGCAACATCGTGCCGGTCGTTGCCGCCCGGGTCCTCACCGCCGAGGGCCCCGCCTTCACCGAGACGATCGACAGAATCAGCGCGCTGCTGACGACGAACACCCTCCGGCGGCTGAACGCTGCCGTCGACGTGGGCCATCAGGACCCGAAGCTCGTCGCCCAGCAGTTCCTCGAGCAGCACGGGCTCGTGCCGCCGGGCGGGACACCCTGACGGCTAGACGCTAGGTCCTACGAACCGCTCGAGCCGAAGCCCCCCTCCCCCCGCTCGGACACGCTCAACGCCTCGACCTCGACGACCGGCGGCGCCTCGATCCGGACGAGCACGAGCTGCGCGATCCGGTCCCCGCCGGCGATCGTGAACGGCGTCGCGCGATCGGTGTTGAGCAGCAGCACCTGGACCTCCCCGCGATAGCCGGCGTCGATCAGGCCGGGGGCGTTGACGAGGGCGATCCCCGACCGTGCGGCGAGCCCGGAGCGCGGCAGCACGAGCCCGGCGTATCCATCCGGGATCTCGACCGCGACCCCGGTGCGAACGGACGCGCGCTCGCCGGCGTCGAGCCGGCCGTCCTGGAGCGCATACAGGTCGAGCCCGGCGTCCCCCGGGTAGGCGCGGGTCGGCAGGGTCGCGCGCGCGTCGAGGCGGCGGACCCGCAGAGCGTCGAGGCTCATCGACCGTTCAGCGCAAACGGCTCGTAGCGTGCGGCAACGGTGGCCGGGAGCCGGACGAGCACGCGGACGCCCTCGGGCGTTTCCTCGCGCTCGAGATCACCCGCCAGGTGGTGGAGCTCGGCGAGTCGCCCACCCTCGTCGTAGGGGATCATCAGCTCGACGGTCCGCAACGTCCGCGCGAACTCGTCCTCGATCCGTTCGGTCAGCTCCGGCAGCCCTTCACCGGTCACCGCGGAGACGAGCACCGCGTCGGGATGACGATTGGCGAGTTCGACACGGCGCTCCTCGTCGACGAGGTCGGCCTTGCCGAGCACGAGCACCCGGGGCGCCTCGTCGGCGCCGATCTCGTGCAGGACGTCCTCGACGGCGCGCATCATCGCGAGCATCTCGTCCTCAGGCGCCGAGGCATCGACGATGTGGAGGACGAGATCGGCGAGCCGCGTCTCCTCAAGCGTCGCCCCGAACGCATCGACGAGCTGGTGGGGCAGCTTGCGGATGAAGCCGACGGTGTCGGTCAGCAGGTAGTCGCGCCCACCGGCGCGCAGCACCCTGGTCGTCGGGTCAAGGGTGTGGAAGAGACGATCGCGCACGCCCGTGGTGGCGCCCGTCAGCGCATTGAGCAGCGTCGACTTGCCCGCGTTCGTATAGCCGGCGAGCGCGACCTGCGGCAGGTGCGCGCGCTCGCGTTCGGCGCGCATCACCGACCGGCTGGAGCGCACGTGGACGAGCTTGCGGCGGAGCGCCGAGATGCGATCGCGGGCGAGGCGGCGGTCGGTCTCGATCTGTGTCTCGCCCGGACCCCGGGTCCCGATACCTCCATCGATACGGCCGGCGCCGAGGCGCTCGAGGTGCGTCCACAAGCCACGCATCCGCGCCAGGTTGTACTCGAGCTGCGCGAGTTCGACCTGGAGCTTGCCGTCGGCGCTGTGGGCGTGCGCGGCGAAGATGTCGAGGATGATCGCGGTGCGGTCGATCACCGGGATTCCGAGCGTCGCCTCGAGATTGCGCTCCTGGCGCGGCGAGAGCTCATCGTCGCAGGCCACGAGGTTCGCATCGGTGGCGGCGAGCTCCGCCTTCAGCTCCTCCAACTTGCCGGATCCGAGATAGGTGTTCGGGTGCGGATGCTCGCGGCGCTGGATCATTTCGCCGACCGTCGCGACGCCCGCGGTGCGCAGCAGCTCGCTCAGCTCCTGGAGATCGTGCTCGTCGCCGTCAGGGAGCGCCGCGATCATGAAGGCGCGCTGGCGCGCGCGGCCCTGCGGTCGCGTCCCGTCGCCTGAGGAGGACGTCTGCGTGCGCCCGTGGCGGGTTCGCTGCACGGGCCTTATGGTAGCCGTGCGGGGTGGCTCCGCCGGCGGGCGCGCTCGCTACTGGACGTGAATGTCCTGGCCGCCGGTGATCTCGACCTTATTGTTTGAGGCCATGTGGATCGTGATCGTCCCGGAGTGATCCTTGCCGGTCGTTTTGTCGGTCAGCACGACCTTACAGTCGTAGCTCCCGCCGACCTTCTGCTTGACCCCGCCGGGACAGTTCGAGGACTTGACCACGACCTTGCCCTGCCCGAACTTCTTGACGTAGTCCTTGATCAGGTGCTCTCCGGAGGCGGCGGAGTCGAAGCCGCCGCACGCGCTGAGACCGAGGGCGCACAGCAATGCCGGCACGGGGACCAGTCGCGCACCGCGGCCGCGCAGGCGATCGGTGATCATTGCAATCCTCCTCGCTTTGGACTCATGACAACCCTATAGCTACAGCTGGCGGATGCGCTCGACCGCCTCGAGCAGCCGCTCGTCCGGCGTCGTCAGCGAGATCCGGAAGAAGCCCTCACCGCTGGCGCCGTAGGCGCCACCCGGCGAGATCACGACCCCGGTCTCCTCGAGCACGTGCTCGCAATACTCGGCAGCGGTGGCGAATCCTGCAGGAATCGGCGCCCAGATGTAGATCGTTCCCTTCGGCGGGGTCACCTCGACGCCGGCCTGGCCGAGAGCCTCGCAGACGAGGTCGCGCCGCCGCTGATACACCGCGTTCATCGCCTTGACCTCGGCGTCGACCTCGGGCGCCAGCGCCGCCACGCCGGCGAGCTGCACCGCTTCGAACAGCCCGGAGTCGATGTTCGACTTCAGGCGCCAGTAGTGCTCGATCGCCTCCGCGTTGCCGACGATCGCGGCGCACCGCCAGCCGGTCATGTTGTAGCCCTTGGAGAGCGAGAACACCTCGACGCCGATGTCCTTCGCCCCCGGCGTGGCGAGGAACGACGGAGCGACGTAGCCGTCGTAGGTCGTCTCGCTGTACGCGTTGTCGTGGACGGCGAGGATGTCGTTGCCGCCGGCGAGCGCCACCGCCTCCTCGAAGAAGCCGTCCGGCACGACGGCGCCGGTCGGGTTGTTCGGGTAGTTGAAGAACATCAGGCGCGCCCGCTCGAGCACGTCCGCCGGGATCGCGCCCAGGTCGGGCGCAAAGCCGCGCTCCGGGACGAGCGGCATCAGGTGCGAGGAGGCGCCTGAGAGGAGCGGGCCGCCGGTGTAGACCGGGTAGCCCGGGTCGGCGGCGAGCGCGACGTTGTCCGGGTCCAGGAACGCGAGGTTGAGGTTGAAGATGCATTCCTTGGCGCCGATCGCAGCCATCACCTCGGTCTCCGGATCGAGCGTGACCCCGAACCGGCGCTCGTAGAAGGCGGCGATCGCCTGGCGAAACGCGAGCAGACCGCGGTTCGACGGATACGTGTGGGTGCTCGGATCGGCGACCGCCACCTGGGCGGCGGCGACGATCGGCGGGTAGGTCGGCGTGTCGGGATCACCGATCCCGAGGCTGATGACGTCGACGCCCGCAGCCTTCTTGGCGGCGATCTTCCGTTCAAGCTCGGCGAACAGGTACGGCGGGATCTTCTCGAGCCGGCTACTGGGTTTCATGCAGCTCCTTGACGAAATCGTCGGCGAGCGCGCCGCGATACACCGGCACGGCCCAGCCGCTCAGGGTGATGTGCAGGTCGGCGTCGACCTTGACCTCGAGCTCCCCGCCGTCGAGCACGACGGTGACCGGCGAGCGCCCGCCACTGAGCGTGTACGCGACGGCGGCGCCGGTCGCGCCGGTTCCGCTCGCGGCCGTCTCCCCCACGCCGCGTTCAAAGATCCGGGCTCGGATCCGGCCCGGCTCGAGTTCGGTGAACCACGACACGTTCGTCCGGTTCGGGAACAGCGCGTGATGCTCGATCTCGGGCCCGATCGCCGGAAGGTCGAGCGCGGCGAGCGCCTCGAGGTCGGCGACAGCGATCGCACACTGCGGGTTGCCGACCTGCACATGATGAAAGCTCCAGGTGCGCTCGGCGGCGGTGAGCTCCCCGCGTCCATCGTCGGCGCCTGAGGGGTAGTCGTCGCTCCTCAGCCGCGCCTGGGCCATCTCGACCCGGCACGTGCGCTCGGAGGTGATCGTGGCGCGGATCGTGCCGGCGAGGGTCGTGATGGCGAACGTGTCCGCATCCGTCCACCCCCGGCGGCGGAGGTACATGAACGCCTCGCGAGCCCCGTTGCCGGACAGCTCGGCCTCGGATCCGTCCGGGTTGAAGATGCGCAGACGGGCGACATGCTCGGCATCCGACGTCGGCTCGAGCAGCAGGATCCCGTCGGAGAACACGCCCGTGTGCGGGGCGCAGATGGTGCGGATCCGGGCTTCGGTCAGCTCAAACGGGAGCGCCTGGCGCTCGATGATCAGGTAGTCGTTGCCGAGGGCCTGCCACTTCTCGAAGTCCACACGGGCGCAGTCTATGTACCGTCGCGTCGCCATGGCTCGGCGCCTGACCGCATTCTCCCGCCCGCTCGCGCTGCTCGCGCTCGTCACGCTGCTGTCGCTCGGACTGCGGATCGCCCTCATCGACGAGCCGTGCCGAGTCCCGTGCCGGACGGCCAACGACCACCTGCTCGTGTTCGACGAGGTCTACTACGTCAACGCGGCGCGGGTGATCGCCGGCATCAATCCTCCGGCCGATCAGAAGTACCACGACGCACCCCGGGGGGACGACCCGAACTCCGAGCACCCGCAGCTCGTCAAGGTGATGATGGCGGGCGCGATCGAAGTCTTCGGGGACAACCCGTTCGCGTGGCGGCTGCCGAGCCTGCTGCTCGGGACGCTCGCGATCGTGGCCATGTTCTGGCTCGTCCGCGCCGCGGGCGGGAGCGACTGGCTCGCGCTGCTCGCCGCGACGCTGATGGCGGCGGACAACCTGCTGCTCGTCCACGGACGGATCGGCACGCTCGATGTCCCCGTGCTCGCGCTGATGCTGTGCGCCGCGGTCGCGTACCTGCGGGGCCGGCCGCTGGCGGCCGGGATCCTGATCGGGATCGGCACGGCGATGAAGCTCGTCGCGCCGTACGTGCTCGCGGTCGTCGTGCTGCTCGAGCTGCTGCGCGCGTTGCCGGAGATCCGGCGCGCGACCGGCCCGGTGCTCCGCGGCGCGGCGCGGCGGGTCGGATGGTGCGTGACGGGCGCGGCCGCGACATTTGTGGCTCTGCTCGCGCTGCTCGATCGGCTGGCGCCGCCGTATGACCCGGTGACGATGCGGCGGCTCGGCGGCTCGCCGTTCACGCACCTCTCTCACATGCTCAGCTACGGCGCCGATCAGACGAGCCCGCACGGTCCGACGGGGATCGCGTCCTATCCCTGGGACTGGCTCGTCGATCTGAAACCGATCACCTACCTCAACATCAACCCCGACAAGCCGGCCCCG
The DNA here is from genome assembly GCA_963779695.1 of uncultured Solirubrobacterales bacterium. Lineage (GTDB taxonomy): Bacteria > Actinomycetota > Thermoleophilia > Solirubrobacterales > Solirubrobacteraceae > Palsa-465. The sequence continues at coordinate 20,939 of CAVZZH010000027.1, forward strand.
GGGCTCTTCCACGTGCACCCGGCCGCGCACTTCCTCGGGGTGATCAGCCCGGCGATCATGCTGCTCGCGCTGCCCTCGCTCGTGTTCCTGGCGTGGGCGGTGCTCGCGCGGCGGCGGCGATCGCCGGGCGAGGGTGAGGTGCCGGTGCTCGCGCTGGCGTGGTTCCTCGGGACGTTCCTGCCGTTCGTCGTGCTGAGCGTCGCCTTCAGCCGGACGAGCTACCTCTATTACATGGTCGTGGTGATGCCGGGGATCTATCTCGCCGTGAGCGACGTGCTGATGCGGCTGCGGCGGTACTGGCCGTGGCTCGCGCTGTGGGGAGTCGCGCTCCTCGGTTCGCTCGTCGTGCTGTACCCGTTCACGCCGCTCCCGTGAGCCAGACGTCGTACACCTCACGCGCGATGTCGGCCGTCGCTCGCTCGGTTGTGTCGACGACGTGGACGCCGGCGAGTTTTCGCATCCACGTCAGCTGACGGCGCGCGTAGTTGCGCGTGCGTCGCTTCATCCCCTCGACGTCGCCGGTCAGCAGTTCGTCGAAGCCGAGCGCCTTGCGCGCGGTGCCGGACGCACCGGCGATGTTCGCCCGCTGGACCTCGGCCTCGGCACCGGCGGCGATCATCGCCTCGACGCGGGCGTCGATCTGCCCATACAGCCGCTCGCGGTCCATCACGAGCCCGATCAGCAGCGTCGGGTGCCGGACCTCATCCGTCCACAACTGCGATTCGCGGTCCGGCGGTTCGAGCTCCCCCGCGTCGTGGAGCTCGAGCGCGCGCACGATCCGCTGCCGGTCGGTCGGCTCGATCGTCTCGGCAGCCCACGGCGCCCGAGCCGCGAGCATCGCGTGGAGCGCCTGGGGGCCGCTGCGCTCAAGCTCCGCCTGCCATCGCTCGCGGACGCCCTCGGGCGGGGGCGGTCGCAGCGCGAGCTCGGTGAGAGCCGCCCGCAGATACAGGCCGGTGCCGCCGACGACGATCGGTCGCTGCCCGGCGGCGAGCAGTCCGTCGATCTCCTCGTGGGCGAGCTCGGCGTACTGCCCGGCGCTGAACTGAGCGTCAACCGGCAGGAACGACAGCAGCCGGTGCTCGAGCTGCGCCCGCTCCGGGGGACCGGCGGCTCCCGTGATGATCTCGAGGCCGGCGTAGACCTGGAGCGCGTCAGCCGAGACGGCGACCGGATCCTCGCCGCGCTCCCGCAGGAGCCGGGCGAGGTCGATGGCGACACCGGTCTTGCCGATCCCGGTGGGGCCGAAGATCGCGATCACGTCGACTCGAGGCATGGACTGAGTATCGTGAAGCGATGAGCCTGGGGGTGGCGAGCTGACGGCACGTGCCGGGGCGGGCGTCTCGACCCGCCCAGATCCCCTCGCGGCTGGAGTCGAGGCCGCGAACGCGACGGCGCAGCAAGTCGGCCGCGGCGACGTCGATTTCGCCGTCGTGTTCGCGAGCGGGACGAACCTCCGCGCGCCGGAGGCGGTGCTCGAGGGGGTGCGAAGCGTGCTGGCGCCGGGAACGCTCGTCGGCTGCGCGGCCGGAGGGGTGCTCGGCGCGGGGCGTGAGCTGGAGGGTGAGAGCGCCGTTTCCGTCTGGGCCGCGCGGTTCAGCGGCACCGGCGACGCCGAGACGTTCCACCTCACGATGGGCGACGACGACGGGCCGCCCGACGGTCCGGCAGGCCTTCTGAGCGGGTTGCCGCCGCTCGACGGAGCGAGTGGCGTCATCTTGCTCACCGATCCGTACTCGTTCTCCCCTGAGCGGGCGCTCGCCCGGCTGACCGCCGACGCTCCCGCGGTCCCGGTCCTCGGCGGCTTGGCGAGCGGGCGCACGCCGACCGGGGGCAGTGCGCTGTTTATCGACGATCAGGTGTACGACGAGGGCGCCGTCGGCGTCCGCCTGCGCGGCATCGAGATGCTCCCGTGCGTCTCCCAGGGGGCCGCCCCGGTCGGCCGGGAGCTCACGATCACCGCGGCCGAGGGAAACGTCATCTACGAACTCGCCGGACGGCCCGCGCTCGACAGCGTCGAGCAGATCGTCGGCGAGTTGACGCATCGGGAGCGGGTGCTCCTCTCCGGCGGGCTCCTGATCGGGATCGTGATCGAGAGCGGCCAGCCCGAGTACGAGCAGGGCGACTTCCTCGTGCGCGGCGTGCTCGGCGCGGACCCTGACTCCCGCGGCCTGATCGTCGGAGCGGGGGTCCGGGAGGGCCAGATCGTCCGTCTCCATGCGCGGGACGCCCAGTCTGCCGATGAGGACCTCCGCCGCGCTCTCCGTCTCCGCGTCGAGGCCCTCGCCGGCGAGCCGGCTGCGGGAGCGATCGTGTTCTCCTGTAACGGTCGGGGCCGGGCGATGTTCGGGACGCCGGATCACGATGTGCTCGCCGTCACCGACGAGCTCGGCGGGGCGCCGAGCGCGGGATTCTTCGCCGCTGGAGAGATCGGCCCGGTCGGTGGGCGCACTTTCCTCCACGGCTTCACGGCGACGATTGCGGTCTTTCCGGCGTGAGGTGATCGTCGGCGTGCGGTGATCGTCGGCGTGCGGTGACGGCGGCCGTGATCGTCGGCGAGGTGGGGTCGGGCGCGGCCCTCTACCCTCTCCCGGAACCATGGCCGGACCGCCACCGCATATCTCGCAGCGCCGGGCCCAGCGACGCGCCGAGGTCCGCCGCCGCCGCGGGCTGGCGCTCCTGCTCGGCGCGCTCGTGTGCGCGATCGCTGCCGTGATCGTCGTCAAGAGCACCGGTGGCAATTCATCGGCGAACGCCAACGCCGCCGCCCAGAACGCGTCGACCGCGCACCACTCCGGAGCGGCTCATCATCGGTCGTCACGGAGCCCGCACCCGACCACCAAGACGGATGTGGCCCGCGACGGGAGCGCCACGGTCGCCCGCCTGGCCAAGTACGGCCTCCCGGTCTATTGCGCCGGACCGCACGGAAACGCCGTCGCGTTCACGTTCGACGACGGCCCCGGCCCGTACACCTATCTGGCGCTGCGCAAGCTGCGCGAGGCCCACGAGCACGCGACGTTCTTCGTCGTCGGCCGGAGCATCGACGCGTTCCCGCACTGGATCAACAAGGAGATGACGCTGGCGGCGATCGGTGACCACAGCTACACCCATCCGGTGCTCAGCCAGCTGCCCCAGGCGACGGTCACCTCCGAGCTGTCACGAACGATCAATCGGATCAGGACCGATACCGGCGGCCTGCGCGTCGGCCTGTTCCGACCGCCCTACGGGGCCCGGAGCGCGATGGTCGACGGCGTCGCCAAATCGCTCGGGCTGCTTGAGATCGTGTGGAACGTCGACTCGGCCGACTCGCTCGGTGCCAACTGGGCAGGGATCATCCAGAACGTCGAGGCGGGCCTGCATCCGGGCTCGATCATCCTCATGCACGAGAACCGCGGGCAGACGATCCGCGCGCTCACCACCCTGCTGCCGGAGCTCCATCGCCGCCACATGCGCTCGGTCTCGGTGGCGGAACTGCTCGCGGAGGATCCGCCGTCGCTCGCGCAGCTGAAGGCGGGTCCGGCCGGCTGCTCGGTGAGCCACCGCGCCGGTAGCGGCGGCTGATCCGCCGGACGGAGGACACCGTTAGACTGCCGCCTGCGATGAGCCTCCTCGGCGGCAAGGTCCTGATCACCGGCGCGACTGGCGGCATTGGCCACGCGATCGCCCGCGCGTTCGCGCAGGAGCATGCTGAGCTGATCCTCACCGGACGGCGCGCCGACGTGCTCGAGCCGCTTGCAAACGAGGTCGGCGGCCGGGCGATTGCCTGCGACCTCGCTCGCCGTGACGAGGTGGCGCGATTGAGCGCCGAGGTCGGTGACATCGACGTGTTCGTCGCCAACGCGGCGCTGCCGGCGAGCGGGGTGTTCACCGAGCTCACCCAGGAGCAGATCGACCGGATGCTCGAGGTCAATCTGAACGCGCCGATCACGCTCGCGCACGCACTCGTGCCACGGATGGTGGCGCGGCGGCGCGGCCATCTCGTGTTCGTCTCCTCGCTCGCGGGCAAGACGGCCTCGGCGGCGTCCTCGATCTACTCGGCGACGAAGTTCGGCATCCGCGGCTTCGCCCTCGGCCTCCGTGAGGATCTCCGCGACCACGGCGTCGGCGTCTCGGTCGTCCTCCCCGGCTTCATCCGTGACGCGGGGATGTTCGCCGACGCGGACGTCACCCTTCCGCGCGGCGTCGGCACCCGCAGCCCGGATGAGGTCGCCGCCGGCGTGCTCCGGGCGATCGAGCGCAACCGCGCGGAGGTCCACATCGCCCCGCTCGGGCTGACGCTCGGCGCGAGCGTCGGCAGCGTCGTGCCGGGGCTCGCCTCCGCCGTCAGCCGGCGGATGGGCGGCGAGCAGGTCGCCGCGGATCTCGCCGCCGGGCAGGTCGAGAAGCGCTAGCGCTTTGCGCGAGCGGCGGCTCGTCTTCGGGGAGGTGGCCGATCTCTATGACCGCTACCGCCCCAGCTATCCAGACCAGCTGATCCTCGACCTCCTCGCGTTGGCCCGGCTCGACGGCAGCCAGCCGGTGCTCGAGATCGGTGCGGGGACCGGAAAGGCGACGTTGATGTTCGCCGCGCGCGGAATCCCGGTCGTGGCGGTTGAGCCGAGCCCGGCGATGGCGGCCGTCGCGCGACGGAACTGCAGCGCGTACCCGGACGTCGAGATCGAGCAGTGCGACTTCGAGCATTGGGATCCCGGAGGCCGGCGCTTCCCGCTGGTGGTCTCGGCCCAGGCATGGCACTGGGTGCAGCCCGCCGCGGGCTTTGCGAACGCGCGGAACGCGCTCCTGGAGCGGGGAATCCTCGCGGCGTTCTGGAATCGCGTGGCCTGGGACAGAACGGACCTCCGCGAGGCACTGCTCGTCGCCTACCGGCAGGCCGCTCCGGAGCTTGCGGCCGACGGTCACATGCTGCACCCGGCCAACCTCTGCCCCGACGGCAACGCCGACTGGGAAGGGGACGTGGCGGCGGTCGACGGGCTCGCCGACGCGGAGATCCGCCACTACGAATGGAAGCTGAACTACGCCGCCGCCGACTACGTCGGTCTGCTCGCCACGCTCTCGGAGATCCGCCTGATGGAGGAGGCGCGCCGGACGGCCTTGCTCGGCGCCGTGGCCGCCGCGATTGATGCGCACGGCGAGCCGCTGACGCTTCCGATGCGTACCCGCCTGTGCCTGGCCCGCCGTTGCTGACCGACGGGCGTGGAGCGGCGTCGGCAGCTGACGGCGCCAGCTGACCGGGTCAACTCGAGCGGGCGGCGCCGTCCGCGTCGGCGAGCGCGTGCTCACCGGTGACGGAGGCAAGCGAGGCGATGATCTCGTCGGCGAGCTTGGCCCCATCCGACGCCCGGTCCGGCTTCGCCTGGACGCGGACGACGACGTCGTCACCGTCGATCTCCTCGAGCAGCACGGCCGCCTTCGAACGGGTCGGGGTCGCGATGTCGTGATCAAGGATGCTCTGGACGTGGGACGGTCGGACGCCGGTGTTGAGACGCACCTTCACATCAACCATGTCCGGCTCGCGCAGCGGGACGACGGCGGCGGCGAGCACGACGTTGTTCGGGATCATGATCCGGTCCTCCCCGTGGGCGAGCGTCGTGTACAGCAGCCCGAGCGAGCTGACCACGCCCTCGGTCGATCCGCCGACGGCCCCGGCCTGCAGCCGGATGCGCTCGCCGACGCGGAACGGACGGGCACTCAGCAGAACCATTCCGGCGATCAGGTTGCCGAGCGTCTGCTGGGCCGCAAGACCAAACACGACGGCGGTGAACGCACCACCGACGGCGAGCGTGCGCGGGTCAAGCCCGGCGACGCTGAGCGCGAGCCACAGGACGATCGCAAGGCTCGAGAGGCGGATCAGGAACCCGACGGTTCCGGACGTCGCCGGATCCATCCGGCGGAAGAACGTCGGCGCGGCCGCCCGGCCGATGCCGCGAGCCGTCCACCACCCGAGGACGAGCAGGACGAGCACGGTCACGATGCGGAGCGGGGTGATCCACTGGCTGCTGTCCTTGAGGCCGAACCACGCCTTGCGGTTCTCCCACGCGACGTAGACGGCAATCAGCAGCGGCAGCAGGATGCCGACCTCGGTACGGGCGCGCTTGACCACGCGCTCGCTGGCGTTGACAGCGAGCCCGACCCGCTCCCATGCCTCGCTGCGGGTCTCGAACATCTTTTCGAAGCCGAGGTCCTTCCCGGCCCGTTAGACGGTGTCTCCTGGGGATTTTCGGATCAGATTCCACGGTCTCTTTCGATCGTCGTTTCTATTCCTATCACCGCCGGCGGATCAGGGTTTCACGCGCAAACCCGGAAGATCACCTCAAAACAGACGCTCCTGGGCCTTCTCAGCGAGCGGCCACTCCGGAGAGCGGCGAGGACTCGGCCTCGTGCGCCCGCGCATCTGCTCAAACGGGCCATCGTCCGGGCTTTTCACCATCTTCGTGAGGCGCTGGCGCTCCTCAGGCGGGGCGTAGGCACCGCGACGGTAGAGAGCTTTATAGCGCGGCACCAGGTCGGGTCGGTGTTCGCTCAGCCATTCGAAGAACAGCCCGCGGACGTCTCCCCGCAGATGGAGCGCGATTCCGCTCACGTACGCGGCCCCCGCCGCGCTCACCCGCTCCAGGATCTCCGCCACCTGCTCAGGCGAATCGTTGATCCCCGGCATCAGCGGCGCCACGAGGACCCCCGTCCTGATCCCCGCGCGCGTCAGCTCGCCAACGGCCTCGATCCTCGCGCGCGGATTCGGCGTGTGCGGCTCGGTCGCCCGCCACGCCTTCTCGTCAAGCGTCGGGATCGACAGCGCGGCGCTGAACTCGGTCCGCTCGTTGATCTGACGCATCAGCGGCAGATCCCGCAGCAGCAGCGGCGACTTGGTCAGGATCGAACACGGGTTCCCGGCATCCCGCATCGCCTCCCAGATCCCCTCCATCAGCCGGTAGCGGCCCTCGACCCACTGGTACGGGTCGGTGTTCGTGCCGAGCGCAACGTGCTCCCCAGCCCACGACGGCCGCGCCAGTTCGGCCCGCAGCAGCTCCGGCGCGTTGACCTTGACGACGATCTCCCGCTCGAAGTCCTCGCCGGCGTTGAAGTCGAGGTACGTGTGCGTCGGCCGCGCGAAGCAGTTGTGGGAGACGACGCCATCAGCGATGAAGTCGCCGGTGCCGGTCGTGATGTCGTACATCGGAAGCTCGACCCCCAGCGGCTCAATTGCGGCCACCGTAAGGCTCGCGAACGTCTTGACCATCTGACCCGCTTTGACCGGCTGGTCAGCGCGTTGGCCCGTTCCCATCAGGCTGTCGTTCAGCGTCAGATGTGGCCGACCGGACCCGTTCGTCACGTACCTCCACCCTCGTCGGCTGAGGAACCGGTGATCGCCGCTCGTCACCAGCTGCGTACCGTCTTCAAGCACCACCCGGAACGCCGGCTTGACGGTCGTCCAGTGCTCACGCACGGTCGTGCGCACGTAGCGCCGGTGGCCGCGATCGCGCGCGGTTCCGAAGATCTCGTCGCCGACGCCCAGCTCCTTGATCGGCCTGTACGTGCCGTCACCGAGGAGGACCGGCGTGTCGCCCGCCAGGCAATAGACGCACGAATGGGTGCAGCCGCGATACGGGTTGATCGTCCACCGGAACGGCATCTGCGATGCCTCCGGGACCTTGTTGAGAATCGACTTGGCGCGAACCTCGTAAAACGTCGTGCGGACGGCGTCCGGCGCATCGAAATGGCGCACGACCGCCTCGTCGCGGTATCCCGGCAGCCGCGCTCGCTCCTCCTCGATCAGGCTCAGGTTGCTCCATCTCATACGAACACATGTTCGCACGCGCGGCGGACGGTGTGCTCCGGCGGTGGGTCACCACAACGTGAGCAGGGCGGCGCTGTAGCCGCCGAGCACCACCCTGTAGCTGCCGTTGCGCACGCGGACGCGCTCGGTCACCCGCCTCCCATGCCAGCGGCCGTCCGGTCCGATCGTCTGCCCAGCAAGCGTCACCCCCGGCGTCGCGGTGACTGACGGTGCGAGCAGGCGGATCAGCGTTCCCGCCGTTCCGTGAACGCGGGCGGGGACGGGAATATCAGCCGTCCGTGCCGACGCGCCGCGGTTGATCAGCAGCAGCCGCAGGAACCGGCGGGAGCCGACCGCCCACACTTTCAGCGATCGATCGTTCGTCGCGTTGGTCCGCACCGGCAGGAGCGCGGCGCCGAGGCCGATCATCCGCGCGTACAGTGCGAGCCCGTACAACTCGGGACGGGCCTGCATCCCGTGCGCTTCAAACACGACAGGCGCGTTCACTTTCGCGGCGCGGATGTGCCAGTTGACCGCGGCAATCCCCGCCCGCGCCATTTCGAACAGCGCATCGGGTGCCCACAGGGCGGTCGCGAACGACTGAGCGAGCTCGGCCGGGCCGCCGCACGACACGGAGTTCATCTCGCTGATCCGGACGATCAGATGATGCGCCTGCGCGAACGCGATGTCGCCGGACATGGTGCGCGCCAGACCATGTGTGTAGCGGTCATCGAGGAACCCGGCGGCGTCTGGCAGCCGCCGAAGCTGCGAGGCGGTGCAGGCGGCGGTGCCGTAGCGGTGGAAGGTGAACTCAGCCGGTGCGAACCGCCGGAGACGGAGCAGATCCGTCGGCCATTCCAGACTCGGGAACGACAGATCCGGGGCGGAGAGCTTCACTCCCGGGAACGCGCGCCCGAGCGCCTGCGCGTACGCACGGAAATCGCTCGCGTACCGAGCGGGGCTGTACGTGGCGGTCCACGCGGCCGGTGTTCTCGCCGTCGTCGTCGCGACCCGTTCGGCATTGAGGAACGGGTGCAGGCGATACAGGTCTGGCTCGTTGCCGACCGCCACTCCGCTGAGCGCTCCGCGCGGCAGGCTGCGCTCCACATCTGAGACAAAGCGGACCGCCATGGCGGGTGAGTGCACCGGCAGGTTGACGGTCAGCTCGATGCGCAGACCGTCGGCACGCACGACCCGCGCCAGTTCGTCCGGCCAGCTCGGGTCGAGCTGCTCGATCCGCCGATCCCTGGCGAGCGCCGCCGTCCGCCACACCGTCTCGTCGGCGGAACGCCCGCCGATCCTGACCGGCAACGGCACCCGGTCACCCGGGCGGAGCAGCGCGATCATCCGATCGAAGCTGGCGCCGACGGCGGCGAAGCCGGCCACTTCGCTCGTCTCAAAACCCAGCCCGAAAAACCCAGGCGGGATCGGCTGCTGCACCGCGCCGACCGTCACCGTGACCGGAGGCGTTGACCCGGCAGCGGCGGCCGAGGCGCCCGGTGCCACGAGCCCGCAGCACACGACCGCCGCGATCACCAGCTGGGCAAGGCGGTGACAGCGACGCGCTGGGGTGCGGCTGGCGCGAACACGGGCCGCGGCGCATCGAACTCGCGCACCCATGCGCCCGTCTGCCTCAGCCTCCGCCCCGCGCCCGAAAATCACAGTGATCCGAACCATATTGCTGCCGTCAGTGACGCGCCAACTTCGGCACGGAACGATCGACGCGTGAGTGCGCTCAGAACCGACCGAACCGCCACAGCCGCGAGCCGGCGAGCTGAAGCAGTCGCCGGAAGTGCGCGAGCTGGAGTGCGACCGACTCGACGGCGACGACCAGTTCCTCGTCGAGCGGCTCCGGGGAGCGGCTGAGGAGCTCGAGCGTCCCGATCACCGAGCGTCCGTCGCGCACCGGCACGAGCAGCGCCGTGCGCATGCCGCGATCTGCCGCGGCACGCAATCGGTCATCGTCGACGGTGCCGATGTCCACGTGCGCGGTGGCAGCCGGTGCAGACAGGGCGCGGCCAAGTTCGGTGTCGGCGAGCGGCACGCGCGTCTGCCACGTGATGATCTCGAACTCGCGCAGGTGCTCGTAGGCGGTCCACACGCTGGCGCAGCGAAGCATGAGCTTGTGCTCGTCGGGCTGCCACAGGGTGATGACATCCCACCCGCCGCGGGCGCCGAGGGCACGGATCGTCTCTCGCAGCCCCGTGGGCCACTCGTCCGCGCTGGCGAGCGCGGCCGTCAGATCGCGTTGGGCTCGCGCATTCCAGCGCGGCCCCGGTCGCGGTCCGGGCGTCGCCTCGCCCGGGGTGATGTCGGCGATCCCGACATCCTCATGGGGTGGTGGGCCGACGGCGTGCATCAACCGCGCGCACTCGGAGCGAGCGACGTGCGCCTCGCGGACCGGCGCCGCCAGTCCGCAGATGCCGATCGGCTCGCCGGCGTCATCGCGCACCACGAAGCGCACGACCGTCAGCGCCGGGCGGCCGTCAAAGGCGCCCACCGTGTATTCGCAGCGGACCGGCTTGCCCGTCTCGGCACCGCCGCCGGAGAACGGCGCCCCGTCGACGATCTCGTGGCGGGTGAGCTGCGCGTCGCGGTAACCGACGATCCGTTCCGGCGCGACTTTCAAGGCCTCTCCGTAGCGTCGATTGACGTAGACGTAGCGACCGTCGAGATCCTTCAGCCAGGCGATCGCCGGGCTGCTGTCAAGTTCGTGGCCGAGAACGCCGATCGGATCGTCGAAAGTGACTCCCACGGGGCTCGGGTCGACCGTAATCGGGCGCAAGGGAAGCGCCCGGGGCGCGCGTCGAACGGATGTTTACCGCGCGGCGCGGGCGAGGATCGACTCGTGCCCGGAGAGCGTCTGGCTCGTCGCGCCGGTGATCTCCACCTCGACGAGTTCCCCGGGGGCGCCGAGGCCGCTGAAGTTGACGACCTTGTTGTGGCGCGAGCGACCCCGCAGACGGGTCGGGTCGGTCCGCGAGGGCCCCTCGACGAGGACCTCGAGCGTGCGTCCGAGGAACCGCTCGGCGCGCTCGTGCGCGCGACGTTGAATCACCTCGACGAGCCGCTCGAGTCGCTCGACCTTGACGTCCTGCGGGATCTGATCGGGCAGCGTCGCGGCCTCGGTACCACGGCGCGGCGAGTAGATGAACGTGAACGCGCCGTCGTAGCCGACCTCGTCGGCGAGCGACAGCGTCTGCTCGAAGTCCGCCTCGCTCTCGCCCGGGAAGCCGACGATGATGTCGGTCGTCAGCGCGCAGTCGGGGACGTGCTCACGGATCATCGCGACCCGGTCGAGGTAGCGCTCGCGCGTGTAGGTGCGCCGCATCCGTTTGAGGACGGGGCTCGAGCCCGACTGGAGCGGCAGGTGGATGTGCTCGCAGAGCGACGGGAGCTCGGCGTGCGCCCGGATGACGTCCTCACGCATGTCCTTCGGATGCGGGCTCGTGTACCGGATCCGCTCGATCCCGTCGATCGCGTCGATCGCGGTCAGCAGCTCGGCGAAGGACGCGCGCTCGTCCTTCGGAAGATCGCGGCCGTAGGAGTTGACGTTCTGGCCGAGCAACGTGATCTCCACGACTCCGTCGGCGGCGAGTCGCGTGGCTTCGACAACGAGTTCATGCGACGGACGACTGACCTCTCGTCCACGCGTCGCCGGCACGATGCAATATGAACACACGCAGTTGCAGCCGACGCTGATCTGCATCCACCCTTGGTACTCGCGCGCCCGCTTGGCGGGAAGGTGTCCGGTGAATCCTTCAAACTCGAAGAACCCCTGTGCGGTAATCGAATCGGAGGTGAGAAACTCGGCGAGCTTGTGGACCTGGCCGGGTCCGAACGCGACGTCGACAAACGGAAAGCGCGCGAACACTTCATCCTTGACCGACTGCGCCCAGCAGCCGCCGACACCGATGACGCGGTTGGGATCCTCGCGCTTCAGCCGCTTGGCGTGGCCGAGGTGGGCGACGAACCGATCGTCGGCCTTCTCTCGGATCGAGCACGTGTTGAAGAGGATGAGGTCGGCGTGGTCCTGGCTCTCGGCCTCGGTGTAGCCGAGCGACTCGAGCATGCCCTTCATCCGCTCCGAGTCGTGGGCGTTCATCTGGCAGCCGAACGTCGTGACGTGGTATCGCTTCATCTCGGACGAAGGGTACCGGCGACCGGCGGCGGGACTACCCGGCCGACTGCTCCGGCGCCTTGTCGCGCGCCTGCGCGAACACGTCCCGATGCGCGGTGATCCATGCCTCGGCGGTCGTCGGCGCCTGGCCGGTGAGCTCGCGGTACGTGTCGGTGCACGCTTCTGCGTCGCCGTTGCGCCACGCGCGGAAGTGGCAGATCACGCCCATCTCGGCCTCTTCGGGCGTCATCCCCGCCTGCTCGACGAGCGCGGCCTCGAGGTCCTTGTCGGAGACGTCGTAGTACGGGATCGAGCGTCCGGTGACCCGCGTCATCGTCTCGCACAGTTGCCCGAGGGTCAGCAGCTCGGGACCGGTGATCACGTAGTTGCGGCCGGTCTCGTGACGCTCTGACAGGACGACCGCGCCGGCGCGGGCCACATCGGCGGCCGCGACATGCGCGACCTTGCCCTCGCCCGGCCGAGGCCACGACCCCGCCGACGGCCTCGATCCACGGGATCATCGAGAGCAGGCTCGTTTCCAGCACCGAGGTCGGCGACAGCAGCGCCCACTCAAGTCCGGATTGGCGGATCGCCTCGACGCTCGCCTCGTGGAGCTGGGCGAGTGCGTCACCGTGATGTTCGACGGCGCCGAACAGCTTGACGATCCGGCGCACGCCGGCCTGCTGGGCGGCCTCGAGCACGGCCAGTTCCCGCGTGCGGATGCGGTCATCCATCGGCGATACGAGAAACACGGTGTCGACCCCGTCCGTCGCCGCCCCGAGCGTCTCCGGACGATCCATGTCGGCGACGACGGGCTCGACGCCCGGGCGACGCAGCTCGCCAACCCGACTCGGGTTCGATGTCATCGCCCGCACGGCCACCCCGCGCTGTGCCAGCTCGGCGGTGATCCCGCCTCCGAACATCCCCGTCGCACCCGTCACCAGAATCATCGTCTCGCTCCTCGCGTCGCCTGTCAGGTCATCCTTGACCATTGATCGTCAGCTCGGTACTCCGGCTGAATCACTTGTCGCCGCCGCTGGGGACACTCGCCCGGCGTCGCGAACCCGCCGGCTGGGCGGCGGGTGGCGCGGCCCGGAAGCCCGGCAGCACGAGCTCGACACAGGCGCCGCGCCCGTTCTCCGGGTCCTGGGCGCGGACGGTCCCGCCGTGGGCCTCGGCGATGGCTCTGACGATCGCGAGCCCGAGTCCGGCGCCCCCGGCCAGAGCGGGTCCGCGCGGGATCGGTCCGGTGGAACCGCTCGAAGATCCGCTCGCGCTCTGCGACCGGGATCCCGGGGCCGTCATCGACAACGGCGAACCGGATCCGGTCCGAGCTGCCCCGCACGACCTCGAGGCGGACGAGACCGGTCCCCTCCACCGTATGCTCGATCGCGTTCCGCGCCAGGTTGCGCAGCGCCTGGGCGAGACGGTCCGGATCGGCCGCGAGCGTCCCTTCCGGCACCGGGCCGAGCTCGAACCGGCGGTTGGCGGTCAGGCTGACACCGTCCCACAACTCATCGACGTACGAGGTCAGAGCGATCGGCTCGGGGCGGAGGAAGTCGGTCTGCTCCGACTGGGCGAGCGTCAGGAGGTCGTCGACGAGCCGGCTGATGCGGGTGATCTCGGACTGCACGAGCCGCTCGACGCGGCGAACCTCCTCGCCGGACGGGTTCTCCTGAGCAGCGAGCACCTCGACCTGGCCGCGGATCACGGTCAGCGGCGTGCGGAGCTCGTGCGACGCGTCGGCCACGAACTCGCGCTGCAACTCGAATGCCTCAGAGAGACGGTCGAGCATGTGGTTGAACGACTCAGCGAGCACACGCACCTCGGTGCCGCTGCCGGCCGGCGGGGCCATCCGGGGCTCGAGCTCACCGGCATCGACACGCGTGGCGACACTGGCCATCCGCCGCAGCGGGGCGGTGACCCGCGCGCCGGCGAGATAGGAGGCGATCAGGGCAAGTAAGAGGGTGATCCCGGCCGCGAGCAGGAACGCCCGCGCAACGCCGTGCTGAGCCCGCTCGACGAGCGACAACGGCTCCCCGGCCCCGACGACCACCGGAACCCGCCCGACGCCCACAGCGCGCTCGAGCACCCGCACCTTGCCGACGTCCGGCACGCGGCGGTCGCTGTAACCGAGTCGGGGTCGGCGCAGGTTCTCGCCCGTGAGATCCTCCCGCGCCTGCTCGGCCGACGTCTCCCCGGCCTCGGGGCGGGCGCTGCCGAACACCTCCGGATGGTTGCTGACCGTGCGCTGGCCGGGCACGAGGACGAACAGGATGGTCGATGCGCCGCTGAAGGGCTGGGCGGTGACGTACTGATTTGCGGCGTCGGCGATCTGCTTCGGCGTCCGCCCCGCGAGTGGCGCCACCGCCTGCTCGAGCTGCGCTGCGTCGCCGGCGACGTCGCGATCGATCTGGCTGCGGATCTGTGTGCCGGTGTTCACGTAGACGACCGCGAACACGAGGCCGAACGTGATCAGCATCACGGCCGCGACCCACGCCGTGAGCCGCCAGCGCAGGCCGGATGGGAGTGAGCCTCTAAGGCGACGCATCGAACCGGTAGCCGACCGATCGCACCGTGACGATCGGCACCTTGGCCTCACCGCGGCCCAGCTTCCGGCGGAGGTATCCGACGTAGACGTCGACGACGTTCGTGCCGGGGTCGTAGTCGTAGCCCCAGACGGCACGGAGGATCTGTTCACGGGAGAGGACGCGACCGCGGTTGCGCAGCAGGTACACGAGCAGCTCGAACTCCGTCGTCGACAACCTCACGAGTTCGCCGTCCCGGCGGACCTCACGGGTGATCAGGTTGACGTCGATGTCGCCGGCGCTCAGCGACGTCGACGGTGCCTGCGACGCCGCGCGGAGCTGGGCGCGGATGCGGGCCGCGAGCTCGCTCAGCGAGAACGGCTTCGTCAGGTAGTCGACCGCGCCCGCGTCGAGGCCGCTGATGCGATCCTCGATCTCCCCATGGGCGGTGAGCACGATCACCGGCAGCGTCGGCTTGGAGTTGTGGACCAGCTCGAGAACCTCAAGGCCGCTGCGTCCCGGCAGCATCATGTCGAGGACCACGAGGTCGACTGCGTCCCCGAGCGCCTTGTCGGTGCCGGTGGTGCCGTCGAGCGCGGAGTCGACCTCGAAGCCATGCGCGCGGAGCCCGCGTTCCAGGAAGTCGACGATTCCAGGCTCATCCTCGATGACGAGAATCCGGTCGGTCATCGGCCGATCATATGACTCCTCACACTCGGCACCTGGGCCGGTAAAGGGTTTCTCATCTGCCAATGAAGCTCGCTTGAGGCATCGAATCAACACTTCGGGCGATGCTGAGCAGAGGTGGGACCGAAGGCAACGAACGGTTGACGACGATCACCGGCGTGATCCTGCTCGGGCTGCTCGCGGTCATCGGGGTGACGATCCTGCGGATCCACCAGCTGAT
This sequence comes from uncultured Solirubrobacterales bacterium, assembly GCA_963779695.1. Lineage (GTDB taxonomy): Bacteria > Actinomycetota > Thermoleophilia > Solirubrobacterales > Solirubrobacteraceae > Palsa-465. The sequence continues at coordinate 36,265 of CAVZZH010000027.1, forward strand.
GTCCGTGCACCTGTTTGTCGGGCTGCTGCTCGTCGGCCCGGTCGCGCTGAAGCTGGCGAGCACCGGGTACCGATTCGTGCAGTACTACACCGGCAACCCCGAGTACGTTCGCAAGGGACCGCCTGAGCTTGCGCTGCGACTGATCGCGCCCATCGTCGTGCTGACGACGGTCGTCGTGCTGGCGAGCGGCATCGTGCTCATGTTCAAGGGCGCCGCCCACCGCGATCCGTGGCTGCTCATCCACAAGGCGAGCTTCATCGTGTGGGTCGTGTTCACCTCGATCCACGTCGTCGGCCACCTTCCGCGGGTGATCAAGCTGCTGCGGCCGGGCGCCAAGCTCCCGACGATTGAGGGCATCTCGCCGGATCTCATCGCCGGTTGGTCGGCGGACCACGAGGACCCTCCCGCTTCAGGGCTCACGGTGGCCGGGCGCAACGGGCGGGCGATCGCCCTCGCGAGCGCCGTCGTCCTCGGCCTCGTGCTGGCCGTCGTGCTGATCCCGGACTTCTCGTCCTGGACCGGGCACCTCGGGGTCTTCCACCACGACGGCTGACCCAGCGGCCGGGCACCTCGGCGCCGCCGGTGGGCGATCACCGGGCGTACTCGACCGCCCGTGACTCTCGGATCACCGTCACCTTGATCTGGCCCGGGTACTCGAGTTCCTTTTCAATTTCCCGCGCGATCTCGTGGGAGAGCAGCGTCGCCGCGTCGTCGTCGATCGAGTCGGGCGCGACCATGATGCGGATCTCGCGCCCCGCCTGCATCGCGTAGACCTTGTCGACGCCCTTGTGGCGTGTTGCGATCTGCTCGAGGTTCCGCAGCCGCTTGACGTACTGCTCGAGCGACTCTCCGCGGGCGCCAGGGCGGGCGCCGCTGAGCGCGTCGGCGGCCTGGACGATGACGGCCTCGATCGTCTGCGGCTCGACCTCGTTGTGGTGGGCCTCCATCGCGTGGGCGACGGCCTCGGACTCGCCGTATTTGCGCGCGAGATCGCCGCCGACGAGGGCGTGCGGCCCCTCGATCTCATGCGTGACCGCCTTGCCGATGTCGTGCAGGAGGGCAGCGCGGCGGGCGGTCTTGGGGCTCGCTCCGAGCTCCTCGGCCATCATCGCGGCGAGGTGGGAGACCTCGATCGAGTGCGCGAGCACGTTCTGGCCGTAGCTGGTGCGGAACTTGAGCCGACCGAGCAGCTTGATCAGCTCGGGATCCAACCCCTGGACGCCGGCCTCAAACACGCCCTGTTCGCCGACCTCGACGATGTGACTCTCGAGCTCGGACTTCGCCTGGTAATACGTCTCCTCGATGCGCGCGGGATGAATCCGACCGTCCTGGAGGAGCTTTTCCAGCGTGATGCGCGCGATCTCCCGCCGGACGCCGTCGAACCCGGAGAGGACGACGGCTCCAGGCGTGTCGTCGATGATGAAGTCGACGCCGGTCAGGTTCTCCAGCGCGCGAATGTTCCGGCCCTCTCGGCCGATGATCCGTCCCTTCATCTCGTCGGCGCTCAACTGCACCACCGACACCGTCGTCTCCGCGGCGTGGCCGGCCGCGAGACGCTGCATACACACCGACAGGATGTTGCGGACGCGCCGATCCGCCTCGCGCTTGGTCTCCTCCTCGATCTGGCGAATCCGACGTGCGGCCTCGTGCCGCGTCTGGTCCTCGAGCTCCTTCAGCAGGAGCTGCTTGGCGCGGGCGGCCGAGAGCCCGGAGACCCGTTCGAGCTCGCGGGTCAGGGCCTGGTGTTCGGAGGCGATCGCCTCACTCGCGGCCGCGAGTTCCGATTCTCGGCGCGCGATGCTTGCCTCGCGCCGCGCGAGATCGGCCGCGCGCCGCGAGTCCGCGGCATCACGATCGACCGGTATCGGCACCGGTGACGGGTCGGCCACGGCTGGGCTGGCGGGAGCGACGGCGGCAGCGGTCATCGCGGAGGCAGTGGGCCCCGATGTGGGGACCGGGCCCGCTGAGGAGGCAGCCTGCGCCCTGCCGCCCACCTTCGCGTACGCGACCGCTGCGGCCACGATTCCCACCGCGATCAGCGCTGCGGCGGCAATGATGTCCATAGGTCGTTCCTCTCCTCGCGACCCGGTCCAGCCGGGACCAGGTCCGTTCCTGCATTCGGTTTTTGGGAGCGACCGAGCGGCCCGTGCGAGGCGCACGAACGGATGCCGGGTGTGGCGGCTGTCAGCTGCCCTTCACTGGATGGCTAGCTGGCGATTGCAGTGCGTTGATTCGGGCGGGTCGGGTGACCCGTGCGAGGTTGCCGTCAATGTGGTTCCGGTATCCAGGATCTACGAAGTTTGCTGGTGTTTTTCGGCCCGACGGGCCGTTCGTTCGCTAACGGCATCGTAATACTGAGGGCGGTCCGGCGCAAACCTGGCGCGTCCTATGCGCGGGAGCTGCCACGCCGCCTCAGCGAGAACGTCGCCTTACCGGTGCAGAGCCGGCGGGTCCGGCGGTTGCGCGTGCGGTCTGACAGCGTGCCGCGCACCGTTGTGCCAGACACCGTGCCGGCGATGACCGCCTTCGCCGCGGCCGGCGCCTTGGCCACGAACGTTCCACCGAAGTGCCCCTGCTTGATCCGCAGCGCCGGGAACCCCCACGCGCGGACCGACAACCGCTTGCGATTCGGACAGCGATCATCGATCCGGTAGCGCAGCAACTTCACCGAGCCGCCAGCTACCTGAAACGAGATTGCCTGACGCTGGGATGTTCTGCCGCTGTAGCTGCCGTCGGCGGACGTTGCCGCGCAGGCAACGGACACGATCAACACACACGACATGACGAGTGCCATCGCGCCAAGCCGGACAGGCGCTGTGGGCCAGATATTCATCGCTGCTTCCCCGTGAGCGGCACGCTTCCAGCGTTAGATGAAGGACGGACGGCAAACTTAGCGAACGTACGAGACGTGGCCGCGCGAGTTGCCGGGCGCGATCAGTTCGGTGCGGGATCCCGTGCGTAGGCGGCCAGCGCGTCGAGCGCCACCTCGCCGTCATACCCCTTGCGCAGCATCACGCCGAGGGCGCGATCGCGTTCCTTGCGGTCACGCGGCGGGTTCGGAAACCGGTCGCGCAGGAGCTCGACGGCGCGCTCGAGCTCTCCGCCACCATCGAGGTCCTCCGCGCTCAGCGCCTGCTCGATCAGCTCGCGGTCGATGCCGCGGCTCGACAGCGTCCGCCGGATCCGATCCGCGCCCCAGTGCTCGAGGTTGCGCTTGTCCTCGACGAACAACCGCGCGTACCGCTCGTCATCGAGCACGTGCTGATCGTTGAGGATCACGATCGCCTCATCGACGACGGCGGTCACCGTGCCGGCCTGTTCAAGCCGCTGCCGGACCTCGGCCTCGGTTCGGTCACGCCGGCCGAGGTAGCGATAGGCGGCGTCGAGGGCACGCTGGAGTTCGTCCTCGGTCACCGGGCAGCCAGTCGTCAGGCAGCGCGCTCGTCGGCGTCCAGGCAGCCCTCGTCCGTCAGGCGGCCCGGCTTCCGACCGCGGCGATCTCCGCCTCAGCGGGGCTCGCTTCGGCGGTGCTCGCCTCGGCGGCGGCCGCCTCCGGGTCACCCGAATCGATCGGCTTGACCAGGTCCTGGCCGATCCCCAGCACGGCATAGATCTTCTTCTCGATCTCCTTGGCCATGTCGGGATGCTCGTCCAGGAACGCCTTGGCGTTCCCACGGCCCTGACCGAGTCGCTCGTCGCCGTAGGAGAAGAACGATCCTGACTTCGTGACGATGTTGTGTTCGATCCCGTAGTCGAGCAGGCAGCCCGCGGTGGAGATGCCCTTGCCGAACTCGATGTCGAACTCCGCCTGCTTGAACGGGGCCGCCACCTTGTTCTTGACCACCTTCACGCGCACGCGGTTGCCGACCGCCTCGGTGCCGTCCTTGAGCGTCTCGATCCGGCGGATGTCAAGCCGCTGCGAGGAATAGAACTTGAGCGCCCGGCCACCGGTCGTCGTCTCCGGCGAGCCGAACATCACGCCGACCTTCTCCCGGATCTGGTTCGTGAACACGCACAGCGTCTGCGTGCGGTTCAGATTGCCCGTGAGCTTGCGCATCGCCTGCGACATCATCCGCGCCTGGACGCCGACGCTCTGGTCGCCCATCTGGCCTTCGAGCTCCGCCCGCGGCGTCAGCGCCGCGACCGAGTCGACCGCGATCACGTCGACCGCGCCCGAGCGGATGAGCATGTCGACGATCTCAAGCGCCTGCTCGCCGTGGTCCGGCTGGGAGACGAGCAGTTCGTCGATGTTGACGCCGATCTGGCGGGCGTACAGCGGGTCCATCGCGTGCTCGGCATCGACGAACGCACACACTCCGCCCAGCTTCTGGGCCTCGGCCAGGATGTGGTAGACGAGCGTCGTCTTACCGGAGGACTCGGGACCGAAGATCTCAATAATCCGCCCGCGCGGAACCCCACCGATTCCGAGGGCGAGATCGAGCGAGAGCGCGCCGGTGGGGATCGCGTCGACCGACACGCGGGCTCCGGGATCGCCCATCCGCATGATCGCACCCTTGCCGAACTGCCGCTCGATCTGTGTGAGCGCGCCCTGCAGTGCCGCATGACGCTTGGCGTCGGCCTTCGGATCGGCGGCTGAGCCGTTCCTCGCGGCGATGGCAGACCGCGCACCGTTCTTCTCGTTCTCACTCATCTCGTTCGGCTCCTTAATCTCATGCGCTCTGAACACCCCACGGTAGGGTGCGCGGCGGACGGAACCGACACGCTAGAACGGCTGCCTGTTACCGAACAAGACACAGACGTCACGGAAGGCAAACAATCCTGTGTCAACTCTGCGCAAGCGCTGCCGTCAACGGTGTCAGAGGGGCCGGACGAGATCGACCGATGGCATCACTGCGCGCCACCACGCAAGATCTCCGCCGCTATTCGGCGGAAACCTTGCCGCAGACTGCGTTTCGCAAGATTGTGTCCGCGATCCGGGCAGAACCTTGCGCTCGGCTTGGATGGAGGTCATCGCTGGGATATAGGGTCACGGCGATGAGCGACGGTGGCGAGGGGCAGGCTCCAGGGGCGCAGAACGACGCGCCGGCGACCCCGGACGCGCCGGCGACCCCGGACGCGCCGGCAACCCCGGACGCGCCGGCAACCCCGGACGCGCCGGCAACCCCGGACGCCCCGCAGAGGAAGCGGCGCTACTGGCCGGGCGGGATCGAGCTGTTCGTCGCGATCATGCTCGGGCTCACGGCGATCGCCAGCGCGTACGCGGCGTGGCGCAACGAGCAGCGCAACCACGACGCCACGGCGCATTTCAGCGAGGGCATCCGGGACTACGACAACGGCGGGCAGTTCTATGGCGAGGGTCAGAGCGTCCTGTCCCGCGATGAATCGCTGTTCCTGGAGTACGCGAAGGCCAACCAGCTGGGCCAGGGCAAGCTCGCCACGTACATATTCGACAACCTGATGAGCCCGACGCTGCAGGCGGGCGTGCGCTGGTGGGAGGGCCCGAACACGCACACCTCCCATCCCGCCCGCAACCCCTTCAGCCCGCACGATCCCGATTACAAGATCCAGCAGCTCGCCGACGCGAACACGAGCTACGACGCGTCCAAGACCAACTTCACGGAAGCTCGGGCCGACCAGGAAAAGGCGGATCACTACACGCTGATCGAGGTGATCCTGGCGACCTCACTGTTCCTCTACGGCGTGGCCGGCGTGACCGGAAATCCGCGCTCGAAGCGTGCGATCGTCGTGATCGGCAGCGTCATCTTCCTGATCGCGCTCGTGTTCCTCGTCACCGGATAGCGCGATGATCGTCTGCCCCAACTGCGGCCTCCAGACCCCCGAGCGGACGTTCTGCGTGCGCTGCGGCGAGCCCCTGTCAGCGGCCACGGGCACCCCGGACGGCCCAGGCTCCACTCCGGACGGCCCAGGCACCACCCCGGAGAGCCCAGGCTCCACCCGCAGCCAGTTCCACGCCGCGCCCCACGAGCACCGGCTGCTGCCGGCGATCACCTCATCGCTGTTCCCCCATCTCCCGCGCGCGGACATGACCCACTATCGGATCGCGATGGGAGTCGGGACGGCGATCGTCGTTGCGCTCGGGATCGCCGGGCTGTTCCCGCTCGCTCTCGCCGGCGCCGCCGCGCTCATTCCGATACTCGCGGCGCTGTACCTGCACGACGTCGACGTCTACGAGGAAGAGCCGGCGCTGGTGATCGCGTTCACGCTCGCCTGGGGCGCCGCCTCCGGGGTCGTGATCGCGCTGCTCGGCCATGCGCTCGGCGCATCCGACCTCACCCAGGCGGCCACCGGCCACCGGACGAGCCCGCTCGTGACGGTCGTGCTGCTGCCGATCCTGGAGCTGATCCTCGCGGTCGCCGGCCCGGCGCTCGTGCTCCTCCCCCACCGCCGCTTCAATGACGTCCTGGACGGCGTCACGTTCGGTGCCGCCACCGCCGCGGCCCTGTCCGCGACCGAGGTCATCGTCAGCGGCTACAAGCTCTTTGAGCACGGTCTCGCCCCCGGCGGGGCGGTTGTGCCCTGGATCTGGCGGCTGCTCACGATCCGGCTCGCGCTCCCGATCCTCGCGATGGCGGCGACCGGCGCCGCCTGCGGGGCGCTGTGGCTGCGCTACCGCGCGCCGGCCCGGGACCGCAACGCGCTCGGCTGGCTCGGGCATCCGGTGCCCGCGCTCGCACTGCGCGCCGGGTTGCTCATCGCCGCCGCGGCGGCGGGACGATGGCTGCCGGTCGGCGCGTGGCTCGCCGTGCTCCTCGTGCTCGACGTGATCGCGCTCATCTGGCTGCGGCTGATGCTCCAGCTCGGGCTGCGGGAGGAGAGCGCCGAGCGTCCGATCGGCCCTGACATCACCTGCCCCAACTGCGGCCACCAGACCCCGCACCACACGTTCTGCGCCGAGTGCGGCGTTGCGTTGCGCGCGCTGCCGAAACGGCGCGGCGCCCCCGCCGGGCATCCGGCGGACACCCGCCTGGTGACGCGCAGCCGGGCGCTCGGCTTTGCCGCGTTTCTCGGGGTCCTCATCGTCGCCACCGTCGTCATCGCCGCGGTCGCGCCCGCCGGACCGACGGCGCGCTGCAGCGCCCACCAGCAGTGCGGCGCGCCGCCCCAGCTCGCGGCGCCGCTGCGCAATGAGCGGGTGTGGCGCAGCTCGGGCTACGGGTTCGCGCTCGAGTACTCGCCGTCGCAGTGGCACATCAGCAACCAGGGCGCGGCCGGCGTCGAGCTGACGAGCGACGTCGCGCCGGTCGATCTCCTGATCAAGGGAACGTCGCCCGGCGCCGCCGGCGATCTCGTGCAGTCACAGCTCTCCGACCTGCGGGGCAACGTCCTCGGACTCGCGCACGACCCGTCGTCGGAGGACACGATTCTCGGGCCGGCGGTCGGCTACCGCTACGGCGCCGGCGGTGCCTACGTCGGCGCGATCGACACCCCCCAGGGCGTCCAAGACCAAGCGCTCGTGACGGTTACCGCCGCGAGCACGAACCAGCTCGGCATCGTGATCACGACGCTGACGACCGAGACCCGCGCCTCGCTCCGGCACGAGATCTACGGCCTCGCCGACTCCGTCATCAACAGCGTCACCTGGCCCGGTGAGACATGACCAGGCGCCGTCACCCCCGGCGCCGCATCGGGCTGAGCGCAGCGGTGGTCGCAGCGACCGTGACCGCGGCCACCGCGATCATCGTGGCCGCGCTCGTGCTCGCGTCCCCCGGCGGCGGCGGACGCGCGGCCGCGGGCACGCGCACGCTCGGCGCCACCGACGCGAGCAAGCGCATCGGTGTCTCCCTCATCCTCCGCGTACCGCACCGAGCGGCACTCGCCCGTTTCCTCGCCGCGATCGAGAACCCGCGGTCGCCGAGCTATGGGCGGACCTTGCGTCCGTCGCAGTTCGGTGCCCGGTTCGGGCTCCCGGCAGCGCGGCTCGCGGAGCTCCGGCGCGACCTGCGCGTCCGCCGGCTGACGGTCGCCCGGTTGTTCCCGCAGCGCACCGCGATGCAGGTCCGCGGAACCGTCGGGGAGCTCGAGTCGGTGTTCGCCACCCGTCTCGTCGACCGCCTCGATGCCCGCGGCCGGCGCTATTTCGCCCCCGTGACGCGACCCCGGATCCCGGGGTGGCTGGCGGCTGACGTCCAGGGCGTCACCGGACTGAGCACGCAGCCGGTGATGCGCGCCGCCGATGTTCCGGCGGGCGGCCTTGACCCGGGAACGCTCGGCAAGGCCTACGACATCGCGCCGCTCCGCGCCCAGGGCATGACCGGCGCCGGGCAGACCGTCGCCGTGATCTCGTTCGACAGCTTTGAGAACGCCGACCTGAGCGCCTTTCAGAGTCGCTTCGGAATCACCGGACCGGCGGTGCAGCACGTGCAGGTCCACGGGGGCACGCTGCCGGGATCCGGGCAGCAGGAGGTCAACCTCGACATCGACACGATCCGCTCGATCGCGCCCGGAGCCGAGATCCTTGACTACGAGGCACCGCAGGGCGCCACGACCGATGCCGACGTCATCAACCAGATCGTGGCCGACCACCGCGCCCGGGTGATCAGCAGCTCATGGGGCCGCTGCGATCTGCTCGTCACCGACGCCGAACGCAGCGCCGACGAGACCGCGCTGGCGGCGGCCCGCGCGGCGGGCATCACCGTGTTCGCGGCGAGTGGGGACAACGGCGCGTATGACTGCCAGGCCGAGGACCTGACCGACCAGCGTCTGTCGGTCGACTGGCCGGCGGCGAGCGAGAACGTGGTGGCCGTCGGCGGCACCCGACTTGCCGTGCGCAAGGACGGCAGCTACCTCGCGGAGTACGGCTGGGAGGACGTGCTGAAGGGCGACGGGAGCGGCGGCGGGCTCGCGTCGGCGACTGGGCGGCCGGGATGGCAGACCGGCCCCGGTGTGCAGAACGCGTACTCGAACGGGATGCGCCAGCTCCCCGATGTCGCCGGGCCGGCCGACCCGGACAGCGGCATGGTCGTCATCTCCGGCGGAGCGGTGCATCAGGTCGGCGGCACGAGCGCCGCCGCCCCCTTCTGGGCCGCCACGCTGCTCCTGGCCCGCCAGTACGCGCAGCGCCACGGCGGCCGCGACCTCGGGTTCGTCGCGCCGACGCTGTACGCGATCGCGGCCAACCCACGCACCGCCAACGCCTTTCACCATTCGCTGCGCGGAGGAAACCGGCGCTACAGCGTCACCGCCGGCTGGAACTACGTCGACGGTCTCGGCTCGCCCGACGTCGCGGTGCTCGCCCGGGACCTCGCCGCGGCGTCGCCGGCGCGCTGAGTTGGCCTGCGGCGGCGGCGGTCGGTTGTGACCGGGTAGGCGATTGACCTTTTCGCATCGAAAGCGGGGTCCGGAATGGCCGAAACGCATGTGAGCGACGGCGCACAGCGGCGCTTTCGTGCGTTTGGGCCAGAAATCGACCGGAACGCAAGAAAGCGCTGAAGATCGCCCGCGCTGACATGCGTTGTGGTCGCAACGAGCGGGCGCTCTCGTGCGTTGTGGTCGCAGCAGGGGGCGCTCTCGTGCGTTGTGGCCAGCGCCGTGCACACCCACCGCAACACTCACCGGCTACCCGGCGAGCTGGACCGACCCGAGCGGCTCGTAACGCGCCCCCGCGGAACTGAGACGACTCCGAAACAGCGTCACGCGCGACCCGATAAACCGCTCCGACGCCGCCGGCGGCGGCGCCAGCTCGCGCGGGCGGACCCGCATGCGGTGGCGTACGCGTGCCACGGTGACATGGGCGAGGAACGGTCGCGCCTCCGGCGTGTACCAGCCGCCGGCGTGCAGCGCGTCTGACAGCGCGGCCTGCGCGTCAGCGAGACGGCCGTCCGCGTCGTCGAGTTCGACCGCGAGTACGCGCGGGCGCCGCGGCGGCAGCCAGATCGCGCGCTCCACGGTCAACGCGGCCGCCGGACAGCCGGCGACGACGCCACACGCCATGAGGATGTCCGGCACCGCGGCCGCCGGCAGCGAGCCGAGAAAGCACAGCGTCACGTGGAGCGATGTCGGCGGGACGGCGCGGAGGGCCGGCTCGGCGCCGATGATGTCCTCACGCCAGCCGACGAGCGCACTGACGACGTCGCCGGGCAACTCGAGCGCGACGAACAGCCGCACGCGCTCGTCGCCGGCGCCGTCCTCGCGCCGCGCCGCCGGTCACGGGCGCGGGGCCGACTGGACCTCCCCGGGCAGGCGCAGATCGTCGGTCTCGCCGGTGAGCAGTCGGCGCAGAAGGTGCATGGTGACGGTCGTCGAGCGGTCACGGATGTCGGCGCGGTTGCCGGGGAGCAGCGCCCGGCGCGTGATCCGAGCCCCGCCCCGAGCCCCGCCGCGAGCCCCGCCCCGAGCCGCCACTGAGAAGCAGACCGTGCCGACCGGCTTCTCCTCCGTGCCGCCGCCCGGTCCGGCGATGCCCGTGATCCCGATCCCAATGTCCGCGCCGAACCGGCCGATGGCACCGTCGGCGAGGGCCTCGGCAACCTCCGTGGACACCGCGCCGACGCGTTCGATGAGGGCTGGGTCGACCCCGACGAGCGAGCTCTTCGCCTCGTTCGAGTACGCCACGACCCCGCCCGGGAAATATTCCGAGGAGCCGCCCCGGTCGGTCAACCGAGCCGCCATCAGGCCACCGGTGCACGACTCGGCCACTGCGACGGTCACACCCCGCTCGGTGAGCAGGCTCGCCACCTGCTCGTCGATCGTCGTGCCGTCATGGGAGAACAGCGTGTCGCGATGCCGCGCGGTGATGAACGCGATCAGCCGGTCGTAGGCGTCCTGGGCTGCCGGTTCATAACGGGTGGCGATCTCGATCTCGCCCCGGCGCAGACACGTCGTGATCTCCAGCGGCTCAAGCGAGAGGCCGTCCGCCTCGGCGGCGCGGAGCGTGTTCGCGATCTCCGACTCGGGGATGCCGAACAGGCGGACAATCCCGTTGCGATAGGTCGTAGCGTCACGGATCGCGGCGCGGAACGCGTCGGTCGCGATCGCCGTCGACCACATCGGCTGTAGCTCGCGCGGCGGACCCGGGAGGACGACGACCGTGGGTCCCTCCTGCCCCTCTAAAGGCGGGACGACGAGCCCCGGGGCGGTGCCCACGGGATCGAGCGGCGTCGCGCCGGCGGGAATCACCGCCTGCTTGCGGTTGGAGTCACGGATCGCGTCGAGGTCGAGCCCCGGCCAGCGCTCCATCATCGGCCGCAGGATTTCGGCGATCAGCTCCTCAAGCCGGGCGTCGAGCACCATCTCGCGGCCACTGAAACGCCCGACGACCTCCGCCGTCAGGTCATCGGCGGTCGGCCCGAGCCCGCCGCTCGTGACGATCACCGCCATCCCCTGACGCTTCATGTACTCGAGCGAATCGAGCAGGTCCTCAGGCCGGTCGCCGACGATCTGGATCATCGCCGTGTCGACGCCGAGCTCGCGCAGGCGTTCGGAGAGCCATGGGCCGTTGCGGTCGGAGATGATCCCGGTCAGCACCTCCGTGCCGGTGACGAGGATGCCTGCTCGGGCCGGCGGCCGGCGAGACGACGGGGTCATGCGCACCGTGGCTGTTGGGAGACGGGCAGGGCCTTGTGGGACGTCGGCTCGAGCAGGAAGCCGATCGAACTCGACGACGGGCTCACCTTGACCGAGGAGCCGTTGACCTTCATCTGGACCGAGGCGTTGCCGAGGGTGAGCAGCAACTTCGATGCCGTCTCGGTCGGGATCCTTTGGCCGCTGCTGAAGATCTGGCCCGGGATGAGCTTCTTGCCGGTCCCATCGACGAGACACACATACACGCTGCCGGTCGGCACGAGTTCAAGCTTGACCGTCGTCGCGGCCGGCGTCGTCTTGTGGTGCTTCTTGCGCTTCTTGTGCTTCGTCGTGCCGGCATGGACGCCCGTGGGGGTCGTCGGCTTCTTGTTGTTGTTCCCCGCCGTCCCGATCAGGTAGAGCACGACGACCACGCCGACGAGGACGACGCCGATGATCGCCCACGGCGGCAGCAGCGGGCCACGAGCCGCTCGCTCGCGCTCGTGGGTGAGCGCGGAGATCGGGCGCATCTCATGGTCTGAGGGGCGCTCGTAGCGACGCTTGTACTCGTCGATCAGCAGCCGGCTGTCGAGGCCGAGGAAGTCGCCGTATGTGCGCAGGAAGCTCTTGACGTAGATCGGCCCCGGGAGCAGATCCCATTCCTCGTTCTCGATTGCGCGCAGGTACTTGGCGCGGATCTTGGTGCGCGTTTCGACCTCGGTGATGTCGATCCGCGCGCGCATCCGCGCCTCCCGCAGAGTGGAGCCGATATCCGCCATCGCCTCGAAGGGTATCGGCGCATTCTCAGGGCAAACGTCCTGCAAACGCGCTGGCAGCTTTTCGAGGTCCACGGGTGTGACACGATTCGCGCCTCGAAAAGTGAGGGGCACCTTGAAGTGGACCGGATCGGGCTTGGCCCTACTTGTCACGATGGCGCTGGGCACAGCGTCGGCGAGCGCCGCCACGCCGTACACCGTCAGCAGCACGGTTGACCAGACGAGCGGCGGTGCCTGCGCCGGCACGGTCTGCACCTCGCTGCGGGCCGCGGTGAGGCTCGTCCCGGCGGGAGCGACGATCCAGCTGAGGAGCGGGATCTACAAGCTGAGCGGATTTCTCGCCGTCGGCAAGGACCTCTCGATCGCCGGGGTCAGCCCGGCTCAGACGACGATCCAGCAAACCAAGAGCGGCGACGGAGTGATCGAGGCGAGCGCCGGCGACCTGTCGCTGTCGCAGCTGACGATCACCGGAGGGACCAAGCACGGGGTCAGCGGCCAGGATCAGGCGGCCGGTGGGATCTTCACCGCCGGTACGAGCCTCTCCCTTGACCACGTGAGCGTCACCGGGAACACCGCGACGGGATCAAGCGCGCCCGGCGCGAATGGCGGAACCGCCGTCGGCGCCGTCCAGATCGACGGCGTCTCGACGACGCTGACGATCGCCGCCAGCAGCATCACGCACAACTCCGCCACCGGCGGCAAAGGCGCCGACGTCGTCGGCAGCGGCGACGGCAAGTCCGGCGGGACAGCGTACGGAGCGATTTCCGACTTCGCCCAGACCGGGCCGGCGATCACGAACTCGGTTATTTCCAACAACACGGCCACCGGCGGCACCGGCGGCCAGGGAAACGGGCTCTCCGGGTTCAGCGGCGGGACCTCCGGCCAGGCGGACGGCGGGGTGACGTTCATTCCGACATTGGCGTCCTCGACGACCGTGATCCTCGGCACGACGATCGCGAACAACAAATCGATCGGTGGCCAGGGCGGGAAGGGCCTGGGCTCGGCGCGCGGCGGCAACGGAGACACCGTGTTCGCGGCCGTCTCCACCGGCAACAACACGTTGAAGATCGTCTCAAGCACGATCAGCGGCAATACCGGGACGCCGTCCACGGGCGGGAGTGGCAGTACGAACGGCAACGCGGGGACGGTGGTCGGCGGCGGCGTCGAGGCCGAGTCCGGAAACCTCACGCTCATCAACAGCACCGTCTCCGGAAACGTCAGCTCCGGCGACAGCGAGGGTGGCGGCATCGATATGCGCAGCACCACCGGCACGCTGACCCTCGGCAACGACACGGTCTTCGGCAACACGGCCTTGCAGGGAGGCAACATCAGCGGCGCCTCGACACAGATGACGCTCGCCGGCACGATCATCGCCGGCGGCGTCGCGGGTGCCGCGCACAGCACGACGGGAAACTGCAGCCTCGACACGGTGAACGTCATCGACCTCGGGCACAACCTGGAAGGCACGGCGCCGACGCAGTGCGGTCTGTCGGGCCCGGACAACCTCATCGGCGTCAACCCCCAGATCGCGTCCCTCGCAGGCAACGGCGGTCTCACCCAGACGATGGCGCTCGGCCCCGCGAGTCCGGCGCTTGGCGCCGGCGGCGCCTGCACCGACATCTCGATGGCGGGCTCGGTCACGCTGAGCGTCGACCAGCGCGGTCTCCCCCGCGCCACGGCGTGCGACATCGGCGCCTTTCAGCACCAGCCGATCGCCGAGCGGGCGGGGCCCTCGATCACCGGGAGCCCGACGTTCGCCAGCAAGCTCACCTGCGCCCCGGGCAGCTGGAGCGGCGACGGGCTGTCGTTCCAGTATCAGTGGTCACGCGGCGGCCGCGCGATCCCCGGTGCCACGGGGAATGCGCTGCTCGTGTCCGCGTCTGACTTCGGGACGCAGCTCAGCTGTGCGGTCACGGCCAACGGCACCTACGGCACCGGGACGGCGAGCACGTCGCTGACGATGCCGGCGAGCTGCAACTGCACGCCGACGATCACAAGGGTCTCGCAGTCGCACCGCACCTGGCGGCGCGGCAACAGGCTCGCCCACCTGAGCGCCGGCGCCAAGCGTCCGCCGATCGGAACCACGTTCACGCTCACCCTCGATCGGGCGGCGACGGTCAGGCTCTCGTTCACGCGGACGAGCAACGGACGCGTTGTGCACCACCGGTGCGTCCCGCTCACGACTGCCAACCACGGCGACGGGGCGTGCACGATCACCAAGGCCGCCGGCTCGATGACGTTCAAAGCGCACGTCGGCGTCAACAGGATCTCCTTCCAGGGACGGCTGTCCCGGAAGCGGCGACTCGCGACCGGCAACTACCTGCTCGGGGTCACCGGCGCGCTGCCGGGCGGCCCGTCCTCGAGGCCGTCAACCCTGAGGTTCAGCGTCGTCAACTGACGCCGCGCCTGGCCCCGCCGCGCCTGGCCCCGCCGGGGTGCCGCCAGCGCCGCCGCCGCCCGGCGCGCCGGCGCCGCCGTCGGCCTCGGCGAGGTGCATGAGGATCCGCGGCACGTCGGCCTCGGTGATGAGCACCTGGCGCGGCTTCGATCCTTCGTAGCCGGAGATGATGCTCCGGCGCTCGAGCATGTCGATCAGGCGGCCGGCGCGGGTGTAGCCGAGACGCAGGCGACGCTGAAGCATTGACGTCGATGCAGTCCCCATCTGCGCCACCAGCGAGATCGCTTCCTCCAGGAGCGGGTCCTCGTCAGGATGGAACTCGGGGTCATCGGAGGACCCGTTCGCGGCGTCATCGGACTCGACCTCCTCAAGCAGTTCTTCTTGGAACTCGGGCTCTCCCTGCCGCCGCCAGGCGTCGGTCAGTTGCAGGATCTGAGCCTCGTCGATGTAGGCACCCTGGATCCGCTGGAGCTTGCTCGAGCCGACGGGCGAGAACAGCATGTCGCCCTGGCCGAGCAGCGACTCGGCGCCGTTCTGGTCGAGGATCACGCGGGAGTCGGTCTGCGACGAGACCGAGAACGCGATCCGCGACGGGACGTTCGCCTTGATCATGCCGGTGATCACGTCCACGCGCGGGGACTGGGTCGCGAGCACAAGGTGGATACCGACCGCACGGGCCTTCTGCGCCAGGCGGATGATGGAGTCCTCGACGTCGGCCGGCGCGACCATCATCAGGTCGGCGAGCTCATCGATCACGCACATGATGTACGGCAGCGGCGGCTCGCCGCGCTTCTCCCGCGCGCGGTTGAGCTCCGGCAGGCTGCGGGTGCGGGCGAGCGACATCGTGCCGTAGCGCTGTTCCATCTCCTTGACGAGGTTCTGGAGCGCGTTGGCTGCCATCCGCGGGCTCGTGATCACCGGCGTGAGCAGGTGCGGGATGCCCTCGTAATGGTTGAGCTCGACCTGCTTGGGATCAACGAGCACGAGCCGGACCTCGTGCGGATCGGCGCGGAGCAGGATGCTCGAGAGCATCGCGTTGACGCACGCCGACTTCCCGGCGCCGGTCGTGCCCGCGACGAGCAGGTGCGGCATCTTCGCCAGGTCGGCGCCGATCGCTCGGCCCGCGATGTCCTTGCCGAGCCACACCGTGAGCGGCGACCAGTCGGCGGGCGGATCCTGGAAGACATCCCCCAGGTGGACGATCCGCCGCCGGGCGTTCGGCACCTCGACGCCGACGGCCTGCTTGCCCGGGATCGGCGCGAGGATCCGGATATCGGTGGCGGCGAGCGCGTATGCGAGGTCGTCCTTCAGCTGGGCGACCTTTCCGACCTTGATGCCCGGCGCGAGCCGGAGCTCGTAGCGCGTGATGTGCGGACCGGTGACGCGGCCGATCACCTTCGCCTCGATCCCGAAGTGCCCGAGCGTCTCGGTGAGCGTCCGCGCGACCTGCTCCTGACCGGCGGTGTCCGGCTTGGCCGCCTCGCCGGTCGAGCGAGTGAGGAAGCGCGGGGGCGGGACGTTCCAGACGAAGTCCGGGTCATCGGTCACGGAGGCGCGGTAGCGCCCCTGCGGAGTGAGGTCGTCCGGATCGACGGGGATGCGCGTCGGCGCCGCGCCGGCGTCCGGCTCGCTGGCCCCGTCCGGCTCATCCGTCGCTTTGTCGTCCGGCGTCTCGTCCGGCTCGGCGATCTGCTGGTCGTCCGCTTCGCCCTCGATCGGCGGGGCCTCGACGTGGGTCGCGCGGACGATCAGCTCGGCCGTGTCCGGCTCGGGCGGAAGCAGCGGCTCGGGCTCGTACTCGAGGTCCTCCGGCGCCTCATCGTCCTCCTGCGCGGCGCGGGCGGCCGCCGTGGCAGGGCGGATCGCGGTTCCGCGTGACGTCGCCCGGGCGGGCTTACTGGCCCCGCTGCGCTTGAGCGCCCGGCTCGTGTCCATGACGTGGGTGCCGGTGATACGGATGAACGACGCGAGCGTCGCCCCGCTCACGAGGATCAGCCCGGCGATGAACAGGAACACGGCGAGGATGTGGGCGCCGACGCTTGAGAACAGGTGCGAGACGGCCCAGAACTCGGCCTGGCCGATGATCCCGCCGCGCGTCTCGAACGAGGCGGCCCGCCAGAACTCGGCCTTCGGCACGGGACCGGGACCGAGCCCGGCCGTGCCCGCGGCGAGCGCGAGCGTGATCGCCGCGACGAGGCAGATGACCCCGGTCCGCATCGGCCGCACCGGCGGGCGCAGCTCGCGCATCAGCACGAGCGCGCCGGCGGCCACGAGACTCGCCGGCAGCGCGTATCCGAGCGCGCCGAACACGAACTGGGTGGCGTGCGTGAAACCGGTGCCGAGCGTCCCGCCGGCCCAGTGGAAGTACATGACCCCGGCGAGGAAGATCCCGATCGCGATCAGCGCCAGCGCCAGGATGTCGACGTGGTGTGGCTCGAGCTCGGGGCCGCGGGTGAGCACGCCCAGCGACGGCCGGCTCGCGAACGGCGAGCGGGTGGCGCGCTTGGGCGGCGATTTGCGCTTGGCGGCGGTGCCGCGCTTGGCGGCAGGCTTCTTACGGCGGCTTGCGGTGGCGGGCATGTTGTCCGAGGATCTCGCTTCGACGCGGCGCGCGCGGATCCTCCCGGCGCGATGTGAATGGAGATTCAGTTCAGAGGGGTTGAACTGAATCTCCATTCACATCGCTGCGGGGGTGGCCGGTACCGTCACGGCGATGGCTGAGCGGTTCGACATCTACACGCGCGACGGGGTCCACCGGGGCGTCAAGGACCGGGCGGACGTCCACCGGGACGGGGATTGGCATCGCTCGGTCCACATCTGGATCGTCCGGCAATCCGAGCGCGCGCTCCTGATCCAGCAGCGCGCGCCCGGCAAGGACACGTGGCCCGGGTACTGGGACGCGAGCGTCGGCGGGCATCTGAGCGCCGGCGAGCGCTACGAGGACGCCTACCGCGAGATCGAGGAGGAGCTCGGAGTCACGATCGACCCGCAGACGTTCGTCCCACTCGGGATCATCGCCATCGAGCTCACACCACCGAACGAGCCGCAGGTCACCGACCGGGAGCTCTGCCTCGTGGCCCTCGCCCGAGACGACCGCCCCCTCGATGCCTATCCGTTCGACCGCACCGAGCTGAGCGCCGTCGCGTCGCTCCCGCTGACCGGCCTGCGCGCGCTGATCGACGGGCAAAGCGCGACGATCGCCGCTGTGACGGGCGCGCAACGACGGCCGGTGGAGCTGCACCCCGGACGGCCTCATCCCCCAGCCCTACCTCCCGCTCCTCATCGATCGCGCCGAGGACCTCCTGGACCGCCCCTAAGAGCAGCCGAAGACGGCGATGAAGGCTCCGTAAAGATCCCGCGTCGACGCCGAAAAGGCCCGTACCATCCGGGACACCATGGCGGTTGACTTCGAACGTCCCCCCCGCGTGCTCGTCGTCGAGGACGACGACGCGATCGCGCAGGTCCTCCAGCGGAGCCTGCGGATGGAGGGCTACGACGTGAAGATCGCCGGCGATGGGATCAGTGCGCTTGACCTCAGCCACGCGTTCCTGCCCGACCTCGTGATCCTTGACCTCGGCCTGCCGGGGATGGACGGAATCGACGTCGCGAAGACGCTGCGTGAGTCCGATGACGTGCCGATCCTCGTGCTGACGGCGCGTGATGCGGTGGAGTCGCGCGTCGAGGGTCTCGACAGCGGCGCTGACGACTACTTGGTCAAGCCGTTCGAGCGTCAGGAGTTGCTCGCCCGGCTGCGTGCCCTGCTCCGCCGTCGGCCGCCCCGCGGCCAGGCGACGATCCGGGTGGGTGACCTCACGCTCAACCCGGACACCCACGAGGTCCTGCGCGGCGATCGGCCCGTCGATCTGACACAGCGTGAGTTCGAGTTGCTTGAGTACCTCATGCGCAATGAGCGCATCGTCATCTCCCGCCAGCGTCTGCTCGACGAGGTGTGGGGCTATGACCCGTTCTCGATGACGAACACGATCGAGGTGTTCGTGTCCAACCTACGGAGGAAGCTGGAATCGGGTGGCGAGCCTCGGCTCCTACATACGATCCGCGGCGCGGGCTACGTTCTCCGCGTATAGGACGGTTCCGATCCGCTGGCGCCTCGCCGGCGGCTCCGCGGCACTGACGTTCGTGATCCTCGCAGGCTTCGCGGCAATCGTCGGCGTGCTGACGACCCGGCAGGTCCGTGGCCAGTTCAACAACGAGGTCACGGCCGCCGCCGACCAGTTGAAGGCGCAGCTCAACCACCAGGTCGGGTTCGTCGGGCTGAAGCCCAACTGCAAGCACACGAAGATCAGCCTCGGCGACTTCGTCAGCGCCGAGAACGCCCAGATCCGGATCTTCGATCAGGGCGACGTCCTGTGCAGAGCAGGTGCGGATCAAGGGCGCGAAGACGCCGCCGGCGACCAACCTGCTGATCGACGCGCCGAAGAAGACGGACGGTCAGTACACCGAGCACGGCTATCTCGTCGCCGTCCGGCCGATGGCGGCGAAGCCGGAAGGGGACCTGACGCTCGTCTACGCCCGGCCGCTCTCCGACGTCGAGCACACCCTCTCTCGCGTGCGCTTCTTCCTGTTGCTCGGCGTGCTCGGCGGCACTGTGCTCGCGCTGCTGGCTGGGCTGGCAACGGCGCAGCGGGCGGTGCGCCCGATCGTCGAGCTGACCGACGCTGCCCGCGAGATCGAGCGCACCCGAGATCCGCGGCGCCGCGTGCCCCATCCCGAGGCCGACGACGAGGTCGCCGAGCTCGCCCGCACGCTGGAGGGGATGCTCGGGGCCCTTGACTCGGCGCGCGCGAACACGGAATCGATGCTTGACCGCCAGCGGGAATTCGTCGCCGACGCCTCGCACGAGCTGCGCACGCCGCTGACGAGCGTGCTCGCGAACCTCGAGCTGCTCGCCGAGGAGCTCGAGGGCGAGCAGGCCGACACGGCGCAGGCGGCGCTGCGCTCGACCCGCCGGATGCGCCGCCTCGTCGGCGACCTGCTGCTCCTCGCCCGCGCCGACGCCAAACGCGATCAGCCGCACCGCACGACCGACCTCGGCGACGTGCTGATGGAGGCCGCGGGCGAGCTCGGAGGACTCGCCGACGACCACGAGCTGACGATCGAGGCCGACTCGGCGGTCGTCTCCGGGGTGCGGGACGACCTGCACCGGATGACGCTCAACCTGCTCGAGAACGCGCTCCGCCACACGCCGCCCGGCACGCACGTCAGCGCACGCACATCCGTCGAGAACGACCACGCGACGATGGTCGTCGAGGACGACGGGCCCGGGATCCGGCCCGAGCTCGGTGAGCGGATCTTTGAGCGGTTCGTCCGCGGCGGAGGCGACGGCGGACGCGGTTCTGGCCTCGGACTCGCGATCGTCCGTGCCGTCGCCGACTCCCACGGCGGCACGGTCGCGCTCGAGGAGCCACAGACGGCCACCGGCACCCGGTTCGTGATCGAGCTCCCGCTTGAGGCAACCGCCGCGCCGGAGCCAGGGCCGGCCGTCGAGCCTCAGACCTCGACGACGACCGGCAGCACCATCGGCCGGCGCCGCAGCCGGTCGTAGACGAACGCGGCGAGGTCGTCGTGCAGCTCCTGCTGGAGCAGGTCGATCTCCCGCACGCCGTCCGCGGCAGCGCGCTCGAGGCTGCGCTCGACCTCGTGGCGGATCTCCTCGACGAGCCCGTCGGCCTGTTCGATGAACGGCACGCCCCGGAAGATGACCTCGGTATCCGCGACCGAGATCCCGGTCTGCTCGGACACGGTCGCGACGACGATGAAGATGCCGTCGGCCGACAGCATCCGGCGGTCGCGCAGCGCGACGTCGCTCGGGTCGCCGATGTCGATCCCGTCGACGAAGATCATCCCGGACTGTTCGGGATCGCCCCAGCGGGCGCCATTCTCGTCGATCTCGAGCGGCAGCCCGTTTTCGCCGCGGAACACGCGCTCGGGCTCGATCCCGACCGCGTCCGCGAGCTCGGCGTGCAGATGAATCCGCTTGTGATCGCCGTGGATCGGGAGCACATAGCGCGGCTTGACGAGGTTGAGCATCAGCTTCAGCTCCTCGACGTACCCGTGACCGGAGGCGTGGATCGGCGCGTCGCGCGGGGTGATCACGTTGCAACCGATGTGGTACAGCCGGTCGATCGTCTCGTTGACGGCGCGCTCGTTGCCGGGGATCGGGGTCGCCGAGAACACGACCGTGTCGCCCTCGTGGAGCTTGATCATCCGGTGGTCGTTGTGGGCCATCCGGCGCAGCGCTGAGAGCGGCTCGCCCTGCGACCCGGTCGAGACGACGACGACCTTGTGGTCCGGCCAGTCCTCGACTTCCTGGGGCTGGATCAGGATCCCCTCGGGGACCTCGATGTGGCCGAGCGAGCGACCGATGTTCACGTTCTTGCGCATCGAGCGCCCGACGAGTGACACCTTGCGACCGAGTGCGGCGGCCGCGTCGATCACCTGCTGGACGCGATGGATGTTCGAGGCGAAGCTGGTGACGACGATCCGGCCCGGCGCCCGCGCGAACACCTCCTGGAGGTGTGGCCCGACCCCGCGCTCGGAGGGGGAAAAGCCGGGGCGGTCGGCATTCGTCGAGTCGCCGCACAGGAGCAGCAGCCCGTCGCGGCCGAGCTCGGCAAGCCGTGAAACGTCCGCCGGCTGACCATCGACCGGCGTCTGATCGAACTTGTAGTCACCGGTCACCAGCACCGTCCCGAGCTCGGTCGTGACCGCCACGGCCATCGCGTCCGGGATCGAATGGGTCATGTGGATGAGCTCGATCGTGAACGGTCCGGCATCGAGCTCGTCACCCGGCAGAACGTCCTCCAGGTCGCAGTCGCGGAGGTTGTGCTCGTCAAGCTTGGACCGGGCCATGGCCACCGTCAGCCGGCCGCCGTACACGACCGGGGCATCGGCCCCGCCGAGCTCGCGCAGGACCCACGGCAGCGCGCCGACGTGGTCCTCGTGCCCGTGCGTGATCACGATGGCCTCAATGTCGTCGGCCCGCTCACGCAGGTAGGTGAAGTCCGGGAGGACGAGATCGATGCCGAGCATGTCGGCGGTCGGGAACCGCAACCCGGTGTCGACGACGACGATCCGGCCGTCGTATTCGACGACCGTCATGTTCTTTCCGATTTCCCCGAGCCCGCCGAGCGGCAGGACCCGTAACCCCTTGCTCACGCTCGCACAGCGTGGAGCAGTCCGTGACGCTCCAGCATCGAGCGGATCGTCTCCGTCTCGGTCTCGTCGAGCTCGACGTACGGCAACCGCACCCCGCCCACGTTCATACCGATGAGGTTGAGCGCCGCCTTGATGCTGCACGCGGCCGGCGCGATCGCAAAGTCGCGGTAGACGTCGTGGAGCCCGGCGTCGATCGCGCGGCGATTCTCCGGCTCATCGACCATCCGGTGCATCTCCGCGCCGAACAGGTGGCTTCCCGTGAGCACGCCGCCCGCCTCGCCGAGGTCGAGCACGTCGACGAGCATGTCGTCGTTGCCCGCGTAGATCTCGAGGCCGTCGACCTTGGCGAGGTTGTCCGGGTTCGCCTGCTTGACCGCCGCGATGTGGTCGAGCTGGGCGAGTTCGGCGAGCAGATCGTTGGGCAGGTCCGACGCCGTCCGCTGCGGGATGTTGTAGAGGACGATCGGCAGGTCCGTCGCCCGCACGACCTCCTCATAGTGCCGGATGATCCCGCGCCGGCTCGGCCGGTTGTAGTACGGGTTGACCGACAGCAGCGCGTCGGGACCGAGGGCGGTCGCCCGCTCGGTCAGCTGCACAGCGTGGCGGGTGTCGTTCGATCCGACCCCGGCGACGATCGTGCACCGGCCCTTCATCTCGCCCACGGCAAGTTCGATCACGCCGAGGTGCTCCTCGTCGTCGAGCGTCGCCGCCTCTCCGGTCGTGCCGCAGATGACGAGGCCGTCGGAGCCGTGCTCGACGAGGTGATGCATGAGGCGCACCGCCGCCTCCTCGTCGACGCGCCCGTCAGCGCCGAACGGGGTGACCATCGCGGTCAGGATCGCGCCAAGGTTCGCGGTCATGGGTCGTGATTATCGCAGGGTGCGAGCCGATCGGCCCTCGCCCCACGCACCACGCACTCAGATCATTCCCGCGCGCCCCATCGCAGCACCGACAGCGCGCCCAGCATGACGCCGCGGTCCTCGCGCGCGGGGGCCGGCGCCGCAGTCGCGACCGGCCGCGGAGGCTCGGAGACGACGTGTGTGACGAGCGCCCCGGTGAGCTTGGACACGCGCTCGGGGAGCCCGGCGTGCATCCACTTCGAAAACTTCATCGGCAGTGTCGAGATGACGATCTCGTCGTAGCGCTTCGGATCCCAGGCCTCGGTCACGGCGATCAACGGGTCGGCGTCCCGCACCTCACCGGCGACCTCGAGGCCGGCGTCCTGCAGCTGCGTCAGCGCATCGCCGAGCTGGGCGCGCGCCGCAGCGCGGCCACCCTCCGAATGCGTCGCGGGCACGATCAGCGTGTACTCCACCGGTTCGCTCTGAGCCCGGGAACGCATCACCTCCAGCAGCTCCTGCGAGGTCGCAGTGACGTTTGCGAGCACGAGCACGCGCTTCTTCCAGGGCATCGGCACACCTCCTCAGAGGTTGGACTGTGAGCGCTCACAACATACCCCCGCGACCGGTCGAGATCACCCCTTTTCCGTTAGCGCTGTGTGACGTTGCGAGCGCGCGTGCCGAGGTACGCGGCGGCGTCCTCGAGCCGGTCGTCGCCCCAGAACAGCTCATCGCCGACGGCGAGGGTCGGTACGCCGAACACGCCGCGCTCAAATGCTGCGTCGGTCGCCGCCCGGAGCGTTGTCTTGATCTCCGGATCGGCGATCGCACGCTGCACCGCGCCGGCGTCGAGCCCGGCGCGCGTGGCGACCGCGAGCACGTGGGCGACGATGCTCAGCTCATGCCCGCGCTGGAACGCGGCGCGGAACGCCTCGTGGGCGAACTCGGACCCCGCCTCGGCCCCGCCCGCGACCCCGACCCCGCCGGCGGTGAACGCGTAGGTGGTCGCCCGCATCGCCGCGAGGTAGTCGGTCGGCCAGGGGTCGGGCCAGTGGATCGGCGGCAGCCCGTAACCGCGTGCCCGTCGCTCGATCTCGGCCATGCCGGCCTGCCGCCGCTGGTAGTCGCCGAGCGCCCAGGAGCTGCGGCCGGTCAGCTTGAACAGGCCCCCGAGCAGGACCGGCTGCCACGTGACCGGTTCCGGGATGAGTGCTGTGAGCCGCTCGGATGCCAGATACGCATACGGCGATCCCACATCGAAATAGAACGTCACGTCGGTCATCGCGTCGGCCTCCGTTCGCTAAACTGAACGCTTCGTTTTCTATGGTAGCCAATCACGGATCCGACGTTCAGCAGATCCTGGCCGCGAACCTGCGGCGGCTGCGCATCGCGCGCCACCTCTCGCTGTCGGAGCTCGCCCGGGCGACGCAGATGAGCAAGGCGACGCTGTCCGGCGTCGAGAACGGCCGCTCGAATCCGACGGTGGAAACGCTCGCCGCCCTCGCGCACGCGCTCAGCGTCTCACTCACCGAACTGCTGGAGGAGTCCGGTCTCGACGACGTCACGGTCGTCCGCGCGGGCGCGGCGCCCGCCGATCCGGCCCCCGGTCCAATCCGCCGGCGCGCGCTCGCCGCGTTCGTCCCGGCAGGCGCGCTCGCGCTGAGCGAGGTGTCCTTCGACGCCGGGGTGACCCATGAGGGTGCGCCGGAGGCCAGCGGCACGCGCGCCCACGTGTACGTCGCTCACGGTCGCGTGCTCGGCGGACCGGTTGAGCGGGTGACCGAGCTGACGCCCGGCGACTACGCGTCGTTCCCGATCGACATCCCATACGTATTCGAGACCGGGCGCCAGGCGGCCCGGATCCTGTTGCTGACCACGGTTGGCCGATGATCGTCGTACGCCCGATGGAGTCCGCCGATCGTGCCGCGGTCGCGTTCGACTCGGCCGCCTCGGCGCAGACTCGCGATACCAGCGGTATTCGGAATCCGCGGCGGCTCGCGCCCTGCGCGAGCGGGCGATCGCCGCCGGCATCCGCCGCTTCACGGCGACGATGCTCCCGGACAACCGCGGCGCAGACGCCTCGCTCGACGCTCGGGCGCCGGGAGGTGCGCGGCACCGGGCACGGCGCGGTCGAGATCGTCATCGACCTCGATCTCGCCGGGACAAACCTGAACCAGATTTACACGTATCCCTCTACACTTCGTTAAGACAATGCCGCCCCGAGATGACCGCGTCCCCAGCAGTGCGCGGGCCGCGAGAACCGCCAGACTCGGCCGCGTGGCCATGGGTGGCGCCGCCCGATGGGTCGGCGACCGTCTGGACGCACACGGGAGCGACGATGACCGGCGCCGGCGCCGCGGCGACCGGATCGTCGCCACCGTCGATGCGCTCGTCGACCAACTCTCTGTCCTGCGTGGCGCCGCGATGAAGGCCGGCCAGGTGCTCTCGACGATCGAGATCCCCGGTCTCGACGAGGACCAGTCGGCCTACGTCCAGGAACGTCTCGCCTCGCTGCGTGACAGCGTGCGCCCCGTCGAGTGGACGCAGATGCGCAAGGTCCTGGCGACTGAGTGGGGCGAGGATCCCGACCGCGTGCTCGAGCGGATCGATCCCGAGCCGGCTGCCGCCGCCAGCATCGGGCAGGTGTACCGAGGCGTGACCCACGACGGCCGCGAGGTCGCCATCAAGGTCCAGTACCCCGGCATCGCCGACTCGATCGAAGCCGATATGCGCAACCTGACGCTGCTCTCGCCGGTGTTGCGGCAGCTCATGCCGGGACTCGACGTCAAAGACGTCCTCGCCGAGCTGCGCGAGCGGATCATCGAGGAATGCGACTACGAGCTCGAGGCGGCCAATCACCGACAGGTCGCCCGGTTCTGGCGGGGCCATCCGTTCATTCTCGTCCCGGCGGTTGACACGGCGCTCAGCCACAGGCGGGTGCTCGTCACCGACTGGATCGACGGGCTCGGCTTCGACGATGTCGGCCGCGAGCCCGACGAGATCCGTGACCGCTACGCCGAGATCGTCTATCGCTTCTACTACGGCACGGCGCTCGAGCTCGGCCTTGCGCTCGGCGATCCCCATCCCGGGAATTACCTGCTGTGCGAAGACGGTCACGTGGCGTTCTTCGACTTCGGCATGCTGCGCCCGCTTCCCCGTGGCTACGTGCGCCGTGAAGGCGCCGTGTCCCGTGCGGTGCGCGACGGAGTCGCCGACGACGTGCTCGCGGGCCTGCACGCGCTCGGCTACCTCCCCGGTGAGCCCGCCGACTGGAACGGCGAGTTGCTGCTCGAGTACATGCGAACCGCGTCGTGGTGGCTCGAGGACGACATGCCGCTGCGACTCGGTCCGGAGGACGTGTGGCGCTCCGCGGAGATGTTGCGCGAGGAGGACGGCACCGCCGGCCACGTCGCGCAGCTGCGCAGGATGACGCTCCCCCGCGAGGCGCTGCTGCTGCGGCGTATGGACGGGCTTCTGTTCCAGACCGCGGCGAGCATCCGCGCGCGGGCCCCCTGGGGCAGCCTGCTCCGCGAGATCACGGGCGAGGGCGAGCCGGTCGGGGAGCTCGGCGCGGGGCACGCCGCGTGGCTCGCGTCGCGCCATCCGCGGCGCGGCGCCAGCGATTCGTCACTCGCCGCCTGAGGCGCTGCTCGCGCCGACGGACGGCGTGTCCTTCTCGCCCGCGCCCCGCACCCGCGGACCGTGGTACGGACCCGGCTTCGGCCGCGGCTTGCCGCCGGGGAACGCGAGGCGCAGGATCGAGCGCTGCACCATCCCGAGCTGCTGGTGGAACGGCCCGGTGTTGTACGGAAGTTCGTAGCGCTCGCAGATCTCGCGCACCTTCGGTGCGATCTCCCCGTAGCGCGTGCTCGGCATGTCCGGGTACAGGTGGTGCTCGACCTGGTAGCCGAGGTTTCCGCTGATCACGTGGAACAGCGGACCGCCGTCGATGTTCGCCGCGCCCGTGAGCTGGCGCACGTACCAGCCGCCGCGCGTCTCCTCTGCCGTCTCCTCCTCGGTGAAGGTGTACGTCTGGTCGGGGAAGTGGCCGCAGAAGATGATCGCGTACGCCCACACGTTGCGGATCAGGTTGGCGACGACGTTCGCCTGCACGGTGCGCTTGAACGGTTCCCGGAACGACTTGCGCTCGACCAGCTGGCGGACGATGTTCCGTCCGGTTCTCGCCTGCTTGCGCTGGAGCTTGCGGGCCACGCGGCGACCCTGGACCTTGGGGTTCTTGCTCCGCTTCTCGGTCTCCTCACGCAGGCCGAACACGGCGGCCTCGATCCCGGTCATCACGAGACCGCTGATCAGTGGCCAGGCGATGTAGTCCTTGAGGATCTGGGCGCGCGCCTTGCCGGCGATGCCCCTCAGGTCCTTGCGGACCTGATCCATCGACTTCTCGCCGGCGCGAATCGCCTCAAGGTCCATGTCGTGGAACGCGACCCCCCACTCGAACAGCCACGCGAGCAGGATGTTGTAGATCGGCTGGAGGAGGTAGACGGGGTGCCAGGACTGCGCCGGGTCGATCCGCATGATCTCGTAGCCGAGGTCCTTGTCCTTGCCGAGGATGTTCGTGTAGGTGTGGTGGATGTAGTTGTGGGAGTGACGCCACGCCTCGGCGGTCGAGGCGGTGTCCCAGTCCCACGCCCGTGAGTTGATCACCGGGTCATTCATCCAGTCCCACTGGCCATGGAGGACGTTGTGGCCGATCTCCATGTTCTCCAGGATCTTCGCGAGCCCGAGGGTGCTCGCGCCAAGCACCCACGGCATTCGCCAGCGGGAGGCGATCAGCTCGGCGCGGCCGATGAGCGCGAGCCGGCGCTGGAGCGCAATCATCGAGCGGATGTATTTGGCGTCCCGTTCGCCGAGGTCGGCCTTCACCTGCTCGTGGAGCTCGTCGAACTCACGGCCGATCGCCTCGATCTGCTCCGGGGTCAGCCGGTGCAGCGGGTTCTCACTCGCGTCGATCGCGACGTGCCCGTTCGTGCGGTTCCCGTTCTCGGTTGCGGTTGCCATGTGTGCCTCCCTCTGGGTCTGTCTGACTAGAGATCGATCTCGATCGGGCCCTCGGGCGCGCTGATACACGTCCGGATCACTTCACCTTCCTGGCCGTATACCTCCCCGTTCCGGAGGTCACGCACGCGTCCCGAGCGAAGTTCCCCAACGCACGTGTGGCAGATGCCCTCGCGGCAGCCGTAGGGCAGGTCGAGCCCCGCCTCCTCGCCGGCCACGAGAATCGGCATCTTGCCGTCGGATTCCGTCTCACAGTCGGACCGTAGGAACGCGATTGCGCCGCCCTCCCCTTCGGCACCGTCCCCGAGCCCAAGCTTCGGTTGGAAGCGCTCCATGTGGAGCTTGTCGCAGTCGCCGTGCCGCTCCCAGTGCTCGGTGAACGCGTCCAGCATGTCTGACGGACCGGAGAGGTACGTGTCTCGCTCGGTCCAGTCCTCGCACAGCCGGTCCAGGTCAGCGGGCCCCATCCGCCCGTGGTCACGGGTGAGCTGCTCGTGCAGCCGGAAGCCGTTGTGACGCTCGGCGAGCCCGCGCAGCTCGTCGCCGAAGATGACGTCATCGGTGTGGCGCGCCGAGTGCAGCGTGACCACGTCGCGCATCTCGCCCGAGTGATCGAGATGGCGGAGCATGCTCATGATCGGCGTGATGCCGCTGCCGGCGCTGATGAACAGGAGCTTGCCCGGGCGCTGCTCCGGCAGGATGAAATCGCCCTCGACGCCGCCGAGCGAGACGATCGCGCCCGGGCGCCCGCGACGCACGAGATACGGGGACACCTTCCCCTCGTCGACGTTCTTGACGGTGATGCTGATCAGCCCGTCCGCGCGCCAGGGGTCCGAGGTGAGCGAGTACGCGCGCCAGTGCCGCACGCCCTCGATATCGAGCCCGATCCGCAGGTACTGACCCGGTTTGTGTCCGGGCCACCGGTAGCCCGGCTTGATCAGGACGGTGGCCGCGTCGGCGGTTTCGTGGTTGATCTCCTCGATCCGGCCACGGAGCTCACGGGTCGACCACAGCGGGTTGATCAGCTCCAGGTAGTCGTCTATGAGCAACGGCGAGGACAGCGCCCCGAGCACCCGCAGGACACGCTTCTGGATCGGATGGACCGCCGGAGGTGCACCTTTCTCAGGCATCTACTCATAAGTAATATCCAAATGGGTAGCTTCTAAAACTGTGTCGGCACATCCGGCAAGAGCACCGCGCAAAACCGGGACGCGTGGGGTGCCCCGAGCGGTTCGGGAGCAGCTGATCCTCGACGTCGCCGGCCAGGTGTTCGCCGTCGGCGGGTTCCACAACGGCTCGATGGACGAGATCGCTTCGCGCGCCGGCGTCTCCAAGCCGATGCTGTACGCGTACTTCGAATCCAAGGAGGGTCTGTACGCCGCCTACATCGAGCGGACCGGCGGCGAGCTGCTCACGCGGCTGCAGGCCTCGGCGGACGCCACGGACCCGCCGGTCGAGCGTCTGCGGGCGCGGACCCGGGAATTCCTGGCGTTCGTCGAAGAGCACCGCGACGGGTGGACGGTGCTGTTCCGCGAGCTGGCCTCGAGCCCGCCCCTCGCCGAGCAGGTGGCGTCGTTGCGGATGGAGATCACCGACGCGGTGCAACGGATGATCGGCGGGAGCGCGACGCTCCCGGACCCCGACATCGAAGCGCTCGCGCACATGATCGTCGGCGCGGGTGAGTCGCTCGCCAACTGGTGGCTGGACCGCCCGGAGGTCCGCCGCGATCAGGTGGCGGAGTGGTACGTCGAGGCGGTGCAGGCCGCGGTCGGTGCCGCAGTGCGCCGCAACGCGGTGGACCGCCGGTCGTAGCGAGCGGCCGCTGCGAGGCGTCAGCCGTCGAGCAGGTGCTCGAGGCCGACGACGGGCGACTCGCTGAGGTCGCCGACCCGGCGGACCGCGAGGAGCACGCCCGGCATGAACGACTCGCGGTCGATGGAGTCGTGGCGGATCGTCAGCGTCTGACCAGCGTCGCCGAGGATGACCTCCTGATGGGCGACGAGCCCGGGGAGGCGGACCGAGTGGATCGGGACGTCACCTCCCATCAGGGTCGCGGTCCGTGCCGCGGTCCCGCTCGGTTTGTCGACCTTGCGGTCGTGGTGGAGCTCGATGATTTCGGCCTTCGCCATGTGCCGCGCGGCCTGCGCCGCAAACTGCATCATCAGCACAGCACCGATCGCGAAGTTGGGAGCGATGAAGATGTTGGCGCCGGTGCAGTCGCGGAGCTCGGCGATGTCGAAGCTCGTCGTGCCGATCACGACGTGGACGCCGGCGGCCGTCGCCTGGCGCGCGTGGTCGACGACGGTCGAGGGGATCGTGAAATCAA
Organism: uncultured Solirubrobacterales bacterium; assembly: GCA_963779695.1. Classification (GTDB taxonomy): domain Bacteria; phylum Actinomycetota; class Thermoleophilia; order Solirubrobacterales; family Solirubrobacteraceae; genus Palsa-465. The sequence goes on from CAVZZH010000027.1 coordinate 66,277, forward strand.
CGAGCACATCCGCGTCGCCGAGGACGTCGGCGACGCTCGTCCCGAGCAGCGGGTCCGCCCGCCCGGTCAGCTCCATGTCCTCCGCGCCCTCGACGGCGCGGCACACCGTCTCGCCCATCCGCCCGGCCGCCCCGGCCACCGCGACGCGGATCAACCGAGGACCTCGTGCGAATGCGGCGCCTCGAGCGCCTCGACCGCCTGCTCGAACTGCGCCTCGTCCGGCCCGATGCCGGCGATGGAGAGGCGCTCCGGGGTCCACAACTCGTCGACGAGCGCCTCGAGGTCGGCGAGCGACACGGCTTCGATCCGCCCGACGACCTCGTCGAGCGACAGCAACGGCACGCCGGCGAGGATCTCCGACCCGAGCCGGTTCATCCGCGCCCCGGTCGATTCGAGCGCGAGCACGACGCGTCCCTTCAAGTTCTCCTTTGCCCGGGCGAGCTCATCCTCGGTGGCGGGCGACTCGCGCAGCCGCTGCAGCTCGGTACCGATCACGCTGAGCGCCTGGTCCAGGTTCTCGGTCCGCGTGCCGACGTACAGGCCGATCTGGCCGGTGTCCTGGTAGGCGCTTGTGAACGAGTACACGGCGTAGGCGAGGCCGCGGCGCTCACGCACCTCCTGAAACAGCCGCGAGGACGAGGTTCCGCCGAAGATCGTGTCGAGGACGCGCAGCGCGTACCGGCGGTCATCGTGGCGCGACAGCGCCGTGCCGCCGAGACACACGTGGTACTGCTCGGTGTCCTTGCGCTCGAACCGCCGCTGACGGGGCTGGTTCGTCGGCGCGGGGTCGGGCTTTCCGTTGACACTGCCCGCCCCGTCGCGCGGCACGCGTGAACGCACGAGCTCGACGAACGCGTCGTGATCGACCGCGCCGGCAGCCGAGATGACGATGTTCGACGGCACGTAGCGGGCGTGGTGGAACCCCGCGATCTCCGGGACCGGCGTCTCCGCGATCACCGGCGCGCGGCCGATGATCGCGCGGCCGAGCGGGTGCGAGCCGAACACCGCTTCGCCGAGCACATCGAACACCTTCTCCTGGGGATCGTCTTCATACATCGCGATCTCCTCGAGGATCACCGCCCGCTCGGACTCGATGTCGCGCAGCGCTGGGCGGAACACCATGTCCGCCATCACGTCGATCGCTTCCGGCACGTGCTGGTCGATCACCCGCGCGTACACCGAGGTCGTCTCCTTGCCCGTGCCGGCGTTCAGCTCGGCGCCCATGCCGTCGAAGATCTGATCGATCTCGAGCGACTCGTACTTCTCCGAGCCCTTGAACAGGAGGTGCTCGAGCAGGTGCGAGAGGCCGGCCTCCGACTCACGCTCAAAGCGCGAGCCGGTGCCAATCCAGAATCCGAGCGACACGGATCGGACGGAGGGCATTGCCTCCGTCACGACCCTAACGCCCGACTCGAGCGTCGTCAGGCGGTGCTTTTGCTCCACGCGGCGCTACGCCCGCGGGCGGTCGGGATCACGATCCCGGACCCGGCCCCGGTCGCCGTCACGCGGGGCGCGATCGCCGTCACGCGGGCCGCGGTCAGGGCGGTCACGGTCGCGGCGGGGGCCGCGGTCGCGGTCGCGGCCATCACGCCCGCCACGCTCACGTCGCGGACCTCCGTCGCCACTGCCGACGGAGGCGAGCTCCTCGACGCTCTTGCCGGCGACCTCCGGGTCGTCGGCGAGCCGCAGGCCGATCCGGCCCCGCTCGCGGTCGACCTCGACGACGCGGACGTTCAGCTCGTCGCCCTTGTTGAGGACCTCCTCGACCGTCGCGATCCGGCGACCCGGAGCCACGTTCGAGATGTGGAGCAGGCCGTCGGTGCCCTTGGAGAGCTCGATGAACGCACCGAACGTCGTCGTCTTGACGACCTTGCCGGTGAACTCGTCGCCGACCTCGACCTCCTTGGTCATCGACCGGATGCGGTCGACCAGGGCGTCGCCCCGCTCGCCGTCGGCGGCGTAGACAAGCACCTGACCCTCGTCGTTGACGTCGATCTGGGACTCGAACTCCTCCTGGAGGGAGCGAATCGTCTCGCCACCCTTGCCGATGAGCAGGCCGATCTTCTCGGGATCGATCTGAATCGTCGAGATCCGCGGAGCGTGCTTGGAGAGCTCAGTCCGGGGATGCTCGATGACCTTCGCCATCTCGCCGAGGATGAACTCGCGAGCGATCTTCGCCTGCGCGAGCGCATCCCGCAGGATGTCGAACGTGACGCCCGTGATCTTGATGTCCATCTGCAGAGCGGTGATCCCGTCCTGCGTGCCGGCGACCTTGAAGTCCATGTCGCCGAGGTGGTCCTCGACGCCGGCGATGTCGGTGAGGATGATGTAGTCGTCACCCTCCTTGATCAGGCCCATCGCGATACCGGCGACCGGCGCCTTGATCGGCACGCCGGCGTCCATCAGCGACAGGGTCGAGCCGCATACGCTCGCCATCGAGCTCGAGCCGTTGGACTCGAGGATGTCCGACACGACGCGAATCGTGTACGGGAACTCCTCCTGGCTCGGGATCATCGGGACGAGCGCCCGCTCGGCGAGCGCACCGTGACCGATGTCGCGGCGCTTGGGTCCGCGCATGAACCCGGCCTCCCCGACGCTGAACGGCGGGAAGTTGTAGTGATGGAAGTACCGCTTCGCCGTCTCGAGTCCGAGCGTGTCCAGACGCATCTCCTCACGCGTCGTGCCGAGCGCAACGACGCTCAGCGCCTGCGTCTGGCCGCGGGTGAACAGCGCCGAACCGTGGGCCCGGGGTGAGAGGCCGACCTCGATCGAGATCGGGCGGATCTCCTCGGAGTTGCGGCCATCCGGGCGGCGCTTCTGCACCGCGATCCGCTCGCGGATGATCGCCTTCTCCAGCTTGTCGAACGCCCGCTGGGCGTTGGTGCGGTACTCCGCAAAGGTCTCGGCCTCGGGGTCACCGGAGTACTGCTCGAGCACCGCTTCCTCGACGGCCTTCGTGGCCGTCTGGCGGTCAAGCTTGTCCTCGACCTGCGTGGCGGCATCGAGGGCGGCGCCGTGCGAGCGCTTGATCTCCTCGTACAGGTCCTCGTGCACCTGCGGAATGTCGACCTCGATCTTCTCCTTGCCCGCCTGGGCGGCGAGGTCGCGCTGCGCCTGGCAGATCTTCTTGATCTCCGAGTGCGCGATGTCGAGCGCATCGAGGATCTCGGCCTCCGGGATCTCGGCGGCACCGGCTTCGACCATCAGGATCGCCTCGTCCGTCCCGGCGACGATCAGGTCAAGCTCGGTGTTCTCGGCGAGGTCTTCCTCTTCGGGGTTGACCACGAAGTTGCCCTCGACCTTGCCGATGCGCACCGCACCGACCGGGGTCGGGAACGGGATGTGGGAGAGCATCAGCGCGGCCGACGCCCCGTTCATCGCGAGGATGTCGTACGGGTTGACGTGGTCGACCGAGACCGGCAACGCCACGAGCTGGGTCTCGTACCGCCAGCCCTTGGGGAACAGCGGGCGGATCGGCCGATCAATCAGCCGGGCGACGAGCGTCGCCTTCTCCCCCGCGCGTCCCTCGCGCTTAAAGAATGAGCCGGGGATCTTCCCGGCGGCGTACATGCGCTCCTCCACGTCAACGGTGAGCGGGAGGAAGTCCACGTCGCGGAGATTCCCCGCCGTGGCTGTACAGAGCACCATCGTGTCACCTGCGCGAACGACGACAGCGCCAGAGGCTTGCTTCGCCAGCTTGCCGGTCTCGAACGAGATCTCCTTGCCGGCGACCTCGACGGACACGCGCGAAACGGCGTCAGACATATGTAATTCCCTTCTGCTCCGCCCTTCGGTCGGCGGAGTGCTTCGTTTCTTTTCTCTTAGACCGAACGGTTTCGATGGTAGCGGGCCGGAGGGCGTCCCGGGGATCACCGGATCGCCGGAAGGACCGGCCGATCGCCCCGCACGTCAGCCAGTTGCGTCGCGAGCGAGCGATTCGAGCAGCCGCTCGATCGAGACCAGGCCGCTGAGGCGGCCGAGGTCATCGCAGACGCACACCGGGGCGTAGCGGTCCTCGGAGCGGCGCGCGGTGGCCCGGAGGGCGACGCTGGGGATCTCCTCCCCGGACTGAACGCACATCGCCGGGTGCTGGGAGACGCGCCGTCCGCCAGCCGGGACGAACACGAACAGCGGCCGTCCGTGCTCGTCGAGCAGCACCATCGTCTCGGCGACGATGTCCGGCGCCCGCCGCGTCGTCAGCGCCGGACGGGTGAGCGTTCCCACCGCCCGGCGGCCGCTCGGCCCGCGCTGCGCCCGGAGCGTCTGAAGGATCGTCCGCGGCGCCGGCCGCATCTCGGCCTCCGGCCGGCCGACGAGGTAGCCCTGGATGAGCGGGACCTCGAGCTCGACGAGCCGTTCGAGCTCGCCCTCTCGCTCGATCCCCTCCGCCACCAGCCAGGCATCGAGCTCTCCGGCCATGGCGCCGATCGCGGCGACCGCCGCCGCTCGGTGGGGATCGCGATCGAGCCCGGTGACGAGCTCACGGTCGACCTTCACGAAATGCGGGCGCAGGCGAAGGATGTGACTCAGGCTGGCGTAGCCGGCGCCGGTGTCGTCGACCGCGATCATCGCGCCGCACAGGCGGAGGCGGTCGAGCCCGGCGGTCAGGGTCAGATAGTCCTCGACCGGGGTCTGCTCGGTGATCTCGAGCACGATGCCGGAGAGGTCGTCGAGTTCGCCGAACAACGCCTCGACCGATGGATCCAGGAGCGCGTCGGGGCTGAAGTTGATCGAGAGAAAGCAGTTCGGTGGCAGCTTTGTCCGGTGCGCGAGGATCGCCTCCCCCGCCGCCGCCTCGATCCGGCCCGCGTAGCCGTGCAACGCCGCAGCGGCGAACAGTTGCTGAGGGCCGACCGGCACCACGCCGTCGGCGAGCCGCGCCAGCCCCTCGTATCCGCATACGACCCCGCGCGCGGTGTCGAGGATCGGCTGAAACGCCGCCTCGAACAGCCGTTCGCGGCAGATTCGCTCCAGGACACGCGGCCAGCGTCGATCGGCGATCTCGAGCATGGCCTCAACCATCGGCACTGGCGGCAGATACTCAAGCGGCCGCCGGCCGGCATGCCCATCCGTCCAGTGCACCCCACCTGCGTGATGTTCGCGCGCTAAGTGGACCGGTCGGTCCGCTTATGGTACGGTTAACCGGACCGCTGAGTTCCAGTTTACGAAGGAGCGCGCATGTCCGCAACCGCAGAGTCCCCGCCCCGGACGAAATTGACCGCCCCAGCCGGCGGAAGCACAAATCGGTGGCTGATCCTCGTGATCGCCTGCCTCGCCCAGTTCATGGTCGTGCTCGATGCGACCGTGGTGAACGTCGCTCTGCCCTCCATTCAGCACGGGCTGAACTTCTCCGCCTCGAGCCTCCAGTGGGTCGTCAACGCGTACACGCTCATCTTCGGCGGCTTCCTGTTGCTCGGCGGCCGCGCGGCCGACCTGCTCGGTCGTAAGCGGTTGTTCGCGGCCGGGGTGATCGTGTTCAGCGCCGCCTCGCTGCTCAACGGCCTCGCGCAGACGTCCGGAATGCTGATCGCCGGCCGGGCGCTCCAGGGGCTCGGGGGCGCCCTCGTCTCCCCCGCGGCGCTCTCGATCATCACGACGACATTCACCCGGCAGGATGAGCGCACCAAGGCGCTCGGCGTCTGGAGCGCGATCGCCGCCGGCGGCGGCGCGGTCGGCCTGCTCCTCGGCGGCGTGCTCACCCAGCTCGCCTCGTGGCCGTGGATCTTCATCGTCAACGTCCCGGTCGGGATCGCGACGCTGGCGCTGACGCTGCGCTTCATCCCCGAGTCCAAGGTCGAATCGACCCACCGCACGTTTGACCTCGCCGGTGCCGTGACCGTCACCTCCGGCCTCGTCGTGCTCGTGTTCGCGATCGTCAAGGCCCAGTCCTTCGGCTGGGGCTCGGGGCGGACGATCGGGCTGCTCGCCGCTGGCCTGGCACTGATCGCCGTGTTCACGCAGATCGAGCGGCGCAGCCCCGCCCCGCTCGTGCGGCTGAGCATCTTCCGCGTCCGGACGCTGTCGGCGGCCGACGGCGTGCTGCTGCTCGTCGCCTCGGGCATGTTCGGGATGTTCTTCTTCGCGTCGCTGTACGTGCAGGAGATCCTCGGCTACAGCCCGCTGAAGGCCGGGCTCGCGTTCCTCCCGATCACGCTCGGCATCGTGATCGGCGCCGGCATCGCGCAGCAGCTGATCAAGCGGATCGGCGTGCGCAACGTCGCCCTCGTCGGGATCTCGCTCGCGGCGCTCGGCATGGTTGTCCTCACCCAGCTGCCCGTGCACGGCAGCTACCTGGCCGACCTGCTGCCCGGCCTGATGCCGATGAGCATCGGCATGGGTCTGACGTTCGTGCCGATCACCCTCCTCGGAATGGGTGGCGTGTCCGCTGACGATTCGGGTCTCGCCTCGGGCCTGTTCAACACCGCCCAACAGGTCGGAGGGTCGTTCGGGCTGGCGATCCTCTCGACGCTCGCCGCGAGCCAGACGGCGAGCCTGCTGAATTCCGGTCACGCCGGCTTTGCCGGCCACCAGGCAGCGCTCGTGTCCGGATACCACGTCGCCTTCGCGGCGGCGGCGGTGATGCTCGGTGCCGGCGCGATCATCCTCGCGATCGTCGTGCGCCGGCGGGACGTCGATGCGCTCGAACTCGACCCGGCCGCGGTGCCCGCCGCGATTTAGTCCAGAATATGGTCGAGATGTCAGGAGAGGAGAGACGGCGTCGGTCCGACGCGGAGCGCAATCGGCGGCGGCTGCTCGACGCGGCCGAGGAACTGTTCCGGACCCGCGGCCTCGATGTCGGCGTCGGCGAGATCGCCGAGCGCGCCGGCATCGGCCGCGGGACGCTGTTCCGCAACTTTCCCACCAAGGAGGATCTGATCGCGGCGATCGTCGTCGAGCGGATGCACGAGGCCGCCGCCCGAGGCCACGAGCTCCAGGGCGCCGACGACCCCTCCGAGGCGCTGTTCGTCTTCCTCGAGTACATGGCGGGAACCCAGCAGGTCAACCGCGGACTGTTCGAGGCGATCGCCGACACGTGGCTCGCCAACGAGGAGATCCGCGCCGGGCACACCGAGATCGTCGAGGCGCTCGAGGGGCTCCTGGCGCGCGCCCAGGCCGTCGGCGCCGTCCGGCCTGACGTCGGCGCGATGGATCTGCTGTTCATGCTCAAGGGGGTGTGCGAGGCAGCGACGGCGCTCGTCTCAGACCGAGCCCCGGATCGTCGAACGCCACCTCGACCTCGTCCGGGCGGCGCTGCGGCCCGTCGAGGACGCGCCGCCCTCCGGGGTCGCCCGCCGACGCTCGACGATATCCAGGGCCCGTTCGCCGAGCCTGGCCGATCCGGAACCTGCAGGTCGGGCGGCGTAGCGGTCGTTTGCGAGCCCGCCGGCCGGAGCGCGTGAGCGGTCGTTGGCGAAGGCGCGGTTCGGAGGCGGCGCGATCGACATCCCACCCGCAACGCACCCTCATGGCGCCGAGCTCAAAGCACTGTAAACGGCTTCTTACAAAGGTCTGACACGCGATCGATTGTTCGTCCGACAGGCGCCGGGGGTACCTCTAGGCATGTCAACGTCACTCTAGTCATCGTGCTGAACCTCATGATGTCCTTCTTCGCCGTCTCGGCGGTCGCCGCCGGATGGTCAGTCGCACGCCGGTTCCGGCCGGCACTCACCGCCGGACGCGGGCCGCGCCGATCGGCACGGTCTCGTGCGCCCGCTGCGCTTGCTACCGCACGCCGGCTCCGATCGCGGCGCTGACGAACAGCAGCGCCAGGTAAAGCAGCGAGAAGTGGAAGAGGGCGCTCGCGGCCGCCGGTGATGGCCGGCGCCACAGCCGGACCGCGAGCGCACACAGACGTGAGGCCGAGAACGACCGCCGCCACGAGATAGACGACGCCGAACGTGCCGAGGACCGCCGGGAGCGAGCGTCAGCAGCGTGAGCCCGATCGAGTACGCGAGGATCTGCCGCGCCGTGGCGTCGACGCCGCGCACGACCGGCAGCATCGGGACGTCCGCGGCGGCGTAGCGCCGTTCCAGCAGCACCGCGAGCGCCCAGAAGTGCGGCGGCGTCCACAGCAGGACGATCGCGAACAGCCAGACGGCGCCGACGCCGACGCTGCCCGTTGGCGGCCGCCCAACCGGCGAGCGGCGGGATCGCGCCCGCGGCTCCGCCGATCACGATGTTCTGAGCGGTACGCCGCTTGAGCCACACCGTGTACACGAGGACGTAGAGCGCGGCGCCGGCGAGCGACAGCGTCGCCGCGAGCACGTTGTCGAACGCCGTCAGGACGATCGACCGCGAGGGCGAGCAGGCCGAGACCGAACGCGACCGCGCGGGCCGGCGCGATCCGACCCGCCGCGACCGGCCGAGTCGCCGTGCGCGGTCCCATCAGCCGATCGATGTCGCGATCGAGGACGTGGTTGAGCGCGCTCGCGCCGCCGCAGGCGAGTCCGCCGCCGAGCACGAGTGCGAGCAGCCGGATCGGCGAGGGATCCCCGTGAGCGGCGGCGATCATCGCGCACACCGAGGTGAGCACGAGCAGGGACATGATCCGTGGCTTGGTCAGCGTCACGTAGTCACGCCAGCGCGCGCGGCATCGGCGACGTCGCCCGGCGCCGGCGCGACGGCTGCCGCCGGCAGCAGCGCGGGCGCGATGTCAGACACGTCCGCGCCGCCTGACCGGCGATGAGCCCGAGGTCATGACGCAGACGACGCCGGGAGGAACGGGAACAGGTATCCGGAGCGTTCGTCTCCCCGCGCGGTCGATCAGGTACACGGCTTCGGTGTGCACGATGTCGCCCCGTCCCGGCGGCGACGAAGACGTGATACGCGCGCCACACGCGCGCGAGCTGCGCGTGCTCGCCGGCGAGCCAGTACCAGGCACGCCGGCGGGCGAGACCCCAGTGGCGGACCGCCGCGCGCTCCGATGCCGGGGTGTCACGCGGGTTGACGCTGACGATCGACGAGCGCTGGGCGCTCCGCCGCCGGCAGCGCTCGGACCGAGGCCGCGAGCGCCCGACCCTCGAGCGGACACGCCTGGTGGCAGCGGGAGTCCAGGAACGTCATCGCCACCGTGCGGCCGTGAAGCGCGGTGAGCGCGAACCGGTGCCCGCTCTGATCGCGCAACGAGGCGATCGCGGGCGCCGGCTGCGCTCCGGGCGGCCCAGGTCGCCTGACCGCGGAGGCCGAGCGTCGCTCCGGAGCCATGCCGCGCGGTACCCGGCGCAAGCGAGCCGTGCACGAGCGCCCCGAGCCCGATCCCGACCGCGCCCGCCGCGACGACGATCGCGGCCACGCGTGCGCGACGCCGACCGCCGCGCCGGCGCGCGGTCACGTGGGCGTCGATCACCGCGGGGTGCTCCCGGGCGCGCGTCTCGCCGGCGGGCGGGTGCGTCCGACGCCGGGCGGCACGACCTCCGGCGGGATCTCGTCCGGCGTCCGCGATCCGGCGAATCGGCGGATCCCGACCGCGTACCAGATGGCGATCGCGATCAGCAGCCCGACCGGCAGCAGCCAGGAGAGGATCGAGCCGGCGAGGAAGTTGTCTGCGAGGACGAGCGGGAGCATCGATCGAGACCTCCTTCCTAGAGGGTGAGCGCCGGCTCGGGCCGGCCCGGGCGGCGTTCCGGTTCGAGCCAGCGGTAGAAGGCGAACAGGATGGCGACGGTGTAGGCGATCGATCCGGGCACCCACATCATGCCGCCGGCGAGCTGCTGATCGGTCATCGCCGAGATGCCGCCGGGCCGGTGCGGGAGCGACGCGTAGGCCGGGTACAGCGGGTGCGGCGCGAGCACGAGCGCGACCGCGAGCCCCCATCCGACGACCATCGCGCCGATCGCGTACGCGATCCGTCCCGGTCCAGCTCAGCTTCGGCCGCAGCGGTCCGGGGTCGACGATCCGGGCCCAGAACAGCAGCCCGGTGAAGAAGAAGATCGCGTGCTCGAGCTGGTGGACCCACCCGGAGCGGAGCGTCGCGTCGTACAGCGCCGGGAATGTGCCAGACGACGAGGGCGCCGTTGAACAGCAGCCAGGCCGGCCACGGCCGGGCGAGCCGCGCGCACCGGCGCAGCAAGCCGGGAGCGAGCGAGATCCGCGTCCGACGCGCGTCCGTGTCTCGAGCGGCAGGGCGCGCCACATCCGCGGCCACGGACGGCCGAGCAGGATCAGCGGCGGCGCGACGGTGAGCAGCAGGATGTGCTGGAGCATGTGCGCCCAGAACAGCGTGTCGGCCGCGCCGTCGAGCGGGGAGTCGAGCGCGAGCACGATCACGGCCAGCCCGGCGGCGAACGCACAAGCGCGCAGGCGCTCCTCCGGGGTTTGTCCTTCGTTCCGCCTCGCCCCCTCCCCCGCCGTGAGCCGACGACGTAGAGAACGGCCGCGAGCGCGACGTAGATCAGCGCCGGCTGGACTGACCAGGAGCCGAGGCCCATCTCACACCACGTAGAGGATCACGAACGCCAGCACCCCGATCGCGACGTAGAACATCCAGAAGAACGCACACGCCTCGAGGTTGGTGGACACACCGGCGGGTCCCCCCATGCCCGGCCCCTCGCGCTGCGCCCGCCAGATCGTCGCCACCTGCGTCTCGATCCAGTAGAGCGCACGCAAGCGCGAGCACGACGTACATCACGGTCCAGCCGATGAACACGCTCGCGTAGGCGCCACTCGCGGCCCCGAAGCCGAGTGTCGTCCACTCGATCACCTGCAGCACGATCGCGAGCAGCGCGAGCGCGAGCGCCCCGATCGCGGCGCGGAGGTCGAGCGCCGGCCGCGCGACGGCCAGCCGGATGCGCCACGCCGCTGAGGACGAGCGCCAGCACGATCGCGACGCCGAGCCCGATGGACGGATGGACCGGCCCGATCTTCCACGAGCCGTGGACGTCGAGTGAGCGCAGGTAGAAGTATGCGAACACGAACGCCGCGAAGAAGAACGCGGCGACGCCGCAGAGCAGCCGGGCGCCGACGGACATCGCGCGAAGCTGCCATTCCCGTGGTTCGGGTTCGAGATACGGGCCCTTGGGTGCGGACGCTTCCATGGTTACGTGCGCTCCACCCGCCGGCGCGGGTCTCAAGGCGGGCACGCCGGCCGGCTCGACGCCGTACGGATACGGGTCGGCGTCGAACACCGGAAGCTGTTCAAAGTCATGGACGGGCACCGGGGTCGGCAGCTGCCACTCGATCGACTTCGACTGCCACGGGTTCACGTCGGCCGCGCGGCGGCGCAGGATGAGCGACTAGACGACGTTGACGAGGAACACGAGCATCGACAGGCCGATGACGAACGCCGACACGGACACCCAGATGTTGAGCGCCTGCAGATGCGTCGGGTAGGTGACGACGCGTCGCGGCATCCCGAGCAGACCGAGCGCGAACAGCGGCGCGAACGTCGCATTGAAGGCGATGAACAGCGACCAGAAATGGATCTTCGCGAGCCGCTCGTTGAACCGCAGCCCGAACATCTTCGGACCCCAGTAGTAGATCGCGGCGAAGAACGTGAAGACGAGACCTCCCATGATCGTGTAGTGGAAGTGCGCCATCGAGAAGAAGCTCCCGTGTGTCGTCACATCGCTCGGGACGTCGGACAGGAACACACCGGAGATGCCGCCGATCAGGAAGTTGAAGACCCACCCGAGGCAGAACAGCATCGGCACGGTAAACCGTATTCGGCCGCGCCAGATCGTCCCCATGGCGGCGAGGAAGATGAAGCCGGTGGGCAGCGAGATGAGCTCGGTGGAGAACATGTAGAACGGCCGCAGGTCAGCGTTGATCCCGCTCACGAACAGGTGGTGCTGCCAGACGAAGAACGACAGCAGCGCGACCCCGAGCATCCCGGCGACCGCGATGCGGTAGCCCCAGAGCGGCTTGCGCGTGAACACGGGCAGCAGCTCGAGCACGATCCCGAATCCCGGGATCGCCACGATGTACACCTCCGGGTGCCCGAACACCCAGAACAGGTTCTCGTACAGGTAGGCGCTTCCGCCGGTGCCGGCGTTGAAGAACCCGGTCTGGAGCGTCCGATCGAACGCCCCCATCAGGAGCGTTGCGATCAACATCGGCGCCGCGAGCATCATCAGCAGCGCGGTGCCGATCACGCCCCACACGAAGATCGGGAGCCGCGACCAGGTCATTCCCGGGCCCCGCATCGTGATGATGGTGGCCAGCAGGTTGAAGCCGAGCAGCGTCATCGACAACCCGACGAGCGCAAAGAAGCCGATGTACGCGTCATACCCGGCCGTCCCCTGGCCTCCGAGCGGCTGGTATCCCGTCCAGCCGGTTGGAACCCACCGAAGAAGATCGTCGTCACGAGCACGACCCCGGCGGCCATCACCAGCCAGAACGTGAACGATTCGATCCGCGGGAACGCCATCCGCCGGGAGCCGATCATCAGCGGGACGAAGTAGTTGGCAAAGGGTCCGAGGATCGACGAGGTGATGATTCCCATCATCAGCGCCCCGTGCATGCCGACGAGCGTCAGGTACTGGTTGGCGCCGAATACGTGCGTGTTCGGTTGCAGCAGCTCGGTGCGGATGAGCATCGCGTTGAGACCGCCGACGAAGAAGAACACGCCGATCCCGACGAGATACTGGATACCGACGACCTTGTGGTCGGTGCACAGCCGGAAGTACCGCGCGACGCCAATCCCCTCGTCCTCGTGCTCGGCGAGCGTCGGCGGGTGCCCGAGCATCCTCCGCACCGGGTAGTTCGCGAACCCGAGCCCGACCAGGAACCCGACGACCCCGAACAGGTAGCCGAGCAGGATCGAGATGTCGTTCTGGCCGGTGTCATCGAAGAAGTCGAGACTCGGCGCATGGATCGCGCTGCCGATGAGATGACCGACGAACCAGCCGACCACGGACAGCACGATCCCGGTCAACAGGTTGAAACCGAGCAGCCGCCGCCACAACGGTGGCCGCTGTACGGGGAGGGCAACCGCGCTCATCCGCCTCTCCTCTGTGGGTCTGGGAAGTACGCCTTCGCGTACGGGGGCAGCGACTTGGCGACCGGCGTGAAGTACTTCTGCTCCTGCGCGATCCAGCTCGCGAACGCGCTCGCCGAGACGACCTGGGCGTGATCGGTCATGTAGCCGTGGAAGACGCCGCACAGCTCGGCGCAGTGGATGTCGATGTTCATCGGATGCTTGGTCTGGGCATAGGCGATGTTGTCGATCCCTGGATTCGCGTCCGCCTTGACCCCGAGCTGGTAGGCCCAGAACGAGTGGATGGCGTCGATCGAGGTCACGTGGAATTCGATCGTGCGATCGGCGGGGAGTTCGAGGTGAGCGGTTTCGACGCCGCCATAGCCCGGGAACCGGTAGGTCCACTGCCACTGCTGACCGATCACCTGGACCTGGAGCGGCTTCGCGTTCGCGGGCGGATCGGGCTTGGCGATCGGGTTCGGCCCCTGCCCGCCGCCGGCACCGTCAGCGAGCATGCGCACGGTCCCGTAGCCGGCGAGGAACAGCACGATCGTGCCGGTGACGAGCACCCACGAGAGCTGGATCCGTGCGTCGCCCCGCACCGGGGGCCCCTCGAGCGCTGTATCTGGCTGGCGCTCACGGAACGCGACGAGCGCGTAGACGAAGAACACGAGGACGGCGAGCGCGACCGGCGTCGAGATCCCAAGGAGCACCGTGTTGTCGGTGACCTGTCCGCCCGCCTGGACGGAGCCGTCGCCCGGCGGGAGCCCGGGTGCGACCAGGAACACGACGATCGGCGTGAGCACGACGCTGCTCGCGAGCCAGATGAGCGTGACACGCCGCCAGTGGTTCGGTTCGCTCATACGACCTTGAGGTAGCCGTCCATGTACCCGATCGTCTGCATCGGGCCGCCCCAGCCGTTGATGAAGCCGGCGGCACAGGGAACGAAGCACTGCCAGCGGTACAGGCCGCGGCGCGGCGTGCGGAACGTGAACTCGATCGTGTGGTGATCCTGGCTCAGCGAGCACGGCGCGTTGTCGCACGGGTTCTTGGCGTCATCGGCGATGCCCTCCAGAGGGACCGAGAGCCCGATCTGGGGAACCGCGAACACGTGCGACGCGGCATCCGGGTCGATCGTCTGGGTCGGCTTGCCGTCCAGCGTGAAGTTGCTGCCGACAGTGCCGCGGGCCTGGGAGATGAACGGGTTGCGCAGCCCGGACTGACCGTCGAACTGGTACACGGTGACGTGGACCAGCGTGTTCGCGGGGACGACGAACGTCGTGGCGTGACGCCAGTGCTGATCGCTGGAGTCGGTGACGTAGTACGAGACCCACGACGGATGCGCGTCCGTCGTTTCGGATGCTGCGACTGTGCCGAGATACAGATGCACCCCGGTCGGCGTCTGCGGTGCGGCGGCCGAGGCGGTCCCGGGGGCATGCGTCAGGTAGACCCCGACGTAGAGCCCGATCAGCACGCAGACGACCACTACCGCGACCAGAACGCCGACGAGACGCCGGGAGTATGAATTTTCTGCCCTCACCCGGTCGGCTGTTATACGCTCGCTTACAGTTTTCTTAGGAAGAGATGACGGCGTTGTCATGCGGCCGTCATCTGGGCGTCATCAACGGAGGAGCTCAGGCGTCCGAAGCTGGACGTGCGGGAGGGGAAGATGCGGATCTTGATCGTCGAGGATGAGACGCGGATTCGCGGCCTTCGTCGCGCGCGCGTTCGAGGCCGAAGGATAGGGTGTCGATGTCGCCACCGACGGCGAGCTGGACTCAGTTGGCACTCGGCGGTTCGTATTCGCTGGTGATCCTCGATCTGCTGCTGCCCGGCCGCGATGGACTTGACGCGCTCCGCGGAACTCCATGAACAGCGTCCGGATCTGCCGGTGATCATCCTCTCCGCCCGCGCCGATCTCTCGACCAAGCTGCTCGGCTTCGACCTCGGCGCCGTCGACTACGTGGCAAAGCCGTTCTCGCTCGACGAACTGCTGGCGCGCGCTCGCGTCCAGCTCCGACGGATGCACGAGGACACACAGGTCCGGCATCAGGATCGGCCACCTGAAACTCGACGTCACGTGCCGTCAGGCCCAGGTCGGCGAAATCGTCGCGGACCTATCCGACCGCGAGTTCCGGGTGCTCCATTTCCTGACGGTGAACGTCGGGGAGGTAGTCAGCCGCGAGCGACTGCTCTCCGAGGTCTGGGGCTACGACTTCGACCCGCGCTCGAACGTCGTCGACGTCTGTGTCCGGCGCCTCCGCCGCCGGCTCGGACCGCAGGCGCCGATTGAGACCGTGCGCAATGTGGGGTATCGCGCCGCCGCGTGAATGGCGGCGCCTCGCGCGCCGTTACAACGTGGAGTTGTGGTGGCTGGGCTTCGCCGCCGCGAACTACGCAGCGATGATCGCCTGGCCGAACTGGGAGACGATCCCGTTTCACTTTGTCTGGATCAGCCTCACACTCCTGTACGGATTCCGGGTCTGGCGGACGGGACCAACGCTGGTCGTGCTGGCCGGCGTGATGACGATGACCGGGGTCTCGATCGCGCTCGATGCGTTCGACGGAGAGCAGCTCTGGGGAGAGCTGTTTGAGGTGCCGCTGATGGCGGCGATGTTCCTCGCCATGGTCTGGCACGCCCGCCGTCGCGTGGCGGCGCTCGACATTGCGGAGCAGCGCGCGGAGGAGCGACGCTCCCTGCTCGAGCGTCAGGAGCGTTTCATCCATGACGCCTCGCACGAACTCAAGACGCCGGTGACGATCGCCCGGGGGCATCTCGAGTTGCTCCGGGCCGAGCGCCAGAGCTCGGGTGAGCTTGACATCGCGCTCGACGAACTCGGCCGCATCGACCGGATCCTCGAGCGGCTGCTCCTGCTCGCCACGGCCGACCAGCCACAGTTCGTCCAGCTCACCGAGATCGAGCTCGACCTGTTCCTGGAGGACGTGTTCATGCGCTGGTCAGAGGTCGCCAAACGGACGTGGCGCCTCGGACCACTCGCCGCCGGGCGGCTGACTGTCGATCCGGAGCGTCTGCGGGCCGCCCTCGACGCGCTGCTCGAGAATGCCGTCAAGTACACCAACGAGGCCGACGCGATCGAGCTGAGCGCGCGCGGTGCCGACGGTGGCATCGTCGTGATCGAGGTGACCGACGAGGGCAGCGGGATTCCTGACCAGGCACTGAGCCGGATCTTCGATCGCTTCGCCAGGGCCGATCCGGCGCGCACGCGCTCCAGCGGAGGTGTCGGACTCGGACTCGCGATCGTCGATGCGATCGCCAAAGGGCACGGCGGCCGCTGCACCGCGGCGAACACCGCCAATGGATCCGTCTTTGCCCTCCGCCTTCCGGGGTTCACCCAGACGGCGCTACCCCAGGGTCTCCTCAGCCGCTGAGACGGCCTGCTTGCCGGTGTACATCGCCTCCGCCGTGAATACCGTCGGGGTCGTGACGACGCCGCCGCGTACCCCGGAGTGGAAATCGCGCTTCACGCGGGCGGTGACGGCGTCGCTGCGACGGTCACCGTCGAACCGCTCGAGGTCGAGGCCGAGCGCCTGCGCGCGCTCCCACAGGTGGGGATCCTCAAGCCGCCCCTGATCGGCGAACAGGAGGTCGTGCATCTCCCAGAACCGGCCCTGGAGCCCCGCCGCCTCGGCCGCACACGCCGCCGGCCATGCCCGCGGGTGACTCGTCCGCACGGGGAAGTGACGGAACACTCGCAAGAGCCGCCGCTCGGCGAGCCGGATGCTCAGCGCGGCGCAGAACGGACACTCGAAGTCGGCGTACTCGATGACGAGCGACGCGTCCTGCGGACCACGGACGTGGTCGTCGGCGTCGAGGCCGGGAATCGGCGCCGAGCCGAGGTCACGCACCCGCGGCGGCGAGCCCGTCGAAGATGAGGTTGGCGCCGGGGAGCTCGCCCGGGGATGCGGCGCAGTAGCTCCACTGCACGACCCCGTCCGGCCCGACGATCACGAGCGCTCGCTGCGGAAACCCGCCGGGATGGAGCACGCCGAAGGCGCGGCACGTCGCCCCCTTGGGCTCGAAGTCCGAGAGCTGCGCGATCGTGATGCCGAGCTTCTCCCGGAACGCCCGCTGCGAATACACCGAATCGCACGAGACCCCGTACAGGGTCGCCCCGCGCTCGCGGAACTCGTCCAGGACCTCTTCGTAGAGGCCCAGCTGATCGGTGCACACCGGGCTGAACGCGAACGGGTAGAACACGAGCACGCTTGTCTGGCCGAGCAGGTTGTTCTCGGTGAACGGCTCGCCGTCTTCGCCGCGCAACGTGAAGTTAGGGACGCGGGTCCCGGGAGCGATAACGGACGCGCCGGGCTCGGTGCTCACTTGCGCAGGCCGAGCTCACGCACGAGCGCTCGGTAGCGCTCCAGGTCCGTCCGCTGCAGGTAGTTGAGAAACCGGCGACGACGGCCGACGAGCATCAGCAGCCCGCGACGTGAGTGGTGATCCTTGGCATGCGTGCGCAGATGTTGGGTCAGATCGTTGATCCGCTCGGTGAGCAGCGCGATCTGGACCTCGGCCTTGCCGGTATCGGTCGAGCTGTCGCCAAACTTCTCGATCAGCTCCTGCTTGCGTTCCTGCGTGAGAGTCATGCGGCGGATGAGGCTAGCAGAGCGCCGGACGGACGCCGGTTCTGGCGCCGGACGGACGCCGGTTCTGGACGGACGCCGGTTCTGGCCCCGATTCAGGCAAACCGCTCACGCGTCTGACGCACGTCCTCGTGCATCTGCTCGACGAGCGCCTCAGCGGAATCAAACCGCCGCTCACCCCGGAGGCGGGCGAGAAACTCGACCTGCAGCACCTGCCCGTAGAGGTCGACATCGCGGTCGAGCAGGTACGCCTCCACGAGCACGCCGCGGCCGGTCCCGAACGTCGGCCGGACCCCGACGTTGACCGCCGCGAGCGCTCCGTCGGCGTGGGCGGCGTAGACGGCGTGGGCGGCGTAGACGCCGTGGCCGGGGCAGATGAGCGCCTCGTCCGGGACGACGTTGGCGGTCGGGAAGCCGAGCGTCCGTCCCCGCTGGTCGCCGGTGACGACCTCGCCGCGCATCTGGAAGGGCGTCCCGAGCATCCGGGTTGCCTCCTCCACGTCCCCGGCCGTGACGAGCGCGCGGATGTGGCTTGAGGAGACGACCTCGCCGTCGACCTCGACGAGCGACACCACGCGGGTGTCGAATCGCGGGTCGTCGCCCAGCATCTCGGTGTCACCGACCGCGCGGTGGCCAAAGCGGAAGTTCTCCCCCACCGACACGTGCGTGGCCTGAATGCGCTCGACGAGGATGTGGTCGATGAATTCCTGCGGCGATTGGTGCGCGAAGTGGTCGTCGAACGGGATCACGACGAGCTCCTCGACCCCCAGTGACGCGATCAGCTCGGCGCGCGCGTCGAAGCTCGTCAACAGCTTCGGGGCCGCCTCCGGGCGGATGATCTGGAGCGGGTGGGGCTCGAACGTCAACACCGTGTCGCTGCCGCGGATGACCTCACGGTGCCCGAGATGGACACCGTCGAATTCGCCGACCGCGACCCGTCGGGGCCGCGGCTGCACCTCCCATACGCTGGTCGTCTTCATGCGGAGGCAAGACTAGATGGTTGATTCCATCTAGAGGTCAGCCGCGGAAGCCGACGACCGGCTTGAGCTCGTCACCGGCGGCGTTGGGCTCGGCGAGGGCGATCAGTCCCGCGTCATCCGTCAGCCGCACCGTGGCGCCGGCGGGTGCGTGGCCCGCGACCGCACGACCGTGAGAGGCCGCGCTCGCCGCATCCGCGTCGGCGAGCCGCATCTCCGGCAGGAACGCGAGCGCCTCCGACAACGGCACGATCGTCTCCGGGTCGGCGTCGGTAACGTCAAACGACCCGATTCCGGTCCGCCGGAGCGACTCGCAGTAGGCGTCGCCGAGCTCCTCGATCAGCGTGCGGACGTATGTCCCGGACGAGCACTCGATCGCGAATCGCCGCCGGTCGCCGTCTCGCCCGAGCTCGTCGAACCGGTACAGCTCGACGTCGCGTTCGGCCAGCTCCACCTCGACGCCGGCGCGGGCGAGCGCGTAGGCGCGCCGGCCCTCGACCTTGACCGCCGAGTAGCGATGGGGACGCTGGCGGATGGAGCCGGTCGGGAGCACGAGGTCGCCGTCCGGGACCGTCCCGGTCACCGTGATCTCGCCCTCCGGATCCCCGGTGCTCGACACGGCGCCGAACCGGGCGGTCGCCTCATAGCGCTTCGGGAGCGCCATCAGGTAGCGCTGGACCCGGGTGGCGCGTCCGACGAGCACGAGCAGCAGCCCGGTGGCAAACGGGTCAAGGGTCCCGGCGTGCCCGACCTTCGTCTTGCGTGGAAGCGCACGCCGCACGCGCGCGACCACATCGTGCGACGTGATCCCGGCGGGCTTGTCGAAGAGGATGACCCCGTCGCTCACGCGGTGTCGCTCACGCGGTGTCGCTCACGCGGCGGCGAGCTGTTCCGCAACGGCTCCGCGCAGGAACGCGACGATCTCCTCGGAGCCCATCTCGGTCGTGAACCCGGCGGCCTGCCGGTGTCCGCCGCCGCCGACCTCGCGGGCGATCGCGGAGACGTCGACGCGACCGTCACTCGAGCGCAGCGAGACCTTGCGCGTGGTCGTCGCTCCGTTGGGGCACAGCCGCTCGCGCACGAGCGCGGCGACGAGCGTGCCCTCAACGGCGCGGAGATGATCGATGACGCCCTCGGAGTAACTCTCCTCGGCGCCCGACTGCGCGAAGTCCTCGGCGCTCAGCGCCGTAAGCGTCAGCTGACCGCCGTCGAAGCGCTGGACATTCCCGAGCCCCCGCGCCAGCAACGCGAGCTTGCCGAACGGCACGCCCTCGTAGACCCGGCGGTACATCTCGTGCACGTCGACACCGGCTTCGATCAACTCGGCGGCCATCACGTGGGCCCGCGGGCCGGTGTTCTCGTACATGAATCGACCGGTGTCGGTCATGAGCCCGACGTACAGCGCCTCGGCGGTCGTCTGCGACGGCGGGACGCCGAGCCCGTGCATGAGGTCCCAGACGATCTCGGCGGTGCAGGACGAGTGCGGGTCGACGAGATTGACCGTGCCGAACCGCGTGTTGTCGTGGTGGTGATCGATGTTGAGGACGTGGGCGTCCGGACGCTGGAGCGCCTCCGCGGCAGGGTTGCGCTCGACGTTGCCGCAATCCAGGAACACGAGCGTGCGCTCGTCGAGGTCCTCCGGCGGTGAGGACACGTGACCCTGGAGCGGGAGGAAGCGGTACTCCTGCGGGAGCGGAAACTCGTACGCGTCGATGAACATGAGCGCGTCCTTGCCGAGCGTCTGCAGGACCTCCTGCATCGCGATCAGGCTGCCGAGCGCGTCACCGTCCGGGTTCTCGTGCGTGACGACGACGAACTTCTCGTCCTGACGGAGGGCGGCGAGCGTCTGCTCGCGCTCAGATCGGGAGCCGTTCTCAGCCATCGGTCTCCCCCGCCGCCTCGGCCTCGCTGAGGATCTCGGTGATCCGCATCCCGCGATCGACCGAGGGGTCGTAGACGAACGTGAGCGCCGGGGTGTGCTTGAGCGTCAGCTCGGACGCGACCCGCCGCTGGAGGTAGCCGTGGGCCGAGCGCAGGCCCTCGAGGCTCGCCTCGCGCTCGGGTTCGTCGCCGAGAACGCTCACATAGACGCGAGCGTGGCGCAGGTCTGGGCTGGTCTTGACTCCGGTCACTGTGACGAATCCGACGCGCGGGTCCTTGAGGTCCGACGCGATGACATCGGTGAGGACGGCGCGCACGGCTTCGTCGACGCGCCGCATTCGGCCGCTACTCATCCTATCCCTCCGCAGCTAAAGACGGCCGAAACGCGGGACGGCTTGATCATGACATCCGACGGTAGCGTCATTGCCTGAGGTCCTCGACGGAGTGGATGATCCGCTCGATCGTGGCGCCGTCTGGACATCGTGCAAGAAGCCAGCGCTCGACATTGTCCACCGCGGACGACAGCGTCGTGAGATCGCCGCCGGTGAGCGCGCCGGTGAGCGTCGCGCGCTGCCACAGATCCTGGTGGTCGGTCTCGGTGACGGCGACGCCGAGCCGGCCACGGAGCTGCGCCTTGATCGAGCTCAGCTCTTTGCGCTTGGCCTTGAGGCTTCCGGCGTCTGGAAAGTGCAGGTCAATGACGAGCACGGCGACAAACGCGCTGCCCGACATCAGTGCACCGCGACCTGCGGGGGGCCGTTAGGCGAGCTCGCGCTCGACCTGCCGCGTTGCGTAGGTCTCGAGCACGTCGCCTTCTTTGATGTCCGCGTAGTCCCGCAGCACGACGCCGCAGTCAAACCCCGACGCCACTTCCCGGACGTCCTCGTTGAACCGCTTCAGGCTCGCGATCTCGCCGTCGTAGACGACGGTGCCGTCCCGGACAAGGCGCACCTTCGCGCCGCGGTTGAGCTTGCCGTCGGTGACGTGCGAGCCGGCGATCGTGCCGACCCGGGAGGCGCGGAAGATCTGCCGCACCTCGGCGCTGCCGACAGCCTCCTCGACCTCCTCCGGCGCGAGCATGCCCTGCATGGCGCTCCGGAGCTCCTCGATCGCGCGGTAGATGACCGCGTAATGGCGGATCTCGACGCCCTCACGCTCGGCGACCGCGCGCGCGTCGCCCACTGGGCGGACGTTGAACGCCAGGATGACCGCGTCGGAGGCGGCGGCGAGCATCACGTCGGACTCGGTCACGGCGCCGACGGCTCGGCGGATGACGTTGACGGACACCTCGTCCTGCGGGAGCTTGGCGATCTCGTCCTCGATCGCCTCGAGCGAGCCGGCGACGTCGGACTTGAGGACCAGGTTGAGCTCCTGGATACCGCTCTTGAAGATGTCCTCGAGCGATACCCGCTTGCCGCTACGCCGAGCCAGCGACTCGGTCTTCAGTCGGTTGGCGCGTTCGCCGGCCAGCTGGCGGGCCCGCCGGTCGTGCTCGACGACACGGACGCGCTCGCCTGCCTCAGGCACCCCGTCAAAGCCAAGCACCTCGACGGGCTCGCCGGGCAGCGCCTGGGCGACGCGGTTGCCGAGGAAGTCGTTCATCGCACGGACGCGGCCCCAGTGGGCGCCGGCGACAAGCGCGTCCCCGACCTCCAGCGTGCCGCGACTGACGAGGATGGAAACGACGGGACCGCGGCCCGGATCGAGCTTTGACTCGATCACCGAGCCGGATGCGGCGGTGTCCGGATTCGCGCGGAGCTCCTGGAGTTCGGCCATCGCGACGATCGTGTCGAGCAGATCATCGAGGCCTTCCTTCGTCTTCGCCGAGACGTCGACGAAGTCGGTCTCTCCACCCCACTCGACGGGCTGGAGTCCGAGATTCGTCATCTCGGTGCGCACGCGGACGGGATCCGCGCCCTCTTTGTCGATCTTGTTGACGGCGACGATGATCGGGACGTCGGCCTCCTTGGCGTGGTCGACGGCCTCCTGCGTCTGCGGCTTCACACCGTCATCGGCGGCGACGACGATCACCGCGATATCGGTGACGCTGGCGCCGCGGGCGCGCATCGCCGTGAACGCCTCGTGGCCCGGGGTGTCGAGGAAGGTGACGGTCCTGTCGCCGTGATGGACCTGGTAGGCGCCGATGTGCTGCGTGATGCCACCGGCCTCGCCCTGGGCGACCTCGGTCTCGCGGACGGCGTCGAGCAGACTCGTCTTGCCGTGATCGACGTGACCCATGATCGTCACCACCGGCGCGCGCTCGACGAGATCCTCCTCGGCATCGTCGAACCGCGGCTCGGTGACGGTCTCGTCCTCGGTATGGACGATCTCCACCTCTTTGCCCAGCTTCTCGGCGAGCTCGACGATGGCCTCGTCGGACAGCGTCTGCGTCAGCGTCTTCATCTCGCCGAGCGCCATCAGCTGCTTCATGATCTCCGGGACACCGACGTTCAGGTATTCGGCGACGTCCTTGACGGTCGAGCCGGAATTGATCCGGACCGTGTCCGGCTCAGCGAGCGCGGTCCGCGACGGACGCGATTCGGCCTCTTCGTCATACACGCCACGACGCCGACGGCCGCGGCGCTGGCGGCGCGGCGGCTGGTTGGACTGCGGGGGGCCGCCGGTACCGGCCGCGCGGCGGGAGGCCTGCGAGTCGATGACGACACGGCGGCGTCCACCGGCGGAGCCGGGGGCACGCTCGCCCTGGAGCGAATCACGGGTCGGACGCTTGTGCGCGGCATCACCGCCGCCGCCACGGTTGGCGTCCGAGGCCTGGCCGCCGTCTCCCTGTGCCTCGGCGGGCGCCGGGGCGGGCTCGTTCTGCTCGCCGCCCTTGTTGTCCTGGCCGCCCTGGTCAGGGTTGCCCTGGTCACGGTCGCCCTGGTCACGGTTGCCCTGGGGCTGCTTGCGGCCGCGGTTCCCCTGATCCTGTCCACGGCCCCGGCCTTCTTGCTTGGCGGGCGCCGGTGCGTCGGACTGTGCCGGAGCGCCTTCGCCGCCATCAGCCGCGGGCGATCCACCGTTTCCGAGCACGCGTGCCGCGGTCGCCTCGTCAACGCTCGAGGAAGCGGCCTTGACGCTGACGCCGGCCGCCTTGAGCTTCTCGATCACCTCTTTGGTGGGAAGTCCTCGCTCCTTGGCGATCTCGTGAACACGCTTACTCATCTAGTTCCAGTCTACGACGCGGCTTCGGTTGGGTGTGCGTCCTCGCCATCACCGGCCGCCGAGTCCTCAGGCGGGCCCTCCACCTGGTCGGTGTCCTTGTTCGCGAGCGCCTGATGTGCCTCGATTCCGCAGTAGCGCGACCCGGGAAGTGCGGCATTGGGACAACGCCGGCCGTTGGAGAGGATCGCGGCGCAGCGTCCCTGCGCCTCTTCCTCCTCGTAGCCGTGTTCGGCCTCCTCGGCGGCAAACTCCGTCTCGGAGCGAATGTCGATGCGCCAGCCGGTCAGTCGAGCGGCGAGCCGGGCGTTCTGGCCTTCCCGGCCGATCGCCAGCGACAGCTGGTCGTCGGGCACGATCACGGTGGCCTGCTTGCCCGCGTCGTCGACGAGGACTTCCCGCACGCGCGCGGGAGACAGAGCCTTGGCGACGAACCGGGCGGGCTCGTCGTTGTACGGAATGATGTCGATCTTCTCGCCCCGGAGCTCGGAGACGACCATCCGCACCCGGGAGCCGCGCGGCCCGACGCAGGCGCCGACCGGATCGACGCCGTCGACGTGCGAGACGACCGCGATCTTCGAGCGGTAGCCGGGCTCGCGGGCGACGCCGGTGATCTCGACCAGCCCATCGGCAATCTCCGGCACCTCGAGCTCGAACAGCGACTTGATCAGCTCCGGATCGCGGCGGCTGACGATGATCGACGGCCCCTTCGTGCTGTTGGAGACGTCCTTGATGACGGCCTTGATCCGCTGGCTGTGGTCGTAGCGCTCACCGTCGACCTGCTCGGACTTCGGGAGCAGCGCCTCAACGCGCTCACGCAGCTGGACGAGCGTGTACCGGGAGTCGGACTGCTGCACGATGCCGGTGATCAGCTCGCCGACACGGTCGCGGTACTCCTCGAACATCATGTCGCGCTCGGCTTCGCGGATCCGCTGCAGGATGACCTGCTTGGCCGTCTGAGCGGCGATCCGCCCGAAGTCGTGCGGCGTGACGTCCTCGGTGTCGATCTGATCCTCGTACTCCTTGAGCTTCTCGAGGTCGATCTCGGGCTCCGGCGGCTCGCGCATCTCTCCCGTCTCGGGGTCGACGGTCGGCTGCTGGTCGGTCGTGGCCTCGATCAGCAGCTGCTCCTCGAGCTCCGGCGGGATCTTCAGCTCCCACACCTTGAAGTCGCCGCTGTCGCGGTCCATTTCGACCTTGGCATAGGGCGCTGAACCGGGCGTCTTCTTGTACGCCGACAGGAGCGCGTCCTCGAGCGCCTCCATCAATTTCTCATGCGAAATGTTCTTCTCGGCCGCAAGGCCTCGGACTGCTTCAACGATTTCACGTGACATGGCTCAGTCTCCGGGGACGAGGTTGGAGCGGGCGATTTCCTCATACGGGATCGTCACGATGCCGTCCTGAGCGGCGATCGTCACGTCCCTCTCGGAGGCTCCGACCAGCTCTCCGGTAACGCTTTTATGTCCGCCACGCGCCTCGCGCAGGCGCACGCGCGCACGGCGGCCGAGGAAACGGGTGTAGTGCTGGGGCTTCGTCAGTGGGCGTGTGCTTCCGGGGGAGGACACTTCAAGGTCATAGCCGTCGCGGTAATCAGCGAGCTGATGCGACACCCGCTCGCACAGCGCCAGCGTCACGCCGTCCGGGTGATCGATGAACAGCCGCAACGTGGTTCCGGACTCAACCTCGGCGAGCAGCACCTCGACCTTGGGCTCGCTCTTGGCGAGCCGCTCTTCGATCTCGGTCTGGACTTCCTTCACTGTCTCCTCCAACGCAAAACTCATAAAAAAAAGCGGGCGAGCGCCCACTTCCGGTACGACCACCGGGAAGGCCCGGCGCAAGAAGCTGTGGTCTGAGGGTAGCACCAGTTGTTCTGGGCGGGACGCCGTGCGCGCTTTGTTGCGAGCCGAGCGCGCCGGGCTCAGAACGAGGTCTACTCGGTCTCCGAGGGTCCCGGCGCACGGGCCCGCGACCGGTCGCGGTACACCCGATAATCCCTGCGTGCGGGTTGCATTCCCGCCGCCTGGGCGAGCGGTTTGCGCGCCTCCGCGTGGCGCCCGAGCAGCTGCAGGCAGCGGCCGAGGCAGAACAGCGCGTAGTCGTTCGTCGGCGCCCTGTCAATCACCGCCTGGAACTCCTCGGCAGCCTCCTCGTAGTGCTGTGAATGAAACAGCGCTCGCCCGAGCGCCTCCCGGATGGAGGTCTTGTCCGGCGCCAGGTCCCGCGCCCGGGAGAGCGGGATCGTCGCCTGATGGTTGTGCCCTGCCTCGAGCAGTCGCATGCCGCGGCAGTACAGCTCATACACGTCATTCATCGACAGCAGTTTAGGACCCGTCTCACCCGTCTCGATGCACCGTTGGCCGCCACCGCGGCGGCAGTGCCCACAGCGCTCGCCACCGCCCGAGCGGACCGAGACCGGCGCCGAGTTCAGCCCGTAATGCCCGCCGCTGCGCGGCCGTCGGCGGCTCGCCGTCCCGGCTGAAGCGCATCCGCCGTAGCGCGCTGATGTAGGCGGCCGCGTCCGGCGTGTAGCGGAAGCGGTGCTCGAGCGCGGCGAGCGTTGCTCCGCCCGGGAGCGGGCGCCGGCAGCGTTCCATCGCCCGCTCGAGCTCGGCGACGAGTTCACCTTCGCTCGGGTCACCGAGCCGGGCCGTCCGGGTGAGGATGATGGCGAGGATGACGAGCAGGACGAGCGCCCCGACCGCGAACGGCCACGGCGAGGCGCTCGGCGGATGCGGGGTCACCGGCGAGACCGACGAGTTCGGAGTCCGCGACGCCGCCTCGGGGCGGCGCACCGGCTTCGGCGTCGAGATCGGCGCCGCCGAGCCGCGGAGGACCGGCGGCAGCTGATGTCCGCTGCGCGCCGGCGCCGTGCCCGGCGTCGGGTCAAACCGGACCCAGCCGTAGGTCGGGAACCACGCCTCGACCCACGCGTGCGCGTTGAGATCGCTGACCACGTACTCGTGCCGGCTGCGGTCGTACTGACCGGTCGTAAAGCCGGTGGCGACCCGCGCCGGCACGCCCCCCATCCGCAGCAGCAGTGCCATCGCGCCGGCGAACTGCTGGCAGTAGCCGACCTTGTCCTTGAGCAGGAAGCTGACGATCGGATAGATGCTCGGCGGCGGCGTCTCGGAGTAGGTGTAGCCGTGACCGAGGTAGCCGAGGACCGCTTGGACGTAGTCCGCGGGCGTGCGCGCGTGGGCCCGGAGCCGCATCGCGAGCGCGTAGACCCCACCGTACGGCGAGGAGTCGACGTCCGCCTGGGCCGACACACCGGTCGTCATCGCCACGGGGGCCGCGCGCGTGGCAAATGGCGGGAACAGGATCGGCTGGTCAGGCGTGCCGTAGCCGGGCAGGATCATCGTCTGCTCACCCTCGACGCCCAGCAGCGGGTATCGCGTGCCGGCGTGCTCGAGCTGGGCGAGCGTCGGATGCGGCGAATACGTCGTGATTTGGTAGCTGTCGCCTGGCTGGAGACCGGCGGGAGCCAGCCACGTCCCTGGGACCGTGCCGGGCTCGACGGCCTGCGCCAGGTGCACCGGCGCGACCGAGTACCCGGCGCCGATCACCTGCTCGGTCTTGACGGCCCGCAGCGTCACCTGGAGCGTCTGGCTCCATTGGTTGATCGCGTTCTGCGACGGGGCGGGCGGGTTGTCCTGGGACGGGTTCGTCGAGCCGGTCTCCCAGCCGGTCCCGCGGAACATCTCGAGGTTCTCCGTCTTCCAGTAATCCGGGCGCGCGGCGGCGACGTCGAGGATCTCGCGACCGGTCCGCGGCCAATTGAGCGGCCCGTAACGCTGGGACCAGTCGAATGCCTCGACGTTGCCGGGGCTCAGCTGGCCGGTGAGTGACTCGTAGTTGAACCAGGGCGTGTGCCGGTCAAGTGCCGGTGCGGCGATCATCCCCGCCGTTGCCGCGAGCGCCACGATCCCGACGGCGAGCGGCCCCTCGCGTCCGCCGATCCGCTCGCCCCACACGAACGCGACGAGCAGGATGAACAGGATCAGCCCGTGCAGGTAGGCGACCTGCGGCCGGACGATCGTCGAAGGCACGATCGCGAGCGCGATCAGCGGCGTGGCCGCGGCGGCACGTCGCATCTCGCCGACCGCCCGGGGAGCGAAGGCGAGCGGGATCGCCGCCAGCAGCAGCAACAGTCCGCCGCCGAGCACGATCACCGTCCGCACCCACTCGTTGACCCCGTTGTAGGGAATGAACGCCCGCGGGAGTGACGAGAGCCCCTCGTCGATCGCATCGGCGCTCACCGACACGCGGAGGTGGCGGATCCAGCGCAGCGGCAGACCCGCGAGCGCGAACAGCAGGATCATCGCGATGACGATCGCGGCGATCAGCAGCAGCGAGCTGCGCTGTCGGAGCCACGGGCCCGCGGCGGCGAGCGCCACGGCGAGCGCGAGCAGACCGAGCATCCGCGCGGTCGGCATCGGGCTCAGCATCGTTCCCCATCGCAGCGCCGCGTAGAGCCCGAGTGCAGCGAACGTGACGAGCCGGACGACGGGCCGCGCGTCGGTCTGCGGATCGGCACGCAGCCGGGTCTGCTTGACGCCGCGGGCGTCGAGGACCGCGACCTGCGCGCCCGTGCTCATGCCGCTCGCACCCGCGCTGCCGACGCCCGCACGCCGATGGCATAGCCCCGGCAGCCGGCGACGTCGAAGATCGCCGCCCCGGGTGACTGCGCCGTGGCGGTGCGCGGCAGCACGAGCACGCAGCCGGCCGCGGCCTGCGCAGCGATCGCCGGCGGGATGCGCTCGAGTGGCTGGGCCGCCACGTAGAGGATGGGTCCGAGCTTCGCGCCCGGGGCAAGGAGCGGCGCCCGCGTGCTCGGGCCGCCCTCGACCATCGCCAGACGGGCATGGATCCCCGGCCAGCTCATGAGATCGCTCTCGACGACGACCGCCCGCCGCTCTCCGGGCAACAGCGCCCGACAGCCTCCACGGCGCGCGAGTTCCAGGATCAGCGAGGCGGCGGCGCGCACGGCGGCGTCGAGCTGGTCCTCGGTGGTGTTCGCCGCCCGCGCGTCGAGCACGACGAGCGGTCGGGTGTCTCCGTCAGCCTGCAGCCGGCGCTCGAGCAGTCCGGCTCCGCGGGCGAGGGCGGACCAATGGATCCGCGAGGCCGAGGTCCCGGGCCGGTACGGGCGCAGTCCGTCGATGTCGCTCGCGGCGAGCGGCTCCTCGGACGGCCCGCCGTTGCCGCCCTCCAGGCGGCGGCCACTTCTGGCGTGTCGACCACCGCACCCGCTCGGTCCGCGGGAGGACGAGCAGCTCTTGCGTGGGGCCGTCCCCGGTGCGCACCCGGGTCGCGAGCCCGAGCATGTCGCCGACCGCGAGCGCCGGCGGTTCCAGCCGGCGCAGCCCGCGGCGCGGGAAGCGGGCGACGACCCGGACCTCCGCCTTCGCCGCGCCGGTGATGATCGCCAGCGGTCGGCCGACCGCCACCGGCATCCCAGCGAGCGGATCGCGGACCTCGCCGCCGGGCAGCCCGAGCGGTCCCCGGGTGATCTCGATCATCGCCTCCACCGGCTCGCCCTCGACGGCGCGGTCGGCGAGCAGCCGCCGCTGCACGTGGGCGTTCGTGGCGGCCAGGTAGATCCAGGCAGGGACGAGCGCGCCGATGAGCGCGAACGCGACGCCCGGGACGAACAGCGGCGCCGCGTCGAACGTGAACGCGAGCAGCGTCAGGATGACGCCGACGGCGGCAACGCCCATGCCTCGCCGCGCGCTGCTCACAGCGCGCGCACCGAGGACACCGCGTCGGCGATGACCTCGCGCGCGGCCGCCCGGGGGTACTCGGGGGCCATCACCAGACGGTGGGCGAGGACCGGCTCGGCGAGCGCCTGCACATCGTCGGGCAGGGCGTGGTCCCGGCCGTTCATCATCGCGTGGGCCTTGGCGGCGCGGAGCAGCATCAGCCCCGCGCGCGGGCTCGCGCCGAGCTCGACCCGCGGATCCTCACGCGTGCGCCAGAGGACCTTGACGACGTAGTCGCGCAGCGGCTCGGAGGCGGTGATGCGGGCGGCGGCGTCCTGCGCGGCGAGGATCTCGGCCGCGGTCGCGACCGGCTTGAGCGTCTCGACTTTGTCGCCGCCTTCATGGTCGGCGAGCATCTCGGCCTCGGCGAGCCGCTCGGGATAGCCGAGGCTGATCCGCACCATGAAGCGATCGACCTGGGCCTCGGGCAGCGGGTAGGTGCCCTCGTACTCGATCGGGTTCTGGGTGGCGAGCACGAGAAACGGCCGCGCCAGTTCGTGGGTGTGCACATCGACGGTGACCCGGCGCTCCTGCATGCACTCGAGCAGACCCGACTGGGTCTTCGGTGATGCGCGGTTGATCTCGTCGACGAGCACGACGTTGGCGAACACCGGACCGGGCCGGAACTCGAAGCGCTGCTCGCGCTGGTCATAGACATTCGTGCCGACGACGTCGGCGGGCAGCAGGTCCGAGGTGCACTGCACGCGCGCGAACTGGCAATCGATGGAGCGGGCGATCGCCCGGGCGAGCGCCGTCTTGCCGACGCCCGGATAGTCCTCGACGAGCACATGACCCTCGGCGAGCAGCGAGGTGACGACGTAGTCGAGCGTCCGCGAGCGCACCTGCACCGCGCGCGTGACGTTGTCGGCGAGCCGCCGTGCGAGCGCGGCGAACTGGTCAGGCGTTTGCGACGCCAGGCGTGCCTGCTCTGGTTCCGTCACCCAGTCCCTCCCTCCGGATTCGTTCCACTTCATCGAGGACCGCCTGGGCGACGAGATCCTTCCGCGCGCGCGGAACGTGGCGGTGGCTGCCGTCGGCGATGACGATCGTGACCTCGTTCTCGGCGGTGTCGAAGCCAATGCCGGGCTGTGCGATGTCGTTGACGACAACCGCGTCAAGGTGCTTGCGGGTGAGCTTGCCGCGGCCGTACTCGACGGCCCCGTCCCCGTGCTCGGCCGCGAAGCCAATCAGCGTCTGGTCAGGGCGGCGTCGGCTCGCCAGGGCTGTGAGGATGTCGGTCGTCGGCTCGAGTTCGATCGTCGGCACGCCCTGGTCCTTCTTGATCTTCGTGTTCCGGGTGTTCGCCGGGCGGAAGTCCGCCACGGCGGCGGACATCAGCAGCACGTCGCAGTCGTCGAACTCGGCGTCGCACGCGGCCTGCAGGTCGGCCGCCGTCTGAACCTCGATGACCGTCGTGTTCCGGGGCGCGGGCAGCGACGCGTTGGCGGCGATGAGCGTGACCGTCGCGCCGCGTTTCGCCGCTTCCTGGGCGAGCGCGAAGCCCATCCGCCCGGACGAGCGGTTGCCGATGAAGCGGACGCTGTCGATCGGCTCCCGGGTGCCGCCGGCGGTGACCAGGACGTTGAGACCGCTGAGGCTCGGCGGCGTGAGGAGCTGCTCGATCGTGTCGAGGATCTGGGGCGGCTCGGCGAGCCGACCGATCGCCGTGTTCGCCGTGGGAGGCGAGTTCGCCCTCGCCCGGCGGGATGACCGTGACACCGCGGTTGCGCGAGGATGTGGATGTTCTGCTGGGTCGCCGGATGCAGGTACATCCAGTTGTTCATCGCGGGCGCGATGACGACGGGACACG
The DNA here is from genome assembly GCA_963779695.1 of uncultured Solirubrobacterales bacterium. Lineage (GTDB taxonomy): Bacteria > Actinomycetota > Thermoleophilia > Solirubrobacterales > Solirubrobacteraceae > Palsa-465. The sequence continues at coordinate 97,387 of CAVZZH010000027.1, forward strand.
TGGCGGCGAGCGCCGCGCTCGTCAACAGGTTGTCGGCGAGTCCGTGGGCGAGCTTCGCGATCGTGTTCGCGGTCGCGGGCGCGATCAGGTACACCTCGGCCCGCTCGACGAGCGCGAGGTGGCTGATCGGCGCGCGCTCGGGCAGCGGTTCGCCCGGGTAGGAGCCGCGCGCGGGGTCCGGCTCGAATTCGCTCGTCAGCACCGGCGCGCCGGTGATCGCCTCGAAACTTGCTCGGCCTACGAACTGCTCGCTCGTCGGCGTCTGGATGACCCGGACCGCGTGCCCGGCTTTCGTCGCCAGGCGCACGGCCTCCAACGCCTTATAGGCCGCGATCCCGCCGGTAACGCCGAACAGCAACCGGGCCATCGCGTGTGCCTGCCGCGTCCGAGCCGGAGCTCCGGGCCCCTACCGGTAGTGGTACTTGAGCTTGCCCTGGGCGACTTCCTCCAGGGCGATCGTCAGATAATTCTTCGAGCGAGTGTCGACCATCGGCGGCGGAAACTCGTCAAACGTCCCCTCGCCGAGGTTGTGGTAGTACGAATTGATCTGTCGGGCGCGCTTGGCCGCGACGATCACGCTCGCGTAGTCGGAGTCGACATGGTCGAGCAGCTTGTCGATGCGGGGGGAAATCACGTCGGTCGTAGTCCTTTGTCGGTGGGCTGCGTTGAAGGTTAGCGACACGTTGTCGTCGTCCGCGCAGCGTTGGTGTTGTTGCAGTGTTGGCACAGGTATGTCTTGATCCGTAACGGTCGGGCGCGGGACGCTTGTCGCAGGATGTCTGGCAACGAAAAAGGGGGTGCCCGCAAGGTTTCCGCCGCTATGCGGGCAGGAATCTTGCGCGATCGAGCCGCTGTCGCGGCGCCAGAACCACGTCATCACCACGGCACCAGCTCCTTCGACTGCGGTCTTTCTGAGGCAGCGATCTCACCGCCGGGTTCGCAGCGGGCGGCTGCATCGCAAGCACCACGGCGTCTACGCGGTCGGACAGACCCGACCTCTCCCAAGCCGGTGTTTTCCACGCCGCCGTCCTCGCCGTCGGCGACGACGCCCTCCTGAGCCATCGATCGACGGCGGCCAACTGCGGCTTCTGGCCGCACCGCGGCAACCCCGACGTCGTCGAGGTCAGCGTGCCACGACGGGGGATCCGGCGGCCGGGGATCAAGGTCTACTCCGCGGATGACATCCCGCGCGCCTGCCGCACGATCTGGCATGGCGTCCCGACGACCACCGCGGCCCACGCGATCCTCGACCTCGCGGCGTCCATCACATCCGATGAGGTCTTCGCTCGGACCCTCCACGAGGCGGAGGTCCAGGACTGGGTCACGCACGACCAGCTGCGCGCCGAGATCGATCGCCACCCCACGCATCCCGGACGACCCCGGCTCGAGCGGGAGCTCGGCTGGGGCCCGACGCCGACTCGCTCCCCGCCGGAGGACCGGCTCGTCGAAATCCTCCGCGCGCAATGGCTTCACGGGCTTCAAGACGAACGCGCGCATCCCCGGCCTGCCGCGGTGGATCGAGGTCGATGTCCTCTTCGCTGCCCACAAACTCGTCATCGAAGTCGACGGCGACAAGTTCCACAAGACGCGCTACCGCCGCAAGAAGGACGCCCGCAAGCAAGCGATCGTCGAGGCTGCCGGCCTCCGTGTCATCCGGCTCGTTCCGGACGACGTCGAGCCGGAGAACGAGACCCAGACGGTTGCCCGGCTACGTCACGCGATCCCGGACGATTGACCCAGCGCCGTCCGCACGATCCGCTCGAGCTCGTCGGTCGCGTCCTCAAGCCGGTCATTGACGACGACATACGCGAACTCCGGCTGAGCGAGAAGCTCACGCTCGGCCGTCCGCATCCGCTCCTCGACCTGCTCCGCCGAGTCGGTGCCCCGCCCCACGAGCCGCGTCCGCAGCGCGTCCCGCGAGGGCGGCGCGATGAACACCGCGATCGCCTCCGGCATCGCCTGGCGGACCTGCCGCGCACCCTGGACCTCGATCTCGAGCACGATCGGGACTCCCTCCGCCAGCCGCTTCTCGATCTCCGAGCGCAACGTTCCGTACCGGTTTCCGGAGTACGACGCATACTCCAGGAAGTCCCCCTCCTCAATGCGCTGTTCGAACTCCTCCTGCCGTCAGGAAGTGGTAGTCGACCCCGTCGACCTCCCCCGGCCGAGGCGGCCGCGTCGTCGCCGAGACCGACAGCTCCAACGACGGTACGCGTGAGAGCAGGCCTCGGATGAGGGTCCCCTTCCCCACCCCGGACGGACCGGTGATGACGAACACCTCGGCCAACGTCCGGGATGGGCAGGGTACGGTTCCGCCCGCTAGCGGCGGCGCATGAGCGCGACCAGCTCAGCGCGTTGACGCTGCGAAAGCCCGCCGATGGTCTTGCTCGGCGAGATCCGGCACTGAGTGAGAATCTTGTTGACCTTCACGCGTCCATATTTCGGCACGGCGAGCAACAGGTCAAAGACCTTGGCGGTCTCGAGATACTCAGGCGGTTCGAGCAGCAGCTCATGGATCGGCTGACGACCGGCCTTGAGGTCACGCTTCAGCTGCGCTCGCCGGCTGCGGATATCGTTGGCGCGTTGAAGCGCCTCCATCCGCTGCACGAGAGAGCGCTCCGGCGCAGCGATGGGCTTGGGGGGCGATTCACTGACCGGCGGCATGGGCGGCGACTATACATCCTGGAGACACGCGATCAAGGTCAGGGGCGGATATTCGACTGAAGCTCAAGCTGAGGTCGAGCATTGTCGAGGATGGTTCGGGGAATAAACCTCGTTTGCAGGGGGTTTCTCGTGCACTTCGGCACGAATGCGCCAGAAAAACGAGTAAGGGTTCGAGGGTGCGGGTACGGGCCCCGGCCGCGCCGCTCAGCGCCGCCCGGAGACTCCCTCAGCGGGCAGAGTAGAGCCTACTGACGCGAGCAGCTCCGAAAGCTCCGCTGCGACCCTCAGACCGGCCGCCGGATCCCGGAAGCTTTCGGTGCCGACGGCCACGAGATCTGCGCCGACGCGCAGCAGATCAAACGCGTCCCGGCCGCTCTGCACGCCGCCCATGCCGATGACCGGTAGCGACACCGCTTCACGCACGGACCGGACCTGCGCGAGGGCGACCGCGCGGACGGCCGGACCCGACACACCTCCGGTGCCACCCCCGAGCCACGGCTCGCCGGTCCGCGGATCGAGTGCCATGCCACGGACCGTGTTGATGAGCGACAGCGCGTTCGCCCCCGCCGCCTCGGCCGCCTGCGCGACCGCGGCGACGTCCGTCGCGTTCGGGGTCAGCTTGACGATCAGCGGCTTCGTTGTCAGCGGGCGAACACGCTCGAGCAGGGCCGCGACCTCGAACGGATCGGCGCCCATCACGAGCCCGGTCTCGACGTTCGGACACGAGACGTTCAGTTCGAGCGCGAACACCTCGGGGCGCTCGGCGAACGCGGTGACGAGCTCGGCGACCTCGTCGCGACTGAAGCCCATGACGTTGACGACCAGCGGCACCGGCAGCGCGCTCAGCTTCGGCAGATCTTCCGCCAGATACCCGTCGAGCCCCTTGTTCGGCAACCCGATCGAGTTGATCATCCCGGCCGGGAGTTCCCACAGCCGGGGCGGCGGGTTGCCCTGGCGCGGCGCCAGCGTGACCGTCTTGGAGACGAACGCCGCGAACGGGAATCGCTGAAGCAGCGCGTCGCCGAACGCGCGGTGCGCGGCGATCGCGTCGAACGTCCCCGAGCCGTTGATGATCGGGTGCGCGAGCTCGATCCCGCAGAACTCGACCGGCGCGGTCAATGCCCGGCTCCCGCCACGAGCGCGGTGTCGAGCGCGTCGGCGTCGAGGACCGGACCGTCGACGCACAGCCGGACGTAGCCGGTCTTCGTCGGTACGACGCAGCCGAAGCACGCCCCGTAGCCGCACGCCATCCCGGACTCGAGCGCGAGCTGGGCCGGCACGTCGCGCTCGGCACAGAGCGCCCGGACGGCCTCGAGCATCGGGGGCGGTCCGCAGGCGTACACCTCGGCCGAGCCGCCCGCGCCGTCAAGCTCCTCGATCAGCAACTCGGTCACGAGACCGTGGTGGCCGACGGTCCCGTCGTCGGTGGCGATGCGCGCCCCGGAGAGCAGTTCCGCGCCGGCGGCGTGGGCGGCATCCCGGAACCCGAGCAGCGGCGACGTCTCGACCGCCAGCGCGTCCTGCCAGATCGCAAGCGGCGCGATCCCAACCCCGCCGCCGACGAGCAGCGGGCGCCGACCGTCACCCGGTGCGCGGAACCCGAGCCCGAGCGGCCCGACGAGCAGCAGCCGATCGCCGGCGTCAAGCTCGCACAGCCGGTTCGTCCCGGGCCCCACGTCCTCGATCAGGAACCACAGCTCGTCACCCTGGGTCGGAGCCCGGAGGACGCTGAACGCGCGCGGCAGGAACGGTCGCCCGCCTTCGCCCCCGCCCCAGCGCGTCGCCGCGGCGAGCATGTAGAACTGCCCGGCCTCGGGACGCGGGCCGCCCGGGTCATCGCACCGCAGGACGACGTAGTCGCCAAACCGCTCGCGCGCGGTGATCGGCGCGGCGCGCCGGCCGAACGGCGCCTGGACGCGGTCGGCACTCAATGCCGGAGGTCAGGGGTTCGCGCCGCCGCGTGCGCGTGCCCGTGCACGTGCGCGTGGATCTCCTGGAGCGAGAGCACGCCCGGCTCGCTGCGCCGCGCGGCGGCGATCGCCCGCGCCGCGGCGATTCCGCCGGACATCGTGGTGATGCACGGGATCCCGCGCGCGATCGCGGCCGAACGGATCTCGTAGCCGTCGGTCCGAGCGCCGGTCCCGATCGGCGTGTTGATCACCAGATCGACCTCGCCGCGCTCGATCCAATCGACGACGTGGGGCGAGCCCTCGCCGATCTTGTTGATCGGCCGGGCGGGGATCCCCATCCGCTGCAGCGCCCGCGCGGTGCCGTGGGTGGCCACGATGTCGAAGCCGAGGTCGTGGAGCGTCGTCGCGATCCCGGTCGCGGCCGGCTTGTCGTGGTCGGCGACGGTCAGGAACACCGTCCCGTTCTGCGGCAGCGTCGCGCCGGCGGCCGCCTGGGCCTTGGCGAACGCCGTCGGGAAGTCCCGCGCGATGCCCATCACCTCGCCGGTCGAGCGCATCTCCGGCCCGAGCAGGGCGTCGGCACCGGCGAAACGGTCGAACGGGAGCACGACCTCCTTGACGCACACGTGGCCGTTCGTCGTGTCCTCCGGAAGATCGAGGTCGGCGATCCGCTCGCCGAGCATGAGCCGGCAGGCGAGCTTGGCGATCGGGAGGCCGATCGCCTTGGAGACGAACGGGACCGTCCGCGAGGCGCGCGGGTTGGCCTCGATCACGTGGAGACCCTCGTCGTGGACCGCGAACTGGACGTTGATCAGGCCGACGACACCAAGCGCTCTGGCGATCCCGGTCGTCTGCTCGGCGATCGTCTTCAGCATCTCGTCACCCAGCGCGTGCGGCGGCAGCACGCAGGCACTGTCGCCGGAGTGGATGCCCGCCTCCTCGACGTGCTGCATGATCCCCGCGATCCACACGTCGCTCCCGTCGCAGAGCGCGTCGACGTCGACCTCGATCGAGTCCTCGAGGAAGCGGTCGAGATAGATCGGGCTGCCGGCTCGCTGTCAACACCAACTCGATCGAGATAGTCCTTGAGGCCGGCGACGCTGTAGACGATCTCCATCGCGCGGCCGCCGAGGACGTAGCTCGGCCGGACGAGCAGCGGGAAGCCGACGCTCGGCGCGATCTCGAGCGCCTCGTCCTCCGAGGACGCGGTCGCGTACGGCGGGGCCTTGTAGCCGAGCCGGTCAAGCAGCGGTCCGAAGCGGCTGCGGTCCTCGGCGAGGTCGATGGCGTCGATGTTCGTTCCGAGGATCGGTACTCCCGCCTCGTGCAGTCCCGCGGCGAGCTTCAGCGGCGTCTGGCCACCGAACTGAACGATCACACCCTCCGGCTTCTCGACCGCGCAGACGCCGAGCACGTCCTCGTGCGTGAGCGGCTCGAAGTACAGGCGGTCCGAGGTGTCGTAGTCGGTCGACACCGTCTCCGGGTTGCAGTTGATCATGACCGCATCCCGCCCGAGTTCGCGGACGGTCTGGGCGGCGTGCACGCAGCAGTAGTCGAACTCGATTCCCTGGCCGATCCGGTTTGGGCCGGAGCCGAGGATGACGACGCTCGGCCGCTCCCCGCGCTCGACCTCGCCGGCGGCGCCGTTCGGGCCGGGGCGCTCCCAGCCGGAGTAGTAATACGGCGTGCGGGCGGCGAACTCGGCGGCGCAGGTGTCGACCGATTTGAACGTGCGCTCACCGGCGAACGCGGCGTCCTCCCCGCCCGGTCTGGCCAGTTCACCGAGCTCGGTGAGGAACCACGGGTCGATGTCGGTGCGCCGGTGGATCTCGTCGCGGTCGAAGCCGCGGCGGAGTGCCTCGAGCACGTGGTCAAAGCGCTCGGCACCGGGTTTGCCGACGAGCTCGAGCAGGGCCTCGTCGTCGGCTGGCGGCTGTGCGTGCGAGTCGAGCTCGCGGGAGCGGAGCGCCTTGCCGAACGCCTGCTGGAACGTCCGGCCGATCGCCATCGCCTCGCCGACCGACTTCATGTGCGTGGTCAGGCCCGCCTCGGCGCCGGGGAACTTCTCAAACGCGAACCGCGGCCATTTGACGACGCAGTAGTCGATCGCCGGCTCAAAGCTCGCGGGCGTCGCCTGCGTGATGTCGTTCGGGATCTCCTGGAGCGTGTAGCCGACGGCGAGCCGGGCGGCGATCTTCGCGATCGGGAAGCCGGTCGCCTTGGACGCGAGCGCGCTGGAGCGTGAGACCCGGGGATTCATCTCGATGACGACGATTTCGTCGGTCTCCCGGTTGACCGCGAACTGGACGTTCGAGCCACCGGTCTCGACGCCGACCGCGCGAATCACGGCGATCGCCTGGTCGCGCAGCGCCTGGTACTGCTTGTCGGTGAGGGTCTGCTGCGGCGCCACGCACACGCTGTCGCCGGTGTGGATGCCCATCGGGTCGAGGTTCTCGATCGAGCAGATGATCACGACGTTGTCCGACTTGTCGCGCATCACCTCGAGCTCGAACTCGCCCCAGCCGAGCACCGATTCCTCGAGCAGGACCTGACCGATTGGGGAGGCCTTCAGCCCCCGGCCGACCACCCGTTCGATGTCCGCCTCGGTGCGCACGACGCCGCCACCCTTGCCGCCGAGCGTGAACGCGGGGCGCACGATGAACGGCAGTCCGATGTCGGCGAGCGCGGCCCGGGCGTCACCGATCGTGTGGGCGATCGCGCTGCGGGGCACCCGCAGTCCGGCGCCGGTCATCGTCTCCCGGAAGCGCTCGCGATCCTCTGCGCGGTCGATCGCCTCGTAGTTGGCACCGATCAGCTCGACGCCGTGATGCTCGAGCGTCCCGTCCTCGTGGAGCGCCTTGGCGAGGTTGAGCGCCGTCTGGCCACCGAGCGTCGGCAGCAACGCGTCCGGCTGCTCGCGCTCGATCACCTGCGCGACCGTCCGTGGGAGCAGCGGCTCGATGTAGGTCGTCGTCGCCACCTCGGGATCGGTCATGATCGTCGCCGGGTTGGAGTTGACCAGCACGACCTCGTAGCCCTCCTCCATCAGCACGCGGCACGCCTGGGTGCCCGAGTAGTCGAACTCGGCGGCCTGCCCGATGACGATCGGCCCGGAGCCGATCAGCAGGATCTTGTGGATGTCATCACGGCGGGGCATCAGGCGGCCTCTCGGATCTCGGCGACGAAGCGGTCGAACAGGTACAGCGCGTCATGCGGCCCGGGACCGGCCTCCGGGTGGTACTGCACTGTCGCGCCGGTGACGTCGTTCAGCCTGAGGCCCTCGACGGTGCGGTCGTACAGGTTGACGTGGGTCAGTTCGGCGGCGCCGAAATCGGTGTCCCAGCGGACCGCCTCGTCGGCGTCGATCGTCCGGGCGCCACCCGGCCCGAGCACCGCGAAGCCATGGTTCTGGCTGGTGATCTCGGTCCGGCCCGTGGTCAGGTCCTTGACCGGGTGGTTGGCGCCGTGGTGTCCGAACGGAAGCTTGTAGGTCTCGAGCCCGACCGCGCGGCACAGCAGCTGGTGCCCGAGACAGATCCCGTACACCGGCTTCTTGCCGACGAGTTCACGGACCGTCTGGACGACGTAGCCGAGCGCGGCCGGATCTCCCGGGCCGTTGGCGAGGAAGATCGCGTCCGGGTCGCCACCGAGCAGATCCGCGGCGCTCGCGGTGCACGGGTGCAGCTCGACGGTCGCGCCCCGCTCGCGCAGGTTGCGGACGATCGAGAGCTTGACGCCGGTGTCGATCATCGCGATGCGGACCCCGCCGCCGCCACCGCCGGCCGCCGGACGCGCCGACGCCGAGCGGGCCGAGCGTCACCGCCTCGGCCGGCGTCACCTCGCGCGCCAGGTCACGGCCGTCCATCGACGGTTCGGCGTCGATCAGCTCTCGGGCCTCCGCCTCGCTGATCCGCGCCGGGAACACGCCGCCCTTCATCGCCCCGGCGTCGCGGATGTGGCGGACGAGCGCCCGCGTGTCGAGGTCGGTGATCGCCGGGATCCCGCAGTCGATCAGCCATGAGAGCCACCCCCGCTCGGCGCCCGCGCGCGTCCTCGCGGTCGACGGCGGCGCGCATGATCGCCGCGCGCGCGTGGATGCGGTCGGACTCCATCGCGTCGGAGGACACGCCGTAGTTGCCGATCATCGGGTAGGTGAACGTGATCAGCTGGCCGGCGTAGCTGGGGTCGGTCATCGCCTCCTGGTAGCCGGCCATCGAGGTCGTGAACACGATCTCGCCGACCGCCGCTGCGTCGGCGCCACACGCGAGGCCGTCGAACCGAGTGCCGTCCTCGAGCAGGACGTACGCGGTGGGCTCCGAGCTCATCGGGCGCTCACCGGATTGCCCGCGACCGACAGGGTTCGCGTCCGATAGGCGACCGTCCCCGCCGCGACCGTGAGCAGCACCCGTCCGTGGAGGGTGCGACCGTGGAAGCAGCAGTTCGCCGAACGACTGACGTACCCGTCCGCGCCGACCTCGAACTGGACCCCGAGATCGACGAGGCACACGTTCGCCGGCTCGCCGGGAGCGATCCGTGGCACCGGCAGCCCATACAGGGCGCCGCCGGCGGTCAGGCGCTCGATGATCGTCTCGAGCTCGACCTCGCCGGACATCACGAGCTCGGTGTAGAGCGCCGGGAAGGCGGTCTCGAGTCCGGTCGTGCCCATCGGCGCCTGCTCGAACGGCACCTCCTTCTCGTGACGCGCGTGCGGTGCGTGGTCGGTCGCGATGCAGTCGATCACGCCGCTCTTCAGGCCGTCGATGAGCGCCCGGCGATCCGTCTCGGTTCGCAGCGGTGGGTTCATCTTGAAGCGGCTGTCGAGCGTGCGGACCATGTCGTCGGTGAGCGTCAGGTGGTGCGGTGTGACCTCGCCGCTCACACGCGCCCCGGCCTCCTTCGCCGTGGCGAGCGCCTGGATCGACTCGACCGCCGACAGGTGCTGGAAGTGCATGCGCGCGCCTTCATAGAGGGCGAGCGCCCCGTCGCGGGCGATCATCGTCGACTCCGAGACGCTCGGAATGCCCGCCATGCCGAGCCGGGCGGAGACCGCCCCCTCGTGCATGACGCCGTCGCCGGACAGCGCCGGGTCCTCCTCGTGCAGCGCGATCACGCCGCCGCTGAGCCGCTGGTACTGAAGCGCCTTGCGGAGCATCCCGGCGGACACGACGGGCTTGCCATCGTCCGTGAACCCGAGCGCGCCGGCGTCGGTCAGCGCTGCCATCTCGGTGAGCTCCTCACCGCGGAGGCCGCGGGTGATCGAGGCGAGGAACCCGGTCGGCACGTTCGCCTGGGCCTTCGCTCCGTCGACGAGCGAGCGAAGCACGCTCGGCTCGTCGACGACCGGGTCGGTGTTCGGCATCGCGATCACCGCCACGAATCCGCCGGCAGCGGCCGCCGCGGTCCCGGAATCGAGGTCCTCCTTGTACTCCTGGCCGGGGGTCCGCAGATGGACGTGCGGATCGACGAAGCCGGGGAAGACATGCTTGCCCGCGGCATCGATGACCTCGCCGTCACTCTCCAGCGAGCCGGGGGTCCCGAGCTCGGCGATCACCCCGTCGCGGATGAGCACGTCACGCTGCTCGTCGAGCCCGGTGCGCGGATCGAACACCTGCGCGCTGCGCAGCAGCAGTTCGGCGCGCCGGCGCGGACGGTGGAAGAGATTCATCGCTGAGCCGCTCATGCCGCCGCCGCCAGGACCGGAGCTCCGGCGAGGAGCTCGTAGAGGACCGCCATCCGCACCGCGACCCCGGCCTTCACCTGATCGCCGATCAGAGCCTGGGGCGAGTCGATCGCGTCGGCGGAGAGCTCCACCCCGCGGTTGACGGGGCCCGGATGCATGAGCAGCTGATTCGGACGCAGCCGGCGGCTGTTGATCTGGTAGCGCTGGGCGTACTCGCGCAGTGACGGGACGAACGCCTCGCGCATCCGTTCGTGTTGCATCCGCAGGACGTAGACGACGTCGGCGTGCTCGATCCCGTCCAGCGTTGGGCGGGCGGCGCAGCCGAGCGCCTCGATCTCCCGCGGCAGCAGCGTCGGCGGACCGGAGACCGTGACCTGCGCGCCCATCCGGCTGAAGGCGAGGATGTCCGAGCGCGCCACCCGCGAGTGCAGCACGTCGCCGACGATCCAGATGTTGGCTCCGTCGAGCGCGCCGAGCTTGCGACGCAGCGTGAACACGTCGAGCAGCGCCTGGGTGGGATGCTCGTGCTTGCCGTCACCGGCGTTGACGACGCTCGCGGGCGTCCAACCAGCGACGAGCTGGGCCGCCCCGGCGTGCGGCGAGCGGATCACGATCGCCGCCGGGTCATACGCCGACAGGGTCTGCACGGTGTCCTTGAGCGACTCGCCCTTGTCGACCGAGGAGCCGGCGCTGCGGACGTTGACGACGTCTGCGCTCAGCCGCTTGGCCGCAAGCTCGAACGAGGAACTCGTGCGTGTGGAGGCCTCGTAGAAGAGGTTCACCACGGTGCGGCCGCGCAGGGCCGGCACCTTCTTGATCTCCCGGCCGGAGACCTCGGCGAACGACTCCGCGCGGTCGAGGATGCGTTCGATCCCGGCGCGGTCGAGATCGTCAATCGAGATGAGATGTCTTCCGATGTGTGCGGTCATGCTGCCTTTGTCTCTGGCTGGTGAGCCGGTCCGATCGTCACTTCGTCACGCCCGTCGACCTCCTCGACGCGGACGTTGACCCGCTGGTCCTGCGAGGTCGGCAGGTTCTTGCCGACGTAATCCGGTCGGATCGGCAACTCGCGGTGTCCGCGATCGACGAGCACAGCAAGCTGCACCCGGGCCGGCCGGCCGTAGTCAAAGATCTCGTCGATCGCCGAGCGCACCGTGCGACCGGTGTAGAGCACGTCGTCGACGATCACGGTCGTGCGTCCGTCAAGCCCGAAGTCGAGCTGGGTGGCGTGCACGATCGGGGCACTCGGGCGGATCCCGAGGTCGTCCCGGTAGAAGGAGATATCGACGAAGCCAAGCGGCACCGGCTTGTCGAGGAGTTCGCTCGTCAGCGCATGGAGTCGCGTCGCGAGGTGGGCGCCGCGCCGGTGGATCCCGACGAGGGCAACCTCCCCGTCGGGGTTCTTCTCCACAATCTCATGGGCGATCCGCACCAAAGTGCGGCGCATATCATCGCGGTCGAGGACGACCGTCGGGGCTTGCAACGTGCTCCTTCCTGGCCTCTCTGGACCGGGTTAAAGGCGCCGACTCAATGGAGCCTAGCAACGGGTCCGGCGGATGTGCGGTGGGCCTGTCGGTAGAGCACGTGGGGCAGTCCGGCATGGACGATCTCGCGCTCGTAGGCGAAGCCGCTCTTCTCCATCACCCGCCGTGACGCGATGTTCGTCGGCAGCGTGAACGCCACGATCTCCCCCAGGCCCAGGTCGTCGAAGGCGACGTGAACTGCTGCGTGGGCCATCTCTGTGGCAAGACCCTCGCGCCAGCGCGCGGGCGCGATCGCCCAGGCGACCTCGACCTCGTCACAGCCGGCGACGAACGTGTGCTGCAGACCGCCGCGCCCGACGACGGTCCCGGTCTGCCGGTCGCGCAGCAGCCACATCCCGAACCCGTATCGCTCCCAGTGCTCGAGCTTGTTCACGAGGTTGTCGGCCATCTCGGCGTCGGTCTGCGGCACCCCGGAGGCGTACAGGGTGCGGGCGACGCGCGGGTCGCCCAGGACCTCGAACAGCTCCTCGGCATGCTCGGCGCGAACGCGCTCGAGCACCATCCGGTCGGTCTCGAGGCGCTCGCGGGAGGCGGGCACGTCAGCCGGTCCGCTCGCTCAGCGGCTCGGGGATCTCCGACTCGTCGTCCTCGGCGCCGACGGTCTCGATGTCCACGCTCGCGGTCTCCACGCTCGCCGTGTCCGCGCTCGCCTGCTCTTCGGCACGCCGGTCCTCCCAGCGGATCAGCTGCGGCTCGCCGCGTTCCGGGAACGGGATGTCGATCGTGTCGAAGTCGCGTGGCAGGACCGTGTTCGGGAACACCGCACGGGCCTCGTCCCGAAGCACCCGCACCGGGTAGCGCATCGAGAAGTGGGTGAGCGCGAGCATCCGTACCTCGGCCTCCTGGGCGAGGGTCGCGGCCTGCGCCGCGGTCGAATGGCCGGTCTCGGCGGCTCGGTCGGCCTCATCATGCGCAAACGTCGCCTCATGGACGAGCACATCGGCGTCGTGCGCGGCGATCCGCATCGTGTCGCACGGCATCGTGTCCCCGGAGATCACGAGCTTGCGCCCGGGACGGCTCGGGCCCATCACCTGCTCGGGCCGGACGCCCCGGATCGTCTCCCCGCGCTGCACGCGTCCGAACTCGGGACCGGGCGTCAGCCCGAGCGCGGTCGCCTGCACGGGGTCGAAGGCACCGGGGCGCTCCGGCTCGTACAGCGCGTAGCCGAACACCGGACCCCGGTGACGCCCGGGGACCGGGGCGATCGTGTACCCGTCACGCTCAAGCGTCTCGCCGGGCTCGAGCTCCGCGAGGATCAGCTCAAAGCGCACCCGACCCGCCAGCCGGAGCGCACCGATGACGAACTCCCGGAGACCTGGAGGACCGTGGATCGCGAGCGGCCGCTCGCGCGCGCGGAGATCGAACGTCTTGAGCAGTCCCGGCAGTCCGAGCCAGTGGTCGGCGTGGAAATGGGTGATGAAGATCTCGTCCAGGTCGAGCAGGCCGACCGAGCTGACGAGCTGGCGCTGGGTGCCCTCGCCGCAGTCGAACAGGATCCGGTCCCCCCCGCGCCGCACGAGCAAGGCGGGCAGACCACGGCGGGCGGTCGGAATCGAGCCGGCGGTGCCGACGAAAAAGAGCGAGAGGTCCATCTCGATTCAGTCTGTCAGTCGAGGACGATGAGCTGAAACGTGACCTCGCTGCCGGTCACCTGCGCGATTCCCATCGTGTGGTGCGGTGCCCGGCGACGCTCCGTCGGGCTGCCCGGGTTGAAGATCTGAAAGCCATCGGCCGCGCGCTCGTGCAGCGGAATGTGGGAGTGGCCGAAGACGACCGCGTCGGCCTGCGGGAAGCGGCGTTTCATCCGCTCGAGACGCCCGGTGGCCGGCCCGGCGTCGTGAACCACCCCGATCTGCGCCTGCTCCGCCCGGACGAGTTCGGCCTCCGGGAGCGCCGCCCGCACGTCCGACTCATCGACGTTGCCGTGGACCCCGATGACCCGCGGGCCGAGGGTCTGGAGATCGCGGAGCACCGACAGGCGCATGAGATCCCCCGCGTGGATGATGAGATCGGCGCGTCTCAGTCGCTCGAGGCACGCGTCCGGCAGCGCGCGCTCTCCGCGCGGCAGGTGCGTATCCGAGATGATCGCGATCTCCACGGTAAGCTCCGTCGAAGTATCCCCGCGCCCGTAGCTCAGGGGATAGAGCGCTCGCCTCCGGAGCGAGAGGTCGCAGGTTCAAATCCTGCCGGGCGCGTCACGAAATACCTGCTAACGTGGGGTTTTTGTTTGTCCGAACGGCGAGCTCAATCCCGCGAATCATCCTTTTGGCTGCGAGTTGGCTGCGTCACCTCGACGACACGCGTCGAGATCGACTTGCCGGAACCAGCATTTGCACCCCGGCGCGTCCTGCTCGAAGGAAATAGCTCTGGCCGCAGTGAGCTTGTGTAGGGCGCTGCGGCTGATGCCGAGATAGACCGCCGCCCGACCAGGGTCCAGCCACCCGTTTGCCGACGGCGCGGCCGACTCTGGCGGGCGGAGATACGGTAGGAGTCGCCGTGCGAGGTGGCGATAAAGGCCCGCATAGCATCCGACGACAAGGCGGAACGGCTCACGTCGTCGTACCTGCGCGTACGACATTCCTACCCTTCGCGACAGGCAACTCCCGGCGTGTCAAGACGACGCCAGCCTCACCGGCTCAGTCACCGAATGCGACTCAGGCGACAACTGGTTCCAAGTCACCATGGTTCGCATCACCCGATGGAAGCGCGGCGTATAGGCCAGCCGAGAGCCTCAACCGGAGTCCCATGGCCCAAAACGGCCAACCTGATCGCGAGAGCCTGAAAATCTGAGAGGCCCGGGGGACCACAAAAGGTTCGCCACTCGCATCTTCGCGCACCCCCCTTGTGTGTGGTCGAGCGTGCGGCCGTACGCGTGGGAGCGCTGCCTGGCTCGGTATCGGCTGGCGGCATCACGGGCTATCGATGGTCTGTGTCGTGATCGCGGGTCGCGGTCACGGTCAGCCTTGAGGGCCGATATTGGCTGACTGGGCATACGCGGCAGCCTGATCCGGCGTATACGCGCTCATGCTGTCCTGGGTAAAACGCACGTCAATACTGCTGCCGGGACCGCTGCGGGTGCAGTCCACCACGCCGTCTCCATTGGTGCATTGCAGGTCGATGTAGACGCGGTAGGCCGGGCTCCAGACCTGCAGCAACGGCGACTGGGTCGGATCACCGCCGGTCGCCTTGTAGAACTCGTAGAACGTGTTTTCGGCGAAATTGCAGTGAACGCCCGAGGTAGCCGAGATGTTGGCGTCGCAGCGAACCGGTAGATCCGCGACTCCGCAGTTGCACCCGCTCGGGCCGCCCGAAGCGGGACCGTGACCCTGCTGAGTCGGTGGCGACGATGGCGGACTGTAGACCTGGACCGCCCTGAACGGGAACGTGACGAACGTGTTCGTGTCGCCGGCGCAGTCGACAGTTTGGCCGTTGTCAGTGCAGCGGAGCGCATAGCTCTTCTGCGTGACGGGACTGCTGGCGGTCACGGTATTTGAGGATTGCTGCCCGTTGGCTTTGTAGTCGTCGTAGTACGCCACGAACGTGTTCTCGGCAAGGGGGCAAGAAGTGTCTGGACCCGCAGAGATGTTCTGATCGCACTTTGTGGTCCCGGCCGGCAGCGCGTGTGCCGAGTTGCTGCTGCTGGTCGTCGAGCTCGAAGTTGAGCTTGATCTGGATGTCACGGAGCTACGCCCCGCGATCGGTCCGTTAACCGTGGTGGTTTGACTCTTCGTGAACACCCCGGAGGCTGCGAGCGCTCCCACCGCGGCTCCGGCGAGTGCGACCATCGCTAGGAGCACGAGCGCAACCGTGCGGCCCGCTCGGACCGGTTGCGACCCTTGGGCCACCTGCGGATATGGCGGGTAGAGCGAAGTGGGCTCACGCCGCGGCTGACGATCAATCGGGGTATGAGACGCCGGCGTTGGATCGACGAGCGTCGCCTCCGTTGGAACGTATGTATCCGCCGCGGTCGAACCTACAGTCACGTGATGCGCGGGCTCGCGATGCACGCGCTTGAGCGCCGTCGCGAATGCGTGCCCGGAGCTGAAGCGGTCATCCGGCTCGATCGCGAGCGCCGTCGCGATGAAGTCGTCGTAGCGAGTTCCGAGCTCCGGGAGCGTCGTGGAGGGCGCCGGGCGGGGATTGTGGAGGTGCGCCCACGCCAGGGCGAGGTCATTGTTGGCATGGAAGGGCCCGGAGCCGGTGAGGAGCCGATAGAAGACGCAGCCGAGCGCGTACAGGTCTGTTTGCGGCATCGGTTCGAGTCCCTGGATCTGCTCGGGAGCCATGTATCCACTCGTGCCGACGGCGAAGCCGGACTTCGTGAACTTCTCATCAGCCACCAGGGGCTTTGCCACTCCGAAATCTGTGAGGTACGTGTGGTCCTCGCCACCGACTTGGCGCAGCAGCACGTTCGGCGGCTTGACGTCTCGATGGATGAGCCCGGCGTCGTGCACCGCTTGCAGCGCCCCGGCAAGCTGAAGGGCGATCCTCACGGCCTGATCCTCAGGTAGCCGCCCCTTCTGCCTAATCAGCTCCTCGAGGTCGCTTCCTTCGATCCATTGCATTGCGAGGAACAGCTGACCGTTGTGGTTGCCGACTTCGTGAACCGACACGATGTTCGGGTGATCGACAGCGGCGGCTTGCCGAGACTCGCGCATGAACCGAGCGCGGTAGTCCGGGTCAGCCGCGATCTCGCTGCGAATCACCTTTAGCGCGACGCGTCGCCCGAGCGACCGCTGCGTCGCTCGGTACACAATGCCCATGCCGCCGGAGGCGGCAATCGACTCGATCTCATAGTCGCCGATGACTCGGCCCGCTGCCAGCGAGTCCGGGCGCTCGCCTGTAGACCGGTAGCTCATACTGCCCCTGGTTCGTCACAAACCCCTTGTGAACCGACCGCGCCACCCTACCACGCCGCGATGGGGCCGAATGTGACTTTCGCCTGGTCGATGATTCGCGACGGGGCGGAACCGACAGCGGCTCGATGATGGGCTGCCCGTGAATCTCGACGCGACCCGCCGCTCAAGCTCCCGCCGGGCGTCTGTGCCGTAGCTCGCCGGGCGCCGGAGGCGGTCGGGCTTAGTGGCTGGCGCCGCGTCGGCGCGGGCGGGATCGACCCTGGACTGCGCGGCTTCGGTGGCGTAATGCGGCCGACCCGCGCGCCGCGTTTACTCTGTTGGGCCGCGCCGATGGTCGACTCGGCGTCCAGCGGTCAAGGAGTGCTTCGGCCCGCAGAGTCTCCAGTTTGAGCGCAGCTCGTGCACTGACGTCCTCGTGGCCAGAGCGCACCGCGCGTCGCAGCATCCCGGTCGCGCCCGCCAAATCACCGCGCGCCGCGAGCAGCGACCCAAGGTTGAACGCCGCTTTCGGCGCGACGTCGGGGTGTTCGGTGGCGATTGCCGAGAGATACGCGCTGGTCGCGGCTTCCGGATTGTCGGACCACAGTGCCGCAAGATTGAACGCTGCCCGCGCCCCGATGTCGCGATCGCCAACGGCGATCGACGTCTCATAGGCGGTGACGGCCGCGTCACGCTCCCCCATCGCCCCCAGCACAACCCCGCGGTTGAACGCATCCAATGCCGCGCCCGTAGCGCGCGGCGATGGCCCGCCCACGAGTCGCCTCACGAGCAGACCAACACGCGCGCAGCGGCTCGGCGCGGAGACGCTGTCGATTTCGCTGGCCATTCCTCCTGATAAGACGGCGACCCACCCGTCGATCTTGAATGCGCTCGTCCGTGATCCGGCAGCTCGCCGATCCGCCGCCAATTCGTACCGCCCTAATACTGAAAAGAAGAGGCTCACGCCGGAGTCCCAGCCCAGAAAAGGCCAACCCTTCGCGAGACCCCTCAAATCTGAGCCCGCACAGGGGACCACGAACGCGTTCGTCGATCGAAATCGCGCGCACCCCCGTGTGTGCGTCAGAGCCTACGTGTGTTCAACGTGCCGCCAGGGCGGGCGGCTTGCCGGCGAGAGCGTGCCGGCAGGGCAAGCGTGACCTCGGCGCGAGCGGCAGCGCGACCGCCTCAGCCCCAGATGAGCCGAAACTACGGTTCGCGATTGCGCAACTCATCGAAGCCAACATCGCAAAGCTCAACGGAGAGACCCGCAACGGCGACGATCTCCAAACCATCTGCACGTCCTGAACATGACGCTGTCCGCGGCCACACTCGACACAGCCATCACCGCGGACGCGAACAACGTCGGGGCGATAACGCCGCAACCGATAAGCGGCCCGCAACCCGCGCCAGGAACCCTTAAAACGCAGTCGGCCAGCACGCCGGCAAGCACCCGCGACCTGCTGAGCGCCGGCCAGCAACTCGGACTGCGTTGGCCACCATTGCAACCGGCTCGCCTCGTCCGGCCGCCGGCGCTTTGCGGCTGCCGGCCCGGAGCGACGGGCTCCTCCGGGTCGACCGGCGCGACCGGGACCTAATCGCGCGCCGGCATCCTAGTCCTGGAGCGCAGCGCGAGAACTCGCATCGGCATCGACCCCTCATGGTGACGGAGGCGGTCAGGGGGCGGACGCCCATAGGCCGCATGATTTTCTTAACGTCGCATCGCCAAGGGAAGGTCGGGGAGGGATCAAGCGTCTTGGGTTGGCAACGGCATCTCTGCGCAGGCTGAGCCGAACTCGTCCGCACCTAACCCAGGGATTTATCACATGACTGAGCAGCACACGCTCGCTGACGCGAGCGCACCCACTCCTGCCTCCGAGGAGCACGACGAACAGTTGCAGCGGATCTGGAATCGCGTCGTCGGCCGACGCTCATTCCTCCGCCAAGCCGGACTGGCCAGCGCGGTCGCCGTTCCGAGCACGGCGATCGCAGCGTCGAGCGCGAGTGCGCAGCGCGGTCGTCGCCGCGGCCACGGGCCGACGCAGGGCGACTTCGCGATTCTCCGCTTTCTGTGCGCCGCGGAGCTCATCGAGAGCGACCTGTGGGAGCAGTACGCCGGCTTCGGCGGACAGGCGTCGAAGGAGCGACCGAACGACGGCCAGAACGCGTTCTATATCGCAGCGCTCGAGAACCTCGACGGCGACATGCCTCAGTACATCTCGGACAACACCGACGATGAGGAGAGCCATCAGGAGTTCATCAACGGATACCTGAAGTCGAAAGGCCAACGACCGGTGAGTCTCGAGCCGTTCCGGCACCTGGCGCCGAGCTCGGCGACCGGCGGCGGTTCGAAGAAGCGGCTCACCAATCTGAAGAATCTGAACGTCGATACGAGTTGGTACCTGCGCTACCGCGCCGAGAGGAATCCGGATTTCGGCGCGAACTTCGGCCAGGCGGTGACGATCACGCATCAGCCGGTGATCCCCGTCTCCGACGCCGAGACGCCACCGAGCATGTCAGCGCCGGTGCCCGTTCCGAGCGACGCTGCGCACCAGCGGATGCAGGCGATCGCAAACAGTGCGGGCTTCCACTTCGCGATGATCGAACAGGGCGGCTCGAGCCTCTACACCAACCTGGCGATGAAGGTCACGAGCGTCGAGGTCCTTCGCATCGTGCTCGCGATCGGCGGCGTCGAGACGAACCATTTCTCGTTGTGGCATGACAAGGCCGGCAACGCCGTCGCCGACCCGCTGGCCGGCGTGAAGGATCCGCAGACCGGCACCTCCTTCCCGAACCTCAACAACTCAGGTGGCGAGGCGACCCAGACGAACCTGATCCTGCCTGAGCCGTGCGAGTTCATCCCGGGTCTCCCCGCGTGCTCGGTCGTACGGCCGACTGTGGACCACCTCGCCGGCGCCATGGCGGCGGTCAAGGCGCTGACGGCTGACGGGCTGTTCGACGGTCAGTCGCCGGCCTTTTTCCGCTTCGTCAAACGACTTGCGCGCGAGGCCGACGCGGCCGTCCGAGGGGTTGCCTGACCGGCGGCTACGAGACCCTCTCGGCCTGACCGAACCGCGCCAGCTCGCTTGAGGCAACACGGCGGTGGGTGTCGCTCTGACCGGGCACCCACCGCCTGACCGCCTTGACCCGATGCCGCGGG
>CAVZZH010000028.1:0-69615 GCA_963779695.1 uncultured Solirubrobacterales bacterium
CAACACGGCCAATCGACCAGGAGGACCACATGCCGCGATACGTGGTGCAGCGCACCTTTCCAGAAGGGCTGAAGATCCCGACGGACGACGGGCCTGACGTCTGCCGGCCGGTCGTCGAGCGCAACGCCGACGAGGGCGTGACGTGGATCAACTCGTACGTCAGCGAGGACAAGACGCGGACCTTCTGCGTCTATGACGCGCCCTCACCCGAGGCCATCCGTCGGACGGCCGCGCGCAATGAGCTGCCGGTCGACGAGATCACCCGGGTGACCGTGCTCGATCCCTACTTCTACGCCTGAAAGGACGACGATCAGATGACGACACACCACAGCATCCGACGCATCCTGGCCGCCGCGGCGATGATCACCGCCGCGAGCCTTCCCGCGAGCGCCGACGCGAAGTTCAACCTCGAGCCGGGCGCCCCGGCGGCGTCGGCCCCCGCGCCGAGCCGGCCCGTGCCCGCGACGCCCGCCCCGACGGCGGCCGACTCCGGCTTCCAGTGGGCCGATGCCGGTATCGGTGCCGCGGGGGCCGTGCTCGTCCTCGGCAGCGGAGCGCTCGTCTATGCCGCGCCGCGTCGATCACGACGTGGGGCGCGCGCGGTGTAAGACTGCGCCCATGGCGCTGCTCGAACGGGACCGCAGCCTGGCGGAACTGGCAGCGATGTTTGACGAGGTGCGGGCCGCCGCCGAGGGGCGGCTCGTCCTCGTGGCCGGTGAGGCCGGGGTCGGCAAGACGGCGGTGCTGAGACGCTTCGGTGACGGGCTGCCGAAGCCGACGCGCCTGCTTTGGGGTGCCTGCGAGCCGCTTCGAACGCCCCGCCCGCTCGGACCGTTTCTCGACGTCGCCGAGGAGACGGGCGGTGAGCTCGAGCAGGTCGCCGCTGGGGCCCCACGTCCGCATGAGGTGGCGAGCGCGCTCGTGCGTGAGCTCCGCGGTCAGGTCCCGACCGTGGTCGTGATCGAGGACGCGCACTGGGCCGATGAGGCGACGCTCGACGTTTTGACGTTGCTCGCCTCGCGGATCGCTGCCGCGCCGGCGCTCGTGATCGCGAGCTATCGCGACGACGAGCTCGATCGCGACGGGCAGCTTCGCTTCGTCCTCGGTGAGCTCGTCCGGCGGACCACCCGTATCCGGATCGAGCCGCTGTCACAGTCGGCCGTCGCCGAGCTCGCCGATCCGTACGGGATCGACGGGAGCGAGCTGCACCGCACGACCCAGGGGAACCCGTTCTTCGTGCACGAGGTGCTCGCCGCCGGGGGCGAGCGGATTCCGGAGACGGTGCGTGACGCGGTGCTCGCCCGAGCCGCCGGGCTATCGGCGCCCGCGCGGCGTCTGCTCGAGACGATTGCGGTCATCCCGGGAGCCACCGAGCTGTGGCTCCTCGAGGAGCTGGGTGGGGCGGACCTCGGCGAGCTCGACGATTGCCTCGCCTCCGGCATGCTCGACGCTGAGCGCACGCACGTCTCGTTCCGGCACGAGCTCGCGCGGCTCGCGATCGAGGATGCGATCACGCCGCGTCGCCGGGTCGCGCTTCACCGTCAGGCGCTGGCGGCGCTCGCCGAGCGCGGCAGCGACTTCGCCGCCCTCGCCCACCATGCCGAAGCGGCGGCTGACCGTGACGCGGTGCTGCGCTGGGCGCCGCGCGCGGCCGAGCAGGCGGCGTCCTCCGGCGCCCACCGCGAGGCGGCCGAGCACTATGGACGGGCGTTGCGGTTCGCCGACGGCGCTCCGGCCGAGCTCCGCGCCGACCTGCTCCAGGCGCAGGCCGACGAGTGCTACGTGACCGCGCAGTTCGAGACCGCGATCGACGCGCTCAGGGACGAACTCACGTACCGGCGGGCCCTGGGCGATCGCCGCGGCGAGGGAAACGCGCTCCGGGCACTCGCTCGCCTGCTGTTCTTCTCCGGCCACACCGAGGAGGCAGAACCGCTCGCCCGCGACGCGGTGGAGCTCCTGGAGGCGCTCCCTGCCGGGCATGAGCTTGCGATGGCCTACAACACCGTCTCGCAGCGCCGGATGGTCGTCGCTGACGATGATGCGGCGATCGCCTGGGGCGCGCGCGCCCTCGCGCTCGCCCGCGAGCTCGGCGACACCGAGGCCGAGGTCTATGCCCTCACGAATATCGGGGCTGCGGAATTCCAGATGCCGAGCGGGGACGAGACGACGCTCGAGCGGGCCCTCGCGCTCGCCACCCAATCCGGACTCGAGGAGTACGTCGGCCGGGCGTTCCTGCTGCTCGTACACGTCGCGCTGTACAGGCGAGACTACGGAGTCGTTCGCCGGTATCTGGCCACCGGACTCGACTATTGCTCCGCGCGTGGCCTCGACACGTGGCGGCTGTACCTGGAGGCGTCACGGGCTCGGCTGCAGCTCGCCCGGGGCGAGTGGGACGAGGCGGCCGACGCGGCGACGTCGGTCCTGCACGACCCGCGCAGCGCGCAGGTCGCGCGCAGCTGGGCCCTGGCGACGCTCGGTGCCATCCGCGCACGGCGTGGCGATTCAGAGGTCGACATCCTGCTCGATGAGGCGCATGAGCTCGTGCATCGCACGGGCGAGCTCGATCGAATCGGACACGTGGCCGCGACGCGGGCCGAGGCGGCATGGTTGAGGGGCGACGCGGCGTCGGTCGACCAGCTCACGGGGCCGGCGCTGGCGCTCGCCGTCGAGCAACGGCTGCCGTGGGTCGTCGGCGAGCTGGCCCACTGGCGGTGGTGGGCCGGCGTGCGCGATGAGCTCCCGCCCGACGCGCTGGCAGAGCCGTACGGATTGGTGATCGCGAGACACGGCGAGGAGGCGGCCGCTCGCTGGCGCGCGCTCGGATGTCCGTACGAGGCGGCGCTCGCGCTCGCCGCCGGTGGCGAGCCCGATGCCGTCCGTCAGGCGATCGAGGAACTGCAGCGGCTCGGTGCCCGCCCTGCTGTGGCGATCCTCAGCCGTCGCCTGCGCGATCAGGGCGCCCGGGGCGTGCCCCGGGGCCCCCGACGTCGGACTCGCGAACACCCAGCCGGGCTGACCGCGCGTGAAGTCGACGTCCTGCGGCTGCTGACCGAGGGGCTCCGAAATGCCGAGATCGCGGATCGGCTGGTGGTCTCGACCAAGACCGTCGACCACCACGTCTCGGCGATCCTGCGCAAGCTCGGCGTCCACACACGCGGCGAGGCCGTCGCGGAGGTAACGCGGCGCGGGCTGCTCAGCCGAACGTAGCCACGCGTTCGGCGCCGGAGCCGGAGCGTTCCGGATCCGTCGGGGGCGACACCTACGCTGGGGCGGAATGTCAGAGCCCGCGCTGCAGACGAGCCTTCCGCTCAGTGCACCACCGGAGCCACCGGCGCCACCGGAGCCACCGGCGCTCCGGCTGCTGGCGGAGCCGGAGGTCGAGCAGCCACGGTCGCTGCCCAAGCTGACACCGCGGCTGGAGATCCCGCCGTACGAGCTCTCGGCGGCGCTGCGGCTCGAGCGTGAGCTCGGGATCAGCCACGTCCTTGCGCAGGTGCTCGCCCGCCGCGGTCTGACCGACCCCCGGGAGGCCCGTACGTTCCTCGATCCGAGCGATGAGCGCCACGATCCGAGCGCGTTCGCCGGGATCGACGTCGCGCTCGAGCAGATCCGTGCCCACGTCGCCGCCGGCGCGCGGATCGTCGTCCACGGTGACTACGACGTCGACGGCGTCTGCGCGACCGCGATCATGGTCCGGGCGCTCCGTGCCCTCGGCGCGAACGTCGGGTGGTTCATTCCCGGCCGGCTCGAGGACGGCTACGGGCTCACCACGGCCACGGTCGAGCGGCTCCGCGCGCATGGCGCCGAGCTCCTGATCACCGTCGACTGCGGGATCACGTCGGTCGAGGAGGTCGATCACGCCCGCGCGCTCGGGCTCGACGTCGTCATCACCGACCACCATGCGCCACGGCTCGACGGCGCCCTGCCGGACGCGCCGATCATCCACCCGGCGGTGTGCGGCTACCCGTGCGAAGAGCTGTGCGGGACGGGCGTCGCCCACAAGCTCGCGGAGGCGCTCGGAGCGCCGACGGCATCCGACGATCTCGATCTCGTCGCGCTCGCCACGGTCGCCGACCTCGTCCCGCTCCGCGGTGAGAACCGCCGGCTCGTCCAGCAGGGCCTCAAGGCACTGGCGGCGAGCGGGAAACCGGGGATCCGGGCGCTCGTCACGGTCTCCGGCACCGACCCGAGCGACCTCGACGCGGGCGCGCTCGGCTTCCGGCTCGCCCCGCGCCTGAACGCCGCCGGCCGGGTTCGCCGCGCCGACGCCGCGCTCGAGCTGCTGATCACCGAGGACGGGCAGCGCGCCGCCGAGGTCGCGGGCGAGCTCGACGCGCTGAACGCCGAGCGTCGCGCCGTCGAGCAGCGGATCACGTGGGAGGCCGAGGCCCAAGTCCGCGCGCTCGGGGATCGCAGCGCCTACGTGCTCGTGGGCGAGGAGTGGCATCCGGGCATCATCGGCATCGTTGCCAGCCGCATCGTCGAGCGCACCCACCGGCCGACGATCATGATCGCGGTCAACGGCGAGCTCGGGACCGGCTCGGGCCGCAGCGTGCCCGGGTTCGACCTGCTCGGCGCGCTCCACGCCGCGGCGGAACACCTGGAACGCTACGGCGGCCACCGTGCGGCAGCCGGGCTGACGATCCGCGGCGACCGGGTCGAGGCGTTCCGGAGCGCCATCGAAGCCCACGCCGACGTCGCGCTCACGGCCGACCTCCGGGAACCCGTCGAGCGGATCGACGCGATCGTCTCGGGCGCCGAGCTCGGACTCGACATCGCCGACGAGCTTGCCCGGCTCGAGCCGTGCGGGATGGGCAATCCGGGCTGCCGACTGCTCGTCCCCGGGGCGCGCTTCGGCGATCTGCGGACGATGGGGGAGGACGGCCGCCACGCCCGCTTCCTCGTCACCTCCGGCGGCGTCCGCGCCCGCGCGGTGGCGTTCGGTTGCGACGGGCGGATCGCGGACGACCTGTCGAAGCCCCATGACGCGAGCTTCCGGCTCGAGCGCAACACCTGGAACGGCGCGCTCGAGGCGCGGCTCGTCCTGCTGGGCGCGAGGCCGTGCGCGCCCGCCGGAATCGACGTGATGGGGGAGCCGGCCGGGGACAGCTATCTCGAACAGGTGTTCGCCCAGCTCGACGAGCCGATCTCCGCCGGCGAGTCGCCGCTGACGGTGGGCCCGTCCGCGCTGGAGCGGGTCGTCCTCGACCGCCGCGGCGAGAGTCCGCTCGCGGTGCTCGCGGATGCGGTCGCCGGCGGCGGTGACGTGCTCGCGGTCTGTGCGGACGTCCCGCGGCGGATCGATGGCCTCCGTGAGCGGATCGGTGGGTTCACGCTCATCTCCTACGCGGCGCTCGAGCGCGATCCGTTCCTCACCGAGTCCTACCGTCAGCTCGTCGCGCTCGATCCGCCGACGAGCGAGGGCGCCCGCGGCTTGCTCCGCGCAGGCTGCGGATTTGCCCACCTTGCGTGGGGGGAGCCTGAGCTACGCTTTGTGGAGCAGATGCACGAGTTGGAGTACGGTCTCCGGACTTCGCTCGTCGCCCTGTACCGGGGCCTTCGGCTCCAGCACAGGGTGGCCGGTGAGGAGCTCGAGCGCCTGCTCCGCGGTGATGGACCGCACGGCCGTTCGGCACCACTCGCCGCCCGGCTCATCAGGGTCCTCGCGGAGCTGGAACTCGTCAGCCTCGACCGGGATCTGCCGGCCCTGGCGATTGCGAGCGAGTCGCAGACCGCGCTCGAACGCTCCGCCGCATACCGGGCCTATGCAGCGCGATATGAGGATGGACGACGATTCCTGAGCACCCTGACACCCCGACCAAGCGCCTGAAGCGCTCCCGCGGGTCGGCGGCCGCCGCCGAGACCGGGGCCGTCGCTCACAGCGGCGAGGGGGCGTCCGTCGCCGCGTCGGACGGCCGGGCCGACCGCGCCGATCGCGCCACGGCCACGGAGAACGGGGGCACGCTCATCCCGCGCTCGCGGCCGCCGATCGACCGGATCGACCATCCGGCGACCCACGGTGCGATCGAGCGCGCCGAGCTCACGCAGAGCGAACGGCGGCTGCTCGGCGACCTGTTCGCGATCGTCGAGGAGCACGCCGACCAAGCCGCAGTGATCATCGATCGGGATCGCGTGGAGGAGGCGTTCGTCTACGCCTGCGAGCACCACGCCGATCAACGCCGCAAGTCCGGCGAGGACTTCATCATCCATCCCGTCGGCGTGGCGAAGATCTGCGCCGGGATGCGGCTTGACACCGAGACCCTGTGCGCCGCGCTGCTCCACGACACCGTCGAGGACACCTCGGCCTCGCTCGAGGAGGTCCAGGAGGCGTTCGGCGATGACATCGCCGCCCTCGTCGACGGCGTCACCAAGCTCACCGGCCTCACCTTCCAGTCCCGCGACGAGGCGCAGGCGGAGAACTATCGCAAGATGATGGTCGCGATGGCCACGGACATCCGGGTCATCCTGATCAAGCTCGCCGACCGGCTGCACAACATGCGCACGATCGGCGCGATGCCGAAGCAGAAGCAGATCGAGAAGGCGCGGGAGACGCTCGACATCTACGCCCCGATCGCGCATCGCCTCGGTATCCACGCGATCAAGTGGGAGCTCGAGGACCTCTCCTTCCAGACGCTGCATCCGCGCAAGTACAACGAGATCAAGGGACTCGTCGCCCAGCAACGGGCCGAACGCGAGCGCTACGTCAATCAAGCGGGCGAATACCTCGCCAAGGAGCTCGATGAGCTCGGGATCGACGCTGAGATCTCCGGCCGCGCCAAGCACTTCTACTCGATCTACTCGAAGATGACGAAGAAGGGCCGCGAGTTCAACGAGATCTACGACCTCACGGCGATGCGGGTCAAGGTCTCCTCGGTGAAGGACTGCTACGGCGCGGTCGGCGTCATCCACTCGTTGTGGAAGCCGCTGCCGGGCCGCTTCAAGGACTTCATCGCGATGCCCAAGTTCAACATGTACCAGTCGCTGCACACGACGGTCATCGGGCCCGAGGGACGACCGCTGGAGATCCAGATCCGCACCCGGGAGATGCACGACCTCGCGGAGTTCGGGATCGCCGCGCACTGGATGTACAAGGAGGACGGCACCCCGAAGAGTTCCGGCGGTGCGATGAAGGAGGGCGACGCCAAGCTGAAGTGGGTGCGCTCGCTCGTCGACTGGCAGAAGGACATGGCCGACCCGCGCGAGTTCATGGAGACGCTCAAGGTCGACCTGTTCGAGGACGAGGTGTTCGTGTTCACGCCGAAGGGCGAGGTCAAGTCGCTCGCCTCCGGCGCCACCCCGCTCGACTTCGCCTACGAGATCCACACCGACGTCGGCCACCGCTGCGTCGGCGCCAAGGTCAACGGCAAGATCGTCCCGCTCTCCTACCAGCTGCGCTCCGGCGACATCGTCGAGGTGCTCACGTCCAAGCGGGAACGCGGCCCGTCCCGGGACTGGCTCGCGCTCGTCCGCACGACCCGCGCCCGCAACAAGATCAAGGCGTGGTTCAAGGCCGAATCGCGCAAGGACACCGAGCACACCGGCCGCGAGCTGCTCCAGGATCACCTCAAGAAGCAGGGTCTCCCGGCCCAGAAGCTCGTCGGTTCCCCGCTGCTCGCCGACGTCATCCGGGAGATGGGCTTCCGCAAGGGCGACGACTTCTACATCGCGCTTGGCGGCGCGAAGATCTCGCCGAAGGTCGTGGTCAACAAGGTCATGCAGCGCCTCAAGCAGGGGGAGGCCGCCGACTCCGAGCCGACCGCGACCGACGATCTGCTCCAGACCAACCGGCGGCGCTCGCGCCCGACGACCTCCTCCTCGCGCTACGGGATCAGCGTCGAGGGCGTCGACGACGTCATGCTCCGACTCGCCAAGTGCTGCCGCCCGGTCCCCGGCGACCCGATCGTCGGCTACATCTCCCTCGGCCGCGGGATCACGATCCACCGCGACGACTGCCCCAACGTCGCCGTGCTCAAGAAGGACCCCGAGCGGTTCACGCCGGTCGCGTGGGACGGCGATGCCGATACCTCGTTCCGGGTCGAGATCGAGGTCGACGGCTGGGACCGCCACCGCCTGCTGGAGGACATGTCGCGGACGTTCGCCGAGGCCGGGATCAACATCCTCGAGGCCCGCTGCACCGTCAGCCATCCGATGGTCCGCAACCGGTTCGTGGTCGAGGTCGGCGACACGCGCTCGCTCGATCAGGCGATCACGCGGCTGCGCAACATCGACGCAGTGTTCGACGCCTACCGGGTGACCCCGGGCGCCGGTGTAGGCGCCCACCTGGACGCCAGACGCCCGCCGGAACCGCGACCCACAACGTCACCCGCGCTCCGGGCCGCCCCGTGGCTCCCGTGGTGGCGCCACCCGGACCGTCCGCGCGCTCGCCTCGGGATGCTTGGCGATGACGACCGCCTGGCCGGTCTTCAGCTGCTTGACGGTGTTCGGATGGATCACCGGCTGCTCGATCGACCGCCGGGTCTCCCGGCTCGTGCGGCGCCTCCCGAAGGCGCCCGCGGCGAGCTGGTAGGAGGACTCCCACACCCGCTCGGTGCCCGCCATCTGCGCGACCGTCTGCGCCGAGGCATGGACGTCCTGGCGGTGCGCGATCTTGACCGCCGTGATCCCGACGATCTGGTCGGCGAGGCCGTGGCCGGCGCGATTGAGGTCCGCCAGCTCCTGGGTTGCGAGGAGCACGCTCACCCGGGAGGACCGTCCCCGCGCGAGCAGCGAGAGCACGTTGTCGTTGCCGAGCGCCGAGAACTCGTCGAGCCCGACGAGCGCCTGCTCGGGCACCGATTGCCCGGGGCGGGGTGATTCGACCCGTTCCTGACGGTCCCCGGTCGCGGTGATCAGGTCCTGGATCGCAAGCGTGCCGAGCTGCGCCGCGAGCTTGCCGTAGCGGCTCGAGTTGAGGCTGAACACGACGACAGCGTCGCCGTCGAGCGCCGCCCGGAGGTCGATGTTCGCTTCCGGGCCCGATCCCGCACCCCCGCCCGGGTCCCCCCGCAAGAACTGGCCGGTGTGCGACTCGGTGACGATCGCGAGCCGCGTCGCGAGACCGCGGACGGCGCTCAGCTGATCGGACCCGAGCCCGGAGAGGTAATCCTGAACGTGCTCGGCCCGTTCACGCGGGAGGCCCCGTGTGAGAGCGCCGAGCCGCCGTGGGTCCATCACGTCGACGACGTCGTCGATCGTCGGCGCGCGGTCCGGACGCAGCTCGATGAGCACCCCGAGCGCGAGCTGCACGTAGCGCTCGGCGGCGCGCTGGTAATGCGGCTCGGTGAATCGCTCGGTCGCGATCAGCTTGTCCTTCAGCTCGGTCGCGTTGCCGTGCTGCAGCGGATTCCAGCGCGCCGGGCCGTCGGGCGTCCAGACGGCAAACGGCCGACCCGCGGCCCGGGCGGCGAGCTCGAGCCGGCCGGCGAACTCGGGGGAGCCTTTCATGTCGATCGCGATGACCGGCCGCCCGCGCAGGATGTGCTCGGTGAGGAGCGCGAGCATCGTCGTCGACTTGCCGGCGCCACTGGCCCCGACGATCAGCCCGTGGGCGGACAGCTGCTCCTCGGTGAGCATCACCGGTTGCCCGCGACCGTCGGCGCCGAGCAGGATGCCGTCGGCCTCGCCGCGGATCGCCCGTTGGCGCGCGCGCCGGGCGAGCAGCCGGCGCCCCACCGCGACCCCAAGCGCCGTTCCCACCCCCGCGGCGAGGGCACCGATCGTCGCCCAGCCGAGCCAGGCCGGGGCGATCGCGAGCGCGATCAGCGCCGGGAACAGCCACCGACCTGGCGGACGGTCGTCGTCGGATCACCGGCCGGCCTCCGCCGCCCGGGCGCGCTCCCGCGTCCGCGCGGTCCCCGGCACCCGCGCCGTCGGACCAAACTCGCACCGCTGGACGTGGACGAGTGAGGAGATCCCCAGCCGCCGGGCGCTGCCCTGCACCGAGCGGTGTATCGAGGGCCGGTCGGACAGATAGAGCACCGCGTCGATCCGCGCCTCGGCGGCGTACGCCCCGAGGATCGCCTCCCGCCGTGTCCGTTGCTTGCCCGTCAGCTCGAGCTCGATCGCGATCGTGTGCCCGGTGGTCGTGCGCACGACGAGGTCGGGGTAATGGAGCCGCTCGCGCCCGCCGCCGCCCGGGATCCTCACCCCGAGCGCGAGCGCCTGCCGGTCGGCCCGGCCGTCGTGCGAGCGCATCTCCCGCTCGGTGACGATCTCCGCCGCCGGGCCGAACTGGCCGGCGAGCGCCGCCAGGTGCAGCCACGCGACGCCGAGGTCGTGCTCGATCGCGCCGAGCGACGGACGCGGCCGCGCCAGCGACGAGCCCGCGATCCGACACCCGGCCGTCGTGGCCCGGAAGCATGGCGCCCGTCCGTCCACGTGCACCGGCTCGCGCTCAATCAGCCCCGCCCGCACGAGCGCCCGCACCCGCTTCAGACCTGCCGAGACGCCGAGCAGCGCCTGCGCGTGCGCTGCGGTGATGAGCCGCTGGGAGGCGGTGAACGCGAGTAGCTCCCGGTCGCGCTCGGTGAGATGGACCGGCGCCGGGCGTCCGCGTTCTCGTCGCCGCCGCGGATCGTGATCGGAAGAGGCCACATTCCCTACAGAGGTCTCAGCGGCCGAAAATCACCCCCCGGGACCCGACCGGGGCCCGCTCACCTATCCTTGGACCCATGGCAGGTGGAGCTCTTGTCGCGATGCTGTTCGTCGTCATGCTGTTCGCGGGCCACTCGGTGCTGCCGATCATGCTGCTCGTCGTGCTGCTCGCCGCCGCCGGATGGGGCGTGTCCGAACGGCGCCGGCGCCTCCGGCAACCGGCCGATCATCCGGAGAACGGCAACGTTGCCCTGAGCGACGCCGAGCTGCCGGCCCCGCACCACTGATCCGCCGACCGCTCGGCCGCACCGCTGATCCGCCACTGGACCGCCGGCGATCTCCGTCAGTGGGGGTGGGGCAGCGAGCTCGTGTCGACGACCTCGAAGTCGCTCCCCTGGAGCTGATCGAGCTGGTGGAGCTGATCGTCGCTCCAGTGCGGGCTCGGCGCGCCCGAGACGTACCAGCTCGACCCGTTGTCGGCGACGATCATCCCGTAGCGCTTGAGCGCCAGCGCGACGATCCGTGCCTGACGGGGGAGACGCGAGATGTTGACGCCGGCCCTGAGCCGGACGCGGAGACCCATCGGCGGCAGCGATGGATCTGTGTTCGAGGACGCGGCGTGGCGCGCCGGGTAGACGTACGCGCGTCGGGTGCGCTCGACGGTGAACCGCAGCGCATGGTCGATCGCGCCGCGGGCGACCTCGTCGTAGCGGGCCAGGCCGGGGAAGATCGGCAGGCCGGCCGCGTCCGCCGAGGTCCACCCCGCGGGCCGCAGGTGGTTGGAGCGCAGGTTGAAGATCGCGCCGGAGCCCGCGTGCCAGCGGCTGCCGCCGGCCTGCGGGTACGCGGCATACAGCTCGTAGTCGACGCACGTGTCCTTGTTGATCACGATCACGTGGCGGTCGCCGCTTGACCGCGGCCCGCCCTCGATCGGAACGCCTCGCGGGAGCGGGTAACGACCGTGGTCTGACTCGTCGGAGTAGTCGAAGCTGACCGGCACGCGGCGCGTCCGGTTGGAGACGACGGCGTATGGGATCCCATTCGGCGCCCCGTTGTAGACCGTGCCGAAGTCAGGGTGGACCGACACGTCACGGCCGATGCTCGAGATGATCCGGGCCGAGTTGCGCGCCACCGGCAGCCGGTCGACACGCTGATTCCACGGGTTGTTCGCCGGCAAGATCTCGCAGCGCGGGGCGCCGGGGAGGGGATGGCCGGTGCTGAGCGCCGGGACGAGCACGAGCGCGCCCGCCGCGGCGGCGGCCAGGCAGGCGAGCAGCGCGCTGAGCCGGCGCGCCGTCATCCGGTCAGGCAACGACGAGGATCCCGTGGGGGATCACGGAGAAATCGGCCTCGTGCACGTCGCCAATGTAATCCCCATCGACCTGGAGCGGAAGTGCCCGCTCATCGGCGGAGCGGACGGTGAGATGGTTGAGCGCGCCGAACGGATGGACCTGGCGGTGCTTGGCGATCCGGGCGCGCTTGGACAGCGCGCGCCAGATGATCGTCGGGATGTCGAACGGGCTCGCCCGCTTGAGCACGACGCCAGACAGATCGCCGCTGCTGAGCGTCGCGTCCTCGCCGATCTCGATCGGCCGGTTGCCGAAGTAGGTGTACGGCGCCGCGTTCTGGACGATCGTGGTGATGCCCTCGACCGTCTCGCCGTCCAGGGTGACCTCCATCCGCGGTGGCCGGAACAGGTAGCGGCGATTGAACGTCTGGATTCCGGTCCACGTGTAGTAGTACTCGCCGAGCCGTGCCTTGAGCCGCGGATGGGCATCGACGCGCTCGACGACGCTCGCATCGAGCCCGACGCCCGCGGAGAACGTGAAGTAGCGGTCGTTGACCCGTCCGATGTCGATCCGCCGCGGCCGCCAGTCATCGGCCATCTGGAGCAGGTGCTCGGTCGCGTCGACGACGTCGATCGGGATCCCGAGCATCCGGCAGTAGACGTTCGTCCGCCCTCCGGGCAGACAGCTGAGCGGCGTGTCGGACCCGGCGAGGCCGTTCGCCGCCTCGTTGACGGTGCCATCCCCGCCGAACGCGACGACGACGTCGTAGCCCTCGCGCGCCGCCTCGCGACAGAGCTCGGTCGCGTGGTCCTTGGACTCCGTGTCGATCGCGTCGACGTGGTAACTGCCGCGCAGCGCGTACACGACGAGGTTCTTCAGGCGATCGGAGACCGTGGTCGCGTATGGGTTGACGATCACGAGCATCCGCCGGCTCGGCGCGGGCGCGCCAACGCGCAGCGTCGCTTCGAGCCGCGCGATCGGGTCGGAGGTGGTGGTGGCCATGCGGAGACTCCGAACACCGCACCGGGCCGCTTGTTACGTCTTTGTTTGCGGCAATTGCAGCGGGATCGGTAGGTAGCTCGCTGCCGTCGTCAGCGGCGTGACGGAAAGGCGCTATTTCGACCACTTCGCAAGAAAGCGCCGGTGAGGTCTGTCGCTTCCATGCGTTTTGGCCGTTCGTTGGGCTCCGGCCGCCCGGCCCAATTCCTCTTCGATGCGTCGTTTCGCCGGTCGGCCACCGCGGCCCCACGGACACCCGGCCGAAGGCCGACGCCGCCGCCTCAAGAACAGCTGAAAGCTGCCGAAAGTCTGTTTATAATTCGACACACATAGCTGTACGCATCAAGAGGGGTGGAGGGACTGGCCCAATGAAACCCCGGCAACCTCCCAGCAATGGGAAAGGTGCCAATTCCATCAGGCTCCAACAACAGGCCTGGGAGATGTGGATAGGCGGTTTCGCATGAGGACCTCCGACCACAGACCCCGGCGGAGGTTTTTTCACATATGCCGCCAGAGTCTCTTCGCTGCAAAGAATGCAAGACGACCTACCCGCTGGACGCGCGGTACGTCTGCGAGCGGTGCTTCGGTCCGCTCGAGGTCGCGTACGAAACTCGTACCGATCAGGATCCCGCTGAGCTGAAGCGGCGGATCCAGGCCGGCCCGCACTCGCTGTGGCGCTACGGGGATTTCCTCCCCGTGCAGTCACCGCCGAAGGGCGCGCTGCCCGCCGGCTGGACGCCGCTGCTCAAGGCCGACCGACTCGCCGAGGCGATCGGGCTCAAAGACGTCTGGATCAAGAACGACGCCGCCAACCCGACGCATTCGTTCAAGGATCGCGTCGTCTCGATCGCACTCGCCCGCGCCCGGGAGCTCGGTTTCGAGACGATCGCGTGCGCCTCGACGGGCAACCTCGCGAACGCCGTCGCCGCCCACGCGGCGGCCGCCGGCCTTGAGTCCTACGTGTTCATCCCCGCCGACCTTGAGGAGCAGAAGATCCTCGCGACCGGCATCTATGGGACGAACCTCGTCGCCGTCAACGGCAACTACGACGACGTCAACCGCCTGTGCACGGAGCTCTCCGGCGAGCACGAGTGGGCGTTCGTGAACATCAATATGCGCCCGTACTACGCCGAAGGGTCAAAGACGCTCGCCTATGAAACGGTCGAGCAACTCGGTTGGGAGCTCCCGGACCGAGTGGTCGCCCCGATCGCGTCCGGGTCGCTGTTCACGAAGATCGCCCGCGGCTTCAGCGAGTGGATCGAGCTCGGTCTCGTCGAGGGCGAGCTGCCGACGTTCAACGGCGCCCAGGCGGAGGGCTGCTCGCCGGTCGCCACCGCGTTCGCAAACCACCGCGACTTCTGCCAGCCGGTCAAGCCGAACACGATCGCCAAATCGCTGGCGATCGGGAACCCGGCCGACGGTCCGTACGCGCTCGATCTCGCCCGCGGCACCGAAGGCTCGATCGACTCGGTCACCGATGAGGAGATCAAGGACGGCATCCGCCTGCTCGCGCGGACGACCGGCATCTTCACCGAGACGGCCGGCGGCGTGACGACGGCGGTGCTCGCCAAGCTCGCGCGGCGGGGCGACATCGACCCGGACGAGCGGGTCGTCGCGTACATCACCGGCGAGGGCCTGAAGACGCTCGATTGCGCGCGCGGGACGTTCGAGACATGGCAGATCGAGCCGACGCTCGACGCGTTCGAGACGGCGAGAGAGCATGCCGTCGTCGCGGCCTGAAAAACTCCAGACCCACATGGCGGTGAAAGTCAAAATCCCCACGCAGCTGCGCGAGGCCACGGGCGGCGAGTCGACCGCGCAAGTCGACGGGGCGACCGTCGGCGAGGTTCTTGACTCGTTGTACGAACGCTTCGCTGAGCTCCGCAGCCGGATCGCCGAGGACGGCGGGCTTCGGCGCTTCGTCAATGTCTACGTCGGCGGCGAGGACATCCGCTTCCTGGATGGCCTCGACACCGCCGTCGAGGACGGCGACGAGGTGACGATCCTGCCGGCCGTGGCGGGCGGCTAATCGAGCGCTCGCGTACTAGCAGACGGCGCGGACCCGCGGGGCCGCGCGGCGGCCCGGCGAACAGCGCCAGTCGAGCGTGAAGCTGCCGCGACGGCAGCGGACGAGCGTCACGGGGCGCCGGTCGGTCTCGGTGACCGACGCGTCGAGCCCGTGGGCGCGTGCGAAGGCGGCAAAATCGTGGCTGACAAGGGCGGGGTCGTCGCCGTCGCGCTCGACGACCGGCGCGTACTCGTCACAAACGTTGGTCAGTGTCAGGGGGAGATCAAGGGACATGGATTCTGTTTTCGGATCGGGCGATTGAGGAGCGGATCCCCAATCCAGGGTAGCTGCGCATGCGCAGCTACCCCCGGCGGTGCATGCACCGCCGGCGCCGGGGTGCATGCACCCCGGCGAACAGCCGTTACGACTGGGCGGCGCCCACCCCGACCGGGCAGGAGACGCCGGTGCCGCCGAGCCCGCAGTAGCCCCACGGGTTCTTGTGGAGGTACTGCTGGTGGTAGTCCTCGGCGTAGTAGAACGGGCCGGCGTCGGCGATCTCGGTCGTGATCTCCGGATAGCCGGCCGCGGTCAGCCGCGCGTTGTACATCTCGCGGGAGGCCTCGACCGCAGCCCGCTGGGCCTCGTCGGCGACGTAGATCGCCGAGCGGTACTGGGTGCCGACATCGTTGCCCTGCCGCATGCCCTGGGTCGGGTCGTGGTTCTCCCAGAACAGTCGGAGGATCTCCTCAAGCGAGGTCTTCGCCGGGTCCCACACGACGAGCACGGCCTCGGTGTGCCCAGTGCTGCCGCTGCACACCTCCTCGTAGGTGGGGTTCGGGGTGGTGCCGCCGGCGTATCCGACCGCCGTCGTGTACACGCCGGGGGCCTGCCAGAAGACGCGCTCGGCGCCCCAGAAACAGCCCATCCCGATGACGAGCTGCTGAAAGCCCTCCGGGAACGGTGGCTGCATCGGCGTGCCGAGGACGGCGTGGCGCGCTGCGACTGGCATCTCGGTCGACCGGCCCGGCAGCGCACGAGCGGGGTCGATCATCTTGGTCTTCTCTCCAAATCCAAACATGCTCTCAGGGTAGATCGCCGTCCTTACGGGCTGGGAAACTGTCCGTGATGCCGACCGCGCCCCGACCCCGACTCCGGCTTGGCGGACCGCGCCGGGAAGCACCGCCGCCGGAGACGACCGACGTCACCGTCACGTTCCCGTGGTGCCTGGACCGCGGAATCGACACGCGCCCGCAGTACATGTGGGGCACCCTGCTCGCGGTGCGGGTGGCGCGGGCGCTGGCGCTCCCGAGCATCGCGGTGATTGAGCTCGGGGTCGCCGGCGGCAACGGGTTGCTCGCGCTCGAGCGGGCGGCGGTGACGGCGAGTCTGCTGTCCGGCGTCGATGTCGCCGTGTACGGCTTTGACAGCGGCAACGGGATGCCGGAGCCGGTCGACTACCGCGACGTCCCGTGGCGCGTGGAGGCCGGCTGGTACGAGCTCGACGAGGAGGCGCTCCGGCAACGGCTGACCCGCGCCCAGCTCGTGCTCGGCCCGGTCTCCGAGACGGTGCCGCGGTTTCTGCACAGCACCCACCCGCCGATCGGGTTCCTCGCGTTCGATCTCGGCTACTACTCCTCGACGATGGACGCGCTCGGGCTGCTCGAGGCGCCCGCCCAGCGTCTGCTGCCGCGGGTCGGCTGCTTCTTCGACGATGTGTTCGGCTACGCCTGGAGCGATCTCGCCGGCGCCCGGGCCGCGATCGCCGACTGGGGCGCCGCCCACGAGGCGCGCAAGCTGGCGAAGATCCACGGCCTGCGCTACAGCCTGCCTCCGTCGCAGGATCCGCTCCCGTGGCACGAGCAGATGTACCTGGCGCACGTCCTCGACCATCCGGACTACAACGCGCCGGAGGGCGAGCTCGCCGACGGTGGGCCGGACGCTCACCGGCTGGCCCGGAAGCGATGAAGGCCGGCGACCTCGACGTCGTCATCGCGACGCGTGGGCGCTGGGCCGTGCTCGAGCGGACGCTCTCCGCGCTCCGCGGGCAGACGGTGAGCGGGTTTCGCACGGTCATCGTCTGCGACGGGACCGACCAGGACGTCCCGCCGCGTCTGCGCCGCTCGGTCTCTCAGTTCCTCGTCCAGGAGCAGGCCGGGCTGGCCGCGGCCCGCAACCGCGGCGTCGCGGCGAGTGAGGAGCCGCTCGTGTTGTTCCTCGGCGACGACATGATCCCGCGCTCGGATCTCGTCGAGCGCCATCTCGAGCGGCATGTTGCGACGCCGGGGGACGACGTCGCCGTGCTCGGGCACGTCGAGTGGCACAAGGTCGTCGCCGGGCGACGGCTCGAGCGGTGGCTCGCGTTCTCCGGGGCCCAGTTCGATTACACCGATCCGTCGCGGGCTGGGTTCGAGTCGTTCTCCTCCGACAACGTGTCGCTCCCGCGGGCGCTGTTCGACGCCGTCGGCGGATTCGATGAGAGCCTCCGCTTCGGCGACGAGGATCTCGAGCTGTCGTGGCGCCTGCGGCAGCACGGGATGCGCCTCGTCTACGAGCCGCGGGCCATCACCAACCACCTGCACCGCCACGACTGGGACGGCATCGTCGCCCGATTTCGCGACCGCGCCGCGGGCGAGCGGTCGATGGTGAGCCGGTTTGACTGGTTCACGCCGCGCTACCGAGAGCGGATCGAGGCGGCCGCCGCCGCGCCGGCCGTCTCGCCGGTATGGATCTCGCTCGCGCAGCTGACGCCGCCATGGCCCCGGGGCCTGCGCGCGCGGGTCCGCGAGCGGGCCGATCGCTGGTACCTCCAGCAGCTCGCCGACCCGTTCCGGGCAGCGTGGGACGACGCCGGCGCACGCTGAACCTCTCGCCTCGGCGGCGATAAGCTCCGCGGGACATGCCGGATTCGGGGCGAGGCCGATGGCGAGCTTCGGTCAGCTGACGTTGATCGTGCTCGCGGGGCTGGCTGGCCCGTTGCTCTCCGCGTCGCGGCGGGTGCTCGTGCCTGTCGTCGTCGGCGAGTTGCTCGCCGGCATCGCGCTCGGCCACAGCGGCGCCGGGCTGATCAAGTCAGAGGATCCGACGATCGCGTTTCTCGGCAACATCGGGTTTGCGATGCTCATGCTCGGCGCCGGGATGCACGTCCCGCTGCGGGCGAAGGGGCTGCTCGGGGCCGTCCGACAGGCGAGCGTTGCGGTGCTCGCGAGCGCTGTGCTCGCCGCCGCGGGCGGGGTCGCGATCGCGCGCATGCTCGACCTCGGGCATCCTGCCGTGTGGGCGATCCTGCTCGCGACCGGTTCGGCCGCGATCGTGCTGCCGGCGCTCCAGGAGGCGGGCGTGAGCGCTGATAAGGCATTGCTCGCGATGGCCTGGGCGACGGTCGCCGACATCGCGACGATCGTCGCCGTCCCACTCGTGCTCAGACCGTCGCACGCCCTCCGCGCAGGGCTCGGGGCGCTCGCCGTCGCCGGCGGCGCCCTGCTCGTCCTCGGGATCGCCCGCGTGCTGGCGCGCGAGCATCAAGTTCCCGGATCCGGCTCGCCTCGAAGGAGCGCATGTGGGCCCTCGACCTCCGGGTCGCGCTCGTGTTCCTGTTCGGCCTGTGCGCGCTCGCCCAATGGGTCGGGACGAGCATCATGATCGCCGGCTTCGCCGCCGGGCTCGTCGTCGCGGTCGAGGGCGGCCCCCACCGCCTCTCAACTCAGGTCACCGGGGTCGCGAACGGGTTCCTGGTGCCGGTGTTCTTCGTCGTGCTCGGTGCAAGCCTCAACGTGCGCACGCTCGTCAGCGAGCCGAGCAACCTCGCGTTGGCGGTCGCGCTGATCGTCGGGATGGTGCTCGTCCACGTGCTCGCCGCCCGCGCCATCCGCGCGACGGTGTCGACGGCCCTGATCGTCACCGCGCAGCTCGGTGTGCCGGCCGCTGTCGTCAACCTCGGCCTTGCCGAGCGCGTGATCCGCCCTGGCCAAGGGGCCGCGATCATCCTCGCGGCGCTCGTCAGCCTCGGGCTATGCGCCGCCGGCACCGCGATGGCCAAGCGGGCGCTGAACGCGGCCGCGCCGCCATCCGGCGAGGGCGCCGGAGCGCCGGAAGAGCCGCCGCTGCCGGAGCCTCAGCGGGCGACGAGCTGAGAGAGCCCACGGGTGACGGCGTCGCGCGCCGCCGCCGGATCGTCGCCGGTGATCTGGAAGCGTTCGGCGAGCGCCCCGAGAGCTTCGACGAGCTGTGAGACCTGGTGGTCGGTATTCGCCGAGGTGAGCTGGATGCGGATCTCGGCCTCGGTGCGCGGGACGGCCGCGGTCCGCGCCAGCGTGGCAAAGATGCCGCGTTCGCGGAGAAACCGGCCGACTGCCTCGGCCTCCGTTGGCTGGACGAGCGGGATCTCGATCACCGGGTAGCAGTTCGAGTTCTGCGTGCGGACGCCGAGCTCGGCGAGCGCTGCGAGGACTCGGGCGGTCATCCGATGCAACTCGAGGCGCAACGCGTCACCGCGTCGCTCGTTGACGGCGAGCCCCTCGAGCACGGTCGCGACCGCCGCGAGCGCCATCGGCGTCGGGTGGGGGCTGACGGGCGCGGCGGAGCGGAGCGCCTGCTTGAGCGCCGTGGGGAGAGCGAGAAACGTCAGCAATGACGAGTACGCCTTCGAGAAGCCGGCGACGAGCACGATGTTGTCGTAGCTCTCACCGAAGTGGCGGACGATCGAGTTGCCGCGCTTGCCGTAGGCGCACAGCTCATCCGGGCCGCGCTCGCCGAGCACGCCGAACCCCGCCTCGTCGTCGATGTACAGGAGCGCGTCATTGGCGCGGGCGAGCATCGCGAGGCTGCCGAGGTCCGCGGTCGCGCCGGTCAGGCTGTTGACGCCGTCGATGCAGATCAGCCGCGTGCGCGCCCGGTGAGTGGTGAGCAATTCGCCGAGTTCGCGCGGATCGTCGTGGCTGAACGTGACGACCGTCGCGCCCCGCGCCTGAGCGGCGGCGCAGCCGTTGACGATCGATCTCTGGGCGCGGCGGTCAAGAAAGATGGTGCCGCCGTCGACGAGAGCGGGGATGATCATCGCGTGGATCTCGGCGCCGGCGGGGACGACGAGCGTGTCCTCGCAGCGCAGCAGCGACGTCAGGTGCTCCTCGATCTCTTCGTACTGCCGGCGCAGGCCCGGCATGCGGGATGACCCGGAGCGACTGCCCCAGCGGCGCAGGTAGTCGGGGACTGCCTCGATGATCTCGTTGTCGATGTCAAACCCGAGATAGTTGCTCGAGGCGAAGTCGGCGAGCCAGCGCTCGCCGATCCGGATCATGCGACCGTCGACCTCGTCGATGACGGCGTCGACGAGTGAGTGTGGCGACGGGATGCGCTCGAGGCCGGCGGACACGCCGCGCCAACGCTCGGCCCAGGATTCGGGCCGGGGTCGTCCGGTACCGGCATCTCTGCCGGCGAGATTCAACGCCATCAGCATCGTCAACAGCTCTCGGTCGTGCGCCCTCAACACTGCGGGAGCGAGAAACTCACCGCAAGCAGCGAGGATGGCTGATGGCGGTCCCGCGGCCATCGGGGGTCGCCCCCAAAGGACGCCGGGGAACTACGTAAAGGCCCACGTCCGCCTCCGATACATTCTGAGCGGGGACCGGGAACGTGAACGACTCACCTGACATCCAGGGAACGACGAGATCCAGGCCGCGTGTCTGGATCATCGCTGGCCTGCTCGTCCTCGTGCCGGTCATCCCGATCGTGATCGCGCTTGCGGTGAGCTCGAAGTCGGTCAAGGCCGACGCGACCGCGCTGTCGAGCTACAAGCCACTCGGCGCGGCCCCGGTCGTCCTGCCGAAGCCATCGCCGAAGCCGCTGGCTCCCGGACGCGGGACGCTCGTCGCGCTCATCCGTCACCCGACCCAGATGCGCTCGGCGCCCACCGGCCACGTCATCGCGACGGTCGGTCGCAAGACATCGTTCGGCTCACCCCAGGCGCTATGGGTCGTTCGCCACAGCGGCAAATGGGTTGGGGTCATCAGCCCGCAGGCGGGTAACGGGCACATCGGCTGGATCCGGACATCCGGGGCGGTCTTCCTGCGGATCAACTGGGCGATCCACGTCTCGCTCCACGACCGTCAAGTGACCGTGCTCGAGAACGGTCGCGTCCGTGAGAAGTACACGGTGGCGATCGGCAAGCCGAGCGCGCCGACGCCGACCGGCCGCTTCGCCGTCACCGACCGGCTCAACACCGGGGACCCGAGCGGGCCCTACGGCTGCTGCATCCTCGCCCTGTCCGCGGAAGCACCGCACGCGATCCAGGGCTGGGGCGGCGGCAACCGGATTGCGATCCACTCGACGCCGGAAACGTCGAGCATCGGACTGCCGGTCAGCCACGGCTGCCTGCGCCTGACGCTCGCCGAGGGCCGCTGGCTGCTCCAGCACATCCCGCTCGGCACGCCCACGATCATTCGCGAATAACCACTTCGTCTCCGCTCATACCGGCCCGCCCACCCTCCTCGTTTCGCCGGTCCTGCCTTGGGTAGCCGACGCATGAGAGCGAAAACGAAGGAGTTGATGCGAATGGCAGGCCAACTGGACGGTAAGAAGGTGGCGTTTCTGTTCACCGAGGGCGTCGAGCAGGTCGAGCTCACCAAACCGCTCGAGGCGGTGCGCGACGCCGGCGGGACGCCCGAGCTGATCTCGCTCGAGACCGGCGCGGTGCAGATGTTCAACCACCTCGACAAGGGCGACACGATCGAGGCGCAGACAGCCGTCGCTGACGCCGATCCGTCGGACTACGCCGGGCTCGTCGTGCCGGGCGGGGTCGCCAACCCGGATGCGCTGCGCACCGACGACGACGCGGTGTCGTTCGTCCGTGGCTTCTTTGAGCAGGACAAGCCGACCGCGATCATCTGCCACGGACCGTGGGTGCTGATCGAGGCGGACGTCGCCCGCGGCCGCACAGTGACCTCGTGGCCGAGCCTGCGGACCGATCTGGAGAACGCCGGCGCGCACTGGGTCGACAAGGAGGTCGTCGTCGACAACGGGCTCGTCACCAGCCGCAACCCGGACGATCTGCCGGTGTTCTGCGCCAAGCTCGTCGAGGAGTTCGCCGAGGGCAAGCACGAGCAGCACGTTGGCGCGGGTAGCGCAGCGGGTAGCAACTAGCGCGAGCACACATCACAACGGTCCAAGGAGGTGGACATGCCCCCTCGTGGCGTTAAGCCAGGTACGAAACGTGCCCGTCAGTACGAGCGCATCAAGGAGAGCCAACTCGACCGCGGCAGTGGTGAGGGCCGCGCCGAGGAGATCGCCGCGCGGACGGTGAACAAGGAACGCGCCCGCGCCGGCGAATCCCGTGAGCGATCGCGTACGTCCACGAACGATATGTCCTCCTCTCGCCGCGGCGGCCAGCGGTCCGGCACCAGCCGGGCCAAGGGCCGCACGCGGGACCAGCTGTACAACGAGGCCAAGCAGCTGCGGATCGAGGGCCGCTCGAGCATGAACAAGGATCAGCTCCAGCGGGCCGTCGACCGTCGTAAGTAGCCGCTTCGTCGTCAGCCGAACAGCGGCAGGCGCCGGCGCCGGGCGAGGGTGTCCATCCCGCTTTGGATGGCATCGACGACCTCGCTGTACTTCTTCTCAACGTAGGCACCGTCGTTGGCCCGTTCCGGATCGCTGTCGAGCGCGATCGGTGCTCGGAACGACGTGCGGATCTTCATTGGTAGCGGCACCTCGGGGAGCAGCGCCGGCGAGATGCCCCACGGCACTTGGAGCGCGATCGGGAACATCTTCAAACGGGCGATCTTGTCGAGCTGCATTACACGCGCGAGGCGCTTGCCGCTAGCCAGTACGGGCATCGAGTCAGGCCCGCCGACCGTCGAGATCGGCACGATCGGGACCGCCCAGCGAATCGCCAGCTTGATGAACCCCACGCGCCCGCCTGGTTCGATTACGTCTATTGCTTGGGTGCGGTCGCGCTGGCGGTTCTGATCGCGGCGCTCGACCTGTGGTCACGCCGGATCGGGGCGGTCGCCCAGCGGGCGCAGCGGGCGGCGAACACGTGCATGCGACCGATCCGCCGGCTCCATAGCGGGCGGGTGGGGGATTACACCGCTGCGCTCGCGCTCGGGGTCGGCGTGCTGAGCGCGCTGACGACGCTGACCCTCAGCTGATTACTTCAGTTTCGTATCGTCGAGGCGCTCGAGCAGCTCGGCGACCGACTCGAACACCGCCGCGGCGCCCGCCTCCTCAAGTTCGTCCTGTCCGAACCCGCCCGTGCGCACGGCGATCGTCGGCACCCTGGCGGACTTCGCCGCCTGTACGTCCCACGGCGTGTCGCCGACCATCACGGCATCTGCGGCGCCGGCCTGCGCCTTCTGGAGCGCCGAGTTCACGAGGTCTGGCTGAGGCTTCGTCTGCTCCACGTCGGCCGAGGTCGTCCAGGCGTCCGCGATCGCGCGCGCGTCGAGCAGTTCGACGTAGTGCTCAACCTCATCGGCCTTTGCCGAGCTGGCGAGCACGACCGTGTGACCGCGCCGCTTGATCTCCTCCAGCAGCTGCCGGGCCCCCTGCATCGGCTCGACCTCGCCGATCAGCTCCATGTAGAGCACCTTCTCGGCCGCGCGGATCGAGTCGCCCTCGCGCTCCTCGAAGCGCTCGTCGGTGAGCGCGCCGATGAGCTGATCGCCGCCCATCCCGATGTGGCGGTGGATCCGCCAGATCGGGAGCACGATTCCGTGCTGGCGGAAGGCCCGGAACCACGCGATCGCGTGGTGGTAGTTGGTGTCGACGAGCGTTCCGTCGATGTCGAGGATTGCGACGGCCATCGAGAGGGGCTTCTACCCGGCCGGCGCGACCCTGCAACCGATTTCCCCCCACCCACCACGGGTAGTCCTAATCGATCATGTCGACCGCGAATCAGGTTCTCGGCGACGATCGCCGGACGAGTGATCGGGGAGCGCGCGACGAGCGTCAGGAGACCGCTGCGGAACGGCTCGATCGCAACACATCCGAGCTCGTGCAGGAGCTCCGGGTCGGCGCCGTGGGGATCCAGGTCCTGTTCGCGTTCCTGTTGATGGTTCCGTTCAACAACGGCTGGAAAACGACAACGCCGTTCGAGCACGCGGTCTACTTCGTGACCCTCGTCTGCATCGGCATGGCGACGGTGCTGCTGATCGCCCCGTCACTTCA
The DNA here is from genome assembly GCA_963779695.1 of uncultured Solirubrobacterales bacterium. Classification (GTDB taxonomy): domain Bacteria; phylum Actinomycetota; class Thermoleophilia; order Solirubrobacterales; family Solirubrobacteraceae; genus Palsa-465. The sequence continues at coordinate 24,049 of CAVZZH010000028.1, forward strand.
TCACCGTCTGCTCTTCCGGCAGGGAGAGAAGCCGTACATCGTGAGTGTCGGGTCGCGATTGATGATCGCCGGGATGGCGTTCGTAGCGCTCGGCATGGTGGGCATCTTCATCCTCATCTCCGATGTCGTGTTCAGCGGGTGGGTGGCGACGCTCGCCGGCGTGCTGACGGCGGCCGTGGTGAGCGGGGTCTGGTTCGGCATCCCGCTGTGGCACCGCGCACGTGCGGTTGCAAGCGACGCCCGTGCGGGTAGGCAACGATCGTGACTGAGGAGAATCGGGCGGAGCTCGAGAAGGACGTCGCCAAGCGGGCCGATGCGATGGAGCGCCAGGCCGACGACATGGAGGCGCGCAGCTCCGAGCTGGCCGATGACGTCTCTGGCGCTCGCGAAGATTGGGAACGCAAACGACGTGACCCGGGAGTCCCCGGCGCGCCCGAGCCGGACGATGAGACCGGCGAGAGCCCGGCAGACGCGGCGCGGGGCGACGGCGAGTCCGACTAGCCGCGCGGGGTGACGACTAGCGTCTCGACATTAGTCTGACTCCGGCGGCGCCGCCGGGATCGCTCGGCGCGCTGCGGGTCGTCTCGCGGCGCCGTACACGCATGCGGCATCGGCTGGTCGCGAGGGTCGAGCCGCGTGATCATTAAAGCTAGTGGCGAGCATTGACTGAGCTATTGAGGAGATATAGGATTCGCCCACGTAGGACGTCGCTGCCGACGACGTGCGGCCGATCGGACCGTGAGAATTTTCTGACATTTCTTGTGTTGGGAGGTGATCAAGTGATCAGTGCGCCATTGTCGGTACGGGAGGCGCGCGAGGGTGGAGTTCACCGTCTGACGCCGGTCGGGGAGCTCGATCTGGCGACCGTGCCGCTGCTCGAGAGCACGTTCGACACTGCGTTCGCGGATGACGCTGTCGACATCATCGTGGTGGACCTCACGGAGTTGAGTTTCATGGATTCGGCCGGGATTCACCTACTGCTCCGGATGCAGGTCGCCTGCGACGACGCCGCTCGGCTGCGGGTGGTCAACGGTTCACGCGCTGTTCAGCGAATCCTCGACGTATCGGGGGTGCGCGCTCACCTCCCGATCATCTCAAGCGAACACCCGCTCGCACGACCGGGTCGATGACGCACCGACTGTGCCGCCCCACGTGAGCCCCAGAATGCCTCAGACCTGCTCAGGCCGACCGCCCGTTAGATCGTACGCCTGACCGTGGAGCCTGCGCTGTACAGCATCGGTGTCGTTTCGCGGATGGTCGGCGTGCTTGTACCGACGCTGCGGACCTGGGAAGAGCGTTACGGACTCGTGATCGCGGTCCGCAGCTCCGGCGGGCAGCGACGGTATACGCGACGACAGGTCGCTCAGCTGTCGTTCGTCGTTGAGCAGCTCGAGCAGGGGTTCTCACCTGGCGATGCTCACCGTCTGCTTGCTGAGCACATCGATCGGGGCACTGAGCCGCCCGCCGTCGGCTTGGCTGAGGAGCAGACGGGGATCCTGATCCTGATCGCCGAGCGCGACCGTTTTGCGGCGAGTGTCGAGGACTATCTCCTTCGCACGGAGGGGTTTCGCGTCGAGATCACCTCGTCCGTGGAAGAGGCGGAACGGAAATTCGCGGAGCTGATGCCACGGATCGTGCTCGTCGAGTTGCTGCTGTCCGGCGGCCTCGGCGGTGCATTGATCGAACGGCTCAACCAAACCGGAGCCACGGTGATCGCTGTTTCGCCGCTCGCGGCGAGCGAGGTTGCCGTTGAGCTCGGTGCCGCGGCATTTCTGCAAAAGCCGATCGACCCGCTGGTGTTCGTGTCGACCGTTCGTGACCTGCTCGGGACGAGCGCGATCACCCGGCGGCGGTCGATGCGGCAGTGATCGACCGTCTCCGAAGTGGGAGCCCCCGGCTTGACGCAATCGTTGGTGGCGGCCTCCCCGGAAACGCGATCCACCTCATCGTCGGCCCGCCGGGCAGCGGCAAGACGATCCTGGCGGAGCAGTATGCGTTCGCCAACGCGACAGTCGAGCGGCCGGCTGTGTATCTCTCGACGGTTTCGGAGCCGCTTGACAAGCTGATCCGCTTTGGCCAGACCCTCGAGTTCTTCGATGTTGCCAGCGTCGGGCAGCGGGTCTTCTATGAAAGCCTCGGCGAGGATCTCGAACAAGGAGGCCTGCAGCGAGCCGTCGAGCGGCTGCGCACGCTGCTGCGCGAGCGGCATGCCGGCATCATGATCATCGACAGCTTCAAGGCGCTCGCGGCCTACGCGCCGACCCGCCGCGACTTCCGCAGCTTCCTGTTCGAGCTGACCGCGGACGCCAGCGCGGTTGCTGGCTCGACCTTCTGGTTGGGGGAATATGACCTCGACACGATTTCCGGCGAGCCTGAGGCTGCGGTGGCCGACAGCATTCTCGGCCTGGGCTCGCGCCGATCGGGCGAGCGCTCCAGTCGAGTGCTGGAAGTGGTCAAGCTCCGCGGCAGCAACTACCTGTCCGGCCGGCACTCGTACCGCATCAGCGCCGCCGGCGTGAGCGTCTTCCCCCGGCTGGCCGACACCATCGATCCCTCGAATTACGACCTCGGTGCCGAGCGACTGTCGACGGGCATCGACGCTCTCGATGAGATGCTGAAGGACGGCTACTGGGCCGGCTCATCAACCCTTTGCGCAGGTCCATCGGGTATCGGCAAGACGCTCATGGGACTGCATTTCATCGTCGCTGGCACGGTCGCGGACGAGCCTGGGATCATCGCGAGCCTCCAGGAGAATCCGACCCAGCTCACGCGCGCCGCGCAAGCGTTCGGCTGGACGCTCGATGACTCCGTCACGCTGATGTACCGCTCACCGGTCGACCTCTACGTCGACGAGTGGATCTACGAGCTCTTCGATGCCATCGAGCAGTCGGGCGCCAAACGCGTCCTGATCGACAGCCTCACGGACGTTCTGTTCGCCAGCGGCGACGAGCTCCGCTTTCGCGAATACATGTATTCACTGATCCAACGGTGCTCTCGGGCAGGCGTCAGCCTGTTCATGACCAGCGAGCTTCCAGACCTCTTTTCCGTCACTCGCCTGTCCGAATACGGCGTCTCTCACCTCTCGGACAACGTACTCGTGCTCCAGTACCTCCGCGACGAGTCGACCATCCGCCGCGCGATCACCGCGCTCAAGACACGCGCCAGCGGCAACGACCCCCACATCCGAGAATTTCGCATCGGACGCGAAGGCATCACCATCGACCCGCTCGGCCGATGAGATCAGGCCCAGGTGGCGGCGGGGCGGGGCGGCCGCAAAAGTAGCACCCACACCGGTTCAGTCAACCCGTCCGTCTCGAGCGCGACCGTCCGACTCGGCGGCGCCCAGCTGGTCGCCGTGAACGGGCAGCTCGGCCCACACCCGGTATCCGTCGGGTCGTTCTGAACCCCAGCGCAGAGACAGCCGCTCGATGAGCTGAAGCCCCCAGCCGCCCAGGTCTGAGCGCTCGGGCCGAACCGGCTCGGCGGCCTTCCCGGACAATCCCGGGTCATGCACGGAGATCAGCAGCCTGTCCCTCCGACGGCCGATCTCGACCCGGAGATCGTGAACGCCCAGGCAGCCAGAGTGCTTCACGGCGTTGGTGACCAGCTCGCTAGCGACCAACAGTCCGTCGTCCAACGACCAGCCGCCGTCATGCGCCGCCGCTAGCGATTCCCGAACGACCCTTGGCGCGCGGTGATCACACCGCACGTTGAGCGAGAGAAAACCGCCGGCGTCGTCCATGACACCGTCTTACCCGCAATCGACGGTTCCGCCTCCACGCTCGCGCGTCACCGGACCGGGTGACGCGGCAGGTCAGTTACGCGGCGCCGAGACCGGGTAGATGGGTGGCCGTCGTATGTTCGCGCGTCCGCTCGGTGGCACACCCATGCTTGCTGCGCTGGTTGACACCCGCCATGAGTACAGCCATCTGTTCTCGATCTATGTCCCGATTGCGGTCGGCGTGTTCGTCGTGATCGTGCTCGTCACGGTGACGGCGGTGCTCAAGTATCGGCGGTGGGTCCCGGAGCGTGCGGCGCGGTTTGAGGAGAGCAATCGGCTTGAGGGCGGCTACGCGCTGCTGTTGGCGTGCGTCGTCGCGTTCCTCCTATACCTCACGTTCACCGCCGAGCATCGCGTCGACACGATCGCCAACCGCCAGCGTCCAGCGGTCACGGTTGACGTCACCGGCGCGAAGTGGGAGTGGACGTTCACGTACCCGGCATACGGGATCACGCACCGCAGCGGCACGGTCGGTCGTCAGCCGCTCGTGGTGCCGGTTGGAGAAGCGGTCCGCTTCAACCTGCGCAGCGCCGATGTGATCCACGCCTTCTGGATTCCGCACCTTGACTACAAGCACGACCTCATCCCCGGCTCGACGCAGGTCGTGACGCTGACCTTCAGTCGCACCGGCCTGTTCCAGGGCGAGTGCGCGGAGTTCTGTGGGCTGCGCCATGCCGACATGCTCTTCAACGTCCGGGTGCTCAGCGCGGGGCGGTTCGGCGCCTGGGCGCGCAGCGGCGGTCAGCGGGCGCTGCAATGACCGTCACCGCCGCACCCGCGCGATCGCTGCCTCAACCAGGAGGATGGTTCGGCGCGCTCGCCAGCACCGACCACAAGCGGATCGGCCTCAACCTCGGGATCGCGTCGCTCGCGTTCTTCCTCGTCGGCGGGGTGTTCGCATTGCTGATGCGGACTCAGCTTGCGCAGCCGAACATGCAGTTCCTCTCGGATAGCGCTTACAACGAGCTGTTCACGATGCACGGGTCGACGATGATCTTCCTGTTCGTGACGCCGATGGCGATCGCGATGGCGACGTACCTCGTGCCGTTGCAGATCGGGGCGGATCGGATCTCCGGAGCTCGACTCGCGCTCGCCGGGTTCTGGATGTGGCTGTCCGGCGGTCTCGTCATGCAGTCCGGCTGGCTGACCACCGAGGGCCCTGGGCGGTCCGGATGGTTTGCCTACACGCCGCTGTCGAACGGCACCAACACTCCCGGCGTGGGACAGGATCTCTGGGTCGTCGGGGTGATCCTCGTCGCGCTCGGCCTGACGCTCATCAGCTGGTGTGTGCTGGTCACGATCGCGCGCCGCCGGGCGCCCGGGATGGCGCTGCTGCGGATGCCCATGTTCACGTGGACCGAGCTCGTGACGGTGCTGATGGTCATCGGCTCGTTCCCGATGCTCATCCTCGCGATGACACTGCTGTTCATCGACCGCCACGGCGGACACGTCTACGACGGCTTCAACGGCGCGATCGACTACCAGGACCTGTTCTGGTTCTTCGGACATCCGGTCGTGTACGTGATGTTCTTCCCGTTTCTCGGTGCCGCCGCCGAGGCGATCGCGGTGAACGCGCGCAAGAAGTGGTTCGGCTACGTCGCATTCGTGGCGTCGATCCTGGCGTTTGCGGCGCTGTCGATGGCTGTCTGGTCGCACCACATGTTCACGACAGGCGGCGTCACGAACCAGTACTTCGCGTTCACCTCGACGCTGCTCGTCATCCCGGCCGGAATCGAGTACTTCGACATGATCGGCACGCTGATCGGGGGCAGCCTCGTGCTGCGCTGCTCGATGCTGTTCGGCCTCGCGTTCTTCCTGCAGTTCCTGATCGGCGGCCTGAGCGGGATCTTCGTCGCCTCGCCGGTTCTCGATTACCACGCCGAGGATTCGTACATCGTGGTCGCCCACTTTCACTACACGCTGTTCGCCGGCAGCGTGTTCGGGTTCTTTGCCGGCGTCTACCACTGGTTCCCGAAGCTGACCGGGGTGATGCTGCGCGAGCGGATCGGCAAGCTCCAGCTCGTCCTGCTCGTGATCGGGACGAATATGACGTTCTTCCCGATGTTCGTGCTCGGGCAGCTCGGGATGGTGCGCCGGATCTCTCGCTACCCGGCGCACCCCGGGTGGGGCACGCCGAACCTGATCGAGACGATCGGGGCGGCGATCATCGCGCTCGGCATCGTCGTGTTCCTGGTCAACGTCGTCGTGTCACTGCGCGACCGGGTACCCGCGGGGGACGACCCGTGGGAGGCGCATACGCTCGAGTGGGCCACGGGGTCACCGCCACCGGCGCTGAACTTCACGCGGCCGCTGCCTCCGATCCGCTCCTACGCGCCGCTGCTCGACCTCCGCCGTGACGCTGCGAACCGGGCGGCGGCACGGGATCCGGTGGGCGCATGAGGGGTGGCGCGATTCCGGTCCTCGCGTGGGGGACGCTCCTGCTTGTCCTGGCCATCGGGAACTGGATCTGGGACGCGAAGGCGGTCAACGCGGCCGAGGCGGGCGTGGCGAGCCTGATCGTCTACGGCGCCGCGCTCGGCCTCTGGCTGGCTCGGCGCGAGTCGCTTCGGCGCGGCCCACCGCCGGCGCGACGCAACGTCGAGACCGTGCCCACGATGAGCCTCGCTGCCGTGACGGCCGGGCTGTCGGTCGCCGCGATCCTGTTCGGACTGGTGTGGGCCCAGTTCCTCGTGTACTTCGGCGCCGGGCTGCTGATCGCATCGCTCGGCCGGCTCATCGTCGAAGCGCGCGCCGAGCGGGTCAGCCGGCGCGCGGTGAAGGAGCGACAGCTGTGGTGAGCGTCCCGAGCATCCCCAGACTGTTCGTGTCGCACTGGCACTTCAGCTCGTCGCTGACGGCCCTCGCGGTGGCCTATGCGGCGCTGTACCTGGCGGCCGTGGCGCGGATCAGGGGAGGCTGGCCGGTGCGGCGCTCGGTGGCGTTTATCGCCGGCATCGGCGCTGTGCTGGTCGCGCTCGAATCCGGCATCGACGCCTTCGACGATCGGCTGCTCAGCGTCCACATGGTCCAGCACATGCTGCTGCTGATGGTCGCGCCGCTGTTGCTGCTCGCCGGCCACCCGGTGCTGCTTGGGCTCCGCGCGCTCCCGCCGCGCCACCGGCCCCAGGCGGCTCGGGGCCTTCACCGCCTGGCGCAAGCGTGCGGCCCGCTCGTCTGCCTGTCGCTGTTCGCGGCCGTGCTCATCGGCACCCACGTGCCGGCGTTCTACAACGCCACCCTGGCGCACCCGGCGCTGCACGAGCTCGAACATGCGCTGTACGTGAGTGCGGGCCTCCTGCTGTGGTCGCCGCTGCTCGACGCCGATCCGGCGCCGCAGCGACGTCTCGGTGGTCTGGGCCGGCTCGGGTACCTGCTCGCCGCGATGCCCGTGATGGCGTTGGTCGGCGCCTACTTGAACCGGCATCCGTCGCTCGTCTACAGCGCGTACGGCGCGCCCGCCCATGAGCTCCGGATCTCGGCGGTCACCGACCAGCAGCAGGCGGGAGCCATCATGTGGGTCGGCGGCGCGACGATCATGGTCTGCGTCGGGCTGGGCGTCGCGATGGCGGCGCTCATCGCCGAGGAACGCCGTCAGCGAGCTCGTGACGTCCGTTCCGTCCGTGACGCCCGTGACCCGCGGGACGCCGCGGCGTCGACCGGCGTGACGGGGGCGGGCGGATGAGACGGTGGCTGACCCGCCCGTCGCGGCTCCCGCGCGCCCCCCGGGTCATCCTCGCCGCCCTGCTCGGGGCGCTGTCGCTCGTCGGGATCGCGACGCCCGCCTCGCCGGGCCAGACACCGACGCCGACGGCATCGACACCGGGCGCCTCGGCGGTGCCGACGAAGCGGCCCTTCGGGCCTGGTCCCGGCAACCCGACCCAGCACTTCCCGAGCAGTCCCGGACGTGTCGCCGAGGGCTACAACCTCTACGAGCAGGGGTGCTCGTCGTGCCATGGCATCGGGCTTCGCGGAACCCGGGGCGTGGCCCCGTCGCTGATCGGCGTCGGTCCGGGCCCCGTCGATTTCTACCTGTCGACTGGGCGAATGCCGCTTGAGCGCCCCGGCCTTGAGCCGGAACGGGGCGCGCCGCTCTACAACCGGCAGAAGATCGACGCGCTGATCGCCTACATCTCCACGTTCGGTGGTCCGGCGGCACCAACCGCCAACCCGGCCAGAGGCAGCCTGTCACTCGGGTTGCACCAGTTCACCCTTCACTGCGCCGGCTGTCACCAGTCCGTGGCCCGCGGCGGCCTGACGGTCGGCGCGGTCGTTCCGGCACTCGATCGGGCGACGCCGCAACAGGTCGCTGAGGCGGTGCGGATGGGCCCGTACGTGATGCCGAACTTCGACGCGACCGAGATCGACCAGCACGATCTCGACTCACTCGCCGCCTACATCGAGTGGACCCATCACCCAGACAACGCCGGCGGCTGGGGGATTGGCAACCTCGGCCCGATTCCGGAGGGGATGGTCGCGTGGTTTGTGGGGCTCGTAGCGCTCGTCATCGTCGCCCGGCTCATCGGCGAGCGCAACGACGCAGAGGTGCGCCCATCATGACCCCGCCGACGAACGATCCGGTACGGGGCCGCGCCGTCGGACGGTTGGTGGCGCTCATACTCGCCCTGCGGACGGCGTGGGGGGTGGTTCGCAACCGCCCGGGTGCCCGCGTACTGCCACCGCCCGCCCCGGAGTCCGACCTCGACCCGTCCAAGCGGATCGTGCCGGACAATCGCCGCGCCGAAACCGTCGTCGCCATGCTGTGCCTGCTCGCGGCGGTGTGTGCGTTCGGCTTCACCGCGGTGTACGTGGCGACCGGGGAGAACACGCAGCTGCTCGGGCTGACGATCGGGCTCGCACTCGTGTTCCTGGCCGCCGCGGCGATCCTTGCCGGCAAGGCGGTCGTGCCCCAGGAGACGGCGGTGGAGGAGCGCGGGCCGCTGCTCGTCGAGGAAGAGGCCGAGCAGGTCGTCGACACGATCGAGGCCGGCGGCGAGGGGGTATCTCGTCGGGTGCTGCTCGCCGGTGCAGGTGGTCTCGCCGGAGCAGGCATCATCACCGCCCTGGTCACGCCCGCCGCGTCGCTCGGGCCGACGCTGGGCGGCATCCACGCGACCCAGTGGAAACGAGGCGTCCGGCTCGTCGACGATGCGGGCGTGCCGTTCCGGCCGGAGAACATCGAACTCGGCAGCTTCTACACGGCGCTCCCGCAGCACGGCGATCCCGAGCGCCTCGATGCCGGCCTGCTCGTGGTCAAGCTCTCGCCGGAGTACCTGCACTTGCCGCCGGCACGTCAGGGGTGGGCGCCCGAGGGGACCGTGGCGTACTCCAAGATCTGCCCACACGCCGGATGCGCGATCTCGCTGTACCGCTATCCGACGTACCGTCCGACGAGCATCGGCCCGGCATTCACCTGCCCGTGCCATTACTCGACGTTTTCCCCGGGCGAGGGGGGCCGGCTCCTGTTCGGTCCGGCCGGTCGGTCGTTGCCCCAGCTGCCGCTGATGATCGACGCGGGCGGCTATCTCGCCGCCGCCGGCTCCTTCCACGAGGACATCGGACCGTCGTGGTGGAACGTCCATCGGAGCGAGTCGTGAGCCTGACCGGTCGGATGCTCGACCGACGGCTGCGGAGGTTCGTGCGCTGGAACGAAGAGCGGATCGGCGCTGCCCGCGGCATCAGGCGAGCGCTGCGCTACGTATTCCCGGACCACTGGTCATTCCTGCTCGGCGAGATCGCGCTGTACGCATTCATCGTCCTCGTCGCAACCGGGATCTTCCTCACGCTCTATTACCAGCCAGGCGACGCCCAGGTCATCTACCACGGCCCCTACGCGCTGCTGGCCGGCGAGCAGATGTCCGAGGCGTACCGCTCCGTGCTCGATCTCTCGTTCAGCGTCCCGGCCGGGCTGCTGTTCCGACAGGTCCATCACTGGGCCGCCGACGTGTTCATCGCGGCGATCGTGCTGCACCTCATCCGGATCTTTTTCACCGGCGCGTACCGCAAGCCGCGGGACGTCAACTACTACGTCGGGCTGACGATGCTGATGCTCGCGATCCTCGAAGGCTTCGTGGGGTACTCGCTCGTCGATGACCTGCTCTCGGGGATGGGACTGGCCATCGCCTACTCGGTCGCGTTCTCGATCCCGGGGATCGGCGCGCAGCTCGGGTACCTCATTTGGGGCGGCCCGTTCCCAGGTTCGAGCAGCTTCCTGCCCCGCCTGGAGATCATCCACGTCCTCATCATCCCGCTCGCGCTGATCGTGCTGATCACGGTGCACCTGGTGATGATCATGCGCCAGCACCACTCGCAGTTCCCGGGACCGGGTCGGCGCGAGCGCAACGTCGTCGGGACGCCGATGTGGCCGGCGTACGCGCTGCGCTCGATCGGGCTGCTGCTCGCCGTCGCCGGCGTCTTGTTCCTGCTCGGGGGGCTCGTCCAGATCAACCCCATTTGGCAGTGGGGTCCGTTCCATCCCTACCTGTCGGAGAACGGAGCCCAGCCTGACTGGTATATCGGGTGGCTGATCGGCGCGTTGCGGCTGATGCCGAATCTCGAGCCGACGATCGGGGGCTACACGGTCGTGCCCAACCCGTTCTGGGGCGGAGTGCTGTTCCCGGTCGTCGTGTTCGGCGTGATGTTCCTGTGGCCGGTCCTGGAGCGACGGTTCACCCGGGACTACCGTCGCCACGATCTGCTGGACCGCCCGCGCGACCGGCCGCTCCGGACGGCGATCGGCGCGGCGTTCCTTACCTGGGTCGTGATCATCTTCGCCGTTGGATCGACCGATCGGCTCTTCTACCGCCTGCACATCGACTACGCAGCCCAGATCCACTTCTGGCGGGTCGGCGTCTGGGTGCTGCCGCTGATCGTGTTCGTCATGACCCGCAGTGTGTGTCGCGCGCTGGGGCGCAGCGAGATCCATCCGCTCCGCTCGTGGCAGGGCCGTGTCGTCGTGCGGGAACCCGATGGGTCCGTGGTACCGGTCGCCGCCAGTCCCGACCGGATGCAGGCGCCGGCGTCAGAGGCGCCGGTCGGGACGGTGCCGTTCGACGAGCGATGATCGCGTTGGCACCACTCCGCTGACACTCCAGACACGCGAACGGCGCGCCGCCATCCTGCCAGCGCGCCGCTGCACACGTGTTAATCGTCAGCGACGATCAGGTCTGGCGCTCGAGGTTCGCCACCTCATCAGCCTTCTCGTCCGCGCGGTCCTCGGTGCGGGCGAGCTCTTCCTTCGCCTCGCCCTTACGCTGCTCCTTACGGCCCTCGCGGCGCAGCGAAGCGTCGTCGGTGAGATCGCCGGCGGCCTGCTTGATCTTGCCGGTCACTTTGTCAGTCAGACCCATTTGCGTGCCTCCTTGATGGTTCATCGGCCCGTACTGAGGTGCTACCCGAGAGTAGGACCGAAGAAAACGCCCGCTGCGGGTTCGCGTGTCTCGGATGGCTCGTTCTGCTGGGCAGCCTCGCCGGGACGGGAGAGGACAAACGTTTGCGGGTAGCCCGATGCCGTGACCACGACGAACGGGTATCCGCCGATCGGTGACTACGGGCTGATCGGCGACTGCCAGAGCGCAGCGCTCGTCTCACGCAGCGCGTCGATCGAGTGGTGCTGCCTGCCCCGATTTGACTCGGGCAGCGCGTTCGCCCGGATGCTCGACCGTGACAAAGGCGGCCACTGCTCCGTCACCCCGACCTCCGAGGGGGAGTGGGCATACACGCGTGCCTACCTCGATGAGACGTTGGTCCTCCAGACGACGATGACCGGGCCATCCGGAGAGGCACGCGTCACCGACCTGTTCGTGATCCGTGATCCCCACGAGCGCCACTCCGGGCGTCAGATCCTGCGCGTGATCGACGGTATCCGGGGAGCGGTCGAGCTCGAGGTGCGGGTCGCCGCGCGGTTTGACTACGGCCAGGTGCGCCCGTGGCTGCGCCGCCACGGCCACCGCTTGCGGAGCGTGATCGGGGGGAACGACGCCCTCGTGGTGTGGAGCGACTGCGGCCTTGACGAGGACGCCGGGCACGATCTCACCGCTCGCGTGACCGTCGGTGTCGGCGATCGCATCCGCCTGTCAATGGCCTACTGCCCGCCGGAGCGTGTGACCGACGTCGTGGTCACCGAGCCCTCGCCTCAGGAACTCGACGCCGCGCTCGAGGACACCGTCGTGTGGTGGACGACGTGGTCACAGGCCGTGACCCTCGACAGCCCCGACAAGCCGGCCGCCCGCCGCTCGGCGCTCGTGCTCAAGGCGCTCACGCATGGGCCGACCGGTGCCGTGATCGCCGCGCCGACAACCTCATTGCCCGAGGCTCGGGGGGGCTGCCGCAACTGGGATTACCGCTTCGCCTGGATCCGCGACTCGAGCTTCAGCTCGCGGGCGTTCGCCGAGCTTGGCTGCGAGCAGGAGGCGAACGCCTTCCGAGCGTTCATGATGCGCTCCGCGGCCGGCCATGCCGACGACCTCCAGGTCATGTATGGCGTCGGCGGCGAGCGCCGTATCGGCGAGCAGCAGCTCGAGGAACTCGAGGGCTACGACGGCGCGGCGCCGGTGCGGACCGGCAACGACGCGAAGGACCAGCAGCAGCTCGACGCGTACGGCGAGCTCGTGAATCTCAGTTGGCGCTGGCACCGCCGGGGTCACTCGCCCACCGACGACGAATGGCGCTTCCTGGTGTCGGTGATCGATCACGCGGCCGAGCACTGCACCGAACCGGACTGCGGGCTCTGGGAATGGCCCGGTGACCCGCAGCACTTCGTCCATTCGAAGGTGATGTGCTGGGCCGCGCTTGACCGGGGCATCCGGCTCGCGGACGCGTGTATGCGCCGCGCCCCGACGCGACGCTGGGCGCGGGTTCGGGACGAGCTTCGGGACACGATCGAGGCCCGCGGCTATGACGCCGAGCGCGGCATCTTCACCCAGGTGTATGACCGGCCCGAGCTCGACGCCGCCCTCCTGCTGCTGCCGACCGTCGAGTTCGTCGACTGGCGGGACGATCGCATGGTGCGCACGACCGCAGCCGTGCGTGACGAACTCGGCGCGGGCGACGGCCTCATCTACCGCTACCGGCGCGATGACGGGCTCGACGGCAACGAAGGGGCGTTCCTGTGCTGTTCGTTCTGGCTGGTCGAGTGTCTCGCGCGCCAGGGCGAATACGACGAGGGGCGACGAGTATTCGATGCAACTCTTGGCCGGGCGAACGACCTCGGCTTGTTCTCCGAGGAGTTCGACCCGGACCGCGGTGAGCTCCTGGGGAACTTCCCGCAGGGCCTCACGCACCTCGCCCACATCGACGCCGCCCTGTTCCTCGCCGAGACGCAGCTCCAGGCGTAGGCGGGCGTACCGGGTGTCGTTCGTCTCGCTGTCTGATCGGGTAGCCACACCGAAAGCAACAGCGAGACAGAGAGGATCCGGATCCATATGAGCGCGACCGTTGGCGACTACCTTCTCGACCGCCTCTCGACCTGGGGCGTCACCCGCATCTATGGCTATCCGGGCGACGGCATCAACGGGATCATGGGAGCGTTCACGCGCTCGAGCAACGGCAACCCGCGGCCGGAGTTCATCCAAACCCGGCACGAGGAGATGGCCGCATTCATGGCGTGCGCCCACGCCAAGTACACGGGCGAGCTCGGCGTCTGCATGGCGACGTCCGGGCCGGGGGCGATCCACTTGCTCAACGGGCTCTACGACGCCAAGCTTGACCATCAGCCGGTCGTGGCGATCGTCGGGCAGCAGGCCCGCGCCGGCCTTGGCGGCAATTACCAGCAGGAGGTCGACCTGACGACCCTGTTCAAGGACGTAGCCCATGAGTACCTGCAGGTCGCGATGTCCCCGGCCCAAATCCGTCACCTCGTCGACCGGGCTTGCCGGATCGCGCTCGCCGAGCGTGACGTCACGACGATCATCGTTCCCAACGACGTGCAGGAGGCCGAGGCGGTTCCGACGCCGCCGCACAAGCACGGCACGGTCCACTCGGGCCCGGGCTACCGCCGGCCCCGGGTCGTCCCGACCGAGGACGACCTCGACCGGGCGGCCGAGGTGTTGAACGCCGGTGAGCGAGTCGCGATGCTCGTCGGCGCCGGCGCGCTCCACGCCAGCGAAGAGGTGCAGCAGGTCGCCGAGCTGCTCGGTGCCGGCGTCGCCAAGGCACTGCTCGGCAAGGCCGTCCTGCCGGACGATCTGCCCTATGTCACGGGCTCGATCGGCCTGCTCGGGACGAAGCCGAGCTGGAACCTCATGCAGGAGTGCGACACGTTGCTGATGGTCGGATCGAGCTTTCCGTACGGCGAATTTCTGCCTGAGGAGGGCAACGCCCGGGGCGTCCAGATCGACATCGACGGTCGGATGATCGGGATCCGCTATCCGATGGAGGTCAACCTGATCGGCGACAGCGCGGAGACCCTCCGCGCCCTCATCCCCCGGCTCGAGCACCAGCGCGACACGTCGTGGCGGGCCAAGATCGAAAGCGACGTGGCGGACTGGTGGCGCCTGATGGATGAGCGGGCCCACCTCAGCGCGAACCCGGTCAACCCCCAGCTCGTCTTCCATGAGCTGTCCAAGCGGCTGCCGGACGGCGCCATCCTGGCGTCGGACTCCGGCTCGGCAGCAAACTGGTACGCGCGGGACATCAAGCTCCGCACCGGAATGATGGCGTCGTTGTCGGGCACGCTCGCGACGATGGGCCCGGGGGTCCCGTACGCGATTGCGGCGAAGTTCGCGCATCCGGATCGGCCCGTGTTCGCGCTCGTCGGCGACGGCGCGATGCAGATGAACGGGATCAACGAGTTGATCACGATCGCCAAGTACCGCCACCGGTGGGCCGATCAGCGGCTGGTCGTGCTCGTGCTCAACAACCGCGACCTCAATCAGGTGACATGGGAACAGCGCGCGATGTCCGGCGATCCGAAGTTCGAGGGCAGCCAGGATCTGCCCGACTTCCCGTACGCGAGCTACGCGGAGATGCTCGGTCTCAAGGGCATCCGGGTGGAGCATCCGGAGCAGGTGGCCGCCGGATGGGACCTGGCGCTCCAGTCGGATCGTCCCGTCGTCTACGAGGCGATCACCGACCCCGAGGTGCCGCCGCTGCCGCCTCACATCACCATCGAGCAGGCGAAGGCGCTCTCCTCGGCGCTGCTGTCCGGCGATCCGAACGCGACGGAGATCGTCAGACAGTCGATGAAGCAGAAGCTCCAAGAGTTTCTTCCGGGTCGATGAGAACCGCACCGGTCCGCTTGGAGGTCGCGGTCGACGACGTCGCGGTCGATGCCTATACGGTGCCGACCGACGCGCCGGAGGCCGACGGCACGCTCTCGTGGACGGCGACGACGATCGTCGTGGTGCATGCGGATGGCGGCGGCGAACAGGGTCTCGGATACAGCTATACCGATGTCTCCGCGGCGCGGCTCATCGAGTCGACGCTGGCCCCCATCATCCGCGGAACTGACGCGCTCGCGCCACAGGCGGCATGGGACGCGATGGTCGGCGCGGTTCGCAACGCCGGCCGTCCCGGCATCGGCTCGATGGCGATCGCCGCCGTCGATCTCGCGTTGTGGGACCTGAAGGCGCGGCTGCTCGGGCTCCCCTTGTGCCGGCTCATGGGAATGGCCCGTGACGCCGTGCCGGTGTACGGATCGGGTGGCTTCACGTCGTATTCCGTCGAGCGGCTGCGGACGCAGCTCAGCGACTGGGTCGAGCAGGGGATCCCCCGGGTCAAGATGAAAGTGGGCTCTCACCCCCAGGCGGATCCGGAGCGCGTCCGCACAGCCCGCGAGGCGATCGGTCCGACCGCGGAGTTGTTCGTCGACGCGAATGGTGCGTACACCCGCAAGCACGCGCTCGAGCTCGCCGAGCGCTTCCACGGCGAGGCCGGGGTGAGCTGGTTCGAGGAACCGGTCAGCTCCGAGGACCTCGAGGGCTTGCGCGTCATCCGTGACCGGGCCCCGGGCGGGATGCCGATCGCGGCCGGCGAGTACGGCGACGACGCGTTCTACTTCCGCCGCATGCTCGAGGCGGGTGCCGTCGATGTGCTTCAGGCCGACGTCACCCGGTGTGCGGGGATCACGGAGCTGCTCCGCGTCGACGGGCTCTGCCGCGCCCACAACGTGCCGCTCTCGCTGCATTGCGGTCCCGCAATCCATCTCCACCCGGCACTCGCGCTCGACCGGCTCGTCCACCTCGAGTACTTCCACGACCACGTCCGGATCGAGCACTTGCTGTTCGACGGCGTGCCCGAGCCCTGCGGCGGTGCGCTTCATCCAGATCTCGAGCGATCCGGAAACGGACTCGAGCTCAAGCGAGAGGAGGCCGAGCGCTATGCCGCCTAATCCACGCCCCCGGCGCTTTCGCCGGACGACGCCGCCGGAACGATCGACAGCACGGTGGTGGCACAACGTGTCACGCGGGCGCGCGCAGCGCACGCTCGCCGCCGCGACGGCGTTCAGCGCACTGCCGCTCGGACTGGAGATCTACTTTGAGCACTTCCGCGGCTCGTTCGGCGACAAGTGGATGTGGACGCCTGTCGCCCTGTCGCCCGCCCTCGCGGCCGCCGGGATCGCGGGGATGCGCTCCGAGCGTGCCGCGACGACGTGGCTGCCGGTCATCTCCGCGCTGTATTGCGCCGACGGGCTGATCGGCGTGATCACGCACGTGCGCGGCGTGGCACGGAAACCCGGCGGGTTCAGAGAGCCGCTGTTCAACGTCGTCATGGGGCCGCCGTTGCTCGCCCCGGGATCGCTGGCACTCGTCGGCGGGATGGGGATCGCCGCCGCGGCGCTCGGGCGGGAGCGCTGATGGCACCGCACGCCCGAGACTTCCGCGACGCCGGCCACCTGCCCCACAACCGGCCCGATCGCCAGCCCGGCTCGCCGGACGAGCTGCCGCGCCAGCGCAACGGCGTCACCCCGCAGATGCATGGCCGCTACCCGGACTACAACGTGCTCGACGAGGCCGATCACTGGGACGAGGTCACGCGCCGCGTCGTGCTCGAGCGCGTCGAGCACACGCCGCCGATCCGGTTCTTCACCGAACGGGAAGCGCACACGCTCGGCGCCTTCTGCGATCACGTGATGGCGCAGGACCGCGAACCGAAGATCCCCGTCCTGAACATGGTTGACGCGAAGCTGTTCGCCGGGGAGCTCGACGGCTTTCACTACGCCGATATGCCGAGCGACCCCGAGACGTGGCGGCGGGTCGCGCGCGGCCTCGACGCAGCGGCGCGCCAGCACGGGAGCGAGACGTTCGCGGCTGCGGGCGACGAGGTGCAGCACAGCGTCGTCGATGCCTTCGCCCAGGGTGAGCTCCACGGTGAGATCTGGGACGAGCTCCCGGCGGCGCGCGCGTGGAGCGTCGTCATGCGCGCGATCCTGAGTGCGTTCTATTCGCACCCATGGGCCTGGAACGAGATCGGGTTCGGCGGCCCCGCGTATCCCCGTGGCTACGCCCGCCTCGGCGCGGGGCAGCGCGAGAACTGGGAGGGGGCACCCGCGTTCGAACGCGATCCGGTCACGGACACGCGTCAGCGCGGGGTGGAGGGCACGTGAGCGCCCGGCATAGGCTGCAGACGATCGTGCGCGGCTCGCTGCGGCCGGCCGAGAACGACTCGGCGTTCCTGCTCGACGTCCATCGCCGCGCCGTGCCGCAGGAGCGGATGGCGCGCTACGACGCCTCCTACCCCGTCGACCTCGTGATCGTCGGCGCCGGCGCGGGCGGGGGCACGCTCGCGCAGCGGCTCGCCCGGCGTGGCTGGCGGATCGTCGTGCTCGAGTCCGGGCCGTTCTGGGACCCGGACGAGGACTGGGTCTCCGACGAGGCGGGCTCGCACAAGCTCTACTGGACGGCCGACCGGGTGATCGGCGGCAGCGACCCGGTGGAGCTCGGCAAGAACAACTCCGGGCACGGCGTCGGGGGCTCGATGGTTCATTACGCCGGCTACTGCCCGCGCTTTCACCCGTCCGACTTCGACACCGCGACCCGAGACGGCGTCGGCGCCGACTGGCCGATCGCCTACCGCGACCTGAGGCCGCATTACGAGCGGCTCGAGCTCGAGCTCCCAGTCGCCGGGGAGCACTGGCCGTGGGGAGATCCGCACGGCTATCCGCATGGCCCGCACCCGATCGCCGGTGGCGCCGAGCGCGCCTGGGCGGGCGCCCGGAAACTCGGGATCGAGATCCGGGTCGGACCGGTCGGGATCACGAACGGTTCGTTCGGCAACCGTCCGCACTGCATCTACCGGGGGTTCTGCCTGCAGGGGTGCAAGGTGAACGCCAAGGCCTCGCCGCTCGTCACCCACATCCCGGACGCGATCGCGCACGGCGCCGAGATCCGCGCCCACAGCATGGCGTCGCGGGTCGAGCTCGACGAGGCGTCCGGTCGGGTCACCGGGGTCACGTACTTCGACCAGGACGGACGAGAACAGTTTCAGCGCGCCGACGCAGTCGCTGTCGCCGGCTACTCGATCGAGACGCCGCGACTGTTGCTCAACTCGACCAGCCGCCGCTTCCCGCGCGGGCTCGCCAACACGACCGATCAGGTCGGTCGTTACGTGATGGTGCAGGGCGCACCGCAGGTTGCCGGGCGCTTTCCCGAGGAGATGCGCATGTACAAGGCGCCTCCACCGGAGATCTCCTCCGAGCAGTTCTACGAGACCGATCCGACGCGCGGGTTTGCGCGCGGCTTCGCCATCCAGACCGTCGGGCCGCTGCCGATCGAGTGGGCCCAGCACGTACTCGCGGACGGCCACTCGGGTCTCGCGCTGCGCGAGTACATGCGCGACTACAACCACTGGTACACGCTCGGGGTGCTGTGCGAACTGTTGCCGCTGCCAGAGAACCGGGTCACCGTGGTCAGCGATCTCACCGATCGGAACGGCATTCCCGTCGCACGACTGGACTACTCGCAGTGCGAGAACGACCGCAAGAACATCGCGTTCGCCAAGCGGACACTTCATGACATCTTCACGGCCGCAGGAGCGCAGGACATGCTCGCGATCGACCGTTACGCGCACCTCGTCGGTGGCTGCCGGATGGGCACGGATCCGCAGGACAGCGTGATCGACGCCGACCATCGTGCGTGGGAGGTGCCGAATCTGTTCGTCGCCGACGGCAGTGCGATGCCGACCCAGGGCTCCGCGAATCCGGCACTCACGGTCATGGCACTCGCCTCGCGTCTCGCCGACCGGCTTGCTCGCAAGCGGAGCGACGCCGCACCGCGAGCCCGCCGCGTTTCCCTGGCCTCGACGACCGGGTAACCCCGAGAAAGTGTCGGCGTTGGCGATCACATTCGACGATGGTCCGGATCCCGCCTGGACTCCGAAGCTGCTCGATCAGCTGCGTCGGCTCCGTGCGCGCGCCACGTTCTTCCTCGTCTCCACCCACGCGGCGGCGCAGCCGGGCATCGTCGCGCGGATGAAGCAGGAGGGTCACACCGTGGGGCTGCACTGCCGGGAGCACGTTCGGCACAGCGTCCGCGACCGGGAGTGGTTGCGCGAGGACACCCGCGCCGCGCTCGCGACACTGCACGCCGTCGGCGTTGCCCCTGGTCTGTGGCGGACCCCGTGGGGAGACACGGCGGCCTGGAGCGCCGAGGTGGCGGGCGAACACGGTCTTCGCTTGGTGGGATGGACGGTCGACACCCACGACTGGCGGGGGGACACAGCGGCGGAGATGTTCGCCGCGACACGAACGAGCCTCGACGAGGGCGCAATCGTGTTGGCCCACGACGGCCTGGGGCCGGGGGCGCTCCGGACCGGTGCCGCGGAGACACTCGGTTACCTGGAGTTGGTCGCCGCGCATGCTTGTCAGAACGGCCTCACGCTCAAGGCGCTCCGGTGACAGCGACGATCGTGCCCGGCCGGCTTGGGATCGACGGAGCCCTCGCGTGGATCGCCGCGACTGCGGCCGAGCGGGACCGAGAGCCGCTCCCGCCGTTTCCGGAAGAGGCGATCGCACGGCTCGAGGCGGTGGATGCGCT
Organism: uncultured Solirubrobacterales bacterium; assembly: GCA_963779695.1. Classification (GTDB taxonomy): domain Bacteria; phylum Actinomycetota; class Thermoleophilia; order Solirubrobacterales; family Solirubrobacteraceae; genus Palsa-465. Next base: position 43,798 of record CAVZZH010000028.1, read on the forward strand.
GGCGTTCAATGCGCTGCCGGGGACGGGTCGTCCGCCCGCCACCGATGAGCTCGAGCTCGTTCGCGCCGTCGCTCGGGCCGACGGTTCCGTCGGCCGGATCTTCGACGGTCATCTCAACGGCGCCGAGCGGTTGGCCGTCCAGGCGCCCCCCGAGGTCCGGGACCGAGAACTCGCCGCGGTGCGCGACGGCCACCTTCGGATCGGCGTCTGGGGCGCTGACCCGCGCCCGTACGAGGGTCCGCCGGCGACGATTGTGCGGCGCCGCGAGGAGGAGTGGCTGACCGGCGTCAAGACGTTTTGCTCCGGTGCGGGAGGGGTGGATCGCGCGCTCGTCCTCGCGCGGGATCCGGATGCCGATGCTCCGGTGGCGGTGTGGGTCGATGTCACCGACGCAGACGCCGTCGAGGTGGATGTGGACTGGTACCGCGGCTCAGGCCTGCGCGCCTCGGTCTCACACCGAGTTGTGTTCCACGAGGTTCCCGTGGTGGCTCGCCTCGGTCCGCCGGGTGCGCTCGCCCAGCAACCCTGGTTCAGCCGCGACGCGTTGCGGACGGCGGCGAGCTGGGTCGGGATGGCCGACGCCGCACTCGACAGTGCGCTCCTGCATTTGGCGCAGCGACCGAGCCGTGGCGCCCTGGAAGAAATGGCCGCGGGACGGATGCTGACCGCCCATCACACGATGACGACCTGGCTGCAGCGCGCGGCGCGGGCGATGGATGACCCCGACGGCGAGCCGCCGACGATCGCGCTGCACGCGAGGGCGGCGATCGTGCAGGCCTGCCACGCCCTCCTCGATGAAGCGGCCCGCGCCTGTGGCTCACATCCTTTCGCGACCGGCACCCAGCTCGATCGTTCCCGACGGGATCTCGAACTGTTCCTCTTGCAGCACCGACTTGATCCCGGCCTGGCTCGCGCCGGTGCCGACGCATTGTCCGCGCGCTGCTCATGACCGGCATGACGTCCCGCGAATTCGATCGGCGCTACCGCGAGGATCCGGACCCGTGGGGATATCGCACCAGTCCCTATGAGCGCGCCAAATACGCCGCGACCCTCGACGCGTGCGGCCCCGGCCCGTTCGTATCGGCACTTGAGCTCGGCGGGTCGATCGGCGTGTTCAGCGCCCTCCTGGCGCCGCGGTGCCGATCGCTGACCACGATCGACTACTCGCCGACGGCCGTATCTGCCGCCGAATTGGAGCTGGCGCGGTACCCCCACGCCCGGGCGATCCTCGGGCGGATTCCCGATGACCTGCCGCCGGCGACGTTCGACCTGATCGTCGCCTCGGAGGTTCTCTACTACCTCGCGGACGAAGCGTTCATCGCCACGCTTGCCGCGATCGAGCAGCGCCTGGCTCGCCCGGGGCGCCTCGTGTGCGTGCACTGGCGAAGCCCCGGCCCGGAACGACCGCTATCTGCGGAGCACGTTCACACCGTGATCCGCCGTCAGCCCTGGCTCCACCCGATCTCGTCGGAGTCGAGCGCCGAGTATCTGCTCGACAGCCTGGAGGCGACGTGACCGAGCGCTACGCGTTGCTCGTAATCGGCGGCGGGCCCGCCGGTCTCGCCGCTGCCCGCGCCTACCGACAGCAGGGCGGCGGCGGCCGCGTCGCGATCGTCAGCGACGAGCACCGGATGCCGTATCAGCGTCCACCGCTGACCAAGGAGCTGTTGCGCGGGGAGGCGTCCGAGGCCGACCTGCCGATCGAGTCCGGGCACTGGCTCACGCAGCACCGCATCGATCTCGTCGCCGGACGGGTTGTCACCCTCGATGCCAAGGCACGCGTTGCCGAACTCTCCGGAGGGCGCGAGCTCCCGTACGAGCAGTGCCTGCTCGCGACCGGTGCCGAGCCGACGCGGCTGCCCGTCCCCGGCAGCGACCATCCCGCGGTTCGCGTACTCCGAACGCTTGACCATCTCCGCGAGCTGACCGCCCAGCTGGGCGACACACACCGCGTGGTGGTGGTTGGGTCAGGCTTCATCGGCTGCGAGATCGCCAGCTCACTGCGACGGCGCGGACATCCTGTGATGCTGATTTCGGACGAGCCGGCACCGAACGCTGAACGACTTGGCGCGGCGGCCGCCGAGATTCTCGCTGGTTGGCTGGCCGACGACGGCGTCGAGCTGCGCCTCGGGATTGCTGTCGATGCGATCGAGCACGACGGCTCAGACCTCGCGGTCCGGGCCGGCCGCGAGCGCGTACCGGGTCAGATCGTCGTGATGGCCGTCGGCGTGCAGCCGCGGACCGAACTCGCGGTCCAGGCCGGCATTGACCTCCGGGACGGAGCGATTCCCACGGACGCGGCGATGCGCACCGCCCGGGATGGGGTGCTGGCCGCCGGAGACGTGTGCCTGGCTGCGAACCTCGCGGCGGGACGAGCGCTCCGCGTCGAGCATTGGGGCGACGCTCTGACCCAGGGAGAGATCGCCGGCACGACGGCGGCTGGTGCGTCGGCCGGATGGGATGCAGTGCCGGGATTCTGGTCGACGATCGGCCGGCGGACGCTCAAATATGCCGCCTGGGGGGACGGCTACGACGCGGCCCACCTCGATCATCACGCGTCCGGCGGGTTCACCGTCCGTTACGGATCGCGCGGCAGGCTCGTCGGCGTGCTCACGCACGAGGCCGACGGCGATTACGAACACGGTTCCGAGCAGATCGCGGAGGGCGCCCCGTGGGACTTCTGAGCGTCGTCGTCGTGCCCGCCCATGACGAGGAGTGCACGATCGCGTCCTGCCTGGAAGCACTCGCCGAGCAGACGGTCCCTCCGGATGCGTTCGAGACCATTGTCGTCGCCGACGCGTGTACCGACGAGACGGTCGCCGTCGCGCGGCGAACGGCAGATCGGGTGGGCCTGTCGCTGACGATCCTCACCGGACCCGGACAGGGCACCGGACCGGCGCGTCGGCTCGGCATGGACGCCGCCGCGAGGCGCCTCGGTTCGCTGGGCCGCCACGACGGTCTGATCGCCACGACCGATGCCGACTCACAGCCGGCTCCGGACTGGCTCGCACGGCAACTGGCTCACGTCGCCCGCGGGGCGGAGGTGATCGCCGGCTTGATCGAGCTCGACGACGCCGAAGCGTCCCGGCTTCCGAGCGGCGTGCTGCGCCGCCGAGAGGCCGACGCCGAGCGCCGGATGGCTCAGGTCGCTCGGACCCAGCCGGACGCGGCCCATCACCATTTCGCGGCGGCGTCGCTGGGGGTGACCGTCAGGACGTATCAGGACGTCGGGGGCCTCGAGCCGACCACCGCCCTTGAGGACGAGGCGTTCTCCGACCAGCTCCGGCGACGCGGCGTTCGCATCCTGCATGCCGCCGACGTCGTCGTCCGCACGTCGGCGCGCGTCGACGGCCGCGCCCGACGGGGGCTGGCGGTCGACCTGGCGGTGTCGACATGGCGAGAGCGCCGCCGCTACCTCGCCGCCGACTTCTCGCTCGCGGCACTCCAGCGCAGTAAGCGGGCCACGTCCACCTCGGTCGTCATCCCGACGAAGGCGTGCGGATCGACGATCGCCGACGTGCTGACGCGCACGGTCGAGCCGCTGCGGGCGCGCGGCCTGGTCGATGAGCTCGTCGTCGTCGACGCGGCATCGAGCGACGGGACGGCGGACCGGGCGCGGGCACACGGTGCTCGCGTCGTCCAGCAGGACGCGATCGCGCCGGCGCACGGGCCGGCGCTCGGGAAGGGCGACGCGATGTGGCGCGCCCTGCAGATCACCACTGGGGACATCGTCTGTTTCCTGGACGGTGATACCGAGGACCCGTCCCCCGCACATCTGTGCGGACTGCTCGGCCCGTTGCTCTCCGACCCGGGGGTCGACCTCGTCAAGGGAGCGTTTGAGCGCCCGTTCAAGGCGGGCGACCAACGCCTGGCGCATGAGGGCGGCCGGGTGACCGAGCTCATGGCCAGACCGCTGCTCAATCTCCACGTCCCATTGCTCGCCGGGTTCGCCCAGCCGCTGGCGGGCGAGTTCGCGGCTCGGCGCAGCCTGCTGGAGCGCCTCGCCTTCCCGGTCGGGTACGGGGTCGAGATCGCCGTGTTGATCGATGCGCTGCGTGAGGTCGGTCTTGACGGCCTCGCCGAGTGTCACCTCGGCACTCGGCAGAACCGCCACCAACCACTCAGGGCGCTCAGCGAAATGGCGTTTGCGGTCCTCGCCGCGGTCGAGCGACGCGTCGGCGGCGCGCGGACCGCCTCCGGTGGGCACTACCTACGGCCGTGGGACGACGGCGCCGTCGTCCGCGTCCCCATCGCCGAGCGGCCACCGCTCCGCGTGAGCGTCACCGATGCCGCGTGAGCGTCACCGCTGCCGGCTGACGTCACCGATGCCGCGCGAGCGCCCAGCCACCCAAACCGCCCGTCGCCGCGAGCAGGCCGGCTCCGGCCGCCCCGACCGCGGTCCGGTGCCGCGTGAGCCACGCTTGAGCGCTCCGCCGCTTCGCCTGCCGGTCGAAGATCCCGTGCGGGCCCTCGTCGTGGTCGTCGTCGACCGCCGTGAACAGATTTGCCGCCTTCGTTCCGTCATATCGGTCGGGCGTCTGCTGGCCGTCGATGGCCGTCTTCGCCAGGTAGCGCTCGGCGAACCACGGCGCGAGCTTGTTGCCGATGATCGTGTAGACGGTCGGGAAACCGACGTACACCTCGCGACGGCGCTGGTGCGCCGCCCAGTACACCGACCGAGCGGCGACATCCGGTTGAAAGATCGGGGGCACCGGCTGCGGGTGACGCGGCATCTTGCTCAGGCAATGGTCGAACTGCGGCGTGTTCAACCCGGGGAGCTGGACCATCGTCGCGTGGACGGCGCTACCGCGATGGCGGAGCTCGCAGCGCAGCGACTCGTGCAGTCCCTTGATCGCGTGCTTGGCACCGCAATATGGCGACTGCAGCGGGATCCCGCGGTAGGCGAGCGCGGAGCCGACCTGCACGATCGTGCCGCGGTCACGCGGGAGCATCCGGGCGAGCGCGGCTTTCGTGCCCCAGACGGTGCCGAGGTAGGTGACGTGCGTCGCCCGCTCGTACTCAGCCGGGTCAATGTCCTCGAAGTACGCGAACACGGTCGTCATCGCGTTGTTGACCCACACATCGATCGGCCCGAGGACCTGCTCGATCTCCTGCGCGGCGGCGTCGACGGCCTCAAAGTCGGCCACGTCCGCAGACACCGCGTGCGCCGTCCCGCCCAGACGCTCGATCTCCTCCACGGCCGCCCGCAGGCCCGCCTCGCCCCGCGCGATCAGTCCGACCGCCGCGCCGTGGCGCGCGAACTCCTCGGCGATCGCCCGGCCGACGCCCGCCGAGGCGCCGGTCACGACGACTACCTCGCGCGCAGCCACGTGGCGACGCCTTTCAGGTCGCTGACGAACGCGTCCATCGCCTGCTCACGCTCGGCGTCGTCCCGGGCGCGGAGAATCGAGGACGGATGCGCGGTGATCGTGACGAACTCGGCGAGCTCGGAGTCCAGCGGCCGGCCGCGATCGCGGCCAATGCGGATGTGGCTTCCGAGCAGCGCCTGCGCAGCGGTCGCCCCGAGGCAGACGAGCACCTCCGGAGCAACAAGCCGCAGCTCCGCCTCCAGCCAGGGGACGCAGGCGGTGATCTGCGAGCGGTCCGGCTTCTGATGGATCCGGCGTTTGCCGCGGAGCTTGTAGCGGAAATGCTTGACCACATTCGTGATGTAGACGTCATCCCGCGGGATCCCCGCCTGTTCAAGCCCGGTGTCGAGCACACGGCCGGCCGGCCCGACGAACGGGTGGCCCTCGATGTCCTCCCGATCGCCCGGCTGCTCACCGACGAACATCACGTCGGCGTCGCGGGCCCCTTCGCCCACGACCGCCTGCGTGGCACCCTCCCACAGCTCGCAGGCGCGACAGGTCCGGACCTCGTCGTGCAGGCGATCAAGCGAGGCGGTGTTGCTACTGGAGCTCATTCCTCGGAGGTACCCGACCCGTGAACGCGGTACGCATCGGTTGTTCGGGCTGGCAGTACGACTCCTGGCGCGGGGACCTGTACCCGGAGCGGGAGCCGAAGCGGCGCTGGCTCGAGCTCTACGCCGAGCACTTCGACACCGTCGAGGTCAACTCGACGTTCTACCGCCTCGCCCGGCGCTCCGCCGTCGAGGGGTGGGTGGCGCAGACGCCGCCGGACTTCACGTTCGCGGTAAAGGCGAGCCGGTACCTCACGCATGTCCGTCGGTTGACGAACCTCGCCGATGGCATCCAGCGCTTCTACGAACCGCTGCAGCCGCTGCTCGACGCCGACCGGCTGGGACCGATTCTGTGGCAGCTCCCGGAGAACTTCCACCGTGACGACGACCGCCTGCACGGCTGGCTGGCCGCGCTGCCGGACGGATTGCACACGATCGAGTTCCGGCACGAGAGTTGGTTCGTCCCCGAGGTGCTGAACGCTCTTCGTGACGCGAACGTCGCGCTGACGATCGGCGATCACCCGGAGCGCCCGTTCCAGTCCGACGCGGCGACTGCCGACTGGCGCTTTCGTTCGCTTTCACTACGGCCACCGCGGCCGGCGGGGGAACTACTCGGAGACCGAGCTGTCGCAGTGGGCTGCAGCGGATCGCCGCCTGGCGGCGCGCCACGACCGTGTGGGCGTACTTCAACAACGACTGGGAGGGGTTCGCGCCCGCGAATGCGATGACCATGCGCCGGCTGCTGAACGCCGCAGCACGAGCGAGCGGGCGAGCATGACCCGCTGCCGGGTCGTCCGGACCACGACGCGCGTGCGAAGCCGATGGTGCTGATGGAGCATGCGCCGTCCCGCGCGGCCGAGCGTGAGCCGGATCGAGATGATGCGGCCGGTGCGGGTATTGAACGCGCGGCTGGCGAGGATCCGGGTGTGACGGCCGACGGCGGTGGTCAAGACGGCGCGGCCTCGGCACCGCGGCCGCGACGTGCAGCGATGCGGACCTCGACCGACCAGCCCTTGAACGAGAGCGCGACCGACGAGGCGGGGGACGTCGACGGTGGCGACACGATGGTCGGGACCGGTCCGCCAACGCCGTAGCCGCCTGCGGTCTCCGGGAAGCGCGCCGCACCGACCGCGCTGCCGTCGGCGGCGGTGAACCACACGGCCTCCGATACCGGGTAGCCGCCGAGCGGCGGGGCTCCGAACGGATCGGCCAGTGCGAGCGCCGCGGGGGCCGCCCCTCGCACCGTGAACTCTTTGATGTCGCCGCTCGGCGAGAGATAGGCGAGCAGTCCGGCGTGGCTCTCGCTGAACCACACGCCGGGGGAGGAGCCGTCCGGCCCGGGACCGGTCGCGAGTCCGCTGAGCCCGGCGTCGGGTGTCGGCAGCGACACGATGTCGATCTGCCCCGTGGCGTCGATGTGACCGAGGCCATCGGCGGCAGGCAGCGTGAACCATGCGCCCTCACCGGTCGCTTGCGGCTCCGCGCCGGTGCTGCTGCTGTCGCTCGGGTTTGCGGGCACGGCCGCGGCGCCTCCCGGAACGACGGCGCCGCCGGCGGGGTCGCTCACGATCGCCTGCGGGTCTCCAGCGTTGACGCGGAACTCGTGGATCGCTCCGTCGGCGGAGACGTACCCGATCCTGCCGGCGCCCGGCTCCGTGAACCATGCGCCATCACCCGCTGGACCGGTCGATCCGTCGTCCGCCGTGATCGTGGTGGGGCGTGCTCCCGCGGTCGGCACGCCGTATTCGCTCACGGCGCCGGTCGGGCTGACGTAGCCAATGCGGTTGGCGGCCGGCTCGGTGAACCAGGCACCGCCAGTCGGACCGTCGGGCGCGATCCCCGCCGGGTCACCACGCGTGGGGTAATCGGTGGTGTGGCCGTCCGGCGTGATGTGACCGACCCTGCCGACGGCGGTCTCGGTGAACCACATGCCGGCACTCGAACAGCCGCTGGCGTCACACATCCCGGACGCGTCGGGGGCGATCGCGCCCAGTCCGGCTGCCGCGGTCGGGGCGGTGAATTCGGTAACGCGGCCCGAGGCATCGTTTGGCAGCGTGGCGATCCGGTTCCTCGACGGCTCGAGGAACCACATCGACCCATCGCTCGACTGGGCGATTGCGGTCGCGGGTGCCGCGTCGGCAAATGTGAGCTGTTGCCACGGGACCGGGTGCTCCGGGCCGCCGGATTGCACCGAGACTGCCGTGGCGTCGATCTGTCCGCCGCCGGCGCTGGAGAGGAACGACGGCGACGACGCCCCGGGCGGCGGGCAGGCGGATGGAGGCTCCGTCAGCACACCGGAATACAGGACTGCGAGCGGGTTGCCGGCCGACGCCGAACTCGATCCGCCACCGGGGTCCGCGGCGGTCGTCACCTCGTTAGGCAGATTCGGATTGTTCACCGGTTCAACCGACGGAGGAGTGGGGTACGGGGACGGTCCCGACGCGTACATGAATCCGCGTCCGGCGTCCGCGCCCGTCGTGATTCGGAATCCGGCGACCACCTCATTGCGTGACAGGTTGAGGCAGGTCGGGACGGCGTCAAAGGTGTAGGCGCCGTCAAGATGGAGATGCCCGGTCGGGTGCTCGCCGTACGGACCGGCGTCGATCGAAACGTCGTACTGCGTCCCGGACACGCTTCCCGAACCGCTCACGTGCTCAGGTGGCGGTGCCGCCGCGTGCGCGACCGCCGCCGAGCTGAACGCGACGCTTCCGGCCAGCACCGTCGCCAGGCGACGTGCCGGCTTCCTGCCCCGAAGCCATCCCGGCATGAGCCGTACGGTTACAGCGCCGAACCGGGTCGTCAAGCTCGGTCACAGCCGTTTCACACGGTCCGGCCCGGGTCAGACGCGCGTGAGCGCGACCGGGAGCAGCTAACTACGGCTAACGGCGCCGTCTCAGGAGGCGTACAGGGAGTCGAACAGCTCCTGGTAGCGGTCGCTGATCACGTTGCGCTTGACCTTGAGCGTCGGCGTCAGCTCGCCGTCGTCGATCGAGAGGTCGCGGTCGAGGATCGCGAACTTCTTGATCTGCTCGACCCGGGCGTAGTTGGCGTTCGCGCGGTCGAGCTCCTTCTGGACGAGCGCGCGGACGTCCTCGTGCTGGGCGAGCTCACCGAGATCCTCAGGCAGCCCGTTCTCCTTCGCCCACGGCAGGATCTCCTCCGGGTCGAGCGTGATCAGCGCGACCGGGAACGGCTTGCGGTCGCCGTACATGACCGCCTGGGAGATGAAGCGGGACTGCTTGAGGTCGTTCTCGATGTTCGACGGCGTCAGGTTCTTGCCGCCGGCGGTGATGATGATGTCCTTCTTGCGACCGGTGATCTTGACGAACCCGTCCTCGTCGATCGAGCCGAGGTCGCCGGTGTGCAGCCACCCGTCGGCGTCCAACGTGTCGGCGGTCGCCTCAGGATTGCGCCAGTACTCCTTGAACACGTTCGGGCCCCGCATCAGGATCTCCCCGTCCTCCTCGGAGATCCGGATCTCGACTCCGGGCAGCGGCCTGGCCGACCGTCCCGAACTTGAACGCGTCAAGCCGGCCGACGGTGCCGACGCCGGTCGTCTCGGTCATGCCCCAGCCCTCGAGCACCGGAACGCCGGCGGCGTAGAAGAACTCCAGGATGTCGGCCGCGATCGGAGCGGCGCCGGTCACCGCCTGGCGGACGTGGCCGCCGAACAGGTCGCGGACGCGCTGGAACAGCTCCTTGTCGGCGCGCTCGAATGGCTCCTCGAGCTCGGGCGGGACCGGCTCGCCGCGCTCGCGCCGCTGCCGGACCTCGACGCCGAGTTTGACCGCCTTGGCGAAGCGCTCACGATCCTCGTCGCTCGCCTGCTCCTGCATCTTCATCGCCGCCGCGTAGATCTTCTCGAAGATCCGTGGGACCGACGGGAGGTAGGTCGGCTTGGTCTCGATGATCTCGGCGAGGATCTGCCTGGTGTCGCCCCCGAGGTAGACGATCGCCGTGCCCTGGTCGTAGGACGCGAGCTGCGCGAGCAGCGCGAACACGTGGGCGAGCGGCAGGTACAGGTAGGTGATCTCGCCCGGTTGGACGAACTGGAGCTTCTCGACGACGTCGCACACCGTCATCGCGTTGCGATGGCTGAGCACCACGCCCTTCGGCGGCCCGGTTGTCCCTGACGTGTAGACGATCGTGTACGGGTCGTCGGAGGTCACCTGGGACTGGCGATCCTCAAGCTCACCATGATCGCCGCCACGTCCGCGCTCCCGAACCTGATCGAGCGAGATCTCGCCGACACCAGCCTCCATCCCGATCACGGTTTCGAGGTGGGGGAGTTCGGAGCGGATCTCCTCGATCTTCGCCGCCTGGGTCTCGTTCTCCACGACGACCGCACGGGCCTCGGAGTTGCCGGCCACCCACGCGCACTCCTTCGGCGAATTCGTCGGGTAGACGGGGACGACGACGCCGCCGGCGGCGGAGATGCCGTAGCTGGCGAGCGTCCATTCGAGTCGCGTGTCGGCGAGCACGCAGACGCGATCGCCCCGCTCGATCCCGAGCGCCACCAGGCCGAGCGCGATCTCGTCGATCGCCTCTCCAACCTCGCCGTAGGTGATCTCGCGCCACTCGTCGCCGGACTTGTAACGGGCGGCGAGCGCGTCGCCGAACCGCTCGCGGGCGGATCCCGGCAACGCCGAGACGGTGGAAGCGATCGCGCGGGTGCCGTGGGTCGTGTCAGTCATCTCGCTCTTCTCCTCTCTGGGCGCAAGCACACTCTCTCACGTCTCGGGCCCACGCGCGATCCCTTCTCCGGCGGCCGCGCTCGGCGGCGCCCAACCCTCCGGATTCACGGGCGTCAGAACGGGTAGCACCCACCTCTATGAGTCCTCTGTTCCTCGTCAACTGGCACAGAGTGCATGCTCGTTTCCGGGCGCTGATGTGGATGATCGCCATCGCGCTCGCCGTGGTGATCCTCATCGGTACGGCGCGTGGGTCGCACTCGGGACACGCCGCGGGCGTCCACAAGGTGAATCCCCACGTCGTGGCCGGCACGCTCGGTCCCGGCCAATAAGAGGCTGTCGCGCCTCCGCGGCAACCTCTAAATCGCTGCTAAATACCTCCGCGTCGGCGGGCGCATTCGCTACGATCGCCCCGCCAGCATGATTCGCTTGCTGAGAGTTGCGGCGCTGGCTGTGCTGATTGGGGGAGTCTTCGGCACGGCGGCATGGGCCGACGGTAGTCATAAGGTCGTCCACTACCACGGCCTCTCGCTACGCGTGCCCGCAGGCTGGCCGGTGTATGACCTCACCGCGCATCCGGCGACCTGCGTGCGGTTCAACCGCCATGCCGTGTACCTCGGTTCTCCGAGCGCCGAGCAACGTTGCCCGGCCCACCAGATCGGCCGGACCGACGCGATCCTCATCGAGAACCCGGTGCGGGCGGCCAGCGGGGCGGCGGGCGCCGCGCTTCCGGCGGCCAATGGGCATGCGGCGCGCGTGCGGCTCCACGGCTTGCGGGTCACCGCCACCTGGAGCGGCTCGTCGACGACGGTGGCCCGGGCGCTCGGACTGCGCGGCCTGCACGCGACGCCAGATGCCACCGCGCGCTCGGCTGCGGGGCTCACCGCGAGCGCGGCCGCCGGGAGCCGCGCCCGGATCGCCTCGGTCGGCACCGGCCTCGGGTTCGACCCGTGCGCCACTCCGAGCTCGTCGACGATGTCGGCGTGGAAGTCCTCGTCGTACCACTTCGTTGGCGTCTACCTCGGCGGCGCGAACATGGCCTGCAGCCAGCCGAACCTGACGACGTCGTGGGTCCGCTCTGAGACCGCCGCCGGCTGGCGGTTCATCCCGACATGGGTCGGTCGTCAGGCTCCGACGAGTTCGTGCGGCGGCTGCTCGACGATCCAGTCCGGCCAGGCGACATCCGAAGGGACCTCCGAAGCGAAGGCGGCGATCGCCAGGGCGCAGGCCGTCGGCATGGGCTCGGGAAATCCGATCTACTTCGACATGGAGGCGTACACGCCCGGGTCAAACGCGACCTCGGCAACGCGCACCTTCCTGTCGGCCTGGACGAAGGCGCTCCACGCCGCGGGCTACATCTCCGGCGTGTACAGCAGCGCCGCCTCCGGCATCACCGACCTTGCAGCGGCGTACGGCGGCAGCTACACCGAGCCCGACGACGTGTGGATCGCTGACTGGAACGGCAGGCACTCGACCAGCGACCCGTACGTGCCGGCCGCCGACTGGTCCGCGCATCAGCGCCTGCACCAGTTCAACGGCGGGCAGGACGAGACCCATGGCGGCATCACGCTCAACATCGACGGCGACTACCTCGACGGCGCCGTCGCCGGCTACGGGACCGGCACCGTCGCGCCGAAGTTCCCGGACGGGACCGTGCTCCAGGACCGTTCGTCGCAGCTCTACTACCGCGTCGCCGGGGGCGCCCCGCTGTTTGTCAGCGACCTGACCGCGATCCAGTTCGCAGATGTGCCGACCGTCGTCTCGCCGACGACGATCACCTCGATGAACGCGGTGCCGGCCGATAAGACGTTCCTGCTCACGAGTGCCGGCCTCATCTTCCGTGTCGCCGGGGGCACGCCGTTCCCGATCACGAGCTGGACGCTGTTCGGAGGCGTCCGGCCGTACGTGCTGATCGACGGCTGGGACATCACGAACATCGCCGACCCCGCCTCGCACCTCCGCGCGTCGCCGAAGGACGGGACGATCGTCGAGGGCCTTCCGTCGAAGACCTTCTGGGAGTTCTCCGGCGGTGGTCGCTACCAGGTCAGCCACAGCAAGTGGGCGATCTCCGTCGACGACACCGGGCTTCAGGCCATCTCGCTCGTCCCGCCGCCGAACGGCGGCAGCGGACTGCTGGCGTCGACGTGCGTCGTCCCGTCGCTGCGGCACAAGACGCTCAGCCAGGCGCGCACGGCGATCAGCCGGTCCCACTGCCGCCTCGGCAAGGTGGCGAAGCCCCGTCATGTGGCGGCCCACCACACGCTGCGGGTGGTCCAGCAGTTGCCGAAGGCGCGCAGCTCCAAGCCGGCCAACTGGAAAGTCTTCCTCCGCCTCGGGTGAGCGGCTCGACGCGGCATCCGCTGTTCGCGCGGCTGTACGCGTCGACCGGTGGCCAGGAGCCGGAGGCCCAGCTCGCGTGTCGCCGTGAGCTGCTGGCGGGGATCGGCGGCCGGGTCCTGGAACTCGGCGCGGGAGACGGACGAAACTTTGCGTTCTACTCGCCCGGTGTCGAAGAGGTCGTCGCGGTGGAGCCCGAGCCGTACATGCGCCGCCGCGCTCAGGAGCGGGCCGGCAGCGCGCGGGTCCCGCTCCGGTTGGTGGATGCCGTCGCCGACACGCTTCCGTTCGCGGACGGCAGCTTCGATGCCGCAGTCGTCTCCCTCGTCCTGTGTTCGGTCCCAGACCAGAGCCGCGCGCTTGCCGAGCTGCGCCGGGTCGTGCGCGACGGGGGAGAGCTCCGGTTCTACGAGCACGTCCAGGCCGACGGCGGCGCCCTGCGCGTGTTCCTCACGGCTATGGATCGCAGCACGATCTATCCCCGGCTCGCCGGCGGCTGCCACCCAGCTCGGGACACCCTGGGCGCGATCCGGGCCGCTGGGTTTGATGTCGTCGCCTGTCGCCGCTTCGGACTGAAACTCGGGGCCCTTCAACCTCGCATCCCGCACATCCTCGGCATCGCTCGCTGCCCAGCGGGCTAAGCTGGCACTAAGCTCGCACTCATGAGCGCCAAGTTCGTCCACACCTGCATCCGCGTCAGAGACATCGACGCGTCCGTCGCGTTTTACGGCCGGCTCGGCTTCGAGCATCGCGGCCGGCTGAACTTCGAGTCCGCCTACAACGTGTACCTGGGACTGCCGGGTGACGGCGACGTGCTCGAGTTGACCGTCAACGTGGGCCGTGACGAGCCCTACGACCTCGGCGAGGGCTACAACCACATGGCGATCGTCGTCGACGAGCTCGATCCACTGCTTGCGCAGCTCGCCGAGGCTGGGATCACGCCGGAGAAACCTCCGTACGCTCCCGGTGGCCGGGAGGAATACCGGATCTGCTTCGTGACCGATCCGGACGGGTACCGGATCGAGTTGATCGACGCGCGCGTTCGGGACCCCGCAGGACCCGCCGCACCCGTCGACGGTCAGCTGACCGCCGGATCAACGGGTCGACCTCTCGGTCACGGCGAGAGCATGCCTAGACTCGCTCGTGGCATGTCCAACCCGTGGCTGGCCATCGACGTGGCCACCGCTCCGGTGCAACGGGCACGGGAGTTGAGGCGCGCATGGGAGCGCTTCATCGGCGGTCGTTATGAGCCGGCATCCGCCGGCCGAGACGCTCCGCCCGTTCGCGATCCGATCGTCGCGTCGTGGCGGCGCTCCGCGGCGGCGGGCGTCGACCCTTCCGGCCAGCGCATCGCCCCGGTCGTCGCCGACCTGGACGAGACGGCAGCGCGCTGGGAGATGCACCCGCTGGCGAAGATGGCGCCGCTGATCCGCTCCTGCCTGGCGGCCACCGCCGACGAGTCGCGGCATCTGATCGTCGTCAGCGACGCCGCGGGCATGCTGTTGTGGGTCGAGGGGTATCCGAGCGTGCGGCTGCATGCCGCTGACTCGATGAACTTCGCCGAGGGCGCCCTGTGGAGCGAGGGTGGGGCGGGGACGAATGCGATCGGCACCGCGCTCGCGGCCGAGCACGCGGTCCAGGTATTTGCGTCCGAGCACTTCAACGAGGTCGTGCAGTCATGGACGTGCGCGGCCGCCCCGGTCCACGATCCGGACACCGGGAATGTGATCGGGGTGATCGATCTCACGGGGGAGATGAAGACCGTCCACCCGCACAGCATGGCCGTGGCCACGGCCACCGTCCAAGCGGTCGAGGCGCAGCTGCGCTACGAGATGATGGAACGGGACGCGCGGCTGATCGTGCGGCACGGCGGGCGGCTCGCCGAGGGCCACGAGCCACGGGCGCTGCTCACACCGACCGGGCGCGTGATCGCCAGCCAACCGCTCGGGTGGCTGCCGGTGACGCGCCTGAGCCCGCCGGCCGGGGGCGGCCAGTTGACGCTCGCCGACGGCCGTGCGCTGGTCGTCGAGGCGCTCGGATACGAAGAGGCGTATCTCGTCCGGGCGCTCCCGGACCCGGCAGTGCACGGCCGCTCGAACACCGGCACGATGCTCACGCTCCGGCTGCTCGGCCGAGAACGTGGTGAGGCGGAAACCGCCGGCACTCGCCACCAGCTGCGCCTGCGTCACAGCGAGATCCTCACGCTGCTGTGCGCGAATCCGGACGGGATGACCAGCGAGGAGCTGAGCCTGGGGATCTACGGCGATCCCGCGGGTGCCGCGAGCATCCGGGTCGAGGTTTCACGGCTGCGCAAGCTGCTCGGAGACTGCATCGAACCGGAGCACTACCGGCTCGCCTGGATGGTCGGCAGCGACGTCGCGCACGTGTGTGCGCTCCTGCACCGCGGCGAAGTTCGAGAGGCCGCTGCCCGCTACCCGGGGCCGCTGCTCCCAAGCTCCGAGGCGCCCGGCGTCATCCGCGAGCGGGAGGCGCTCGAGCAGTGGTTGCGGCAGTCGGTGCTGACCGCCGATGACCAGGAGGCGCTGTGGACGTGGCTGCAGACCGACAGCGGTATGACCGACCTCGCGGGGTGGCAGCGGCTCCTTCAGAGGCTGCCGTTCCACGATCCGCGGCGCAGCCTCGCGGCGACTCGGGTCGGGCATCTCCGGGTCACCCAGAGCGCTGCGGAAACCGGGCCTCAGACGCTGTAACGCTCGTGTAACGCCTCCGCCGCGAGGCGTCGACTACTGTCCAAAAAGCGTCCGGAGATCGTTCCGGTTTGCAGGGACAGAGGAGAGACGCCCGTGAAGAGCGAGTCCGTCCACGCGCTCGCGCGAGGTGCTGCCCAGACGTCGAGTCGCAGCCTGAGTACGGCGCGCGCCGTGCTGCGGGTGCTGTCGATGCTCGCCGAGCAGCCGACCGGCGTCCGCGCGGACGAGGTCGCCCATGCGCTCGGCAAGAGCACGTCGACCGCCTACTACCTGCTCACGAGCCTGTGCGAGGAGGGGTTCGCGGTCCACGAGAGCAAAGGCCTCTACCGTCCGGCACGCGGTCTCGAGCAGCTCACCGCAGCCGCCGAGCAGGCAGCCCCGATCCATGACGATCTCAAGGGCACGGTCGACAAGCTGTTTGTCCGTACGCGACGCCGTTCGTATCTCGGCGTGCTCCGCCCAGGACGGATTGAGATCGTCGCGTTCCGCGGGCGTCAGGGGGTACCGACGATGCCGGGGCTTGGGAGTGAGATCCGGGACAGCGCCCACGCCTTGGCGATGGGGAAGGTGGCGCTCTCGCTGCTCGGCGCCCGGACCGTGACGCGCTACATCGCGCGGGGCCTGCGGCCGTTCACCCCACACACGATCACCTCGGCCGACGTGCTCGTGCAAGAGCTCGAACGCGTGCGGCGCGACGGCTATGGCGTCGACCGCGAGGAGTTCGACGAGAACTTCTGCTGCATCGCCGCCCCGATCTTCGACCGCTCCGGGCACTTCGTCGCGGCGCTCGGCCTGTCGACAAGCCGACACGTGTTCGACACCGAGCGGGAGCAGCTCGCGGCGACGGTGATGGACGTCGCCCGGGCCGCGACCGACGCCGCCGGTCACACGACTTTGCAAGCAGATGCAGAAAACCGGCAGTTCTTGCCGCCGGAGCCCGACCGGACCTACGTTGTGCGCGGCGGCACGAGCCGTACGGCTTTGAGGCCTGCCGCGATGGAGGGAAATCCCCAGCGAAGAGGAGTCGAGGGTGAGTAGAGCCAGCGTCACGAAGGCCCACAACAAGATCCAGGAGCTCTCCTGGGAGCCGACATACGTCTCGCCGGTGGAGAAGTACGCGACCGACTACACGTTTGAGAAGGCGCCCAAGAAGGATCCGCTCAAGCAGGTCCTGCGCTCCTATTTCCCGATGGAGGAGGAGAAGGACAACCGCGTCTTCGGCGCGATGGACGGTGCGATCCGCGGCAACATGTTCCGCCAGGTTCAGGAGCGCTGGATGGAGTGGCAGAAGCTGTTCCTGTCGATCATCCCGTTCCCGGAGATCTCGGCCGCCCGGGCGATGCCGCTCACGATCGGCACCGTGCCGAACCCCGAGGTTCACAACGGCCTGGCGATTCAGATGATCGACGAGGTACGCCACTCGACGATCCAGATGAATCTCAAGCGGCTGTACATGAACCACTACATCGATCCGGCCGGGTTCGACATCACCGAGAAGGCCTTCCAGAACTGCTACGCCGGCACGATCGGCCGTCAGTTCGGCGAAGGCTTCATCACCGGTGACGCGATCACCGCGGCGAACATCTATCTGACGATCGTCGCCGAGACCGCGTTCACGAACGTCCTGTTCGTCGCGATGCCCGGTGAGGCGGCGGCGAACGGCGACTACCTCCTGCCGACCGTGTTCCACTCGGTGCAGTCCGACGAGTCACGGCACATCTCGAACGGGTACTCGATCATCCTGATGGCGCTCGCCGACGAGCGCAATCGCGAGCTGCTGCAGCGTGATCTGCGGTACGCGTGGTGGAACAACCACGCCGTCGTCGATGCCGCGATCGGGACGTTCATCGAGTACGGCACCAAGGATCGGCGCAAGGATCGCGAGAGCTACGCGGAGGCGTGGCGGCGGTGGATCTATGACGACTACTACCGCAGCTACCTCGTGCCGCTGGAGAAGTACGGCCTCGAGATCCCGCACGACCTCGTTGAGGAGTCGTGGAACCGGATCTGGAACAAGGGCTACATCCACGAGGTCGCGCAGTTCTTCGCCACCGGCTGGCCGGTCAACTACTGGCGGATCGATGGCATGGACGACACCGACTTCGAGTGGTTCGAGCACAAGTACCCCGGCTGGTACGACAAGTACGGCAAGTGGTGGGAGCGCTACACCGAGCTGTCGAAGAAGAACGGCCACGCGCCGATCACGTTCGACGCGGACACCGACTACGTGTATCCGCACCGGTGCTGGAGCTGCATGGTCCCGTGTCTGATCCGCGAGGACATGGTCGTCGACGAGGTCGACGGTCAGGTGCGGACGTACTGCTCGGAGACCTGCCGCTGGACCGACGCGGTCGCGTTCCGGCCGGAGTACAAGGGTCGCCAGACGCCGGCCATGGGCAAGCTCGCCGGGAAGCGCGAGTGGGAGACGTGTTACCACGGCATGGATCTCGCCGAGATCATCAAGGACCTCGGGTACGTCCGTGACGACGGCGAGACGCTCGTCCCGCAGCCGCATCTGGATCTCGATCCCAAGAAGATGTGGAAGCTCGAGAACGTGCAGGGATACACGCTCCAGAGCCCCAACATCCTCCTCAACGAGATGTCGCCCGAGGAGCGCGAAGCGCATGTCGCCGAGTACAAGGCGGGCGGGCCTGCCGGCCGCCGGCCCACGGCGGGAGCGTCCTAGCCGCGGACAGGCGACGGGGGCGACCGGTCGGCGCGGTCGGTCGCCCCCCGCACCTCACCTGCGACAGCGACTCATGGGTCAGACCTACCAGGTCCGGTTGGAGCCGGTCGGCATCGAGTTCGAGGTCGACGAGGACGAGACGGTGCTGCGCGGCGCGTTCCGCCAGGGCCTGATGCTGATGCACGGCTGCAAGGAAGGGCAGTGCTCGGCGTGCAAGTCGTTCCTGCTCGACGGCGAAGTCGATCTCGACAAGTACTCGACGTTCGCGCTCAACGACTACGAGAAGGAGGAGGGGTGGACGCTGCTGTGCCGCGCTCACGCCATGTCCGACCTCGAGGTCGAGCTGATCAACTACGACGAGGAGGTGCTCCGCAGCGGCGTCGCGCTGCAGACCCAGGCGATGCGCGTCGAGGCGGTGGACGAGCTCACCCACGACATCCGGCGGCTCGTCCTGACGCGGGAGGGCGGGGACGGATTCACGTTCAAGCCGGGCCAGTACGTCGACATCGCGATTCCCGGCGATGGCGACGGTGACGTCCGCTCGTTCTCGATGGCCAATATTCCGGCCCACCCACCCGGCGAGCTCGAGTTCATGATCAAGATCTACCCGGACGGGAAGTTCTCGAGCCTGCTCGCCGACGGCGGGATCGCATCCGGCCAGGAGCTCGAGGTGACCGGGCCCTACGGCGTGTTTACGTTGCGGGAGAAGTCCGATCGCCCGCTGCTGTTCATCGGGGGCGGCGCCGGAATGGCGCCGATCCTGTCGCTGCTGCGCTCACTCGCCGAGCAGGGGAGCGAGCGGCCCGCTGTCTACTACTACGGCGCCCGCGGACCGAGCGACCTGTTTCACCTGGAGGAACTCGCCGAGCTCGAGCAGCGGCTGCCGAACTTCCGGTTCGTCGCGGCGCTGTCCGATTGCGGCGAGGACGAAGACTGGTCTGGAGAGCGCGGCCTGATCACCGACGTGGTGTCGAGATCGGAGTCGGAGCTCAGCGAGATGGACGCATACCTGTGCGGCCCGCCACCGATGGTCGACGCCGCCATCGCGTTGCTCGAGCGCAGCGGCGTTCCCGAGTCACGCGTCTTCTACGACAAGTTCACCACCACCGCACCCTGACTGCAGAGATAGAGAGGAGAGGCACCGATGGCAACCGATGTCGAGTCCCCGGTGAAGGAGCGCAGCGTTCCGAAGCCGGTATTCACGGATGCAGAGGCGGGTGCGAGAGAGTTCCCGTCTTCCACCAGTCGCAGTTACAACTACTTCACCCCGGCCAAGCGCCGGGCGTCGATCTACGAGGACGTCACCGTCGACGTCCAGCCCGATCCGGCCCGCCACCTGCTCCAGGGCTGGATCTACGCGTTCGCCGACGGCACCGCCGGCTACCCGGAGGAATGGACGGCGCTGAAATCCTCCAACTGGCACGCATTCCTCGACCCGAACGAGGAGTGGGAGCAGACGATCTATCGCAACAACGCGAACGTCGTCCGGCAGATCGGCCACAACCTCGCCAACGCCAAGGCGGCGCGAGCGTTCGACGGGTGGAACCGCGGCTGGATCTCGGTCGTCGAGAAGCACGTGAGCGCATGGGCGCACGCGGAGCACGGGATCGGGATGCACGTCTACCTGCCCGCGCAGCGCGACGCGCCGACGAACATGATCAACAACGCGCTGTCGGTCGCCTCGGCGCACAAGCTCCGCTTCGGCCAGGATCTGATCCTGTACAACCTCGAGCTCACCGACCAGATCGAGGGCTTCGACGGCAGCGCCCACAAGAAGGCGTGGGCGGAGGATCCGGTCTGGCAGGGCGTACGCGAGAACGTCGAGCGGCTCACCGCGATCCGCGACTGGGCGGAGGCGTTCTTCGCCGCCACGGTCGTGTTCGAGCCGCTCGTCGGCGAGCTGTTCCGCAGCGAGTTCGTGATGCAGGTCGCGGCGCCGCAGGGCGACTTCGTGACCCCGACGCTGATCGGCTCCGGCGAGTCCGACGTCGCGCGCGACCGGCGCGTGTCACGGCGGCTCTTCGGGCTGCTCGCCGACGACGAGCAGTTCGGCGAGGAGAACCGGGCGACGATGCAGTCATGGCTCGACACGTGGACGCCGATCAGCGTCAACGCCGCCCGCACGATGCAGCCGATCTGGTCACAGCCGGGCGAGAAGGTGGTCCGCTTTGAGGACTCCTTCGAGCACGCTGAGCGGCGCCACGCCGAGGTCGTCGGCGAACTCAACCTGAACGTAACGGAGGTGAACGGATGAGCACCACGGAGGAGCGGTTCAAGTCGGACCGCACGGCGTCGAACCGGGCCGGCGTGACGCTGATGAACAACCAGGTCGGCTACGTCGTCGCTCGGGTGATGATGGGCAAGCCGGGCGTGACCGTCGAGGAGCTGCCCTCGATGATCCGGGTCGACGGCGACAACCGGCTCGAATTCGACTACGAGGAGTGCGCGGAGGCGCTCGGCTGGGACGACTTCGGCAACGACGACTTCGAGGAGATCATGTCGACCCACTACGGGCGCATGGTCGTTCTCGACGACCGGATCCTCCTGTTCGCCAACCCGGAGGACGCGGCGGAATACATCAGCTTCGACCTAACGGCGCTCAGCTAAGTCTCGGAGGGACACATGTACGAGAAGAACGGCGAGAAATACTTCATCGTCGACGGCCACTGCCACTTCTGGGACGCCAGCCCGGAGAACTGGGTGAAGGGGCAGGAGCAGTACGCGAAGGGATGGATCGAGTGCTTCCACGCCTACATGGGCCTCGGCCCGCCGGAGACGCACTGGCCGATCGAGAAGTTCATGAAGTACTCCGAGGAGGACTTCGTCAAGGACGTGTTCGAGGACGCCGGCGTCGACGTCGGCATCTTCCAGTCGACCTACCTGAAGGAGTGGTACACGACCGGCTTCAACACCGCCGAGAAGAACGGCGAGCTGGCCGCCAAGTACCCCGGCCGGCTGATCGTCAACGGCCGGTTTGATCCGCGTGACGGCGATCCCGGGCTGAAGCAGCTCGAGGAGGACGCCAAGCG
This sequence comes from uncultured Solirubrobacterales bacterium, assembly GCA_963779695.1. Taxonomy (GTDB): domain Bacteria; phylum Actinomycetota; class Thermoleophilia; order Solirubrobacterales; family Solirubrobacteraceae; genus Palsa-465. The sequence goes on from CAVZZH010000028.1 coordinate 65,172, forward strand.
TTACAACATGCAGGGCGTCAAGCTCTACACCGCCGAGTGGAACGCCGGCTCGCGCGGCTGGCGGCTCGATGACGAGGCGTGCAAGCCGTTCTTTGAGAAGTGCAAAGAGCTCGGCATCAAGAACATCCACGTCCACAAGGGCCCGACGATCTGGCCCCTGGACAAGGACGCGTTCGATCCGCGTGACGTCGATCAGGCGGCGACCGACAACACCGAGCTCAACTTCATCATCGAGCACGTCGGCCTGCCCCGGATCGAGGACTTCTGCTTCATGGCGACGCAGGAGCCGAACGTCTACGCCGGCTTGTCGGTCGTCATCGGCGGCCTCATGTACGCCCGCCCACGCTTCTTCGCGAAGGTGCTGGGTGAGCTCCTGTTCTGGGTCGGCGAGGACAAGATGCTGTTCGGCAGCGACTACGGGATCTGGGAGCCGAAGTGGCAGATCGACGGATTCCTCGACTGGGATTACCCCCAGCCCGATCATGAGGAGTTCTCCGACTACCCACGGCTTGACCTGAACGGCAAGCGCAAGATCCTCGGTCTCAACGCGGCCGCGCTGTACGGCATCGAGGTGCCGGCGGACCTCCAGCTGCCCGCCGACGCGGGTACCCCGGCGGCGGAGGAGGACGCACAGCTGGTCGAAACCGCATGACGACATCGGAGCGTGTCCTCGGCGCGCTCGCGACGGTCTACGACCCCGAGCTCGACGAACCGATCACCTCGCTTCGGTTCGTCAGCTCGTGCGACGTGACCGATGCGGGCGACGTCGACATTCTGCTGCGGCTGCCGACGCCGCAGTGCGCTCCGAACTTCGCGTTCCTGATGGCGGCCGACGCACGGGGCGCGGTGCGCCGGCTGCCGGAGGTGCGGCGGGTCAGCGTCCGCCTGGAGGATCACTACACGGGGGAGGAGATCAACGCTGCGCTCGCCGCCGGCGAGGGCTTCACGGGCGCGTTCCCGGGGGAGACCGACGACGACTCTCTGGAGTCGCTGCGCGAGCTGTTCACGCGTAAGGCGCTGGTCGCCCGGCAGACGCGGGTGTGCGAGACGCTGCGGGCCGTCGGCGGGCTCGGAGGCCGGGGAGGTCGTTTCGCTGCGCGTCGCCGATCTTCCTCGCGGAGGATCCGGAGGTCCGCCGCTGCCTCGAGCTCCGCGCCGCCCTCGGGATCAGCTGCGATCCGGGCGCGGCGGCGTTCGTGTCCCCGAACGGGGACGCCGGTGAGCGCCGACCAGCTCGATCGCTGGCTGCGGATGGGCCGGCTCGTGCGCACGAGCTTGGAAGCGAATGGGGGTATCTGCCGGTCACTGTTGCAATTCCGCCACAACCTGGCGGCCGACCCACTCCAGGAGGTTGCGAGATGAAAGCCGCACGGCTCCACGGCTATCACGAGTCCCTCAAGCTCGACGGCGTTTCCGAGCCGACGATCGACGGTCCCTTTGACGTGATCGTGCGGATCGGTGCCGCCGGGTTGTGCCGCACCGACCTCCACATCCAGGAGGGTCAGTGGGCGGAGAAGTCAGGCGTCGAGTTGCCGTATACGCCGGGTCACGAGAACGCCGGGTGGGTCCACGAGATCGGGTCGGGTGTGACCAACGTGGAGGTGGGCGACACCGTGATCGTCCACCCCTTCATCTCGTGCGGGCTGTGCCGCTTCTGCCGGGCCGGGGATGACATGCACTGCCTGAACGGCTCGTTCCCCGGGATCAACCGCGACGGCGGCTTCGCCGAGCTCTTGAAGACCTCGGCGCGGTCGGTGGTCAAGCTCGACCCCTCGCTGGAGCCAAAGGACATCGCGGCGCTCGCGGACGCGGGCCTGACGGCGATCCACGCGGTCAAGAAGGCGATCCCGGTGCTCGGCGCGGGCACGAAGGCGGTCGTCATCGGCGCCGGCGGACTCGGCCACATCGGGATCCAGTGCCTGAAGGCGTACACGCCGGCGGAGATCATCGTCATCGACCCCTCCGAGAAGGCGCTTGCGCTCGCCGGCGAGATGGGCGCCGATCAGACCGTCCAGGTCGACGGCACGCATGTCGACACCGTGCGGGAGATGACCGACGGCCTCGGCGCCGAGGCGATCATCGACTTCGTCGGCGAGAAGGGCGCGATCGAGGACGGGATCGCGATGGTCCAGGACGGCGGCTTCTACTACGTGATCGGCTACGGCGAGAACATCAACATCCCCACGATCGACGTCATCTCGCGGGAGATCTCGTTCATCGGGAACCTCGTCGGCACCTACAACGATCTCGTCGACCTGATGACGCTGACCGCGCAGGGCAAGGTGACGCTGCACACGTCGACCTACCCGCTCGACGCGATCAACGACGCGATGGCAGACCTGGACCACGGGCGGCTGCAAGGCCGCGGAATCCTCATCCCTGCGGGCGCCTGAGAACGGCACGGAGGTCAATACGTCATGGGCAAGATCCTCCACTTCAACCACGAGGCACGGCTGCTGCTCCAGCAGGGCGTCGACGAGCTCGCCAATACGGTCAAGGTGACGCTCGGGCCGAAGGGCCGCAACGTCGTGCTCGAGCGGCTCACCGGTGCGCCGACGATCACCAACGACGGCGTCTCGATCGCACGCGAGATCGAGCTCTCGAACCCCCTGACGAACATGGGCGCCCAGCTCGTCCGTGAGGTCGCCAACAAGACGAGCGACCTCACGGGCGACGGGACGACGACGGCGACGCTGCTCGCCCAGGCGATCATCCGCGAAGGGATGCGCGCGCTCGAGGAGGGCGCCAACCCGATGCTCCTGCGTCGCGGGATCGAGGAGGCGACGGAGCTCGTCGTCGCCGAGCTCGGCCGCGGTGCCCGTCAGGTCAGCGGCGCGGCCGACCTCACCCACGTCGCGACGATCGCCGCGAAAGAGGACGAGCGGATCGGCTCGGCGGTGGCGCGCGCGCTCGACCGCGTCGGCCCCGAGGGCGTCGTCACGATCGAGGAGTCCGAGCGACCCGGCATCGAGGTCGAGTTCGTCGAGGGCATGCACGTCGACAACGGCCACTTCTCGCCGTACCTGATCCAGGACGGCGAGCGGATGGAGACCGTGTTCGAGAACCCGTACGTGCTGCTCACGAGCCGGCCCATCTCCCACGTGCGTGACCTGATGCCGACGCTCGACGCGGTGATGAAGGAGCCGCGGCCGCTCGTCATCTTCGCCGAGAAGGTGGAGGGTCCGGCGCTCGGGCTGATCGTTCAGAACAACCAGCACGGGACGCTCAAGGCGGTGGTCGTCCGCGCCCCCGGGTTCGGGCACCGCCGGATCGCGCACCTCCAGGACCTCGCCGCGTTCACGGGCGGGGACGTCGTCACCGACGAGGCCGGGCTGACGCTCGATCAGGTCAAGCCGTCCACGTTCGGGAGCGCCCGCCGGGTCGTCATCAGCGGCGACGCGACGGTGCTCGTCGAGGGCGCCGGTTCCGCCGACCGGGTGGCGGCCCGCCTCGCGCAGATCCGCGTCGAGCTCGAGCGAGCGACTCAGGAGACCGACATCGAGGTGCTCCGCGAGCGGCTCGCCAAGCTCTCCAGCCGGCTCGCGGTCATCCACGTCGGCGCCGCCACCGGTCCTGAGCTCAAGGAGAAGTTCCGGCGGACCGAGGGCGCACTGGCGGCGACCCGCGCGGCCGTCTCCGAGGGGATCGTCGCGGGCGGCGGGACGGCGCTGCTGCGCGCCGAGTCGGTGCTCGAGGACACCGGGCTCGAGGGCGACTACTTGCGCGGCGTCGAGGTCATCCGGGACGTTCTCGCCGAACCACTGTTTTGGGTGGCGACGAACGCCGGCTATGACGGCGCCGACGTCATCCAGCAGGTCCGCGAGATGCCCCCCGGGCACGGCCTCAACGCGCTCTCCGGCGAGTTCGTCGACCTGTTCGCCGACGGCGTCATCGACCCGCTCCGCGTCACCCGGCTGACGATCCAGCACGCCGCGTCGGTGGCCGCGCTGATGCTCACGACCGAGGCGCTCGTCGCCGAGGAGCTCGTGGCCCAGCCGGGCGCGGTGATCGCGCCGGGCTTCGGCGACCTCGCGGAGGGGCTGGCGCGGCCGTCCTCGCCGGTGTAGGCCCAGGACTCCCAGGGTTCCCGGGGCCGACTCCCGGCCGGCCCCGGGGTCGCACGGGATTAATTCGCCAAATCGCTCTCGCGGATCGGATTCGGGCGTAAAACTCCCGCTCTCTCACGGTGCATTTTGCGCCCAGATCCGAATCAGGATCACGGTTTGGCGGATTATTCCCCGCGGCGCCCGGGTGGCATCTCGCCGTTCCGGTACCGGAGACGGTCGTGGCGTCCGACGACACCGGCGTCCGGACGCTCGGCTAGCCAGCCGCGGAGGCAATCACGTCGGCGAGGGCGGCTCGGCAGATGTCGGCCTTGGCGATGAATCGGAAACCGTCCAGCGCGGCCCCGAAGCTCGCGGCCCGCGCGCTCGAGGTGAGCACC
>CAVZZH010000029.1:0-320448 GCA_963779695.1 uncultured Solirubrobacterales bacterium
CAGCGAGACGGAGATGAGGCGCGAATCCAGCGTGCGGACCGAGCGGACGTGGAGCCCGAAGCCATTACCGAACGAGATGGCCCCAGCCGGGGCGCTCGCGGTCGCGAGCGCCGCCAACGCGATTCCACACGCCGCAGCGAGTCGTCTCATCAGACGGAAAACTAGTGATTTCGGTGCGTGAGCAGACCCACCAGCACCGGCAGCGAGATCAGGGATTTCCCTAGGGTCGGACCTCGTCATGCCGCAAGGAACGGACTACTGTTCCGTGCGTGTTCGTCGGCCGCTCGGATGAGCAGTCGCGTTTGGGGGCACTGATCGACGGCGCCCGGCGCGGACAGAGCTCGGCCGTGATCCTCTACGGGGAACCGGGAGTGGGCAAGTCGACGCTGCTCGAACGCGCGATGCGCGACGCCGACGAATTCATCGTCCTACGCGCACAACCGTTGCAGGCCGAGTCCGAACTGGCCTTTGCGGGGCTCGCGGACCTGCTCCGCCCGGTGCTCGAGCTCCGTGAGCTGATCCCGCCTCCGCAGCAGCAGGCACTCGACAGCGCGCTCGCGCTCGGACCGGCGAGTGCCGGCGACCGGTTCGCGGTCGCCGCGGCGACGCTGAGCCTGCTCGCGGCGGCCGCCGAGCGATCACCCGTCCTGGCGGTCGTCGACGACGCCCACTGGCTCGACGAGCCGTCGCGCGTCGCGCTTGTGTTCGCCGCCCGCCGTCTCGTCAGCGAAGGCATCGTGCTCCTGCTCGCGATGCGCGAGCGCGACTGGTTGCACGACGCCGGACTCGCCACGCTCCGCCTGGACGGTCTCGGACGGGCCGACGCTGCAGCGCTCCTCGATGATGCCGCAGGCGATCTCGGAAGCGTCGTACGTGCCCGGCTCCTCACCGACACGCGCGGCAATCCGCTGGCGCTCCTCGAGGCCCTCGCAACGCTGACGCCGGCGCAGCGCAAGGGCGTCGAGCCGGTGCCCGATCCGCTCGCGGTGGGCGCCGCACTCGATCGGGCGTTCGCAGGCCATCTCGACGCATTGCCCGACGACACACGCCGCGCACTGCTCATCGCCGCAGCCAGCGACACCGGCTCGATCGGCGAGATCTTGGCCGCGCTTCACCAGGCTGGACTCGACCCGCGAGCGCTGGACGAGGGCGAGCGCGCCGGTGTGATCACACGGACCGTCGACCGCGTCAGCTTTCGCCATCCGCTCGTGCGCTCGGCCGCATACCACGCGCACGGTCCGATCGAGCGGCGCGCGGCGCACCGGGCCCTCGCCGGCGCGGTGCAGGCCGATGATCGCGCGGCGTGGCATCTTGCTGCAGCATCCGCGGGGCCTGACGAGGAGGTCGCCGGGTTGCTCGAGGCCGCGGCGGAGACCGCACTCGCCCGGAGCGCGTACGCGGCCGCGGCGCGCGCGTTCGAGACTGCTGCGGTCCTGAGCGTCGCGGATCGCGACCGGCTCCGACGGACGACCGCTGCGGGACGCGCGCTCTGGCTCGCGGGTGACCCCGACGGCGCAAACGCCGTCCTGGCGGCGGTGCTCGACACGGTCCGTGAACCCACCGCCCGAGCCCAGATCCAGATGCTGCGGGGCGCCACGATGGTCTTCACGCGGCCGGTCGCCGAAACGTTCTCACTACTCATCTCCGAGGCCGAGCGCGTGCAGGGCACCGATCGCCTGCTGGCGTCCGAGATGTTTTCCATCGCGACGATGGTGTGCTTCATGGCGGGAGATCCGGGACGCGCCCAGACGACCGCGCGCCGAGCCGTCGAGGCCGCCGACCCCGATGCTGGGGCCGTTGGATCCGCGGCTCGGCTGACGCTCGGCCTCGCGGTCGCGGCGGGCGGACACGTTGCCGAGGCGTTCGGGCTGATCAACCCGGTGCTCGCCGGCCTTGCGCCCACGGACCTGGACCACCGCGACGGGGCACTGTCGCTCGCAATGGCCGGGGTGCTGCAGGCCCTCGTCTGGCTCGAGTGCCTCGACCCCGCTCGAGTCACCGTCGAGGGAATGATCGCCGAAGCACGGAGCGCCGGGGCAGCGACGATCCTGCCATTCGCGCTGGCGACGCTCTCCGAAATCGAGGTGCGGTTCGGCAGCATCCCGGCGGCGTACGCCGCCGCGGCCGAGTCCGTCCAGCTGAGCCAGGACACGGGGCAGGCGGTCGAGTCATCGTTCTCCTACGTCACGCTGGCGCGCGTCGAGGCGCTCCTCGGCCATGACGTCGAGTGCCGGGCGCTGGTGGCGACGGCGCTGCAGGCCGCGCTCCGAACCGGCGCCGACTCGATCCGCACGTACTCGGCGAGCGTGCTTGGGCTGCTCGAGCTGTCGCTCGGGCAACCTGATCGCGCGGCGACGCAGCTGCGTGAATGCGCCCGTTTGCAGGCCATCGCAGGGGATGAAGCTGCCGACCGCCGTTCCGTTTGCCGGCGATCTGATCGAAGCGCTCGTCCGCAGCGGTGACCCCGCCGGCGCCGAGACCGCGGTGAGCGCCATCGATGCGAGCGCTCGCGAAACGGGGCTGCGCTGGCCCGCCGCGATCGCCGCTCGTGGCCGCGGACTGTTGGCGGATGAGGCGGACTACGAGGCCGCGTTTGCTGATGCGCTCGAACTGCACGGAGACCTCATGCCTTTCGATCGCGCCCGCACCGAGTTGTGCCTCGGGATGCGCCGCCGCCGCTCACGCCGCCGCGCCGATGCACGCGCCGCGCTCCATCGCGCGCTGAGTTTCTTCGAGACGGCCGGCGTCGAGCCGTGGGCCTCCCAGGCTCGCGCTGAGCTGCGCGCCGCGGGGGAGGCGCACCTCGCCCGGAACGGCAGTTCTCCCTCACTCCAGATCCTGACCCCGCAGGAGCTCCAGGTTGCCCTGACCGTCGCCGGCGGGGCGACGAACCGGGAGGCGGCCGCCGCGCTCTTTCTCAGTACGAAGACGGTCGAGTTTCACCTCAGCAACACCTACCGCAAGCTCGGCGTCCGTTCTCGCGCCGAACTCGTGCGACGGGTCGACGGGCTCGGGTAGCTCCGCGCCCAAGCTTCCTTGGGCTGCAACGACGACCGCCGGGCTTTCGCCCGGCGGTCGCACTGGGGGGGTTGCAGGGTCCGTCAGTTCACGAACGGAACGATCCACATCGTTCCGCGTCCGCTACGGTTGCCGGCGCTCGGATCCTCAGTGATCACGAGATCGCCATTCGGCCCGACGGCGAGTCCGAAGGCAAACGAGAAGCCGGTTGGGCCTCCCTGCACCGGATGGTTGCCGAAGTCCCACGGCCGCTGGCAGGTGGTCGCGCAGAACACGGTGGCGTTGGGCGAGCCCGCCGCCGGGAGTGTCCCGTCGGTCACGAACACAGGAGCCGGGGAACCGGCAGGATTGGCCGCCGTGATCGTGTTCGCGTTGAAGCGGTAGATCGTGGCGTTGGCACCGCCCGGCGAATCGGACACGTAGACGTATCCGCGAGTCGGGTCGGTTGCCGTTCCCGCAACGAACACGCCGGCGGCGGGAGCGTCGAGGGCGACCTTCTGCGTCGCGCAGTTGTTCGTCAGGGTGCACGCGGCAGTGACGTCGATGTACGCCGTGCCGCGGTTCTCCGAGATGAACAGGCGCTTGCCGATGAAGCCGGCGGTTCCGTTGGCGCCACGGCCGTCGCCCGTCTGGGCGACGATGTTCACCGCCTGCGTGCGCGGGTCGCCGTCCGGGTTGGTGATCTGACGGACGTTCATCTCCGTCAGGTCGGTGACGTACAGCGATGCGTTCGCCACCGGCTGACCGCTCGCATCGAGCGGCCCGAGCGCCATGCCGTTCGGCTTCAGCGTCCGGAGATCGGCGAGCGGGGCCATGCCCGTCGCGTTGCCGACCATCGACTCCGTATCGGCGTCGAAGACGAGCCGCCACACGGCGACGCTCTTGACGGCGTTGTCAGGAACGTAGACGTAGTGGCACGTGTCGCCCGCCGGACAGCCGGTCGCGCCGGCCGGGAACGGCCGCGGGTCATACACGGCCTGGCCCGCCGACCCGATGATGTCATCGGCGCACTGACCGAAGTTCAGCGCGTGGAGCGTGTTGCCCGGGACGCCGAACGGCCCGCTCGTCGGTGCAGGATCCTGCCTGCAGAGGCCCTGTGCGTGGTCGGAGGACCACCAGTGGCCACCCGTGCCGGCCGTGTTGGGCAGCCACACCGCGCCGCCCTTCGGGGCGGTGATGCCCCATGCGTACAGGCCCGCGACCGGGGTCTGATACGTGAACTGGTCGGCCGCGACCGCCGCGCTCGTCCCGCCCGCCGGCGTGGAGACCTGAACGTCAACGGTCCCAGAGCCGCCGGGTGAGAGAGCGGTGCACGTCGTGGCATCCGAGCAGCTCACGTTCGTCGCCTGGTTCGGGCCGAACGAGACCGTCGTCGCTCCGGGCGTCGGGTCGAAGTCCGTCCCGGTGATGGTGACCGTCGTACCGCCGCTGTCCGCGCCGGTGCTGGGCGAGATCTTCGTCACCGACAGCGTGTTCGCCGGTGGCGCAGACGTGTAGGTGAACGTGTCGCTCGCGTTCGTCGCGCTCGCCTGACCGGCGACCGAGACCGTCACGTCGACCGTGCCGGTCCCCGCGGGACTGACTGCGGTGCACGACGTCGTGCTCGCGCAGCTGACATTGGTCGCGGCGACCTTCCCGAACTGCACTGTCGTCGCACCCGCTGTCGTGTCGAAGTTGGCGCCGAGGATCGTGACCTGGTCCCCGCCGGCCGACGTGCCGGAGGCGGGGAGCAGTCCGCCGACCGTCGGCGGGCTCGCCGGCAGCTGCGAGGCTGCCGGAATGTCGAAGATGTGGCCGACGCCGGCCGTCGCGGCGCCTGCCGCGACCGTTGGATCGTCGCCGACATAGACCTCTCCGGCGGGCCCGATACCGAGCGCCATCGCCCCTGTGTACGCAGTCTGCTGCTTGTTGTTGAACGCGTCGAAGTACGGCTGCACGTCCTTGGAGACAACGTCGATCGTGCCCGCGGACGGATCCCAGCGCTTGATCACGCTGCCGGTCGTCGGTGGTGCATCCGCGACGTAGACGTACTTCGACGTGCTGGCGAGGCCGCCCGGGAAGCTGCTGATCGACGCCGCGCCCGGGACGGTGACCGCGGTGCACCGCGCTGTCGCGGAGCAGGCCGGACGACCGTTCGCGCCGCTCGGATCCTGGATCGACGAGAGTCCGGCGCCGCCGAGCTCCGCGAGGTAGAGGTCGCCCTTGAACAGCGTGAACGCGTTGACGCCTCGACCATCGCTCGTTGAGCCGACGCGCGCCACCGGCGGCGTCCCGCTGGCCGTGTGCATCGCATCGGTGACCTTCATCACATCTCCTGATTTCAGGTAACCGACGTAGAGGTCCTGCCCGTTGGGCGCAAGCGCCAGCCCGGACGGACGCCCTCCGCCCGTGCCCCCGCCGACGGCGGTCACGTTCGGGACGTTCATCACGAGCGTCGACGCGAGCGGGTTCTGGGTCGCGGTCGCGTGCGGGTTGAACTTGTAGCGGATGACCTGCGTGCTCTTGGAGCCGTCATCCGCGAGGTAGATGTACTTAGAGCCGTCGGCGGCTGTCGTCGGCGTGTCGCCCACGACGATCTGCCCGCCGCCCTTGGCGGTGCCGCTGCACCAGTTCGTCGTCCACGGCGGGTTGAGACCCGCCGCCGAATCAAGGCGGCACAGGCCCGTGCCGGCGCCGCTGTCGCTCGCCCACCAGTGACCACCGAGATCGTCATTGATGAACACGACCCCCCGTGGGACAGTCCGGTTGGCAAGGATCATGACCCCGGTCACCGGGGCTGCCCCCGCGGCGAGCACCGGGATCGCGGCGAGCCCGGAAAGCAAGAACACAGCGAGTCCGATCGCGGCGCGTTTCGTGCGCGCCCGTCGTGCTCGCTGCCCAAAGCGAGTGTGTGCGCCCAACATTGAAAGACCCCCAAAATTGGTACGGCGTGAATGGAACACCGCGGAGGATCCGCCAGCCGGCCCGGTCGCACAATTGGATCTTGGTCGTAGTCCGCGGCGCGGTCCTACGACCAAAGTCCAATTGCGTCGGCGCGAGCCGGTGCCCGCACTAGACGATCGTCACCGCAGCGGACCGAAGCCGTGATCGCGCGCCCACAACGCCGCCTGGACTCGATCGAATACGCCGATCTCGCGAAAGACGTGCGTCAGGTGCGCCTTCACGGTCTTCTCGCTGATCTCCAGGCGCCGCGCGATCTCCTTGTTTGAGCAGCCTTTCGCGACGAGCCCGAGGACCGTCCGCTCCCGCGGCGTGAGGTTCCCCGCCGCCGGGAGGCCGGATCGTCCCTGGGCGAGCGCCCGCGCCGCTTCGGCGGCGAGCGGCGACGCACCGGCCGCGACCAGCCGGATGCCGGCAATCAGCTCCTCGGGCTCAGCGTCCTTGAGCAGGTATCCGATCGCTCCGGCGTCCAACACGGCGCGGATGCGCGAAGGCTCGGTAAACGAGGTCAGGATCGCCACGCGTGTTTGCGGGCAGGCGGCACGGATCTCCCGGGTTGCGTCGATGCCGTCCAGCCCGGGCATCTGCAGGTCGAGCAGCGCCACATCCGGTCTGTGCTCGATCGTGAGTTGCACCGCGGACGACACCGTCCCCCGCTTGCGGCGACGAGGTCGATGTCCGGTTGTTCGGCGATCAGCCCAGCGAGCCCGCGCCGGACCACCACGTGGTCATCAGCGATCAGTACCGTGATCATCGGAGTGGCAGCTCCAATCGGACCGCTGTTCCGGCGCCCGGCGATGACACGATCGACAGGGTTCCGCCGAGGCGACGCGCCCTGTCCTCGAGCAGCGCAAGACCGAGATGATTATCGCCGCGACGTTTCGCGATCGTCTCAGCGTCAAAGCCGACGCCATCGTCGGTCACGAGCAGAACGACGTGGCCGTCCTCGCGCTGCAGCGACACGCGCACGGCCGCCGCCCGCGCATGTTCACGCACGTTCCGCAACACCTCCTGTGCGGTGCGGTACACCAGCTCCTCTGCGTCCGCATCGAGCTGCACCTCGCGATCGGCCGAAAACTCCAGCTCGAGCTCGCCATTGCCCTGACTGCCCACGACCTCCTCCAATGCGGCCGCCAGTCCGGCCGACCGGGCGCTTGCCGGATAGATCTCCACGAGGAGGGTCCGAAGGTGCCGCAGGTTCTCGCGCAGCTGCGACGCCGCGCGCCCGAACGCGCGCCGAGTGTCCTCCGGCGTCGCGGTCTCGACTCGCACCCCCGCCGCAGCGAGCCCGTAGGAGACGCCAAGGAGATCCTGCACGACGGTGTCGTGCAGATCGGATGCGATTCGTCGTCGCTCCACATCTGAGGCGTCGAGCGCGCGAAGCAGCAGTTGCTCCTGTTTGTCCTGATGGCGACGGAGTCGCCTGGCGAGTGACCAGGCCATCGGCAGCTGGATCAGCCACAGCAGTCCGAGGCCAGCGAGCAGCGCCGGCGTGAACGCGACGAACAACTGCTCGCCGTTGGCGCTCACGGCGCCATAACGCTGGTAGGTCTCGAACAGCAGGCGGTGGCCAGTCGACGTCTGGACCGGCATATAGACCTCGAGGATCCGCCCGTGTCCGCGCTCGAAGCGGTTCTCGGGTCGCGACACGTCGCTGATCTCGGCGTCGATCGCCCCCGAGTCGAGCGCCGCGCGGTCATCTGCCTTCAGGGGATACACCGATCCGACGAGCCGATGCTCATCGGAGTAGACGATCGTTCCGCTGGGGCTCCAGACCTTGATCCGTATGACCGGCGCGACGAGCGCCCGCCGCCGCACCTGCGTATCGAGGTCCGCCGACGCTGAGGGGTCGCGGCTGAGCAGCGCATCCGTCAGGTTCGGGCGGAGCGTTGCCGCCAGCACGCGCGTGAGATTCCGTGCTGCGCGAAGGGACTCGGCCTCTGCCTGATGGCGGGTAAAGAGGACCCCGATCGCCCCAATCACAATCGCCGCAAGCAGACCGGACAGCCCGAACAGCACGATTGGCGATCGCAGCGCGCGGGCCAGCCGTCGGCTCGCGCGGCGATCACGATGATCCCGCGTTGCACCGAATGGTTCGTGCTGAACATCGCCCATCGCCCTCGCCCCACCGTATGCCCCAGGTGGTCCTGACGGATCCGAGCGTACCCCCTTGCCGGATCCGGTCAAGTACGGAATCGGCCGGCGGGCCAGCACTCACGCGCCCTGCGGTTGACCCGAAACCCGACGCTTGCGGCACGCCAAACCCCGTCGATCCAGCGCCCGCGGCGCTCGCACGCTGGCGCACGGCACATTACCTCTCCGGTAATCGACGGGACGCGATCCGGGTGGGACCGTGCTCGGCATGAGTACGACAACCATCACCAAACCCGCGGCGCCCACGGGCCCGCGGACGAAGACCGCTCGCAGCCCCTGGGCCGCGCTTCCGGTCGTTCTGTCCGGCGCGTTCATGGTCGTGCTGGACTTCTTCATCGTCAACGTGGCGATGCCGTCGATGCAGACGGACCTCCATGCCTCCAGCGGGGGCCTTGAGTGGGTGGCCGCCGGGTACGGGCTGACCACCGCCGTGTTCCTGATCACCGCCGGACGGGTCGGGGACCGGATCGGCCGCCGGCGCACGTTCGCGCTGGGGATGGCGCTGTTCACGCTCAGCTCGATCGCCTGCGGGGCCGCCGGGACGAGCGAGATCCTGATCGCCGGGCGGCTGCTCCAGGGCGTCGGCGGCGCGCTGCTGATGACCAACCTGCTGTCGCTGATCGGCGTCATGTTCCAGGGCCCCGACCGCGCCAAGGCGCTGTCGGCCTACGGCATGACGCTCGGACTCGCGGCGGTGAGCGGGCAGCTCATCGGCGGCGTGCTCGTGCAGGCGAACATCGCCGGCCTCGGCTGGCGGAGCTGCTTTCTCATCAACGTCCCGATCGGCCTGGCCGCGCTCGCGTTGACACCCCGGGTCATCCCCGAGTCGCGGGCCGCTGAGACGAGCCGGATCGACCTCGTCGGCACCGTGCTCGTCACCGTCGGCCTGACCGCCGTGCTGCTGCCGCTCGTCGAGGGTCGTCAGCACGGCTGGCCACTGTGGACGTGGGTGTCGCTCGGGCTCGCCCCGGTGATCCTCGGTACCTTCGTCGCCCACCAGCGCAGGCTGCGGGACCGCGGTGGTGCGCCGCTGCTCGATCTCAGCCTGTTCCGCCAGCGGACGTTCAGCGCCGGACTGATCGCCCAGTTCGTGTTCTGGTGCGGCCAGGCGTCGTTCTTCCTCGTGCTCGCGCTCTACCTCCAGCAGGGTCGCGGCCTGAGCCCGCTCGACGCCGGTCTCGTGTTCACGATCCTCGCCGCGGCCTACCTCGTGGCCTCGGCGATCGCGCCGACGCTCCTCGGGCGCTACGGCCGTCGGCTGCTCGCCGAGGGTGCGCTCGTGCTCGCGGCGGGACACCTGCTGATGGTGGTCACCGTCGCCGACATCGGCACCGGTGGATCGGTGGCCGTGCTCGCTCCCGCGCTCGTCCTGATCGGGGCGGGGATGGGGATCGTGATCGCACCGCTGGTGACGCTGATCCTCTCGAGCACCGGTCCCGAGCAGGCGGGGGCGGCCTCGGGGGTGCTCTCGACGATCCAGAACGTCGGCAACGCGCTCGGCGTCGCGGTCGTCGGGGTCATCTACTTCGGCGCCGCTCACTCGGGACTCGCCGGTGCGTTCCAGCTGAGTCTCGCGGCGCTCGCTGCGATCCTCGTCGGGGTTGCCGCGCTCACGCGACTGCTGCCGGCGCCGGCGCCGGCGTCGAGCGGGAGCGCGTCATGAGCACGGCTACGCTACTGCGAGTGACCGAGAATCGGGTGGGAGTCATGCTGCGGGACTGGCGCCAGCGTCGTCGGCTGAGCCAGCTCGACCTCGCGCTCGAGGCAGGGGTCTCGACGAGGCATCTCAGCTTCGTCGAGACCGGCCGCTCGAAGCCGAGCGCCGACATGGTGCTCCACCTCGCCGAGCGCCTCGAGGTTCCGCTGCGGGAGCGCAACCGGCTGCTGCTGGCGGCCGGTTACGCCCCGGAGTTCGAGGCCCGCTCGCTCGACGATCCGGAGCTCGCGCCGATCCGCGACGCCCTCGGCCATGTCCTCGCCGGCCATGAGCCGTACCCCGCGATCGCGGTCGACCGCGGCTGGAATCTCGTCGCCTCCAACGGCGCTCTCGGGCCACTGCTCGAGGGCGCCTCGGCGGAGTTGCTCCAGCCACCGGTCAACTGCCTGCGCCTGTCGATGCACCCTGACGGGATCGCGCCGCGGATCCTCAACCTCGGTGAATGGCGTGCGCACCTCCTGCACCGGCTGGAGCGACAGATCACCCTGACCGGCGATGCCGGCCTGCGTTCCCTCCACGCGGAGCTCAATTCCTATCCGGCGCCGGAGCCCGATGACGAGCCGCTGCCCGCCTCCGGCGACGTGATGGTCCGGTTGCGGCTGAGCACCGCCGATGGCGGCGAGCTGGCGTTCTTCAGCACGGTGACGACGTTCGGAACCGCGGTCGATATCACCGTGTCCGAGCTTTCGATCGAGGCGTTCTTCCCCGCCGACGCGGCGACCGCCGAGACGCTGGCGGGTGCGGTCGCCGTTGCTTAGAGGTCGATGGCCCCTCAGCCCGGGCCGGCCCGCGCTCGCCGCGCCGATCGTGGCGGCGGGGGTGCTGATCGTCGCGGCGGGGGCGCTCGCCGGGTGCGGTGGCAGCGGCGGCACCCACGCTACCGTCGAACCCATCGTCGTCGGCGACGGTGGCGTCATCCTCCGCCACGTCGTCGACACGCACGACCACCACGGCACGCCCCGCCCCCGCCGCCGCGCTGTCGCCGGGGCGCCGTCTGAAACTGCCCGCCGGCCGGGCCGGCGCGGCCGTGACCACGATCGGCGGCCGCGTGGTCGTGGTCGGCGGCCTGTCCGACGCCGACGTCTCCACCGACACGGTGTTCGAACTGCGCCCGGACGGCCGGGTCGGCTCGCTCGCCCCGCTCCCCGGGGCGATCCACGACGCCGCCGCCGCCACGCTCGGCACCCGCGTGCTCGCGTTCGGCGGCGGTGTCTCGGAGGGCAGCGACCACGTCGTGCAGGTGCTCCCGGGCCCTCCGCATCGCGTCGGCACGCTGCCGCAGGCGCTGTCCGATGTCGTCGCCGCCGAGATCGGCGGCACCGCGTACGTCGCCGGGGGCTGGAACGGGACCTCCACGAACCCCACGATCTATGCGGTGACGAGCACGGGCCGCGTCCGTCGCGCCGGGACGCTGCCGCTCGGCGTCCGCTATCCCGCCGCCGCCGCACTCGGCGGCCGGCTGATCGTCGCCGGTGGCGAGACGACGTCAGGTGCGCCGACCAGGAACGCCTGGTCGTTTGACCCCCGTACCGGCGCGATCGCACGGCTTCCCCGGCTTCCCGAGCCGACCGACCATGCCGCCGGGGTCACGTTGAACGGCCGCTTCTACTCGATCGGCGGCCTGCGCCGGGGCACCCTGACCGGGGCCATCGTCTCCTGGGCTCCGGGTGAGCGACGGTGGCGGACCGCCGGCAGGTTGCCGGTCGCGCTCTCGGATGCTTCCGCGGTGCCGTTCGGCACCGGCATCGCACTCGTCGGCGGCCGCACCGCCGACGGCCGCGTGCCCACGATCACGCTGCTCACAACCGGATAGCGCCGCTTCCGCACGGACTACCGAGCGAGTCCCGTAACTACCGCCCTGTCGTTACGGGGCACCGATGCCGACTCTCTGCCTGGGGGCGCCGGATGAGAGTCAGCGAGGGTGTATTGCCCACGCCCAAAGAACCGAGAACCGACCCCCCCACCCGCGATGTCGACGCCCCCACACCAGCGTGGAAGCGCTGGTGGTGTGCGCCGCTCGGGCCGGTCGAGTTGCAATTCCGCCGGGACACCGTCGAACCCGCGGTGTGGACGACCCTGCTCGTGTGCCCGCCGGTCGCGATCTACGCCGTGCTCGCCCGCCCGCATGCCCAGGCGATCGCCCTGTGCATCCTCTGTGGGCTCACGGCCGCCGGCTCGATTCTCACCCTGCGTCTGCCGTGGGATCGGTACGTGCGCTCGCCATGGCGCGAGGCGTACTACGGCACCTGGTGGGTCGTCGACTTCTCGATGATCGTCATCGCCACGGTGCTCGGGGGCGGCCCAACCAGCCCCCTGCTGCTGCTCGCGTTCATCCAGCTCGTCTTCACCGCCATCTCATACCCGGAGGCGTCGGTGGTGGTCGCCACCGCCCTCACGGTGCTCACGCTGATCGCGCTCGCGATCGTGTACGCGGAACCGGTGGCAACCACGCTGATCACCGCGACCGCGTTCGCGGGGACCGGGTTGATGGCCTATCTCGGAGCTCGCAACCACGATCGCCGCGCCCGTGTGCTCAGCGACAGCGAGCACCGACTCGCCGAGGCGCAGGCGATCGCGCACATGGGTTCGTGGGAGTGGCGCTCGGACACCGGCCGACTCGAGGTCTCCGCCGAGCTGCGCCGCATCTTCGGCGCCCTGACGAGCGACGGTGAGCAGACGGCCCGCCAGTATCTCGACCAGGTGCACCCGGGCGATCGCGACGAGTTGGAGCGCGTGTTCCGGGAGGCGACGCAGCGTGGCGGCCCGTTCAGCATCGAGCATCGGCTCGTGCGCGGCGACGGGGGCGACGGCGAGATCCGCTCGATCATGGTGCACGCAACGTCGGCGGTCGACCGCGCCGGCGTCACCCAGATCAGCGGCGTGTGCCAGGACATCACCGAATTACGCCGCGTCGAGGCGCGCCTGCGCTATCACGCCGACCACGACCCGCTCACCGGCCTGCTCAGCCGTCGTCGGCTCGTCGCCGAGCTGGACCGTCATCTCGGGTTCGGGGAGCGACGGGTCCGTGGTGGCGCGCTCGTCCTGATCGACATCGACGGCTTCGGGATCTTCAACGACTCCTACGGCCAGGCGGCCGGCGACCTGCTGCTGCGTTCGATCGCCGACACGCTGATGCACCGGCTGCGCGCCAGCGACCTGATCGCGCGCACCGGTGGTGACGAGTTCGGGATCGTGCTCGCCGACACGACCGCCGATACCGCGGCCGCAACCGCCCAGGAGCTCCGCGCACTGCTCGGCGAGTGCGCCGGCGAGTCCACGATCACGGCGAGCCTGGGCATCGCCTGCTTCGGCCCTGGATCGGACCTCGTTGGCGACGACGTGCTCGTCGCCGCCGACATCGCGCTTCACGAGGCGAAGGACGGCGGCAGGAACCGCGTGTCCGTGTACCGCGGTCAGAACGGACCGGACATGACCTGGATGCAGAGCATCCGCACGGCCCTTGAACAGGATCGCTTCGTGCTCCACGCGCAGCCGATCGTCGATCTCGCCTCCGGCGCGGTCAGCCACCACGAACTGCTCATCCGGATGCGTGGCGACGACGGGCGGCTGATCGCGCCTGATGCGTTCCTGCCGACCGCGGAGCGGTTCGGGCTGATCAACGCGATCGACCGGTGGGTCGGGCGCACGGCGGTGTCGCTTGCCGCCGTCGGGCATCGCGTCGCGCTCAACCTCTCGGCTCACTCGATCGGCGACGCCGAGATCCTCCGGATCGCGCAATCCGCGGTCGAGGAGGGCGTCGACCCGGCATCGCTCATATTCGAGATCACCGAGACGGCGGCGATCGCCAACCTCCAGGAGGCCCGTGGATTCGCCACCGCCCTCGCCGGGATCGGGTGCGAGCTCGCGATCGACGACTTCGGCACCGGCTTCGGGTCGCTCACCTACCTCAAGCACATTCCGGCGCGGTACGTGAAGATCGACCGCGAGTTCATCAAGGACCTCACGCTCAGCCCGACCGATCAGCACGTCGTCCGCGCGGTCGTCGGGATCGCCCGGAGTCTCGGCCAGCGCACCGTCGCCGAGGGCGTCGAGAACGCCGAGACGCTCGCGCTCGTCCGCCAACTCGGCGTCGATTACGTCCAGGGGTTCTTCACCGGCCGGCCCGCCCAGATCTGGCCGGAACCGGCGAACACGCGTCCCCTGCCGGCCGCGGCGGCGTAACCGCGACCGCGACCGCGGGTCGGGGCCCGCGAAATCCCCGTGAGTCCCCGCTCGCGACCGAAGACCGGGAGGACCAGGCGTTCCGGCGTTCCGGGTGGGTGCTCGCTCCGGGCCGACCGGTCCTCGTGGGCCCGATCGGGGCTACTATCGCAACCACGAGGCTCGACGGGCAGGCTGGACGTGTCCCGATCGGATCGTGAAGACGGCACGATCCGCCATCCACGCAGGCTCGATCGAGACTTCCCTGGTCCAGGCCGATCCCGCTCCCGCTTCGATGCAGAATCGTCCTCGATCCCCGCGTCGTCACAGCGCGCCCGGGATCGACCGGGCCGACGGCTCCCGCGTCCGTGCCCGCGGCATCCGACCACGCTGACGCCTCTTGCGCGGACACCGGGACTTCCCGGCTCCAGCCGACGCTCAGATCGTCTCGCCGGGACGCTGGAACACGACGTCCGGGACGACGCACGCCGGCGAGACCCGGAGCAGGAACCGGACCGCCTCGGCGATGTCGGTTGGCCGGAGCATCTCCTCGGCTGACACCGTCCCCTTGACGAAGTCGCTCATGTCCGTGTCGACGAAGCCCGGGCAGAACGCGGTCGACTTGATCCCGTCGCCGTTGAGCTCCTTGTTCATCGCCTGCGTGTAGGCGATGACGGCGGCCTTCGTCGCCGAGTACACCGACAGCCACGGCTGGGGTGATTTGCCCGCGATCGAGGCGAGGTTGACGACGAGCGCGCTCTTGTGTTCCGCGCCGGCCGCTTTCAGAAGATCGTGGCATTCCCGGTAGAACAGGACGATCGCCCGGAGGTTGACGTCGAGCTGGAGGTCGACGTACTTCGTCTGGTGCTCGGCTGCGGATGCGCCAATTCCGACTCCGGCGTTATTGACGAGTACGTCGAGACGACCGAAGCGGTCACGATGGAGGCGGACGACCTCCTGGATTGCCGCCTCGTCGTTCATGTTCGCCGCGAAGTGCTCCACCTCGTACCCCCGCTCGCGGAGGGAGTCGGCGGTCCGCTCGAGCGTGTCCGGCTTGCGCGCGGTGATCGTGAGCCCGAAACCCTCCTCCGCGAGCGCTTCCGCGATCGCGAGTCCGATTCCCCGGGACGCTCCGGTGACGATGGCAGCACGGTTCGGCATCTCTCACAACCTCTCTTCGACGTGGGCGGGCGGCAATCTAACGCCCCGGTCTTGTCGGTGCGGGTGGACACCTCACCGGAACGCTGGTACATTGACGTACCGATGTCTGCGGCGACCGCCACCCGCCACGATGATGTGAGCCTGGCTGCCCTCGGTCTGGAGGAGCGCAAGCCGCCCTCCTCGCCCGCCGGCCCAGTGGCGCCCGAGGAGCCAGTGCGGATGCCGCCGGCCCGCGATCAGTCGCGCTTCGTGCAGACGATCCGGTTCGTCATGCGGCCGCTCAGCTCGAGCCTCGCCGCCCGCCGCGAGCTTGGAGACACCTGGCAGGTGCAACTCCTCTCCCGCGGCGAGCCGTTCGTGGTGACGTCCCATCCCGATCACGTCGAGTCGCTGTTCAAGGCCAAGGCCGACGATGCGCCGTCGCTCACCGGCGAGTCACCGTTGCGACCAATCCTCGGGCCGAACTCGGTCCTCACCTCGGTCGGGCCTCGCCACATGCGCCAGCGCAAGTTGCTGCTGCCGCCGTTCCACGGCGAGGCCGTCCAGCGCTACGTCCAGCTCATCTCCGATGTCGCCGAGCGCGAGATCGACGCGTGGCCGACGGGGAAGCCGTTCGCGCTCGCGCCCCGGATGCAGGCGGTGACGCTCGACGTGATCATGGGCGGCGTCTTCGGGATCAGCGCCAAGCCGCCGTTCGGCTCGCCTGAGCACCGTATGCGCGAGATGATCCGCCAGCTGCTGCTCGCCTCGACGCGGCCGATCTACCAGGTGATCGAACTCCAGAACGCCGGCCGCCGCGAGCCCATGGGCATCCTCCGGGTGCTCCTCGGACTCCTTGACCGGCAGATCTACGCCGTGATCCGCAAGCGTCGCGCACGCGGCGCGGCCCCTGACTCGCACGACGTGCTCTCACTGCTGCTGCAGGCGCGCGACGAGGACGGGCAGGAGCTCACCGACGACGAGCTCCGCGACGAGCTGCTGACGCTCGTCCTCGCCGGCCACGAGACGACCGCGAACTCGCTCTCGTGGACGTTCGAGCGGCTGCTGCGCAATCCCGAGCCTTACGACCGCCTCCGCGCGCTGGCGCGCAGCGACGACCCGCTCGCCGAGGACTACATCGAGGCGACGATCCACGAGGGCATGCGCGTCCGACCGGTCATTCCGATGATCGTGCGGATGGTCAACCGGCAGTGGCGCTTCGGCGACTACGTGGTGCCCGCCCACACTCCCGTGGCGGTCAACATCGTCGCCCTGCATCACCGTGACGATGTCTATCCCGAGCCGCACCGGTTCGCCCCGGAGCGGTTCCTCGACCGCAAGCCGGGCACGTACACCTGGATCCCGTTCGGCGGCGGGATTCGTCGCTGCCTCGGGGCCTCGCTGGCGATGGCCGAGCAGCGGGTCGTTCTGCGGGAGATCGCCCGGCGCACGGACCTGGCTGCCCCGGACCCGGCAGCAGAACCGGCGCGCCAGCGGAACGTCACGATGATCCCGCGCAGCGGCGGACGGGTCGTCGTGCAGCGCAAGCTGCCTGCTTAGTGGGCCCCACTAGGCCGCTCGCTCGCTACCGTCACGCTGTGGCCACCCACGGCACCGAGGAACAGACCACGGCGGCGACCCCGCACCGGGAGCGTCTGATCGCCGCGATGGCGACGTCGATCGAGGAGCGGGGCTACCGCGACACGACCGTCGCCGACGTCGTTCGCATTGCCCGTACGTCCCGGCGCACGTTCTACGAGCACTTCGAGGATCGCGAGGCCTGCTTCCTCGCCCTGTTCGATGCGGTCAACGACGCGACGATGGATCGGATCGCGGCCGCGGTGACCCCGGAGGAGCCGATGGACGAGCAGGTCGACCACGCGCTCGAGGCCTACATCGACAGCGTGACCTCGCACCCGGCGCTCTACCAGAGCTTCGTCCGCGAGCTTCCGGGTCTCGGGCGGGCGGGCTCCGACCGCGGCCTCGCCGTCGTGGAGCGGTTCGCCCGGTTGCTGATCGGGCTCGTGGAGTCAGGTCGCGCCGCGCAGCCGGAGCTCGAGGCCCGGCCGCTGTCGATGGATGCCGCCGTGATGATCGTCGGTGGCCTGCGCGAGCTCGCGGTGATCTCACTCCAGCAGGGCCGCGATCTCCGCGAGATACCAGCGAGCGCGGGTGCCATGGTGAAGGCCATCCTCTCTGGCGCGTTGCTGTGACGGCGCACCGGCAGTCCGGATCCCGATAGGGTACGTACATGTACCGCAAGCGGGAGAGGGTCGCCGTCGACGGACTGACGGCCTATGTCTCGGGCGCGGCCTCCGGAATCGGTCGGGCCGTCGCCCAGCGCCTTTCCGCCCACGGCTGCCCGGTCGCGATCGCCGACCAGAACAGCGCCGGACTCGAGGAGACCGCGGCGGCGATGTCCGGTCCGGTTTTCGTGCGAACGCTTGATGTCAGCGATCGCCACGCCACCCTGGCCGTCGCCGCCGAGGTCGCGGAGTGGGCGCCGGCTCCACTCGGGATGGTGTTCAACAATGCGGGTGTCGCCACCGTGCAGACGGTCGCCGACGCGGCGATCGAGGACGACGACTGGGTCTGGGGCGTCAACTTCAACGGCGTCGTCAACGGCGTGCGCGCGTTCCTGCCGATCCTCCAGCGTCAGAACTCGGGAGTGATCGTCAACACCTCGAGCGTGTTCGGACTGCTGGGGATCCCCAATCAGTCCGCCTACTGCTCATCGAAGTTCGCCGTGCGCGGCTTCACCGAGTCGTTGCGACAGGAGCTCCGCGGCACTGGCGTGCACGCGGTGACGGTGCACCCCGGCGGCGTGAAGACGAACATCGTGCGCAACGCGCGGTATCACTCGGCCCCGCTCCACCCCGACCTGACCAAGGACGAGATGGTCGCGGACTTCGACATGCTCGCGCGCACGACGCCCGAGCGCGCCGCGCAGACGATCCACAACGGCGTCAAGGCGGGCAAGGCCCGCATCCTCATCGGGCCCGACGCGTACATGTTCGAGGCGCTTTCCCGGCTCGCGCCGACGCACTACTACGACGTGCTCGAGCGCGGCATGCTGTTTCTCGAGCGTCTCCAGCATCCGGACCGCCAGTCCGGCGCCCGCTGACGTACGCGTTTGAAAACACCTCGCAGTTTCCGGGGAGGCCGTCCGGCCGACCCTGTTGCTGCCGCCGGGCAGCCACATAACATTCGTCCAGCGGTCGTAAGGTCGATGCAGGGTTGCACCCGAAAGGGGTGTAGAGATGAGAGAGACACCATCACCCGTCGAGACCTCCGCGAGGATCGTAGAACTCGTCTACGAGCTCATGGATGCCCACGACGATACGGTGCGGCTCGCACAGGGACTCACCTCGGACGTGCAGTGGCAGGTCCACCTCGACTACCTGCAGCAGCTGCAGCGCGTCGGGCGGGAGCTGCTCGCCGCCCGCGGCGACGCCTGAGCCCCAGCCCGATCGCCGGATACGCCGCGACGCACACGTCGCACGCGCGTCACGCGCGCGCCCACGGGGCCGCTGCGCCGCTGCGGGCCCACTAGCGCCGCCGCGCGGCCGGCTCGAGCGCCGGGTTCGACCAGCCGCCGTCCGTCGGGTTGAGGTTGACCCCCGGCGGGACGATCGCATCGATCTTGTCGAGCACCTCATCCGACAGCGTCACGTCGGCGGCCGAGAGCTGGGACTCGAGGTGCTCCATCGTCCGCGGTCCGATGATCGCGGCGGTGACCGCGGGATGACGGATGACGAACGCGAGCGCCATTTCGATCAGTGTGATGCCCGCCTCCTCGGCGAGCCGCGCCAGCGCGTCGGCCGCCTCGAGCTTGCGCTGGTTGTGCGGGTCAGACATGTCGTATCGACTCGGAATCCGCGCGGCGCGGCGTGACTGCGGGATCTCGGTCCCGAGCCGGTACTGGCCGGTCAGCCATCCGCCGGCGAGCGGGCTCCAGGGGATGACGCCCATGCCGTAGCGCTTCGCGGTCGGCAGCACGTCTTTCTCGACCTCACGGACGAGCAGCGAGTACGGCGGCTGTTCGCACACGAACCGCTCGCGCCCGCGCCGCTCGGCGACCCACTGTGCCTCGACGATCTTCGACGCCGGGAACGTCGAGGAGCCGAAGTAGCGGATCTTGCCGGCACGCACGAGGTCGGTGAGCGCGCCGAGCGTCTCGTCGATGTCGGTGTCGAACTCCGGACGATGGATCTGGTAGAGGTCGATCCAGTCTGTCTGCAGCCGGCGCAGGCTGTTCTCGACCTCGCGGATGATCCATCGCCGCGAGTTCCCAAACTCGTTGGGGTCGTCCCCCATCGTGCCGTGGACCTTGGTCGCCAGGATGACGTTGTCTCGCCGCCCGCCGGCGAGCGCCTGGCCGACGATCTCCTCGGATTCACCGCGGGCGTAGACGTCGGCGGTGTCGATGAAGTTGATCCCGGCGTCGAGTGCCCGGTGGATGATCCGGATGCTGTCGTCGTGGTCCTCGTTGCCCCAGCCCCCGAACATCATCGCGCCCAGACACAGCGGACTGACGCGCACTCCAGTACGGCCCAACGTTCTCATTTCCATGGCCTACATGCTGGCAGGCGCCGCACCCCGGCCCGAGACGTCTGGCAACGCCGTCCCGGCCGGCCGCGCGCCTTGCCGCCCACCCACGTAACTGGTATAAGACGCCGTCCGGTGCCTGTACCAATTTGTACACGTGGACAAGCCTCCGGACGCTGTACCTATTTGCGCAATCGCCGGTTATCCTGAGTCGTCCGAACGGGGCACGAGAGAGGAGCATCACTGTGGCAAGTGAGATGACGACCGAGGCGCCCGGCGCGGCGGCACCGGTGTTCGGCGGGACCGTGCAGACGGTGCTGTCGAGCCCGCGGATCGAGCCGCCGCCAGCCACGCTCGAGGAGGCGCGCAACGCGCCGGGGCGGGCCGCGAAGATCGAGGCGATCACCCGTCAGATCGAGCAGCAGGGCATCAAGTACGTCTTCTTCCAGCAGGTGTCGATCACCGGCCGGGTGATGGGCAAGGGCGTCGTCTCCAGCTTCTTTCCCCAGGTCGCCGAGAAGGGCTACCAGCTCGTCTACGGCGCGACCGCCAACCTGTTCACCGACCGCGATGGCAACTACATCGGATTCGGGCCTGAGGAGTCAGAGCTCGCCGCGATCGCCGACCTCGACACGTTCGCCGTCCTGCCCTGGGACGAGCGGGTCGCGCGCGTCTACTGCGACTGCTACGACACCGAGACCGGCGAGCTGCTCGACGCCGACTGCCGCCAGAACCTCAAGCGGATCGCCCACGAGTTCGAGCAGGAGCTCGGCTATCAGTTCCTGATCGGCATCGAGCCCGAGACGATGTGGCTGAAGAAGCCGCAGAACGGCGAGATGCCCGAGGGGCTGACGAAGCCCTACTGCTACCACATCCATCAGTTCGAGGAGCTTCGCCCGATCCTGCTTGACGTCGTCGAGTGGGGCCAGGCGCTCGGGCTCGACATGAGCTACGGCGACCATGAGGACGCGCCCGGCCAGCTCGAGCTCAACTTCCGCTTCGACCGCCCGCTGCGGACCGCCGACAACATCACGACCTACCGCCAGGTATGCGCCGCCGTCGGCCGCAAGCACGGCGTGCTGCCGACGTGGATGCCGAAGCCGTTCACCGGCGTCTCCGCGAACGGGCATCACCATCACTTCACGCTCGTCGACGAGGCCGGCACCAACGTCTTCCATGA
This sequence comes from uncultured Solirubrobacterales bacterium, assembly GCA_963779695.1. Taxonomy (GTDB): domain Bacteria; phylum Actinomycetota; class Thermoleophilia; order Solirubrobacterales; family Solirubrobacteraceae; genus Palsa-465. The sequence goes on from CAVZZH010000029.1 coordinate 20,859, forward strand.
TCCTGAGGGGCCGGCGCAGCTCTCGACCATCGCGCGGCACTTCCTCGGCGGGATGCTCGAGCACTTCGGCGCGCTGATGTGCGTCGGCAACCCGACGGTCAACTCGTACTGCCGGATGTGGGATGCCGGGTTCTGGGCCCCGATCTACAAGAACTGGGGCTGGCAGAACCGCACGACGACCGTCCGCGTCGCCACCGGTGGACGCTTCGAGTACCGCGGCGTCGACTCGAGCTGCAACCCGTACCTGACGACGGCCGCGCTGCTGCGAGCCGGCCTTGACGGCGTGCGCCGCCAGCTCGATCCCGGCCCACCGCAGCAGGGCAACACCTACGACTTGCTCAGCCAGGGCGTCGAGATCGAGCGCGTCCCCGAGAGCCTCGGTGCCGCACTGCATGCGCTCGCTGCCGACGACGTCGTCAAGAGCGCGATGCCGGGCCGGCTCTACAAGGTGTTCGACTGGTACAAGCGCGACGAGTGGGAGCGGTACCTCGCGGCGGTCACCGACTGGGAGCGCGACGAATACCTGGAGGTCCTCCCATGACGCCCACGCTGGAGGCCGTCTGACCATGTGCGGAATCGCTGGAATCATCTACAGGAACGGCAACGGTGCCCATCGGATCGGGCGCGACATCACCGCGATGCTGCAGGCGATGAAGCACCGCGGACCGGACTCGACCGGGTTCGCGCTCTATCACCAGCCTGCCCACGAACTCGTGCTGCGGATCAAGCTCGCCGACGCGAACACGCCGCGTGACGTCGAGTTCGAGGACATGCTCCGCCGTCATCGCCGCGAGGTGCAGCAGCGGCTCGTGGCCGCGGGCGCCCAGGTGCGTGAAGTCGAGGAGATCAACGAGTACACGCTGAGCTTCACGCTCACCTACGACGGCGAGCTCAAGCATCTCGCCGACTATGTCGAGTCGGTGCCGAACGCAGAGGTGCTGTCGGCCGGTCACGCGCTCGAGATCGTCAAGGACCTTGGCGACGCGAACACCGTCTCCGGCGGCTACCACCTCGATGACTACTTCGGATCGCACGGCATCGGGCACGTGCGAATGGCGACGGAATCGGACGTCGACATCTCCAACGCCCATCCCTACTGGGCGTATCCGTTCTCCGACGTCGCTGTCGTGCACAACGGCCAGCTGACCAACTACCACCAATGGCGCCGCCGCCTGGAGCGTGATGGGCACCGCTTCGCTTCCGAGTGTGACTCGGAAATCATCGCGGTCTACCTCGCCCAGAAGCTTGAGGGCGGATGGTCGCTCGAGGACGCAATGCGTCAGAGCCTGGAGGATCTCGATGGCGTCTTCACGTACATCTGCGTCTCCGAAGACGCGCTCGGCATGGCCAAGGACGAGCTCGCGGCGAAGCCGCTGGTCCTATACGAGGGCGACGACATGGTCGCGCTCGCCTCGGAGGAGATGGCAATCCGCGCGGTGCTCGACCACGAGATCGACACCTACGACCCGTACGAGGGTGAGGTGATGGTATGGACGCGGTGACGACCAACGGCGACGCGCCGCGGTACGACTCACGCGGACTCGTCGAGCTTGACGAGGTCATCCCCAAGATCAGCGAGATCGACGGCGAGAAAGCGACGTTCGATGCCCGCAACCTGACCACGCGACGGATCAACCTGGAGCTCCGTTGGCTGCTCTACGAGCAGGGCGTCACCGACGTGACGGTGCTGAATCCGGGGGCCAAGCATTCGCTCGCCGCCGGGATCCTCACCCGGTGCCGGATCACGTTCGACGGGAGCCTCGGCTACTTCGGCTGCGGGATCATCGACGGTCCGGAGGTCCACATCAAGGGTCGCGTCGGCTGGTCCGCCTGCGAGAACATGATGTCCGGCGTCGTCGTCATCGACGGCAACGCGGGCAGCCTGATGGGCGCGGCCCTGCGGGGCGGCGATGCGGTCGTCAAGGGCCAGGTGGGAGCGCGCACCGGCATCGACCAGAAGGGCGGCACGATCATCGTGCTCGGCAGCGCCGGCTCGATGACCGGCTTCATGATGCAACGCGGACGGCAGATCATCTGCGGCGACGTCGGCCCGGGACTCGGCGATTCGATGTACGACGGGACGATCTATGTCGCCGGCAAGGTCAAGTCGCTCGGCATCGACTGCGTGCCGGGTGAGCTGGACGACGCCGATCGCGAGCTGATCGAGCGGAAGTTCCGGATCTACGAGCTCGGCACGCCGCCGGAATTCCAGAAGTTCGTGTGCGGAAAGATGCTCTACAACTACGACACGCTTGAGCCGTCCGAGCGCAAGCTCGTGCTCTAGGAGGTGCGCATGGCTGACGAGAATGCACCCACCCGTGACAACCAGCTCGGCTCAAGCCCGATCTTCACGCCCAACGTCATCAATGACATCCATGTGAAGTCGGAGCTCGGGCGCTACCGCATGCGCGGGTTCTCGATGTTCAAGAAGATCCCGCACTGGGACGAGCTGATCTTCCTGCCCGGCACCCTGACGCGGTTCGTGATCGAGGGCTACCGGGAGAAGTGCGTGACCAAGACCGTGCTCGGCGCCCGCTTTGCGAAGAAACCGATCGAGCTCGACATCCCGGTCTACATCACCGGCATGAGCTTCGGCGCGCTGTCGCTCGAGGCGAAGATGGCGCTCGCCAAGGGCGCGTCGATGGCCGGCACCGCGACCTGCTCGCGGCGAGGGCGGGATGATCCCGCCCGAGCGCGACCTGAGCACGAAGTGGTACTACCAGCTCATCCAGAGCCGGTACGGCTTCAACCCCCACCACCTGATGCTCGCGGACGCCTGCGAGTTCTTCATCGGGCAGGGGTGCAAGGTCGGACTCGGCGGACACCTGATGGGCCAGAAGGTGACCGAGCAGGTGGCGGAGATGCGGTCGCTCCCCGCCGGCATCGACCAGCGCTCGCCCGCACGGCACCCGGACTGGCTTGGGCCCGACGATCTGTCGCTGAAGATCCAGGAGATCCGCGAGGCGACGAACTACGAGATCCCGATCCAGCTCAAGCTCGGTGCCGCGCGGGTCTACGACGACGTCCGGATGGCCGCGAAGTGCAGCCCAGACATCATCTATCTCGACGGCGCCGAGGGCGGCACCGGAGCCGGGCCGCACATCGCCGCCGAGGAGACCGGGGTGCCGCTGATGTCGGCGATCCCGGAGGCCCGGCGCGCGCTTGAGGACGTCGGCCTCGCCGACGAGATCGACCTCGTCGTCGCGGGCGGCATCCGCAACGGCGGCGACGTCGCGAAGTGCCTGGCGCTCGGCGCGACCGCGGTCGCGATCGGTCACTCGGCACTGATGGCGCTCAACTGCAACAAGGAGATCCCAGGCGTCACCGACTACGAGGGCACCGTCGGCGTGCCGGCGGGCATGTGTTACCACTGCCACACCGGTCGCTGCCCGGTCGGCGTCGCCACCCAGGACCCCGAGCTCCGCAAGCGGCTCGTCGTCGATGACGCGGCGCACCGCGTGTACAACTTCCTGCACACGCTGACGCTCGAGTGCCAGATGCTGGCCCGGGCCTGTGGCAAGACGAACGTGCACAACCTCGAGCCCGAGGATCTCGCCGCGCTCACCATGGAGGCCTCCGCGATGGCGCGCGTCCCGCTGGCGGGCACGAGCTACATCCCCGGGGTGACCGAGGAGCGCACGCTCGGCGAGATCAAGCGGCTGCTCGAGCGGCACGTCGAGAATCCCGTCGACTACTTGATGCCCGAGACCGAGACGAGCCCGGCAGGTGACGCATGAGCGCACAGCACGAGCACCATCTCCCGCGTGAGCCGGAGAAGATCGTCGGCATCGACGCCGAGTACCTCTCGGGCAAGCGCTTCCCCTACCAGGAGGACATGTCGCTGATCGACGACGTCGACCTGATGGCCGCGACCCCGGGGCAGGACATCAATTGGCTGGAGGATGTCGCCCTGCTTGAGGAGGAGGGGACGGCGGCGGTGTTCGACCGCTACTCGAACAGCTTCATCAAGATCTATTTCGACATCCCGGCAGGACGTGAGGACGAGATTGCCCGGAAGGTCCTGATCAAGCACCTGCAGTCCGGGAACTCCTATGGCATCGCGCTCAAGGAGATCCACTGCAAGTTCGCGCAGCCCGAACTCGGGCCGTGGGTCGAGAAGTCCCGGACCGTGGGGACCGACTGGAAGCCGTCGGTTCTCGAAGGCTGGGAACCACCGGAACATTGACGACGGATGCCCCCGCCGTGAGCACCGAACCGACCGAGGCGCCGCTGCCGCGGTCGGTTCGTCGCGGCCCGCGGATCACGCTGACCTGCAAGTGCGGCGAGCGGACGTACGTCGCCTACGGTGAGCGCTGGACGTGCCCGAAGTGTGGTCGCAGCTGGAACACCCGGAAGATCCCGATGGAGCAGTACGCGGCGTTGCGCCGCACGCAGCTCAAGTATCGCCGCGTCCCGATCGCGGTGAGCCTCATCGCGCTCGCCTGCATCATCGCGTTCATCATCGCCGGCCAGGCGCTCGGCGGGCTCGTGCTCGTGGCGCTCTGCGCGACGACGTACAGCATGTTCGTGCGCCCGGTGTACAAGAAGCGCTACCGGAAGGCGCTCGCGGACCTGCCGAGCTGGGAGATCGAGCCTGACTAGCCCCGAGGGTCGTCCGCGTCGCGTGGTCGTCATCGGCGCGGGATTCGCCGGGCTCGCCGCGGCCGACGAACTCGTGCGCGCGGGCGTCGATGTCGATGTGCTCGAGGCGCGTGACCGTGTCGGCGGACGCGTGTGGTCGCAGCCGTTTGCCGGCGGTGTGATCGAGCGCGGCGCCGAGTTCATCCTTCCCGACTACGCACTGATGCTGTCCTGCGCGGCACGGTTCGGGCTTGAACCCGTCCGGAAGGGCACACGGTATGGCTTCCGGGAGCCGCGCGGCGCCGGCGCCATCTCGCTCGAGGCGATGGGCGACGGCTTCCGCGCCGCCGCGGCCGCCCCCACTCGTCCCGGCGAGAGCGTGCGCGAGGCGCTGTCCCGCACCGGTGTCGACCCCGCGGTCGCGGAGGCGCTGTGCGCCCGGCTCGAGGTGAGCTGCACGCACCCCGCCGATGACCTCGAGGCGAGCATCCTGCGGGAGGGGGCGGGCGCGTTCGGCACCTTCGACACGTTCACCCTCGATGGCGGCAATGATGCCCTCGCCCGGGCCATCGCCGAGGTGCTCGGTGAACGCGTTCGTCTCTCCGCGCCGGTGACCCGCGTCGCGGTAGGCGGCCACGAGGTCCGGGTCGGCGGGGACGACTTCGAGCTCGTCGCCGACGCCGCGATCGTCACCGTGCCGGCGACCGTCACCGACGCGATCGCGTTCGATCCGCCCTTGCCGGCGGACAAGCTCGCCGCGCTCCGTGGCGCGACGTTCGGTCATGCGGCGAAGCTGTTCGTGGGCCTGACGCGGCCGGCCCCACCGAGTGCTGTGCTGTCGGTGACCGAGCGCTACTGGTGTTACACGCAGCTCGACGCGCGCGGCGAGCCGGCGCCGTTCGTCGGTGCGTTCGCCGGAACGGCCGCGGCACTCGAGCGACTGGCGGTCGCCGGCGGCGCGGAGCGCTGGGTGGCCTCGCTGCGCGAGCTCCGTCCCGACCTTCAGCTCGACCCGGACACCGTGCTCGTGTCCGAGTGGGATCCCGATCCGTGGGCCCGCGGCGCCTACACCGCACGCTCGGTCCGCTCGCCGATGGACGACGCGACGCTTGCCGCACCTGTCGGTCGCCTGGCGTTCGCGGGCGAGCACACGGCCGGCGCGTGGCACGGGCTCATGGAGGGTGCCCTGCGCAGCGGCGTCCGGGCCGCACGGGAGCTGCTCGGCGAGGCGGCCGGGTAGTCGGCGCCGCCGGCCCGGCCAGTCAAACCGGCGCAGGTTTGGTCAGGTTTGGGTACAACGATGGGGTGAGACGGCAGGCGGTGGTGGTGGCGCTGGTGGCAGCGCTCGGCAGCATGATGCTGTGCGGGACCGCGGAGGCACGAGGCCCGGCCGCGTGGCATCAGCTGGGCCGGATCGACGGCACGCGTCCCGCCGGGCTGGCGTGCCCATCACGATCATTGTGCGTCGCCGTCGATGTCGCCGGCCACGTGCTCAGCTCGACGCACCCACTCGCGGCCCGCGCCGCCTGGACGGTCGCGAACGTCGACCCGGGGACGCGGCTGCGGGCGCTCAGCTGCCCGTCCCGGAGGCTGTGCGTCGCCGTCGACGACGCCGGGCGTGTCCTCACCGCTCGCAACCCGCGCCGCGGCGCCGCGTCGTGGACGTCGGGCACCGTCCGGCCCGGCGGACTCCTCGATGTGTCGTGCCCGTCGGCGCGGTTGTGTGTCGCCGTCGGGGGACCTGACGTCGCGTTCTCGAGGGCTCCGCGTGAGGGGGCCCGGAGCTGGCGGCTCGTCCGCGGCGTCGACCAGTCGCTGCCACCGGAGTGCGGGACCGACGGTCAGGGGTCGGCGTGTGGAGCGGCGGACCTCCTCAGCGTCTCGTGTCCGTCGGCGTCGTACTGCACCGCATCCGATTCACTGGGCAGCCGCGTGCGCTCGACGGCACCCGGGACCGTCGCCGGCTGGCCCCGCACCGGCACCACGGCGACCGGACTCGTCGACGGGACGCTCTCGTGCCTTGACCGGTATCGGTGCCTGACCATGTGCGCGGCGGGCTCCGGATTCTTCACCTCGCAGTGCCCGGGAACCCCGACCGGGACCGGCGACCTCGAGACGCTGAGCAGCGCGAAGATCGGGGTCACCCACCACCTCGTCTCCCCCGACCCGCTCGTCGGACTGTGGTGCCCGTCGGCGACGCTGTGCTTCGCCGCGGACGCACCGGGTGCGCTCATCGCCTCGCGCGACCCCGCGAATCTGACCTCGAGCTGGGCGACCGTGATCTCAGCGCCACACGTGCCCGACGATCCGAGGACGATCCTCGCCGTCGCCTGCCCGCGCCAGAACATGTGCCTCGCGCTTGACAGCACCGGCACGCTGCACGCAGGCAAGCCGCCACCCAGCTTCGCCGCGATCCGCGCCCGGCTGCGCGCCGCCGCCTTCGCCGCCACCCGGGGCCGGGCCCGTGACCGCTCGGTGACCGTGCACGCTCCGATCGCCGGCCGGCTCTCGATCGTGTTCCATCGCCCCCGGCAGCACCGGGTGCTGGCCCGCGGTGATGCCACCTTCCGCCAGGCCGGCGCGGCGCGGCTCACCTTCCGGCTGACTCGCGCCGGACGGCACGCGGTGGCCCACGCCGGCTTCACGGTCGTCACGTTCGAGGCCGTCTTCGCCGCCGCGCACCCGGCAGGGGTCCCGGCCGGACATCCGGTGCACCTCCTCGCCCGGGTCCGGCTCCGAGGTGGGTGACGCGGCTTCCGGCGCGGACCTAACGCCGGCGGTGGCACGACCAGAACGCACGGGAGCGATCAGAGATCGACCGAAACGCACGGAAGCGGGCTCGGTTCGACCAAACGCGGCTCGGCAGCACGACGGCGGTCGCAGCTCGTCGACGTCGATCCGCTCTCCCGGGGTGCCGCCGGCGATCGCACGCGCCGACCCGGTGAGGACGCTGCGGATCCAGTCCGCGGCGATCGATCGAAGCGCCACGACGTTCTCCGGCCGCGGGGTGCCACAGGCGAGCCATGCGAGCGGATCGCTGTCGGGTCCCTCGGCGTCAACGTGGGTCCCGCCGACGAGCTGCACCCCGACGAAGCTGCCCCGCCGCGCCGTCAGCAGCGCGTTGGTCCCCGAGCCGAACGCATTACCGGCGGACGGCGGTGCGGCGATCTGGAGCACGGGCCGGCGCTCCGACCCGCTGAGCCGACCGAGCGCCGCCGTCATCGCGCCGCCGAAATCGACCGCGTCGTAGAGCACGACACCGCGGAGGTGGCGGCTCGCACCGCCGGGCAGCGTCGTGGCCGCGGCGGCGGACGTCGCCAGGTTGCCACCGGCAGAGTGGCCGGTGAGCACGAATGGCCGCGGCAGCGTCACATGATGTCCGCGCGCCGAGTCCGCGCTGCGTTGCAAGGCGTCACGGGAGCCCGCGAACAGCGCGGCCACGGCCTGCGCCATCGGCGGACCGTTGATCCAGCACCCGCCAACCGCGAACGGGTTCGAGCCGATCGTCGGCGCGACCACGATCGCGCCGGTCTGGCCGGCGACGTACCGGGCGAGGGTCAGGATGTTCGCCGCGGCGCGGAAGAAGCCGTGCTGGACCCAGACGACGCCCGTCGGTCGTCGCCGGTCCGGAAACAACCAGTCCGCCTCCACCGACGTCCCGGTGGAGCCGCACGGGATCCCGAGCCGGGCGCGTCCGGCCGTGACCGTCGGCGCGTTGGACGTCATCATCAGCGCGACCCCGCACAACCCGGCCAGACCGGCGAGTCGTGCGAGGTCGCACCGAGCTTGGTCGCCGTCGTCAGTGAACGATCAGCACGTCGCAGTGGGCCCGGTGTACGACGCCATCGCTGACGCTCGCGCCGAGCATCCGCTGCATGAGGCCGAGCTCCCGGGTCCCGACGATGATCATGTCCGCGCTGCGATCGGCGGCCGCCGCGATGATCGAGTCGGCCGCGTGTCCGACCGCCTCGATGTACTCCGCCTCGACGCCCTGGCCGGCCAGGTGCTCGCGCGCGGTCGCGAGCTCGGCCCGGTGGTCCTGTGGCGAGTCGGCCGGGTCGCCGCCGATCGACCGACCGCCGGCCGGTGTGGTCACCGGCGCGACGCTCGTGACGATCAGCTTCGCGCCGAACGCCTTGACGAACTGCACCCCGCGGTCGAGGGCCCGCTTCGACGGCTCGGTGTCGTCGTAGCCAACGATGATCGTGTTCATGGTCCCTCTCGTTAGACGGCGGTCGCGGTCGGCACCTTCGGGGTGGGAATGCCGAGCAGCGCACTCTCCGCCTCGTCCGGCACGCCCGGCGTCTCCTCACGCAGGTGCACACTCTCGCCGTCCTGGACGACTCGGCGGTACACGAACAGCAGGAGCGACGCGACGAGCACGCCAACGCCGATCCAGAAGTCGGTCCACGTGCCGTAGCCGTTGAGCTTCGGCGCGAGGGCTCCGACGACCAGGAACAACACGTTGAGCCCGCACAGGAATGCGGCGACCGGGACCCAACCACTGCCAACCTTGATCGGTCTCGGCCAATTGGGCCGATCGCGGCGCAGGAGCACGAACCCGCTGAGCGCGAAGATGTGCGCCAGCACGTAGCCGATGTTGCTCATGTACAGGATCGCCAGGTTCGACTTGATCAGGATCACGAGCAGGACGTTGACGAAGAGGTCCATCGTCATCGCCCGAGCGGGCACGTGGAACCTGTTCAGTATCCCGAGCTGCTTGATCGTCATGCCGGCGCGGGAGATCCCGTACAGAGCACGGCCGGCGTCAGCCGTCGATGACGTCATTGACAGCAGCAGGGCCGCAATGATGCAGACCGTGAAGAAGCCGGCCGCACCATGGCCCACGATTGTCGTCATCGCCTGGGTATAGAACTGGCCCTCCGCCGTCGCCGACGGTACCGCCCCGGTCACGCCACCAAGGCCGAGTGGCAGGAGCACGCAGACCGCGAGCATGAACACCGCCGAGCTGCGCAGTGCGATGTGCGTATCGCGCACGCTCTTGTACTCAGGTGCGAACGTGGCGCAGACCTCCGAAGCGTAGGTCGACCAGCAGAGGATGAACATGTAGACGAGCGCCAGCTTGATGCCGCCCCACGGTCCGGTGAAGGTCGAATGGACGTTGGATGAGTGCCAGTGGCCGCTGAGATACGGACCGACGATGAGCAGCGCGAGCGGGATCATCAGCAGTGCGGCGCAGGCGTAGGTGAACCACACCGCTGGGCGCAACCCGAAAATGTTGAATCCCCACACGAACAGAATGCAGCCGATCGCGATGAAGTGAGCGAGGCCGAGGTGGTTGGAGAAGATCGTCACCGTCCACGTCGACTTCGGCCACCACTGAGCGACTGCGAGGTCGCCGATGATCTTGCCGAAGATCGAGAGCACGACCGACCACCCGATCCAGTACCCGAATGCGGCGAGCGGGCCAACGAACGTCGTGTACTTGCGCCACCCCTCGTGGGCGTACAGAGATATCCCACCGCTGCGGTGTCCGAACATCGTCGCCGGCTCGGAGTAGATCCATGCCTGCAGCGCGCCGATCAACGCTGAGGTTCCCCACAGAATCACCGACCCCGTCGTGCCGAAGATCCCGAGCGTGAAGCCCAGGCTGGCGAGCAGGAAGCCGGGATTGCACAGCGCAATCACGAACCCGTCCCACCAACGCAGTGTCTTGAGGAGTTGGACCTCCTCGACGGTGGCAGTAGCCAAGACTGATCCTCCTGGGACGAAAGCCCCGGTTGCTTGACGCCTCTCTCCTGAGCGCGGCGCGTTTATACCAGTTTGTCCAAAGGGGGTCAACGACTTGCGCCGTCCGCAACGGTGGCGTTCCCGCTACGGTGGGCTTTTCAGCGCTCGCCGGTCTCGCGGACGGTCCCGAACCGACCGGTGTAGAACAGCAGCGGCTCGCCGTCGCGGTGGTGGAGATGCTCGACCTCGCCGATCCACAGCACGTGGTCGCCGGCCCGGTGGGCATCGACGATCCGGCATGCGACATGAGCGAGCGCGCCATCGAGCAGCGGCAGCCCCTCCCGCCACACGAACTGCGGATCGACCGGTGACGGCCGTTGGGCGGCAAAGTGCGCCGCGAAGTGATCCTGGTCGTGGGCGAGCACGCTGATGCCGTAGCGCCCGGTCTTCGGGAGCATCTCGTTCATCCGGCACCGCCCGAGCGAGACGAGCACGAGGGGCGGGCGCAGCGACACCGACAGGAAGCCGTTGGCGGTCATGCCGTGGATCGTGTCCTTCTCGATCGTCGTCACCACCGTCACGCCGGTGGCGAACCGGCCCATCACCTGCCGCATGCCCTTGGCCATCTCCTCGACGGCCGCCGCCCGTGGCGTCAGCCGAGCGACGCCGGTGTGCGGCGGGAGCGCCGGCGTTCCGTTTCCCTGGCGCGGCGTCCCCGGGCCACCGGGCGGCTTCGGCGGTGGCATCAGCCCGGTGTCGCTCGTCGGCGTGGCGACCCGGGTCAGTCGTGCAATGCCTTGACGCGGGCTCACGAGCGCGGGCGGGTCTTCTCCGGGTCATAGAACGGGAAGCGGACGACCCGCGCCGGGATCCGCTTCTGGAGACCGTCGAGCTTCCCCACCTCGACCTCGGTTCCGATCTCCGAGTACTGCACCGTCATCCGGCACAGGGCAATCGTCTTGCGCAGCGTCGGGCTGCGCACGCCGCTCGTGACGACGCCGACCCGGCGCCGGCCGACGTATACCTCGTCTCCGTGGCCGCAGACCTCGTTGGAATCGACCTCGAGGCCCACGAGCGTGCGCTGCGGGTGCGCCTTGCGCTCGACCAGCGCGTCGCGGCCGATGAAGTCCTCCTCGCCCGACAGCGCCACGGTGAAGCCGATCCCGGCCTCGAACGGGTCGACCTGGTCGTCGAACTCGTATCCGGCGAAGATCAGGCCGGATTCGATCCGCAGGATGTCGAGCGCCTCGAGGCCCAGTGGCTTGATGCCGCGCGGCTCCCCGGCCGCCCACACGGCGTCCCACACCGCCTCACCGTCTGAGGGATGGCAGAACACCTCGTACCCGAGTTCGCCGGTGTAGCCGGTCCGCGAGACGATGATCGGGACGCCGTCGTAGGAGCCGATCCGCCCGACGAGGAACCGGAACCACTTCAGCTCCTCAAGACTCGGCTGCGTCGGCGGAGTCCAGACGAACGACGCGAGCGCCTCCCGGCTGAGCGGACCCTGGACCGCGATGTTGTGCAACTGGTCGGTGGAGGGCTTGACGAACGCCTTCAGTCCCTCGCGCTCGGCGACCTCGGCGAGCCAGACCCCGTCGTATTCGTCGCCGCCGACGAAGCGGAACCCGTCGGGCCCCATGCGGAACACGGTCGCGTCGTCGATCATCCCGCCCGTCTCGTTGCAGAGCGCCGTGTAGACGACCTGGCCGGGGGCGAGCTTGCGGATGTCACGCGTGACGACGCGCTGGACGAGCGTCTCGGCGTCCGGGCCGAGGATCTCCCACTTGCGCAGCGGGCTGAGGTCCATCACCGCGAGCTTCTCCCGGCACGCCCAGTACTCGGCGATGCCCCCCTCGTTGTTGAAGCAATGCGGCAGCCAGTAGCCCCGGTACTCGACGAAGCTCTTCGTCAGCGCGGAGGTCTTCGGATGGAACGCGGTCTCCTTGGTGAGGACCGCGGGCGCGTCGGCGGTCACGCGCCGAGCGATGGCCACGGAGAAGCGATTCTCCGGGGAGTACACGCGCACGTGGACATCTGTCACCTCCCAGGCGTTTGATGGGTCGATGTCGTCAGGACAGGCCGACGACGCGCACACGAGATCGCTGAGTGCGCGGAGCATCACGTAGTCGCCGGGACGGGACCACGGCTCGTCGCTGATCAGCTGCATGTCGCGGTCGAACGCGGTGTTGAAGAAGAAGTTGAGCGCCTCCCACCCCTTGCGCGGCGCGATCTCAAACCGCCCGAGCGCCCCATTGAAGTTGTCGGTGCAGTTGATGTGCCCGGGGTAGCCGAGGTCCTCGTAGTACTTCGCCTGACAGGCGAGGGCGAACGTGTCGTGGCGACCGACGGTGTCGCGGACGACCTCGACGAGCGGGTCCATGTCGAGGTCGTAGAACTTGCCGTACAGCCCGGGCTGCGGATAGGCGTTGCCCATCAGCGTGCGGGTGATCGTCGCGTCGAGCCCCCGCTCGCGTCCGTCCTGGAGCTTGTGCGCGTGGAACGCCAGGAAGTCCGAGCACTGCTTGCCCTTGACGTCGATCACCTGGACGTACTCACCGGCCTTGACCTCGTAGCTGAGGGCGGTCGCGGCATCGACGCGGAAGTCGAGCCGCGGCTCGGCGAGCGGCGGGGGCAGCTCGACCTCCTCCCGGCCGCGCGGGATCGCCCGCCGCACCTCGACGAGCAGCTCCGTCGGCGGCAGCTCGCCGTCGACGACCCGGCCGCCGGGCGCCGCGATGCGCAGCCGCGTGTCCCGGTCGGCGGTGAGGTTGACGTCGTCCCCGGGCGCCGAGCTCTGCCCGAATAACCGGGTGCTGCCGTTGCCGTTGTCGGGTTTCAGTCCGACCGCTTCGAGTCCCCCCGAGACCTCGGCGACCTGCCCGCCGTGCCGGTCGACGATCCGCAGCTGATCATCGCCGGCGAGACCGATGTCGGTCGCCCCGCCCGGAGGGACGCGGTAGGTCTCCCGCGCCGGATCCGGCGCGAGGAGACCATCGAGCAGCACCGCCGCCATTGGTGGCTTACGCCGGCGCCGACGCCTTCTCGACGTCCGCGAGCAACTGTTCGGCGAGCTGGCGCTTGCCGTCGGCGTCGAGCTTCTTGATCTCGTTCTCGACCGCGCGGCGGTTGTAGTGCTGGTTCCAGTAGTCGAGGCTCTCGAACCCGAGCAGGACGGCCTTGCCGACGAACTGGCGCAGGACCTCGTTCGTCGGTCCCATCACCCAGCCGGCCTTGGCGTCACGCAGGTAGCGCTCCATCTCCATGTCGCGCTTGTAGCCGGAACCGCCCGAGGCATGGAGCATCTTGTCGACGACGTGCGCCGTGTTCTTCGCCGCCTCGAACTTGATCTGCCACGCCCAGTGCAGGAAGTTGGCGCGAGCAAATTCGCCCGGAGGCGGCTGCACCGTGTTGTGCTCGGTCGCCCGGTCCATCGCCTGTGCGACCGAGAACGCAAACAGACGGCAGGCGTTCGTGTCCATGACCGCCTCGCCGACGTAGTCCTGGATCGTCGGGTAGTCGGCGACGCGCAGTCCGACGTCGACGTGACGCTTGCGCGTCGTCTGGCGCTTGGCGATGTCGATCGCGCCGAGCGCGAGACCGTTCCACACCGATGAGGAGCCGAGCAGGAACCACGGGTCGACAGCCTCGTCGTTGGACGCGGCGCCGTCGCCGACCGGACCGACGATCTGCTCACCGGGGATCTCGACATTCTCGACCTGGATCGGGCCGGACTGATTGCCGCGCAGGCCGAGCGCGTCCCACGTCGACGGCTGCGACTTCACGGCGTCGCCGTCGATCACGAACACGGACAGGTCGTCGTACCCGCTGAAGTCCGGGCTCGTCGTCTGCACGACGTAGAAGTCAGCGAAGCCGCCTGACGTCGTCCATGACGCCTTCTTGTTGACCCGGAACCCGCCGTTGACGCGCTCGGCGCCGGATGAGATCGGGTACCAGAAGTGCGACCCGGTCTCCGGGTCGGAGTAGGACAGCGTTCCGATCTTGCCGCTGTTCAGCGGGCGGATGTACTTGTCGATCAGCTCCGGCGTCGGCCGCAGCATGATCGTGTTGACCGCGCCCATGTGCATCACGTAACACATCGCGGTCGAGGCGCAGCCGTAGCGCGCGATCGTCTCGCATGTCATCACGAAGCCGACGTGGTCCTGGCCCAGGCCGCCATATTCCTCAGGGACCGTGAGCGCCAGGAACCCGTGCTCGCCGAGGAGCTCGAGGTTGCGCCGCGGGAACTTCAGCTCATCGTCGGAAATCTTGGCGTTCGCCCGCATCTCCTTTTCGCACAACTCGATCAGGAGATCGCGCAGTTCCTTCTGGCGATCGGTGAGAACCCAATCGGGATCCCAGTCGTAGCCCAGACCCCAGAAGGGCTCTCCACCCCACGTCTTCTCCGACATCCAATCCCTCCGGTGTTGTGCTTTGTCTGAGCCGGCCCGGGAGATGATCCCCCTTTGGCGGCCGGACCGCGGTGCAGCGATGAGGAGGTACGCTGCACAAATAGGTTCAAGCGTGTTCTACCGGAGTGGATCGGCCTTGTCTAGAGACCCAGGTGCAGTTACGCGACGGCCGCTGATCGGAGTTTCCGCGAGCCTTCACGACTTCGGCGACTACGGCGGAGTCGGGGTTCAGCGCCCGCTGCTGCTCGCGGGCGCGCTGCCGTTGACGCTGCCTCAGCTGCCCGACGCGATCGAGCCCACACTCGATCGACTTGACGGGATCGTCCTCGCCCCCGGCCGCGACATCGAGCCTTCACGGTACGGCCAGGACGCGCACCCGCTGCTCGCCGCCACCGAGCCTCAGCGGGACGCGTTCGAGCTCGCGCTCGTACGGGAGGCACTCGCGCGCGAGCTGCCGATCCTCGGCATGTGCCGCGGCAGTCAGGTGTTGAACGTCGCGCTCGGCGGCACACTCGCCCAGGACGTGAGCCTGTTGACCGAACAGCACCCGAGCGATCCGGGGTGGCAGCAGTGGAAGACGGTCGAGGCCTCGTCGCTCGCCGGCACCGACCTGCCGCCGCACCCCCGCCACCGGATCGATGTCGCGCCCGGCAGCATTCTCGGCCAGGCCCTCGGCACGATCTCGATCGACGTGAACTCGTTCCACCACCAGGCGATCGAGCGCCTCGGCGAGGGCCTCGTCGTCACCGCCTTCAGCGACGACGGCGTACCGGAGGCGATCGAGCTGCCGGACCGGCCCGTGCTCGCCGTCCAGTGGGAGCTCCAGGAGGAGTGGCGCGTCGATCGGCGCTTCCTGCGGGTCTTCGAATGGTTCGTGGAGGCCGCCGCCGCAGCGCCGGCCGCCGTGTAGGGACCGGCGTCCGTAGCATCCCCCCATGGCGCGACCGATCGTACTCGGGGTCGTTGGCGATTCCGGTTCCGGGAAGACGACCCTCACCCGCGGACTGATCCGCGTGCTCGGCGCCGAGCACGCGACGCGGCTCAACGCCGACGACTACCACCGCTACGACCGTCGCCAGCGCTCGGAGCTCGGGGTCACGCCGCTGCACCCGGACTCCAATCACCTCGACATCCTCACCCAGCACCTCGTCCACCTGCGACGGGGCGAGGCCGTTCTGAAGCCGGTCTATGACCACCGAACCGGATCACTGCGCGCGCCGTCGTACATGCGACCGTCGCGGTTCCTGGTCGTCGAGGGACTGCTGGGATTTCACACCGAGACGCTCCGCTCGACCCATGACGTCCGCGTATACCTCGATCCGCCGGAGGAGCTGCGCCGGGCGTGGAAGCTCAAGCGCGACTGCACGCGGCGCGGGTACACGACCGACGAGGTGCTCGCCGAGCTCGACCGCCGCGAGCAGGACGCGCGGCTCTTCATCCGCCCCCAGCGCGAGCACGCCGACATCCTCGTCAGCTTCGCCCGCGGCGCGGACCCCGCCCACCTTGACGTCGACGTCGTGTTGCGGGACACGCTTCCCCATCCCGACCTCTCGCCGCTGATCGATCCCGTCGCCGGCCCCACGCTCGTGCGCCGGACCAACGATCTCGTGATGCGCGTCCCGGGCGATATCGATCCGGGGCACGCGGCCGAGCTCGAGGAGGCGGTCTGGAGCCGGATGAGCTTCGCCAACCACCTCCGGGTGCGGCGCCTCGGCGAGTTCACCGTGGGGACCGACCTGTACCGCTCCGACTCGCTCGCGCTCGTCCAGCTGCTGATCCTCTATCACCTGATGATGGGGCGGATCGAGCAGGCGACCGGCGGACCGGGTCAGCGGATCGAGTCACGCCGCTCGAGTGGCGATGACTCAGCGTTATTTCTATAGTTCGTTCGCTTTCTATGGCGGTTACGCTAACTCAGCTGACGGCGTTCCTCGCCGTCGTCCGGCGCGGTTCGGTCACCGCCGCCGCGGAGGAGCTCGTCGTCACCCAGCCGTCGGTGTCGGCCGCCGTCGCCGCGCTCGAGCGTGAGCTCGGAGTCCAGCTGACCGAGCGCGCCGGACGCACGCTCGCCCCGACCGCCGCCGGCCGCGCCTACATGCCGTACGCGAGCGATGTCATCGGCCTGCTGGAACGCGGCCGCCGGGCCGCCGTCGAGGCCGCCGGCGACGGTCGCCGCCGGACACTGCGCGTGAGCGCAGTCACCTCGGCCGGCGAGCACATGGCCCCGCTGCTCATCCAGGCCTTCCGCAGCCACCACCCGGAGCTTGACGTCAGTCTCGACGTCGGCAACCGGGATTCGGTGTTCCGGCGGCTCGCCGACCATGAGGTCGACGTCGCCATCGCCGGCCGGGTGCCGGCGGACTCACGGCTGATCGGCGAACCCTTCGCACCGAACGAGATCGTGCTCGTCAGCGCCGCCGATGACCCGCTCGTCCGACGACGTTGGGTGGCGCCGGAGGAGCTCGGCACGCGGCCCTGGCTGCTGCGCGAGCCCGGATCGGGCACCCGCGTCCTGTGCGAGGAGTACCTCGCCGCCAATGGGCTGGACCCGGAGATCCTGACGCTTGGCTCGAACGGCGCGACCAAGCAGGCGGCCCGCGTGGGACTCGGCATCGCGTTGATCCCTCGCGTCAGCATCGAGCTCGAACTCGAGCACGGTCTGCTCGGCCTGATCAGCGTCCGTGGCGGCCTCCCCCAGCGCTCCTGGTTCGTCGTCCGCGCCGCCGTCGGCCCCGACGACGAGGGCGCCGCCCGGTTCGTGGAGTTCGTCCACTCCCAGGCGGCGCGGCGCGCGCTCGCGGGTTAGCCCGGCGACCCGCGCGGCCCCAGATCCCAAACCGGGCCGAACTCGCTTAGGCCGGCACGAGCTCCGGCCGCGCGACGAGCACGTCCTCAAGTGCCCCCAGCACGGCCTCGGCGATCGGCTCGGTCGCGTTCGGCCCCATCAGCCCGATCCGCCAGATGTTCGGCGAGCCCGGACCGAGGCTTCCCCCGATCTCGATTCCGTGCTCGACCCGCAAGACGTTCTGCACATGGAGCCGGTCGATGCCGTCCGGCACCCGGACGGCGGTGAGCGGCGCGAGCTGCCGCCACGGCTCGGCGAGCAGCTCGAGGCCCAGCCCGGAGATGCCGTGCTGGAGGTAGCGCCCGGCCTGGCAGTGCCGGCGCCACCGGGCCCCCAGCCCCTCGAGGAGGACGAGCCGCAAGGCCTCGTGGAGGGCATAGATGTTGAGAATCGGGGCGGTGTGGTGGTACGCCGCGGGGCGGGTCACCCAGTAGTCGCGCAGCAGCGCGAGGTCGAGCGAGAACGGGACGGCGTGGTCACGGTCGGCGAGCCGCCGCTGCGCGCGCGGCGAGAGCGCCACCGGCGCCATCCCGGGCGGGCCGGCGAGGCATTTCTGGGTGCACGAGTACGCGTAGTCGATCCCCCACTCCGAAAAGTCGAGTTCGATCCCGCCCAGCGAGGTCACGCAGTCGGCCATCAGCAGCACGTCGCGACCGGCGAGCGCGGCACCGAGCTGCGCGAGCGGATGCTCGACGCCGGTCGATGTCTCGGCATGGACGACCGCCAGCAGGCGTGCCTCCGGGTGCTCGTCGAGCGCCTCGAGCAGCCGCTCGTTCGGTACCGCGGTCCCCCACTCGGCACTCACCTCGACGACGTCTGCGCCATGGCGGCGGGCAATCTCGACGAGCCTCTGTCCGAAGAAGCCGCAGCTCCCGACGATCACCGTCTCCCCGGGAGCGACGAGGTTGACGATGCCCGCCTCCATCGCGGAGGTGCCGGTCGCCGACAGCGCGAACACCAGGTCGTCATCGCCGGCGCGCCAGACGCCGCGCAGCAGCTCGACGACCTCCAGCAGCACCTCGTGCATGTCGGGATCGAGGTGGCCGAGCAGGGGCCGGCCCATCGCCTCGAGCACGCGCGGGTCAGGGTTGCTGGGCCCGGGGCCGCACAGCAGGCGAGTCGGCGGATCGATGGTGGCGGGGATCGCGTCACGTGTGGTCATGGCGCGAGCGTGCCGCACGGCCGCCACGCCCACAAGCTAAGAATTTTGCGCGGGACCACGAGTTACCTCTATGTATTGACCGCGCCCGACACGCCATGAGTCTTTGCCTAATAACGCTTGCTGCGCCGGTCGCGTGCTGCTGTATTGCCCGGACATGACGACCACGCCCCGCCTCCATCGCTCAGAGCTCGCCGTGCCCGGCAGCAACGTCCGGATGCTTGAGAAGGCGCCGATGCTCGGCGCCGACATCCTGATGCTCGACCTCGAGGACGCCGTCGCGCCGGACGACAAGGACCAGGCGCGCCGCAACATCATCGACGCCCTGGGCGAGCAGGACTTCTCGCGCTGCTCGGTCTCAGTGCGGATCAACGGCCTCGACACCCACTACTGCTACCGCGACATCGTCGACGTGGTCGAGCAGGCGGGCGCCCACGTCGACACGGTGCTCATCCCGAAGGTCTCGTGCGCGGGAGACGTCCACCTGGTGGCGACGCTGCTCACCCAGATCGAGGACGCGGTGGGCCTCGAGCGGCGGCTCGGGATCGCCGTCCTGATCGAGACGGCGATCGGCATGGTCAACGTCGACGAGATCGCCGCGTCCTGTCCGGAGCGGATGGAGGCGATGGTGTTTGGCGTTGCCGACTACGCCGCATCGATTCAGAGCCACACGACGTCGATCGGCGGCATCGATCCGAACTACTCGATCGGTCCCGATCTCGGCGACCAGTGGCACTATCCGCTGTCTCGCATCGCCGTCTGCGCGCGTGCCCATGGGCTGCGACCGGTCGACGGGCCGTTCGGCGATTTCACCGACCCGGCGGGCTACGTCCAGGCCGCCCGCCGCGCCGCCGTCCTCGGCTACGAGGGCAAGTGGGCGATCCATCCCTCGCAGATCGAGCTCGCCAACGAGGTCTTCACTCCCCAGCCGCACCTCATCGAGCGCACCCATCGGATCATGGACGCCATGCGTGAGGCCGCCCGCGACGGCAAGGGCGCCGTGTCGCTTGACGGCCGGCTGATCGACGCCGCGTCGCTGCGCATGGCCGAGAACCTGCTCGCCAAGCTCGAGCTGATCGAGCAGCGCGCCGCGCCCGGCCGCCCCGGCGGTAGCCGTCGGATCGTGAATGACCGAGCCCGCCGGTCTTGATCCGTTGTACCTATTTGTCTAGAGTCCTCTCCCGGCACACGCGGGGGCACCGTCAAAGAGGAGAGGACATGAAGAGCAGTCTTGAGATTGCCCAGGAAGCCGAGCTACAGCTGATCGATCAGATCGCTGAGCGCGCTGGGCTGCGGCCTGACGAGGTCGAGCCCTACGGCCGCTATAAGGCGAAGGTTTCCCTGTCTTCGATCGACCGGATGTCCTCGGTCCCGGACGGCAAGCTGGTCTGCGTTTCCGGCATCACCCCAACGAAGGCCGGCGAGGGTAAGACGACGACTGCCGTCGGTCTCACCCAGGGCCTCGGGACGATCGGCAAGAACCCCGTCCTGTGCCTCCGTGAGCCATCGCTCGGCCCGGTGTTCGGCATCAAGGGCGGCGCCGCCGGCGGCGGTCTGACCCAGGTCGTGCCGATGGAGGACCTCAACCTCCACTTCACCGGCGACATCCACGCCATCGGCGCCGCGAACAACCTGCTCGCCGCCCTCCTCGACGCCTCGATCCTCCACGGCAACCCGCATCACATCGATGCTCTGCGGATCGGGTGGCGCCGGGCGGTGGACATGAACGACCGCGCCCTGCGTCAGATCGTTCTCGGTCTTGGCGGCCGCGCGAACGGCTACCCGCGCGAGTCCGCGTTTGACATCACCGCGGCGAGCGAGGTGATGGCGATCCTCGCCGTCTCCCGCGATCTCCATGACCTGCGCCGACGCCTCGGGGCGATCACCGTCGCCCACTCCTATGACGGCGGCAAGCCGGTGACCGCCGAGGATCTCGGCGCCGCCGGCGCGATGACGGTGCTGCTCAAAGAGGCGCTCAAGCCGAACCTCATCCAGACCCTCGAGCGCCAGCCGTGCCTCATGCACGCCGGCCCGTTCGCCAACATCGCGCACGGAAACTCGTCGCTCGTCGCGGACCTCATCGGCCTCAAGCTCGGCGACTACGTGATCACCGAGTCTGGCTTCGGCTCCGACATGGGGATGGAGAAGTTCTTCGACATCGTCTGCCGGGTCGGCAAGCTCCGCCCGAGCGCAGTCGTGCTCGTCGCGACCGTCCGCGCGCTCAAGCACCACGGTGGCATCGAGGACGATCCGCGGGTCGACCGCGCCGCCGCCCTGCAGTCGATCGAGGACGGGGCGGCGAACCTCCGCCGGCATCTCGGGATCGTCAACGAGTTCGGTCTCCCGTGCGTCGTGGCGGTCAACCGCCGGCCCGGCGACACCGACGAGGAGCTCGAGCTCGTCCGCAAGCTCGCGATCGACGCCGGCGCGTTCGCCTCCGAGATCAACGAGGGCTTCGAGCGCGGTGGCCAGGGCGCCTCAACGCTCGCTGAAGCCGTCGCCGAGGCGTGCGAGCAGCCGAACAGCTTCGGCTTCATGTACGACGACGCCGACTCGATCAAGTCGAAGATCGAGGCGGTCGCCAAGCGCGTGTACAAGGCAAAGGACGTGTTCCTCTATCCGGCGGCCGAGGCGCGCATCAGCCAGTTCGAGGCCGACGGTCTTGGATCGCTCCCGATCTGCATGGCGAAGACCCACCTGTCGCTGTCGGCGGATCCGACGATGCTGAACGCGCCGAAGGACTTCACACTCCAGGTCCGAGACCTGCGGGCGTACACCGGCGCGGGCTGGCTCGTGCCGCTGTGCGGCGACATCCAGCAGATGCCGGGCCTCGGCAAGAGCCCCGCGGCGCTCAACGTCGACATCGACGCCGAAGGCAGAACCGTCGGGTTGTTCTGACGGACCGCCGGGGCTGACAGAATGCCGGGGCGATGAACGCCGAGGGGCCCGCGCAGGAGAGGCGCACATAACCAGCCGGCAGGACAACGGCAATGGTGGTGGGCGACCGTCACTTGTCGACAGCGCCGAGGAGGCGCTGCGCAATTGGCTGTCGCCCGGCCGTTATCGCACGGGTGACCGGCTCCCGCCCGAGCACGACGTCGCCAAGATGCTCGGCATCTCCCGTGGCACCCTGCGGACCGCGCTCCAGCGGCTTGAGGACACGGGCGAGATCGTCCGTCGTCAGGGCAGCGGCACGTTCGTCGGCCGCGTCGCGGTCCCCCATCAACTTGACGAGCGGCTGGAGCGGCTCGAGCCGTACTCATCGCTGGCGCGGCGGCGCGGAGTCACGCTGCGCGCGACGGATCTGCGAATCGAGGCGCGGGCCGTCGGACCCGAGGTCGGCGAGCTGCTCGAGCTCGATCCCACGACGGTCGTCCCCACCTTCTTCCGCGTCCTGACCGCCGACGGCACGCCCGCGGCGGTGATGTTCGACATCGTGCACCCATCGATCACCCTCCCGGACACGCGCGTCCTGACGCGCAAGCTCGAGGCGGGCAAGATGGTCCTCGACGTCCTGCTCGATCTCAAGATGCCGATCGGCTTCGCACGCACGCGCGTGATGGCGTGTCTCGTTACGCCACGCGAGCAGGTCGGCAAGGCGCTGCAGCTGGGCCGGACGACCGCGGCCCTCGAGCTGGAGGAGGTCATCTACGCCGGGAGCGGTGACCCTGTCGCCTACTCCCGTGACCTGTTCGCGCCGGAGGCACATGACGTCCACGTGATGCGCTCGCTCGACCCGATCAATCCGGCTCGGATCAGCGGCGGCAGCGGCCGCAAGGGCCCGCGCTCGAGCCGCGCCCAGGCCGCGCGCCACTGACCCGACCGCGCACGTGCCCGCGCCACCCGCTCGTCCCGTCGGCTCCGTCGCGCGTGCGCTCGCGTTGCTCGATGAGCTCGCCGCGAGCGACACCGACCTCGGCGTCTCCGAGCTCGCCCGGCGGATCGGCGTCAACGCCAGCACCGCGTCGCGCCTGCTCGCGACGCTCGAGCGCGACGGCTATGTCGCCCGTGACCCGCGCGGGCCGTACCGCCTCGGGCTCAAGCTCGTCGCGCTCGCCGACCGCGCGCTCGCCCGGCTGGACATCCGCGAGCTCGCGCGCCCGTCGCTTGAAGAGCTTGTCGCGGTCACCGGCGAGACCGCGACCCTGTCCGTGCCCGGCGAGCACGCCGCCGTCACGGTGGACTTCGTCCCGTCGGCCTCGAGCGTCTCCAGCGTCGCTCGGCTCGGGCGTCCAAGCATCGCCCACGCGACCGCAGCCGGCAAGGTGATGCTCGCGTTTGCGTTCCCGTTCGACGACGACCCGGTCGCCGGCGCCGGCGAACTGGTGCGCTACACCGACCGGACGATCACCGACCCGGCGGTGCTCGGGCGCGAGCTCGCACGCCGTGCGGGAGCGCGGCTACGCCGAGGCCGTCGGCGAACGCGAACCGGACCTCGCCGCGCTCGCCGCGCCCGTGTTCGGCCGCGCCGGCGCGCTCGTCGCGATCGTCGGCCTCCAGGGACCCGACTCACGGCTGACCACCGCCCGCCGCCGCGCCGTCCGGCCGCCGCTGCTCGCCGCAGCCGCCGCGATCAGCCGCGCCGTCGGCGGCCCGGCCCGAGCCGGGGCATGAATCCGTGATTCAGTTCGCCACCTCCGGACGGCTGAATCCGGATTCATCGCCGGGCCGGAGGTCTCGCCGGCGCTCAGCTCCAGGGGTAGGGGCTGTGCGAGACCGGGTGCAGCTCGCCGGTCGCGAACCGCTCGTAGGTAAACGGGCGCAGGAGCGTCGAGTGCTCGCCGGCGAGGATCCGGGCGATCTCGCGGCCGACGGCGATCATCTTGTAGCCGTGGTTGGAGTCGGCGGCGACGAACACGTTCGGGCGCATGTAGTCGAGCACCGGGAAGTTGTCGACGGTGAAGGCGCCGACGCCGCCCGAGCGCACGTGGCGGTAGTACTTGCGGCCGCCCTCGAAGCGGGTCAGGCAGTGCGACAGTGCCGCCGACCACATGTCGGCGAAACCTGGGTCGACGGTGCCGCTCGGATAGGGGTCGACGGTGAAGTCCGCGCCGACGACGAGTGGCTGGGCGCCGCCCTGAATCGACTCGCGGTCGGGCTTGAAGTAGACGCCCCAGGCCTCGTCGGTGATGAGCCGGCCGTCGTCGTTGCTGAGCGGCTGATCGGAGTCGACGTGGAGGACCGGCGACATCGCGCCGGACGAGGTGACGAAGCTCGCCGGATCGATCTCGAGCTCACCCTCCTGCAAGTACCAGTAGGTCCACATCGGCAGATCGCGTTGCACCGTCCCGTCCGGCTGCCGAACGTCGAGGCGGTCAGGCAATCCGAGCATCTCCCATAGCGACGCGATCCAGGGCCCGACCGCGACGACGACCTGCTCAACCGCGATCTCGCCGGCGGAGGTCTGCACGGACGTGACCGCACCGGAGCCGTCGAACACAAACCCGGTGACCTCGACGCCCGTCCGGATGTCGGCGCCGGCCGCCCGGGCCTTGTCGGCGAGGCCGAACATCGACTCACGGTTGAACGCGTAGCCACCCGCGCGCTCGTGGAGACACACGGTGAGGCCCGGCGCTCGCCAGTCGTGATAGAGCGAGCGCATGTGCGCGGCCACCTCGTCCACCCCGACGATCAGCTCCGACGGGTAGCCGATCCGCTGCTGACGCTCAAACACCTCGATCAGGTCGCTCTCCTGCGACGGCGGACCGAGCGCGATGTAGCCGGTCGGGTGATAGTGGAGCGCCTCGGGATCGGACTCCCACACCTCGACGCACGCCGCCATCAGCTCCTGCATCGCGGGCTGGAAGTAGTTGTTGCGGATGACGCCGCAGGCGATGCCCGACGCCCCGGAGCCAACGCCCATCTTGTCCACGACCATAACCTGGCCACCGCGCCCCGCGACGTGCCACGCTGTCGAGAGCCCGTGCACTCCCGCACCGATCACGAGCACCGGAACTGAGGTTGGCAGCGGCTCACCCATCACATATCCTCTCTTTGCCTATGACGCAAATGTGTTGCCCATAGCGCACGATGATGGCAGCGACGCGCGCATACCGTCAAGCGGACCCGGCTCGACTGGGACCTCTCTGAGAGCGAGGTCGCGCGCCTCGTTCGCGATGACCCACGTCCGTTCGCGCTGATCGGGCGGTGGGCCGGGGGCGGCGCGGTGATTGGCTCCGCTCCGACCCGCGTCGCCACGGACGCCGACGACCCGTTCGTCCTCCTGGACGAGCACCCGTTGCTGGACGAGCACCCGTTGCTGGACGAGCACCCGTTGCTGGACGAGCACCCGCGTCCCGCCAACCCGACGCCAGCCCACCCGGTCGCAGTCGGGGGCGGCTGGGTCGGCTATCTCGGCTACGGACTCGGTCGCCGGCTTGAGCCGGTGTCCGCCGGTGCGCCGACGCCCACCTCCCTGCCGGACTTCGCGCTGGCGTTCTACGACCACGTTCTGCGCCGCGACCCGGACGGGCAGTGGTGGTTCGAGGCGCTGTGGAATGACGACGCCGCCCCGCGCCTGCATGCGCGCCTCGCCGAGCTGACCACGCGGGCCGCCGCGCCGCAAGCGCCGCCGGGCCGCGGCCGTTCAGCACGGATCCGTGGCGCAGCACGCCCGGCCCGCGCGGCCACGAGCGCGCCGTCGAGGCGTGCCGGCGGCGGATCCACGCCGGAGACCTGTTTCAGGCGAACGTCTGCGTGCGACTTGATTCGCGGATCGACGGCGACCCGCTCGATGTGTTCCTCGCCGGTGTCGAGGCGCTCCGCCCCGACCGCGCGGCCTATCTCAAAGGGCCGTGGGGCGCGGTCGCCAGCCTCTCCCCCGAGCTGTTCCTGGAACGCCGCGGCGACCACGTCCGCAGCGCCCCGATCAAGGGCACGATCCGCAAGCCGGCCGACCCCCACGCCGCGGCGCGCGCGCGGGAGACGCTGCGCACCTCCGCCAAGGACCGGGCCGAGAATGTGATGATCGTCGACCTCGTGCGCAACGACCTCGGTCGCGTGTGCCGCCCGGGAACGGTCACGGCGGACGTGATCGCCGACCCCCGCGCCCACACCGGCGTGTGGCACCTCGTCTCCGAGGTGAGCGGCAGGCTGGCGCCCGGCGCCGACAACGCCGCCCTCGTTCGCGCCGCGTTCCCACCGGGCTCGGTGACCGGCGCGCCGAAGGTCGCGGCGCTGAACGTGATCTCCGAGCTTGAGAGCACGAGCCGCCACGTCTACACGGGAGCGATCGGGTTCGCGAGCCCGCTCGCGGGCCTCGAACTCAATGTGGCCATCCGCACGTTCGAGTTCGCCGCCGACCACGAACGCGCCTGGCTCGGCGTCGGCGGCGGGATCGTCGCCGACTCCGACCCGGCCGCCGAAGCCGCGGAGTGCCTGACGAAGGCGACGCCGCTGCTCGACGCGATCGGAGCCAGCGTCGCGCACGACGACGACCACCGCCGGACCGCCGCGAGCGCCGCGAGCGCCGACCCGGGAGCGTGCTCATCCCGCCCCGGCACGCACCCCGGCCGATCCCCCGCCCCGACCCCGCGGCCGGCGTGTTCGAAACGCTGCTCGTCGAGCACGGACGCCCGATCGCGCTCGACGAACACCTCGCCCGGCTGGCCCACAGCATCGATCGAGCTGTACGCCCAGGAGCTCCCGTCCGAGCTCGCCCCGCGACTCCGCGCCGTCGCCGCCGCCCACGCCGCTCGCGCGCGCGTACGCGTGCGCGTCAACGCCAGACCGGACACCAACGGCGGCACCGCGCGAATCGATCTCGAGGTCTCGGGCGTCCCGGTTCGCCGAGAGCCGCCAGAGCTCCATCCGGTCGTCGTCCCCGGCGGTCTCGGCGCCCACAAGTGGATCGACCGGCGCCTGCTCGACGCCCTCGGAACGACGCCCCATCCGCTCATCTGCGATCTCGACGGCGCGGTCCTGGAAACGCCCCGCGCCAACGTCTTCGTCGTGACCGCAGACCGGCACCCTCGTGACCCCGCCCACCGACGGCCGGATCCTCCCCGGCGTGACCCGCGAGCACGTGCTCCAGCTCGCCAAAGCGCTCGGCGTCGACACCGAGATCCGCGCGATCGATGTCACCGAACTGACCACCGCAAACGAGGTGTTTCTCACCGGCTCACTGGCCGGAATCGAGCCCGCGTTGCGCCCGGCGCAACTGCGCTCGGAACCACCCCCCAAGGTGGCGGGAACGTTGCGGACAAACTTGTACAAAAACCTGGCTCCCGCCATACTCCGCTGACCCGTGTCTCGCAACCTCGTCGAACTCGTCCGCCGACACCACAGCGTCGATGCGCCGACCGCGCTCGAGGTCCTCAAGGCGGCGGTCGACGACCACGGCGAGATCACCGACGAGGACCGCCGCCGGGCCGCCGCGGAGTCCGGCCTGCCCGAGGCGTCGGTGTACGGCGTCTCGACGTTCTACGACGACCTGATCCAGCCCCGCGGCAAGCGTCACGTGCGTGTCTGCACCGGGACGGCCTGCTTCGCGACGACCGGCGATCAGCACGTCACCGAGCTCACCCAGGCGACGGGCATGAGCCTCGGCGAGCGCTCCGAGGATGGCGAGTTCTCGCTCGCCGAGACGATCTGCCTCGGCTTCTGCCACTCCTCGCCCGCGGTCCGCGACGGCGACGTGATCGACGCCGGTGCGGACGTGATCGACCGCGTCCGGAACAACGGCGCCCAGGCCGCCCCCGAGCCGGAATGGCAGAGCATCTTCGACGAGCCGGTGCTGATCCGGGACGGGGACTGGTCCGGGCTCGGACACGCACTGAAGGAGCTCACGCCGGAGGAGCTGCTCGAGGAGGTCAAGGAGGCGGGCGTCCGCGGTCGTGGCGGCGCAGGGTTCCCGGCCGGGACCAAGTGGCAGTTCACCCGCGACGCCGTCGGCGAGCACAAGTTCATCGTCGCCAACGGCGACGAGGGCGACCCCGGCTCGTACATCGACAAGTACCTGATGGAGCGAGCGCCGGCGCGCGTGTTCGAGGGGATGGCGCTCGCGGCCTACGCCGTCGGCGCCGACCACGGCTTCCTGCTCACGCGCTCCGAGTACCCGAACTCCAAGCCGATCCTTGACGCCGCCGCCGCCGCAGCGCGCGACGCCGGGTGGCTCGGGGAGAACATCCAGGGCAGCGGCTTCAGCTTCGACGTGACCGTGATCGAGGGCGCCGGCTCCTACGTCGTCGGCGAGGAGACGTCGCTGCTCGCGTGCATCGAGGGCCGCCGGGCAGTCGTGTCCGCGCGCCCGCCGTTCCCGGCGGTGCGCGGCCTGTACGGGATGCCGACGGTCGTCAACAACACCGAAACGCTGGCGAACATCCCGTTCGTCGCCGCCAACGGGGCGACGGCGTACCGTGACCTCAGCCCGGACGCGACGCCCGGCACCAAGCTCGTCTGCTTCAACGAGCGCTTCCGGCGGCCCGGCGTGTACGAGGTGCGCTTCGGCATGACGATGCGCGAGCTGTGTGAGGACGTCGCCGGCGGCATCGTCGACGGCCACGAGCTGAAGGCACTCCAGATCGGCGGTCCGCTGGGCGGGATCCTCCCTGCCTCGCGACTCGACACGCTGTTCGACTTCACGGCACTCGCCGAGGAGGGCTGCATGCTCGGCCATGGAGGCATCGTCGCCTTCGACGAGCGGACCAACATGCGCGCGCTGGCCACACACCTGCTCCGGTTCGGCGCCCACGAGAGCTGCGGCAAGTGCTTCCCCTGCCGGATCGGCCTCAAGCGGGCGCACGAGATGTTCGCGTCCGACCAACCCATCTCCAGCGAGAAGCTCGAGCAGCTGCTCGAAGCCCTGGAGCTCGGCAGCCTGTGCGCGCACGGCAGCGGCCTGCCGGCGCCGATCCGCAGCCTCATCGCGCACTTCCCCGACGAACTGGGACTCGCCTGACGCATGCAGGTCACGATCGATAACCACACGATCGAAGTGCCGCCGAACAGCACCGTGCTCGAGGCGATCCACGGACTCGGCCAGGACGTGCCGACGCTCTGTTACGACCCGCGCCAGGCGGCGTTCGGGGCGTGCCGGGTGTGCCTCGTCGGCGCCGAGGGAGCACCGGGTCCGATCCCGGCGTGCACGACGCCGTGCCGCGACGGCATGCGGATCGACACCCAGGATCCGACCGCCCGGCGCGTCGCCGCGGCGATCGTCGAGCTCGTGCTCTCGGAGCTGCCCGAGCCGCCGGCCCCGCATACCGAGCTGGCGGTCGTCGCGAGCGAGCTCGGCGTCACAACACCGAACGGCAACGGCCGAACACTCCGCTGGACCGGCGTCCAGCACGACTATCGCCACGACGACCGCCACCCGTATCTCGCGTTTCAACACGAGCTCTGCATCTCTTGCGGGCGGTGCGTGCGCGCGTGCGACGAAGTGCAGGGCGCATTTGCGCTCACCGCCACAGGGCGGGGTTTCAGCGCTAACGTGACAGCAGGTCTCGACGCAGGCTTTCGCAAATCGACCTGTGTGTCGTGCGGTGCATGCGCCGACACCTGCCCGACGGATGCGATCATCGAGATCACCTTGCTGAGGCTCGACGAGGATCGAGGAGAGTGAAATGACCGAGCGGTTCGACACCGAAGTGACCACGACCTGCGGCTACTGCGGGGTGGGATGCCGCCTCGAAGCGCACGCGCACGACGGGCGCGTGGTGTCGATCACCGCGGCGCAGGATGGACCGGCCAACAAGGGCCACACATGCCTGAAGGGCCGCTTCGCGCACCAGTTCTCCCGGTCCCGGGAGCGGCTGACGACGCCACTCATCCGGGACGCGAACGGCGACCTGGAGCCTGCCACCTGGGAGGAGGCGATCACGCGGATCGTCTCGGAGTTCGGTCGGATCAAGGGTGCGTACGGCCCGGACGCAATCGCCGGCCTCGCGTCCTCCCGCGCGACGAACGAGGACTGCTACGCGCTCTCCCGCCTGATCCGGGCCGCGATCGGTACGAACAACATCGACAACTGCTCACGCGTCTGCCACTCGCCGACCTCCTGGGCCCTGCGCAAGTCGCTCGGTCTCTCGGGCGCCACCGGCTCGTTCGACGACATCGATGCCTCGAACGCAGCGATCATCATCGGCGCGAACCCCACGGAGGGCCACCCCGTCGTCGGCGCGCGGATCAAGCAGGCGACGCTGCGGGGGCTGAAGCTCGTGACGATCGATCCCCGCCGGATCGAGCTCTCCGACTACGCCGTGCTCCATCTCTCGCCGCGGCCGGGCACGAACGCCGCGGTCATGCTCGGGCTCGCCCACGTCGTCGCCCGGGACGGGTTCGTCGATGCCGCATTCATCGACGCGCGGACCGAGGGCTACGACGAGGTCGAGGCGCTGCTGGCCCAGTACAGCCCTGAGGCCGTCGAGGACATCACCGGGATTCCCGCCGCCGACATCGAGGCGGCCGCGCATATTTACGCCGAAGCCGCCGACGCGTCGATCCTGTGGGGCCTCGGGGTCACCGAGCACCGCTACGGCTCCGAGGTCGTGCGCCTCATCTGCAACCTCGCGCTGATGACCGGCAAGGTCGGGCGGCCCGGGTCTGCGCTGCTCCCGCTGCGCGGGCAGAACAACGTCCAGGGCTCCTCCGACATGGGCGCGCTGCCGGATACGTACACCGCCTACCGGTCCGTTGGCGACGAGCCGACCGCACGCGGCTTCGAAGACGCATGGGGCGTCTCCCTCTCGCGGGAAAAGGGCTACACGATCCCGCAGATGTTCGACGCGGCGGTCGACGGACGCCTCAAGGCGATGTGGATCTTCGGCGAGGACGTCGCCCAGACCGACCCCAACACGACCCATGTCATCCACGCGCTCGAGTCGCTCGAGTTCATGGTCTGCCAAGAGATCTTCGAGAACGAGACGACCAAGTACGCCGACGTCGTGCTGCCCGCCTCGGCGTTCCTGGAGAAGGCGGGGACGTTCATCAACGCCGAGCGCCGCTTCCAGCTCGTCGCGCCGGCGATCGATCCGCCCGGCGACGCGAAGACCGACTTCGAGATCATCACCACGATCTCCAAGGCGCTCGGCCACGACATGGGCTGGGCGACGCCGTCGGACACGATGGACGAGATCGCGGCGCTGACCCCGACGTACGCCGGCGTCAGCCATGAGCGCATCGGCCGCCGCGGGCTGCAGTGGCCGGTCGCGCCCGACGGAACCGACTCCCCGATCCTCTACGAGGAGCACTTCGAGACCGCGAACGGTCTCGGCCACTTCGCCCCGATCCCGTACAAGCAGCCCGGCGACGCAGCGGATGACCAGTTCCCGCTCATCCTCGTCACCGGCCGCCGGCTCGAGCATTACAACGCCGGCACGATGACCCGGCGCACCCGGAACCTCGAGCTTGTCGATCGCGACTGGCTCGAGATTCATCCCGATGACGCCGATCGCCTCTGGATCACTGACGGCCAGCGGGTGTCGGTGCGCAGCCGCGTCGGCCGGATCGAGACCGAGGCGCGCGTGACCGAGCGGATCGAGCCCGGCCACGTCTTCACGGCGTTCCACTTCCCCGAGGTGCGGACGAACCTGCTCGTCGGGTCCTCGGCGGACGTCAACACGAGCTGCCCGGAGTACAAGGTCGTCGCGGTCGACGTGCGGCCGGTCGCCGAGCAGCCCGCGTACACGCCAGCGATCGCGGAGCCGGTCCCCTCCTGAGCGCGGCGGCCGACCGCCGGCTGGCGGACCTCCTCGACGCAGTCGCAGCACGCACCCCCGCCCCCGGCGGGGGGAGCTCTGCGGCATGGGCATGTGCCCTCGGGGCGGCGCTCGTCGAAATGGCGGCCGCCTTCGGCCAGAAGCGCTCAGAGCTCGGGCCGGCCCACGAGCGGCTCGAGGAGATCGGCACACGGGCGCTGGAGCTGCGCGCGCTCGCCCTCGAGCTCGGCGATCGGGAGTTGCGGAGCTACGAGCCGGTGCTGACGGCGCTGCGGCTGCCCGCCGACGACCCCGAACGGGCGGGTCTCCTCGACGCCGCGCTGTCCGATGCCGCCGACGCGCCGCTCGCCGTCGCCCGAGCTGCTGCCGAGGTGACCGCGCTCGCCCAGGAGGCCGCGAGTCTCGGCTCACGTCACCTGCTTGGGGATGCACACGCCGGTCTGCTGTTCGCCGAGGCGGCGTGCCAGGCGGCGGCCGGGCTGGTGGTCATCAATCTCCAGCCCCACCCCGACGACGAGCGCCGAGCGGAGGCGCTCGAGCTCGCCCGGCGAGCTGCCGGCGTCCGCTCCGAGTTGCGCAACACCGGTCAGTAACAAATGTGATTGGTCCTCGGTTCCGGCGGGTATTTACGCACCCGGAACCGGGATGACTAGTGGATCAGGTGAACCGCTTCGGGATGGATCCGCGCCAGTGGGGCTTGACAACGTGCCCCTTCGCTGGTGGAGCTGCACGACGTGCGGCGGCGTATCCGTGCCCGTTCATCTTGCCGACGAGTCGATCACCGGCTCGTACAGGCGCGACACGCGCGGTGGCGACTGTCCCCGCTGCGAGACCCGCCGGCGCCGGTTCGAGCCGCCGACCGGGTCCCCGACGGTCTGGTACGACACACGGCTCCGCGACTGGGTGGTGCGGCTGCCGGTGATCCGGCTCTACATGGACGCGATCCTCCCGCTCGGGCTGCGGTGGTTCGACACGCCGTGGGTCGAGGTGTACCGAGCAGCGGCCGACGTCGCGTTCGCCGGAGAGGCGTTCACCGAGCGCGACGTCGAGGCCGAGGCCGCCGAGGACGCGGACTTCTGACCGCGCGGCGGCGGGGCGGCGGGGCGGTTACGGACCGCTCTCCGCAGCCTCGAGGTCGGCACGCGTGAGGCTCGGCAACTGCGCGAAGCTCGCGCGCAACTGCTGTTCCCAGGTCTTCTGGAGATTGACCAGCACCGGCGAGTCGGCCTCGATCCGGAACTCCTCGATCGCAAAAGCATCCCGGGAGTAGAGCCCCAGGTCGTACGGCGGACCTACGGACAGGTTGGCGCGGGCCGTGCTCATCATCGATCCGAGCGCGATCTTCGTGGCCGTCGCCGCATCCACATCCAGGGTGGCCGCCATCTCAAGCAGGAACTTGCCGTACTTCGCCTCACCGATCTGCAGGAACGGCAGCTCATCGGAGGCTCGGATGTAGTTGCCCTCGGGATAGACGAGCAGGATGTCGGGATCCTCGCCCGCGATCTGTCCACCGAGGATGAAGGTGGCGGTCGCATCGATCCCCGGCATCGCATCCGCGTGTTCTGCCGCCACCTGACGGCTCACCCGCCCCAGGTAGAGCGCAGCCTCGAACAAATACTTGGCCGTGGCGAGGCCCTCCCCAAAGCCGTCGGTCGCCAGGTCCCGCCGGATCCGGTCGAGGACCTCCTGCGTCGTTGCGAGGTTGCCGGCCGACTCGATCACGAACACGCGGTCGGGTCCGGGACTGATCACATGTTGCTTTCGATAGGTGCCGATGTTGTCGACGCCGGCATTCGTGCGGGTGTCGGAGAGGAACACGAGTCCTTCGTGAAGGCGCATCGCGAGGCAGTAGGTCATTGCCCTTGACTCTAGTGTCGTGACAGAACGATCGTGCGGTTCTCGTGGACGAGAACCCGATCGTCGAGGTGACTGTGGACCGCTCGGGCGAGCACGACCCGCTCCAGGTCACGCCCGACCCGCACGAGATCCTCGACCGTGTAACCGTGGCCGACCCGGGCCACGTCCTGGTCGATGATCGGACCGGCGTCGAGCTCCTCGGTCACGTAGTGGGCAGTCGCCCCGATCAGCTTGACGCCCCGCTCGTAGGCGCGGCGGTACGGATCGGCGCCGGCAAACGCCGGGAGAAACGAGTGGTGGATGTTGAGCACCGGACAGCCGACGCGTTCGAGGAACTGCGGGCTGAGGATCTGCATGTAGCGGGCGAGCACGACGAGGTCGACCTGACCGGCGACGAGCTCAAGCCCGCGAGCCTCGGCCTCCGGCTTCGTGTCACGCGTGACCGGCACGTGGTGGTACGGGACGCCGAGCGCCTCGACCTCGTCGCGGTACAGCTCGTGGTTGGAGACGACGCCGACGACGTCCATCT
Source organism: uncultured Solirubrobacterales bacterium (assembly GCA_963779695.1). GTDB lineage: Bacteria > Actinomycetota > Thermoleophilia > Solirubrobacterales > Solirubrobacteraceae > Palsa-465. The sequence goes on from CAVZZH010000029.1 coordinate 54,586, forward strand.
CGAGCTCGCCGCGACGGTGGCGCCAGAGCAGATCAAGCAGGCAGTGATCCTCACGTGAGGCCATCAGCGCGACGCGCTTGCGCTCGTGCGCGTAGGCGATGCGCCAGTTCATCCCGAAGCGCTCGGCAAGCGCCGAGAAAGCATCCGTGAACTCCCGCCGGCCATCGGAGGCCTCGAGCGCCGGCAGATAGAACGCGGTCCGCATGAAGAACGTGCCCTGCTCCGGATGCGTCGAGTACTGGTCGGAGGTGACGATGTTGGCGCCACGCTCGAACAGGAAGCTCGACACGGCGGAGACGATGCCCGGACCGTCCGGACAGGAGATGAGCAGCCGCGCGGTATGGTCGGCCCCGCGGGCCGGATCCGTCGACACTGGTGTCATCAATGGCTGACGGCGGCGGCCGCCAGCTCGGAGACGAGTTTGTCCTCGTAGAAGCGCTCGAGCGCGAACGGCGCAATCAATTCAGGCGTGCGGCCGCTGTGCACGAGCTCGGCCATCGTCTTGCCGACGATCGGCGCCGCCTTGAACCCGTACGTCCCCCAGCCGGCGCTGATGTGGAAGTTGTCAACCTCGGTTTTGCCGAGGATCGGGCTGTAGTCCGGCGAGAGGTCGCACAGCCCCGCCCACGACCGCAGCAGCCGCGCGTATTCGAGCTGCGGGAACAGCTCGAGCGTGTGGCGCGTGAGGTCCTGGAGGAAGTTGAGCGTGCCCTTCATCCGATACGTCGTCCACGGCTCGATCTCGGACCCCATCACGAACTCGCCGCGATCGGACTGCGAGATATAGACGTGCATCTGCGAGGAGACGATGACGACGTCGAGGAGCGGCTTGACCGGCTCGGTGACGCACGCCTGGAGGATGTGGGTCGTGATCGGCAGCTCGACCCCGGCCATCGCGCACGTCAGCGTGCTCCAGCCTGCGGTCGCACTGATCACTTGACCGGCCTTGACCGTGCCGCGGTTCGTCTTGACCGCGGTGACCTTGCCGTTCGAGCGCTCGATCCCGGTTACCTCGGTGTACGGGTGGATCTCCACACCGTGCCGATCGGCGCCGCGCGCGTAGCCCCAGACGACGGCATCGTGACGGATGATCCCGCCCGGCGGGTGGTAGAGGGCGCCCATGATCGGATAGGTCACGTCGTCGGAGACATTGATCTGCGGGCATAGCCGCTTGACCGCGTCGGCGTCGATCAGCTGCGAGTCGATGCCGTAGGTGCGGTTGACCTCGGCGCGATTGGCCATCACGAACATCGCCCGGTCGGAGTGGGCGAGCGTCAGGTGCCCGCATTGCGAGAACAGCAGGTTGAAGTCGAGCTCGGCCCCGAGCTGTTCGTACATCTTCACGCTCGCGTCGTAGAAGCGGGCGCCCTCCGGCGTCTTGTAGTTCGAGCGCAGGATCGTGGTGTTGCGCCCGGCGGCGCCGGAGCCGATGTAGTTCTGCTCGAGCACCGCGACGTTCTCCACCCCGAGCTTGCCGAGGTAATACGCGGTCGCCAGCCCGTGGGCCCCGCCGCCGATGATGACGACGTCATAGCTGTCGCGCAGCTCACCCGGTTTGCGCCACATGCGCCGGGTGCGGAACAGATCACGCATTGCTTTCTCCCGCCGGTGTCGTGAGCACGAGTGCGTCCGCGCCGACCGGGCCACCGCCGAGATGCTCCGCCGCGTCGGCGACGACCTCCCAGAGGTACTGGCCGAGCGCCCAGCCGACCATCGTCAGAAGTCGCTGCTCGTCCTCGACGAGCAGGTAACCGGGCGTGCGGGCGACCGATCCCGGCCGGAACGACCGAACGGGTGCGACCGCCGGCCGGACGTCGATGGCGCAGAAGCGCGCGAGCAACTCGCGGCACTCGGGACCGACGAGCGTCAGCGCGCACAGTCCGGTCGTGAGATCGACGACGCGTCCGCCGACCGCGTCGACCGCGGCGCGGATCCCCGCGGTAGCCGCCGGCTCGCCGAACACGAGCACCCGCTCGGGCGTGATCGGGCACCACCAGGCGCCGTCGCGCTGCTCCGCCGTTCCCAGAGTCAGCCCCAGGCCGGCGATCGCCTCGGCCGAGCCGCTGAGCTCGAACTTCGCCAGCTGGGAGCGGTCGGTGAACCCGACCGTCTTCGTCATCCGCTCGGCCTCGGCCGCGGCGGGCTCGAAACCGACGGCGACGTTCCAGCCGTCGCGCGCTGCGAAGCGGCCGCCCGCCTGGCGGGCGAGGTGCTCCATCGGCGAGCGGGCGAGGACGTCCTGGGATTGGACGTCAGGGGTGAGAAAGGCAAGTGTGCTCATGAACGCAGTAGCTCCCCGGCCGGGTCGTAGAACGGTTCGGTCGTCACCGACGCCTGCACCCGGTTGCCGTTGTCGGCGATCGTGATGCTGGCTCCGTCGGTGGCGAGCGACGCGGGGACCCAGGCCATCCCGATCACCTTGCCGACCCGGCGTGACTGCCGGGCGCTCGTCACCTGGCCCGCAACCGTCCCGTCCGCCCCAAGGACGACGGATCCCTCGGCCGGGACGTACCCGTCGCCGAGCGTGAACCCAACGAGCGCGGTCTCCAGCTGCATGTCGGACGCGCGCTGGAGCGCCCACTTGCCGATGAAGGCCTCCTCCTTGTCGAGCTTGACCGCCCACGGCATCGCCGCGCCAAACGGGTTGGACTCCGAGTCGGTGTCCTGGCCGACGATGATGTGCTGCTTCTGAAGGCGGAGGATCCGCTGCGGCTCGAGCCCGAACGGCCGGATGCCCTCCGGCTCGCCCGCCTTCAGCAGCGCGTCCCAGAGATCCTCCCCGTACGCCGTCGGGAAGTGGATCTCATAGCCGAGCTCGCCGACGAAGCCGATCCGGAGCAGCAGGCACGGGACACCCGCCACGCGCGCCTGCTTGGCGTCGAGGTAGGTGAACGCCTCGGCCGAGACGTCGAGATCGGCCAGCGGGGCGAGGATGTCACGCGCGCGCGGCCCGGCGAGGTTGACGGCCGACAGCGACTGCGTGATGTCGGTCAGGGTGACGTCCATCTTCCAATCGGCGAGCCACCACGAGAACCACTGCTCGACGGCGCCGGCCCCACTGGAGGTCGTCGTCACGTAGAACGTCTCGTCGTCGAGCCGGCTCGTCGTGCCGTCGTCCATGATCCGACCGGCGTCGCTCGTCAGCACGCCGTAGCGCACCCGGCCTGGTTTGAGCGTCGACATCCGATTCGGGTACAGCCGGTCCAGGAACTCGCCGGCCTCGGGCCCGCGCACGAGCAGCTTGCCGAGCGTCGAGACGTCGATCAGGCCGGCCGCCTCGTGGACGGCGAGCACCTCCGCCTCGGGGTCGCCGTAGTCGTAGGCACGTCGCCAGTCGCCGGCCCACTGGATCTTGCCGCCGAGCTCGCGGTGGCGGCGGTGGATCGACGAGCGCTTCGCCGGCTCGATCGGGCGACCCGCGAGCGCGCCCATCGGAACCGTCGTCCACGGCGGCCGTGCCGTCGTCGTCCCGACCTGGCCGAGTGACTGCCCCGTCTCCCGGGACATCAGCCGGATCGAGCTCAGATGGCACATCTTGCCCTGGCAGGGGCCCATCGTCACGGTCGTGTAGCGCTTGCAGAGCTCGATCGAGTCGTAGCCCTCCTTGACGCTGCGGGAGATGTCCTTGGCGCTGACGTCCTCGCAGAAGCAGGAGAACGCCTTCCCGCCGGCATCCTCGCCGGCGGCCGGAGGCGGGACGGCGTAGGTGTCCTTGGCCGCCGTCTTCAGCCGCTCGCGCAGCTCGATGAGCCGCGTCACGGAACCGTTCTCCCGGAGTCCGAGCGCGCGGGCGACGTCAAGCCCGGCGCGCTCTCCGGACTCGGCCGCGATTCCCCACTGGCCCTCGCCGGCGACCTGACCGGCGGCCCACAGGCCCGCTGGCAGCTCGCCGAGGCGGAACTGACCGGTCGCGTCGTCGTAGACCGTCGTCGCTCCCGCCTGGCTGAGCAGCGCCGTCGCGGGCGCATCGCCGCCGGAGACCAGGAGCAGGTCGCACTCGATCTCGCGGCGGTCGGAGGTCTTGCCGACGCGGGCGACCGGCGCCAGCGCGACGCCGGTCACGGCCTTCTTGCCACGAGCCGCGATCGCCGTCCAGCCGTGCGCCGCCTCGATGCCGTTCGCCGCGAGCCGCCCGGCGGCCCGCGAGGGCTCGGTGCGCAGATCGGCGACCAGCGCGATCTCGACGCCCGCGCGCTGGAGCGCGAGCGCCGCTCGGACGCCGCGGTCCGAGACGGTGACGATCACCGCCCGCTTGCCGGGGTTGACGGCGTACAGGCCCGAGAGCCGGCGCGCTCCGCCGGAGAGCATCACCCCGGGGAGGTCGTTGCCGGCGAACACGAGCGGCTGCTCGACCCCGCCGGTCGCGTAGATGTGCTGCTGCGCTCGGATCTGGTGCAGGGTGTCGCCCTGCCAGACCGCGACGAGACCGTCGAAATGCCCGAGCGCGGTCGCGCCGGAGAGGATCTCGACGCCGGCGTCACGAGCCGCGGCGTGCAGGGTGCGCGCGTGCTCCTGGCCGCCCTCCCACAGCAGCCGGCCTCCCGGCTGGGGGCCGTCGTCGACGAGCACGACGTCAGCGCCACGCTTGGCCACCGCGGTGGCCGCGGCGAGTCCGGCGGCGCCGCCGCCGATGACGAGCACATCGGTATGCCGACGGCGGTATTCGGTCCGCCACGTGCGCTCGGACTGCTTCTCCGGCAGGCGCCCGAGCCCCGCGGCGTTGCGCAGGATCTTCTCGTACGTCGGCCACAGCTTGCGCGGGCGGATCATCGTCTTGTAGTAGAAGCCGGGCGGGGTGAACGGGCCGCCGACCGAATCCGTGACCGACATCACGTCGAAGTCGAGGCTCGGCCGGGCGTTGAGGTGCTCGACCTTCGCCCCCTCCCGCACCGGCTCGGTGCAGGCCCGGATCCCGGGGGCACCGTCGACGGCGACGAGGCAGTTCGGGCACTGGCCCGAGCAGCACATCATGCCCCGGCGGCGGTGGTACTTGAAGCTGCGAGAGAACGTCCGCTGGCCGGCGGCGTACAGCGCCGAGCCGATCGTGTCGCCCTCGAGCGCGCTCACCTTCTTGCCGTCGAACGTGAACGTCACCGGACGGTTGCGGTCGATCTGCTCGGCCGGCTGCGGCGGGAGGCGAGTCATCCGTCCAGCTCCCCGGGGAGCCCGACCTTGAGCACCTGGTTGGTGCGCGTATCACGCTCAGCCTGGAACCACGTCCGGCATCCGGATCGGTGATACCACCACTCACGCTGGACCCCTGCCACGTTCCGTCGGAAGTAGTTGTACTGCGAGAGCTCGCGCAACGACGGCGACTCCTTCGGTCGGACCGTGACCTCACCGCCGTACGCGAAATCCGCCACCTCACGGACGCCGCAGTGAGGGCACTCAAGGACGTATGACATGGGCGGGCATCCTAGACAACCGTCGCGTGATGCGCAATAGTGTTGCAGATGGCGCAATATGGGCCAGTGGCGTCGGTGGGTCGCGCACTGCTCGTTCTCGACGAGCTGCGTGACAGCGAGCACGGTCTCGGCGTCAACGAGGTCGCTCGCCGGATCGGCGTCAACCCGAGCACCGCGTCGCGGCTGCTCGCGACGCTCGAGTCCGCGGGCCTCGTCCAGCGCGATGACCCGCAGACTCCATACCGCCTCGGCCTCGCGCTCGTGACGCTCGCCAACCGGGTGCTCGCCCGGCTTGACCTCCAGGCACTCGCCCGGCCGGTGCTCGTTGAGTTGATGGAGCGGACCGGCGAGACCGCGACGTTGTCGCTCCCGAGCGCCCGGGAGGCGATCACCGTCGACTCGGCACCGTCGCGCAACAGCGTCGTCAGCATGGCCCGGCTCGGCCAGCCGAGCGTCGCCCACGCCACCGCGGTCGGCAAGGTGATGCTCGCGTTCGGCGGTGGTCCACTGCCCCGCGAGCGTGACCTCGTGGCATTGACCGAGCAGACGATCACCGACCGCGCGGCGCTCGCCGAGGAGATCGCGACCGTGCACGAGCAGGGGTACGGGACCGTGTTCGGCGAGCGCGATCCGGACGTCAACGCGATCGCCGCCCCGGTGTTCGGCCCGGCCGGCACGCTCGCCGCGATCGTCGGGCTCCAGGGTCCGTCGAACCGGCTCGAGGATCCGGTCCGGCTGTTGCCGGTGCTCGAGGAAGAGGCGGCACAGCTCACCCGGGCCCTCGGCGGCTGAGAAGGTTGGCAGCGGACCTCGGATATCCGAGGTGCAACGCCAAAGTTCTTGGGGCCGTCCCCACCGCGGTACTAGACGGTCTAGTTCTCGGGGCCGGGCCTAGAGCCCACCCTGGCCCGGGATCCAGTTCGTCCCGGCAAGCGGCACCCGGGCCATCGCCGCGGCTTCGATCGTGAGCGCGACGAGGTCCTCCGGCTCCAGGTTGTGGACGTGGGACTTGCCGCACGCCCGGGCGAGCGTCTGCGTCTCGAGCACGAGCGTCCGCAGGTAGTTGGCGAGCCGCCGGCCGCCCTCGACCGGGTCGAGCCGCGCGGCGAGCTCGGGCTCCTGGGTGGAAATCCCGGCGGGGTCGCGGCCCGCCTGCCAGTCGTCGTAGTAGCCGGCCGCGGAGCCGATCTTGCGGTACTCGGCGTCGTGTTCGGGGGCGTTGTCGCCGAGCGCGATCATCGCCGCGACGCCGATCGAGACGGCGTCCGCGCCGAGCGCGAGCGCCTTCGCCACGTCGGCGCCGGTCCGGATTCCGCCGGAGACGATCAGCTGCACCTCGCGGTGCAGGCCGAGGTCCTGGAGCGACTGCACGGCCTGCGGGATCGCGGCGATGATCGGGATTCCGACGTGCTCGATGAACACCTCCTGCGTGGCGGCGGTGCCGCCCTGCATGCCGTCGAGCACGATCGCGTCGGCCCCGGCCTTGACCGCGAGCGCGACGTCGTAGTAGGTCCGGGTGGCTCCGACCTTGATGTAGATCGGGACGCGCCAATCGGTGATCTCCCGGAGCTCCTCGATCTTGATCTCCAGGTCGTCCGGGCCGGTCCAGTCGGGGTGACGGCAGGCGCTGCGCTGATCGATGCCCTTCGGCAGGTCGCGCATCTCGGCGACCCGGTCGGAGATCTTGTGGCCGAGCAGCATGCCGCCGCCGCCCGGCTTGGCGCCCTGACCGACGACGACCTCGATCGCGTCCGCCTTGCGGAGGTCGTCCGGGTTCATGCCGTAGCGGCTCGGAAGCAGCTGGTAGACGAGCGTCTTCGAGTGCCCGCGCTCCTCCGGGGTCATCCCGCCGTCGCCGGTCGTCGTCGAGGTCCCCATTTCCGACGCGCCGCGCCCGAGGGCCTCCTTGGCGGGCCCGCTGAGCGCGCCGAAACTCATCCCGGCGATCGTGATCGGGATGTCAAGCTTGATCGGCTCGCGGGCGTAGCGGGTGCCGATCACGACGTCGGTCGCGCAGCGTTCGCGATAGCCCTCGAGCGGATAGCGCGACACCGACGCGCCGAGGAACAGCAGGTCGTCGAAGTTGGGCACGCGGCGCTTGGCGCCAAAGCCCTTGATCGAATAGATCCCCTCACGCGCCGCCCGCTGGATCTCGGCGATCGTCGTGCGGTCGAACGTCGCAGACTCGCGCAGGCCGGGGTGAGCCCCGGCGCCGCTGCCGTCACCGCTGCCGTTGCCGAGCGCCATCAGTACGCCCCCGCGTTGTCGACATGGAAGTTGTACAGCCGCCGGGCGGAGCCGTAGCGGCGGAATTCGGCCGGCTCGAGATCGTCGATCCCAGCCCGGGTGAGCAGGTCGGTCACCTCGGCGCGGTGCTCGTCACGCATCTCCTTCTCGATGCAGTCGGCGCCGAGCCCGACGACCGAGCCGCGCACGTACAGCCGCGCCTCGTACAGCGAGTCCCCGAGCGCATCGCCGGCGTCGCCGCAGACGAGCAGCGTCCCGCGCTGGGCCATGAACGCGCTCATGTGTCCGACGTTGCCGCGGACGACGATGTCGGCACCCTTCAGCGAGATGCCGCACCGCGCCGACGCGTCGCCGTTGATGACGAGCAGCCCGCCGCGAGCGGTGGCGCCCGCCGACTGGGAGGCGCTGCCCTCGACGATCACCGTCCCGGACATCATGTTCTCAGCGACGCCGACGCCGCAGTTACCGCGGATGCGGACGGTCGCGTGCTTGTTCATCCCGGCGCAGTAGTAGCCGACGTGGCCGTCGATCTCGACGTCATACGGCCCGTCGATTCCGGCGGCGATCGCGTGCTTGCCGCCCGGGTTGATCACGGTGATCCGGCCGGGCTCGCCGCTGTGCAGCCGCTGGTTGAGCTCGCGGACGGTGTCGCTCGACAGGTCGAACGTGACCGCCGCTCGGGCGTCGGTCGTCGCCATCACGCCACCAGTGCCCTTCCCCAGCTGTAGACATGGCCGGGTTCGGGCTCCCAGTTCGCAGCGTCCTCCGCACCGGGCAGCGTCGCGATCGCCCGGTACTCCGACGCGATCGCCACCCAGTCTTCGGTCTCAGCCATGACCGCCGGCTTGCACGCGATCGGGTCGCGCAGCACGGCGAACCCGTCAGCCGTGCCGACGGCGAACGTGAAGAAGCCATCGAGATCCTCGAGACACCCTTCGAGCGCCTGGGCGAGCGTGTCGCCCTCGCGCATCCGCCACGTCAGATAGCCGGCCGCGACCTCGCTGTCGCAGTCGGTGCGGAACCGGATCCCCTCGCGGCGCAGCTCGCGCCGCAGCCGATTGTGGTTCGACAGGCTCCCGTTGTGCACCAGGCACAGGTCGAGCCCGGTCGAGAATGGGTGCGAGTGATCCGTGGTCACCCGGCTCTCGGTCGCCATCCGCGTATGGCCGAGGGCGTGCGTGCCGCCGAGCTCGTGGAGCGCGAAGCGCTCGACGAACTCCTCCGGCCGCCCGGCCTCCTTGTAGATCTCGATCGACCGGCCGCTGCTCATCATCGTCAGCTCCGGGTGGTGCTCGGCGAGCCAGTGCTCAGCCGCGTCGGCGTCGGCCGCGACCGTGAACGTCGCGTGCGAGCCGCGGACCTGCGGCGGGCTCGCGCCGCCGAACCCGCGTGAGAGCTGCGTCCCGATCTGGTCCCAGTTCGTCTCCTCGTTCACGCTGTGGAGCGAGACCTTGCACCAGCCGTCCGGGGCGGGGTCGCGATAGAAGGCGACGCCGGCGCTATCCGGGCCGCGGTCGGACAGCTGCTCGAGCATCCCGGAGAGCAGCGTTCCGAGCCTGTCCTGGAGGGCAGGCGTTTTCGTATACAGCCCGGCAATCCCACACATGTGGTCAGCGTAGACACTGCTGGAGGCCGCTCCAATGGCGGCGGGGGGCACACTTTCGACCGCGAATGTGGTGAGACGCGCTACTTCCCGACCGGCGTCCACACGCCAAGTTGCTTCTGTGCCCGGCGGACGACCTGGAGCGCCTCGCGCAGTTCGCTGCGCGCGATTGGACCGAGTTCATCAGGGTTGATGAGGTTGTCGGCGGGCGCTCCGGCGGCGATCAGCGCGGCGTGGTGCTCGAAGCGCAACCGGGTGATCGCCGAGCACGCCTCGGTCAGCGCCTCCGCGAGCTTGGGGTCGATGCCCCCCACGCTGGCGGTCGCCTCGATGCGGTCGAGCGTGGGCGAGATCGTCACACCGTGCGCGAGCGCGTGGAAGCGGACGAGGTTGACGAGCGGGATGATCGCGCCGCGCTTGAGATCAAGCCGGTCCGGCGGGTCGCCGCCGCGGCCGGTCGCGAGTTGGTTGCGGAACCCGAGCGCCACGGGAAAGCCGGTCGCGCTGCGCGCCATCAGCCGCATGAAGTCCGGGTGCTGGCGGGCCGCGCGCATCCGCTCGGTGAGCTCCGGCGTGACGACGAGCCCGCCCGCGGCCGGACGGAAGTCGAACGCGACGGTCGCGCGGATGAGGTGCGACTCGTCCGGGATCTCCAGGCACTCGTCGAACGTCCGCAGCCACGCGCTCTTGGACATCCGCCACAACCGCTTGCCGGCGAGCACGCCGTTGTTGTCGACGCCGATCCCGCACCGGGCGAGCCCGTCGTTGACATCGCGACCGAGCTGCTCGAAGTACCCATCGACGGTGTCCGCCTGATCCGGCGCCGGGTCGGCGTAGGCGAGCGCATTGTCCTGGTCGGAGGACAGCGTGAACTCGCGCCGGGCCGCGCTGCCGAGGTCAAGCCACGCCCAGGCCGCCGGCGCCGGACCGTGGCGCTGCACCGAGAAGTCGACGAGCCGGGCCACAACCGCGTCGTGCTGGAGGCTGAGGACGCGTCCGAGATCACGCGCCGGGACGCCGGCGCGGATGAGCAGGAGAAACAGACGGGGTAGCTGCCCGACGGCGCGGACCAGCTCGTCCTCGTCGCGCGCGCCGAGGATCAAATGGCGCACCGCGATCGGGCTGCGGACGTCGAGGCCGAGCAGGTCCTCCGCGGTCAGGATCCCCGCGACCCGGCCCCCGTCGACGACGCCGAGCTGCCCGGTGCCGCTCGCGAGCATGTCGATCGTCGCCTCGACCGCGAGCTGCGTCGTCGGGATCGTCGAGAGCGGGGTCCGAGCGAAGCGGCGGATGGGCGCATCGAGAGCCCCGGTTTCCGCGGTCACGGCGGCTCGGACCTCGGCATCGGTCACGACGCCGAGCTGGGCGTCGCCGAGCTCGACGAGCAGCGCGGGAACCTCCGCAAGCCGCGCCGCCGCCTCTCGCATCGTCGTGTCCGGCTCGCAGAAGCTCGCCGGCTGCATCAGCATCGAGACCGGCGTCGTGCCGAGATCGAGCAGCCCGTGGACCGTGTGTCCGGTCCCGGTGAGGCGCGTGCGCATCGTCATCGCCACGTACTTCGCCCCCGCGTCGGTGCCGAGGACGCGAAGGGACTCTTCCGGGCTCAGGAACGCGCAGCTCGAGCGCTCGCGCGCGCGGACCGTGAATGTCGGCGCCATACCGGTGAGCAGCGACGCTTGACCGAACGTCTCCCCCGGCTCGAGCACCTGGATCACCTCGGCCTCGTGCAGGATGTCCATCGATCCGGTGAGGATCACCCACAGGCCCGTGGCCGGCGGGCCGTCCTCGATGAGCACCGCCTCGCCCGGTTCGAAGGCCGCCTCCGTGGCGTGCTCAGCAAGGGTCCGCAGCTCGTCGGGGTCGAGCTCATCGAATGGCGGCTGGCGTGCGAGAAATGTGTCCAACTGCTCCATGTTGAGCCCCGCAATTGTGTTCGCATCGCGCCTGTGACAGCCGCGAGCTACGTGGGAGCCTAACCGCGCTGCTGCACACTCGATAGGAGGGCTCATGGCCGACGGTTCTGGGGATCACGACGAGCTTGTCTACGAAGCCGCGGGGCTTCCGAAGACAACGAACTGGTGGGGTGCGTTCGTTATCGGCCTAGCCGGCACGATCCTCGTCACCGGTATCGCGCCGGTGATGGTGACCGAGCTCGGCGCGGCGTCGGTTCCCGTGATCGTCATCATCACGATCAGCGGGTATCTCGTATGCCTGCTGCTCGCGGAGCTCTCGGCGATGATGCCCGACCGGGCGGGCGGGCTTCCGTCGTACGCGTACCCGGCCTACAAGGAGAAATGGCCGCGGTTCGCCGAGCACGTGAACGGGTTCACGGCGTGGGCCTACTGGCTCGGCTGGTTCCCGGTGGCGCCGCTCAACATGATCCTGGCGTCGTACTACATCGTCGACCGCCTGAAGCTCTCGACCTCCGGCTTCACGCCGATCCACACGCCGATCGCGTGGTGGACGCTGATCATCGCGATCGTCGGCATCGTGCTCCTGGCGATCCCCGCCGTGCGCGGGCTGCGGCTCGGCACCACGTTCGCCACGACGCTCGCGATCCTGTCGATGATCCCGCTGACGTTCCTGGCGATCTCCTGGATCTTCAACCCGAGCGCCGTCGACTTCAACTGGCTCTGGCATTTCCGCCATACGAACGGGAGCGGGTTCTTCACGCCGCTGTTCGGCCACGGCTGGCTGACGTTGTACCTCGCCTTCTCGTTCCTGTTGACCTGGAACGTGATCGCGATGGAGGCGGCGGCCTGCTACATCGGCGAGACGCGCGACCCCGATCGGGACGCGAAGATCGCGATGAACGCCGAGGGTCTCTACGGCCTGTTCATCTACACGATGATCCCGGTCGCGTTCATCATCGTCATCGGCCTGCCGGCGCTCGGCAACGCCGCGCTGGTCGATCCGAAGACGATCTTCGTCACGTTCAGCGCAAAGGTGTTCGGCACCGGAGCGGGCAGCAGCCTGCTCGAGTGGATCATCGCGATCATGCTCATCCTCGCGCTGATCCTCTCGGCCCTGAACGCGATCACCGGCACCGCCCGGTCGCTGCACCAGATGTCGACGGACGGTCAGTTCCCGCGGTTCTTCCAGAAGACGAACCAGCACGGCGTCCCGAACCGCTCGATGTGGTTCAACGTCGCGTGCTCGATCGCCGTCGTGTTCATGGGCGGCGCGGTCGAGATCTACACGTTCTCGAACGTCGGCTACCTCGCCTCGTTCATCCCGGTGCTGATCGGCTACTACCTGCTGCGCAAGCACCGGCCGAACGTGCGGCGACCGTTCAAGCTGCCCGAGTGGATGAAGTACGTGGCGCTCGTGATCGCGGGCTTCTACCTGATCATCTACTTCTACGGCGGCCCCACGTACGCGAACTGCACGTGTAACGCGGCCGGGCGCAAGACGTTGCCGTACTACTTCATCGGCTGGGCCGTGCTCCTGTCCTACGTGTTCTTCTACTGGTACCGGAAGCGGGTCGAGGACAAGAAACACGCACCGGTGGAAACCGCGGAGCCCGCGATGACCGCGAGCGCCACACCGAGCGGCGCCAGTCCGTGAGCCAGACGGAGACCGTGGCCGTGCGCGAAGATGCGCGTACGGCCACGGAACGTTTCACCCGGATCCTCCTCGCGACCGAGGGGCGCCAGATCCCCGACGCGGCGATCGCCCGCGTCGTCGAGCTGGCCGACCCCGCGGGGGCGACCGCGCACGTGTTCTCGATCGCGCGGATTCACGGCGTCTCGTTCGGTCTTCAGTCCCCTGGGCTGATGCCGAACAAGAAGGAGCTGGCCGACGCGCGCGAGAACGTCAAGCGGGCGGTCAAGCGCCTGAAGCGCAAGGGCATCGAGGCCGAGGGGCACATCCTCGCCACCCGCAAGTCGACGAAGCGGATCTGCGCGGAGGCGGTCAAGGAGGGCTGCGAGGCGATCGTGATGGCCGCCGACCCGGATCGCAATCGGTGGGTCAGCGACTTCCTCTGGGAGCAGGAGCCCCAGCGGGTCCGCCGCAAGGCGAAGATCCCGGTGTTCCTGGTGGTCGAGGACTGACGCTCTGCTGTCGCTGGGCAGCCCGGTTTCGACCGGTCCGTTCGACCGGCGGAAAGGCGCATCGAAGAGGAGGTGGGACGGGCGGTTCCGGTCGGGTCCGGCCGCTCCGGGCGCGTCGCTCGGGACGACCACAACGCACGAAAGCGCCGGCGCCGAACGACCAAAACGCATGACGAGCGACCGCGATTCCCGGCGCTTTCTTGCGTTCGGGCGAAATAGTGGCCCAAACGCAAGAAAGCGCCGAAATCCTCCGCCGGCTCACGTGCGTTGTGGTCGTTCCGGCGCCGCTTTCATGCGTTTTGGTCGCATCACGCGTCTCGCGGCGCCGCGATCGCCACCCCATCCCCACCCTCTCGATGCAAAACGGGCAACCGCGCGGCAACGGCCGCCCGGCCGCCCGCGCGCGTGCTACGGCCGCGCGCCGGGCGCCCGTGCAGCCGGGCGAGCTTGATCGCCAGCTCCAGCGACAGCAGATCGTCCGCGTCGAGCTTGAGCCCGGTCAGCTCCTCGATCCGGGCGAGCCGCTGGCGCAGCGTGTTCGGGTGGATGTACAGCGCCCGCGCGCTCTCGATCACCGATCGGCGTTCTGCCAGGTAGCGCTCGAGCGTGTCGAGCAGCGCGGTTCGGCGCTTGGCGTCGTAGGCGATCAGCAGGTCGACGGCGCCCCGCATCCGGTCGTGGGGCGCGTCCTGCGGGGCGATGTGGACGAGGTAGCGGTAGGCGCCGAGCTGGGCGTACGGGATCGCGCCGCCATCGCCGAGCAGCGCCCGGCCGATCGTCGCCGCGTCCCGCGCCTCGCGATAGGCCCGGGCCCCGTCGGCCGGGGCGCTCGCGAGCTCGCTGACGCCGAGCGCCGCCCGGTGGCGCTGGCCGAGCTCGCGGCAGGTCCGGAACACGTTCTCGACGCGGTGCGAGCGGCCGACACCGAGCGCGAGCAGCGCGCGGACCGGGCCCGGCCCGGCCTCGACCGCGCTCGTGCCGGCGAGCGCCGCCAGCTCACGACCGATCGTTTCGGCGGCCTCGCGCCACGCGCCTGACCCGGCCTCGCGTCCGGCCGCGGGCTCGGCGTGCACGAGCAGGTATGGGCTGCTCAGGTCACAGCGGATCTCGGCCGCCTTCGTCGCGGCGAACGACGTCGCGCCGGCGGAAAGTGCCTCGAACAGGTCCTTGACGATGTTCGCGTTCGTCAGGCCCTGGATCAGCTCGGCACGCTTGAGGGCGATCGCGCTCAAATGGGCGATCGCGCGGGCGATCTCGGTGTCCTCCTCGCCGAACCCGCCGCCGACGACGGATCCGGCGCACAGCAGCCCGACGCGCTCGCCACCGACCGACATCGGCGTGACGAGCACATCGCCGACGGCGAGCTCGGGCCACAGCGAGCGAGCGGGCGGCCGGTGGCCGCGACCCTCGAGCGCGGCGAGCAGCAGCGCCGGCTCGGACATCGACTCCGGGAATCGCCACCTCCCGCGGCGATGAGGCGAGCAACTGCAGGCCGTCGCCGTCCTCGTCGAGCCGGTAGAGCTGGCACACCTCGGCGCCGAGCACGCGGCGCGCGCCGTCGGCGACCGTCGGCCCGAGCTCGCCGGCGTCGGCCGCCGCGGCCACCTGCTGGGCGAGACCGGACAGATCGGTCAGCGCGTCCACGCGGCTGCGCTCGCGGTCGTAGAGCTGGGCGTTCTCGATCGCGCCGCTGACGAGCGAGGCGATGTGGACGAGCAGTTTGACCGCGTCCTCGGTGAACTCGTGCGGCGCCTGGGTGTGCAGGACGATGACGCCGATGGTGTCCCCGTTGCGAGCGAGGATCGGGACCGCGACCATCGACTGGAAGCGCTCCTCATCGAGCAGCGGCACGAACTTCATCCGCGGATCCTCCATCGCCCCGTCGCGAATGAACTCGGGGGTGCGGTGCCGCGCGACCCATCCCGTCAGCCCCTCGTCGATCGAGAACGAGACCTTGTCGACCGCTGCCGCGAACACCGGCGAGGCGGCGCGGATCGTCAGCCGCCCGTCCTCCAGCAGGTAGATGAAGCAGGCGTGGCAGCCGGTCGCCTCGGTCGCCAGATCGACCACGCCGGCGAGCATCGGCGACATCTCAAGCGATGAGGAGACGAGCTTGATGACGTCGTACAGGGTCCGGTTCTCCTCGCGAAGCCCCCGGATCTCCTCGCTCACCTCGACGTTCACCGACACGACTTCATGCACCTCCTATGTGCGAGTCGAACATGCTAGCTCGCAGCGGACCGTGCTCCGGGCCATTGTGAGCGCCGCCGCCACACGGATAGGCTCGCGACCATGACCACGCCCCCCCAGAATGCCGACGATGTCCGGCGAATCGTCAAAGACGAAGGCATCGAGTTCCTGTTCGCCCAGTTTGTCGACATGCACGGCAAGCCGAGCGCCAAGCTCGTTCCGGCACACCACATCGACGACCTCCTGGAAGACGGCGCCGGGTTCGCCGGGTTCGCGGCCGGCGACGTCGGGCAAGGCCCGCACGATCCGGACATGATCGCGATGCCGGACCCGACGACGCTGACGATCCTCCCGTGGCAGCCGAACGTCGCGCGGTTCGCGTGCGACATCACGGTCGAGGGCGAGGAATGGGATTTCTGCCCGCGCACGATCCTTCGTCGCGCGCTCGCCAAGCTCGCCGAACACGGCTACGAGGCGCGCATCGGCGCCGAGCTCGAGTACTTCCTCGTCCGCCGCACCGAGGACGGCGGCATCGAGGTCGCCGACCCGCTCGACACGCTCGACCTCCCGTGTTACGACATGCGCGCGCTCACGCGCAACCTCGACTTCGTCTCCACCGTCTCGAAATACGTGACGCAGCTCGGGTGGGACAACTACGCGACCGACCACGAGGACGCCAACGGCCAGTTCGAGCAGAACTTCGCCTACGCGGAGGCGCTCACCACCTGCGACCGCGCGATCTTCTTCCGCTACATGGTCGAGTCGCTGGCCCAGCAGCGCGGGCTGATCGCGACGTTCATGCCGAAGCCGTTCGCCAACCTCACCGGCAACGGCTGCCACTTCCACGTCAGCCTGTGGAAGGACGACGAGAACGTGTTCGACCGTCCGGTGGCCGAGGACCCGCGGGGTCTCGGCTTGTCCGAGCTCGCCTACAACTTCATCGGCGGCCTGAAGGCGAACGCGAAGGCCTACATCGCGGTCACCGCGCCGACCGTCAACAGCTACAAGCGACTCGTCATCGGTGCGCCGACGAGCGGCGCGACCTGGGCGCCCGCCTACATCAGCTACGGATACAACAACCGCACCCAGATGCTGCGCATCCCCGACGCGGGCCGGATCGAGGACCGGACGGTCGACGGTTCCTGCAATCCGTATCTCGCCGCCACGGCGATGCTCGCCGCCGGTATGGACGGCGTCGCGCGCAAACTCGACGCCGGTGAGCCGAACACGGCCAACCTGTACACGATGAGCCCGGAGCAGCGGGCGGACGGCGGAATCGACCTGCTCCCCGCGAACCTGCTCGATGCGACCCGCGAGCTCGAGAAGAACGATGCGCTGCGCGCAGCGCTCGGCACCACGCGTGACGGCGACTACGTCGACTACTTCATCGACGTCAAGCGCAAGGAGTGGCAGGTCGCCCACGAACAGATCACGCAGTGGGAGCTCGATCGCTACCTGCAGCTGTTCTGAGTCGGTCGACAACGGCGCTGTCCGGCACGCAGCGGGGCGGCTCGCCCGCTCCGTATGATCCCTGTCGTCCATTGGCGGCCGGCCACGAAGGAGAACATGATGCTGACCCTCCCCCGGAGGCTGGTCGTTACTGCCCTGGCCCTGACCGGCGCGCTCACCTGCGTCGCCGGCGCCTCGGCCGCCCAGGCAACGCAATACGGAGGCACATCGAGCCAGAAGGTGGGCGGCAGTTCAGTCCGTCTCACGCTCACGGTCAGCCACGGCGCGGTCAGCAACGTTCGGGTGGCAGCACTCGTCACCAAGGGCGCCGCGATCTGTGCGGTGAACGTCGGCGGCTCGAGCTTCGTGTTCAGCAAGGGCAAGGCGAAGATCAATCGGAGCCACAAGTTCAGCGGCAAGCTCACCGACGGTCACGGCGACTCGATGACGATCACGGGGCTCGCAAAACCGGCGCGGGTCACGGGGTCCTTCGTGATCAAATCGACCGGTGGCGCCTCAGGCGCCACGACGTGCAACTCCGGCAAGGTCAGGTTCAGCGCCCAGGCCGGCGGCGGGCAGGCGGACCACACCAAGTACTCGGGCTTGATCGGAGCCGGATTCCCGATCAGCTTCCGCGTGTCCGCGAACGGGAAAGCGGTCGACAACCTCGTCGTGCACTACGAAGTCACGACCTGCGGCGGCTCTCCCGGCAACTCGCCGCCGGCGTACCGCTTCAACGCCCTCGCGATCAAGTCCGGCAGCTTCAGCGGATCCTTGACGAGTCGCTCCAGTAGCAGGCAGTCACTCTCGCTGCGGATCACCGGCACGTTCTTCGGCCGGGTGGCGACCGGGACGGTGACCGCGACGCAGCGCATCACGAGCCTCCCGACCTGCACCGAGTCCGAGAATTTCACGGCCAAGGCGAAGTAGACGTCCATGATCAGGCCGCGGTCACTCTGATCCGCCGCAGTAGCCGCGGGCTGCGCACGAGCGAGCTCACGGTCTGCGGCGAGGCCACATCGAGATGGGCGGCCACGCCGATGAACGCCTGGGCGGTCGTGAGCGCGTCGCCGAGTGCGTGATGCGGAACCTCGGCGGGCTGACCGAGCTCGCGGGCGAGTCGCTCGAGCCGGATGAACGGCGGCGCCTCGCCGTCGCGCGCCCGGAGCCACGCCCGCCCGAGGACCTCGGTATCGGCGACAGCGGGGAAGCGCAACCGGCGGCGGGCGAACAGCGGCGCGAGAAAGCTGTGCTCGACCGGCGCGGTGTGAAACACCGGCACCCGGCCGGCGAACGCGCCGAGGATCATGTCGAGTGCCTCGTCGAGCGACGGTGCGTCGGCGAGGTCGGCGACGCGGAGCTTGTGGACGAGGACGGCATTCGGGTCCGAGCGCTGCGTCGTTCGCACGAGCGTGTAGAGGCTCTGCCCGAGCACGACCCGCCCCTCCTCGATCGGCACCGCGCCGACCGCGATGATCTCGTGCTGGCGCGGGTCGAGCCCGGTCAGCTCGAGGTCGAGCGCGCACCAGCTCGCCTCCCGCCACGGCGTCGAGCCTGACGGCCGTCCGGCACGCGCGTAGTTCTCGGCCGCCTCACCGAGCGGCGAGCGCAGCCTCACGCCGACAGCCGCCTCTGCACTCCGGCGACCGAGCGGAACACGTCGCGGAGATGATCGCGGGTGAGCGGGCTGATGTCCCGGGGCTCGATCGCGTCGTCGGCCTGCGCCCCGGCCGCGAGCTGGGTCATGTGATGCCCGATCCGGAGCTCGAGCGCGAGCTCGAACGCGTCGCTCAGCGTCTGCGCATCGGCCTCGCTGAGCACGCCGGCCGATGCGGCGGCCCGGAACCGCTCCGGGGTCGAGCCGTCGACGAGGCCCGCCGCGGCACCCGCCCAGCGTGCGAGCTCGATGATCGGGATGACCGCCGCGCGGCGGATGTCAAGCAGGGCCTGCCGGTTCCCGTCGGCGTCGAGCACGGCGTCGCCGTCGAACCCGGTCGGAGGGCGGACCTCGAGCGCGCGGCGGGCGAGGGCTGCGAGCACCTCGTCGCGCACCTCGCCCTCGGCGACGGGCAGCGGGTCACGCGGCGTTCCCCACAGCGCCCGGCGCTCGACGAGCACGGTCAGCTCCAGCTCCTCGGCGTGGTCGCCGTCACGCCACTGCTGCGGGGTGTGCGCGACGACCTCGCCGGCGAGCCCGCAGCGGGTCAGCGCCCCGCTGATCGCGTCCGTCCACCCGACCGGCGGCGCCTCACTGCACACGATCGCGCCGCGTGCGATCGAGGCCGGCGTCAGCTCGCGCCGCGCCTGGCTGCCGACGGCGACCCACACGAGCCCGTCCGGGGGCAACCGGAACGGGCGACCGGCGAGCTCGATCGCCCGCACGGTCAGTGAGTCGACGAGCGCGGAGAGCACGCGCGCCACTTCGAGCGCGCGGAGGCTGGCGGCGTGCAGGTCGACGACGATCGCCGGAAGGCTGGCGGCGACGGTGGCGAGCGCGTCGAGATCCTGCGCCCGGGCGATCCCCCGGCGCGCCCCGAACCACGACCGGGGCTGCACCGCGAACAGATCCGCGTCCTCGACGACGCCGACGAGTTGGCCCCGCTCGCTGACGACCGGGGCGTGGCGGATGCCGCGCTCGAGCATCTCGAACAGCACCTCGCCCCCGAGCCGGTCCGGAGTGACGGAGAACACCGGCGTCGTCATCACGCTCGAGACCGGCGCGCTGAGCGGCAGGCCGACGGCGACGATCCGGGTGCGGATGTCCCGGTCGGTGACGATCCCGAAGCCGTCCCCGGGGCGCCGCTCGACGATCGCCGAGGTCGCACCCGCCCGAGTCATCCGCCGGGCGACCTCGCGGATGCTTTCCATCGGCGTGCACGTCACGGTGGTCGAACGGATCAGACCCGCCACCGGCTGGTGCCCGGGTTCGTGGACGCCGACGCTCAGCTCTCGGGCGCGGGCGCGCTCGAGCAGCGGCCGCGCCACGGCGACGGGGATCCGGTAACAGAGCGTGTCCTCGACCGCACGGGCCTCGAACCCGGGCGGCAGGCCGGACAGCATGGCCGCGTGACCGAACGTGTCACCGGCGTGGAGCAGATCGAGCAGCTTGCCCTCGTGCGAGATATCGACCGAGCCGCCGTGGATGACGCGCAGGAACGTGACGGGGCCGCCATCCTCGCTGAGGATGACCGCGCCGGGGAGATGGAACTCGATCTCGGTCTCGGCCGCGACCTCACCCAGTTCCTCCGGTGAGAGCGCGTCAAACGGGGCTCGCTGGGCGAGGAACCGTGCGACCTCGCTTACTCCGGCGTCCAGCTCGACCTCCAGACGACCGTTGCAGGCATATGCCAACGGTACCGGCGTGCGGACGCGGATTACAGCGGGGGCAACTACCGAACGTAGGCGGGGAGCAGGCTGACGCGCAGAACCTGGTCGGGCGCGATGTACACCTTCCACGACCGTCGGCAGTGAGCGCACTCGCAACGCACGGACGCGTCGTACCGGTCGCGATCGGCGTCGAGAGCCCAGTCGACGTCCTCGCCTCGCAGGCACAGCGGGCAGGCGAGCGAGGCCGCGACAATCTCATCCGGATCCTCGGCACGAAAGCGAGCAACGTCCATCAGGCCACGCATGCTTTGAGCATCCTCGCATCCGCCGACCCCGGCAACCGGGAGGTGTCACATACCCCCCGGTTGGGGGGACCGACGGGGGCCCAGCGAGGACCAGCGGGACCGCCTAGGCCTGCGCCTACGCCTGCGCCTGTGCCTCGGCGGCGCGGGCCTCGCGAGCACCGGTGTCAAGGATCGGCCGGACCTCGAGCGACCCATAGGCGATGTTCGGGATCCGTGCCGCGTGTTCGAGCACGGTGTCGAGATCCGGTGCCTCGACGAGGTAGTAACCGCCGAGGACCTCCTTCGTCTCGGCAAAGGGCCCGTCGGTGATCTGCGTCTCGCCGCCCCGCTCGCGCACGGTCGTGGCCAGCTCGACGCCCTGCAAGGCGTTGCCGCCGAGAAACACTCCGGCGTCACGGAGGCTCTCGGTGTACGCGTCCCACTTCGGGAACATCTCGGCCATCTCGTCCGGGCTGAGCGGGTTCTCGGCCGGCATGTAGATGAGCATCAGGTACTCAGGCATCTCGCCTCCTGTAGTGGTGATTCGCCGCCGGGTGCGGCCTTCATCATCCACGACGGACGAACCCGGCTGATTTCGACATCGGATCGCGACCGGTTCACACGCGGCCCGAGCGTGTAGTTTCCGCGGTGATGGCCGACACCGCGGCACCGCTACCGGCGCAGGGCCGGTTGGCGCGCTGGCGTCACGCGCTCAGCACGATCAACCCGCCGGCCGGTGAGCTTGACAGCGTTTCCCGCTGGCTGGTCATCACCCGCGCCGGCGTGCTGCCGATGACACTGACCGCGGGCGCGATCGCCGGCCTGCTGACCGTGCGCCGAGCAGACTTCGCGGCCGGATGGTTCGCACTCGCGTTCCTCGGGATCGTGCTCGCGCACGTCTCGAACAACCTCGTCAACGACCTCTTCGACACCGATACCGGACTGGACACCGACAAGTACCCGCGGGCGCTGTACGCCCCGCACCCGATCCTGTCCGGGATGATCAGCCGACGCGGGCTGCTCCGGGCTGCCGTGCTCGTCAACCTCGCCGACGTCGCGATCCTGATCGTGCTCGTCGTCGCCCGCGGCTGGGTCGTGCTCGCGTTCGGGCTCGCCGGCGTGGTTCTCAACGTCGCCTACACGGCGCCGCCGCTGCGGCTCAAGAAGCGGGGGCTCGGCGAGCTCGACGTGCTGCTCGTCTGGGGGCCGCTGATGATCGCCGGCACCGTGTACTCGGCGATCGGCAGTGTGCCCTGGCAGGTGTGGCCGGCGTCGGTGCCGTACGGCCTGCTGTGCACTGCGGTGCTGATGGGCAAGCACATCGACAAGATCCCGTGGGACGAGGCCGCCGGGGTGCGGACGCTGCCGGTGATCCTCCGCGAGCCAACCGCGCGGGCGGTGACGATCGCGCTCATGATCGGGTTCTATGTCGCCGTCGGGGCGTGCGTGGTCGTCGGCGCGCTGCCGTGGCCGTCACTCGCCGCATTCGGGGCCCTGCCGCTGCTCCACCGCGCCGTCAAGGCGCTGCGACGGCCCCGCCCTGAGCGACCGCCCCGCGGGTTCCCCATCTGGCCGCTGTGGTTCGCGGCGTTCGCGTTCACGCACACGCGCCGGGCGGGCGCGCTGCTCGTCGCCGGGCTCGCCGTCGCGGCGATCTTCGGCCTCGGCCCCCACTGGCTCGGAGGGCCGGTCTAGGGCGTTCCGGGTGGATGCCCGGGTCGGGCGCGATGCGATCGCGCAGGGCCTGGGTCGGGACATCCACGGACGGCTCGGCGGGCAGGATGGACCGAATCCCGATCGGATCGAGATCGGGCCGTTCAGCGGACAGTCCGAGTCTGGCAGCTCACCGGCCCGGGAGCGAGCTCGTCGATCAGTGTCGCGAGCCGCACCAGCAGGTCGGCCGCGACGGCGCGCTCGCCCGTGGGCAGCTCGGCGTAGAACGCCTCCTGGCGTGAGCGAAGCCACTCGTGCTGAGTGTCGAGCAGCTCGCGTCCGTTCGGCGTCAGCGTGATCGTCACCCCGCGGCGGTCCTCGGGCGCCCGGCGGCGCTCGACGATGCCGCGCCGCTCGAGCGCGTCGAGGATCCGGGTCGCTGTTGGGGGCGTCACGCCGGCGGCGTGGGCGAGCTCAACGACGCGCGCCTGTCCCCCTTCGGTGAGCCCTTGGAGCAGTCCGTACTGCGACAGCGTGAGCGCGTCCTGAGCCGGTTGTGCCGGGACCCCGCGGGCGCGCCGGACCGCCTGCGCAAACGCATCAAACGCAGTCAGGAACGCGTCGGTCGCGTCGGTCGCTTCGGTCGCGTCGGTCTCCGTCGGGCCTCGGGATCGGCCTCGGGAACTGGATCCGAATCGGGATCGGGATCGAAAACGTCCACACACTCAGTGTAGCTTGCTAACCTTTAGCTTGCTAATCAAATCTCCACTCGCCCCGGCCGTTCACCGGGATGAGTCTTCTCTGTATTGGAGTCGTCATGTTTCGCAACATCCTCGTGGCCGTCGATGGCTCGCCGCACGCGGACAAGGCGCTTGATGAGGCGATCGATATCGCGCTCGGCGGCAATGGTCGGCTGACGATCCTCACGGCGATCCCGCACCCGCCGGCGTGGGCCAACTCCCCTGGCGCGGCGATGGCTTCCGTGCCGCTCGGCGAAGAGCTCGAGCGCGAGGCGACCACGATCCTCCGTGACGCCGTCGGCCGGGTTCCGGACTCGATCCCGGTGACCAAGATCCTGACCCACGACGCGGTCCGCTCGGCGCTCGCCGAACAGTTCGAGTCCTCTCGCCACGACCTGCTCGTGATGGGCTCCCGCGGCCGCGGCGCGCTGCGCGCCTCGCTGCTCGGCAGCGTCAGTCACTACGCGCTCAATCACAGCCGGATCCCGGTGCTGATCGTGCATATCGAGGAGGAGCGGCTCGCGGCCGATCCGGAATCGACCGCGGCGGCCGCCTGACCGCACCCGTCTCTGCGCCGCGGGCGCTTCGCCATCCGCAGCAGGTGCCCGGCTGGTCGCAAAGCGGTCGGATGTCACACAACCGGGTACCGAATCGTCTGAGAACTCTGAGATGCCAGACGAGACCGATCTTCGACCGCTGCTGTTCTCGATCGCCTACCGGATGCTCGGCAGCGTCGGCGACGCCGAGGACCTCGTGCAGGAAGCACTCCTGCGACTCGAGCGCGCGCGCCGTGCCGGCGAGCAGATCGCGTCGCCGAAGGCGTTCCTCACGACCGTCGTCACCCGCCTCGCGATCGACGAACTGCGATCCGCGCGCGTGAAGCGCGAGACCTACTTCGGGCCGTGGCTGCCGGAGCCGCTGCTCACTGCCCCTGACCCCGGCCCGGCGGAGGTGGCCGAGATGGCCGATTCCCTGTCTCTGTCGTTCCTCGTCCTGCTCGAAACCCTCTCGGAGGTCGAGCGCGCGGTGTTCCTGTTACGCGAGGTGTTCGGCTACGGCTACGACGAGATCGCCGTGATCGTCGATCGCAGTGAGGTCAACTGCCGGCAGATCTTCACCCGCGCGCGACGGCGCATCGACGAGGGCAGGCCGCGGTTTGAGGTCGACCGAGCCGCGCAGCAGGAACTCGCCGGCTCGTTCGTCGAGGCGCTCCAGGACGGCAATGTCGAGCGCGTCCTCGGGATGCTCGCCCCGGACGTCGTCTTCTACGGCGACGGGGGTGGCATCGGGCGCGGGCTCCCCCGCCCGATCTACGGCAGCGCCCGCGTGTCACGACTGCTCGCGGCGTTCGCCCGGGAGGGCGACGAGATCACCGCGCGGATCGAGGTCGCGCAGATCAACGGCCAGCCCGGCACGCTCAACTTCGACGCCGAGAACCGCCTCATCAACGTGTTCTCGTTCGAGATCTCGGGGGCAACGATCACGTCGATCCGCTCGATCATCAATCCCGACAAGCTCAGCCACCTCGGCTATCCGCTGTCGCCGATTGCGCGCCGCTCGGAGTAGCCAGCGGCATCGCCCGCGAGAGCGTCAGCGTCACCACGTAGGCCACGACGACGCCGACGACGATCAGCGGCTCGACGGCGCCCCCGGCTTTCGTGGTCAACAGCGTGGCCAGCAGGACGGATGCGAGCGGAAGCCGCAGCACGCCAACGACCGAGGCGCCGATCCCGACGGCCACGGCCGCGCCCTCCGGAAAGCCGGGGAGATGCGAGGCGAGGATCCCGGCGGCGGCGCCCAGGAAGATCGCCGGAAACGTCGGGCCGCCACGAAAGCTGCCGAGCGACAAGCTGTAGGCGATCCCCTTGCACACCAGCAGCAGCACGACGGTCCCGATCGACCACGCGCCCGCCTGCGCAACGAGCCCGGGCAGCTGAGCCTGGCCGTCGAAGAGCACGTAGTCGATGCTCTTGCCCGAGGCCTGCGTGAAGGCGATCGCGATCCCTGCGACGAGCAGGGCGGCGATGGGGAGCAGCACGATCAACCGTCGGCGCGACACGAACCCGTACGTCAGCATGCCGCCGCGCATCAGCCCGAAGGTCACGACCGCGACCGCGATCGCGAACACGATCGTCCATCCGAACTCGCCGAGCTTCAGGTGACCGATGGCCTGCAGATCGACCGGGCCGAGCGCGTAGGCCGAGTTGCTCAGCCCGGTGAAGGAGCCGAGTCCGATCGAGACGAGCGTCCCGATTGCGGCAGCGAGCAATCCGGGGATGAGCACGACGCGGAGCCGCGGGCCGCCGAGGCCGGTCGCCTCGATCAGGATCACCGCTGCGATCAGCGGCGAGGCGAAGATGAACGCGAGTGCCGTGAAGCTGCCCGCGGCGGCGATCACCATCAGCGACTGCGGCGGTAGGTCGCGACCGGACAGGCCGATGAGGAGTACCGCGACGCCCGCGCCGAGCGCGATCAGCGGTCCCTCCGGCCCGAGCACGAGACCGAACCCGACCGCCGCCAGGCCGGCGAGGATGACGCCGGGCAGCACCCGCGGGCTCGCCGGGCCGCCGGCCGCCAGCCCCTTCGCCGGAATGTGTCCCCCGTCGCCCGGAAGCAGCTTGATCGCCAACGCGACGAGCACTCCGGCGATGCCAAGGACGACGAGATACCACCACTTTGGGGGCCCGTTCTGATAGCCGAGCGCGTGCGGCAGATGCGTGAACAGCTCCCGCTGGATCTGGTAGAGCCCCTCCAGGTAGCACCACGCCGCCAGCGCCACGATCACGCCGATGATCGAGACGATGACGAGCATCCCGACGTACGCGCGGCTGGCGATCGTCGCGTCGGCTTGCTCGGCCGACATCTCCTGGGGTGCACCCCCGGTGTTGGCGTCTGCCATAGCTCCGCGAGGCTACTGCGACGAGGCCCACCGCAACATCACCCGATCGGGATGAGCGGCTGTCACAGCCGTGGGGGGGTTCTCGTCTCAGAGGGCACCCCACCCAGAGAGGAGCCCACGATGAAGGTGTTTGTTGCAGGAGCGAGCGGTGCCGTCGGTCGGCGGCTCATTCCGGAGCTCGTCGCGGCGGGTCACGAGGTGACGGCGATGACGCGCTCGGCGGCGAAGGTCGAGGAGCTGCGGACGCTCGGAGCCGAGGTCTCGGTCGCCGACGCGCTGGCGAAGCCTGCCGTCATGCAGGCGGTGATGCGGGCCGAGCCCGAGGTCGTGATCCACCAGCTCACCGCGCTCGCCGGGGCCACCAACTACCGTCGCTTTGACGCGGTGTTCGCCCAGACGAACCGGCTGCGCACCGCCGGCACCGAGCATCTCGTCGCGGCCGCGCAGGCGGCTGGCGCGCGCCGCCTGATCGCCCAGAGCTACGGGGGCTGGAACTACGCCCGCACCGGCACCACCCCCAAGGTCGAGGATGACCCGTTCGATCCGAACCCCCCGACCCATCAGCGCGCGTCGCTGCAGGCGATCCGCCAGCTCGAGGCGACGGTCCTCGGCGCTGACGGACTTGAGGGTGTCGTCCTCCGCTACGGGAGTTTCTACGGCCCCGGTACGAGCGTGGCGGCGGACGGCGACATCGGGGCGCTCGTCCGGAAACGCGGCCTGCCGCTGATTGGCAATGCCGCCGGGGTGTGGTCGTTCGCGCACGTGGACGATGCCGCAGCGGCGGCGGTCCTGGCGATCGACCGCGGCGCGCCCGGCGTCTACAACGTCGCCGATGACGAGCCGGCGCCGGTGTCCCGGTGGCTGCCCGCGTTCGCCGAGGCGCTCGGCGCCAAGCCGCCGCGGCACGTCCCCACCTGGATCGGGCGCATGGCGGCGGGCGAGGTCGGCGTCTCGATGATGACCCAGATCCGCGGCATCTCAAACGCCAAGGCCAAGCGGGAGCTCGGCTTCATCCCCCGCTACCCCAGCTACCGCGAGGGCTTCCGGGACGGCATCGCGGGCCGGACCACCTCCGGCGTCAGTGGGCGTGGGCGTGCGTGAGGTGCTCGCCCCCGGCGCCACCGGCCTCGTAGCTCTGCCGGCACCCCTCCGAGCAGAAGTACAGAGTCTTGCCGTCCACGACCGTGGTGAGCGCCTTGCTCCGATCCACGGTCATCCCGCAGACGGGGTCGGTGGCGCCACGCCGTGAGGTGATCCAGAACAGCGCGACGAACACGACGATGCCGAGCGCGTTGAGGAACAGCTTGTAGTTGACCGTGACCTGGCCGAAGATGTCGGCGCGGGTCGGCCGGGGCCCCGACGGGATCGCGCCGAGCAGGCTGAACAGCCCGCCGACCGCGAGCGCGGCGATCGCCATCGTGAGGAGCATCAGCGCGGTGATCCGGACGGTGAACTTCATGCCGTAGTACTTGCGGTAGATGAGCAGGATCGGGAGCACGATCAGGTCCGCGTAGAGGAACGCCAGGACGCCGGAGAAGCTGATTCCACCGGACCAGAGCACCGCGGCGAGCGGGACGTTGCCGACCGAGCAGACGAAGCTGAGGACAGCGATCAGCGGTCCGACGAGCACGTTCTCGATCGCCGGCAGCGGCTGCGGAGCGTGCTGGATGAACAGGCTCTCAAAGAAGCCGTTGCCGAGCTGGGCCACGAAACCGGCGAGCACGAACCCGAGCGTGATCTCCTTCCACAGCATCTGCCAGTCGCCGCGGAAGTTGTGGGCGACGTCGGACCACGCGTCGAGTGAGGTCAGCCGCTGACGCCAGCTGAGCGTGCTGCTGACGCTGTGGTGCTGGTGGCCGCTGTCCGCCTGCTGCGCGTGCTCCCGGGCCTGTTCCTCAAGCCGCCGGTTGACGAACAGTCGCAGCAGCGCCGCCATCAGGACGATCATCACGATCCCGCCGAGGTATTCGGCGACCGTGAACTGCCAGCCGATGAGGACCCAGAGGACGAGCCCGAGCTCCCACACGAGGTTGGTCGACGCGAACTGGAAGGCGAGCGCGCTCGCCGCGCTCGCGCCCTTCTGGAACAGCGACTTGCCGATCGCGACGGCGGCGTATGAACACGACGAGGACGCGGCGCCGAGGCCCGTCGCCCAGCCGATCGACTTCGGGCCGCCCCCGCTCAGTGCCCGCTCGACACGCTCGCGCGGAACCCACGCCTGCACGATCGCGGAGATCGCGAAGCCGAGGACGAGCGCCCACCACACCTCCCAGGCCATCAGGAAGGCGTCGCGGAGACCGTGCCAGATCACGTTCACGAATCGAAGTATATACCCCTAGGGGGTAATGGTATATTTCGGTTATGGCACAGACAACACGCGGCTACACCGCGTCAAAGGATGAGCTGCTCGCGCGGCTGCGGCGGATCGAAGGTCAGATCCGCGGTATCGAAGGCATGGTCGATGAGGACCGCTACTGCATTGACGTGCTCACGCAGATCAGCGCGGCGCAGGCGGCGCTCGACAAGGTCGCGCTCGGCCTGCTCGACGATCACGCTCACCACTGCGTGATGGGCGCCGAGTCGGCGACCGAGCGCGACGAGAAGACCGGAGAGCTGATGGCGGCGGTCGGCCGGCTGATGCGCCGGGGCTGACGCGCATCCACGCACCTGATAGAGGTCGATCGACCTCATGGCGGTCGCGAACCACCCGTCAGCAAGCGAGATTTCGCGAACCGCCCGCACAGTCGGGTAGCGTCTCAGGCATGAGCAACGCAGAATCGGCGCCGGCAGGGCAAGGCGGCGGAGAATCAGGACCGATTCGGATCATCCTCGCGGATGACCACCAGGTGGTCCGGCGCGGCCTTGAGCTGCTGCTGAACGGGGAAGCCGGCTTCGAGGTTGTCGCCGAGGCCGGTGACGTCGATACAGCGCGACGGTATGTCCGGGGGCACCACCCCGACGTGCTCGTCGTCGATCTGAACATGCCGGGCGGGTCTGTGCTCGAGGCGATTCCCCACCTGCGCGAGGAGTCACCGGACACGCAGATCGTCGTACTGACCATGCAGGAAGACCCGGCGTTTGCCCGGGAGGCGCTGCGGGCGGGAGCCTTGGCCTACGTGCTCAAGGAAGCCGCCGAGAGCGAGCTCGTCGAGGCCGTGCGCCGGGCCGCCGGCGGTGAGATCTATCTCAACCCGCAGCTCGGCGCCCGGATCGCGGCGGAGCCCCCACCAGGGCCTCCGGACGATCTCACCGATCGCGAGGTCGATGTGCTGCGACGGATCGCGCTCGGACACACGAACCGCGAGATCGCCGACCAGCTGTATCTCTCGGTCCGGACGATCGAGACCCACCGGCAGCACATCCAGCAGAAGCTGCGACTTGAGACCCGTGCCGAGCTCGTGTCCTACGCGCTCCAGCACGGGATGTTCGAGTCCCACTAAGGGCACCACCGGGGCCACGTTTCACACCACCAGCGCAAGCGCGCGACCGGCGACACCGACCCTGATCTGCTGACCCCAGCCGACCGCGAGTCGGTCGGTCTCGATCCCGTCGCCGAACACGACGCCGCCGTCGGCGAGCTCGCTGCGGATCAGCAGCTGCTCGCCGCCGGTCAGGCTGCCCTCGGTCAGGGACGTCCCCGTGCCGACGCTCGGCCACGGTTCGCGAACGAAGAACGCCAGTCGCCGCTCCTCCGGCGCCGGCATGACGAGCGAGGACTGGCGCTCGAGGTGGAGACTCGCCGCCCATCCGGTCGCCCCCGTGCCGGTCGCGACAATCAGGCCGGATGAGGACTGACGCTCCTCGCAGTCGCCGAGCGACAGCCGGTAGCGCGCCGACTGATGCGAGATGTGGCCGACGAAGATCTCGTTGAGCGCGGTCAACGACTGGCCGTCGTCGAGGTCCGCCGCGACCATCGTCCGTGCCTGGAGACGGGCCCGGCCGGCGGCAACGTCCCGCAGCAGATCCGGTGCCGCGGGCGGCGGGTGCGGGACGAGCACGCCGGGGTTGACCCCCGGAAGCGGGTTCAGCCCGATGACGGGTTGGTCGGTCAGGTACTTCGCGACGTTGGCCACAAGCCCGTCCTGCCCGAGCACGACGATGATGTCGTCGTCCTCGAACAGGAATCGATCGAGCTCCTCACGCCGGATGCTCGCCCGCCGCCAGTCGGACGGGATCGCGCCGAGCACGCCGGCGCGGAACCCGTGCTGCTGGCGGTGGCGCGCCTCGATCACGTCGAGTGACAGCCCGCGCTGAGTCAGGAAGAACCGGACCGCCTCGCGGGTGCCGTGCCGGGCGAGCAGCTCGTCGTACTCGGTCGCGCGTTCGATGAGCACGCAGCGCGGGAGCATCGTCAGCCCTCCCGGTGCCTGTTCGCGAGCCCGCTCAGCAGCGGCGTGATCAGCTCCGGCGTGATCGTCAGGTGCTCGACCTTGCCGAGCCCAGCCGCCAGCTCGCGGGCGGCGAGCGCCGTGAGCAGCTCGGGCCCGAGCGCCGACTGGATCTCGCTCCGCTCTCGTTCGGCCTGGACGCGAACCGCCTCGAGCAGCTTCAGCGCGTCGGCCCTGCGCTCCGCGACGAGCCGCTGCTCGTCGTCAGCGGCCTGAGCGGCGATCGCCCCGGCCGCCGCCTGCTCCTCGGCGCGGCGCCGATCGTTGGCCCCCTGCTGGGCGACGAGCGCCTCCTCACGGCGCGCGAGCTCGATCCGGTTGTGCAGCTCGTTCTCGGAGATCGCCCGCTCCTTCTCGACCGCGAGTGCCCGCCGGGAGAAGGTCGCCTCGTCGGCCTGCTGCTGAATCGCCTCGCGCGTCGGTTGCTGGAGCGCCTTCTCGACGTCGCCCTCCGGGGCGAGCGCGGACACCCGGACGGTCATGATCGTCAGCCCGAGTTCGGCGAGCCCGGCCTCGGCGTCGAGCCCGCGGATGATCACTTCCCGGATCGGCGCGACGCCCGCGGCGAGGATCCCCCGGAGCTCCGAGGCGGCGAGTTCGTCGATCACGTATTGCTGGGCCATCTGGACGAGCATCCCCTGCACCCGCTCGAGTGGCGTCTCGGTCCAGTTGCCGGTGGCGAGATCGAGTGTGAAGTCGATCCGGGCGGCGACCTTCTCCGGGTCGGCGAAGCGGAACGTGATCACGCCCTGGACGATGAGCTGCTGGAAATCCCCGCTGCGCACGTGGAACAGGAACGGCAGCTCCTGGTCGCCGAGCGGGATCTCGGCCACCGCGGCCCGATTGGGGGCAAACCAGAACGTCAGCCCCGGGCCCTGGGCTGCGATCCGCCCGCCGCGGTAGCGCATCACGTGCGCCGTGGGCTCGGCGCGCAGGTGACGAAGAAACGGATATGTCTTGATCTCGGCCATCCTCGGCCTCCTTATTGGCTTTCTGACCATAACTCCTGGGTGTATTATTGGCACATGGACCAAAAGCTGTCAAGGGCCCGGATCTGGCAGGCAACGAACACCGCCGGCTACCCGGCGCCCGTCGCCTTCGCCGTCGACATCGTGGTGCTCAGCGTCCGCGGCGGAGAGCTCGCCGTGCTCGTCGTCCAGCGGCCCGATGGATCGCTCGGCCTCCCGGGGGGATTCGTCAGCCCGGATGAGGACCCGGCCGAGACCGCGGCGCGCAAACTGCGTGAGAAGACAGGCCTTGACCGCGTCTACCTCGAGCAGCTCGCGACGTTCGGGCGGCCCGACCGGGATCCGCGCGGCTGGATCCCGACGGTCGCCCATCTCGCGCTCGTGCCTCCGGACACCCAGCCGGCCGATCCGTTCGCCCGGTGGGTCGCGGTGGCCGACCACCCCGCGCTCGCGTTCGATCATGAGGCGATCCTGGCCGCGGCGCTCGAGCGCGTGCGCGGGAAGCTGTGGTGGTCGAACGTCGCGGTCGGGATCCTTCCGGGTGCGTTCACGCTCGCCGACGCCCGGGGCGTGTACGAGGCGATCGCCGCCACCGCCTACGACCCCGCGACGTTCGCCCGCGATCTGCGTGCCACCGGGCTGATCGAGGCGACGGGCGAGGAGCGCCGCGAGACCGGCGGCCGGCCCGCCGCGCTGTACCGGTTTGTCCGTCAGGACCCCGCCTGGGGCGCCGGCCGGCGCAAGCGAATCGGGCGGGAAACCTGATACCACCGTCGTCAGAGAGACCGCGACCTCAGCTGAGCGTCCGCTCCATCACGTAGTGCGGGCCGATCTCAGGGATGTCGAACTGCTCGGAGGTCACCTGGAACCCGGCCCGTTCGTACAGCGTCCGGGCCGCGATCCGCGCGTTGCACCACACCCGGGTGGCGCCGCGCGCCCGCGCATGTTCGACCAGCGCGGCGAGCACCGCGCTGCCCGCGCCCTGACCGCGCGCCTCGGAGGCGGTCGCCATGCCGCGCACGCGCCAGGCGCCGGGTCCGCCATCCGGCGAGACGAAGCCAACCGCGATCAGCCGCTGATCGTCGTCGAATCCGCCGACGGCAAACGCATCCGCCAGCTCATGCCCGATGATCGCGTCGATGCTCTCGTGGGGCCGGAGCACGGCATGGCGGAGCGGGCGCGTATCGCGGATCGAAATCTGCTGGACACGGATCATGTCGGCGATGCCGGAGCATCCACCGTACTGACGAGCTCGGCGAACAGCGCGTCGAGCGTCGCCTGCGGGTCCTCAGACAGACCCGTATGGACCTCCGAGGGCTGGATCATCGTGCTCGACGGCGCCACGAGCCAGCCGAAGCGCTCCGAGGCGGGCAGGGCAGCGATGGCGCCCGCGCGCGGATCGCCGGCGGTCGCGTGGCACAGGCCCTGGAGGTGGGCCTCGAGTTGCGCCGCGTCGGCGTCAGGAGCAAGCGCATGCAGCCGGACCGGGTCGAGCAGGGTGCGGATGCCGAGAAAGTCGCGCTGGCGGCAGAACAGCACGACGCCGACATTGAAGCGCTCGCCGCGCTCGACACGCGGGACGACGCGCAGGATCGCGTAGGAGAACGGGCTACGCGTCGATCCGGGCACGCTCCGCCTCCTCCGCGAACGCGCCGTCCCGGACGCGGCGTTCGAGATAGTCGATGTAGATCTCCGGATCGGTGTCACCGAGCCAGTCCTCCGGGACCAGTCCGGTGATGCGCTCCAGCAGCGCGCGGTCCAACCGGGGGGCGAGGCGCGCATGGGCGTCGGCGATCGACGCCGCGTCGGGCAGCAGCACGTGCTGAGCGATGAGCGGGAACGCCCGGCTCGGCGTCCCGCACCGGGTCGAGCCCCTGGTGGTGTAGGTAGAGCGCCGCGCCGTGGTCGATCAACCACATCCGGCCGTGCCACACGAGCAGGTTCGGATTCCGCGGGGTGCGGTCGACGTTCGTCGTCAGCGCGTCGAGCCAGACGACATCGGCGGCGACGGTGGCGTCAGGCGTGAACCCGGCGCCGGGGACGTACGCGAGCGCGCCCGGGAGGAAGTCGACGCCGAGGTTGATGCCGACGCTCGCGACGATCAGCTCCTGGATCTCGGGATCCGGCTCGGCCGCGCCGAGCGCCGCGTCGAGCTCGACCGCGACGAGTTCGGGGACGAGCAGGCCGAGCGCGCGGGCGAGCTCACCGACGATCACCTCGGCGACGAGCGCCCTCACCCCCTGGCCGGCGCCGCGGAACTTGACGACGTACAGCCCGTCGTCGTCGGCCTCCGTGAGTCCCGGCAGCGAGCCGCCCTCCCGGAGCGGGGTGACGTACCGGGTCGCGGACACCGTCCGGAGCGCCCGGCTCGTTGTCGAAGCGGAGTTCACGCGGACTAGTATCGATGCAAGTGCGGATCTCAGTCCTTGACCAGTCCCCGGTCTCCGAGGGCGCCACCGGCGCCGACGCGCTCGCCAACACGCTTGACCTGGCGCGGCTGACCGATTCGCTCGGGTATCACCGCTATTGGGTTGCCGAGCACCACGGCGGCCCGATGCTCGCGAGCGCGAGCCCCGAGGCGCTGATCGGTCCGATCGCTGCGGCCACGTCCCGGATCCGGGTCGGCAGCGGCGGCGTGATGCTGCCCCACTACAGCCCGTTCAAGGTCGCCGAGACGTTCTCGATCCTGTCCGCGCTGTACCCGGGCCGGATCGACCTTGGGATCGGCCGGGCGTCCGGAACCGACCCGCTGACGACGTTCGCGCTCCAGCGGGATCGGCGCACGGCGGCGCCGGACGATTTCCCGGATCAACTCGCTGAGTTGCTCGCCTACCTGGAAAACGATCTGCCGTCGGAGCACCCGTTCGCGCGGCTCGCCGAGTTTCTGCCCGGGCGGCCGGAGCTGCCCGCCCTGTGGTTGCTCGGGTCCTCCCCGCAGAGCGCCGTGTGGGCCGCCCAGCTCGGGATCCCGTATGCGTTCGCCGACTTCATCAACCCGGGCGGCAGCGAGATCGCGGCCGCGTACCGCGAGCGGTTCGCCGCCGGAGACCGCCGGCGCAGCGCACCGATGACCGCGGTTGCGGCGTGGGTGCTGTGCGCCGACACCGACGAGGAGGCTCAGCGGCTCGCGACGAGCAGCCGGATGACCCTCACACTCCTGCGACGGGGGCAGTTGATCCCGGTTCCCCCGGTCGAGAAGGCAATCGCGTTCCTGGAGTCCGAGGGCAAGCCGCTCACCGGCTCTCTCCCGGGGCGACGCGGGATCATCGGATCCCCCGCGACCGTCCGCGCGGGCATCGATGAGCTCGTCGCCGCGTATCGCGCCGACGAGGTGATCGTCGTCACGATCACACACGAGCACGCGGCGCGGCGGCGCTCATATGAGCTCGTCGCCGAGGCGATGGACCTCACCCCGGCCGCGGACGGCGTCGAGGCCGCCGCGACGGCGTCAGCCGCTCCGCGGTCCTGAAGACTGCTTTCTGGTGCATCGTGTAAGTTGCGGGCATGGGAGGCTCGCCGGTGGTCATGTTCCTCAGTGCTGGGCACTGCGGAACGGACCGGCTGGCCGAGGCGATCGGGGACCTGTATCCCGATGTCGCGGTCGCTCATGAGCCGCTCGGTCCGCGGTACGCGCCGCGTCGCTTCTTCCGCCGCTACGCGGATCCGGACGCGATTCTCGCCGTCCCTGAGGTGTCGGCTCACGTCGAGTGGATCGAGCGCGCCGAGCGACCCTACGTCGAGACGGGATGGCCGCTGTTCCCTGTCCTCCCCCTGCTCGCCGCCCGCCTACCGGAGCGCCTCCGGGTTGTCCACCTGACCCGGCATCCGGTGCCGACGGCGCTCGCTCACCTCGAGCGCGGTACCTACGCGGGAGGGGCCCGCAACGACACGTACACGCGGCTCGCGACCCTCGGCCCAAAGGACCGGAACGTGTTCCAGCCCGAGTACGGCTCGAACTGGAACGGACTCAGCCCGTACGAGAAGTGCCTGTACTGGTGGACCGAGGTCGGGATGTACGGCCGTGAGCTCCCCGGTCGCATCGACGGGATCCCCTTCCTGCGGGTGAGCGCGGAGCGGATCGTCGGCGGTGATCGCGCCGCCGTCGCCAAGCTGCTCGACTTCATCGGCTTGCCGTGGCGAGAGGCGTGGCTCGATCACGCCGAGCCGACCGACCGCTGGTTTCACCCCACGGATCACGAGGTCAACCCACTCGAGGTCCACCGGCACCCGACGACCGTCGAGGTGGCGCGCCGGCTCGGGTATGAGTTGAGCGGCCTGAACCTCGGCGCGCTGCTCGCGCACTACGACGGCGAGCCAGACCCGCAGTTCGATCGGGTCCGCGACTCCCCGTAGTCTCACGTCGTGACGTCGAGGATCGTTCTACGCGCATGCTCTACACCACCATCGACAGTCCCATCGGCGAGCTGATGCTCGTCGGCGACGGCGACACGCTGCATCACCTCTCGATGCAGGGCGGCCGTCGACCGCTGCGGCGCGACCCGGCGTGGACGCGTGATGATCGCGCGTTTGCCGCCGTCAGCCAGCAGCTCGAGGAGTACTTCACCGGCGCCCGTCGCACCTTCGACGTACCGCTCTCGCTCACCGGCAACCCGTTCGAGCAGCGCGTGTGGCGGGCCCTGCGTGAGATCCCGTACGGAGAGACCACCAGCTACGGCGAGATCGCGCGCCGGATCGGCAGCCCCGACGCCCCGCGCGCGGTCGGCCTCGCCAACGGCCGCAATCCGGTCGCGGTGATCGTTCCCTGCCACCGGGTGATCGGTGCCGATGGCTCGCTCACCGGCTACGGCGGCGGGCTCGAGCGCAAGCGCTTGCTGCTTGACCTCGAGGCCGGGGTACTGCCGCTCGTCGCGGCGGTTCCGGCGGCCGCCCACGCCTGAGCCCACGCGTCGAGCGGCAGCAACAGCTCGAGCAGCTCGGCGCCGCGCGAGGTGAGCCGGTAGCCGGCGGGGTCGCGCTCGACGACCCCGGCGGCACGGAGCTCACGCAGGCGCTGGTTGAGCACGCTGGAGGACGCGTCGTCGCACGCACTCTGGAGGTGGCGAAAGCTGCGTGGCTCACCGTCACGCAGCTCCCAGCCGACCCGCAGCGCCCACCGGCGGCCGAGGAGATCGAGCAGAGCCATGATCGGACGGCCGGTGGCGGAGCCGCGGGCCGGACGGCCGGGCTGAGGGATGTCGACGTTCGGGGTCACGGGTGGCGAGTCACGGATCGCGGGTCACGGTTGGCCTTGTGCTTCGGTTTTCGAAGCGCTACCGTGCTTCTGATTCCGAAGCACGTTCCCGACGGAGGATACCCATGACCGCTGTCACCCGGCTCGCCCCGCTCGATCCACCGTACGACCCCGACATCGCCCGCACGCTCGAGCGGATGATGCCGCCCGGTGTCCCGCCGCTGAACCTGTTCCGCACCGTCGCCCACAACCCGGCGATCCTGGAGCGGTTCCGGAGCACCGGCACGTACCTGCTGAACTTCGGCACGGTGTCGGCGCTCGACCGGGAGATCGTCATCCAGCGGACGTGCGCGCGCTGCGCCTGCGAGTACGAATGGGGCGTGCACGCCGTGTTTTACGGTGAGCGGGTCGGGTTGACCGAGGAGCAGCTTGAGGCGACCGCCGCGGGTCCAGGTCTGACGGATCCGTGCTGGAGTCCCGAGCAGGCGCTCCTGATCGAACTCGCCGACGCACTCCACGACAACGGCGACGTCGACGACGCGCTGTGGAAGCGGCTCGCCGCCCGCTACACGGAGGCTCAGCTCGTCGAGCTCGTGGCGCTCGTCGGCCAGTACCACCTCGTCTCGTTCATCGCCAACGCGTTCCGGGTACCGCGTGAGGAGGGGGCTCGACGGTTCCCGCCGCATGGGTAGGATGCCGCCCGTGGCCGAGCTTCTCCTCGTCGACCAACCGGCGCCGCACGTCACGCGGCTGACGCTGAACCGGCCGGATCAGCTCAACGCGATGACGGCCGAGTTGTGCGAGACGCTGCACACGGCGCTCCGCACGGTGGCGGCCGATCGGGCCTGCCGCGCGGTCATCCTGACCGGCGCCGGTCGCGCGTTCTGCGCCGGTCTCGATCTCCACGGCTACGGCGCCGCCCCGGAGAACACCGGCGCCGACGAGCCGCGTGACCGGCTCGCGAACCAGCAGCACATGTCGACCGCGATCCTCGCCGTGCGCGCTCTCCCGCAACCGGTGATTGCGGCCGTCAACGGCGCGGCCGCCGGCTTCGGGCTCGCGCTGACGCTCGGGAGCGACATCCGGTACGCGAGCACGGCCGCGGTGTTCCGCGCCGCGTTTCTCAACATCGGGGTGTCCAACTGCGACATGGGCACGAGCTGGCTGCTGCCGCGGTTGATCGGCGCCTCGCGCTCGCACGAGCTGATGCTCACCGGCCGCCGCGTGAACGCCGAGGAGGCTTTGAGGATTGGGCTCGTCGCGGACGTCGTCGAGCCGGATGCCCTCGCCGAGCGCGCGCTCTCCGGAGCACAGCAGATCGCGAGCTCGGCTCCGTGGGCGGTGCGGTTGACCAAGCGCGGGATCTGGACGGCGCTCGAGATCCCGTCCGAGCAGGCGGCGGTCGAGTACGAGGACCGCCAGCAGATCATGGCGACGTTCGGCAACGCGCTGCCCGAGGCGGTGTCGGCGTTCCTGGAGAAGCGGCCCGCGGAGTTCGCCGACTGATGAGCGAGCTGTTCGACATCTCCGGCCGCACCGCGCTCGTCACCGGCGGCTCGCGCGGCGTCGGCGCGATGATCGCCCGCGGGCTGGTGCAGGCCGGCGCCAACGTCCTCATTTCATCCCGCAAGGAGGCGGAGCTGCTCTCCACCGCCGAGGAGCTGCGCACGCTCGGCAGCTGCCAGGCGATCCCTGCGGACCTGTCCTCGCCGGAGGGGGCCAGAGCGCTCGCCGCTCAGGTGCGTGAGCGCGCCGAGGCGCTCAGCATCCTCGTCAACAACGCCGGCGCGACGTGGGGTGCCCCGCTCGAGGAGTTTCCCGAGTCCGGCTGGGACCGCGTGATCCACACGAACGTCGAAGGGATCTTCCACCTGACCACGGCGCTGCTCCCCGCGCTCCGTGAAGCGGCGACGGACACGAACCCGGCGCGGATCATCAACATCGGCTCCGTCGACGGGCTGCGCCCGCCGGTGATGGAGAACTACAGCTACAGCGCGAGCAAGGCCGCCGTGCACATGCTCACCCGGCACCTCGCCAAGCGACTCGCCTCCGAACACATCACCGTCAACGCGATCGCCCCCGGCCCGTTCGAGAGCAAGATGACCGCGTTCATGCTCGACAGCCAGGACGCGAAGGAGATGGTCGAGCAGATGGTCCCGCTCGGACGGATCGGCCGGCCCGACGACGTCGTCGGCCTCACCGTGTTCCTCGCCTCCCGCGCCGGCTCCTACCTGACCGGCACGATCATCCCGCTGGACGGCGGGATCACCGGCTGCGGCTGACGCGGCGGGCCATCGCCGCGACGAACCCGCCGGCGAGCCCGTCGCCGACGCCCGTGAGCGGGACGATCCGCGGAACCGCCAGCTTGGCGTTCAGCGCGACGCTGACGTGCGTCTTCGGTCCGCTCGGCGTCAGCCGCCAGCTGACCTGAAACTCCTCCGGGTCGGTGGGCTCATTCGGGAGGCGGATCAGGTCGATCGCGCCAGGAGCTTGGCGCTCGACGGCCAGGGTCAGGTCGACGTCGCGCACGAGCGGACCGCGGGCGACGTGCAGGGTCGCCTGCACCCGCGCCGCGCGGCCATCTGCGTCACGGGAGAGGACCTCGACCTCCCGGACGACATCCGGGTGCCAGTCCGGATAGCCCTCGACGTCGGAGGCCAGTGCAAAGCACTCCTCCACCGAAGCCTCGACATCGACGTGGGCGCTGCCCGTGAGCTGCTTCATCGCGTTCTGCCTACCTACTGTCGAGCTGGGGCAAACCGCCTGCCATCATCTTCGACATGAGCGACAGCTGCAGTCATCTCAACCAGATCAACCTCGACGTCGAGCCTTCGAGCACTGAGGGCTGCTCGGAGTGCCTGAAGATCGGGGCCTCCTGGGTCCACCTGCGGATGTGCATGATCTGCGGCGAGGTCGGCTGCTGCGACGATTCGCCGAACACCCACGCCACCAAGCACGCCCACGCGACCAGCCACCCGATCATCCGCTCACGCGAGCCCAGCGAGAACTGGTTCTACTGCTACCCGGACGACTACGCGTTCGTGCTGGGATAGCGACCCTCCATCGGGAGGGTCCTCGGCTGATCTCCCGGTGCAAGATCTCCGCCGGATAGCGGCGGGTTTCTTGCGGACCCGCTTCGCGCGCGGCTCACGGGCGTCGGCGTTCAGTTACAGACGAGGCAGTGCCCGGTAGGACACGTGCACACGGGCAGGCTCGTGCCGGCGGCAATCGGTCGCCACCGACTCACCCACAGCCGCGCCACGGGCTCGGTCCGGTCGGCGGGCCCACCGGGCCAGCACGCGCCGATGATCCGCACCGAGATGCCTCGGCCCGCGGGAGTCCCGCGCCGGGCGGCGCGGCGGATGTGATCGCGGATGTCGTCCTGACTCATGGCTGTACCGGGTCCGTCCGGTGCTGGGAGCACCGGCGTATGGTTACCCGGTCCCAGGATCGGCATCACTTCCGTGCAACTCAACTTTTCGCGGCCGGGCTGGCGCCTTGTTGGACAGAAAGACGCCAGCCGGCCACCCGGGCGCGGCTACGCCCGCTGCGGAACCTTGCTGATCGCGTCCATGTACATCTGCATCTGGGTCGCGATCGCCTCGTTGGTATAGCCGTCGATATGACGGATGCCGTCGACGGCGAGCTGAGCGTCGACCGTGTTGCGCTGGAACTCCTCGTCCTCGCGCAGGGCGGTCATCTGCTCGGCATTGCCACGGATCATGATGAACCCGTCCATGTCGCCGTTCGGCGACAGCAGCGAGACGTCGAAGCTATCGATTCGACCGTCCTGCTGCATCCGGCCGAGGATCCCGAGTGCCTCGTTGAACACCTCGATCGCGCGCGACTCCATGCCGCGCACCGTTGACCCCCACGAGATCAGCAGCATCC
Organism: uncultured Solirubrobacterales bacterium; assembly: GCA_963779695.1. Classification (GTDB taxonomy): domain Bacteria; phylum Actinomycetota; class Thermoleophilia; order Solirubrobacterales; family Solirubrobacteraceae; genus Palsa-465. The sequence continues at coordinate 94,876 of CAVZZH010000029.1, forward strand.
TGTCCGCCATGCTGCTCTCCTTCCTCTGGCGGCCCGGCCCAGTGCCGGGCCAGTTAGCGTGTGACTCTCTCACTCGCCGGGCGTCGATGCAAGTGCGAGCGATGAGTCGCGTGCGGCGGCCCGGTCTATGGATGCGAGCGCTCGATCAACGAACCGACACTCCGAAGGAGACAGATCATGGGCAGGATCCTCGTACACGAATTCATCTCGCTGGACGGCGTCAACGAGAGCCCGACCTGGACGATGGGATACGGGTTTGACCCGAAGATGGGCGAGGCGATCGCGACGCTGACGAGCCCGAGCACGGCGATCCTGCTCGGCCGCAACACCTACGAGATGTTTGAGCCCGCGTGGTCGACGCGCAGCGCCGAGGACGACCCCGGCGCGCCGTTCTTCAACGACACGGCGAAGTACGTCGTCAGCTCGACGCTTGAGAGCGCCGATTGGAACAACTCGACGATCCTCGGCCCGTACGCGGCGGACACGATCCGCGAGTTCAAGGACGGAGTCGACGGCGACATCTACGTGAGCGGGAGCACCGAGCTCGTGCGCGGGATGCTCGCGGACGGACTCGTCGACGAGCTGCATCTGTTCGTGTTCCCGGTTGCGCTCGGCGCCGGCAAGCGGCTGTTCGGCGACGGCGCCGAGGTCAAGCTCGCGCTCGTCGAGTCCGAGCAGTACAGCAGCGGCGTGGTGCACCTCACCTACGCCCCGGCGGCCGCCTGAGGGCGCCGCGCGGGCTCGCACTCAGCGCGTGTCGATCGCGAGCTCGATGCCGAGCGCCACGAGCACGGCGCCGAGCACGCGCTCGATACGCCGGCGGATCGCGACGCGCTGGAGCAGTGGTCGCGCTCGATCGGCGAGCAGGACGATGCCGAGACACCACACCGTGTCCAGCGTCACCTGAATCGCGGCGAGCGCGAGCACGATCCCGAGCAGCGGGCCGTGCCGCGGCAGAAACTGGGGAAAGAAGGAGACCGCGAACACGGCCGCCTTGGGATTGGCGGCGATCGACAGCAGCGAGGCGCGGAAGGCGGCGCCGGGACCCCGTCCCCGCGCCGGCACGAGCGACGCCACCGCCGCCTCCTCATCCTGATTGCGAGCGCGAATCGCCTGGATGCCGAGCACGATCAGGACCCCGGCGCCGATCACGTGCATCGCGTCGAACAGCAGGGCGTTCGCGACGAGCAGCGCAGAGAGCCCGGCGCCGCCGGCGACCGTCCAGCAGAACAGACCGAGCTCGTTGCCGGCGACAGCCGCGACCCCGGCGGATCGGCCATCTCGGATCGTGCGGTGCAGGAACAGTGCGGTCGCGGGCCCGGGAAGCGCGGCAAGCACGACGCAGGCGAGCAGGAAGGCGGGCAGAACGTGGAAGACGTGCGACATGGTCGCTGCATTGTGCCGCGCCGATGGTCCTACGACCAAAGACGTCTACCGATCAGGTCCGCCGCAGGGCTACGCTCGCAGCATGGCCACGATCTACGCAACGACAGGGACCGATGTCGTCCGCTTCGAACTCAACCACGGCGTCGCGAGCGCCGCGGAGCGCGTCCTGAAAGACGTCGGCGCGATGTGCGTCGCCGTCGATCCACACGCTCCTGAGCGCGTGTACGTCGGCACGTTCGACCACGGGTTGTTCGTGACTGACGACAGCGGCACCACGTGGCGAGCGCCCGAGCACCCACCAGAGGAGTCTCGCGTTCTCTCGGTCGCCGTCTCCCCCGCGGCGGATCACGCCTACGCCGGCACCGAGCCGAGCAACCTGTACCGCTCCGAGGATCACGGGCACTCGTGGGAGCGGCTGCCTGGCCTGCGGCAGCTGCCGAGCGAGCCGACCTGGTCGTTCCCGCCCCGTCCGTGGACCCATCACGTCCGGACGATCGCGCCGCACCCGGTGGATCCCGCGCGCCTGAGCGTCGGGATCGAGCTCGGCGGCGTGATGCGCAGCGAGGACTTCGGCGAGACGTGGCTCGATCACAATCCCCAGGCGCACAGCGACGCGCACGCGCTCCTCACCCATTCCGAGCGGCCGGATCGGCTGTATGAGATCGCTGGGCAGGGCATCGCCGTCTCCGAGGATCGGGGCGAGACGTGGGCCCGGCGCGAGGGCGACCTCGATCGCCACTACGCGTGGGCGGGCGCGGTCGATCCGGATCGTCCGGATCGGTGGTACGCCGCCGTCAGCCGGTCGCCATTTGCGGCACACGGTGCGGGCGACGGAGACGCCGTCCTGCTGCGCACCGACGGCAACGGCTGGACCAGGATCGACACGTGGGACAAGGCGACGCCCGAGCTGCGACGGATGCCATACGCCCTGCTCGCACCGGAGCCCGACGAGTTACTCGCCGGGCTCCGCGGGGGGCTCATGGTGCTGAGCAGTGACGCCGGTGCGTCTTGGCGACGTCTGGAGCTGCAACTCCATGATGTGATCGCGCTGGCGGACTAGGCGCGTGCCCGCGCCAGCCGATCGGGCACATGTCGGTGGATGAGCGGTCGGTCGACCCCGGCTCGCTACCAGCTGTCGACGCCGTGTTTGATCGTCGCCTGGGCCGCCGCGATCCGGGCGATCGGCACTCGGAACGGTGAGCATGAGACGTAGTCGAGCCCGGCCCGGTGGAAGAAGTCGATCGACTCCGGATCGCCGCCGTGCTCGCCACACACGCCGAGCTTGAGGCCCGGGTGCGCCTCCCGACCGAGCCAGCCGGCGAGCCGCACGAGCCAGCCGACGCCGGCCTCGTCGATCGTCTCGAACGGGCTGCGGTCGATGATCTTGCGATCGAGATACGCCGGGACGAACTTCGACTCGGCGTCGTCGCGACTGAACCCGAGCGCGGTCTGCGTCAGGTCGTTGGTGCCGAACGAGAAGAAGTCGGCATGCCGCGCGATCGTGTCCGAGCTCGTGCACGCCCGCGGCAGCTCGATCATCGTCCCGACGGTGTAGTCCTTGCCGGGAATGAGGCCCTCGCTGCGGCCGACGCGATTGACGAGCTCGCGCATCAGCTCGAGCTCATGCTCGTAGTTGACGAGCGGGATCATGATCTCCGGATGCGGCGGCTTGGAGGCGGACTTGGCCGCCCGGAGGATCGCCTCGACCTGCATCTCGTAGATCTCCGGATACAGGATCCCCAGCCGGCACCCGCGGGTGCCGAGCATCGGGTTCGCTTCGGTGATCTCCTCGACTCGCGCGAGCAGGATCTCGAGCTCCTGCAACTCCGGTGGCGCCTCCTGATCGAGCGCGGCATCGACCTTCGCCGTGACGCGTGCGTGCTCGACCTGCGCCGAGAGGTCGGCGAGGTTCGGCAGGAACTCGTGGAGCGGCGGATCGAGCAGGCGGATCGTGACCGGCAGCCCCTCCATTTCCTCGAACAGGCCCTCGAAGTCCTGCTGTTGGAGCGGGAGCAACTGCGCGAGCGCCGCCTTGCGGTCCTCAAGCGTGTTGGCCATGATCATCGCGCGCATCTTCGGCAGCCGGTCCTCGGCCATGAACATGTGCTCGGTCCGGCACAGCCCGATCCCAGCGGCGCCGAGACTGCGCGCCCGCTGGGCGTCTTCCGGGGTGTCGGCGTTCGCGCGGATGCCGAGCCGTCGCAGCTCGTCGGCCCAGCCGAGCACGGTCTCGAAGTTTGAGTCGACCTGGGCCTCGACGAGCGGCACGTCCTCGATCGTCACGCAGCCCTTCGTCCCGTCGATCGCGATCCGGTCGCCCTCGTGGATCGACGGTGCCGTTGACGCTGATCGTCTTCGACTTGACGTCGATCGTCAGCGCGTCGACACCGACGACGGCCGGCCGGCCCATGCCGCGGGCGACGAGCGCCGCGTGCGAGGCCTTCCCACCTTCCGAGGTGAGGATGCCCTTGGCGGCGTGGAATCCGGAGACGTCGTTGGCGTCGGTGAACGGCCGCACGAGAATGACGTCGCGACCGTCCGCGGCGGCCTCGACGGCGTCGTGGGCGGTGAACACGACCGCGCCCTTGGCCGCGCCGGGCGATGCGTTGACGCCGGTGGCGAGCACGTCGAAATGCGCCTTCGGGTCGAACGCCGGGTGCAGCAGCGCCGCGAGCCCGGACGGGTCGATCGTCATCAGCGCCTCTTCACGCGTCAGCAGTCCCTCGCTGACCGCATCGACGGCGAACCGCGTGGCGGCCTGAGCCGGTCGCTTGGCGTTGCGCGTCTGGAGCATGTACAGCCGGCCTTCCTCGACCGTGAACTCCGTGTCCTGCATGTTCTTGTAGTGGCGCTCGAGGGTCCCCAGGATGCCCATCAGGTCGTCGTGGAGCTCGGGCATCCAGTCCTTCATCTCGGCGATGTCACGCGGCGTGCGCGCGCCGGAGACGACGTCCTCGCCCTGAGCGTTGGGCAGGAAGTCGCCGCTCGGCTCCGGGGCACCGGTGACCTCGTCCCGTGAGAACGCCACGCCGGATCCCGACGTGTCGCCCTTGTTGCCGAACACCATCTGCTGGACGTTGACCGCGGTGCCCCAGTCGTCGGGGATGTGGTTGAAGCGACGGTAGGCGACCGCCCGGTCACCCATCCACGAGTCGAACACGGCGCGGATCGAGAGCTGAAGCTGCTCGTGCGGCTCCTGCGGGAACTCGTCGCCGGTCTGCTCGTGGTAGATCCGCTTGAAGGTCGCGGTCAGGTCCTTGAGATCCGCGACGTCGAGCTCGGTGTCCTGCTTGACGCCGCGCGTCCCCTTGATCGCCTTGATCGCATCCTCGTACTCGTCGCCGTCAATGCCGCGGACGACGTTGCCGAACATCTGCGTGAAGCGGCGATAGGAGTCCCAGGCAAAGCGCTCATTCTTGGTCGTCCGGGCGAGACCCTCGACCGAGGTGTCGTTCAGGCCCAGATTCAGGACGGTGTCCATCATGCCCGGCATCGAGTCCCGCGCGCCGGAGCGGACGGAGACGAGCAGCGGGTCCTGGTCATGGCCGAGCGTCTTGCCGCTCTGCTCCTCGAGTCGCTTGAGCGCAGCTGTCGACCTGGTCATGCATCTCGACGGGCTCCTGGCGCTCCGGCCCGCATGAACTCGACGCACGCCTCGGTCGTGATCGTGAAGCCGGCGGGCACGCGCTCAGCGCCGAGTACGCGCGTCATCTCGGCGATGTTCGCGCCCTTTGCCTCCGAGCAGGGCCCGCATGTCGCGCGACCCCTCGGCGAAGTCGTAGACCCACTTGTTACTCGCCATCACACACCTGCCCTTTCGCTCCGCCGACCGGATTCCAGATACAGCTCATCGCGTACACGTCGATTCTCGGAAACGAAGGTGGCTGCGGTGCATCCGCCGGGATCCGCCGTTCTTCATGTGGGTTTGCCGCAATCGCTCTGGCATGCCGTCCGGGTCCCGCCCTACCGTGCTCGGAACACATGTTCGCCACCGTCGCGCCCCGGCAGGACCTCGATACGAGTCGCTGGCTCGATGAGCTGAATCCGGAGCAGCGTACCGCCGCGACACACGGCGGTGGACCTTTGCTGATCCTCGCCGGCGCGGGCACCGGCAAGACGACGACGCTGTGCGCACGAGTGGCGTGGCTGGTCAGTCAGGGCGTGGCCCCGGAGCGGATCCTGCTGCTCACGTTCACGCGTCGCGCGGCGCGGGAGATGCTCGGACGCACGCGCGCGCTGGTGGCGATGCCGAGCGGGCCGGGCGGCGTGCTCGGCGGGACGTTCCACTCGGTCGCGCACCGCTTCATCCGGATGCACGCCGCCTCGCTCGGACTCGGCGCCGGGTTCGCCGTGCTTGACGCCGGCGACGCCGCGGATCTCATCGACCTGGTGCGCGAGGAGCATGGCCATGCGCAGAGCGCCCGCCGCTTCCCGCGCAAGAGCACGCTGCTCGACATCTACTCGCGGACCGTCAATTTCCAGCGGCCGCTCTCGGAGATCGTCACCGAGGCGTTCCCGTGGTGCGAGGAGCACGTCGAGGCGATGGCGGCCTTGTTCAAGGCGTACAGCGCCCGCAAGCGCTCGCTCGGGGCGCTCGATCTCGATGACCTGCTCCTCTACTGGCGGGCGCTCGTGGCCGATGAGGTGATCGGCCCTTCGCTCGAGGAGCAGTTCGACCACGTGCTGATCGACGAGTATCAGGACGTCAACGGTCTCCAGGTCGAGATCGTCTGCGGACTGCGCGCCCGGCGCCGGGAGGTGACGGCGGTCGGCGATGACCTGCAGGCGATCTACGGCTGGCGCTCGTCCTCGGCGGAGCACATTCTCGGCTTCCCGGAGCAGTTCCCGGACGCAACCGTCATCACCCTCGAGCGCAACTACCGCTCGGTCCAGCCGGTGCTCGACACCGCGAACGAGATCGCCGCCCAGGCCGAGCGCGCCTTCCCCAAGCGGCTGCGCAGCGACATGCCCGCCGGGGCGCCGCCCCAGCTCGTGTTCGTGCGTGACGAGGCGGCTCAGTCGACCGAGGTGTGCGAGCGGGTGTTGGCGGCGCGCGAGCGGGGCATGGAGCTGCGTCGCCAGGCGGTGCTGATGCGGACCTCGCACGACAGCGACCTGCTCGAGCTCGAGCTCACCCGCCGGCAGATTCCGTTCGTCAAGTACGGGGGCCTGCGGTACCTCGAGGCGGCCCACGTCAAGGACCTGATGGCGCTGTTCCGGCTCGTCGGGACGCCGGGGAACGAGCTCGCCTGGTTCCGCGTCCTCCAGTTGCTCGAGGGGGTCGGCCCCGTCACCGCGCGGCGCGTCCTCAATGGGCTCGTCACCGCCGATGACCCGCTCGCGGCCTGGCCGGCGGCGCGGGACCATCTTCCGGCGGCGGCCCGGCCACCCGCGGACGCCGTGCTCGACGCGCTCGGCGCGGCGCGCTCGGCGGAGCCAGGGAGCGCCGGGGTGCATGCCGAGGCGCTGCGGGACGCCCTGGCACCGCTCATCCGCGCCCGGTATCCGGATGGTGCGCTCCGGCTCACCGACCTTGATGGGCTCGTCGCCGGCGCGCGGGAGGCCTCCGACCTCGTCCATTTCGCCTCCGAACTCGCGCTCGACCCACCGCAGTCATCCGCCGACATCGCGCAGCCCCCGCACCTCGACGAGGACTATCTCGTGCTCTCGACCGTGCACTCGGCAAAGGGACTCGAGTGGGACGGCGTCCACGTGCTCGCGCTGTACGACGGCAACTTCCCGGCCTGCATGTCGGCCGGCTCGAGCGAGGAGATCGACGAGGAGCGGCGGCTCCTCTACGTCGCGGTCACCCGAGCGCGCCGGGAGCTCCACATGTACGTGCCGGTCCGTTACTACCACCGGCCGCACGGGAGCGACGACGCCCACGGCTACGGCAAGGCGTCACGGTTCCTGACCGACGAGGTGCGCCAGACGTGCGAGGTCGTGCGGATCGCAGACGCCGGCCTGCGCCTGCCGGGCGTACGATCGGGGCCCTTGCGGAAGATCACCGTCTCGGTCGACTCACTGTTCTCCTGATGGCTGGCCGCCGTGATGCGGTCATCATCGGCGGCGGGCATAACGGGCTCGTCGCCGCGACGCTGCTCGCCCGGGCCGGGCTGGACGTCGTGGTGCTCGAGCGTGACGCGCGGGTGGGCGGCGCGGCGGTCTCGGTTGCCCCCTTCCCAGGCGTCGGCGCGCGGCTATCTCGGTTTGCCTACCTCGTCAGCCTGTTTCCGGCGGGACTGCTCGCCGAGCTCGGCGTCGGCGTGGAGCTGCGACGACGAACCACCGGCCCGCCTGCGCTCGGCCCGCTGACGGGCGTCGCCGAGCGGGTATTCCCAACGCTCACCGAGCCGCTGCGCTCCCGTGAGGAGATGCGCCGGCTCGTCGGCGAGCCGGGGTGGAGCGCGCTGTTCGAGGCGCCGCTGTCCGAGCTGCTTGAGCGCACGGTGCGCGACGACGAGGCCCGCGGGGTTGCCCTGACCGACGGGCTCATCGGAACGTTCGCGCCCGCCGACGATCCGCAGCTGCGTCAGAACCGGTGCTTCCTCTACCACGTGATCGGCAACGGAACCGGCAGCTGGGACGTGCCCGTCGGCGGGATGGGCGCGGTGACGGATGGCCTCGCGGCCGCCGCGCGGCGCGCCGGGGCGTCGCTGCGGACCGACGCCGAGGTCGTGGCCGTCGCGGGCGATGGTGTTGACGCCGAGGTGACGCTCGCCGACGGGCAGCGGATCTCCGCCCGGCACGTGCTCGCGAACTGCGCCCCGGCCGTGCTGGAGCGACTGCTCGACCGTGGAGCCCGTGGCGCCCCGGCCGGGAGTGGAGCCGCACCCCGCGCCGGGTCGCCCGAGCCCGAGGGCGCGCAGCTCAAGCTCAACATGCTCCTGGCGCGTTTGCCCAAGCTGCGCGGCGGGGCGTCGGCTGCCCCAGAGGAGGCGTTTCGGGGCACATTCCACGTCAACGAGAGCTACACGCAGCTCGCCGAGGCGTACGCACAGGCCGCGTCAGGGCGGATCCCATCCCTCCCGCCGTGCGAGTTCTACTGCCACTCGCTCACCGACCCGAGCATCCTCTCCGACGAGCTCCGCGCGGCGGGTGCCCACACACTGACGCTGTTTGCGCTGCACATGCCGACGCGGCTCTTTCGCGGCTCCGAGGCCGACCACGACGCGGCCAAAGCAGCCGCAGTGGCCGCCACGCTGCGCTCCGTCAACTCTGTCCTCGACGAGCCGCTCGAGGACTGCCTCTGGCACGACGCCGACGGCCGGCCGTGTCTGGAGGCGCACACGCCGGTCGAGCTCGAGGCCGAGCTGGCGATGCCGGGCGGCCACATCTTTCACCGCGACCTGTCGTGGCCGTTCGCCGAGTCCGACGATGAGGTCGGACGTTGGGGCGTGGAGACCGAGATCGCCAACGTCTGGCTGTGCGGTGCCGGCGCGCGACGCGGGGGCGGGGTCAGCGGCATCCCCGGCCACAACGCCGCGCGGGCAGTGCTCGCCGCGCACGGGCGCTGACCGCTTGCCATCAGTCCATATCCCGGCGTATAGTCGCGTCTACCGGGGCAAAGATGGGCGCACGGCGATCATCTACGGTCGTGATTCGCGCGAAGTGCGGCGCGTTGATGCTCGGCGCCCTGCTCGTAGCCGGGTGCGGTTCCGCTGCTAGCCGTTCGAGTTCGAGCGCGAGCGGCGTGAGGGGGGCGAGCGAAGTCGCAGCCGCGCCAATCTCGACCGCAGGGCCCAACCCATTCACAGCCACCGTCGGGAAGGATGTGTCCGGCGTGCGGCCACCCGCGGCCGCGGCCGGCGCAGGTCCGGCCCGCTACGTCGCGAGCCTGCCGGGACTCTATGGCGGCACGCGCAACTACACGACGTGCGACGCCGACAAGCTGGTCAATTTCCTGCAGGCCAATCCGAGCAAGGCGGCGGCGTGGGCGGCGGCACTCGGCATCCGCACCACCCAGATCCGCACGTATGTCTCGGGGCTGACCGATGTCCTTCTCCGCACCGATACGCGGGTGACGAACCACGGTTATGAGGACGGGATCGCGATCCCACTTCAGTCGGTGCTGCAGGCTGGCACCGCAGTTTTCGTCGATAAGTACGGCAGCCCGGTGGTCAAGTGCTACTGCGGCAATCCGTTGACGCCGCCCGTCCTCTATCGAGCCCCGACATATACCGGGCCGCTGTGGACCGGATTCAGCACGACCAGCATCACGATCATCAACCAGTCGACGACGGTGATCAACGAGTTCACGCTGTACGACCCGGCCACCGGTCAGACGTTCACCCGGACTGCCGGCGTGCACGGACATGATGGGCCGTACTCGCACGGACCGACCGCACCCCAGCGGACGTCGTCGACCACCACGACCGGGACGACCCCCACCCAGACCGCGTCGCCGGCACAGGAGCACCCATCCGTCTCGCTGTCCCCCAACCCGGTGACGCAGGGCACCACCGTCACGCTGAGCGCGTCGGGCTTCGCTCCGGGAGCGACGCTGCAGATCACCGTCAACCGCCCGGACGGTGTCGTCGAGCACTACCCGCTGTCGGCAGGACCCGACGGCAGCGGCACGTACACGTTCTCCAACGCGGCCGGGAACGCGCCGCTCGGTACCTACGGTGTCACCGTCACGAACGCCGCCTCCGGCGCCAGCGCGTCTGGATCCGTTGACGTCGTACCTTCGGCGACCGCCAGTTCGCAGACGAGCACCACGTCCACGACCACGTCCACGACGACGACCACGAGCTGAGCTCGACTGAGCAGCCGCCGGCCGCGCCTGACTGACCGGCCGCCGGCCGGCGCCTACTGCCCGGCCGTCGCCCGCGGGCCAGGAGGCGGTGGCTGGGACCCACGACCGTGGACCGAGTACCAGAGGACCCGGTCGAAGACGTCCTGCGTGACCTGGTCGGGGTGGACGAAGTCCCGGCCGTGGGTGAGCGCGCGGTTCGCCGCCGTGTTGGCGTTGCGCTGAAGCAGCGGATAGGTCGGCGCGACCGCGTTATAGGGCGCCGCGTTCGACGGGGTCGACTGGAACACGTCGTACATCGGGGTCGCGACGCGGTCGAGCAGCCCGAGCGGCTTCATCCCGAGGATCAGCTCGATCGAACGGATCATCGAGAGCATGTCGTAGCGCGTATGGATGACTGCGCCCGGCTTGGCGTAGGGACTGAAGACCCCGACCGGCATGCGGTGGGCGTCGACGTGATCGGCGCCGTCCTGCGAATCGTCCTCGAGCACGAAGATCGCTGACGAGCGCCAGATCGACGAGTGGGAGATGAGGTCGACGAACTGTCCGAGGCCGTAGTCGTTCTCGGCCACCATCGAGCGCGGCGTACGCGCTCCCGGCGAGACCCCGTTGGTGTGGTCGCTCAGCAGCACGAGGTAGTTGAACGCGGGAACCTTCCCGGACGCCACCTGCGCGTCGAAGTTCTGCTTGAAGCAGGAGAACCGCGACTCCGAGTCGGCGGCGGCCCCGGCCGGAACCGAGGAGTCGAACGTCTCGACGTGCTTGTGGGCGAGCGAGGCGGCGATCGAGTCGGTACCGATCGAGAGGTCATTCGGGTAGCAGTCGAACGGATAGCCGACCTCGGAGTGGGCGAACTTCTGCGTCTCGAGCGTCGCCTGTGACGGCCCGGCGTCCTTGTCGGTGACCCCGACGATCTTGAGGACGTTCGGCGGGATCGTCCCGGCGACCACCTCACCGTAGTTGGCGTACGAGATGCCCTGGTGTTGCGCGCGGTCGAACAGGAAGCCGGTCCCCGGCCAGGTGATCGTGTAGGCGCCGAAGTCGTAGGGTCGGCCGCGACCCGCATAGTTCTGCTCCCAGTTCTTCTGCACGTAGTCCGAGACCGCGGCGGCGCTCGTCCAGAAGTGGCCGTCGATCGACGCCTCGGAGTTGGCGTACACGTGGTCGAGCAGCGGGAAGCGCCGGACGAGTGCGTGCATGTTCGGCGTGACCCCCTGACCGAACAGGGTCAGTGACGGTGCGCCGTCCCCACGATGGTCGTCACCGAGCACCTGGTCGTAGGTGCGGTTCTCGCGGATGAAGAAGAACACGTGCTTGATCGGACCGCCGGCGCGCAGCGGCGTTCCGCTCGGTGCGCGCTGCGCATTGGCGGGGATCACCTGCCGGTTGGCAAGCTGGGTGTCGCGACGGATCTGCGCGTTGGTCGGCATCGACAGGACACCCGCGCGCCCGGAGCTCAGCACCGCGCTCCCCGGATGCAGGAGCAGGTTGTTGTCATTCGTCGTGTACGGGTTTGGGCCGTTGCGGTTCGGCCCGGCACCGAGTCCCTTCGCCGCGACCCACAGCAGACGTCCCTTCGTCGCCTGGACGTCGGCCGGATAGGCGAGCGTCGGAATCCGGCCGATCGGCGTCCCCGACGGCAGCGAGAAGACCGCGAGCTCGTCGGCGGCGGACTCCGCCGCGAACAGTCGCCGACCGTCCGGGGTCACCGCCACCGCGACCGGGCTCTCCCCGGGACCCTGCGAGCGCTCGACGGACATGACCTTGGCCACCCGCATCGCGTGCGTGTCGATCATCGCCACCTGATCGACGTTCGCGATCGCGACGTACGCGCGCGGGCGCTGCGGATCGACCGTGATGCCCTCTGGGTGCGACAGGTTGCCGGCGACCTGGATGTCCTTGCGCTTGGTGGCGCTCGCGAGCGAGATCACCGACACGGTCCCCGGGCCCTCGTTGGAGACGAGGCCCGTCTTCCCGTCCTTGAGGATCGCCGCGCCGTATGGATAGGCGCCGGTCTTCACGTACCGCACCGAGCGCGAGTGCGTGTCGATGACCGCCGCCGCGTCGGCGAGGTTGAGCGGCACGAGCAGCGTGCGTCCGTTCGGCGAGACCGCGAGGCGGTCCGGCCACGACTGCTGGCCGGACGTCTTCGGCGGGAAGCTCTGCGGCACCGGAGCGAATGACGGAGGCGGTACCGCGATCGTCCCGGTCTCGCTGGCCGTCCCGGTCCGGAGGTTGTAGTGGAAGACATGGATCACATCGCCGCCGCGCCCGCGTAGGTGGGCTCGCACCTGGTCGGCGTCGGTCGAGTCAGCCAGGCCGGAGACGTACGCGAGTCCGTGCTTGCCGTCGATGGCGATCCCACCTGAGGCGCCGGGGAGCGGCAGCGTCTGGATGAGCCGCGGGTGTTTCAGAGCGACGTCGACGATCCGGACGTCGTTCTGAGCCCGCCCCGTCGAGACGGTCCAGTAGAAGCGCCCGTCAGCGGTGAGTGCGCCGCCCGTGGGGAAATGACCGAGCGTCACGAACTGTCCGGGCGCGATCAGCCGCCGGCCGTTGCCGGTGGTGTGCAGCTTCGGACCGATCCGCCCCGAGTCGCCGATCTGGGCGGCGATCGCCACACCGGCGAGCACCACGAGCACGGCGGTCCCAACGACGATGCAAATGGCACGGCGCCCCATCAGGTCACAACCCTAGCCGACGATGGGACCCGTCGGATGCTCGTCGTGCCCTTACGGCCGCTGACGACCCCGGTCCTGTCTCCTCGCCGGTCGTCGTCGCGGACGAGACATCTAACGTTCCGCGTCTCATGCGCATCACCGACGGCCCCAGCGAGGAGTGCGACACGCCGTGAACGCACCGATCGCGTTCGGGCGATACGTCGCGCTCGGCGACTCGACGACCGAGGGGCTGGAGGATCCCGATCCGACGGGCGGATTCCGCGGGTGGGCGGATCGCCTCGCGGAACGTCTCGCCCGCCTTGACCCGGGGTTCCTGTACGCGAACCTCGCGATCCGGGGCCGGAAGATGGCGCAGATCCGCGCCGAGCAACTCGAGCCCGCGGTGGCGATGGCGCCGGATCTCGCGAGCATCATCGGCGGGATCAACGACATCCTGCGGCCGAAGGTCGACCTCGACACGGTCGCCGGCGACATCGAGGCGATGGTGGCCGCGCTGCGAGGCGGCGGTGCAACCGTGCTGATGCTGACCTATCCGGACCCGGCGAAGATCATGCCGTTCGCGCGCGGTACCAGTCCGCGGGTGCTCGCGTACAACGACGCGCTGCGGGAGATCGCTGCTCGGCACGAAGCCCGTCTGATGGACCTCGGTCGCTACGGCGTCGTCGACCCGCGTCTGTGGCACCCCGACCGCCTTCACGCCAACAGCGAGGGCCACGAGCGCATCGCGCTGACCGCCGCCGATGTGCTCGGTCTCCCCGACGCGACCGACGCGTGGCGCACGCCGCTGCCACCGGCGCCGCGCGAGTCCAGGTCAGCGCGCGTGAGACGCGAGGCCGTCTGGGCCGGCCGCTACTTCGCGCCCTGGGTCGTCCGCCGCATCCGCGGCCGCTCCTCGGGCGACGGGGTTCTCCCCAAGCGACCGACGCTCACGCCCGTCCGCGCCGGCTGATGGCGCGGGCGATGTCGTCCGCCCAGGAGGCAATCTCGGCGGCGTAGCCGGCGTCGAAGTGCCCCAGCCAGCGCTCGCCCTCGGCGCTCAGCGCCGTGAGGTCGTAGGTGACGCGCACCCGGGTCGCGTCCACGTCCGCGGCGACGACCTCGACCGCGATCGTCCCGGCCGTGAGGCCACCGGTCACGCGGGCGTACCGGACGCACTCCGGCCCGTGATCCACCATCACCCACGTCGTGTCGTGCCCGGCGTGCCCGGTCGTGAATACCGCCCCGGACCCGTCACGGCGCTCCGGTGCCGGGTACCGCGGGTCCCACCCATCACCGGCCCACGCCCGCTCGCCCTCGGCGGTGAACAGCGCCATCGCGGCCTCCCGCGGCAGGGCGACCGTGAACTCCTCTGCGCGACGAACCGTGATCGGCATCGAGCGCGCATGATCGCGGATCGCGAATCCTTTCCAAAACACCGCGCATGCGGCGTATGGTGGTCGAGTGGGACTGGGGTCTTGGCGGAGTGCCGCATGCCTCCTGGGCGCCTTGACGCTGCTGGCCGCGCCCGCCGTCGCCAGCGCGGACAGCGCCGGACTGGTGGCGCAGTGGCACCTCGATACCGTCACGGGCGGCGCGACTCCTGACAGCTCCGGGAACGGTCTCACCGGCGACGAGGTGACCGGGACGCTCATACCGGGCGGCCGATTCGCGAGCGCGCTGGCCACGGCGAATCCAAACGACGGCTTTACGGTCCTCGCCAACCCGCTGATCGAACCCCAGCGCATCACCGTGATGGCGTGGGTCAAGAAGGGGCCGCCTGTCCCGAACAACGTCTTCCGGACGATCGTGAGCAAGGGCAGCGATTCGTGCGGAACGCATGAGAGCTACGCCCTTGACACCGGACCCGACGGCGGACTTCGATTCTTCGCGTATCAGGGCGCCTCCGGTGCCGCGGTGGTCGCCGGCGCCGTCGCGCCGGCGTCGATCTGGAACAACCAGTGGCACGCGGTGGCGGGCACGTTCGACGGCACGACCGTGCGCCTGTACGTCGACGGCGCACAGGTCGGCTCGGCTCCGGCCGCGACTCCGGGCGGCGGCATCCAGTACGGGCTTCAGGAGAACAAACTCGGCGTGGGACGCTTCCCGCAAGGCGCCCCCTGCGATCCGAACGGGTTCCAATTCGTCGGCGCCATCGACGAGGTGCGGCTCTACAACCGCGCGCTGACCCCGGCAGAGGTCAGCTACGTCCAGCGCGCTGATGCCACCACCCCACCGAGCCTCCCAATCCCGGGCGGCGGCGGTGGCGGAGGAGGCGGCGGTGGGCCTGTTCCCAATCTGCGGATCGTCTCCACCGGGGGCGGATCGGCTTACCAATGCCTCCCGAGCGGTGCGCTGGACCACACCGTGTCCTTCAGCTGGTGGCGGCTGAGCGACATCGCCACAATCGATCCCCGCACCGGGGTGCACAGCAATCAGAGCGTTAAGGTGGCCAGCGGCGCGACCCTGGTGATCCCGCCCAGCCAGCGCGGCCACAAGTTCTACTGCGAGGTCGACGATGCCGGACTGCACGTGTCCAGCGCCGGCGAAGTGCTGAGCGGACTCAAGAACATCCCGGCGATCAAGCTGGAGCCCGCATACGGCAACTTCCGGGTACGGGGGATTGACATCTTCCAGACCGTGCAGCCGTCGGCCGGCGCGCAGACCTTCGGATATAACGTGAACGCGCCCCTGACGAGCGTCCCGTTTGCGACGTTCTGCGGCGGCGGCACGCCGACGTACTGGCGTCTGGCCAACGCAACATGCGCGGGCACGGGCTCCCCGCAGCGGGTCGCGTATAGCGGCGTGCGCTTCGACGAACGCAAGCCGGCGACCGCGGTGGTGTACGTCGACATGGTCAGCCAGCTCTCCACGGCGCCCGCTCAGCCGCTGGACGTGACCCTCAGTGCCCTCGTCGGTGGCCGGGTCCTGAGCACGGTGCTGACGCACGACGATCACCAACCCGCCTGTCGCCCCGACACCCTGGGTCACAGCTGCGGAGCGGGGAGCTCCGAGCTTCGGCGTCCGTTTCGACGTGCCGGCTTCCTGGCTCGCGGTCGCCGTCCTGAGCGGCGAGCATCACCTCGACCTGCAGGCCAGCGTCTCGCTGCCGGTCGGGGCGGGGGCCGGATCGGCCCGTGAGTGCGACGGGGGGATCGCCTCCGGCTGTGCCGCCGACGACAGTTTCCGTCTCGACAGCGTGCCCGTGTACGACGACCTCCCGGACCTGACGATCAGGAGCCTGCCGCTGCTCGTCGGCAACCAGACGCTCACGCCGCCAGACCAGGTGATCGCCAAAGCGCTCCAGGTGTACCCCGGCGGCGAGCGCGTGACCGTCCTGCCGTACAACGGATCCGTCGATATCACGGGCGCGGCGGCCCGAACGTATGCCGACCCCGCCTGTACGCCGTACCGAACCTCGGTGCCCGTCGGCGAAACCGTCCCGCAGGCGGCTGCTCGGATCAGCAACGACACGCGTACCTGTCGCCAGGTAGGGGTCAACCAGGCGCTGGACGCGTGGTGGAAGAGCGACACCGCCAACCGCTCTGGCTACAACCTGCTGATGGCCGTGCACAGTTATCCCTTCAGCCCCGGTTCGGCCAACGAGCCCGGCTGGACGCGTGGCGGAACGACCATCACGACCCCGGGGCAGATGCCGACGATCGCGATCAACCAGGGCGATCTCGGACGTCCGCTGACCGCTGCGGCGCACGAGTTCGGTCACGCGATGGGACTCGTCCACGCTGACCTGACCTGCGGCGGAAACGCGGGCGGCCAGGTCGCCGAGCCGTGGCCACCCGACAACGCCGGCCGGCTCCAGGGAACGGCGGCGATCCCCAGCTCCAGGCGCACCAGGAACTCGGTGGTCCCGATCACGAACTACAACACCGACGGATCTCCGAACGCGTGGTTCGACCTGATGTCCTACTGCGCGCCCGAGAACACCGCCTGGCTCTCGGGTCGCAACTGGAACCACGTATTCATCGTGCTCGAGCAGAAGGCCGCCTCACTCGCCGCTGCCGGCGATCGGGCAGGTAGGCGCGCTCGAGCGGCTGGGGCGGGTTCGGCTCTGGCGATCGGAAGCCTGGGCGTGGGCGGCGCCCAGATCGATCGCGTGATGCCGGCCGGTCCCGGCAACCTGCCTGACCCACCCGATCCCGCTTCCCCAACACGGCTGCGCTCTTTCGATGCCGCCGGGAAGCTGCTCGCCGAGTCCGGCGTCCGGCTCAACCAGGTCGGACACCGGCCCGCCTACGCGTTTACCGCCGGTTTCCCGGACTCCGCCGCGAAGGTCGAGCTCGTATCGGCGGGGAAGGTGCTCGCGACCAAACAGCGCTCGCGCCCGCCGACGGTGCGGCTGACGGCGCCGCGACGCCCCACCACGGTGGGCAAGCGGCTCCGGGTGACCTGGATTGCACGCGATCCCGACCACGATCCGCTGATCGCGAGCGTTGATTACTCATCCGATGGCGGCCACATCTGGCGCCACGTGCGCCAGGGCACCAGCACTGGCCACGCATCGATCCCGGGCCGCTATCTGGAGAGCAGCAACCGGGGCCGGGTGCGGGTCGTCGTCAACGACGGATTCAGCGACGCAACCGCGCTGTCGGCGCGTGCTCCATGCGCGCGCGGCACGCCGCCGTCGGCGCGGATCGTCCTTCCGCAGGCTGCCGCGTCGCTTCAGGCCGGACCCGTGCGGTTGTTCGGCGCCGGCCGTGACGATCACCTGCATCGTCTGCGCGGTCGTGCACTCACCTGGTTCGCCGGCTCGCGGCGGCTCGGCTCCGGCGAGCAGCTGAGCGTGCGGCTGCCGGCGGGCCGCGTCACGTTGCGTCTCGTCGCGAGGGACTCACACCGACACGCCACGGTCGTCACTCGCCGGCTGGTCGTCGCGCCGGTGGCCTTGGAGCTGGTGAGACTTCGGACAGCGGCGCACGTCGGACCGCGCGCACACGCAGTCGCGATCACGCTCGCCACCTCCGTTCCGGCGACCCTTCGCGTCGGCAAGCACCGCTACAGCGTGGGACCCCACAGCCGAACCGTGAGCATCCCGCTGCCCGGACGCCCGAAGACCGGGATCCTTCAATTCACGGTCACGATCTCAGCGAGCGGCGCGAGGCAGGCGGCGCTGCGTGAGCGGATCATCCTGCTGCGCGCGTGACGCGGGGTCAGGCGCTCACGGGGTCAGGCGCTACGGCAGGGCTCGCCGCGCAGCCCCGGGCACGGCGGCAGCGACGTCGGCACGCTCAGGCCGGGCACGACCGGGAGGATCAGGCTCGACGGCATCCGCTTCGCGAACGCGACCGTGACGCTCGCCTTGCCCTTCGGGTTCGTCTCGCCGAACGCCCAGATCGGCTGGTCGCCGTTCGGAGCGGTGATCGTCACCCGGATCCGCGAGCCGGTGCGGTATGCGTGGCCCTCGTAGTAGAGCGGGATCGTTACTTCGACGTAGCGCTTGCGCGGGAGCGCCTGGACGTCAGACGCCCGCAGGCTCAGCACGGGCTCGAGCAGCGTGCTCCTCAGTCGATCGAGCTTGCGCTCGTTGGCGCGGACCCAGCCGTTCTGAACGAACGTCTCCTTGCCGTCGGGGCGGATCTCGGAGATCGTCGCCTGCAGGTCGACGTTCGGAGTCGATGCCTTCAGCCAGACATGCACCGCGCCGGCGCCGATCACGGTCGTGTTGCTCGCCAGCGGGCTCGTCGTGAAGCTCACCGCGCTGCCCGTCGGCGGCGCCAGCCAGTGGTAAGGCGGCAGCGCCGTCCACAGTCCGTTCGGCCCCGCCGCGGTGTCGCCGGTGAAGTCAGTGAGCGGCCGGGCGTGCGCGTTCCAGGTGAAGCTGGCATGACCCGAGCGGGACGGCTTGCGCGCCGCCAGCGCTCCGTGCGCTGACAGGTACCAGTACCTCGCCCGCGTGCCGGGGATCGGGAAGCGCGGGAATGAGTGCTCAAAGCCGGGGCTCGGGTTGCCCGGGTGCTGCGGACACACCGATCCGCACGCGCCCTTGCCTCATACACCGGAAACTGAAGCATTTCCGCCACCGACATGTCGCGGTTCTGGACGGCGCGCATGCTGTGGAATTCTGACAATCGGCAATGATGTGGTCGCATGCTCGCCGTGTTCGCAGCTTCGATCGACCGCAAGGATCCGCTCAGCGGACTGACGGTCGGAGAGCAGCCGGAGCCTGACCCGCCGCACGGCTGGACGGTCGTCAGCGTCAAGGCCGCCTCGCTCAATCATCACGACCTATGGTCGCTGCGGGGCGTCGGGCTGAACGAGGACCGACTGCCGATGATCCTCGGCTGCGACGCCGCCGGACTCGACGAGGACGGCAACGAGGTGATCGTCCATTCGGTCATCTCGAGTGATGCCTGGCGCGGCGACGAGACGTTCGATCCACAGCGGCTCCTGTTGTCCGAAAAGCATCCCGGGACGCTCGCCGAGCGGGTCGCGGTGCCGCGGCGCAACCTCGTACCCAAGCCGCCCGAGCTCACCTTCGCGGAGGCGGCCTGCCTGCCGACGGCGTGGCTGACCGCCTACCGGATGCTGTTCACCCGCGGCCACGTCGTCCCGGGGATGACGGTGCTCGTCCAGGGCGCCGCCGGCGGGGTCGCGACCGCGCTTGTCGTGCTCGCGAGTGCAGCCGGGGCGCGCGTGTGGGTGACGAGCCGCTCCGAGGAGAAGCGCGCCACGGCGATCTCGCTCGGCGCCGAGCGCGCGTTCGAGTCCGGCGAGCGGCTGCCGGAGCGGGTCGACGTCGTGATGGAGACGGTCGGCAAGGCGACGTGGGAGCACTCGATCCGCTCGCTCAAGCCCGGCGGCACGCTCGTCGTCTCCGGCGCGACGACCGGTGACGCGGATGCGGGGCAGCTGAGCCGCGTGTTCTTCCTGCAACTGTCCGTGATCGGCTCGACGATGGGCACGCGGGACGAGCTCGAGCGGCTCGTCCGCCTCTGCGTCGAGAAGGGCGTCCGGCCCCAGATCGACAAGACCGTCCCGCTCGCCGATGCGCGCGAGGGGTTCGAGGCGATGCTCACCGGCGACGTCGCCGGCAAGATCGTCTTCACCGTCTGATCCGCGGGTCTGGCACCCGGCCCCGCGCCCGGCGCCACCGGGTTACGGTGCCTCGATCGCCAACCGCTTTCCGGTGAAGCTGAAACGGGCGGTGCCGCCAACCGGCCGGCCGCTCGGGTCAAGCATGCTGAGGGTCGCGTGCCCGGACAGCTTGGAACCGTGGAACGTTCCGGCGGCCCTCACCTTGACCGTGTTCGCAGGCTTCCCGGCGGTGTCGAAGTGAAAGTTCAGGTACGTGAACGCGAACCCCGCCGCACCACTCTGGCTCCACTCACCCAGCCCCGTTCCGGCCTCGTCGGAACCAGTCGTGACGAATACGCCGCCGGCTGCAAAGGCCGCGAGCGCCCGAAACGGAGACGGGCCACGAGACGACTTGGGCACGATCACCCAGGTGCCGCGAACGGTTGCGGCGGCCGCCTCGGCGGCGGCGGGTGCCGTCAGTGCAACCGCCGTGCCCACCGCTCCGGCTCCGAACCCGGCGAGCGCCTGGCGCCGGTTGGCTCGCTCACTCATGCGCGCACACTACCAGGGGCGCGTCACAGAATCCGCATCCCGAGACCCGTGAAGTACCCGGTCCGTACCCATGAGGTACAGTCCGCTCCCCGTGTCGTCCCTGGTCGGCAGCCACCCTGACGTCAAGCCGCTGCTGGGTGCGCGGCCGCAGCGCGCCAAGCTGCTCGAGGCGATGGTTCGCACCGTCGCCGAGAAGGGCTACGAGGCCGCGACCGTCGCCGATGCCGTCAAGCTCGCGCGCGTCTCGCGGGGGACGTTCTACGAGCTGTTTGACTCCAAGGAGGCGTGCCTGGCGGCGGGGTATCGCGCCGGCAACGAGGTCCTCGAGGAGCGGGTCAGGCGGGCTGCGCGCGACGCCTCTGACTGGCGCGATGAACTCCGGCTCGGGATCCGCGCCTACCTGCAGACCCTTGACGACGACCCCGTGTTCGCGCGGGTGTACCTGCTGGAGTGGCCCTACGTCGGCCTTGAACGCGACGCGGCCCTGCGGCGCTTCGCCCGGCGCTACGGCAAGAGCTTTGCCCGGTCAGGTGGGCCCGTCCCGCCCGACGATGCCCTGTTCGTTTTGGCGGCCGGGGTTCATGAACTCGCCTGTGCGCGGGTGCGTGCGGGCCAACCGACGATCGATCTCGAAGACGTGCTGGTGGGCTGCGCGGTGCGGCTCGCCGGAAAGGAGGAGCAGTGGACCTGACCTTCAACGAGCAGGAGCTCGAATTCCGTGAGGAGCTCCAAGGCTGGCTGGGCGAGAACCCGCCCGGCGATGCGCCGACCGAGGAGGACGCCAACTACGCGTGGCGGCGTGACTTCCAGCGGCGGCTGGCCGGCGGCGGGTGGGCCGCGGTCCACTGGCCGCGCGAGTACGGCGGTCGCGGAGCAACGCTGACCCAGTCGGCGATCTTCTTCGAGGAGCTCGGCCGCGCGAACGCGCCCCTGCCCGCAAACGTGCTCGGACTGCTGCTCGCCGGTCCGACGATCATGGCCTGGGGCACCCAGGAGCAGAAGGACCGCTACCTCGCGCCGATCGTCACCGGCGATGAGATCTGGTGTCAGGGCTTCTCCGAGCCCGAGGCCGGCTCCGACCTGGCCGCGCTCAAGACCCGGGCGGTTAAGCACGGCGACGAATGGATCGTCACCGGTCAGAAGGTGTGGACGAGCGGCGCCCAGTACTCGAAGTGGTGCATGCTCGTCGCGCGGACCGACACCGAGGCGGCGAAGCACAAGGGCCTCTCGTACTTCCTCATGGACATGGAGCAGGACGCGGTCCAGGTCCGCCCGCTGCGCCAGATCACCGGCGAGTCGGAGTTCAACGAGCTGTTCATCGAAGAGGCCCGGATCCCCGACGCGAACCTGCTTGGGGGCGAGGGCAACGGCTGGAAGGTCGCGCTGACGACGCTCATGAACGAGCGCGCCGGACTCGCGTTCTTCCTCCAGGTGCGCCTGCGGCAGATGCTCGACCGGCTGCTCGCCGAGGCGAGCGATCGTGGCCTCCTCGACGATCCGGTCATCGCCGACAAGCTCGGCGAGCTCCATCTCAAGGCGGAGGTGCTGCGGCTCACGGCCTACCGCGGGCTGACCGCGATCGAGAAGTACGGCCAGCCGGGCCCCGAGGGATCGCTGACCAAGTGGATGTGGTCTGAGACCAACCAACAGCTGACCCAGTTCGCCGCCGATCTGCTCGGCCCCGAGGTGCTCCAGCGCGGCAACCCGTGGGCGTACGAGCTGCTCCGGGCTCGCGGGAACACGATCGAAGGCGGCACCACCGAGATCCTCAAGAACATCGTGGCCGAGCGCGTGCTCGGGCTGCCGAAGGCGCGTTAGGAGAGGGACATGGATTTCGATCTGACCGAAGACCAGAAGGAGATCAAGCGCGTCGCGCACGAGCTGCTCGCGGCCCGCTCGCCGTGGGCAAAGGTGCGTGCGGCGGCCGAGGCCGGCAGCTACGACGCCGCGCTCTCGAGCGAGCTCGTCGAGCTCGGGTGGCCCGGCATCGCCGTCTCCGAGGATCACGGCGGCCAGGGGCTCGGCACGATCGAGCTCGCGGTCCTCGCCGAGGAGCTCGGGTACGCGTGCGCCGCGACGCCGCTCGTCCCGCTCGCCGCGGCGGCGCTGGCGATCGACGCGACCGGCAGCGCTGCCCAGCGCGAGCGCTGGCTCCCGGGGCTGGCGTCCGGGGAGACGAGCGCCGGACTCGGGACGCGGGAGCTGATCGCTGACGGGCAGGGCGCCGACGTGATCCTGCTGCTGGACGGCGACAGCGCGTCGCTGCTCGAGGGCGCTGAGGCGAGTGGGATCGACGCGATCGACCCGACCCGCCGGTACGCGTCACTCGCGTCCGGCGACGGTGGTGCCGACGGCGACGGCGGTGCCGACGGCGGCGAGCCGCTCGGCGCCGGTGCCGCCGAGCGGGTGCGGATCATCCTCGCCGCCGAGCTGCTCGGGGTGTGCCAGCGAGCGCTCGAGATGACGCTCGAGTACGTCAAGGACCGCAAGCAGTTCGGCGTCCCGGTCGGCTCCTTCCAGGCCGTCGCGCATCGCTGCGCGCAGATGCTCCGGGACACCGAGAGCGTCCGCTCGGCGACGTACTTCGCCGCGTGGGCGGCCGAGTCCGATCCCGAGCGGCTGCCCGAGGCGGCGGCGCTCGCCGCGGCGGCCGCGGCCGACGCGGGCCGTGAGGTCACCGCCTCCGCGATCCAGGCCCACGGCGGGATCGGCTTCACGTGGGAGGCCGACGTCCACTGGCTCTACAAGCGCGCTCAGCTCGACGTGGCCCTGCTCGGCGGCGCCCGGCGGCACCGGGCGACGCTCGCGCGGCTCGCCGCGGCCCGGGTGACGGCCGTCCCGGCGCTCGGCTGACGGGCGATCGCGTTCGCAAAGAGTTTGGGTTTGGGAGTTTGCCCCAATAGTTGGGGTGAACTCCCAAGGTCAACCGCGACGTCGCCCGCACAACTCCGGACGCCGCCGGGTCACGCGTCAGTCCGGCCCGTAGCCCTCGGCCTTGAGCCACGCGACCGTCCGCCCGAGGCCCTCGGGCACGCCGACGCGCGGCTCCCAGCCGAGCACCGACCGGGCCTTCGCGTTTGAGTACGTGCCGCGGCGGAGCAGGTAGCGCACCGACCCCGGATTGATGTCGTTGTCGCCCGGCTGCAGCCGGGCGACGCGCTGGACGACGGCGGCGGCTCGGAACGCGACCGGCGTCGGGAGCGTCATCAGTCGCCGCCCGACAAGGTCGGCATACGGCTTGAAGAACTCGCGGCAGGGGACGCCGACGCCGTCGGACAGCGTGAAGATCTGGCCGGCCGCCTCCGGTGAGGCGGCGGCGAGCACGACCCCGTCGACAAGGTTGTCGATGTAGATCGGCGAGTGGATGCCCCGGCCGCCGCCCGGCAGCGTGAACCGCCGCGCCTTGATCAGCTGCACCGGGATCACCGCCCACGCGCGGGATCGCGGTCCGTACACGTCACCCGGCCGGACGATCGTCGCCTGGATGCGCCCCTCGATGTGAGCCTGGAGCACGACCTGCTCGGACGCGATCTTCGTATCGGGGTACGGGACGTAGGTGTTGTGGACCGGATAGGTCTCGTCGACGCCGTCCGGGAACTCGAACCCGAACGCGGTCACCGACGAGAAGTGGACGAGTCGCTTCGCACCGCCCCGCGCCGCCGCGTCGACGGCGTGCGCCGTCCCCAGCACGTTCGCCCGCCACACCTCCTCCGGGCGCTCGAGCCGCAGCGAAACCGTCGCCGCGGTGTGGATCACGAGCTCGCAGCCGGCGGCGTGGTCCTGCCAGGCGCCGGGCTGGCCGACGTCACCGCAGACGACGTCCCGGGCGGGGTCCGCGACGAGGTCGCAGCCGCGCACCTCGTGGCCGTCCGCCGTGTACCGCTCGAACAGGGCCCGTCCGATGAACCCCGAGGCCCCGGTGATGAACACGCGCATGGGCGCAACCCTATGCCAGGTTGCGCCCCGAACGCCTTTCGACCTCAGCTGACCTCGCGCAGCGCGCCGGTGTGCACGTCGTAGACGAAACCGCGCACGGCCTCGGTGCGAGGGATGAACGGCGAGGCCTTGATCCGGGCGATCGACTGGCGCACGTCGGCGTCGAGGTCGGTGAACGCCTCTGCGGCCCAGGCCGGCTTGATCCCGGTCTCCTGCTCGAGGTCCGCCTTGAACTGGTCATCCGTGAACGTGAGCATCCCGCAGTCGGTGTGGTGGATGAGGACGATCTCCTCGGTCCCGAGCAGCCGCTGCGAGATCGCGAGTGAGCGGATCACGTCGTCGGTGACGACGCCTCCGGCGTTGCGGATGATGTGTGAGTCGCCGACGTCGAGACCGAGCACCTCATACACCTGCAGGCGGGCGTCCATGCAGGCGACGACCGCGATCTTCTTCCCCGGGGGGAGCGGCAGGTCTCCCTTGTCGAACGACGCGGCGTACGCCTCGTTGTTGTGGACCAGCTCGTCGGTGGTGCTCATCGGTCTCCTTCGTCTCGGTGGTCGCGCAAATCTAACAAAGTCAATTGACTTTATTCGCGAGCGGTCACCACGAACCGATGGTTCAGGAACTGATGCTGACGGGCTGATCGGCCCGTCGCGCGCGGTCAGGCTGCGGTCGGCGGCTCGGGTGAATCGGTGACGGCGCGGTGGGCGCGGCGCTCTCGGCGCTCGTCGAGCCGAGCCTGCCACGAGCGTGCCAGTTCGGCGCGCAGATGCTCACGCTCGGGATCGAACTCGGGGGCTGACGGTGACGGTCCGGGTCGCTCCCACCACGGCTGCTGCTCAGTGATTGCCATAAATATGCCTATCGACATTCGCGCTGAGAGCTTGAGCCCCTGCTCGCCTGGCGTGCTTCAACCGTTGACCGAGCAGCCGCCGATCGAGGCCAGCTTGGATCGGTAGATGTCCATATCGGCACGGTTGAAGTCGTTGTGGGTCTGAGTGCGCAGCGCCGGGACGTTCTCGTGGTGGTACGGGCTGCTGAGGCTCTCGTTGTGACCGATGACGTTCGCGACCGCGACGTGGTAGCGGCACCGTAGCCAGCGCACGAGCGCCAGGCTCGAGCCGAACTCCTTGGGGTTGCTCAGGATCTCGCGATCGCTGTAGCCGACGTGCTCGATCCCGATCGCCGTGTAGTTGAGGCCGACGGTGTGCCGGCACATGATGTCGAGCGGCACGAGCTGGTGGATCGTCCCGTCCCGGTCGATCACGAAGTGCGCGCACGTGTTCGGCAGCTCGTGCAGTTCGGAGTCCGGCGTGTCCGGCGCGAACGTGTTGAACGTCGAGCTGAAATCGGGCGTCTCGGTGAAATGGATGACGATCACGTGCGGGTCGATCAGGTGGTACGTGTTCAGCCCGTAGTGTCGCCGCGCATACGCGACCATCTCCGCCTTGCGCTGCGCTCCGAACGGGATCGGGTCCTGGACGATCGGGGGCCGGAGCGCTGCGGCGCTGTCAAAGCCGCCCGCGGTGGCCGGCGGCAGGGGCTTGTGGACGCGGCGGCGGTGGTGCGTCGTCGCGGTTGTCGTCGACGTCGTGCTGCTCGTGCTGCTCGTCGTGAACGTCGTCAGCGGTGCCGTGGTCGACGTGCTCGGTGGCGCACTTGCGCTCGTCGTGCTCGTCGTGCTGGCGGAGCTGCCGCACCCGGCGATCAGCCCGGCCACGAGCAGCGCGACCACCGACCCCCGGCTGTACCGCCCCGACATCACGGATTACTCAGCGGACTCGGCTTGCGAGAGCGAGTCGGCGTGCGTCAGCGACGGGCGCTCGTCGAAGGTCTCGAGCGCCTGGGTCAGCCGGTCGATCGGATCGAGCAGGTCATCCTTGTCCGCCTTCTGCTCGAGCGCGATCCGGATCGCGGCGATCTCCCGCGCCAGGTACTCGGTGTCGGCCACCGCGCGGGACGCCGTCTCGCGATCGCGCTCGACCTCGGCTCTGTCCCGGTCGGCCTGGCGGTTCTGAGCGAGCAGGATGAGCGGTGCCGCGTACGCCGCCTGGGTCGAGAACGCGAGGTTGAGGAGGATGAACGGGTACGGGTCCCAGTGCTGGATGATCCCGAAGCCGTTGAGGATGATCCAGACGATGACGATCACCGTCTGGCGCCGCGAGGTACCGGCCCGTCCCGAGGAAACGGGCGAGCCGCTCGGCGAAGCGCGCAAACGCATCCGGGTCGTAGACCGGGCCCCCGGGCGTCCCACGCGGCTGTTCGAGGTCGTCCTTGCGTGCCATCAGCTTGCCGTCAGTGTTGCGCGCCAGTCCGCCGGGAGAACCCGGTCAAGCACGTCGTCGATGGTCACCGCCCCGACGAGCCGCCCGACCTCGTCGACCACCGGCAGCGCGACGACGTCGTACGCGGCGAGCCGGCTGGCCACCTCCCGGTCACTCGCGCTCGCCGGTATCGGTTCGATGTCCTCCTCGACGCACCGCCCGAGCGGCTTGCTCGGAGCCTCGCGCAGCAGGCGCTGGAAGCTGACCATGCCGAGGAAGCGTCCGGTGGGGGTCTCGAGCGGGGGCTGGGCGATGAACACCTGCGCCGCGAGCGGAACCGGCAGGTCGGGATCGCGGATCCGAGCGAGCGCCTGCGCGATCGTCGCCTGCGTGCCGAGGATGATCGGCTCCGGCGTCATCAGCCCGCCCGCCGTGTCCGGCTCGTAGGTGAGCAGGCGGCGCACGGGCTCGGCCTCGTCGGGATCCATCTCCCCGAGCAGCTCGGCCTGCCGGCTGGCGGAGAACTCTGCGAGCAGGTCGGCCGCGTCGTCGGCCTCCATCTCCTCAAGGACGTCGGCGAGGCGCGCCGTGTCGAGCTCCTCGACGAGGCGGACCTGCTCGTCCTCGGAGAGCTCCTCGAGCAGGTCCGCGAGCCGCTCGTCCTCGAGCGCGGCGGCGAGGACGCGGCGGCGGCTCAGCGGCAGACGGCGGATCGCGGCGGCCATCTCGGCCGGGTGCAGCCCGCCGAGCGTCGCCACCTCGCGGTCGACCGGGCGGTCGTATGCGAACAGGTCGCCCGCCTCGCTCCAGTCGAGGATCTCCGGCGCTCGTCGCAGTCCGGGGACGCGCCGGTTCCCGACGGCGATCGTCGCCACCTCCCAGGCGAAGGGCTCGGGCGCCGGGGTGATCCCGACGTCGAGGACGCGCTCTCCGCGCACCCGGCTGTCGACGAGCTCGCCCATCGCCAGCCGCTCGCCCTGGCGGAGCTCGAACTGGCGCAGGTTGACGGTGGCGCGCCGGAGGCGGACCCCGTCGTTGCCGATCTCCCCGACGCGGCCGATGCCGATGAACACGCGCCGACGGCCGACCGCGACCACGAGCCCGTTGACCCGGGGCGGGCGGGCGCCAAGGCCGATCACGATGTCGACGACGTGGCCGAGCTCGGTGCCGTCGGAGCTGATCAGCGGCAGCCGCGTCAATCTGGAGGCATAGACGATGCGACGCGACATGACTCACATCGTAGGGCCCGTGCGGCGGTCGTCCACCGCCGCAGGCGATCGCTCAGAGCTCGCCGTCGGCGAGCTGCGCCCGCAGCACCTTCTTGTCGAACTTGCCGACTGAGGTCTTCGGGACCTCGTCGATGAATGCGACCCGGTCGGGGAGCCACCACTTGGCCACGCGCGGGCCGAGGAATTCCTTCAGTGCCTCGGCATCGAGCGCGCTGCCCTCCTGGGTGACGACGCAGGCACACGGACGCTCGCTCCAGCGCTCGTCCGGCATCGCGATGACCGCCGCCTCGAGCACCTCGGGGTGGGACATGATCGCGTTCTCGAGCTCGACCGAGCTGATCCACTCGCCGCCGGACTTGATCAGGTCCTTCGTGCGGTCGACGAGCTTGATGAACGCGCCGTCCCGGAGCTCCGCGACGTCGCCGGTGCGCAACCATCCGTCCTCGGTGAACTTGTCGGCGCCCGTCGGGTCGTTGTAGTACGAGGACGCAATCGTCGATCCGCGGACCTGGAGCTCGCCGCCAGACTCCTCGTCGATCCGGAACTCGACGCCCGGGACGATCTGCCCCTGACTGGCACGCAGGGCATACGCCTCGTCGGAGTCCCGGTCAGGCCCGGTGGACGGGAGCCGGCTGATCGAGGCCAGCGGGCTCGTCTCGGTCATTCCCCAGGCCTGGATGATCTCGACGCCGAACTTCTCGTCGTACAGACGGATCAGGCTCTCCGGGACCGCGGAGCCACCGCACATGATTCGCTGAAGCGACGACAGGTCGGGCGTGGGATCGAGCTGAGCGATCCCCTGCCAGATCGTCGGCACCGCGCCCGAGATCGTGACCTTCTCGTCCGTGATCAACTGCGCGAGGCTCGCCGGATCCATCTTCGGACCGGGCAGCACGAGCTTGCTGCCGGCCATCGTCCCGGCATACGCGAGGCCCCACGCGTTGGCGTGGAACATCGGGACGATCGGGAGCACCGTGTCACGCTCGCGCAATCCCGCCCGTCGGCCTGGTTGGTGATCAACGAATGCAGCACCGTGGAGCGGTGTGAGTAGACGACGCCCTTCGGTCGGCCGGTCGTCCCGCTCGTGTAACACATCGCGGCCGCCGCGTTCTCGTCGATATCCGGGAACTCAAAGCCGGGGTCGCCCGACGCGATCAGCTCCTCGTAGCCGATCGCGCCGTCGCGCTGCGCATCGGCGTCAGGCATCAGCACCTCGTGCTCGACCCCTTCAAAGCGCGGCATGCGCTCGGCGAGCGACGCATCGAGGACGATCACCCGGTCCTCGGCGTGGGACACGATGTAGTGGAGATCCTCGTCGAACAGACGGATGTTCAGCGTGTGCAAAACCGCGCCCATCGACGGCACGGCCAGGTAGAGCTCGAGGTGGCGCTGCGAGTTCCAGCCAAACGTCGCGACGCGGTCGCCGGGCCGGATCCCGAGGTCGCGCAGGGCGCTCGCCAGCCGCCGGGCACGCTCCGTCACCTGACCGAGCGTCGAGCGCTCGACGCCGTTGTTGGTCACGGTCACGACCTCACGGTCGGCGAACAGCTGCTCCGCCCGGTGGGCGATCCCGCGCACCAGCAGCGGCGTGCGCATCATCAGGCCCTCGAACGCGGTCGTCGGCTCGTACGTCGTCATCGCCCTCGTCTCCTTTTCCTCGTCAGCAGTGCGGAAGCCTACGCCGAAGGACTACCCGCCGCGAGCACTGCTTGCGCTTGAGTCACCTGCGCGACGAGGCGCCCCTCGCTGTCGTGCAGCTCGGTCTGGACCGCGATCACCGAGCGGCCTGAGCGCAGCGTGCGAGCGGTGGCGATGACCTCGCCCGTCCGTACCGCCCGGAGCATGTTCGTCGATGAGGAGATCGTCGCCGTACCGGCCCCGGGTGGCAGGTTGAGGAACGCGCAGACCGCGCCGATCGTGTCGGCCAGCGCCATCAGCGCCCCGCCGTGCATCACTCCGCCCGCGGTGCACAGCTCCTCTCGCCATCGCAGACGGCCGGTCACGCGCTCGGCGCTCGCCTGGTCGAGCTCGATCCCGAGCAGCTCCGCGAACGGCATCATCGCCAGGAACTGCGAGATCCCGTCATCGGTCATTCCGTCATCGGTCATTCCGTCATCGGTCATTCCGTCACCCAATCCTCGGTCAGCGTCAGCCAGAAGGCGAGCCCGGCGAACTCGCGGTAGCGGCGGAACGCGCGCTCGATGCCCTTGTCGGTGACCCGCGGCCGTCCGGCGAGTCGGCGGTAGGTCGGGCGTGTCCACGAATCGAGGATCAGCCGCCGGTAGCGCCCGAGCAGCATCATCATGTGCGCGGTCGCGTACGGACCGACCCCGGGAAGCGCGAGCAGCGCTTCCGCAACCTCGTCGTCGGAGTGGGCGGGGTCGCCCAACGCCTCGAGGTCGAGTTCGCCCTCCGCGACCTCGGTGGCGATCGTCTTCAGATATGGACCTCGGTAGCCAGCCTTGGCGACGTCCTTGAAGAAGGTGCCGTCGGCATCGGCGAGCGCCGCCGGGCTCGGGAACGATCGCCGCACGGGATCGCCGCTCGCGGGGACGCCGAGCTCACGCACGATCGCGCTCACCATCCGCACCGTCGCCGACCACGTGCAGTTCGTCGTGCAGATCGTCTTCACAAGATCCTCGAACACGGTCGGGCTGCGGAGCATCCGCCCCGCGCCGAGCGCCACCCAGGCGAGCGTGGGCTCGAGCGCGGCGGCCGCGTAGAACACACTCAGGTCCTCGTCGAGGCGGAGCATGTGGCGGACCTGGGCCTCGAGCTCAGCACGTGCGCGGGCCGGCGGAGCGCGGCCCGGCACCTCGAGCCGAGCCGTCACGGGTCCCTCCGGAACGAGTCGAACGACCCACGCACGCTCGCCCACGCGCAGGACGGCCTCGAACGCGGATCCGTCGGGTGCGATCGTGTTCGGAAGCAGGTCGGCGACCCCGTGCGACAGGACAGTCCGGGCGAAATCGACCGGTTCGCCGCCGGCGCCACGGAGCGCGATCGTCGCTGACCACCTGCCCGGCTCAGACATACCGGGCATCGTAGGGGTGGGCGAGGAAGGATCACCACCGAGCCAGCGTCCTCCAAGGAGAACAGCCGGCGCGACGCGTGCATGGGCGCCGTGGGTCGCTGTCGGGAGCCAACGACGTCGGAGGTAGACATGCACGTATCAAGACGGACTGCCGTGGCCGCGCTGGCAGTCGCGGCACTCGGTGGGTCCGCGACGACCGCCGTCAGCGCAATCGGACACGATCGCGGCCAGGACCATCGGCGGGGTGACCACGGTCGGCGCGACCGGGATCGCCACGACGGGACACTGCTCGCGACGACGCTCGCCCCGAGCGTGCCGACGACAAGCGGCGGACCGACGCTCAACGGGATCGCGCCGGGCGGGGTTCCCTGGGTGCTGAAGCGCGGCGCCGCGACGCTCAGCCGGCACGGCGAGTTGCGGGCGTTCGTTCGCGGCCTCGTGATCCCGCCCCCGGCCGGGACCGGTACTCCGGGCCAGGTGACGACCGTGTTCGCCTCGCTCTACTGCGACGGGAGCAGCATGCCGGTCGGCTCGACGCCGCAGGTCCCGCTTTCGATGGCAGGCGACGCGTCGATGTCGGGGATGGTCACGGTGCCGGCGAAGTGCCTGGCGCCGCTGGTGCTCGTCCACCCGAACGCCAACGGCGCTGCGTATATCGCCGCCAGCGGCTTCGGCGGCTGAGTCTGTGACGGGCTGACGGTGCGCCGCTCAGCGGTGGCGCACCGCCCGCTCCCTCAGCGGTGGCGCACCGCCCGCTCCCACATCTCCAGGTAGGCCTCGGCCGAGCTGAACAGCAGCGACATCGCCTGGCGGCCGCCCGACGAGTGCTCGGTGTCGGCGAGCAGATCGGCGATCAGGCCGTAGTGGGCGACGCCGTCGGTGCCCAGGTCGAACGTCCGTGAGCCGGACCGCTCACGGGTGAACGTCACCCGCCCGTCGTAGGAACGGAACGGGTAGTGCAGCGGATGCGCGGCGGCGTCGGCGCGCGGTCCGGGCAGCGATGAGAACCCGCCCGTGTCGGTGCCGATGCCGACGCCGAAGAACCGGCCGGGGGCCCGGACGGTCCGCATCCGGTTGATCTTCGCGGCGAGGGCCGGACCCTGGTCAGGGGTGACGGCGGCGAACCCGCCGAGGCGGTAGAGACGTCGCAGTTCTGCATCGGTCCATTCGCCGCCGGTCCCGTTGTGACTGGAGACGAGCGGGTAGTGCGCCCGCTCGGCGAGCCCGAGGACCGTGTCGCGCGCCCGCTCGCTGAGATGGTCGACCTCGATCAGCATGTGGTTGGCGATCAGGCGCTGAACGAGGTAGCGCCCCAGGCTCGTCAGGCCGTCGGTGTTGCACCGCAGCCCGCCCGGGTACTGCGGCATCCCCTGCTTGGCGATCGAGCGCGCCGCCGGGAAGAACCGAGTCAGCGACTCGAGCACGCTCGTCGGCAAGGTGAGCACGTTGACGCCCTGGCCGGCTCCCGGACAGCCGGACGTCGTGAAGTAGGACCCGGTCTGGACCCGGTTGAGGATGTTGATGAAGATCCCCTTGGCGCCGCTCTCGAGCGCGGCGCCACCGAACGCGTTGTTGACCCAGTGGGCGATGAACATGCCGCGGACACCGAGCCGCGCATACGTGCGAATGCCGCGGTCGATCCGCGCCTTTGTGCACGGCGTCCGGCCGGAGGTCACGCTGCACCCGAACAGGTCGGAGGATTCGATCCCGATGATCACCGCGAGTTTCCCGGCCGCGATCACCCGCCGGGCCTGCGCCGGGGTGTACACGAGCCGGAACCAACCTTGCCCGGCGCCGCCGGACTGCGCGTCGACGTAGTCCTGCATCGCCTTCAGCGTCCGGATCTGGGCCGTGATCGACTGCGTCTCATCGCACGGCTCATCCCGGCGCGGCTCGAGCCGGCAGAGCGGCGCGTCGGCCGCCGTCTGGGCAACGACGAGCCGCTCGCCCGCCATGTACGCCCGTTGCAGCCACACGTAGTAGGTCTGCTGGTGAGTCTGCGTGTTGTAGACCGGCCACCCGGCGAACGTCGGCCACCCGTGGGTGTCGTGGGTGCCGACGGGGTTGGCGTTGCGGAGCAGGTTGCCGGTGTAGTCGAGGGTGCCGTTTTGACCGTGCACCTTCGCGTCGCGGCCGAGCGCCGCCGGAATCCCGAACCGGTCGAACGGCTCGCCCGAGATGACGAGCCCGCCGGCGCGCATGTTCGCGGTGATGTGGAGGTGGGCGTCGACGAAGCCGAACACGTGCCCGCCGCTGCGCGTGCCGGTGAACGGTCGGCCGCTCGCGTCCAGACCGGCCTCTGGGAACGGGGTGCAGCGCGTAGCCGCTCGCACCCGGTAGGACCGGCGCAGGCGCGTCAGCGACCACTCAGCGCCCGGGCCGGCACTCGCGACGCGACGCCCGCCGGTCCGGCCAAGCAGCCGCCGGCCGCGGTCGAAGAGCATCACCGTGCCGAGCCCGGTCGGCTTGACGAAGAACGCCGCCGCGCCCGACTGTCGCTGGGCGCTCGCCGCGTAGCGGGTCGCCGAGGTCGCGGTTACGAACCGCCCGTTCGGCGCCTGCAGCGCGACACAGCGGCCCGCCAGCGACCCGGTGAGTCCCACCGCGGCCGAGCTGCCACCCGCGACGGCCGCGGCGATGCCGCCGACGGCGACGAGCACGAGCACAGTCAGCAGTCCCACCACCCTCCGAGGCATGCCCGTGACCCTTGCATAGAATCGCGGCTCCGGCAACCGAAGGAGAGACCATGAGTGATGCCCAGGTGAAGTTCGTGCTCAGCGAGCAGGACATTCCGACTCATTGGGTCAACCTGATGCCAGACCTGCCCGGCGACCCGGCGCCGCCGCTGCATCCCGGCACCAAGGAGCCCGCCGGCCCGGACGATCTCGCACCGTTGTTCCCGATGGCGCTGATCGGCCAGGAGGTGTCCGCCGAGCCGGAGATCGAGATCCCGGACCGCGTCCGCGACGTCTACCGGCTGTGGCGGCCAACTCCGCTGTACCGGGCCCGCCGCCTCGAGCAGGCGCTCGATACCCCGGCGCACATCTACTACAAGTACGAGGGCGTCTCCCCTGCCGGGTCGCACAAGCCGAACACCGCGGTCGCTCAGGCCTACGAGAACGCCGAGGCGGGCGTCCGCAAGCTGACGACGGAGACCGGCGCCGGTCAGTGGGGCTCCTCGCTCGCGTTCGCGTGC
This sequence comes from uncultured Solirubrobacterales bacterium, assembly GCA_963779695.1. Lineage (GTDB taxonomy): Bacteria > Actinomycetota > Thermoleophilia > Solirubrobacterales > Solirubrobacteraceae > Palsa-465. The sequence continues at coordinate 128,917 of CAVZZH010000029.1, forward strand.
TCGTTGTTCGGGCTCGAGTGCGAGGTGTGGATGGTCGGCTCGAGCTATGACCAGAAGCCCTACCGGCGCTCGATGATGGAGACCTGGGGCGCGAGCGTGCACCGCTCGCCGTCAGACCTCACCGCGGCCGGGCGCTCCCAGCAGAGCCACCCGACGGGATCGCTCGGGATCGCCATCTCCGAGGCGGTCGAGGTCGCGGCTCAGAACGACGACACGAACTACTCGCTCGGCTCGGTGCTCAACCACGTGCTCCTGCATCAGACCGTGATCGGTCAGGAGGCGATCGCGCAGCTCGGGATGGCGGGCGAGGAGCCCGACATCGTGATCGCGTGCGTCGGCGGCGGCTCGAACTTCGGGGGCCTGACGATCCCGTTCCTGCGCCGGGTCCTGCGGGACGGTGCAAAGACGAAGTTCATCGCCGCCGAGCCGGCAGCCTGCCCGACGTTGACGAAGGGCGTGTACGCGTATGACTTCGGCGACACCGTCGGCCTCACGCCGCTGATGCCGATGTACACGCTCGGCCATGATTTCGTCCCCCCGCCGGTTCATGCGGGGGGCCTGCGCTACCACGGTGACTCGCCGCTCGTCTGCGGCCTCGTCAAAGCGGGGCTCGTCGAGGCCCGCGCCTACCGGCAGAACGAGACGTTCGACGCGGCCGTGCAGTTCGCCCGCACGGAGGGGATCATTCCGGCCCCCGAGCCGGCGCACGCGATCCGCGCCGTCATCGAAGAGGCCGAGGCGGCGAAGCAGGCCGGAGAGTCACGGGTGATTCTGTTCGGACTCTGCGGCCATGGTCACTTCGACCTCAGCGCGTACGACGCGTTCCTCGCCGGCCGGCTCGAGGATCCGGAATTTTCCGAGTCGGATATGCAGGCATCCCTGGCGGGCCTGCCCGAGGCGCCTGCACTTACATAGGGTGGAGGTCGTCCTTCCGGGACGACCTCCGAGCGCTTATCGCGTCAGCGCGAGCGCCAGGACCGAGAGGTCGCCGGCATGTGTGGCGGCCTGCATCCACTCCGTCGAGACCGGGGCTGCCGGGCTTGACGAGGCGAGTTGCCGGGCGCTGTCCAGCGCCCGCTCGAGGTGGGTGGTTTCGTTTGTCTGTGTGTGTTCAGGGTGGGTCATTTGCGCCTCCGTAGTGGAAAGCCCTCTCCTCCCTTGAGGATCGCCCGGGGCATCGCTGCCTTGAATCCGGGCCTCTCCGAGCTGCGGGGGTGCGATTCCGTCTGCACGCCCGCAACTGATGTTAGTAACGGTCCTGGACCTGAACTGTGAAGTGTGCGTTATCGCTGCCGGGCGTGATCGTGATCTGGTAGACGCCCGGTCCCGAGCTGAACGTCCAGATCCGGCCGGTGCCCTCGTCGAGGCTGAACTGCTGGACCGGCTGACCGGTGTGGACGTTCGTGACGGTCGCGTTCGGGCCCGAGCAGAAGAAGATCAGCGCGCACGTTCCGCGGTAGCCCATGTCGTAGACCATCCGCCAGTGGCTCCCGCGGATCGTGAAGGGAACCGAGCTCGTCCGGGCGAGGCCGCTGAAGCCGGTGACGGCTGCGCCACCGTGGCGCCTCGGCCGCCGAGACGGTGACCGTCGCGCCGGGCAGCAGCTTTGATCCGGCAGCCGGGGACTCCCGTGTCACCTGCCCGGTGGGCACACCGGGGGCGGGGACCTGATCGACAACGGGGTGCAGCTTGACGCCGTGCAGCGCCTGGACGGCGTCGGATGATGTGCGCCCGACGACCGACGGCACGGTCACCGGCGCGGGCCCGGCACTCAGGGTCACCGTGACGTCGCTGCCGTCCTTGACGCGCGTGCCGCGGCGAGGGGACTGCCCGATGACGGTCCCCTTGCGGGCGCCGCTGTAGCGGTGGGTGAACGCCGCGTTCAGCCCGGCGCGACGCAGAACGGTGTTCACGCGTCCCCGCGTCATCCCGTGGAGGTTCGGGACCCGAGCGTGTCCGGGCGCGAGCAGGAGCGCCGCCACGATCATCCCGAGAACGAGCAGCACCACGAACCCGAGCAGCGCGATCCGGCGACGCCGACCCGCGGGATTGACGTTGCGCCGGGTCGAGTACGACGGCGCCACACGGGTCGCCGGAACCCGGTCGCCCGGCGACGGCGGGTCGGCCGACGACGGGTCGGCTGGCGGCGGCGGGTCGAGCGGCGGCGGGTCGAGCGGCGGCGGGTCGGCCGGCGGCGGCGGGTCGGCCGGCGGTGGCGGTGGCGCGGCCGCCGGCGGCCGGTCGAGCAGGGCGACGCCGCCCGCCGCCCCGGTGCCGCGGCGGTGGCCGACGAGTTCCCGCTCATCGATCTCCGCCCGGGCGCGCACGAGGGCACGTGCCATCGCCTCGCCGTCAGTGAATCGTTCGGCCGGCTCTTTCGCGAGCGCGCGGGCGACGACCCGGCGGAGCTCCGGCGGCACCTGCGCGGGCAGCGGAGGCGGCGCCTCGTGCAGATGGCGATGCAGCAGCTCCACCGCGGTCACGCCGTCGAATGGCGCCCGTCCAGCGAGCATCTCGTACAGCACGACGCCCACGCCGTACACATCGGTGGCCGGCGACGGCGCCGCGCCGTTCGCCTGCTCGGGTGCCATGTAGCGCGGTGTCCCGACGACCGTGCCGCCCAGGCCGTCCGTGCTTCCTTCGGCGAGCCGCGCGACACCGAAGTCGGTGACCTTGACGCGACCGTCGGAGGAGATGAGCACGTTCGCCGGCTTGACGTCACGGTGGACGACCCGCTGGTAGTGCGCACTTGAGAGCGCGCGAGCCATCTGCTCGGCGATGTCGGCAGCCTCATCGGGATCGAGCCAGCCGCCGCGCAGCCGGGACACGAGACTCTCCCCGTCAACGAGCTCGGTCACGTAGTAGAGGCCCTCCGGCGCCGAGCCGACGTCGAAGATCTGCACGATCCCGGGATCGCTGATCGAGGCCAACAGCTGCGCCTCGCGCTCAAAGCTCCGCACCCACTCCGGGTCCTCCGCCCACCATGGCTTGATCACCTTGATCGCGACCGGCCTCGCGAGCCGGCGGTCACGGCCGCGGTAGACGCGCCCGAACGTCCCCTCCCCGATCAGAGCGTGGAGTTCGTAGCGGTCGTCAAGAGCGGCGCCGGTGAGGTCGGGAGCATGCGGCATAACGGTGGAACGGCCGGAGGGGGCGACATTGCCCCCTCCATATGATGGCCGATCCGAGCGCCGTTCCTGCGCTCGACGCTCTGACTAGTGTCTCGATTCGGAAGTTCGGCGGTACCAACTAGAGGTTGACCGAGGCCATCCCGGTCTCGTCGTAGCGCTCACCGGCCACCGGCGGCAGCTCGGCCTCGATCCGCTGCAGATCGTCGTCGGTGAGCTCGACATCGACCGCGCCGGCGTTGTCCTCGAGGTACTTCACCCGCTTCGTGCCCGGGATCGGAACGAGGTCCTCGCCCTGCGCGAGCACCCAAGCGATCGCAAGCTGCGCCGGGCTGATGCCCTTCTCCTGCGCGATCTCCGCAACCTTTGCCGCGAGGTGGAGGTTCGCGTCGAGGTTCTCGCCCGTGAAGCGAGGGCCGTGTCGGCGGAAGTCGTTCGCGTCAAGGTCATCCGGAGAGGTGAAGCGCCCTGAGAGGAAGCCCCGCCCGAGCGGCGAGTAGGGAACGAACCCGATGCCGAGCTCGCGGCAGGTCGGGATCACGCCCTCCTCGGGATCACGGGTCCACATCGAGTACTCGGTCTGGACGGCCGTGATCGGGTGGACGGCGTGCGCGCGGCGGATCGTCTCCGGCGCCGCCTCGCTCAGTCCGATGTGGCGGATCTTGCCCTCCGTGACGAGCTCGGCCATCGCGCCGACGGTCTCCTCGATCGGGACATTCGGGTCGACGCGGTGCTGGTAGTAGAGGTCGACGTAGTCGGTGCTGAGCTGGCGGAGCGAGATCTCGATCGAGCTCTTGACGTGCTCGGCGGATCCGTCGAGGGGGCCCATCGTCGACATGTCGCCGGGCCGTGCGTTGTCCATCCGGCGGGCGAACTTCGTCGCGATCACGACCTCATCGCGGCGCCCCTTGATCGCCCGGCCGACCAGCTCCTCGTTGGTCAGCGGGCCATACAGCTGCGCGGTGTCAAGAAAGTTGACGCCGAGCTCGAGCGCGCGATGGATCGTCTTCACCGACTCGTCGTCGTCGGTCGAGCCATAGAAGGCGGACATGCCCATGCAGCCGAGCCCGATGGCGGAGACCTCAAGTGATCCCAGCGTGCGCGTTTTCATTGCAGCTCCCATCGTTCGCAGTAACAAAGGTCAGCGTCAAACCACGATACGACGCTCTGATTGGCCGGTCAGGAGAGGCCCCGCAGGTAAGGTCCCGCGGATGACTGCAACCGATCACAACCTCGCCCGGCTCGCGGAGCGTTCGTTCGAGCTGCGCGGCGATTATCCGGCGCTGCTGTTCGAGGATCAGTGGCACACATCCGGCGAGCTGTTCGACCGAGCCAGCCGGATCGCGACCGGTCTCGCCGAGCTCGGCGTGCAGCCGGGCGACCGAGTCGTCGTGTCGATGGCGAACTGCCCGGAGGTTGGGATCATCTACAACGCGATCTGGCGCGCCGGCGCGGTCGTCACCCCCGCGATGTTCCTGCTGCCGGCCGATGCGCTCGCGCACATCATCTCCGACGCCGAGGCGGCCGCCGTCATCACGACGCCCGAGTTCGTCGACAAGGTCCGTGAGGCGGTGGACGGGATTGACAGCGTCCGCTTCGTCGCGTCCACGGGCGAGGCCGCCGACGGGATCGTCGCTCTGTCCTCGTTGGAGTCCTCCGCGCCGGGGTCGATCGTCGCCCGGGCGAACGACGATCTCGCTGCGCTCCTGTACACGGGGGGAACGACCGGTCGTTCAAAGGGCGTCATGCTCACGCACGGCAGCCTGTACTACACGGGTCACGCCGCCCACGAATCGGCGCACGTGCCGGGCGTCAACCGCGCCCTCGGGACGCTGCCGCTGTCACACGCCTACGGGATCCTCATCACGCTCGCCGGGATGCACAACCCGGAGCCGGGCATCGGTGTGCTGCTGCGCTGGTTCGACCCGCAGGCGTTTCTCTCGCTGATCGGAGAACACCGGCTCCAGATCGCCGCGGTCGTCCCGTCGATCCTCCAGATCCTGCTCACGTTGCCGCTGGAGGAGCATGACCTCTCGACGCTCCAGTGGGTGAGCTCGGGCGGGGCCCCGCTGCCGCCGGAGGTCGAGGCCGAGTTCTGCCGCCGCGTCCCGTCCGTCTCGATCCGTCAGGGCTACGGCCTCACCGAGACCGCCGCGCTCATCTCGACGAACCCGGTCGGCGCCGAACGTTCCGGTTCTGTCGGACGGCCGGTCCCCGGCTGCACCGTCGAGATCGTCGACGACGCCGGCAACGTGCTGCCGCCGGGCTCCCCGGGCGAGATCGTCGCGTCCTCGCCGGGCGTCATGCAGGGCTACTGGCGCTCGCCGGACACGACGCGCGATGCGCTCCGTGACGGCCGGCTGTTCACCGGCGATGTCGGGTACGCCGACGAGGACGGCTATCTCTACATCGTGGACCGCAAGAAGGACCTCATCATCCGCGGCGGCTTCAACGTCTACCCGCGCGATGTCGAGGATGCACTCATGGCGCATCCGGCGATCGCGGTCGCGGCCGTTGTCGGCCGACCGGATCCGCGGCACGGCGAGGAGGTCCTCGCGTTCGTCTCGCTGCACCCGGGCAGCTCGGTCACCTCCGAGGAGCTCGTCGCCTGGGGCCGGGAGCACATCGGCGGCTACAAATACCCCCGCGAGATCCACATCCTCGACGTGATCCCCCTCACCCCGGTCGGCAAGATCGACCGCAAGGTCCTGCGCGCTCAGGCGCGCGACGCTGTCGTGCCGGGTTAGCGCGGTTCACCGCCATGCCTCGATCGCTCCTGACCCTTGCCGTCACCCTGCTCGCCGCGCTGTCGGCCGCCGCGTCCGCGGGCGCTGCCACGTCGCAGATCCCGCTCGACGCCTCCTCGCCATGGCCGGTCATGCGCCATGACCCGCGCAACACCGGTTCCAGCCCGGTCGTGGCCCACTACGGCGGCCAGCGTCCGTGGGCGTTTCGCACCGGCCGAGGGATCTTCTCGACGCCGCTCATCGGCGGCGACGGCACCGTCTACATCGGCTCCGCCGACACGAACTTCTACGCGATCCGACCCGATGGCCGACTCCGCTGGCGGCTCGGGACCGGCGGGATCATCGACGCCTCCGGGGTCCTGTCGGCGTTCGACTCCCGGCTCGGGAGCGCGCCGCTGACGTTCGGATCTGGCGATGACCGCCTCTACCACGTCACGACGCCGGCGCACGGGAAGCCACGAGTCCTGTGGACGTTCCGGGCATCCGTCCCACCCGTTGCGGGCCAGACGGTGGACTGGTGGGAGGGCTCGCTCGCGCTCGGTCCCGGCGGCAACATCTATGCCGGGAACACGGGCGGGACGGCCTACACACTCTCCCCCTCCGGCCGGGTGGTCTGGAAGTTCACTTCCGGCGGCTCGATGTGGACCTCGCCGTCGTTCGCCCCGGACGGCTCCACCTTCTGGGGATCGCTCGACCTCAACATCTACAAGCTGTCCGCCACCGGCCATCCGCTGTGGCACACGTTCACGCCCGGCTTCGTCGTCTCCTCGCCCGCGATCGGCAGCGACGGCACCGTGTACGTCGGCTCGTTTGACTCCAAGCTCTACGCCCTGGACCCCGCCACGGGCACGCCGCGGTGGACGTACGCGACGAGCGATCACATCTACGCCTCGCCCGCGCTCGGCACCGATGCGAGCGGACGGACGACGACCATCTACATCGCTTCGACGGATGGCTCGGTGTACGCGCTCACACCGGACGGCCATCTTCGCTGGCGCTATGACACCGGCGACCCGATCCGCTCGTCTCCGGTCCTTGGCCTCGCGCCGGGTGGTGGGGACGGACAGGGGCATCGACAGATCCTGTACGTCGGTTCGTCGAACGGGAAGCTGTACGCGCTCGACGCCGCGACCGGCCGGCGGCGGTGGTCGTTCGACACGACACCGACGGACCGGGTTCTCCGTGACCGCAACGACCTCAACGCGTCGCCGGCGCTCGGGCGGACGGGGATCTACATCGCCGGCGAGCACGGCTACGTCGACTACGTCCCGTATGACTACTGCCTGCACCGCCACGACCCCCGGTGCTCGACGAGTCCCGCCCAGGAGTTCGGCGATTCGCTTGACCGCGTGTTCCCGGTGAGCGCCGGCGGCAGCACGCTCGCCACAACGACGCTGCGCGGCGTCTCCCCCGCGACGGTGCTCAACCTCCGGCTGATCGTCCGCCGTCACGGCACGACCGTCAACGCCGCGATCCTCGACCCGAACCGGGTCGTCTCAGTGACGCCGCGGGTCCCGTTCTCGGTCCAGGAGTCCGGCGACGGCCACTTCCTGTTTGTCTCCCCGCGCGCTCTGCTGCGGCCGGCGACGACGTACCGCGTGCACGTCGCCGGCGCGTACACGGACAACGGCGTCCACATGGGGAATTTCAACGCGGCGGGCTCGGTTGCTGGGCACTTCGCCCAGACGATCACGGTCCGGACCGCCGGGGCGCCGGCGGGGCAGCGGCCCACGCTGCCGTTGACCGTCGGCCGCTCACGAGTCAGCGCTCTCACGATCACGCGCCTCGCTGTGCCGATGCCGGCGTTCCTGCCCTCGGTCAACCAGATCGGCTTTGACTCCTACGACTGGATCGCCTCGACGATCGCACGGTCGGGCTCACGCGTGCTCCTGTGGGTGATCGGCGCCGTGCGGGACGCCCGCGGCGTCGAGCGGGTCGATCCGAGCAGCGCCTTCAGCTTCCCGATCGCCGGACGCTACGCGGGCGGCACGGTCATGCTCTCGAGCCCGAGCGTGCCCCTCACGTTCAGCTTCGGCCTCGTGCCGCTGCGCCAGTTCAGCATCCGGGGCACGCTCGGCCCGGACCGGCATTTCCGGCCCGGCGTATCGCTGTACACCGAGACCGTGTGCGCGCACGTGCCCCATTACGGAGCGGAGCTGACGTTCACGGGCATCTGCAATCCGAGCGGCGTGCTCGCCGCGAGCGGCACCCTGATCGCGGGCCCGTACAGCGGCGCAGCGGCATCCCGACCGAGCGGCGTGCGCGTCCGGAGGATCTCGATCGTGCGCCCGACGGCCGCGCGTGCCGGCGCCGTCAACGCGAGCCTCCGGGGCCCCGGCCTCCCGCTCGCCCGCCACCACGTCGCGTCGATCCTCCTCACGGGACCGAGCGGCGTCGATCCGGTCGCGCTCGACTACCGCGCGCTGACGCGGCTGTCGGTGGACCACGGTGGGCGGATCACCGGCGTGCGGGTGGCGCTGCCGGCGGGGACGGCGGTGCCGTCGCGGGTCCGCGCGTACGTGATCGTCGACGCGTTTCCGGTGGCGTCGGGGGTGCTGTGAGGTCGGCGAGCGCCTCCCCCTCGGCGAGCACGCTCCCGTCCTCGGCGATCAGCTCGATCCGGACCCGGCCGGCGCGGGGCAGTGCGGGCAGCTGCCGCGACCCGCTCGCGGGCGTGCCACTCAGCGCCGCCGCGGCGGCGTCGACGAGTTCGTCGAGGTAGGCGCTCAGCGGTTCACGCAGCTCGCCCGCGAGCCAGCGGCGGGCGATCGCGTGGGCCGGGCCGCCGACGATCGCGGTTGCCATCACCATCGACATCGGTCGGACCTGCCCGTTGCGCACCAGCGGGCTCATCCAGTCCCGGTAGGCGTCGGCGAGGCTGCGGTTCCGGGCCGCCAGCTCGGCGCCGGCCGGCGAGTCCCAGTTGACGTGGCCGCGCATGTAGAGAAACCGCGCCCGGTCCGCGTGCGCCTCCGTCCACGCGACCTGGTGGGCAAGCACCCCGCGGACGGCAGCTCGCACCGACCGGGGCTTGCGAGCGAGCAGGTCCCACAGTCCCGTCTGAAACGAGGTGAGCGCCTCGACGTACAGCGCGTCGGCGATCGCCTCCTTGCTCGGAAAATGGTGAAACAGGGCACCGTTCGTGACCTCGCTGCGCTCCCGGATCCGCGCGATCGTCGTCTGGTCATACCCAAACTCGATGAAGCACGACAGCGCGCTGTCGAGAATCCGGGTCCGGACAGAGGCGGAGGCCATCTCGCCCGGCCAGAGTATCACTCCGGAGTGATGCTCTCTGGACTTAGTGCTCCGTTTCGGACACTTAGGGCAGGCGGCCCGGGATCGGCCCGAGCAGGTGCGGGATCCGACCGACGGTCGCGGTCGTCCGGTGATACGAAGCCTGGAGCACGCTGGCGGACTCCTCGTGCCGCTTGAGGGCATCGCCGATCGGGAGCACCGTGTAGTCCGGGTGGCGGTTCCAGGTCGGCATGTAGCTGATGCCGGTGAGGCTTGACCGGTTGCCCCGGACGGTGATGTGGAGGAACACGAGCATCCCGTCCTCGCTCTGCACCGGGCAGCACGCGGAGGACTGGTTGGAGAGGATCTGCCCCTCGCCGAACACGACGAGCTTGCCGTTGACCCGCTCGATCGGCTGCACGATGTGCACGTGCTGACCGACGACCGCCGTGATGTCGGGGTCGGCGGTCAACCGGCGCGCAAGGTCGAGCTGGAAGGCGCTCGGCTGCGTGACGAACTCATCGCCCCAGTGGAAGTTGACGATCACGATCTGCGCGCCGGCCCGCCGCGCCGCCCGGGCCGCCCGCTCGACGGCCGCGACGTGCGCCAGGTTGACCGACCACGAGTGCGGCAGCGGGATTCCGTTCGTCATCTCGGTATAGGCGAGGAACGCGACCTTGATCCCCTTGACCCGGGTGATCAGGATCCGTCGCGACGCGCTGGGCGACGGGAACGAGCCGGTGTGCAGAACCCCCGCACGGTCAAGCGTGCGGCCGGTCTCATCGATCCCGTACTGCCCCATGTCGACCGAGTGGTTCGAGGCGGTGTCGCAGATCCGGTAGCCGGCCCAGTGGATCGCCTTGGCGAGCTGAGTCGGGGTGTTGAACACCGGATAGCCCTGCGGCGGCCGCGGCGTCATCGGCGTCTCGACATGGCAGATCGCGAGGTCGGCGCCCCTGATGTAGGGACGGATCTCGCGGAGCATCGGCCGGAAGTCGTAGTTGCCGTGGCCATCGGCGAGCGCCTGCTGCCAAACGGGCGAGTGGACGAGGATGTCGCCGTTGACCTCGACGGTGAGCTTGACCGGTTTCGGCTTCGGCTTGGGCTTGGTCGTGTGGGTGCTCGACGTGCTCGTGCTCGACGTGCTCGTGCTTGACGTGCTGGTGCTCGTGCTCGCTCCGTGCTCGGCTGCCGTGGCCGCGCCGGAACTGGCGCCCCCGCAGCCGGCGAGCAGACCACCGACGACCAGCGTCGCGATCGCTGCGGCGACCGCCGCCGCCGCGTTACAGCGTCGTTCCGCTCTCCAGACGCGCCACCGACTCGACATCATGCGAGGGAAGGTAAACCGTCGGGTGGTCGTTAGCGTGGGCGAGGATCCTGTCGATGGTCATCACGGTGACATCGGGCTTGGGGCTGACGGCGTCTGCGCGCCGCGCCCGCAACTGCTCGAGCGTGTCCGTGGTGTCGCCGGCCAACATCACGTGGCGCCCGGCATCGTCGATGCAGATGACCGAGATGTGCCCGACCGTGTGGCCGGCGGTGTCGACGGCGATGATCCGGCCGTCGTCGGTGAGCGGCTTGCTCCGCGGGAAGGCGCCGAACGGCCCGCCGTCGAGGGTCATCGGCGTGAAGTCTGGGCGGGTCGGGATCGGCTGGCGCAGCAGCCGCTGCATCACACGCGCCTGCGTTGTCTGCGTGAACGCGAGGTCTTCATCGTGGACGAGCACCGGGATGTTCAGATGCACCGCACCGTCGATGTGATCGCCGTGCATATGCGTGAGCACGGCCGTGTCGACGTCGCCCAGGTCAAGCCCCGCCGCGGCGAACGCGCCGGGAAGCTCGTCCTCCGGCCGCACCTGGAAGCGCGCGAACGGCACGTCGTTGACGTTGGCCGTCTCGCCCGTGTCCACGAGCAGCAGGCGGCCGTCGTGTTCGATCGCCCAGCAGTGGATCGGGGAGGGCGGGTACCACTTTCCGGGCAGCACCAGGTCGATCTGGCGCCGCCACCCGGTCGAGGCGTACAGGAACGCGTGCTTCAGCGATACGGTCCCGGTGCTCAGAGCGTGGATCTTCATGCTCCCGCTGTGCACTCTAATGGGCAACGTGCTAACCGTTCATCCTGCGATGGAGTTGCTCCAGTTCGAAACGAGTGCGGGAATCCCCAACAACCCGGCGCTTCCGGTCGTCGTTCATCACGACGTCGCCGCGATCGTTGACGACCCGGCCGCCTGTGAGCAGGTGTTCCGCTCCCACGGCTGGGGCGGCACCTGGCGCAACGGGATCTTTCCGTTTCACCACTTTCACTCCAACGCCCACGAGGCACTCGGGATCGTCCGCGGCTCCGCCCGGGTGACCCTCGGGGGCCCGGACGGCGAGACCCTCGATGTCCGCGCCGGCGATGTACTCGTGTTGCCCGCGGGCACGGGCCACAAGCGAGAGGACGGCGCATCCGGTCTGCTCGTCATCGGCGCCTATCCACCGGGTCAGGAGGACTACGACCTGCGCCACGGCGATCCGGATGAGCTCGCCGAGGCCCGGCGGAACATCGCGGCCGTGGCGCTGCCGGATGCCGACCCGGTGCTCGGCGCCGACGACGGGCTGCGCTCGGTCTCCGCATGGCGCTGAGACGACGGCGGCGAGGCGCCGTCGGGAAGGCGGCCGCGGCACAGGCGGAGCACGCTCCGCACAACGCGATGACCGAGCCGGACGAGATCGCCCGGTTCCATGACCGCTGTAGCCCGTTCATGCGTGAGCTGCTCGGCGGCCTGGCTTCCTCGCCTGACAACCCCCGACCCTTCCCGGAGATCGAGGACGCGATCGGCTGGCCCCGGCGCCGGATCGCGTCCGTCCTCGGCGGCGTCGCGCACCTGCGCCAGACGGAGTTCGGCGGCCGCCGGCCGTACCGGTTCCTGTCCGACCGCGTCTCGCCGTCAGGACGCTGGGAGATCTGGATGGACGCCGACCAGGCCGCGGTCGTCCTGACCGCCGCCCAGTCCGAGGCCGACGCCTCCGCCGGCGGAGGTATCGCCCGGCCGATGCCTCCGCCGGCGCCGATGCCCGCGCGCCGGCGGCCGACGCCTCCGCACGCCTGAGCCCCGGACCGCCGCCACCGCCGCAAAGCATGGCGATCGACCGCCACCCCCCGGCGGTGAATTGGCATTCACGTCCGGCTGGGTGCGAGAGCGCCCGTCTCCCAGCCGACGTAGGACAATCGCCCATCGTCAGCACGTCCGGGCCGCCGCCGTCGTCACCCGCCGTGCCGCGCGACCCACCGCTCGATCAGGTACCGCGCGATCGAGATCGACGGCGGCAGCAGCAGCTCCGGATTCGAACCGTTCAAAGCAGCCCGGACCGAGTCCAGCGGATACCAGGCCACCTCCTCTAGCTCACCGTCCCGGGCGACCGGCGCGCCGCCGTCCGACACCGAGTCGAAGCCGAGCATCAAGGACGACGGAAACGGCCAGGGCTGACTGGCGACGTACACCGGATCGCGGACGACGATGCCGGACTCCTCCTCGACCTCGCGGACGACGGCCTCCTCCGCCGACTCGCCCGGCGAGACGAACCCGGCGAGCACCGAGCAGCGGCCGGCCGGCCAGCCGGCGCGCCGCCCGAGCAGCAGCCGACCGTCGTGCTCGACGGTCATGATCACGACCGGATCGGTGCGCGGGAAATGGTGCGCGCCGCAGCGCGGACAGTGACGGGAATGGCCGGCCTCCTCGATCTCGGTCGGCGCCCCGCAGTTGGCGCAGAACCGGTGACGGCGGTGCCAGTTCAGAAGCCCGTTCACGTACGCCGCGAGACCGGCCTCCGCGTGCGGCAGCCGTGCGCCCGCGTCCCGCAGGCCGATGAGCTCGCCGCCGTCCATCATCTGCGACCGCTCGTCGGCCGCCAACGGCTCGAGATCGATCGCGAACACGGGCCGACGGTCGCCGTCAAGGCCGAGCAGGATCGCGTCCCGAAACGACGACGGGACGGCCGGCGCGCGCAGCAGCCCAGCGTCACCGTCACGCCCGACCACCACCGAGTCCCGACCCGCGAGCAACGACAGCGCACCGGGATCCGCCAGGCGTTCGGCGATCCAACCCGGGTCCTTACGCTCCGTGCTCGCGCGGTCAAGTTGCATCCCGGTGAAAGGTCGCTGCGTCGTCATGTCCTCACGCGACTAAGCGTACGAGGGGCGCCACGCCGGCTGGCTGCTACGTTGGAAATGTGGCCGCAATCGGCGTCTCGACACCCCGGCGCGACTCCGAGCCGAAGGTCCGTGGGCAGACGCGGTTCGCCGCCGACCTCCCGATCCCCGGCCTGCTGCACGCCCGGCTCGTCCTCTCCCACGAGGCGCACGCGTTGATCACGGCGATCAGCACCGACGCGGCACAGGCCACCCCGGGCGTGGTCGCAGTCCTGACCGCCCACGACCTCCCGATCAAGGCCTCCGGTACCGGCCGCATGTACGAGCCACTCGCCAAGACCGAGGTCTTGTACGCCGGGCAGCCGGTCGCGCTCGTCGTCGCCGAGAGTGAGGCCGCCGCCGAGGACGGGGCCGAGCGAGTCGAGGTCGAACTCGAGCCGCTCACGCCGGTGCTCGATCTCGAGGCCGCAACCCAGCCCGGCGCCCCCCTCGCCAAGACCACGACCGACGAGACCGACGAGACCGACGAGACCGACGACGCGGGCTCCGATCTCACCGACGCCCACGCGTCGGTCGCCGCCGCCGAACTCGAGGAGACCTATTCGGACAACGTCAAGGCCACCGCAAGCCTTCCCTACGGCGACACCGACGCCGAGCTCGCGGCCAGCCACATCACGGTCAAGGCCCGGTTCACGACGCCGTGGGTCTACCAGGCCTATCTCGAGCCACAGGCGGCGACCGCCTGGCTCGAGCCCGACGGCGAACTCGTCGTCAGCACCGCAACCCAGGCACCGTTCGCCACCCGGGATTCGCTCGCCGAGCTCTTCGGACTCCGGATCGAGCAGGTCCGGGTGCGCGGCACGACGCTCGGCGGCTCGTTCGGCGGCAAGATCATGATCATCGACCCGCTCGTCGCGGCGGCCGCGCTCGCGGTCCGCCGTCCGGTGCGCCTCGCGATGACCCGCGGCGAGGATCAGTCGGCGACCAACCCCGCCGGCGCTCAGATCATCGACCTCGAGATCGGCGCCACAGAGGACGGCGACCTCACCGCCGTGAAAGCCACCGTGCTCGTCGACCGCGGTAGCACCGACGACTACGGCGTCGAGTCGATCGCGGCGATGCTCGCGGCCGGGCCCTACCGGTGGCGAGCTCACGACCTGCGGGCCCTCGGCGTCGCCACGAACCGCGTGACCTTCGGCGCCTACCGTGCGCCGACCGCGCCCCCGGCGGCGTTCGCGCTCGAGTCGCTGATCGACGAGGTCGCGCACCGGCTGGGGCTCGACCCAGTCGAACTCCGGCTGCGCAACGTCGCCGACGAGGGCGACCGGACCCCGGCCGGCCGGCCGTTCCCGGTCTTCGGAGCCAGGGCCTGCCTCGAGCGCCTCAAGGACCATCCGCTCCTCACACAGCGAGATGCGCTCCCCGCCGACGAGGGCATCGGAATCGCGCTCGGTTGGTGGCCCGGTGGCTACGAGCCCGCCGCCGCGGTGTGCCGGCTCGACAAGGACGGCCAGCTGACGGTCATCACCGGCGCCGCCGACATGACCGGCGTTGAGACGAGCTTTGCCGCGATCGCCGCCGAGGCGTTCGGGCTTGACCCGAGCCGCGTGCGGGTCGTCAACGCCGATACGGCGAGCGCACCCTATGCGGGCACGAGTGGCGGCAGCAAGATCACGTACACGGTCGGACGCGCGGTCGAGCGCGCGGCCGTCGAGGCCCGCGAGCGGCTGCTGGAGATCGCCGCCGAGGAACTCGAGATCGCGCCGGAGGACCTTGAGATCGTCAGCGGCAAGGTGCAGCCCGCCGGCGTTCCCGCCAAGGCGATCGCGGTCGACGAGCTCGCCGACAAGATCCTTCGCTTCGGCAGCCCGTATCCGCCGGTCGAGGGCCACGGCCGCGTCGCGCTGTCGCCGGCGCCGCAGGCCGCCGCCCACCTCTCGCACGTCCGGGTCGACCGGGAGACCGGCTCGGTCACGCCGCTCCACCACGTCGTCGCCCAAGACGTCGGCCGCGCGCTCAACCCCGCCCTCGTCGCGGGCCAGATGATGGGCGGGACCGCGCAGGGACTCGGCTGGGCGCTGCTCGAGGAGCTCGTGCACGACGAGCATGGCCAGCTGTCAACCGGCACGCTCGTCGACTACGCGCTGCCGACAAGCGGGTTCACCCCGCCGATCGACACGCTGATCGTCGAGGTCCCCGCGCCCGAGGGCCCGTTCGGCGCCAAGGGCGTCGGCGAGGCGCCCGTGGTGGCCGCGCCCGCAGCCGTCGCCAACGCCGTCGCGGCCGCGACCGGCGTCCGGATGCGCCGGCTGCCGATGACGCCGGAGCGCGTGTGGACCGCACTCGGCGCTACCGACAGCCGACGCGAGCCGGAGCCCAGCGGCACCCCAACCTAAGAGACCGTCACCAACCTAAGCGACCGTCGCAGACGAGCGGGCAAGCGCGAGCAGCTCGTCGAACTCCTCCCGGAGCGCGTCGGCGAGCAGCTCGATGTCCGGCATCGTCGCGTAGTCGCCGTTGATCCCGAACACGAGCTCGCCGTCGTACGAGACGATCGCCATCCCAACCGCGTGCTCGGCGAACAGCGGCACGAGCGGAATGATCCGACGCATCCGGCAGCCGAGCGAGTACAGCGGGATCTGCGGCCCGGGGACGTTCGTGATCGTCAGGTTGAACAGCCGCGGCGCGAACAGGGTCCGCGAAAGCGACTCGTGCAGGACCGGTGGCAACAGGCCGAACGTCGTCACGAGTGTCTCGCCGCCGAGCGCAGCGGGGCCGGCCTTCAACGCCGTCGCGTTCGCCCGCGTGCGTGAGTAACGCATCCGCCGATCGGACTCGCCGATCGGGAGCTCGCAGAACAGCGACGTGACGTGGTTGCCGAGGTTGCCGTCCTCGTCGAGGCGGAGGTTGACGGGCACCATCGCACGAAGCGGTCGGTCGAGGTCCTCACCGCGGGCTTCCAGCAGTCGCCGAAGCGCGCCGGACGCGAGCGCGAGCACGACGTCGTTGACCGTCCCGCCGAGGCCGCTCTTGATCTCCTTGACACCCTCGAGCGCGATCCGCACCGACTGGAAGCGACGCGTCGCCCCGATCGGCACGTTGATCGACGAGCCGCGTGCCGACTGGATCTCGTCCTCCCAGAGGAACTCGCCCATCGCGACCGCGGCCTCACCCGCCTTGATGATCCGCCGGGGATGGAGCGCCGCTCCGACCACACCGCGCGCCGCCCCGCGTGCCGCCCCGACGGCGGCCGGGACCCAGTCGGGCACGGGCAGGTGCAGTGCGCCATTGCCGTCCACCGCCCCCGGCACCTCCGGCGGCGCGGGCGGCGATGCCGGATGCGGCTCGGCATCGAGCAGGATGTGCCCGATGTCCATCGAGCCGACGCCGTCGACGAGCGCGTGATGGGTCTTGGTCGCGAGGATCCAGGAACCGTCGGCGAGTCCGTCAAGCAGCACCATCTCCCACAGCGGGCGGGTCCGGTCAAGGCGATGTGTCCAGAAGTCGGCGAGCCAATCGTGCAGCTCGGCGTCGCCGCCTGGCGCCGGAAGCGTCGCGTGGCGCACGTGGGCGCGCACGTCGAACGTCGGGTCCTCGACCCACAACGGGCGGCGCAGCCCGTGCGGGCGCGGATCTGACAGCCGCCAGCGGAAGCTGGGCAGCATCCCGAAGCGTCCCTCGAGCAGCGCGCAGACATCATCGACAGACGGGGTTGCGCCGCCATCCGGCGCGTCGAACACGAGCGCCCCACCGATGTGCATCGACGAGGACTCGTCGGACTGCTCAAGCTCGAGGAAGGTCGTATCCAATGAGGTGAGGCGTTCTCCGATTGCGGTCATACACGCGACGGTAGATGTGTGACGCATCTCACTCCACCGTGGATTTCACGGGATGCGCTGCCGAGAACTACGGCAACCGGGTCACGGCTTGATCACATGGTTCGGGTCGGGGCGGCGTTCGGGCCCGGCCATCGAGTAGTCACCGAACGGGGCGTCGCGCTCGTTCGTCGCCGCGCGCACGCCCTCGGAGCTGGCGCGGCCGATGAATGCCGCGGCGTCGGGCGTGTTGCGCATCAGGCCATCGAGGATCGGCCCGAGCGTCTGCGTCGAGTGCAGGCCCATGTTCTCGTACGCCTGGTTGACGATCAGCTTCATGGCCGCCAGCTGCGACGCCGGCACGCTCGCGAGCTCCTCGGCGAGCCGCGCGACGGTCGACTCAAGCTCGGAGAACGGGACCGCCTGGTTGATCAGCTGAACGTCGGCCGCCTCGCGTCCGGACAACGGCCGACCGGTCAGCGCGTGCTCCTTCGCCTTCGCCAGCCCGAGCCGGTACAGCCACATGCCGCTCAGGTAGCACCCCCACATCCGTGAATACGGCGTCCCGATCTGCGCGTCCTCGGAGGCGACGATGAGATCGGCGCACAGCGCCATGTCGCTCCCGCCGCCGACGCACCAGCCGTGGACCTGGGCGATCACCGGCTTCGGCGAGCGCCACGTGCTCATGAAGCGCTCCGTCGGACCGGCGAACGCGCCGGTGCCGACGAAGTCCTTGCCCGGGTCCCACTCCCCATCGGTCGTCAGAACGGGATCCCAGTGGTGAAAGCCACCGCCGAAGTCATACCCCGCGCAGAACGACCGGCCGGCACCGCGGAGCACGATGACCTTGACCGACGCGTCGCCCGAGGCGGCGCGGACCGCGGTCTCGAACTCATCCGGCATCGGCGGCACGATCGTGTTGAGCCGGTCCGGACGGTTTAGGGTGATCGTCGCGACCGGTCCGTCGGTGGCGTACAGCAGGGTTTCGAAATGCACGTGCGGCGACTCCTTCGGAGGGGGTTTTCACGAAATGAGCGAGCGATGGTTCAGCGAGGAAGAACTCGAGCAGATGTCGCGCCCGACGATGGACCGCGCGATCGAGGCGCTCGACCGTGGCGACATCGCGCAGGCGCGGGCGCTGTGCGAGGAGATGAAGCATGAGTGGCGCTACCTGCACGATCTCATGGTCGAGGGCGTCGGCGGGCTGATCACGTTCATCCAGGAGCGACTCGGCGACGACGGCGTGGCCGAGGCGTGGACCGCAGGACAGGGGCGGGGATGGAAGCGGGATGTGGAGACGATCGCGTCCCGGAACCGGCGGCAGATCGTCCACGCGCTTGCCGCCACCTGGCGGGCGCACTCCTGCAGTGGCACCGGCCCGCACCCCGGCGCCTTCACGATCACCGAGGACGACGAGAAGTTCACGTTCGCGATGAACCCGTGCGGCTCGGGCCAGCGGCTCGTGCGGATGGGTCGCTACGAGGGCCCGGATGCGCTCGGCGTCACCCAGTCGGCACATGACTGGAGCTACGGCCGTGAGGGCTTCCCGCTGTACTGCACCCACTGCTCGTTCATGAACGAGTCGCTCCCGATCAAGTGGATCGGCTACCCGCTGTACCCGAGCGATCCGCCGGACGATTTCGGGCGGGATCCGTGCACCTGGTACTGGTACAAGGACCCGGCCGACATTCCAGAGCGCCACTGGGAGCGCTACGGACTCGAGCGCGCGGGCGCGGGCAGCGACGGCGATGACCGCCCTTAGCCCCACGCCGGATGGCCGCCGGGTGATCGTCACCGGCGCCACGGGCGGCATCGGCCGCGCGATCGTGTCGGCGCTGCGCGACGCCGGAGCCGCCGTCGCCGGGTGCGACCTCCCGGGCACCGGCGCCGACGTCGAGTTCGACGTCCGGGATCGCGCCGCCGTCCACGAGAGCATCGCCGGCGCGATCGCCCGGCTCGGCGGCGGATGTGACGCCGTCGTCGCCAATGCCGGCATCGTCGACACGATCCACCGCGCCGAGCGGTTCTCCGAGGAGGCGTGGCGCGGTGATCTGGACACGAATCTGTCGGGAGCCTTCTACGTCGCGCAGGCGGCGTTCGAGGCGCTCGCCGCCTCCGGCGACGGTCGCGTCGTCGTGATCTCCTCGGTCGCGGCCGAGATCGGGCTGCCTGGCCAGGTCGCCTACGGGGCGTCGAAGGCCGGCCTCGTCGGGCTCGCGCGCACGCTCGCCGGCGAGTGGGGCCCGCGTGGCGTGCGCTGCAACGTCGTGATGCCGGGGATGATCGCGACGCCGAAGGTGACGGGGATGCCGAGCGGCCTCAAGGACGGGCTCGCGCGCACGATCCCGCTCGGACGGTTCGGCGAGCCGGACGAGCTCGCGGGCGTCGTCAGCTTCCTGCTCTCCCCGGCCGCGGCGTATCTCAACGGCGCCGTGATCCGCGTCGACGGTGGATTCGGCCTCGCGAGCGGCGCGATGACCGCAGGCTGAGCGGCTCAGCCCGCGGCCGCTTCATCCCCGAGCAGCTGCTGCGCGATCGTCGCCTGATCGAAGTAGATCCGCTCGCAGACGATCCGCTCGCCGCCGGGCTCGAACAGGAACAGCGCGCACATCCGGCAGCGGAACGTGCGACCCGTCGGCGGGATCCCGCGCAGCTCACCCCGGTGGGTGCCGAGCAGGTCGAACTCCGCGATCACGGCGTCCTCGGCGACGTGCAGCACCGTGTTCTCGTTGCGCTGGTCGGGGAACGCGGCGCGTGAGGCCCGGTAGTACTGCGCGACCTGCTCGGCCCCGTCGAACACCTCTCCGGTAGCGACCAGCTCGTAGCGCGGATGGTCGAACGTGCCGAGCGCGATGTCGAACCGGTGCTCGTTCTCAGAGCTCATGTGCTCCCGCACGAGCGCAAGCCGGCGCTCACGCAGCGAAGCGGTGTCTGTGGCCATGCGTCGTCTCTCTCCTGGTCGCGGGTGGGTCGCGGGTGGGCCGCGGGTGGGCCCACCCTATTACGCTCCCCGCGATGATCGCCACGTGTGCCGTTCACGTCCCGGTGCACCGCATCCCTGCTCACGTCGTCGTCACCCGTCACGGGCACGCGCTGCCGCGCCGGCCCGCGCCAAACCACACGCTGTGGCTCCAGGCCGGCGACGCGGTCCGCGTCGCGCGCCCGGCCCGATTCGTGTTCGTCATGGGCGGCAACCGCTACACGGTCCCCCACGCCCATCTGCAATTGATCTGCACCCGCGTCCTGCTCCGCTCGGGTCGTCACCCCGATCGACCGAAGCTCGTCGCCGTCAGGCTCAGCAGCGGCCGAATCGAGGTCCGCGCCGGCACCCGGGCGCGACGCGCGCTCGTACTCACCCCGGAGCTGCTCGCCCTCGCCAAGCACCCCGGCACGCGGTACATCGTCGAGCGCAATCCGTCGGCGCGCCGCACCCGCACAAGGACGACCAACCAGCCGATCCTCGCCGCCCTCGCGAAGCGTCAGTCGCTGCGGATCACCGCGCGCGTGACGTACACCGCGATCGCTGACGCCCGTGGCCTCCGGCTCGACATCTGGCCGTTCGCGATCAGCCCCAAGCAGCGCCCGACCCGCCCCGGCGACGCGCTTGTCCCGTTCTGGTCTGACGGTCTCCCCTGCTCGGTCGGCTGCACGGCACCCGGCGCGATCCCCGGCTGGCCGATCCAGCCGTTTCACCGCCAGCACGCGCTCCGCGCCGGGATCAACGAGCTCCGTCCCGCCAACTTCCACGTCGGCGTCGACGTCGTCGCGCACAACGGCACGAACGTCTACCCGATCCAATCCGGCTTCGTCCACATTCGGTACGACGGGACCGGCGACGTCAACGTCGACGTCGGCGCGTTCGACTACTGGCACATCCACCCGACCGTCCGCGAAGGCCAGTACGCGAGCGCGTACCGGACCAAGCTCGGCTGGGTGCTCTACAACTTCAAGCACGTCGCCGTCTCCGAGGGCCACGGGACGTACATCAACCCGCTGCGCCCCGGCGGCAGCCTGCGGCCGTACCACGACTCCGAGCCGCCGATCATCGGCGTGCCCCGTGTGTACGCCGACGGCCGGGTGATCGTCGGCGCGTTCGACCCGCAGAGCTTCGTCGAGAAGGCGAGCTTTGAGACGCCGGTGCTCGCGCCCGCCGCGCTCGCCTGGCGGCTGTATGACCGCCGCGGCCGCGCGCTCACGCCGCTCGAGTGGGCGCTGCGCGGATCGCAGAACTACCCGCCCGGACTGAAGTCCGTGATCTTCGCCCCCGGTGCCGCCAACCCCGGCTACGCGTGCTTCGCGTTCCACATCCGCTGCATCCCGAACTGGGTCTACTGGCTCGCCGGGGGACTGACGCGGCCGCTGCCGCTCGCCTCGCTGCGCCGCGGGCGCTACTGGCTCACCGTGTACGCGTGGGACTGGGCCGGCAACACCTCGGCCCTCGACGAGCCGCTCACCGTGCCGCTCGCCCACGCCGCCGCGGCGCCGACCGGCCCGCTCGCGCCCCGGTTCGACTTCCAGTAGGCCATCCGCTCGCGCCACGAGGGGGCCCGAACGCGTCAGGGAGGCCCACTAGCATCGCGGTATGACGGCGGCTGTGCGCGAGGAGCAGATCCCGGCCGAGTTCCTCTACTGGGAGCATGTGGACAGCCGCGCGCGACGCAACCGCTGGTACGCGAACGAGCCGGGGGCCGTGATGCCGATTCACGCCGGGGAGGAGTTCCGGCGATGAGCGACGCCGGAAGCCCGCCGGGCGCGGCGCCACCCCCACCACCGTCGATCGATCCCGACACCCGCGTGTGCGCGCGGTGCGGTCGCCCCGCGACCGATAAGGACTTCTGCGTCTGTGGCGCGAATCTCGAGGCGATGCGCGGGATGCTGCCGACCCGCGGTGACTGGGAGAAGGCGAACCCGGAGAAGGCCGCCGTCCCGCCGCCGGAGCCACCGCCGCCGGGCAAGGAGCCGACGCCCCGCACCCGGCCGATCAAGTGGGAGGGCAAGGGACTGCCGATCCCGCTCTCCGATCGGATGCGCAAGCAGATCCTGCCGTCGGTGCTGGTGATCGCGGTGTTCGCGGTGATCGTGATCGTCGGATCGTCGAACTCGTCGAAGAAGGGCGGGATTCAGACGTCGACCCTGCCGGCGTCGACCACATCGTCCGCCACGAGCACGACGACCCACACGAGCAGCACTCAGACGACGGCCGCCACGGTCGCGCCCGCGATCACCGCCTGCGCGACCGCTTGGAACGGCGGACGCTCACCGACCCACCGGCACATCCTTGACCTGACGGTCAGCGCCGATCAGCCACCGGTCGCGCTGCTCGCAACCTATCGCGGCCCAGTGCAGCATCTCGCCCGGCTCGGCGGCGGGTCGCAGGTGCTCGTGAGCACCAACGCGTGCATCGTCGCGGCGCACGACTCGGTGTTCATCCAGCAGCCGAACGGCAACTGGGGACTCGTCAAGGCCGCCCCGGGCACGCCGTTCGCGCTGCGGCCCGGGGGCCCGCAGTGGGCCCAGAAGCGCCACAACGCGACCGTCACGGTGGGGCCGCTGCAGGGCGGGCCGGCCGACGTGGGTGCAGTCACGCCGACCGGCCATACGCTCCCCGTCCTGCGTTAGCTCAGCCGCCCGATGACCTTCTGGAACGCCGACGCGATCACGGCGTAGCCGTTCTTGTTCGCGTGGATGTTCGGGCCGCTCGGCGGCGTCGTGCACGCCCACGTCCAGGCGCAGACCCGCGCGACGTTGAGCGGGATCGTGGTCCCGTTCGCCGGGACGGTCGCCGTGCTGTAGCTGGCGAACGCACCGGCGACGTCGGCGGTGACGAAGCCGCCCGCCTTGTTCGCGGAGGTGATCGTGGCGTTGATCCCCTTCAGGAGCCCAACCGACGCGTTGGCGAGCGCCCGCGTCGTCGGGTTCGCGCTGAAGTAGCCGCCGAGGACGGGGTCGTACAGCGTCATCGCTGCGAGCTTCGTGCCCTTGGCCACCGACGTGCGGATGCCGCTCAGGATCTTCGGCGTGAGGTTCTTGATGTTGCTCTGGCCGGTGGCGACGCACTTGCCCACGTTCACGCCCGGTGCCGTGCAGCCGTCGACGTCGTTGGCGCCGATGTCCAGCGTGACGAGCACGACTTCTCCGCGCTTGTGATGCGCCTTGAAGAAACGCTGGGCGGCCTTGAGCTGCGAGCCACCCGTGCGGTTGCACTTGAAGAATTTCGCGAGGGCGGCGTTGCCTTTGCCGGTGAGCAGGCTCGTCGTCGTGTCCCCGGGACAGCCGAACTTGACGAGCTTCAGGTTGGGCATCCGGCCGCGCAGGATCGCGTAGAGCTGATCCGCGTAGCCCTGGTTCGTCTCCAGGGAGAGTCCGGACACGTTCGGCTGCACGCCCTGAGAGAGCGAATCGCCGAGCGACACGTAGTACCGCGGAGTGGGCGCCTTGGCCGACGCGAGTGGTGCGGCCACAAGGACAACGGCGGCCACCGCGGCGACGGCCATCCAGGCCCGCGCGGCGACAGAGTTCCGTAACGACAGCAAATGAGTTCCTTCCTTCCGGTGGCGCCGATCCCCGCCCTCGGGGAGCGACGCTACCAACGTTGACACGGCTGTAACACGCGGAAACGGCAAACGTCGCTCTAAACGACGGCGGCGGTCGTCCGTTCGTGCATTTCGACGCGGTCGCGGCCGAACCGCTTGGCCCGGTACAGCGCCTCGTCCGCGTCCCGGATGAGGGGAATCACCTCGCCCGCCGTCCGCGCCGTGGCCACGCCGCACGAGCACGTGACGTCGAGCCCGCCGGGGCGGGTGCCGGAGACCG
Organism: uncultured Solirubrobacterales bacterium; assembly: GCA_963779695.1. Taxonomy (GTDB): domain Bacteria; phylum Actinomycetota; class Thermoleophilia; order Solirubrobacterales; family Solirubrobacteraceae; genus Palsa-465. Next base: position 152,786 of record CAVZZH010000029.1, read on the forward strand.
CGTCGTGCAGTGATTCGGCGAGCCGGAAGGCGTCGGCCGCGGTCGCGCCCGGGAGCAGCAGGAGGAACTCGTCCCCGCCGATCCGGTAGAGCAGCTCAAACGTCCGCAGTCGCAGCCGCAGCGTCCGCGCGATCTCTTTGAGCGCCGCATCGCCGACGGCATGCCCATGCTCGTCGTTGATGAGCTTGAAGTAGTCGATGTCGAGCACGATCGCACTCACCGGCGCGTGGTTCTCCTCCACCTGCTCGACGATCTCGTCGAGCCGCAGCCGGAGCGCGCGACGGTTGAGCAGCCCGGTCAGCTCATCCTTCGTACTGTCGACCCGATGGTCGACGTCTGAGGCGACGACCGGCAGCAGATACGCCGTGGTGACGACGACGAGGCCGAGCGGGACGATCACGCTCTCCGGGTGCCCCGCGACGTACCCCGGGTCGACGGCCACCGTGCAGACGAGCACGAGCACGAAGCTGATCGGGGCGCCGACCGCGATCCCGCGCCGGCTGAAGCGGGTGCCGACCATCAGCACCGGCGCCACCAGCACGCACGGGAACGCCGTACGGGGCCCGCCCATGGCGATCGCGGCGAGCGCGACCCAGAGCTGGATGTTGAGCACCGTGGTCACGAACACCCACAGCTCGGGCTTGCGCCGATGCTCGATGCGCAGGCCACCGAGCACGACGATCGCCAGCATCACACCGCCGCACACCGGCAGCTCCCACCCGACTGGGCCCGAACAGGTGACGATCGCGACGACCGCCGTCACCATCGTGACGAGCCGCGCGCGCCCCACGCGCTCCTGCATGTCGAGGAAGCGCTCGCGGTGCTCAGGCGTCGGACAGAGCCACGAAGGTTGTTGGTCCATCAAGTATGTATTCGGACAGCGACGGGCGCTCCTGAGCTTTCCGGCGGTTTCTCAGCCCTCGTCGTCGCGCGCGGAGCTGAATAACGCCGCGATCTCGGGCTCCATGTAGTAGTCGGTGCCCCCGTCGCCGCGGACCTCGGTCGCGATCGGCAGCACCCGGCCGGCCCTCCGGGAGTAGCGGCCGGGCCACGCGAGAACGCCGGCGACGCCGTGCGCGCCCTTCTCGAGCCCGAGTCGCTGGGCGATGTTCTCGCCTCCGAACCGTTCTCCGGGGGCTGCGGCCAGAATGTCGAACAGTTCGCGGGCCGGCGGCGCCAGCTTGCCGTACAGCCAGGCGGCCCGGTCGGCATCCGCTGCCGACCAGGCCTGAGGCTCATGGTGCTGATGCCGACGCCCGGGGGCCGGGTCCCCGGCCACGAGGACCGAAGGCCCGGCGCCCCGCGACCGGCGGCGGAGTCCCCGGCTCGGCGGCGAGGAACGCGGCGAACCAGAGATAGAACTCGGGCACGCGATCCTCGGGAACCGCGACGGTGATCTCCTTGTCGGCCATCAGGCCTCGGCGATATCGGTCGTCGGGGTCTGCTCGCCCTCGCGGTGATGACCGCAGTGGCGATGGGGATGACCGTGGCGACCGTGACGGCCGCGCCGACCCGGACCGCCGCGGCGGCCGAGCCCACCGGCGAGGAAACGCCCAAAGAACATGTGGAACTCAGCCAGCCGCTCCTCGGGAACCTCGACGGTTACCTGCTTGAGATTCGTCTCTTCTGAAGACATTCTCTACTCCTTCTTTTGCTTACAGATGAGAGCTTAGCAGAAGTAAATACTTAAGTAAAGGGAGTATCTCGAACAGTTCTCCACGCGTCATCTTCCGTCGCATCGACCGCCGATCGGACCCGGCCTCGTACGATCGAGACCGTGAGCCTCGCCAGCGAGATCCTCGGCCGCCGGATGCGCCTACCGCGCGCCGAGACGCTCGATGTCGTGTGCGAGCAGGACCTGCGCGTGGTGATGGACGACGGCGTCACGCTGCTCGCCGATCGGTGGGTCGCCCGCGCGGACTCCGACCGGCCCCAGCCGACCGTGCTCGTCCGTTCCCCGTACGGGCGCCGACAGTTCGTCGGGCTGCTGTTCGGCCGCCTGTTCGCCGAGCGCGGCCTGCAGGTCGTGATCCAGAGCGTGCGCGGCACGTTCGGCTCGGGGGGCGAGTTCAGCCCGTTCGTCGAGCGCGACGACGGGCTCGCGACGCTCCGGTGGCTGCGCGAGCAGCCGTGGCATGCCGAGCGGATCGGGATGATGGGCCCGAGCTATCTCGGCCTCGTCCAATGGGCGGTCGCGCCCGAGGCCGGCGACGACCTCGCGGCGCTCGCAATCCAGGTCAGCGCCTCACAGTTCCACGGCCAGACGTATGCCGGCGGTTCGATCTCGCTCGAGACGGCCGCGTCGTGGCTCGTCATCATCGCCGCCCAGGAGCGACGGGCGGCGCCGGTCGCGATGATGCGCGCGCTCCGCAGCCTGCGCCCGCTCCTCTCCGAGCTCCCCCTCGGCACGCTCGACGAGCGGGTCGCGGGCGCGCCCGTGGCGTGGTTCCGCGAGGGGCTCTCGACGCCCGACGCGTCCGCGCCGTACTGGTCGAGCCGAGACTTCAACGCCGGCGTCGCCCAGGTGACCGCGCCGGTCCAGATGATCTCCGGCTGGCACGACATTCTGCTCCCGTGGATGCTTGAGGATCACGCCGTGCTCCAGGGCGCCGGGCGCGACGTGCAGCTCGTGATCGGACCCTGGACGCACACCGCCCCGGGACTCGCCGTCGCCGGCGACCGGCTCGGCATCGCGTTTCTGCGCGCCCACCTGCTCGGCGATGAGCGGGGCGTCCGCCCGGAGCGCGTCCGCGTGTTCGTGACCGGCGAGCGGACCGGCGGCGGCTGGCGCGCCCTGCCGGCATGGCCGCCGCCGGACACCGGCGAGCGGGCACTTCACCTCGGCGCGGCGGCGGGCCTGCTCGACGGTGCCCCGCCTGCCGATGTCGGGAGTGACCGGTATGTCTACGACCCCTCGCAGCCGACGCCGTCGGTCGGCGGGCCGGTGCTGCTCGAACCGAACGCGGTCGTCGATAACCGCGGGCTCGAGGCACGGCCCGACGTGCTCACGTTCACGACCGAGCCGCTGGGCGAGACGGTCGAGGCGATCGGGCCCGTCCGGGTGCAGCTGTACGTCCGCGCGAGCCGGCCGTACTTCGACGTGTTCGCCCGCGTGTGCGACGTCGAGCCCTCCGGCGCATCGTGGAACGTGACCGACGCGCTCGTCCGCGTCGCGCCCGGTCGGTTCGACGCCGACGACGAACACGCCGGCGCCCATCAGGTGACGTTCGACCTGTGGCCGATCGGGCACCGCTTCGCCGCCGGGCACCGGATCCGCCTCCAGGTCTCCTCCGGCGCCCACCCGCGCTACGCGCGCAACCCCGGGACCGGCGAGGAGCCGCTCATCGCCACCGAACTGGAGCCGGTGGAGATCGAGGTGCTCCACGGCGGCGCGCACTCCGCCGTGATCCTCCCGCGCGCGCGTCCGCGTCCGCGCCCGCGGCCGCCGGCCCCGGCGCTGACCGGGCGTCAGGAACGTAACGAACCGCGTCGCGCCAGCGGACGCCGTTACCTTTCTGACGCTGAGCGCAAGCAACGCAACACGATCCGAACCGCGATCGCGATCGGTTGCGTTTCTGCCGGTCGGTCTAGGCCGCGAGCGTCTGGGCGAGCGCGATCGCGCCGAGCACGCCCGCGTCGTCGCCCAGCGCCGGCGGCACGAGGAACGACTCGATCTCCTCCGCGCGCAGCAGCGGCGTGTCCAGGTAGCCGCCGAGTAGGTCCACGACCCGCGTCCCGGACCGCCCCGAGCATCGGCGGATGCTCGAGCACGCCCCCGCCGACGACGACGCGCTCGGGCGAGAACACGAGCACGATGTTGACGATCCCGGCGGCGATGTAGTCGGCCTCGAGCGCCCACGCCGGGTGATCGGCCGGCAGCTTCGGTGCCGGGATGCCCCACCGCGACGCGATCGCCGGCCCGCCCGCGAGGCCCTCCCAGCAGTCGCCGTGCACCGGGCAGCAGCCGTCGAACGGATCGCGCGCGCGGTCGTGAGGGATCCGCATGTGGCCGACCTCGGGGTGGACGAGCCCATGCCGCGGCACGCCGTCGATCAGCAGGCCGGCGCCGATCCCGGTCCCGACCGTGAGGTAGCAGAGCGACCCCGCCCCCTCGCCGGCGCCCCAGCGCTGCTCGCCGACCGCCGCCGCGGTCACGTCGAGCTCGAACGCGATCGGGACGCCGAGACGCTCGCTGAGCGCCGGCCCGATCGCGACGTGCTTCCACCCCGGCTTCGGCGTCGTCGTCACGTGACCCCACGTCGGCGAGTCGGGCACGAGGTCGACCGGACCGAACGACCCGATCCCGACCGCCGCCACCGGCGGCGCGCCGGCAAAGAACGCGGCGATCTGCTCGAGCGTCTCCTCCGGCCTCCCCGTCCGGAACTGCTCGCGCGCGACCATCTCGCCCGGGCCGCGGCCGACGGCACACACGCACCACGTCCCGCCCGTCTCGACGCCGCCGTAGAGCTCGCCCATTGCGCCCTCATCCTAGGCACCCGGTAGAAACCGCGAGCGTGATCCTCACCGTGACGCTCAACTTCGCGCTCGACCTCACGTACCACCTGCCGCACTACGAGCGGGGCAGGACCGCACGCGTACAGACCGTCGCCCGCCAGGCCGGCGGCAAGGGCGTCAACTCGGCCCGGGTGTTGCACGGCCTCGGCCGCGACGTGATCGTGACCGGGTTCGCGGGCGGGTTCACCGCCCGCGAGGCCCGCGCCGAGCTCGCACGGGCGGGGATTCGCGATGCGCTCGTCGAGATCGCCGAGGAGTCGCGGATCGCGACGATGGTCGTCGAGGACGACGGCCAGGCGACCGGCTTCTCCGAGCCGGGACCGACGGTCGCGGCCGCGGATTGGGGCGCGCTCACCGCGCGGTTCGACGCGCTGCTGGCGGGCGTCGACGGCGTCATCCTCGCCGGCAGCGTGCCGCCCGGCGTCCCCGCCGACTGCTACCGCCAACTCGTCCGCGCTGCCCGCGTCGCTCGCGTCCCCGTCCTGCTCGACGCCGAAGGAGAGCCACTGGCGCGGGGTGTCGAGGCCGGCCCGGACATCGTCAAGATCAATGAGGCCGAGCTCCGCGGCGTGCACGACCACGAGTCTCTCGTCGAGGCCGCCCGCGCCCTGCAGGCTCGCGGCGCCGGCGCCGTCGTCGTCACCCAGGGCGAGGACGGCCTGACCGCGCTGACCGAGGACGGCGACGTGCTCCATGCCGCCCCGCCGGAGCCGTTACGCGGGAACCCGACCGGCGCCGGTGACGCCGCGTCGGCCTCGGTCATCGCCGGCCTGCTCGACCGGCGGCCGTGGCCGGAGCGGCTCGCCGACGCGACGGCGCTCTCCGCCGCCGCGGTGTCCGCTCCGCTTGCCGGCCTGTTCGACGCGCCGCTGTACGAGGCCCTGCGCACGCGCATCGTCGCCGTGCCCGCGGGCTGACCCTCCGGAACGGTGCACTAGCATGGGCCGGGACCATGCCTGAGAACTACCGCGTTGCATCAGTGGGCGCCACCGGCGCCGTCGGTCAGAAGGTCCTCCAGATCCTCGAGGAGCGCAGCTTCCCGATCGGTGAGCTCGTTCCGTTCGCGAGCGCGCGCTCCGAGGGGCGGACGATCACGTTCCGCGGCGAGGCGCTCGCGTGCCAGGTCCTCAGCGACGACGCGATCGACGGCTTCGATCTCGTGTTCTCCTCCGCGGGCGGCTCGGTCAGCCGCGAATGGGCGCCGAAGCTCGCCGCGCGCGGCGCGATCGTGATCGACAAGACGAGCGCGTTCCGGATGGCACCCGATGTCCCGCTCGTCGTCCCCGAGGTCAACCCGGACACGGTCCTTCAGGCGATCGGCGGCAGCGGGATCGTCTCGAGCCCGAACTGTTCGACGATGGCGATGGTGGTGGCGCTCAACCCGATCCACCGTGCGGTCGGGATCGAGGAGATCATCGTCTCCACGTACCAGTCGGTGTCCGGTACCGGCGCGTCGGCGATCAACGAGCTCCTCGAGCAGACCCACGCGATCCTCCACGACACCGAACCGCCCGCCCCGAGCGTGTACCCGCACCAGATCGGCTTCAACGTGCTCCCCCAGGTCGAGACGTTCGCCGACGACAGCGGCTACACGACCGAGGAGCGCAAGATGATGGACGAGACGCGCAAGATCCTCGGCGTCACCGAGGAGGAGATCGCGATCACCGCGACGTGCGCCCGGGTTCCCGTCATCAACGCCCACTCGGAGTCGATCCGGATTCGCACCCGCGAGCCGCTCTCGATCGCCCGGGCGCACGAGCTGCTCTCCGGCGCACCGAGCGTGATCGTCGTCGACAACCCGCGCGCCGGTCAGTACCCGATGGGCGTCGACGCCGCCGAGCGTGACGAGGTGTTCGTCGGCCGGCTCCGCCATGACCTCGGCGGTCGCGACAAGCGCTACCTCAACATGTGGGTCGTCGGCGACAACCTCCGCAAGGGTGCCGCGACGAACGCCGTGCAGATCGCCGAGCTCCTCCACGAGCGCGGCCTCGCCTCAGCGGCCGCCCGCTCCAGTCAGCCCGCCGTCACCGCCTGAGCGCCGCCACGCAGCCCGCGCCTGAACGCCCGAACGTCGAGCTGCGCCGGGGCGCCGGCGGCCAGCCGTACGTCGTGCTCTCGTTCCCCTACGACCCGAACCGCGTCGCGTTCGTCCGCACGATCCCGCTCCGGCGCTTCGATTGGGACACGCGCGAGTGGTCCGCGCCCGCCGGCGACTGGGCGGGCATGAAGGTCGCCGAGATGCTCGAGCGCTACCCGGAGCTGACGGCCGCCGAGGACGTCACCGAGTGGCTCGCGGCGATCAGGCGCCGCTGGATCGGGCACGTGCGGACCGTCCGGCACGACCGGCGCGGCTGGTTCGTCCTGGAGACGCTCGCCGGGCCGGTGCCCGAGGAGCTGCAGCCGGTCCTCGTCGAGCACGACGGCCGGCTGCTGGCCCCGCTCACGAGGGAGGTGACCGCCGTCCTGCGCGAGCAGCAGTCCGCCCGTCCCGATGCGGCCGCCGACCGCTGCATGTCGATCATCGAGTCAGGCCAGGCCCCGCCCCCGGCGCGGCTCGTGTGGTTCCGCGGCGTCGACGGCGAGCAGCTCCGCCTCGAGGTCGTCTGGGATCCCGATGTCGGGACCGCCTTCGAGCAGCTGCCGGGAACGCAGGGGACGCGCGCCGTCCCGCTCGACCCGTGGCTTGCCGACGAACTTGACGGCTTCATCGCCCGCTTCGACGTCCAGGTGACGAAGCCCGCCGACGAGGTGTTCGCCCGGCTCCTCGCCGAGCGCGACGCCGCGGCCGACGCGATCCGCCGCTCCCGGGCGCGAGAGGCGGATCCGATCGACACGACCGCCGCGGTGCTCGGCGGCACTCTCGCGCCGTTCCAGTGGGCCGCGGTGCGCTACGTGCTCGACGCGCGCGGCGCGTTCCTCGCGGACGAACAGGGGCTCGGCAAGACCGTCGAGGCGCTCGCCGCGCTCGAGACCGACGACGCGTATCCGGCGGTCGTCATCTGTCCCGCATCGATGAAGCTCGGGTGGGAGCGTGAGGCCACTCACTGGCTGCCGCACCGCTCGGTCGCGGTCGTCACCGGCCGCAGCGCCGTTCCGCCGCGGGCCGACATCACGATCCTCAACTACGAGCTCGTCGCCCACCACCGCCAGCAGCTTGCCCTCGTCGCGCCGCGGGCGCTCGTCGTCGACGAGTCGCACATGGTCAAGAACCCGCGGGCGAAGCGCACCCAGGCGGTACGGGCCCTGGCCGCGTCGATGGCCCGCGGGTCGCTCAAGCTCGCGCTCACGGGCACGCCGGTGCTCAACCACGCCGACGAGCTGATCGCGCAGCTGCGGGTGATCGGCCGGCTCGACGAGTTCGGCTCCGGCTCGCGATTCTCCCAGCAGTTCCAGGGCCAGCTGAGCGAGGAGCGGCTGCACTGGCATCTCCGGCGCCACTGCTTCGTGCGCCGGCTGAAGTCCGAGGTCCTCCCGCAGCTTCCCGCCAAGCGGCAGGTCGTCATCCCGGTCGCCCTGACCAACGAATCGGAGTACCGACTGGCCGAGAAGGACGTGATCGAGTGGCTGCGCTCGCAACCGCTCGACCTCACCGAGCTGAGCGCGAAGATCGCGGCGGCTCTGCGCGCCGAGCGGCTCGCGCAGCTCGGAACGCTGCAGCGCCTCGCCGCCCGGGGGAAGCTCGGCGCGGCGCTCGCCTGGATCGAGGATTTCCTGCACTCCGGGGAGCCGCTCGTCGTCTTCGCCCGCCACCTCGAGGTTCAGCAGGCGGTGCTCCACCGCTTCCCCGATGCGCTCCACATCCTCGGCGCCGACTCGATCGACGCCCGCGAGGCCGCGATCGCCGCGTTCCAGGATCCCCACGGCCCGCAGCTGATCGTCGGCGCGACGCGCGTCGCCGCCCAGGGAATCACGCTCACGCGTGCCTCGAACGTGGTCTTCCTGGAGCTCGAATGGACGCCCGCGATGCACGATCAGGCCGAGGACCGCTGCCACCGGATCGGTCAGCGCGACGCGGTCACGGCCTGGTATCTGCTCGCCGCGGAAACGATCGACGAAACGATGGCGCGGCTCATCCAGTCAAAGCGGGCCCACGTCGCCGCGGTCACCGACGGCCGAACGCTCGGTGGCGATGGTCTGCTCGACGCGGTCGTGCGGGAGCTCCGCGATGGGGAGCCGCTTCGGCATCTCCGGGTCGTCGGATACGATCGCCGCCGTGCGTGAAGCGGACGCAGTGCGTGTCGTGGTCGGGGACGATCACCCGCTCTACCGTGAGGGTGTGGCGCGAGGTCTCTCGGCGAGCGGCCGCGTGATCGTGGTCGCCCAGGCGGAGAACGGGCGCGAGGCGCTGGACGCGATCCGCGAGCATCTGCCCGACGTCGCGGTCATCGACTACCGGCTCCCCGAGCTCGATGGCTCCCAGATCGCCAACGCCGTGACCCGTGACGGACTGCCGACGCGCGTGCTCATCCTCTCGGCGTTCTCCGACAGCGCGCTCGTCTACCGCGCGATCGAACAGGGCGCCGCGGGCTACCTGCCCAAGGAGGCGCGCCAGGTCGAGATCCTTGACGCGGTGCTCGCCTGTGCCCGCGGTGAGACGGTCGTCCCGCCCGCCCTCGCCACCGGCCTCGCCGCGGAGCTTCGCCGCCACGCCGCGGGCAACGGCCCGCTGTTGACCGAGCGCGAGTCGCAGGTGCTGACGCTGATGGCCGAGGGCAAGAGCGTGCCGGCGATCGCCAACGAGCTCGTGATCGGGGCGACGACGGTGAAGACCCATGTCGGCCACCTCTACGAGAAGCTCGGCGTCTCGGACCGCGCCGCCGCGGTCGCCGAGGCGATGCGCCGCGGCCTGATCGAGTGAGCGAGTCGGCGCCGCTGGAGGCGGTGGCGCGGCGCCACGCGGGACGCGCCGAGTACGCGGTTGCCTGGCTGCGGCTCGCCGCCGTCGGCCTGTTTGCCGGGGCCGAGCGGCTGCCCCCCACCGGCGACTATGACCGCGCCTTCTTCATCCTGCTCGGCGCCTACCTGGCGTGGAGCATCAGCCTCCTCTTCATCACGCATGCGCGCGGCGCCACCCCGCAGCAGGGGCTCATCGCGCTCGCCGTCGACATCGTCGTCATCACCGTGCTCTCGGCGCTGTCCGGCGGCGCGTTCTCCGACACGCGGATCGGCTACGTGTTCATCCCCATCACCGCGGCCTTCCGCTATCGGCCGCGGCTCACGCTGCTTGCCACGGTCGTGTCCGTGCTCGCCTACGTGCTCGAGCCGCTGCTCGACATCGGACCCGACCATCCCGGCAACACGGCGGGCTACGTCGCCGAATGGGCGGCGCTGCTCGCCTGGATCGGCATTGCCAGCACGGTGCTCTCGGCGATGATCGCGCGGCGCACCGCGGAGGTCACGCAGCTCGTGATCGATCGTGAGCACCTGCTCACCGAAGTGCTGGCGGCCGAGAACCGCGAGCGTCAAGGCCTCGCCGAGGGCCTCCACGACGGTCCCGTGCAGTCGCTGCTCGCGACGCGCCATGACCTCGAGGAGGTCGCGCTCCGGCTGCCGGACGACGCCGCCCTCGCCCGCGCCGACCAGACGCTGCTCGACGTGGCCAGCCAGCTGCGCTCCGCGATCTTTGAGCTGCACCCGCACGTGCTCGACGAGGCGGGACTTGAGGCCGCGCTCCGCCAGATTGCCGAGACGGCCGCGCACCGCGCCGGTCTGGAGCTGACGCTCGAGCTCGACATGCTGCCGGCCCACAAGGAGCATGACCGGATCCTGTTCAGCGTCGCCCGCGAGCTGATCACCAACGTGGTCAAGCACGCCCAGGCGACCGCGATGACGGTCACGCTGCGCGAGCACGGCGGCGAGCGGATCTTGACGGTCAGCGATAACGGCTCCGGCTTCGATCCGGCGGTCCTCTCCGCACAGCTCGCCCGTGGTCACGTCGGCGTCGCGTCCCAGCGACTGCGGCTCGAGACCCTCGGTGGCCGGCTGGAGCTCATCGCCCGGCCCGACGGGGGCACCCGGGCGATCGCGCGCCTCCCGGTCCCCGAAGCTCCGACCCCGCCCGGCTCGGCCGGTGCGCCCGGCTCGCCCGGCTCGCCCGGCACGCTCACGCCGCGGCCGTGACCTCGAGCCGCGCGAGCGTCGAGAACGTACACCAGTAGAGATCGCGGCCGAACCCGGGCGCCGGGAACAGGACCGACTGGAACATCGTCGGGACGCGTGCGCGCGCCCGCTCGACACCCGTCTCGATGTCGACGACGATCACCTCGTCCGCGGACCCGCGAGCGAGGGCGCGGCGGATCGCCGGCGAGTTCGCGGGGCGTGATGAGCGATTGGCCACCGCCCGGGCGATCCCCGTCCGGGCGAGCGCCGGACCCCGGTAGTCGTGGAGCACGAGCTCGCCCGACTCCGCGTAATGGATCATGTGCCCGGCGTGCGAGAGCTCGCGGCGCCACAGGGGCCTGAGGCGCGCGTCCTCGGCCAGACGGAACGCCTGGACGATGCCGTTGCCCGAGTCATACGCCACGGCGATCCGCCGCTGTGGGTCGTAGATCGGCGGATTCGTCACGGTGCCGCGAGACGTGCCGGAGACCTCGACGATCTCGGCGTTGCCGGAGTCCGCCACGGCGACGCGAATGAGGCGGACCGGCCCGAGCGAGCGGGCCGCGCCGCGCATCGTCGTCGCGTAGTCGTGGGCGCCGTTGTCCAGGAACCACACGTGGCCTCCGGCGATCACCGGATCCCAGCCGTAGCTGTGCCGCGGTCCGCCGTGATAGCGCAGGCGCCAATCCTCGTCGAGCGCGAGCTGCCGCCCGTCCCAGTGCGCGCGCCAGACCGTCTCGGTGCCGACGACGTACACGGTGTTGCCGTCGGCCGACAACCGCGCCACCGACGGTTCGGGCAGCGTCAACGGCGTGCACCTCGGCACGAGCGTCGTCGGGTCGAGCAGGACGAGTTCGGAGGCCTCGTGCTGATCGAGATCGAGGTCCTTGATCGCGAGCGACCCGTCGCGGAGGACGACGAACGAGTTGTGGGGACGATCCCGCTCCAGACGCCGGTACGCGAGCGGCGCGAGGTCGGCCGACAGCCGATGGCAGTGGTTGCCGTGCACGACGTAGAGCGATCCGTTGGCGTGGGCGGCGAGTCCGCCTGGCCAGAACGGGCCGCCGCCGAGATCCGGCGAGCGACTTTGGGTTGCGAGCGTCAGCGGGTCCAGGCGCTCGACCCAACACGTGCTCGCGTCGCGCAGCGGCTGGGCGCCGATCGTGTGGCGCAGCACGAACAGCTGTCCCGGGTCGCGCAGGACGAACATCGTGGCCGCGTACGCGTCGCGGTGGGCGGCGAGGGTCAAGCGCTCGTTCGGCCCGACCTGCAGCGGCGGTCCCGGCGCGAGCTGGTCACGGCGCGGTCCACCGTCCTCGGCCGGCCATCGGCTCGGCCACAGGGCGGCGTCGTTCACGCGCCCAGGGGCGCGCAGGCGATGAGCCGTGAGTCCGCCAGAGCGGCGGTCCGGTGCCCGTGGATCTTCAGGTACTCCGGATTGCTCGTCATCTCCAGGAACGCCTGCCGCGACGGGTACTGCACCGCGAGCACCATGTCCCATTCGTGCTCGTCAGGACCGATCACCGACTCGCACGTGCGCAGCGCGAGCAGGATCTGTCCGCCGACCCGGTCGAGGTGCACGCCGACGGCCGCGGCGTAGCGTCCGAAGGCCTCGGCGCCGCTGATTCCGTCCTCGGCGTCGATGCCGTCGGCCTGGTCCTTGAACCGCAGCAGGTTGACCATCACGACGCCCTCGCCGGTGGCCGCTGACGCGGCGATGCAGCTGTTCGAGCTGCGCGGCGGTGGGTTCAAGCGTGCCGGACGCGGTCATGCGTTCTTCCTCGGGTAGGTCGGCAGGATCAACGGCTTCCGCGGCTTCTGAGTGAAGTTGAAGTCGCGCCGGAGGTCGCCGAGGCCGGGTGTGGTCTCGCGCACCGTCGGACGCGGGTCCGGCCGCCCGTCGGTCTTCGGGTTCAGCCGCTGCCCGGCGAGGAAGTCGTCCTCGATGAACTTCGCATACGCGTCGAAGCTGAGCTGCTGGTGGTCGACGGCGTGGCGGCGCGCGTACGGACTGATCACGAGGCCGGGGACGCGGAAGCCGTAGCCGTTGAGGTCGACCGTCGGCGGGCGGACCTGGTCATAGAAGCCGCCCCAGTCATCCCAGGAGAGGAAGATCGCGGTGCTCTTCCACGCCTTGCTCCGACCGATCGCGTTGATCAGCTTCGTCACGTACGCCTGACCGGTCCGGATCGAAGAGGTCGGATGTTCACTGACGACGCCGCTCGGAATCACCCACGAGACGGCGGGCAGCTGGCCCGAGCGCAGATCCTTGTAGAACTGGCTCGATGTCGCGGATGTTGCCGAGCTGGTGGTCCTTGCGCACGGTGGTGAAGCTCGGCAGCGGATTCCAGATGCCGGGCGTGCGGCTGTCCTGATCCTTGAAGTGGCAGAACATCTCACCCGTCTCGCAGTCGGGCTCTGGTCCCTTCTTGATGTAGTAGCCCCAGCTCACCTTGTGGTGGTAGAGCAGATAGGTGAGATCGGTCCACGCGTAGTTCGGCTGCGGATGCGGGGCCGGTCCGATGTCGGCCGGGAGGCCCGGATCCTCGATGTTCGAGTGGCAGCTGAACGGATCGTCCGGGGTCGCGCAGAGCGCGGACCACTCCGAGACGAGGAACAGGTGGGCCGGCAGGCTCCACGACGCATTCGGCTCGAACATGTGGTCCTGGAGCACGTAGTTGCGCGCGTACGCCCAGTAGTTCGGGATCTCGCGCTGGTCGTGGTACCCCATCATGTCGACCGACAGGTTGGCGATGCAGTCGCGCGGGTCGATCACGTTCGTGCACGACTCGCGAGCCCGGATGAAGCCGTCCATCTTGCCGTTGTCGTAGTCCTTCGTGTACGCCTGCTGCTCGTGCGGCCCGCCGTCATCGACGTACTTGGAGTCGTGGTAGGGCTTGACGCAGCGGTTGCGCAGCGGGTCCGGCACGCACGGCAGCGTGCCCTTGTTGCCGGCGAGCCCTGGGATTCCGACGGCGCCGGGGTACGTGCCGAAGTAATTGTCGAACGACCGGTTCTCCTGCATGATCACGATCACGTGGCGGATCTTGTGGATCCCTGAGCCTGCCGCCGAGGCGCTCGTCACCGGAGCGGCGATCGCGGCGAGCGTGACGGCGAGGGCGATCAGCGCGCGCCGAGTTCGTCTGTGTCACGAAGGATTGACCTTTCGGCTTTCGGCCAGAACATGGCCGCGCCCGTCGAGCGCCTTGACGGCGATGACGGCGGGTGAGGCGGAGAGGGCGATGTGCGTTTCGAAGCCGTGACGACCGGCGGTCGTCAACGGTGTGAGCGAGCCGGCGCTCGCGCCGCCGAGGACCTGCCAGCGCGCGACCGTGGTCGCGCCGTTCCAGCTTGCGTAGACATCCACGCCACTGCCGGCGGTCCGCTTCCGAGCTGCGATGTCGGGTTTCGTCGTGGGCGTCGCGCTCCACGGGACCCGGTACTCGCGATAGCTGCCGTCGTCCTTGGGCAGGCTCGCGTCGAAGACGAGTTTGCCGGTCGGCGAGAACTCGGAGAAGAACTCGGTCGAGCCGAAGCCGACGAACGCGTTGCCGTTCGCGAGCGGCTGCACGCTGCCCTCGCTCTGCGCCAGGGTCGTCCCGGGGCGGTGGTACTGCCGGGCGACGCGAGCCGTGCGGCGGCGAAGGTCGAGCGCGAGGATCAGGCCGCGGGAGGACGCCGCCTTGAACGGCGGTCCCGCCTCGTCGTCGAACAGGCTGATCCGGTTCGGGGCGAGCATGTGGGCGTCGTGCTGGAACCAGAAGCTCGCGCCACGACCCATCGCGAAGCTGCTCGCCTGGCCGCCGAGCGTCCAGTCGATCGTCCCCGTCGCGTGGTTGACGAGATAGACGGCGGCGGCGTCACGGGCCGAGATGAGCAGCCGGTTGTGCGGCTCGACCTCGATCGAGTTGACGTGGAAGGCATCGAAGTCGGAGCTGTTCTGCGGCGTGGCGAATGAGTCGGCGAGCGGGATGTGCCCGTACGCGTGCCACTCCCAGACGACGAGCCCGGTCCGCACGTCGATCTCCTGGACGATCGAGTCGAGCATCTCGGTCAGCTTTCCGGCCGGCGTTCCCGGGACGTGGATCTCGACCGGCGAGAACGACCGTGAAGAGGGCGTCCCCGGACGGTGTGAGCGTGAACTCGTGGACGTCGATCGAGTAGCCGTTCCCGGCCTTGACGGTGCGGATCGTGCGGTAGCGGGGGTCGGCGATCACGCCGACCCCGTGCCCCCACGCCTGCACGGTGACGGTTCCCTGCCACCAGGTGATGACGTTGCGTCCGCGCGAATCGCTGCTGGCGGAAGTTGATCGCGTAGACGGCGGCGCCAGCTGGTCGAACCAGACGAGGTTGCCGTGGCTGTCGATGATCATCGGCCCACCGGGCCCGACGGGATGGATCGTGATCGCGTTGTTGCTCTCCGGGTGGACCGTCGGCGACGGCAGCGGGGTGAGGAAGATGTCGCCGGACGACGACGCACGGGGTGCGCTTGAGGATCGTGATCTTCGGCGGCGTCGAGATCCGGCCGCGAGATGAAGTGCTGAAGCTTCGCCGGCTGCTCGATCGGCAGGTCGAGCGTCGGCGGGGTCGGCGCGAACCGGGCGACGCTGAACGACCACGCGACGCGTTCTGCTGGCCGCGGACGTGGAGCGTCACCCGAGACGCGCTCGCCCTGCGTCAGCGGCCGGCTCAGCACGAAGCTGGCGCCCCGCCGGCCGCTATACGCATGGAACGCGCCCCCGTGGAGTCCGCTGCTCGACCCGGTCACCCGGATCGAGGAGATGGTCGCCGGACGCGCCCCGAGCACGCTGATCTGCGTGTTCGGGGACGCGTCCGGCGTACCGGGGAAGGGGGACACGGTGATCCCTGTCGTCGCCTCCGCGGTTGCCCGCGCCGCGGTCGTGCCTGCCGCCGAGGCGGTTGCCCCAGCGGCGAAGGGGAAGGCAACGACCACGCCGAGGGTCGCAACCAACGCGCGCCCCGACGACTTCAGTGACACCGTGTCTGACACAGCGACGCAGTTATAGCCGAAAACGTGACGCTACGTCAAACACGGCGTCACTCAGCTGGTACGATTCCCCGTCGTGAGCACCGCCGCCCAGCGCGCGCGCCACCGAGACCAGCGCGAGAGCACACGTCGCGAGATCCTCGCTGCCACCGAACGCTTCCTCCGTGAGCGGCCGTATCGCGAGCTGTCGGTCGAGGTGGTGATGGAGGGCACCGGACTGACCCGGACCGCCTTCTACCGGCACTTCGACGACACGACCGATCTCGTCCTGCGGCTGTTCGCCGAGATCGGGCAGGAGCTGTACACCGTCGCGCAACGCTGGGGCGAGACCGCAGGCGTGGGGTTTCCCGCGCCCGCCCAGGAGGCGCTGGCCCGGATCGTCGACTTCTTCGTCCGGCACGGCCCGCTCGTGCGCGCGATCGTCGACGCCGCGGCGACCGACGAGCAGATCGAGGTCGCGTACCGCACCGCGCTTGACCAGTTCGCCGTGATGGCGACTCGCACGCTTGACCGGCTCGTCGCCGACGGCCGGCTCGAGGTCATCGACACCCGGGCGCTCGCCCGGGCGCTCACGCTGATGAACGCTGCCTACCTGCTGGAGGAGTTCGGACGGGAGCCGTACGGCGACCGGGACGTCGCGCTCGCGACGCTCGAAACGATCTGGCTGCGCGTGGCGGGACCACTGGCCGAGTCCAGCTGAGGGAACAGGACACCCCCTTGACCCTGCACACAAAGCTGAAATGGCTCCTCAGCACGGTCGCCGTCGTCGCGGGCCTTGCGGCCGTGGCCGCCGTGCCCGCCGTGGCCGCCGTGGCCGCCGTGCCCGCCGCGAGCGTCGCCGCCTTCAATCCGAACGATCCTGCCCAAGCCGCCGAGTATCAGACGGCGCTGAAGCTCGGGACCGAGGCGTACGTCTACGGGATCCCGCTGCTCGACATGAACCGCGTGTTCCTCACGAGCACGAGCGTCAACGTCCCGAATGGCTCGGGCGGGGGCGCGGTCAATCAGTTCAGCCACATCCGCCGGCTCGCCAATCCGAACGACAAGACCGTCGTCGCGCCGAACCACGACACGCTCTATTCGATGGCGTGGCTCGATCTCTCCCGCCAGCCGATCATCGCGCACATGCCCGTCGTCGGCGGCAACCGCTTCGTCGTGTTCGAGCTGCTCGATCCGTATACGACCAATTTCGCGGCGATCGGCTCCGTCGGCCATCCGGCGGGCAACTACGCGATCACCGCGCCCGGATGGCACGGTCGCCTGCCCCACGGCGTCACGCGGATCCGCTCCCCGTACTCGCGCGTCTGGATCGTCGGGCGCACGTACATCAAGAACCAGGCTGACACCCCGAACGTCGTCCGGATCCAGAACGAGTACTCGCTGACGCCGCTGTCCAAGTGGGCGACGTTCGGTCCGAGCTACACGCCGCCGCGCCCAAAGCACATCGATCGCACGATGACCCAGTTCAAAGTGCCCGGGACCACGACCGGCTCGGACCCGCTCGCGTTCTTCGACGCGCTCGGCGATCAGCTGAGGCGCTTCCCGCCGCCCGCGGCCGACCACGCGCTGCTGTCGCAGCTGACCGCGGTCGGCATCGGCGTCGGCCTGCACCCCAGCCACGAGGCCGGCCTTGACGCGGCAACGCTCCAGGGTCTGCGTGACGCCGTGCCCGCCGGGATCGCGAAGGTCAAGGCCGAGGTGTCGTCCCTGTTCCTGACCGGGGCGCCGAAGCACAACGGCTGGCTCGTCGCGCGCACCGGCACGTACGGAACCGATTACTCCGGCCGCGCCGCGGTCGACCAGATTGGACTCGGCGCGCCCGTTTCGACCCTGGCGATGTACCCGTTCACGGTCACCGATCACAGCCTCCATCCGCTGACCGGCGCCACGCGCTACGTCGCGCACATCTCCAAGCGCTACATGCCGTTCCCGGTCCGGTCATTCTGGTCGATGACGCTGTACGACTCGAACGGCTTCTTCGTCGCCAACAGCGCCCACCGCTATCTGATCAACAACCGCTCGCACGTCCACTACAACGCCGACGGTTCGCTCGACCTCTACATCCAGCCCAACGCGCCGACCAACGCCGTCCAGCGACTGAACTGGCTCCCGTCGCCGGCGGGCAGGGCGTTCCGGCTGATCATGCGGCTCTACCGACCGATCAACGTGCCCGGCATCCTCAGCGGCGCGACCTGGCAGCCCCCAACCGTCCTCCCCTGCCTGGCGGGCGGCAAGACCGCCGACGGGGTCGCGTGCGCCAGCTGATCACCGGCTTCTAAGGCTTCATCCGGGGCACGGATGAACCGCCCGGCCCGCGGTCGCCACGGCCGCGGGCTGGGCGGACCGCTCCGCGCGCCGCCGCCGGCGAGCCGACCGGCGCCGCGCCCCAGCGCAGTCTGCCCCAGCGGCCGCAACTGATTCGCAGATTCACAGGTTCGACGGCGTGCCGGAACTGAATCAGCGATTCATCGCCAGCCTGGGTCGCGCGTCGCCGCGGGCCGACGCCGGGGCCGGGCGGGGTCACCAGCCGCGCGTCCCGGGTGGTCCCTTGAACGGCCCGACGAGGTCTGAGGTGATCCAGCCGCCGTAGAAGTCACCCGCCTGGGCGTCGACGCGTTCGTCGTCGAGCCAGGCGGCGTCGACGCGGCCCGGATAGAACGCGACGAAGTCCTGCAATGCCTCGTAGCCCGGCGACGGCTCGGCGTAGGCCCAGCCGATCGCTTCGTAGCGACGGCCCTCGATGACGGCGTCGAGGTAGCGGGCGACGCCCTTGTACTCGCACCAGGTCGCGGTGGCCTCGCTCGGCTCGAGCAGGTCGAGACGTACGTCGGCCGGCGGGAGGTAGATCGTCGGCGGGTGGCTCGTTTCCAGCACGCGCAGCGCGCCGTCGGAGTCCCCGAGCGTCAGGCCGCCGAGCTCAACGCGAACGCGGCGCGGACTCGGCGTCACCGCCGGCGGCCGCGGGTACTCCCACACGCGTTCCATTCGAGCTCCCGTCGTCGGAATCGTCGCCTGCGCCTGCGCCTGCGCCTCCGTCGGACCGCGAGAGCGCGCTTGGCCACCACACGGGCCTCCCGATGTCGAACACCAGTGCCGGCACGAGCAGTGAACGGACGATGAATGTGTCCAGCAGGACGCCGAACGCGATCGTGAAGCCGAGTTCGGTGAGGCTCTTCAGGGGAAGCGTGGCGAGCATCGTGAACGTGCCCGCAAGGACGATCCCGGCCGAGGTGATGACGGCGCCGGTGACCGCGAGCCCGCGCAGCATCCCGTCGCGCGTACCGCGCTGGAGCGTCTCCTCCCGCGCCCGGGCCATCAGGAAGATGTTGTAGTCGACGCCGAGGGCGACCAGGAAGATGAACACGAGCAGTGGCGCGGTCGATGGGATCCCGGGGTAGCTGAACACGCGGTCGAACATCGCCACCGAGAAGCCGAGCGCGGCCGCGTAGGACAGGATCACGGTCCCGATCAGCATCAGCGGGAGCAGCAGCGCGCGCAACAGCAGCGCGAGGATCACGAATACGACGGCGAGCACGATCGGGACGATCACGCGGTTATCGCGCGCGGCTGCGACGTCAAAGTCCTTCTGCTGGGCTGTCGGGCCGCCGACGAGAGACGTCGGGCTGGCGGCGTGCGCGGCGGCCCGCAGCTTGGGGATCGTGTTCGCGGCCGCCGTCGAGTACGGGTCATAGCGCAGCGTCACCGACAGTCGCGCGCCGGGCCGGCCGAGCTCCGGCCCGCTCACCGCGACGACGCCGGGCACGCTGAGGAGCGCCCGGCGGACCGCGGGGACGGTGGCCCGGTCCCGGACGACGACGTCGGTCGGGGCGTTGGCGCCCGCCGGGAACGCCTTTGCGATCAGGGTTTGACCCTCGACCGACTCGACCGAGCCGCGGAAGTCCTGCGTGTTGCTCAGCTTGGTCGAGAAGCTGGTGAGACCGACGCAGAAGATCGCGAGCAGCAGGATCGTCGTGACCCACACCCGGCGCGGCGAGCTGGCGACGCGCTCGGCGACGCGGCGCCACGCGCCGTGGGTCTCATCGGAGCCCGAGGAGCCATAGCGCGGGATGAACGGCCAGAACGCGCGACGGCCACCGATCACGAGCGCACACGGCAGCAACGTGAGCATGGCGAGCATCGCGAGTGCCACGCCCATCGCGCCGATGGGCCCGAGTCCGTTGGTGCCGTTGACCTCGGCGAGCGACAGGCACAACAGCGCCAGGATCACCGTCGAGCCGGAGGCGAAGATCGCCGGGCCGGCACGGCGCAACGCGAGGCGCATCGCGTCGACCTTGTCCTCGTGGCGGCGCAGTTCCTCTCGGTAGCGGGCGACGAGCAGCAGCGCGTAGTCGGTGCCGGCGCCGAACACGAGCACGGGGAGAATCCCCGCGCTCTGACCGTTGACCGTGACCCCGGCCTCGGCGATGGCCCACCCGCAGAACCTGGAGAACGCCTCCGCCATGAGGACGCTGAGCAGCGGGATGATCCAGAAGATCGGCGACCGGTAGATGATGACCAGCAGCACGAACACGAGCAGGCCGGTGGCGAGCAGCAACGTCCCGTTGATCCCGGAGAAGACGTTGACCGCATCCCGCGAGAAGCCGGCCGGGCCGGACACCTTGACCGTCAGCCCCCGCGCCTTCAGCGGCGCCATCTGCGCCTCGGTCTGACTGACCGAGTCCTTGAGCAGCGTCTCCTTCCCGCGGGGGTTGAGGTTGACGATGATCAGCGCCGTCGTCTTGTCCGGCGAAAGTTGGACGAGGACCGGGCGAGAGCCGGTCACCGGCAGCCTGGCGCTCAACGACGCGCGAACCCCGGCGATCGCCGCCAGGTCCGCGCGCTGCAGCCCGCCGTCACGCCGGACCACCGTGATCGCGGCGAACCGCTCGCCGGACGGGAACTTCTTGGCCAGCGTCAGCTCGTGCACCGACTCTGAGGATCCGGGGAGGAAGGAGGACTCCTCGTTCTTCTGGATGTTCTGGAACTTCTGCGCGTAGGCGCCGCCGAGGCCACCGAGGACGATCCACACGACCACGACCAGGATCCGGATCGGCCGCGAGACGAACAACCGGTCGAGCACGCTCACGCCGCCGCCTCCCTCACGCTGCCACCGCCAGGTCGGGGTCCTCGGCCACGGCGCGCCGCAGCGCCTCGTCGAAGCCGATCGGATCGATGTCGAACAGATCCATGCCCGCCGGGTCAGTGACGACCGTCGGCTCCGCCAGGCCTTCGATCAGCGGTCGCACGACGGCGGCATCGACCGGCGTGACGAGCCCGATCCACAATGAGGACAGCCACGGCGTCAGCAGCGGAATCGGGACCCGCGGGCGGCGGGGAATGCCGAGGACCTGGGCCATGCGGTCGAGCATCTCCCCATAGGCAAGCACGTCTCGGCCCCCAATTTGAATCTCTTGACCGGAAGTGCCGTCAATCTCGAGCGCTTGGACGAGGTACGAGAGCGTGTCGTCGATTGCGATCGGCTGGGTCGGGTTCTTCAGCCAGCCGGGCGCGATCATCGCCGGAAGCCGCTGCACGAGGTAGCGGAGCGTCCGGTAGGACTCGCTCTGTGGACCGACGACCATGCCCGCCCGGAAGTACGTCAGGGGCGGCCCATGCTCGCCGAGGACCCGGGCGGTCTCGTGACGGCTGCGCAGGTGCGCCGAGTGCGGCTGGTCGCCCAGCCCACCGAGATAGATCGTCCGCGTGACGCCGTTGGCGCGCGCGAGCTCCGCGAACCCGGCCGCCGCCGAGCGATCCGCGACGGCGTAATCGCGGGGGTTCCCCCGGCCCATGGAATGGACGAGGTAGTACGCCATATCGACGCCGAGCAGCGAGTCGCGCAGCGAGTGCGGGCTCAGCACATCGCCGACGTGCACGTCGATGCCCGCGGACTCGAGCGCGCGCGCCGCGGCCGATGTCGGGTTGCGCACGAGCGCACGCACCTGCCAGCCTTCAGCGGTGAGGCGCCGGGCGAGCCGGCCGCCGATGAAACCGGTGGCTCCGGTGACGAGGATGCTGCCGCGCATCAGGTTCCGGCGGTGCGCTGGGCGCCGGCCAGCGCACCTTCCCTGAGCGTCTGGCGCAGGCCGTTCAGCGCGCGGTCCCCGACCCGCCGGAACGCGAGCGCCACCAGTGGCTCCATCAGCTTCCGGTATCCCTTCAACTGAAGCCGCGCGTCGTAGTCGATCGTCGTCCCGTCCGGTTCGGGCACGAACGTGATCCGGTCGTGGGAGATGACGGTCTCGTTCTCGCCGTGAAACGTCACGACACGAGGCGGGTCGTACTCGACGATCCGATAGGTGAGCGCCGACTGGGTGCCGAGGAATCGCGTCACGAGTCGGAACTCGGCGCCCTCGACGACGCCGCCGGCCGTCAGGCGCTCGGCGGTGACGACGCCCGGGTCCCACTCCTGGCTGTTGGAGAAGTCGCTCAGGTACGAGAACACGCCCTCGGTCGCCGTACGCGTATGCAGTGATGCCTGGTAGCGAGCCATCAGATCTGAGCCGGGAGAAGGACACGGTCGATGACGTGGATGAGACCGTTCGATGCCTGGATGTCGGCCTCGAGCAGGCGCGCCCCGTCGATGTGAACCTCGCCGTCGAGCGACAGCCGAAGGGTCTCGCCCTGGAGCGTCGGCGCCCGGCGGCTGGACGCCACCTCCGCGGCCGCCAACCGGCCCGGGACGAGGTGATACGTGACGACCGAGGTGAGAGTGTCCGGCTGGTCGAGAAGCGACTCGACCGCCCCCTCCGGCAGCTCGGCGAACGCGTCGTCGTGGGGCGCGAACACCGTGAACGGACCCTCACCGGCAAGCGTCTCCTCAAGCCCCGCACGCGAGATCGCCTCCAGGAGCGTTGTGAGCGTTCCGGCAGCGCGTGCCACTTCAACGATGTTTCTGGTCATGCGAATGTGTGTGCCGATCACTGGACAAACCCTGTGCAGAATTGCCGTCAGGTTACCCGCCGTGGGCCCACTCTGTCAAGTGTTTGTACAAAGTGTGTATAATGCCAACCCTCATGTCGGCTGCAGGGCGATCCGGCGGGCACCGCATCGGGGAGTTCTCCCGTCGCGTCGGCGTCAACCCCGAGGTGCTGCGTGCCTGGGAGCGGCGTTACGGCTTGATGAAACCGGTCCGCTCACCCGGTGGCTTCCGGCTCTACAGCGCCGAGGACGCCGACCGCGTGGCACGGATGCGCCAGGCGCTCGACGACGGGCTCTCCGCCGCCGAAGCCGCCCGGTCCGCCCTCGCCGAGGACACCGTCCCGGCCGGTCTGCTCCCCACGGACGTGAGGGCGCGCCTGTACGAGGCGATCGAGCGCTACGACGAGGACGCCGTCCATGCGATTCTCGACGACAGCCTCGCCGCGTTCAGCGTCGAGGCGGTGCTGAACGATCTCGTCCTCCCGACGCTGCACCGCGTCGGCGACGCCTGGGCCGACGGGGCGCTCGAGATCAGCCAGGAGCACTTCGCGAGCAACGTCATCCGGAGCCGGCTGATGGGGCTGGCCCGGCTCTGGGGCCGCGGCGCCGGCCCTCTTGCACTGCTCGCGTGCGTCCCGGGCGAGGCGCACGACATCACGCTCGTGTCGTTCGGCCTCGCGCTTCGCTCGTACGGCTGGCGCATCCTGTTCCTGGGCGCGGACACGCCGATCGAGACCGTCGCCCGCACCGCCGAAACGACGAGCCCGACCGTGGCCGTCCTGGCCAGCTTCGACGCCGGGCGGATCCGCGCCCAGCAGACCGCGCTACGACAGCTCGCCGCGGTCGTCCCGCTGATGCTGGCGGGCCCCGGCGCATCTGAGCGGGTCTGCTCCGAGCTCGGCATCGACCGGCTGAACGGCGACCTGGTCGCCGCCGCCGAGGTGCTGTCTACAAGCGCGCGCTGACCGCGCCCTTCGGATCTGCTGCGGTGGGGATCGTCACCGTGTAGCGCCGTGGATTCCGGGCGATCGCAGCGAGCACGGCGCCCGTCAGCCGACGACACCCCTGGTGGTGGAGCTTCGCCGAAGTCGAGAGATGGATCACGGCTCCCGGTGCCAGGATGGCCGCGCTGCGCGCGCTTGTGAAGCCATGGAGGTGAGCAAACCGCCAGCACAGCTGTCCGGCCCCGTCATGCAGCGCGACGACCGCATCGCCCGTCGCGCCCGAGCGTTTCGCTCCGGCGCCCTGCGGGGTCAGCGCGACGCGATAGACGTGGCTCGGTGCGGCGCGAACGTGCGCCGCCGACACGGTCGGGCTCCCAGAACCGCCGCATGCCGAGAGGATCCCTGCGAGGCCGACCGAGACAAGACCGACCGCGACTGCCGATTTCGTGATGTGCATGGCGCCGTTCTGCCACGCTCGGCTTTGGGTGCGGTATCGGTCCGGTGAGGCAGGCCTTATGTTCGGGCAACCGCAACCCGGGATGAACGCAATCTCATCCGAGCTTTACGCACCTCACACCAGACCCCTGGCGTAATGCCGGGGTCATGTCCACGGGATGGCTCAGCTTCCGGATGCCGCGACGGCGTCTCATGGCGCGGATCGTCGCCGCCGGAACGATCGCCGCGCTGATCGCCGGCTTCGCCGCGCAACTGCGTGCCCACGGCGCCCGCGCGAGACAGACGCTCCCAGCAGACGCACCGGCGGCCGTGACCGTCGCGGCCACGGCGGCGGGGCCCTCGATCCCGCGCGGCTTTGTCGGGTTCTCGTTCGAGTTCCCAGCGGTCCCCGCGTACGCCGGACTGAGCCCACGGGCGCCGAATCGCGTCCTTACTCAGCTGATCCGCAACGTCGATCCCGGCGGCTCACCGATCATCCGCATCGGCGGCGACAGTACCGACGCGACATGGTGGCCAGTCCCCGGCGTCGCCCGACCTCGCTCGGTGTCGTACTCGCTCAGCCCGCGCTGGCTCGCGACGGCACGCCGGCTCGCCGACACGCTGGGCGCGCGACTGATCCTCGGGGTGAACCTCAAGGCGGGCAACTTCCGCCTGTCGCTCGCCGAGGCCCACGCGATGCTGGGCACCATCGGCCGGAGCCGGATCGCAGCGCTTGAAATCGGCAACGAGCCGGGCCTGTACGGGCGGTTCCCGGCGTACCGCAACGCGCGCGGCCGGGCGGTCTACGCGCGCGGTCGCGAGTACGGGATGACGCAGTTCACCCGGGAGTTCTCGACCCTCGCCGCCCAGCTCCCTGGGGTCCCTCTGGCCGGGCCAACCCTCGGGAACCCACCGACGAGTGCCGACCTTCGGCGGTTCCTCGCAGCCGAACCGAGCGTCCGCCTCGCGACACTGCACCGCTACCCGCTCAATCGTTGCTTCTCCAGGACGACCTCGCCGAAGTTCCCGACCGTCCAGCATCTGCTCACGCCGTTCGCCGGCACCGGTTTGGTGGGCAGCCTCGGTGACGCCGTCCGGGTCGCCCGTACGGCCGGACTGCCGATGCAGATCGACGAACTCAACTCGGTCGGGTGCAGCGGCAAGCGGGGCGTCAGCGACACGTTCGCGTCCGCGCTGTGGATGCTCGACGAGCTGTTCGCGATGGCCCGCGGCGGCGTCGCCGGCGTCAACATCCACACGTTCCCGGGGGCGGCGTACGCGCCGTTCGCGTTCACGCACAGCGGCGGGCGTTGGTCGGCGGCAGTGCGCCCGATGTACTACGGCATGCTCGCGTTCGCGGGCGCCGCACCCCCGGGCGCGCGGCTCGTCCCGGTGTCCGTGCGGACCTCGGCGAATCTCAGCGCGTGGGCGACCCGTGACCGTCGCGGGCGGCTGCACGTCGTGCTCATCAACAAGAGCCTCGCCCGGGGCACGGTCGTCAATCTGGCGGTGGCGGCACGGCACGCGCCGACCGCGACCGTCGCCCGCCTGCTCGCGCCGGCCCCCGCCGCGCGCGCCGGCGTCAGCCTCGCCGGTCAGGGCTTCGGCGCGCGGACGTTCACGGGCCGTCTCAGGGGGCTCGTGCAACCCACGGTCGTCCGCGCAGATAACGGTTCGCTCGTCCTACGTGTCCCGGCGGCGAGCGCGGCGACCGTGGTGATGCAGCTGCGCGGCGTTCCCGGGTCGCACCCGTAGCGCCCGCGGCGCGAACGTCTCCTACCCTCCTGACATGCCTGAGCTCCCAGAGGCCGAACGTGCGCGGACCGCGCTGGAGGCCGCGTTGGGTCGTCGGATCGTCGCCGTCGACGATCGCGACACGTATGTGTCGCGGCCCCATCAGCCAGGCGAGATCGCCGGCGCGCTCACCGGTCACGAATTTGTCGGCGCCGGGCGGCGGGGAAAGTTCCTGTGGCTTGAGACGGATGACGGCCCGACGCTCGGACTGCACCTCGGGATGGCAGGACGGATCGTCGTCGATCCGCCGGACTCGACGCGCTGGGACCGGTTCCGGGTTGAGTTCGACGACGGCGGCGCGTTCGTCCTGCGCGACAAGCGGCGGCTCGGTCGGGCGGTGCTCAACCCGAACCACAGCCATGTCGGACCGGACGCGGCGCTCGTCGGCCGAGACGATTTCCGCCGGCTGATCGGCCGCGGCCGCACGGCGGTCAAGGCGCGGCTGCTCAACCAGGGCGCGATCTCGGGGGTCGGCAACCTGCTCGCCGACGAGGCGTTGTGGCTGGCCCGGATCTCCCCGCGCCGCTCCACCGCCGAGCTCTCGACCGATGACCTCGATCGGCTGCGGCGTGAGCTTCGGCGCGCCGTCCGGGCGGCGATCGAGCACGGCGGCGTGCATACCGGCCGCTTCGTCCGCGCTCGAGCCCGTGAGGGCAGCTGCCCGCGGGACGGCCATCCGCTCGAGCGGGCGACGGTGGGCGGCCGGACGACGTACTGGTGTCCGGTGTGCCAGGTGTGAGACGAGCACCGGTGTCCGCCCTTCACGGTCTCCGCGTCCTCGATTTCTCCCGGGTCCTCGCCGGGCCGTTCGCGACGATGATGCTCGGTGACCTCGGGGCGACGGTACTCAAGGTCGAGCGGCCGGGGATCGGTGACGAGACCCGAGCGTGGGGACCGCCGTTTGACGCCGACGGCGCCGCGACCTACTTCGAGGCGGTCAACCGCAACAAGCGCAGCATCGCGCTGGATCTGCAGGCCGACGAGGATCGCGAGCTCGCGATGCGTCTCGCGACCGAGGCTGACGTACTCATCGAGAACTTCCGCCCAGGCGTGATCGACCGGCTCGGCCTCGGCTATCCCGCCTGCCGAGAGCGCAATCCCGGCCTCGTCTATTGCTCGATCACCGGCTTCGGCGCCGGGGCGGGCGCCACTTTGCCCGGCTATGACCTGTTGATCCAAGCGATGGGCGGGCTGATGAGCATCACCGGCGCCGTCGACGGAGACCCGCAGAAGGTCGGCGTCGCACTCGTCGACGTGCTCGCTGGTCTGTTCGCGACGACCGGCATCCTCGCCGCGCTCCACGAGCGCGAACGCAGCGGCGAGGGGCAGCGCGTCGAGGTCAGCCTGTTCTCGGCGTTGCTCGGCTCGCTCGTCAACCAGGGCTCTGGCTTCACGATCGCGGGAGTCGTCCCCGGCCGGATGGGCAACGATCACCCGAGCATCGCCCCCTACGGCCTGTTCCGTGCCGCGGATGGCGAGCTCGTGCTCGCGGTCGGCAACGACCGGCAGTTCGAGACGCTGTGCAATGTGCTCGGCGCCGCGGAGCTCGCCGTCGATGAGCGGTTCGCGACGAATGCCGACCGCGTCGCGAACCGGGCGGATCTCGTCCGGGTGCTCGAGGCGCGGCTTCTCGCCAGCCCCGCTGCCGCCTGGGCTTCGGCGCTGACCGAGCTCGGGGTGCCCGCGGGAGTGGTCAACGACGTCGCCGGCGCGTTTGCCTTCGCCGAGTCGATCGGCCTGGAGCCGACCGTCGAGGTCCCGCACGTCTCCGACAACGCGACCGAGGAACCTGCCGAGCGGACCGCCGCCGGCAGCCCGAGCACGGTGCGTCTGACCCGCAACCCGATCGGGCTCTCGCGAACTCCAGCGCAGTACAACTCCGCGCCGCCGAGGATGCCGGGCCGGCGAGAGGGCGGCGAGCCACAGGACACCGCTGGGCTCTGGGCACCCACCCCGGAGAACCCCTGATGTGTATCCAGGGTCCCTACGGATGGCGTGGACGCGCGTGACGCCATAACCTCGCGCCATGGCCGGGGCCATGTCACGAAAGTCACGTACTCGCAGTGCCGGGCGGCCGAAGGTCGGACTCGTTCTGGGCGCCGGCGGGGTGCTTGGCGGCGCATGGCTCGTCGGGGCGCTGCACGCGATCGCGACCGAGAGCGGTTGGGATCCCGGCAGCGCCGACTACATCGTCGGCACGTCGGCGGGGTCGATGATCGGGGCGCTGCTCGCGTGCGGGACGCCGCCGTGGTTCATGGTCGCCCACTCGGCGGGCGAGGATTTCCACGGCTTCACCGATGGCAACGGCGACCCCCGTGCGTGGGAGGACCGCTCGGCCGGCGCCACGTACCGGCTCGATCGCGGCGGACTCACCTTGGGGCCCGGCTCTTGGCGGCTCGCGATGGCGTCGCTCGCGCGGCCGTACCGGTACTCGCCCACCGCGATGGTCTCCGGCTGGCTCCCGCGCGGGCTCGTCTCGACCGAACCGCTCAAGGACACCGTGCGCCGGGTGAACCCCGGCGACGGGTGGGCGCCCCATCCGAACTTCTGGCCGATGGCGGTTGACTACCGGACCGGGCAGGTCGTGGCGTTCGGACGCCAGGGCTCCCCGCCGGCGCAGTTGCCGGATGCGGTCGCCGCCTCGTGCGCGATTCCCGGCTTCTACCGCTCGGTCGAGATCGGCGGCCGCTCGTACATCGACGGGGGCGTGCACTCGACGTCAAACCTCGACGTCCTGTGCGACGAGCCGGTCGATGTCGTCGTCGCGCTCAATCCGATGTCGTCGCTGCATGTCAGCTCGCCCCGCACGGTCGGCGAGCGGCTCGCGATCCGGATGCGCCAGACCGCGGGACGGCGGCTCGGCTCGGAGGCCAAGCGGCTTCGGGCCGCGGGCAAGGAGGTCATCTTGATCCAGCCGACGGTGCACGACCTCGACGTGATGGGCGGCAACCTGATGAGTCGCGACCGCCGCCATGACGTGATCGAGACCGCGGTGCGGACGGTCACCGAGCACGTCCGGGGGACGCCACTCGGCGCGCAACTCGCGCAGTTGCCCGCAGCGCCGGATAAGCGGCTCATCCGGCGGCCGAAGGGACCGCCGTCAAGCTGGCCGGATTTCCACGAGGCGGGCCGGGCTCGGTTCAGGCCGCAGGCGGCCGCCGCGTAGGCGACCGGCGCTTGGCCGGCGGCTTGGGGGGAGGCTTCGGCTTCGCACTCGCCGGCAGGCTTCGCCTTCGCACCGGCCGATGGCTTGGCCTTCGTCCGCGCGGCCGCAGGCTTGGCGGCCCGCGGCGTCCGCGCGGCCGCAGGCTTGGCGGCCCGCGGCGTCCGCGCGGCCGCAGGCTTGGCGGCCCGCGGCGTCCGCGCGGCCGCAGGCTTCGTCGTCCGTGGAGCGCGCGGCGCCGGCCGGCGGAGCAGCGAGCCGAGCACCCGTTCCGGGTCGAGCAGCAGGACGAGCTCATCGTCGATCGCCGCGATCTCGTCCCCGAAGCCCTGCTCGGCGCCCGGGACGGGTGTCGGGTTGATCCGAGCGCGCGGAACCCGCTGGACTCCCTTGACGTGGTCGACGATCAGCCCGAGCGGTCCATCGCGGAGCTCGAGCACGACGATCTGGGCATCCTCGCCGGTATGCGGCCCATGGCCGAGCCGGTCCGAGAGGTCGGCGACCGGCACCACCGCCCCGCGGAGGTTGATCATTCCGCGGATGAGCCCGCTCGCGGCGGCGCTCGCCGCCGGGCGCGTGTAGCGGACGATTTCACGGACGGTCTCGATCGGCACCGCGAATTGCTCGCCGTGCAGGGTGAAAACGACGAGCTGTCGCTCGGCATCACCCCCTCGGTCCTGGCGCGTGGCCACATCGGTGTTTAACCACAGATGCGTTCCGAAGGGCTGCGCGAGATGTTGCGCAAAACTCGCCTGCAGGGGAAGCGGACCCCGGTCGATAGTCGTGTCTATGGTAGGCGAGTACTCGCGCTCGTCTCGTTGGGGACCGTGGTTCATCGGGAGCAACCCGGTCCGTGGCTCGAGGCACAGCAGGCTCACGATCCTGGCGGTGGTCGCCGGGCTGGCGAGCCTTGCCGTGGCACCGCTGTCACCGGCGCTGACGGCGCTCGTCCACGGGGTCACGTGATCGCGATCGGAGCGCTGCTCATCTGGGGACCTCGCCGACACGAACCGCTCGGGCGGACGCGGCGCCTGCTCGTCGCCGCCCTCGGCGTGGTGCTCGTGTCCGAGCTGATGATCGTGGCCTTCCAGTTGATCGCCGGACATGCCCCCAGCAGCCCCTGGGCAGGCGACTACATCGCGTTTCTCTACACCCCGCTGACGATCGCCGGGCTGTTGCTCGTCCCGACGCCGCACGGCGGCGCCGGTCACCGGACGCGCGCGTTGTGCGACGGGCTGTTCGCCGCCGGCTCTCTGTGGTTCCTCGTCGCCGCCGTCGCCACTACGCACGTCAGGGTCGGACTGGGACACGCCGACTGGAATGACCTCACCTCGCTGGCGATTGCGGCCGGCGATGTCTGCGTCGTCGCGACCGCGCTCACCGTCCTCTCCCGCTGTTCGATCTCCGTCGCCCGCACCGTCGGAGGGATCGCGGCCGGCATCACCGTGGTCGCGATCGATGACATCTGGCTGCTCGTCTCCGGGCGCTCGGGCTATTCGCTCGTATCGGTGACGCTCGTTCAGATTGGGTTGCTACTGCTCCTGGTCACGGCCGCGCTGCCTCCAGCTCCGCACCCAGGCATCGCTCACGCGCAAGCTGAAGATCCGCGGCGGCCTCGAGATCGTCCCGTTCCTGCCGATGGTTGCCTGCGCCGTGGTCGCGCTGGATGCCGTACTCAACGGCGAGGGCATCCCGGAGCGGCAGGTCCTCCCGGCGATGCTGATGGCAGGCGCGCTGGTCGTGCGCCAGTACTCGACCGCCCGCGAGCGCCAAGCGCTCGTCGGCGAGCTGCGCCACCGCGAGCTGACCCTCGAGGCCGAGCTGCGTCACGACACGCTCACCGGCCTCGCCAACCGTCTGGCGATGACGGAGCGTCTGACCGCGGCCCTCGAGGACCCACGCCAGTGGCCGATCGCCGTCGCCGTGCTCGATCTCAACGACTTCAAATTCATCAACGACAACCACGGCCACGTCATCGGCGATGAGGTGCTGTGCAGCGCGGCGCAGCGACTGATCGACACCGTCCGCGAGGAGGATCTCATCGTGCGCCTCGGTGGCGACGAGTTCGCGGTCGTCGGCACCCGGATCGCGGCCGAGCACCGCGAGCCCTTCGCCCAGCGTCTGCTGCGGGCCTTCGAAGTGCCGCTCGCCGTCGGCGAGAACCGCTTCGCGGTGTCCGCGAGCGTCGGCATCGTCGTGGGCGAGCCTCCGCAGACAGCGGGCGAGCTGCTCGCCCACGCCGACGCCGCGATGTACCGCGCCAAGGACGACAAGGAGGCGCACTCGACGGTCGCGTTTCTTGACGCCGACGAGCGGACGCAGATGATGCGCCATCTGCTCATCCGGGAGGCGATTATCCGCCCCGACCTCGCCCAATTCCGTGTTCACTATCAACCGCTCGTCGACCTGGTCACGGGACGAATCATCGGGTTCGAGTCGCTCCTGCGCTGGCAGCACCCGGAACTCGGGGCGGTCCCGCCGGACGTCTTCATCCCGCTCGCCGAGCGGGCGGGGAGCATCGGTGTCCTCGGCGACCATGTGCTGTCAACCACCGCTGCCGACCTCGGTCGGATCGACTGGCGCCATCCGGATGCTGACATCCGGGTCGGGATCAACGTCTCGCCCCTGCAGTTGATGCGCCCCGATTTCGCGGACACGTTCCTCGCCCAGCTCGAGCGCGAAGGCCTCCCCGCGACCCGAGTCACGCTCGAGATCACCGAGCAGGCCCTCGCCCGGAATCTCCGGGCGGTCGAGGACACCGTCGCGTCCCTGGCGCTGGCCGGCATTCGCATCGCCGTCGATGACTTCGGAACGGGCTACTCGACGCTCCGCTACCTCCAGAGGCTGCGGCCCTCGATCCTGAAGATCGACCGCAGTTTCATTTCCGGCATCGACACGAGCGGCGAGTCGCATCAACTCGTCTCGGCAATCGTGACGATGGCGCTGACACTCGGGCTGCGCGTCGTCGCCGAAGGCATCGAGACCGCCGAGCAACTCGCGCTGCTGCGCGCGATGGGCTGCCAGCTCGGTCAGGGCTACCTGTTCAGCCGCGCCGTCCCGATCGGCGAGGCGGAGACGCTGCTCGAGCAGGCGCCATGGGATCAGTCCTGGGCGTGGCACGCCGTCGGCTGACCGACCGTGTCGCACGCCGCCGGCTGACCGACTGCCGCGTCACCCCCACAGCCGCTCGCGCAGGCCCGAGGCCCGGGTCACCGGACGCTCGACCGCGGCGCGTACCGTCTCCTCGGACCCGACGAGGATGAGCGCCGAACGGGCCCGCGTCACCGCGGTGTACAGCAGCTCCCGCGTGAGGATCGGTGAATCGGCGGGCGGCAACAGCACCGCCGCCGTGTCGAACTGCGATCCCTGGCTCTTGTGGATCGTCATCGCGTAGACGGTTTCGACCGACCCGAGCCGCAACGGGCTGAAGCCGACGAGCTGCCCGGCCCGCTCGAACATCGCGACCGCGTGGTCCTCCCCGGTCCGCACGATCACGCCGGTATCCCCGTTGTACAGGCCGAGCTCGTAGTCGTTCTCGGTGACGAGCAGGGGCCGCCCGACGTAGTCCCGCCCGTCCAGGCCGAGATCGTCGATCACCTCCGCGAGCCACGCCTGCTGACGTCCACTCCAGGCGCTGACGCCGAACGGCCCTCGCCGGTGGGCGCACAGCAGCCGGAAGCCGGCGAGTGCCCGAAGGGCGCCGTCGCCGTCTCCCGCGCGCGCCGCGGTGACCACGGCCCGGCCGGCCTGCAGCGACGCCGCCTTGACCGCGGGCAGCTCGACGGTCGCCGGATCCTCCGCGTCCTCGCCAAAGGCGACCGGCAGCCAGGTGATCTCCTCATGCTCGGCCCGGAGCACATCGATCGCCGCATCGGCGTCACCGACTCGGATCGCGTCGGCGAGGCTGGCGACTGCCGACCCGTAGCGGTACACGCGGTCAAGCACGATGATCCCGTCGCCGATCGTCACGCCGATGGGCGGATCCTCAGCCGGGATCGTGTCGCCCGTCGCCTCCGTCAGCCGTTGCCGTCCGGCCGGGCTGATCCGCAGCTGTGACGCGGCCGGGCCGACGATGTCACCGAGGACAACGCCCGCCTCGATCGACGTCAGCTGACCTGGATCGCCGACGAGAATGAGACGCGCGTCTGGCCGCACCGCCTCGACGAGCCGCGCCATCAGCGACAGCGAGATCATCGACGTCTCATCGACGATGACGAGGTCGTGCGGCAGGCGGTTCTCACGATCGTGGGCGAACCTGCTGTGGCTCCCCGGCCGCCACCCGAGCAGCCGATGCAGCGTTGAGGCGCGCAGGCCGAGCAGCAGCGAGCGGATCTCCTCGCTCGTCTCGAGCGTCGCCGCCTCGGCGTGAACCGCCTCGGCGAGGCGCGCCGCCGCCTTCCCGGTCGGAGCCGCGAGCGCGACCAGCGGCGGACGCCCCGTCGCCCCAGCCTGCTCGCCGAGCAACGCGACGATCCGCGCCACCGTGGTCGTCTTCCCGGTACCCGGCCCCCCGCCGACGACGGCGAGGCGGCGGATCACCGCGGCCGCCGCGGCCGCCCGCTGACGCACGTCGG
The DNA here is from genome assembly GCA_963779695.1 of uncultured Solirubrobacterales bacterium. Taxonomy (GTDB): domain Bacteria; phylum Actinomycetota; class Thermoleophilia; order Solirubrobacterales; family Solirubrobacteraceae; genus Palsa-465. The sequence goes on from CAVZZH010000029.1 coordinate 186,239, forward strand.
AGCCGGGCGGGAACAGTCGCTCGAGCCCAGCCGCGAGGGCCGCCAGATCGACGTCCGGAGCCGCGGCGTCGCTGAGCGCGACGAGGTCCTCGGCGACCCGCCGCTCCTCTTGCCAGTAGCGATCGAGGTACAGCCGCGAGCCCTCGAGCCGGAGCGGCGCCGGACGCCCGCCCGCCCGCCGCGACGAGCGCGCTGGAGCGCACGGCCTGCACCCACTCCCCCGCCGCCGGCCACGGCAGCAGGCTGAGATCGACCGGCTCCTCGGACTCGACGGTCGCGGTCACGGCGATCGTCGCCAGGTCGACGAACACATGGCCGAGCCGGGGTCCGCGGACGGCGAGGGCCGCCGCGAGGATCACCGCGGGATCGGACTCGCCGGTGAGCCTCGCGATCCGCTCGGCGACGTGCACGTCGGCGCTCGAGAGCACGCCGATCCGGTTGAACTCGAGCAGCGGCGGCTGCGCGCCCACCGCGATCCGGGCATCGAACCCGTCCAGGAGCGACGGCACGGACACGCTCATCTCCGCGGGCCGCCGTCGTCGAGGACGTCACTCAGAGCACGGACGAGCGCCCCCGGTGGATGCCACGCGAAGACGCCACACGGCGTTCCGTCGAGCACGGGGGTGTCGGGGCCCGCCATCCCGCGCAGGAACAGGTACAGCACGCCCGCGAGGTGCTCGTCGGGGTCGTAGCCCGGCTGGCGCCAGCGCAGGTAGCGGTGCAGCGCGACGGTGTAGAGCAGGGCCTGGAGCCCGTAGTGGGCGCGGCTCATCTCCGTGGCGAGCGCCGCCGGCGTGTAGTGGCCGAGCGTCAGCTCCTCGTCGGGAGCGCCGAGCCAGTTCGTCTTGTAGTCGGCGATCACGTAGCGGGGGGCGGGCCGGGCGGGTGGGGCGGGTTAGCGGATACTCGCGCGACGAGGTCGATGCTGCCGGTGAGAAAGCCGCGGACGCTCGAGCGCAGCGCCGGGTCCTCAAGCCGCGCCGCGTAGGCGGCCAGGGGATCCCCGGGTGCAAGGTGGGCACGCAGGACGCCGGCGATCGCGTCGAGGGTGAGCCGGCCGCTCGGGTCATCACCGCCGACGAGGGGAAGCTCGAACCCGAGCTCGTCCAGCCGGTCGCCCGGGCGCAGATCCCGGAGGCGCAGACCGTCGACGAGCGGCCCGAGCGGCGTCTCGATCGCCGCCCGCAGCCCGGCCACGGCGTCGGCGACGCTGCCGAGCTCGAGCCGCCGGCGAGCCGCGCCGAGCTCGACCTGCTCGGACAGCGCGCCGTCGAGATCCTCGGCGGCGAAGTCGGTCGCCTCGAACACGCGATGCACGAGCGTTCCGAACGTGACCCCGACGGGCATCCCGCCAAGCGGCGAGGGCAGCGCGAGCTCCGCCGGCGTCGCGCCGAGAGCGGGGGCCGGCGTCGCGCCGAAGCCGGAACCGGCGTCGGCGTCTCGGGTTCGTCGTGCAGGCTCGGCTCCTCAGGCTCGCTTGAGACGAGCGGGTCGTGCGCGGCGGCGGTGATGTCGCTGTAGGACGTCCGTCGCCAGCGGAGATCGAGGTGGCGGTCAAACCGGGCGGCGAGGAGCTCGCTCGGCGCGTCCGACGACGGCGGGCTCCACGACTGCGGTCCGTCCACGTGGGAGCGCGCCACGCTGATGCACCCGGGCGCCACGGCCTGGAGCTCTTCCAGCCGGGCGAGCACCTTGGCGTCGGGCGGGATCGACCCCCCGTCGGCGGGAACGTAGCCGTTCGGTTCCTTGGCGAGCAGCAGGCGGCCGAGCGGTGAGTGCTGGCTGTCCCACGCCCCGGCCCACCACACCGTCGCCTGATGTTTGGCCCGGGTGAGCGCGACGTAGGCGAGCCGGAGCTCCTCTCCGCGCTCCTCGAGGTGATGCTGATCGCGGTGCTTGGCGTAGCCCGGCCCGTCGAGGCCGACGTCGATCGTCGCGCGATTCCCCTTCGCCGGGTCGTGGAAGAACACCGGCTCTGGATCCTTTGGCGTGTAGCCGGGTGCCCACAGGAACGGGCAGTAGACGACAGGGAACTCGAGCCCCTTGCTGCGATGGATGGTGAGGATCTGCACCGCCTGGGCGTCGGACTCGAGCCGCCGGGTGCGCTCCTCCTCCCCGTCCTCCTGTTCGGCGGCCGCGATCTGCTGCGCGAGCCAGCCGCGCAGCGCGGTTGGGCCGAGGCGCTCGGCGGCCGCGGCGCCGTGCAGCAACTGCGCGAGGTGGCGCAGGTCGGTCAGTCGCCGCTCGCCGTCGACGCCCGCGAGGACCCGTGCCGGGAGATCCTCGCCGATCATGATCGACTCGGTCAGCTCGGCGACGCCACGCTCGCGGAGGATCCGGTTCCAGCGGTGCAGCCGGCGATGCACGCCCTCCCACTCCTCGTCACCGGCGGTGGCGATCCGCGTCGCGCCCCACCCGATGAACGGCGTCAGGGCAGCCGCCCGCGCCCGGGACGCCGTGGCGGGCCGGTCGATCGCGTCGAGCAACCGCAGCCAGTCACGCGCGGAGGCGGTCGCGAACACGCTGCCGGCGCCGTTGATCACCGCGGGGACCCGTGCCGCGTCGAGCGCCTCCCGGATGAGGTCGGCCTGGGCATGGGTGCGCACAAGCACCGCGATATCGCCTGCGCATAGCTCGCGGCGACCGAGCGTGGTCCCGTCGGGTGTGCGGTGCTCGACCTCGGTGCGCGAGGCGAGGAGCCGCACGATGTCGGCGGCGAGGTCCCGGGCGACGTGCTCGCGGACCGACGGGGCCCGCAACAGCCCGGTGCGGGTCCGCTCGATTCCCGGCTCATCACTGTGCACGACGCGCACGCGCAGCGCCGCCGGATCCGGCGCCCCGAGCATCCGCGGGCGCTCGTGCCCGGGCGCGGCGCGGACCTGCCGGTAGACGATCTCCGGATGGCCGAGCGCCGCGTCGGCGAACAGCGCGTCGTAGGCGTCAAGCAGGGTCTGGTCGCTGCGCCGGTTGACCGGCAGGGTCGCCCGCGTCGACGCCGTCGCGGCGGCGACGAGGTAGGCGTAGACATCGGCGCCGCGGAAGGCGTAAATGGCCTGCTTCGGATCGGCGATCAACACGAGCGTCACCCCGTCCGAGCCGAACGCGCGGTTGAGGATCTGCCACTGGATCGGATCGGTGTCCTGGAACTCGTCGACGAGCACGACCTTGTAGCGCGAGCGCAACCGCTCGGCCGCCGCGGGGCCGCTCGGCCGCCGCGGCTCGAGCGTGGCGTTGAGCCGGGTGAGCAGGTCGTCGTAGGTCATGATCGCCATCTGCCGCTTGCGGTGCTCGAGCTCCTCACGCACCGCCTGAGCAAGGCGGAAGCGCATCGCGGCGATCGAATCCTTCGGCGCGTCCTGGGGCTCGAGCTCGTTGCCGGGGTTCTCGACCGCGGCCCGGGCGATCTTCAGCGCTTCAGCCCGCTTGAATGCCGCTCCCCCGTGCTTCTGGAACCGGCGGACGTAGAGGTCGTCGAGCACCTCCTCGACGAGCTCGGAGACGTCTTCGACAAACTCGGTGCCCGGCTCGAGGTCGCCGATCGTCCCGAGCTCGGCGAGCACCTCCTGGCAGAAACCGTGCGTCGTGGCGATCGTCGCCGCGTCGAAGTTGGCGATCGCGCGGACGAGCCGATCACGCCTGAGCACGACTTCGTCCGGGGTGCCGGTGGCGAGCAGCTGGACGATCTCGTCGGCACCCGGGTCAAGAACACCGTCGAGCATCCGCGAGAGCTGTTCCTCGCACGTCACGAGTCGTTCCCGGACGCGATCCCGGAGCTCGCCGGTCGCCATCCGCGTGAACGTGATCAGCAGCATCTCCTGGAGCGGCATGCCCTCCGCCACATACCGCGCGGCGAGCGCCGCGATCGTGTACGTCTTCCCCGTTCCGGCGCTCGCCTCGAGCACCGTGACCCCGCTCGGCAGCGGCCCGCACAGGTCAAACTCGGCGGGGCTGAGACGTTGCGCGCGAGTCGCGGTCATTGGTCGCGCAGCTCCTCGTGGCTGAGCAGGCCGTCCCACAGCCGCCGCGCGTACCGCCCGAAGCGGGTGTCCTCGGCCTCCGGCCAACTCGCGCCGCTCTCCTCCGCGCGTGGCGCCTCCGCGGTCAGCTCGGTGAAGGGCAGCGCGCCGCCGTAGGCGAGCAGATGCTCGGGCTCGCGATCCTCCTTGTCGTAGCCGAACGTCGTCTCCCAGACGGCGAGCGCCGCAGCGAGCCCGTCCTCGCCACGGCCCGCCGCCCAGGCATACGCGGCCGACGCCTGGCAGGCGAGCGGAACGAGGTCGCGCATCCCGCGGTCGTAGAGATCGACGATGATCGCCAGCTGCGCGAGCGCCTCCTCGGAGCCGAGCGGAGCGATTCGCGCGACGGTCGTCTCGGCGTGGGAGGCGCCCTGGCGGGCACGGCCGATGACGGCGGAACCGCACGACTCGCCGGGCCGCGCGGCGGCGAGCGCGAGCAGCCGCACCCATGCCCCGAGGCGGTCGCGCGGACGCACGCGTGAGTAGCTTGCGCGGCGGATCGTGTCCCCGTGAACGCCCGGCACGGTCCCGGCGAGCGTCCGGCCGTCCGGCAGGCGCAGGTTGACGTCGAGCGAGCGCGCGGGACCCGTCCCGCCCTGCCTCCGCGCCGCGTCGGCGAGCGCGGTGACGATCGGCGTCACCCGGTCAAGCACGGGTGCCGCGAGCATCGCGGGCGGCAGCGAGCCCCGCGCGAGCTCAGCCCGAACGCACTCCTCGAGCTCCGCGCCGGCGAGCAGACCGTCCAGCAGGCGCTGGCCGACGCCCCACAGCTCGAGACCGCCGAGCTCGACCGGCAGCGCGTCCTGGACCTCGTCGAGCGACTCGCGGACGCTGATGCCGAGCCGCGAGCGCAGGAACGCCCGGCACGGGTGCTCGACGAAGCGGATCACGTCCGCCAGCTCGATCAGCTCGGCGTCGGTCGCGGGCAACGGAGCCGGGAGAAACGGCGGCGTGCCGTGCCGCGGCGAGCGCAGCGCCCGCGCGCCGCCGAGCGCGACGGCATCAAAGCTCCACGGGCCGCCCGCGATCAGCTCGCCGGCCCGGAAGTTGCGCGGGTCAAACGGCTGGAGCGGGTGACGGACGAGGATCTGGTCCCGCGCCGCGGGCGCGTCGGGCCCGGCGCCGGTCCGAACCGTCCGGTCGACGACGTCAAGCAGCTCGGCGACGGGAACGGCGGGAGGACGCTCGAGGTTCGTCCGCTCGTCGTTGCCGGTGTAGGTGATGATCAGCCGCTCGGTCGCGGCGAGCAGCGCGTCGAGGAGCATCTGCCGATCCTCGGCGCGCGGGTCGCGGTCGCCGACGTGGGGATCGTCGAGCAGCAGGTCGTCGCCGTCGCGCGGGGCCTTGCGCGGAAACTCACCGTCGTCGAGCCCCAGGATGCAGACGACCCGGTGCGGGACCGAGCGCATCGGCACGAGCGTGCACACCGTCAGGTGGCCGGTGCGGAAGTTGGCTCGCGTCGGGCGACCCTTCAGGCGGTCGGCGAGCAGCGCGCGGACGTCGGCGAGCTCGAGCTCGGGCGGCGGATCGTCGTCGCCGTCCGCGGTCGCGTCGCCCTGGACGTCATCGAGGATCCGCCCGAGCTCGGCGCGCTGCCAGGACTCGCTCTCCGGCGTCGCGGTGAGCGCGTCCGCGGCGTCGGCGATCGCCGCCACCCAGGCGTCGACCGTCTGCGCACGGCCGAGCGCATCGACGGCGCCCTGAACGCGGCCGACGAATTCGGCCATCCGCCCCGCGAGCTCGATCGCCCCGCTCTCCACGTCGTCGAGCGGGAGCACCCCGCCCACGAGCGAGCGATCCTGCTCGGTCATCGCGACCCCAAGCAGGATGCGGTCGAGCCCAGCCCGCCACGTGTTGCTGGGAACGACGTCGAGTTTGAACGGGGCCCGGTGGCGCTCGTCGAGACCCCAGCGGATGCCGCTGTCGACGACCCATTCCTCCATCCGGCTGACGTCGTCATCGTCGAAACGGAAGCGCCTGCGGACGGGCTCGCGGTCGGCGAGGTCGAGCAGCTGCGAGGCGGTGATCCGATCATCGGCGAGCTCGAGCAGCAGCGAGACGACGCTGAGCACGGGGTTCGTCTGGCGCAGGCTGCGGTCGGCGAGGCGGACGTGCAGATCGGGCAGGCGCCGACGCTCGGCGGCCGCGACGGCATCCCGGTCGTCGTCCGTGCCGTCGCCCGCGCCGTCGTCCGCGCCGTCGTCCAGCGCCCGCCCGGCACCGAACGCGGCCTGGATGAGCGGCGCGACCGTCTCGATGTCCGGGCACATGACGATCACGTCGCGTGGCTCGAGCGTCGGGTCGCGCTCGAGCAGGTGGAGGATCGCGTCGCGGATCACCTCGACCTGACGGGCGCGGCCATGGCAGGCATGGATCTGGAGGCTGTCGTCGTCGGCGCGCAGGAGCGCCCGTGCGTCCTTGTGGGCGGGCAACGGCGGCCCGGGCGGCGCGGTGTCGGTCCGGATCCCGGTCTGAATCCGCTGCAGCAGCGTCTTGCTCTCGCCGGCGATCGCGTGGTGATGGTCGATGTGACGGCCGTTCTCCGCGAGCACGAGCTGGAGCTCCCGGGCGTCCTGCCCCCAGCTCGCGAGCAGGCGGTTCGCGGGGAGGGCCGCCGTCGGATCCGTCCGCCGGCGAATGACCGGATCCGTGTGATCGGCAAGCCGCGCCCACAGCGCCGGCGACGGATGGAGCACGAACAGATGCACATCACGCGCCTGCGCGAGGGCGTCGAGCACCCGGAGGTAGCTGCCGGGCAGGCGGGTCAGGCAGAACAGCGAGAGCCGGTCAGGCAGCTCGACGATTCCCGGTTCCGAGGTCAGTCGCGCGCACGCGGTGGCGAGCCGCTCGGCCGGGCTCGGCCGTCCGATCGCCGTGCGCAGCCGCCGCCACAGCTCGGCCTGCCACACGCCGTCACGCGGAAGCGCTCGGCCGGCGCCGTCGGTGTCCTCGCCGATCGCCCATGCCTGGATCATCTCCGGCCGGCGCAGCCCGTAGCGGTCGTAGAGCTCGGCGAGGTGGCGCACGGTCGCGAACCGGCGGACCTCCTGCTCGCCGGCCTGCGCGCCGCAGAGGTGTGTCTGCAGCGAGGTCAGCCACGGCTCGTCGAGATCGCGGTCGACGACCCGCAGCAGCGGCCAGACGAGCCGCTCCGGCACCCACGGATCGCTGTCCGGGTCGATCCCGGTCGCTGCGGCGAGCGCGTCACCGACGAGGCTCCGCGGGAACGGATAGGCGATGTTCGCGCAGACGCCGTCGGCGCGGCCCGCGGACGCACCGAGCCGGGTCGACATCCGCTGCGTGAGCCACCGCTCCATGCCGCGGGTCGGCACCGCGACGACCTCCGCCGCGAACGGATCGCTCAGCGGTTCAAGCAGGATCTCGGTGAGCGCGTCGGCGAGCGCGTCGGCGCGTTCTGAGCGGTGGATGTGAAGCATCGCTTCCAGTCTTGCATTGAGGTCGGCCACAGATGACAGAGCTGACACAGAGTTGGCACACGTCTGCGCGCAGACGTCCGCGCGGCAACGGGATGACGGATGGAGACGTACCCCGCCGGGGATCTGGGTAAGGACCACTCAACCTGGAGGTGAGCCGTGCTCCTCTTACTGGCCGTCATCCTGCTGATCATCGCGATCGCCGGTGGCATCGTCGTCCACCCACTGCTGTTCCTGATTGCGCTTCTCGCCGTCGTTGCCGTCGTCGGCGGACGTCGGGGCGCGCTCCGCTGACGCTCGAACCGGATCGCGCTCAGGTCAGGGCCGCGCCGAGCGGGTGATGCCGGAGCTTCTCCGGCGGGGTGCCGTGGAGCACCCACGCGCCATCGTCGCGGCGGCTGAGAAGACCGGCGCGCACCAGCTCGCCCATCGCCGTCGTCACGGACGGGCGGTGCGCGCCGATCAGGTCCGCGAGGCGCTGGTGGGAGAGCGGCAGCACGACGACGATCCCCTCCGGCCGGACCCTGCCCCAGCGCTCGGCGAGATGCCATAGCGTCAGCAGCAGCCGCTCGTCGGTCCGCTGGTGGTGCGCGATCGCGAGCACGACCGCCAGATTGTGAGCGCGACGCGTTCCGCGGGCGAACAGCTCGACGCCGAGCTGCGGCCATGGATTGATGCGCTGCACGAGCCCATGGTCGAGGACCGCGAGTTCGGTGTCCTCGAGCACGACCCAGCCCACCTCGGCGTGGACGTGCGAGCCGTCCTCGTCCCAGTGCCAGGGTCGGAGCACGTCTCCGGGACCAAGCAGCTCGATCGCCCGCCGGCCGAGCACGTCGACCTCGCGGGTGAGCAGACCATGGATGATGAGGAATCCGCGGTGGTGGTGATCGCGATCGATTGCGCCGGCGGCGTCCCACTCGCCCGGCGACAGCCGCCGGACCCGTGTGAGCGCGCGACCGCGCGCCGCGGCAAGCTCATCGGCGTCGAGCAGATCGGCGAGGTCCGGGTCGGCATCCACGATGCTGATGACGTCATTCACGCCCAGGGGGCTACCCGCGAAGGCCAAGGTCCGATCCCTGTCGCCAATGCTCTAAAAAATGTCCGTCCGGGGCGGCGTGCAGTCTTGTAGCGTGACGGCCCTATGGATACGGCAGGAGCGGCGGTCGTCCGGCTGTGTGGCCGGCTGACGGTCGAGATCGGGGGTGAATCACGCGAGGCGATGCTGCACGGCCGCCAGGGGCGGCTGCTGCTCGCTTACCTCGTGCTGCACCGGCAGCGGCCGGTGAGCCGCGACGCCCTCGTCGAGGCGATCTGGGGGCACGGCGGCGCGCCTCCGAGCGAGGGCGCGCTCGCACCGGTCCTCTCGCGGTTGCGCCGCGCCGTCGACGCCGGCATCGATCGAGGGACGGGACAGCGTCACCCTCCGCCTGCCCGAGCCGGCGTGGATCGACGTCGAGGCCGCGCACGCCGCGCTTGACCGCGCTCGCCGCGGGCAGGATCCGCAGCAGCGGCTGCTCGACGCCGAGGAGGCGGCGAACCTCGTCGAGCCGGAACTCCTCCCCGGTCTCGACGCGCCCTGGCTCGGCGAACAGCGGGCGGCGCTTGAGCACGTCCGCGTCGAGGCCCTCGAAATTGCGGCGACGGCCGCGCAGGCCGTCGAGCCGTCGCTCGCCGAGACCTACGCGCGCGCCGCCGTCGCGGCTGCCCCGTTCCGCGAGTCGACGTGGGTCGCGCTGATCGCCGCGCTGCGCGTCCGCGGCAACGTCGCCGAGGCGCTGCAGGCATACGACGAGGTCCGCCGGCTGCTCCGAGACGAGCTCGGAGCCGTCCCGGGTCGTGAGCTCGTCGCGCTGCACGGCACGCTGCTCGCCGAGGGCGATACAGCGACGGCCATCGCCACCGGCACGGGCACGGGCACGGGCACGGGCACGCGCGCGGACACGGGCGACAACGGCGCGGCGGGGGCGGGGGCGCGGCCACCGCTGGAGCGGCGCCGCGCACGCCAGCTCCCGCCACGGCGCCACCCCGGCTGACCTCGTCGAGCGCGATGACGAGCTCCGGGCGGTCGACGCCGCGATCGCCCGCGTCCGGGCCGGGGACGGCGGCATCGTGCTGTTCGAGGGGCCGGCCGGGATCGGTAAGACCCGCCTGCTTGACGAGCTCCGCCGACGCGCCGAACACCAGGGGCTTCAGGTGCTCGAGGCACGCGCCGGCCTGCTCGAGCGCGAGTTCGCGTTTGGCGTCGTCCGGCAGTTGCTTGAGCCGGTCGCCGCGCCTGAACTGATGGCGGGTCCAGCCGCAGCAGCCCGCGCCGTGCTGAGCGACGCCGGTCCCACGGAGGGGACCTTCCCGATCCTCAACGCGCTGTTCCGGCTCGTGGAGACGCTCGCCCGCTCGCATCCGCTCGCGCTGTGCATCGACGATCTGCAGTGGAGCGACCCGGCCTCGCTGCGGTTCACGGCGTATCTCGCCCGCCGGGTGGCGAACCTGCCGGTGCTGATCGCGACGACAATCCGCAGCGGCGAGCCGGACGCCGACGAGGCACTGCTCGGCGAGCTCGCCCAGGAGCCCGTGACGCTCGCGCTCACGCCGCGCCCGCTCACACGCCACGCGACCGCTGGGCTGATCCGGCTCCGCCTCGACGACGAGCCGGACGACGCGTTCACCGCGGCCTGCCGCGACGTCACGGCCGGCAACCCGCTGCTCCTGCGACAGCTGCTGAATGCGCTCTCCGCCGAGGGCGTGATCCCGGACGCGGGCCACGCCGATGCGGTCCGGGCGATCGGACCGCGCGCCGTCGCCCGGACGGTGCTCCTTCGCCTCGGCCGGCTGCCCTCGTCGGCGGCCGCGGTCGCCCGTGCGGTCGCCGTGCTGGGCGAGCAGCCCGGACTTCCGGCGCTCGCGGCACTCGCCGACGTCGACGAACCGACGGCCGCGGATGCCGTGCAGGCGCTCGCCCGCGCGGAGATCCTGCGCCCCGACGAGCCGCTCGGCTTCGTCCACCCGCTCATCCGGGACGCCGTGTACGGCGAGCTCTCCGCCCCGGTGCGCGCGCTCGAGCACGAACGAGCCGCCCGGCTGCTCGCCGAGCTCGGCGCCAGCCCGGAGCGGGTCGCCGCCCAGCTGTTGCTCGCACCCCCGCGCGGCGACGCCTGGGTCGTGAGCCGGCTGCGGGAAGCGGCGCATGGCGCGCTGCGGCGCGGTGCCCCCGACGCCGCGATGCGGCTGCTCGAGCGCGCCCAGGCCGAGCCGCCCCCGCCGGACCAGCAGGCGGCGCTCGCGTTCGAGCTCGGAGGCAGCGCCGCCTATGTTCGCGGACCCGCCGGCGTCGAGCCACTGCGCCGCGCCTACGCCGAGCTGACCGATCCGGCGGAACGCGCCCGGGCGGCGATCCGGCTCAGCCATCTGCTGCTGTTCGTCCGCTCGCCCCAGGAGGGCGTCGAGCTCGCCACCCAGGCGCGGCGGAGCTGCCGCCCGACCTGGACGATTTCCGCGACGGGCTCCGCGCGATCCGGCTGATCGGTGCGGCGTTCGGCGCCGTCGATCCGGCAGAGTTCCGCCAGCTCGAGGACGTCCGTCGTGGACCACGGGGGACGGGGCCGGGCGCCCGCGCACTGAGCGCGGTGGCGGCGCTCGGCATCGCCCTGGTCTGCGGCCCGGCCGAGGAGGCGTCGGCCCTCGCTCGCGAGGCGTTCTCCGCCGGGTTAGAGGTGTTTGAGATCACCGCGCCGGTGGCGCTCGGGCAGCGCGATGCTTGCCCTCGGCGAGCCGTCAGAGGGGCTCGAGGCGATCGCGCGGTATGCCGAGCACGCCCGTCGACAGGGAGAGATCCTCGGCTCGATCGGAGCCGACCTGTGGGGCGGGATCGCCCAGATCTGGGCGGGCAATCTGCCTGCCGCGATGGCGTTGCTCGAGCGCGCCCACGAGGGCGAGCGGCTCTGGGGGACGAAGCTGGATGCCGTGATGGCGTACTCGGCGGCGTTCACCGCCCTCGCCCAGCTCGAGCGTGGCGACCCCCTGGAGTTGGTTGCCGAAACGCTGCACCGCGTTCACGCCGAGGATCCGCGGCCAGACGGCGCTCGCTTCTGGCTCGCGAGTCTCGCCGAGCTCGCGCTGGCGGATGAGCGGCCGCACGACGCACTCGAGATCACCCTGCGGCTCGAGCCGACTCGCCCGGCCGACACGCATCCCGTGTGGGCGCCCTGGCGGAGCCTGCGCGCCCGGGCGTATGCGGCACTTGGGGAGACCGCGGCGGCGCGGGAGCTCGCGCACGCCGATCTCGAGCTCGCCCGGCGCGTCGGGGCGCCGTGGGTGATCGGTCGTGGCCTGCGGCTGCTCGCCGAGCTCGAGAGCGACGCCCGGCGCCTCGAGCTCGCCCGCGAGGCCGTCGCGCGGCTGCGTGAGACCTCGGCGCGGTTGGAGCTCGCCAAGGCGCAGATGATTCTCGCCGGCGCACTCTCGGCCGCGGGCAACGAGGCAGACGCACGCGCAGCGTGGAGCCACGCGCACGAACTCGCGCTCGCGTGCGGCGCCGCGTCGCTCGCCGGCGAGGCGGCGCGGACGCTCGATTGAGTCGTCCGAGCCGCCTCCGCGGCGGGGTGATGCCGGCCAGCAGGCACCCCGCGGCGGCGGCGGACGTGATGAGTCTGCGTGTGAGCTGCATGACTGATGGGTCCTTTCGCGGTATGTCGAACTAGTGCTTGTGGGCGGTGAGCGAGACGGTCCAGCGGATCTGGGTCGTGTAACCGCTCTCCGCGGTCTTTGACACGAAGCGGCCGCTGCCGATGACGATGTGCTTGCGGAATGCCGGGTTGAACAGGTCGCCGGCTGGGATGCGGGCGACGATCTGCCGCTGCGAACTCGTGTCGGTAAGCAGGTCAGGGAAGGTGACACCCTGGACCGGACAGTTGCTGAAGATCTGCCCGGGTGGGATCACCGCGCCGCGGTCGAGCGTGATCCCGCGCGCCGGCGCCGACGGCCACCATCCGACCGCGACGTCGAACTGGGTGCGCTTCGTCCCGCAGTCGGGCTTTGCCGGCGGCGTCGGCGTACCCCCGGTGCCCTCGCAGCGCGGGTCGAGCGGCTGGGTGACAACCGCTCGGTGCCGCGTCACCTTGGCCCGGACCGCCACCTCGTCGTCCCCGAGCGTGCCCGCGCCGAACGACACGAAGTTCTGTCCGTACCGCCGGGCGACGATCGCCTCCGGTCGCTTCGAGGTGAAGATGACCCGCTCGGACCCGGTGCCCCGGACGGCCTGATCGCAGTGGCTGTGCTGCGGATGCGCGGCCCAGAACGTCGTCGTCTGGACGCCCTCGACCGACACGTCGAATGTCCGCGTGGGCGTCCCGGCCGGGGCGCCTGCCGCGGGCGCGAGTGCCGGCAATGCGGCGACAGCCGCCACGGCGAGCGCCCCGCTTACCAGTGTGCGTCTCAACATGATCTGTCTCCCTGTCTCGGGTCGGTCGTTCTACGGTTGCGTGGGAAGGTGCGAAGCGACCAGCAGGCCGTCGGGATCGACCCGCTGCTTGATCCGTGCCAGCCGCTCGAGCGCGGCGTCCGGCACGCATGTCTTCAGCGAGCTCGTACGCTCGGCGAAGCTCGTGAATCGCGTCCCCGTCGCCCACGGCTCGAGCGCCGAGGCGTAGCCGTCCAGGAACGCGTGGAGCTGCTCGACCGAGGCCGGAGCGCCCGGGACGCCGACGCCGAACGCGAGGAAGCGGCCTTCCAGATGCCCCCGCGCTCCCGCGCCGCACGGTGGCGCCGCGAGCGCGCCACCGAGGTGCCGAAGCTCGGCCGCGAGCAGCGGCGACCCCGACCCCGCAACGCCGCAGGAACGAGTCGATCGCCCAGTCGTCGAGCCTGTCGAGCAGGAATCCGTCGCCGATGAACGGCGCCGGCTCCTCCGGATCGCCGTGCAGGCGCGCGACCGCCGCGCTCGGCATCGCGGCAAAGCCGCCGAGAATCGGTGTCGCCACCGCCCGGAGGCGCTGCTCGAGCTGCTGTGCGCTGCCTGGACCCTCAAGCGCGACACCGTTGACGCACACGGTCGGCCGTCCCTGCAGTGGCTCTGGCACCTCCGGCAGCGGCGGCAGGCAGAGGATGCGGAACGTCGTCGTCATGTCATCGGACGCGTCGGTCGTCCAGTCACGCCAAGCGCGGAGCACGCGGAACGCATCCTCGGCTTCGAAGAACAGCGCCCCGCCCGTCACCTCGAGGTACGGAAGCAGCCCGATCTCGACCGCGGTGACGACCGCATAGCCGCCGCTGCCGCCGCGCAGCGCGTAGAACAGCTCGCGGTCATGGTCGGCATCGACGCGTCGCACGACGCCGTCAGGCGTGACGACTTCGAACGCGCGCACGTGGTTGACGGCGAGTCCGTGGCGGCGCCCGTAGAACGAGAGCCCGCCGCCGAGCAGGTAGCCGATCACGCCGACGCTGGGGCTCGAGCCGTGCATCGCCGCGAGGCCGTACCGCGCGACCGCGTCGACGACGTCGCCCCAGCGCGCACCCGCCTTGATGTGGGCGACGCGCTCGTACGGGTCGACGTCGACGACTCCGTCGTGCAGGTTGATCTTCAGCAGGAGCGTGTTCTCGAGTGACGGCAGCGTCTGGCTGAGGTGCCCCGTCGTCTGGGAGGCGACCGTGAGACCGTGCTCGCGGGCGTACGCCATCGCTGCCTGGACGTGCGCCACCTCGGTGGCCACGCAAATGCACGCCGGCCGCTGGTCGGTCGCGAGGTTGAAGGCGGCGCGGGCCGCGTCGTAGCCCTCGTCGCCGGGATGGATGAACGTCGCCGGCGAGCCGGCATGCGGGTCGATGCCCGCGGAGGTGATGATGGAGTCAGGATTGAGCATGGGCGGCACGATCCCGAGGCCGCCTTGCCATCCCCTTGGCGGCGGTTGTCCGGGGGTTGCCGCCCGGTTGCCGAAACCTTGCCGCCGCGCGCGGCGCGCTAGGCTGCTGCGAGCGTGCGCTCGCGGGCCGGCGCCGGCACGAGCCGGAAATCGCTCGGCGCGAACACCTTCAGGCGCTGCTCGTACTGCCGCATGTAGCCCGGCCAGTTGGCGACGATCCGGCCCTGGTCGTCGCGGTACCAGGAGTCGCACTGCGTCCATGCGGTGCCGGCGAACGCCGCCTGGGTCTCCCGGTCGCTCGCCGCCTCCACCTCGGCGCGCACATCGAGAGCCGCCGCCCGATGGTCGCGGACGTACTGCAGCGCCTGGCGGATGTAGGCCGCCTGCGCCTCCTCGTAGACGATGATCGAGCCGCCGGAGGTGTTCGTGTTCGGCCCGTACATGACGAACAGCGACGGGAATCCGGGCACGGTCATGCCGAGGTGGGCGTGTGCCCCGCCGGCCCACGACTCGGCGAGCGTGAGCCCCTCCATCCCGGTGATCTCCATCGGGAACATGAAGTCGTTGGTGCGAAAGCCGGTGCCGTAGATGACGCAGTCCACCTCGTGCTCCACCCCGTCGGCAGTAACGATCCCAGTCGGCGTCATCGCCGTGATCCGCTCGCTGATGAGGCTGACGTTCGGCTTCTGCAACGCGGGCAGGAAATGCGAGGAGAACAACACCCGCTTGCATCCGAACGTGTAGTCCGGCCAGGCCTCGCGGCGTACGTCCCGATCCTTGAGCTGTGAGCGCATGAACAGGGTCGAGCGCAGACGGCCGACGCGCCCGAGCGTCCGCGGGTGGCGGATCATCAGCGTCAGCGATTCACCGTAGTTGTAGATGAACCGCCGCCGGTAGGCCTGGACGCCGGGGACGTACTTGATGATCGCCCGGACCGGCGCCGGGTACGGGCGGTTGCGCCGCGGCAGGAACCAGTTGCCCGTGCGCTGGAAGACGTCGAGGTGGGCGACCTGGTCGGCGATCTCAGGGACGAACTGGACCGCGCTCGCGCCGGTGCCGATCACCGCGACGCGCTTGCCGGTCAGGTCGTAGTCGTGATCCCAGGCCGCGGAGTGAAAGCTGTGTCGTTCAAACCGCTCGCGGCCGGGGATGGCCGGAAAGGCGGGCTGGTGGAGCTGGCCGGTGGCGAGCACGACCGCGTCGGCCGGCCACGTGCGGCCGTCCTCGCTGGTGACCGTCCAACGAGCAGTGTCGTCATCCCACGTGCACGCGCTCACGGTCGTGTTGAACGCGATCCGCTCGGTGATCCCCTGCTCGTCGGCGACGCCATGCACGTAGTCCAGGATCTCCTGCTGTGGCGAGCACAGCCGCGACCAGTCGCGGCGCTTGGCGAACGAGTAGGAGTAGAGGTGGCTCGGGACGTCGCAGGCGGCGCCCGGGTAGCTGTTGTAGTACCAGGTGCCGCCGAGATCGGGAGCGCGTTCGAGCAGCGTGATGTCTGAGAACCCATGGCGTCCGAGCTCGATCGCGGCGGCGATCCCGCCGAGCCCGGCTCCGACGATCACAACGCTGTGCCCCGTGGTGCGTCCCACGGCGCGGACGATACCGCCATCGCCGCTGCCGGCGGGCTCAGTGAGCGCTCGGCGAGCTCGTGTTCGGGTTCGCGGCCGATGCGGATGAGCCTGAGCCACCGGTGGGCCACTGCCCGCCTCCGCCATCGAAGCGGTCGTGCATCGAGGTCTGTGGGCTGCTCGAACCTGACGGGTTGGTGTCCGTGCCGCCGGCCCCGTTTTCGCCACCGTTCCCCGATGACGGCTGCGAGCCCGCACCGTGTCGCCCGCCCCCGGAACCGCCGGCGTCAGGCCCGGTTGCGGTCCGGGACGCACCGGAGGTCGATGGCGACTGAGACGGGGCCGGCCCCTGATTGGCGGTGATCGGTCGCGAACCGGTCATCGTTCCCGTCAGCCGATCGGGGTGCCCGGCGGCCCGCCCGGCGCTCGAGCGAGCGCTCGTGGGTGATCCGCCGGCGCCGGTCCCGGAACCGGACAGCCGATGCTGTCCCGCAGCAGAGCCGACGCCGGCGGCAGTCACACCGACTGGCAGTGTGGACGCCGCGGCGGACGGGTTGGAGCCAGAACGAAAGGTCGTGTGGCGCTGCTGCTGGGTGTGGGAGGTGTGGGAGAGGCTCGCGCGGTGGACCGCGGGCGCCGCGCGGTGAGCGGTGTCGAGAACCGGGAGCTTCGGGGCGACGAGAGCCATCCCGCCGACCGCGCACACCGACACCGCGCACGCGGCACCCGCCTGTGAGAGTGCGCCGCCGAGCAGCGCGCCCTTGGCTCCGAGGCCGCCCGCGATGGCGCCTCCGGCGGCGATCGAGCCTCCGGACAGCGGCATCAGGCCGCGGAGCGCCTTGGCGTCGTCACGCAGCATCCGCGCGTACGCCTGGCAGCCGGCGCAGCTCTTCACGTGGCGGCGCACGGTGCGGTCACCCGGCAGGTGATGAGGATCGACCGCCACGGCCTCCCGCGCCTGCTCGCACGGGAGCTCAGTGGCGGCACGATGGTCACGCAGTCCGATCCGCGCCCGGGCGATCAGCCCACGCACGGCGTCCTCTTCAATGTGGAGAGAGTCGGCAATTTCACGGTAGGTGTGTCCGGCCAGCTCGCGCATCAGCAGCGCGGTCCGCTGGCTCTCTGGCAGTTCACGGATTCCCTGCAGCACCGCCTGAAGCTCCGCCGGCGCGGGGTCCGGCAGCGCCGCCCGATCAAGCGCCGCGTCGCCTGCGTACTCGCCGGAGCGCCGGCGCCGCGCGATGTCGATCGCGGCGTTGCGAGCGACCCGGATCAGCCACGGCCGCAGCTCACGCGGGGGCCGGACCTGAAGGGTCGTCGCCAGCGCCGCAAAGCAGTCCTGGAGCGCGTCCTCGGCGTCGTGCCGTGACCCGAGAACACCCATGCACACGGCGAGCACCGTGGCCCGGTGGCGCTCATAGAGAACGTCGAACGCGGTCTCGTCGCCGGCCGCGAATCGCTCCCCGAGCGTCGCGTCGGACCGAAGGCGCATCAGGCGTCGCGGCGCCGGCAGCGTGGGATGAAGTCGTGCGGTGAATGTCCCCATGGTCAGCCGGCGGTCCTCGGTACGTTGGTCGGTCCGGGTGGGCGGGCTCGATCTCCTGCCGTCGGCGAGCCTAGGCGTCGTGCCTAAGGGCAACGTCGGAAAGCGGCTTCGATGGCGGCGCCCGTCGGGAGCTCGGGCGCCGCCACGCGAAGGTCTGTGCCTTGGTCAGGTGGTCGTGCCGGTTCCGCTGGTCGCGCCGTGGCAGTTGCCATGGCCGGTCTCGGCGGTCGTCGAGAGGACGGTGAAGCTCGAGTCCTCGATCACGACGACGTGCGTGCCGTCAGACTTCGTCACGTGCACCTCGTAGGCCGCGCTGCTGTTGGAGCTGTCGGTCTCGGTCGTCGCGCGGGTGACGGTGCCGCCGGGCACGGCCGCGAGTGCGGCGTTGGACGCTGAGGTCAGCGTGTCACCGGTCAGCGGCGTCTCCGTCGAGTTGCTCGAGCTCGACGAGCTGCTCGAGCTGTTGGTGGTGTGTCGCTTGGCGTGCGACTTGTGGTGATGATGCTTCGACTTCGCGACGGCGGGCACCGCCGCGCCGCCGAGCGCCAGCACCGCAACCGCGGCGGAGCTCCCGACGACCCTCGTGATGGTGTGCTTCACGTGACTGCCCCTTCTGTTGTGTTGGCGAGTACACAGGAGAAGACGGGGCAGCCATGCGACCCTCACGGCGGTCCTGTAAGAGGAATGTAAGACGCCCTACGGAACGTTCGGCTGAGGCGTGCTCGTGGGGCCGGCGATGGTCGGCACGTCCGGTCCCGGTGGGGCCGGCTGCCAGGAGAAGGCGTCGACCCTGAGCGTGCGCACCGCGGTCGGCGCGGTGCGTCCGTGATAGACGAGCCAGCTCCCGCCGTGCGGCCCGGTGACGATCGTGTCGCCACCGCCCGGGCTGAATACCCGCCCCGTCTGGGCGAGGATCGGGTTGTGCGGTGACTTCGTGAACGGCCCGGTCGGCCCAGCGCCGGTCGCGTACCCCATCCCGTAGCTCGTGTGCCAGCTTCCGCCTGAATACAGGAGGTAGTAGGTCCCGTCGTGGACGATCATCGAGGGTCCCTCGACGGTCGCCGCGGACACGCCGACCGCCTCCCAGGTCCCCGGGTCCCCGGTGAGCAGGGGCGTCCGCGGGCCGGTCGCGCTCAGGTCGTCAGTGGACAGCGGGATGACCGAGATCGTCGGCCGCAGCGCGCTGTTGATGCGCGTGCACGACGTGCTCGACTGGTCGCAGCCGAAGTCCTCGGACGCGTACAGATACTGGGAGCCCGTTCCCGGGTCGGTGAACACCGACGGATCGATCATCCCGTAGCCGGCGTCGTCGCCGCACCCGATCGGCCGGCCCGCGGCATCGAGCACCCCGTTGGACAGCGGACCCCGATCGGTATATGGCCCCGTCGGCGTCGTCGCGGTCGCAACCGCGACACAGTTCGTGACGAACTGAGCGCTCAGCCCGGTGTAGAACATCACGTAACAGGTCGCAGATGTCGTGCCCGGACACGCGTAGGGGCTCTCCACGACGTGCGGCGCCCACGGGTGCCAGTCGCCGCTCGACACGACCCATTTCGGCTTGACGGCCAGCGCCTGCCCGATCCGAGTCCAGTGCACCAGGTCCGTCGAGTGGAGGATCGGGAACCGCTCGCCCGTGGTGAACGCCCAGTAGTCGGTCTGACCTGGCGCGACGAGCACGAACGGGTCGGCGCCGGCGCCGTTCTCCAGCACCGGGTTGACGTAACCGACGGTCGTGAACGTGCCGTCCCGCCCGAAGCTCGTTCCCGACCGACACCCGCGGCAATGCGACGCGACCACGCGGTAGTGGTAGGTGGTCATCGGCGCGAGCTTGCCCAGCGCGGCGGCGATCGGGCGCGGCCGCCGACCCGCGCCGGCCAGTCGTCCCGGCGTCTGGGCGCCGTACCGGGTGCTCCGTCCGTACTGGAACCACCACGTCGTCGGGTGGCCGTTCGGATTGATCCGCCCGGACACGCCGGCGCTCGTGGCGGTAACGGCCCGCGGTCGGGCGGTGGTCACGCTCGGCGGCTTCGGCTTCGGCTTCGGCTTCGGCTTGGGCTTCTTGCGGTGGGGGGACGGCCCCGCCGGACGATGCCCTGCGGCCGCGGCCGTCGTGGCCGCCGCGCGCGTCGTGGCGGCCGCGCGCGTCGTGGCGGCCGCGGATGCGGCGGATGCGGCGAGGATCAGCGCCGCGACGATCAGCGAGAGGGCCCGTGCCAACGGCTGGAGTCCTACGCGTTACGGGGCCGGCTGCGGCTCGGTCTCGGTCTCGGCGGTGGCGGCGGTCATGCTCGGCGCCGGCGACGCCGGGTGGCCGAGCAGCTCCTCGACGCCGTGCTCGATCCCCCGGCACAGCACGTCGATGTCCCCGGCGGTGTCGAGGTCGCCCGTCACGCCGAAGTTGATGCCGCCGTCGTAGGAAAAGATCGCGACCCCGATGCGCACGTGCCCACCGAGCGGGACGAACGGGAACGCCTCCAGCATCCGGCGACCGGCCAGGTAGAGCGGCTTCTGCGGCCCCGGGACGTTCGTCGTGACCGTGTTGACGCTGCTCTGCGGCAGCCGGGTCGCGACCCGGCCACCGAGCGCGAGCAGCATGCCGGGAGCGAACCCCCCCATTGCGGTCAGCCGCTCCGCGGCGACGGCCTGGCCCGAGTGCTTGAGGTCCTGCATCTGGTGATGGAGCGCCTGCACGCGCCGGCCCGGATCGTCGATGTGCACCGGCAGCTCCGCGAACATCGCCGACACCTTGTTGCTGGGCACGCCCCGGTCGCTCTCGGTTCGCACCGAGACCGGCACGAGCGTCCGGATGACGTGGCCGTTCAGGCTCTCTCCGCGGCTCTCCAGCAGTTCCCGGAAGCCGTTGGTGATGACGGCCAGCACGACATCGTTGATCGTGCCGCCGTGCCGCGCCCGGATCGCTTTGACGTCGGACAGACGGGCGCGGGCCCACTCCCACGTCCGGTGGGGGCCGATCGGCCCGTTCAGCGTGCCGTAGGAGTTCGGGGTGAGGAGATTGCGCATGTTCGCGAAGCCGCGCGCGGCATCGACCGCCTGCCGGGCGACCCGCCGCGGACCGCGGACCGCGGCGACGGCGGTCCGGGTGATCTCGTACGGATCCGCGGCGCGGAGCCGCAGCGCGTGGGCGACGAGGTGGGCGGAGCTGGGCTCGGGCTCCGGCTCCCAGTCATCGGTCCCGCTCGCGTGCGTGGCATCGCGTTCACTGTCGAGGAGCACACTCATCAGGTCGGTCGCCGAGACGCCGTCGACCATGCAGTGATGAACCTTGGAGATGACCGCCCAGCCGCCGTTGTCGAGGCCCTCGGCCACCCACAGCTCCCACAGCGGCTTGTTCCGGTCGAGCTGCTGCGACATGACCCTCCCGACGAGGTTGCGCAGCTCGGTGTGCCCACCCGGAGCGGGCAGCGCGGTGCGACGCACGTGGTAATCGAGGTTGAAGTGCCGATCATCGACCCACGTGGGGCGCCCGAGCGCGAGCGGCACGAATCGCACCTTCTGCCGGTACCGCGGAACGAGCGGCAGGTCCCTGGCAACGGCCGCCTTGACCTCATCCGGGCCCCGGCGGGGGACCCTCGAAGAGCCCCACCGACCCGATGTGCATGTGCGTCACCGCGTCCTCGATGTGTAGGAACGACGCATCGAGTGGGCTCATCGTCTGCATCTCTGTCTCTCCTCGCTCTCCGGGCGACGCTCCACGGTCAAACCTAGCGCCTATGCGCCGAGGGTGTGGGACGGGGAGGCGTCAGGTGTTGCCGCTGCTGCCGACGCTCCCGCCAGTGTTGCCCGTGCTCCCGGTGTTGGCGGCGCCCATGCCGCCCATGCTGCCCGTGCTCCCAGCACTCCCGGTGCTCCCGGTGCTCCCCGCGGCCCCGCCGGTGCTCCCAGTGCTCCCGCCGGTGCTCCCAGTGCTCCCGCCGGTGCTCCCAGTGCTCCCGCCGGTGCTCCCAGTGCTCCCGCGCTCCCGGTGCTCCCGGTGCTCCCGGTGCTCCCAGTGCTCCCGGTGCTCCCGGCAGCTCCCGTCGAACCGATGCCGCCGATCCCAGAGTTTCCGCGGCCGGTGTTTCCGGTTCCCGCCGCGCCCGAGGCAGTGCTGTTGCAGCCGGCGAGCACGGCGCCGATCAGCACGACCGCGGCCGCACCGGCGACCGCGCGCCCGGAGACGCCCGCGCCACGCCTCTGGCGGCGATCGACGACCGCGAGCGCGATCAGGGTCAATGCACACAGAGCGAACAGCACCGCGTAGCCACCGTAGCCGACATAGTGAAACGTCACCGCGTGCGTGCCGGCCGGGACGTCCGCGGCGACGAGCGCCGGCGCCACCATCCGGGTTGGGACCGGTTTGCCGTCGACGGTGGCCCGCCACCCGGGGTCAAACGATGCGCTCAGCACGGCGATGCCTGGTGCTCGCATCCGGACCCGCGCAGCGGCGCGGCCGTCGGTCAGCGCCACGCGCTCGGCGACGACGCTGCCGACCGCCGGCGTCAAAGCGGCAGTCGCGCTCGCGGACGCGGCGCCCGGCGGCGCCGGGAGCGGCGGCCCGGACTCAAACCGCACCGCCGGGAAGACCCCGCTGAGCGCGAGCGGTGAGCGCAGGAACCACCGCGTGCGGTAGCCGATGTTCGTGCGGTCGGCCCGGATCGCGCCGCTCGTGCGGCCGGCGTGCATGTACCCGCCGGACTGGGTGCGCCACAGCACGTACGGGCCGATCGACTGAAGGCGCCGCGCCGGGACCGGCGGGCGCTGCCCACTGCCCAGGATGAGATACCGGATCCCGAAGATGTCGTAGTTACTCGGGTTGCCGTCATGCAGGAAGAACTCCGGGTCGGTCATCAATGACGCCGTGCGCAGCGTGTAGCCCACCTCGTCGACGTCCTGGCTTTCGAGGTACTTGAACACCGGCACCGCCCCGACCTGGAGCGTCGTGCCCCAGTTCGACGGTGACCCGGCATACACGCGGCCGTCGCCGCGACGGCGGGCGATCGCCGCGAGCCGGTTGACGTCGGCGCCCTGTGTCGCGTCGGCGCGTCGTTGATCGGAGATCGCCTGAGCGTTGTGGACGTCGAGTGTGTGCAACTGCGACCACGCCGGTGCCAGGACGGCGACGATCGCGACGCAGGCGAGCGCCGTCAGCGCCCATGCGCTCGCAGGGGCCCCCGGCGGACGCCCCGACAGGCGCCGGGCGCTGCCCCGCACACCGTTCCACGCCTGGGCGCCGACCCACGCGGCACCGACTCCCGCGAGCAGCAGGGCGGCGAGATGGACGCCGCCGATGAATCGGCGGAAGAACAGGTCGCGGTTGCCGGGGATCAGATCGATCAGGGCTCCGAACGTGGTGCGCCCGAACGTGAGCAGCAGGCAGCCGAGGAACACGAGCACGAGGGCGCGGTAGGACTCCTGGCGGCGCCAGGATGCGATCGCGACCGCGAGCCCGACGGCGGCGAACAGGGTGATGATCGGGAAGCGCCCGTTGTCGAGCAGCCGCCCGGTGACGAGCCACTCGAGCATCTTGCCCGCCCCATATCCGTTGACCAGGGGTGTCTGCTGGAGCAACTCGTTCGTCGCCGCCCACGGACGTTGGTCGATCAGCGGCACGATCACCCAGGCGCACGCAAGCAGCGTTCCACCGGCGATCACCGCCGCTCGGGCAATGCGGCGGCGGAGCTCGGCCCGGGCCACGAACGGCCACAGCAGCAACGGCAGGAACGCCATGTATCCCGTCTCGTAGTGCAGGGCGGTCGTCAGCGAGACGAACACGACCGCGGCGAGCAGCCTCCCCTCCCCACGGATCGCGCGCCAGCTGAAACCCCACGCCAACGGCAGCGTCCAGGACGCCCACAGCTGCGCCCACACGCCGTACCCGACCCAGATGTAGGCCTTCTGCTCGTAGCCAACCGCGATCGGGCTCATCAGGAACGGCGCCATCGCCGCCGCGAGCGCGCTCGGCCATTTCCCAAAGCCGAACAGGCGCCCCGCGAGATACACGCTGATCGGCCACAGGCACCACAACAGATACAGAGACCACCGGAACGCGACGTTCGAGCCGGTCACGAGACCGACCGCGCCGGTCAGCATCGCGGGCAGGCTCTGGTAGTGCAGGAAGTGCGGCGATCCCTCCCCCAGGAAGGGGAACCAGCTCGTCAGCGGCAAGTGCCCCGCCCGCAGCTGCGTGGTCGCGAAGCGAACCATCTGCTCATGCAGGGAGCTGTCGTCGAGGTATGAGACCGCCCACGTCTCCGCCCGGAGATTGATGAGATTCCACACGACCGCTCCGGCAACGAGCAGCCAGCTCCCGGGGAGCGCCGCGAGCCGGTTGCCCGCGCCGGCGATCGCGGAGCCCGCAGACGAGCGCGCGGGATCCTCGCCCCCGCCGGGGGCGCCCGCCTTTCGGTCTCGGCGTCTGAGTGCCGTCGAGGGCATTCGCGTCAAGTGTGTCAGCGCAAAGGCCGGACTTACGCGAGTTCTGCGAGCACGGTCTCGATCCGCGCCAGCGCCCAATCGAGCTCTCCGGGCAGGACGGTGAGGGGCGGTGCGATGCGGACGGTCCGCTCGTGAGTGTCCTTGCAGAGAACGCCGTGCTCGAGCAGCCGCTCACACACCTCGCGCGCGCTCGCGGCGACCGGATCGATGTCGAGGCCGAGCCACAGGCCGATCTGCCGGACCTCGGTGACGGCGGGGAGCGCCCGGCGACGCAGTCGCTCGGCGACCTGCGCCCCGAGCCGGGCCGCGTGTTCGGCGAGGGTGCCGTCCTCGAGCAGCGCGATCACCTCGCGGGCGACCGCGCACGCGAGCGGGTTGCCACCGAACGTGCTCCCGTGCTCACCGGGGCCGAGCACGCTGAGGACACGCTCGTCGGCCGCGATCGCGGACACGGGCACGATCCCGCCGCCGAGCGCCTTGCCGAGGATGTAGATATCCGGTGTGACCGACTCGTGGTCGACGGCGAAGCGTTTGCCGGTCCGCCCGAGACCCGTCTGCACCTCGTCGGCGATGAGGAGCATGTCGTGTGCATCACAGATCGACCGGATCGCGGCAAGGTAGCCGGGCGACGGGACGATCACGCCGGCCTCACCCTGAATCGGCTCGACGAGAAACGCGACCGTGTGCTCGTCGATCGCCGCCTCGAGCGCGTCCGCGTCCCCGAACGGGATCGAGCTGAACCCGGCGGTGTAGGGACCGAAGCCGCCGCGCGCGACAGGGTCGCTTGACATCGAGACGAGCGTCGTGGTGCGGCCATGGAAGTTGCCGTCGCAGACGACGATGCGGGCCTCGTCACGCGGAACGCCGCGGTGGTCGTAGCCCCATTTCCGGGCGACCTTGATCGCGCTCTCGACCGCCTCGGCGCCGGTATTCATCGGGAGCACGAGGTCCTTGCCGCAGAACCGTGCGAGCTCCTGGCAGAACGGGCCGAGCTGATCGTTGTGAAACGCGCGGCTCGTCAGCGTGAGCCGCTCGAGTTGCTCGACGGCGGCGGCGATGAGCTGCGGGTGACGGTGGCCGAAGTTGAGTGCGGAATAGGCGGACAGGGCGTCGAAGTAGCGGCGACCATCGACGTCGTGGACCCACACGCCATCACCGCGCTCGATCACCACCGGGAGCGGGTGGTAGTTACGGGCGCAGTGGTCGCGCTCGAGCATGAGCAGCGCTTCGGTATGGCTGCGCCCGTCAGGCATCAATCCGTTGTACCGCCGCGCACCGAGTCCGGGAACAGGGGTTCGCCGCAGATCGAGGCGAGATCTACGGATTCCGCGTCGCGGCGGCTGGCGATGCGGCGCCGCACCGGTAATCGGTCCAGAAACGTGGCCAGCGACAGGAGTGGGTCGGCTGCCCGCCGATGAGAACGAGGTGGCCACCCTCAATTTCCGATCCGACCATGCCTCAGACCCAGACTCAGAAAGGGACGCGATCTCCCGTCCAGACCTCAAACTGATCGATACGCAGGACGAGCTTGACGCGGTCCGCGCCCAGCTTGACGGAGCCCAGGTCGAAATACGCACGCTGCGCTCTCAGTTCCAGTCCTCGGCGGTCGTGCGGGAGGCGCTTGACCTCGAGAAGTCGCGGGCAATGCGCGCCGAAGGTGCGCTCCACACCGAGCGCGACCGGACTGCCGAGGCACTCGCGGCCGTCACCGACGCCCAGCAGAAGGCGGCGGCGGCGCTCGCCGAACTCGCCGCCGAGCGCCAAGACGTGGCGGCCCTGCGGGCGGCCCTCCACGATGCGACCTCGGCGGCGAACGCCGGCATCCGGCTGACCGCCGGGCAGACGTGGGATGGAACCGCCCAGCGCGCGGTCTCCGAGGCGATCGCCGAGGTGTCGGATTGGCGGATCGCGCTCAAGGAGATCGTCCGTGTGCTCGGCTCCCATGGCGGGTGGGACGCGGTCGTCGCATGGTGTCCGGAAGAGCGGCGCCCGTCGTTCTGCTGCGTCGCCATGTGGACCGGACACGATCCGTCGCTGCGGGCGCTTGAGACGCAGACGTGGCAGGCCCGGCGCGAGCCCGCCGCCGCAGAGTTCGGCGCGGCCCGCACCCGTCCCGGCGCGACCTGCCTGGCGACGCTCGACGGTGCCGAGGACCGGCTGCTCCAGGATGCGGCTGCGGCCGGGGTCGGGTCCGTCGTGTACGTGCCGATCCGGGTCGAGAACGAGGCGATTGGCGTGATCGAGCTCTGGAGCCGGCGTTCGGCGGAACCGGACGCGGACGTCGTCCTGTTCCTCGAGGCGATCGGTCTCCAGCTCTCAAGCCACGCCGGGTTGATCAACGCCGCCGCCGCACCGCGGTGGCGCGTTGGGCGCTACTGAGGAGACGCCCGACGGCCCGGCCGTCCCGGGGCGGCCGGTAACCGTCGCGCGCCGCTTGTGTGCGTCTCGGATGGGTGGCCCGAGAGCGCCACGGTGGATGCCTGGCGAGGACGAGGACCCTGGTAGCAGCGCGCTGCGGGTCGAGCAGCCGGACGCGGGACGCGGTCCGATCAGGCGAGGCTGGATGCCGGTCCGCAGGCTCACGCAGGCGCCTGCCGGGGTGCTCGAACGTCCAGCTTCCGGACGCACCACGTGTGATCGGTCGCCGATCCGCGAGCCAGGACGAGTGGGCCGGTGCGCCCGGTGATCGTGAACTGGACCGAGTCGCCCTCTTGACCGCACGCCGCGGGCGACCCCGGCCGCCACCGCCGATCACGATCGTGCCGCTGGCGCAGGGATCGTCGCCGTCTTCACCTTGCCGGCCGACAGCCGCACGACGGACGACCCCGAGCAGAGGTCATACGTGGTCTGCTTGGTCGGCCGCGAGACGAGGAGCAAGCAACCTTTCGCTATTCGAACGAAAGGTTGCGTGAGCCGGCGGTGGAGCGGTGGAGCAGCCAGGTGTTGAGGACGAGCGCGGCGCACAGGGCCGGGACGAGCAGGTAGGCACCGTGCAGCCCGCTCGCGTCGCTGATCGTCGCGAGGACGAACGGTGCGACGCCGATCGCGACCCCGGACCCGAGCGCGGCGCGGGCACTCGCGCGGGTGGATCCGGCCGGAGCGGTCGCGACGTAGCGGGCGGCCGTCAGTGGGTACATGAGCGCGACCGCAAGCCCGACCACGAGCAGGCCAACCGTCGCGAGCCACGCGGCGTGAGCGAACCAGAAGACCGCAAAGCCGGCCACGACCACCCCGGTGATGATCACGATCGTCCTCTCATCGGAGCCGGTCACCCGCGTGATCGGCGTGACCGACGCCCGGCCGACGGCCATCCCGAGGAGGAAGGCGCCGGCGAGGGCCGCGGCGGTCGCCGTCCGCAGCCCGAGATCGCTGTGCAGGTAGCTCGGCGCCCAGAACACCATGCAGAACTCGATCGACACCGCGAGCACGAGGCTCAGCCACGACCGCCACGGTTCGGCCTCCTCGTGACGCGGCGCTGCCGCACGAGGACCGCCCGCCGCGGCGGTGCCGGCGGTGCCGGCGGCGGCTCGGCGTCGGGCAACTGCCTCTGATGGAGCATGAACAGCACCACGACGGCGCCGGCGAGCGGGACGACGAGGAACCCAGCCGCCCACCCGATCCCAAGGGCCACCGCGCCCGCGACGAGCAGCGGCGCGGCGAGACCGGCCGCGCTGGAGAACGCATTCGCTCGCGAGAGCAGACCCGCCGAGCCGGTGCCGCGAACATCGGACACGAGCGCCGGCACGAGCGCGATGAGGGCCGCCGCCGAGAATCCCATGACCAGGGCCCCGAGGAGCGACAGCACTGGGACGATCTCTGCCGCGAGTAGCGTCGCGCCGCCGCCGAGCCCGAGCACGGCGAGTACGAACACGGTGTGTCGGCGGCCGGGCGCCGTCAGCCGCGGCGCGGTCGCCCCGAGCACGACGAGGCCGACGGCGAACGCGCTCGGATAGAACGCGACCGTCCCGCGGCTGACGTGCAGGTCGCGCTGCAGCTGCGGCAGCGCTGGGCCGATCCCGTTCAGCCAGAACCCCACGAGCCCGAGCGCGCCGACGAGCAGCCGAGCGACCTCCCGGGGAGTCGCCTCAGGCCGGCGATCGTCTGTCGTCGCATGCACGAGCACCCTTCGATCATCCCAGTGGCCTGCCTCGCGCACTGTGAGCAACGGCTCGCGGGCGGCCAACACGCCCGCGAGCCGTGTGCTCGCCCGTCCCGGCCGAACCCCTCCGTGGGTGGTACGGCCCCCTCCCCGTCAAGCCATGAACGCCTCCACGGGATGATCGGTGAGCGCCATCGGACGGTCTGATTGTTCCTCCGCCGTGGGCGTTCTGAACCGGCCCTCCGGCCCGAGTCGCGAGCGCAGATCCTGGACCGGTGGCTAATCCCAAAAACGCGGTGTGCTCCTGATTACGGGGGCCTTGCCACCCTGGGGGACGACCCATAATGTGGGATCGAGGCACGGCCCGGCGTGGCCGGAGAGGAGAGGACGACCTGGTTTCGGTGAACGCGCGGCGACGCTGGCAGGCGGGCAGGGCTCGGTCGGCGCAGGTCCGGGACTCACTGACCGCCGAGGAATGGCGGCGGGCCGGTGGGATGACGGCCCTCATCGTCGCGCTGCACGTCATCGGGTTCGGGATCCTGCTGTTCATCGTCGCGCCGGCCCGGTACCGGCTCCACGCCACCGGTGCGCTCACGGTCGGGACCGGCATCACGGCCTACACGCTCGGCCTGCGCCACGCGTTCGACGCCGACCACATCGCGGCGATCGACAACACGACGCGCAAGCTGATGGGTGAGGGCAAGCGTCCGCTCGGCGTTGGCTTCTTCTTCTCTCTCGGTCACTCGACGGTCGTGTTCCTGCTCACGTTCCTGCTCGCCGCCGGCGTGAGGTCGCTCGCCGGGCCGGTTCGTCATGGCTCCTCGCAGCTGCACCGCGTCACAAACGTGATCGGGACGACCGTGTCCGGCACGTTCCTGTACGCGATCGCGATCCTCAACCTGATCATCCTGATCAGCGTCGTGCGGATCTTCCTCGGCATGCGCCACGGTCGCTACGACGAACGCGAGGTCGAGCGTCAACTCCAGCAGCGAGGATTGATGAACCGCCTCCTCGGGCGCCACCTGGGTCGCGTCCGGACCTCGTGGCACATGTATCCGGTCGGGATTCTGTTCGGGCTCGGCTTCGACACCGCGACCGAGGTTTCGCTGCTCGTCCTGGCCGGGAGCGCCGGTGCGTTGGGGGCGCCGTTCCTCGCCGTGCTGTGCCTCCCGATCCTGTTCGCCGCCGGGATGTCCCTGCTCGACACGCTGGACGGCTCGTTCATGAACTTCGCCTACGGCTGGGCGTTCGCGAAGCCGGTCCGCAAGCTCTACTACAACATCACGATCACCGGGCTGTCGGTGCTCGTGGCGCTCGTCATCGGGACGATCGAGCTCGGCGGCCTCCTCACCGACCGGCTCGGCGTCCGCGGCGCGGTCGCCGGCTGGCTGCAGAACTTCAACATGGGCACCGCCGGATTCGTGATCGTCGGGTTGTTCGCGGCGACGTGGGCGATCGCACTCGTCGTGTGGCGCGTGGGGCGGATCGAGGAGCGCTTCACCGCTCCGGACGAGCCCTGAGCGGCTGCGGCGCTGCGATCTACGGCGCGACCGCCGCGGCGACGTTTGCAGCGGACCATCCCGTCCGCGCGGCGACGGCCGCGGACCAGCCTCACGTGCGCCGACGTGCGACCGCCACGCGCTCGCCGCGGCGATCGCCGCCTGTCCGTAGGAGATCCCGCCGTCGTTGACGGGCAGCCGCTCCGGGACGAGCACCCGGAGTCCCGCCCGCGTGAGCCCGGCCGCGGTCGACTCCAGCAGCCGCCGGTTCTGGAAGACGCCGCCGCTCAGCACGACGGTCCCGAGCCCCCGTTCGGACGCGACGCGGCGTGCAGCGGCGCACGCGCCCGAGGCGACCGCGCCGTGAAACCCGGCGGCAACATCGGCGGGCGCCGCCCCGGCATCGAGATCGGCGATCACGGCGCGCAGCAGCGGCCGTGGATCGAGTCGCACGCCGTCGCCGTCGCTCGCCACCTCGCTCGCCACCTCGCTCGCCACCTCCAGCTCGTAGGCCGCGCCGCCGCCCTCACCACCCGTCGCCGCCAGCGCCTCGAGCTCGACCGCCGCCTGGCCCTCGTAGGAGATCTCGGCCCGGACCCCGCACAGCGCGCCGACCGCGTCAAACAGCCGGCCCATGCTCGTCGTGACCGGCGAGACGGCGTCGCTGGCGGCCACGCCCGCCATCGCCCGCCAGCGTGCCTCATCGACGCGGCCGCGCAGGTGCACCGGGATCGGCGGGGGCCCGGCATCGGCCCCGCCCACCGTGGCCCCGCTCGCCTCGGCGCCCCTGGCCTCGGCCGCCCACGCGTACGCCATCCGCCACGGCTGGCGGATCGCCGCCGTCCCCCCCGGCATCCGCACGGGCCACAACGACCCGACCCGCTCGCACCCGCGCAGGTCGCCGACGAGCAGCTCCCCGCCCCACACCGTGCCGTCGGTCCCATACCCGGTGCCGTCGAAGATCAGCCCGAGCGCGGGCGCGTCGATCCCGTGCTCGGCGAGGCACGCGGCGAGGTGGGCATGGTGGTGCTGGATCCCGACGTGCTGGACGCCGTCACGTTCGAGCGCATAGCCGGTGGAGAGGTAGCCGGGATGGAGGTCGTAGGCGATGACCTCTGGCACAACCGCGAACAGCCGCTCGAAGTGGTCGATCCCCTCCCGGAACGCGCGCAGCGTCGCCTCGTGCTCAAGGTCTCCGATGTGGTGAGAGACCCACGCGCGCGAGCCCTTGGCCACGCAGAACGTGTTCTTCTGCTCGGCGCCGCAGGCGAGCAGCGGCCGGCCGCACTCGACGGGGAGCCCGAGGCGCGCCGGGACGTATCCCCGGGAACGACGGAGGATCGCGGGCCGCGGCACGTCCGCCGGGAGCCCCGCGGCGCGCACGACCGAGTCGTCGGTCCGCGTCTGGATCGGGCGGTCGTGAACGAGAAACGCGTCGGCGATCGACACGAGGCGCTCCAGCGCGTCCGGATCGCGGTACGCGATCGGCTCATCGGACACGTTCCCGCTCGTCATCACGAGGACCGGCTCGCGGCCGGCCATCTCGCGCAGATCGCCGAGCAGCAGGTGATGAAGCGGCGTGTAGGCGAGCATGCAGCCGAGCTCCGGCGCTCCCGGAGCGACCGCGCCGGCGACGTCGGCCTCGAAACGGCGCCGGGCGAGCACGATCGGCCGCGCGGGCTCGCGCAGCAGCCGCTCCTCAAGCGGCCCGAGCACGCATAACCCGCGGGCGGCCTCGACGTCGCGAACCATGAGCGCGAACGGCTTGTCCTCCCGGTGCTTGCGGGCGCGCAGCGCGGCGACGGCGACGGCGTTGCGCGCGTCGCACGCGAGGTGGTAGCCACCGAGACCCTTGACGGCGAGGATCGCGCCACCGGCGAGCCACCGCGCGGCGACGCGCAGCGGATCCTCGTCGCCGGCGAGGTCGCGCCGATCGCCCGCCGCGAGCAGCGACACCCGTGGACCGCACTCCGGGCACGCATTCGGCTGGGCGTGAAAGCGCCGGTCGGCCGGGTCCTCGTACTCCGAGCGGCACGCCTCACACATCGCAAAGCCCGCCATCGTCGTCAGCGGCCGGTCGTACGGCACCCCGCGCACGATCGTGAACCGCGGTCCGCAGTTCGTGCAGTTCGTGAACGGATACCGGTACCGGCGGTCGGCAGGATCGAGCAGCTCACGCAGGCAGTCGGCGCACGTCGCGCTGTCCGCGGTGACGAGTGCGTCGGGCGTCCCGCCGGCGCTGCTCGCGGCGATCCGGAAGTCCGCCTCGCCGGCCGTCGGCAGCGTCTCCGCGGTGATCTCGTCGACCGTCGCGAGCGGCGGCAGCTCGCCGACGAGGCGCGCCATGAAGCGCTCGATCCGATCGCCGCTGCCCTCGACCTCGAGCAGCACCCCCTGCTGGTCGTTGAGGACGTAGCCGCCGAGCGACTCCTCGCGCGCGAGCCGGTACACGAACGGCCGAAAGCCAACACCCTGCACGGTGCCGCGCACGCGCGCTCGGACCCGGAGCCGGCCGCTGCGCAGCGCGGTCATCCGCTCAGCCTCCGGTGGCGGCGACGCCGACGAGCTCCCGCAGCACGTGGTACGCGCTCGCCTGCGCCTCCTGGATCCGCGGGATGTGCTCCGAGCGCGACACGATCACGTGATCGGCGAGCTCCTCGGCGAGGATCCGCCCGCCGTCGTAGCCCACCATCGCGATCGTCCGCAGCCGGCGACGGCGGGCCTCGGCGAGCGCCGCGATCAGGTTCTGCGAGTTGCCGGACGTCGACAGCGCGAGGAGCACGTCGCCGGCGGCACCGTACGCGATCACCTGACGGGAGAAGATCGCCTCGACCCCGATGTCGTTGGCGACCGCGGTGATGATCCCGGTGTCTTCGGTGAGATCGAGCGCCGGCCAGGCCCCGCCGTCGCCGATCGCCAGCCGGAAATCGGCGACCACGTCCATCGCGTCGGTCGCCGAGCCGCCATTACCGAGTGCGAGCAGCTTGCCCCCGCTCGTCAGACGGTGCGCCACCATCTCCGCGGCCGCCGCGAGCCCCGCGCCGTTCTCGGTGAGCGTCTGGGTCCGCAGCGCGCCGACCTCCTCGGACTTCATCAGCGCCGAGCGCCGGACATCCGCGAGGACCGCGTCGAGGTTGTCCTCCTGTTCGGCGAGGAACGGGTACAGGAAGCTGGACGCGCCGGCGTCGTGGGTCTGGCGCGCCTGGCGCCCCTCGAGCAAGCCGCGATGGTCAAAGAACACGTGGACGAGCTCCCACAGAACGTGGTAGGCGGTCTCCACGAGCTCCTGGGCGACGAACCCGTCGTCGGTGTCGGGCACGAGCTCCCATTCCGCGCCCACCGGAGCGAACGCGATCGTCAGCGTCCCGTCCGCCCGCGCGCGCGTCAGCGCCGCCTCAACCGCCGAGCCGCGGCCGTCGAACGCGATCACGATGTCGTCAGGGCCGGCGAGCGTGGCGACGTTCGCCGCGACCTCGTCGGCCAGTCCGGTGAGCGCGACTGCCGGCAGCGCCCGCTTGCCGACGATCACCGGATGGACGAACTCGACCGCGACGTGGCGCGCGTCCGAGCGCGCCGCGGGGCTGCACCCGCACGCGATCAGCCGCCCGTCCCGGGCGAACCGTTCCGCCATCCGGTGGCAGACCCGCGCGAGCCGGTCAGATTCGCGTTCGAAGAACCGGCGAGAAGCCTCGAGGCGCTCGTCGAGGAGCGGCCCCACCCGGGGGACGAGCGAGGCCGACAGCGCGGGCGCGCTCACGCGAGCGCCCGCTCCCGCTTCGTGACCCCGAGCAGCCAGTCCCGCCAGCCGTCGATGCCCTCGCCCGTCCGTGCGCTCACGAGCATCCGCTCGACCCCGGGGTGGACCTGGTCCAGGAAGTACAGGAACTTGTCGAGGTCGAACTCGAGGTGGTCGAGCAGATCGATCTTGTTGATGACGACGAGCTCGCACGCCCGGAACATGAGCGGGTACTTCATCGGCTTGTCCTCACCCTCGGTGACCGAACAGACCATCGCCCGCACGTCCTCGCCGACGCGGAACTCCGCCGGGCACACGAGATTGCCGACGTTCTCGATCACGAGCAGGTCAAGGTCCTCGAGTGGCAGCGACGGCAGCGCCGAGCGGACCATATTGGCGTCGAGATGACATTCGCCGCCGAACCCCGCGCCCGTATTGAGCTGGGTCACCGGGACGTGGAGCGAAGCGAGCCGGTCAGCATCGTATGAGCCCTGAACATCGCCTTCGAGCACGCCGACGCGGACATCGCCGAGCGGCTCAGCCAGGGTTCGTTCGAGCAGGCTCGTCTTGCCCGCTCCCGGCGCGCTCATGAGGTTGATCACCGTGACGGCGTTGCGGTCGAAGTCATCCCGGTTCGCCCGGGCGATCGTGTTGTTGGCGTCCAGGGCGTCCTCGACGACCCTCACCTTGGTGCGGTGCATGCGAGCTCCTCTCGGGCCACCGACGATTTACATGACACGGACCTTGAGGTACCGCTCGATCTCCGGCAGCTGCGCGCCGATCGCGACGAGCACCACGCCGATGACGGCGATCAGCAGCACGGGCACCGGAATCCTGATCTCGCCCACTTGAGTCACCTCCTGTTGTTGATATCGACGGTGTTCTGTGTGAGGTCCTCGCACAGGGATTCCACGAGTCCCACCGCGTCGCTCAGCGCGCCGTGAACCGGCGCCGACAGCGAGGCGACGATGTCTTCGGAGTCCGGATCGAGCGCCATGCACGGCTCACACCCGACGAGATAGGTCGGCGGCAGCGTCCCCCCAAAGCTGCGCACGAGTCCGATCACCTGGACCGGGTCCATCCCGTGTCCCCCGGGGCTGACGATCTCGGCCTCCTGATCAGGATCGACCTCGAGGATGTACAGCGTCCCCGGCGCCCCGCCGCGTGGTGTTGCGTCGAGCAACACGACGGCGTCGTACCCGTCGAGGATCGCGAACGCAAGGTCCATCCCGCGGATGCCGTAGTCGACGACCTCGACCCCGGCCGGCAGCGCCCGCCGAGCGAGGCGGTCGGCGAGCGCGACCCCAAAGCCGTCGTCGCCCAGGAACACGTTGCCGATCCCGGCGACGAGGATGCGCCGGGGCACGGCGGGCATCTGGCCCTCCGGTGCCGAGGCGACCACCTCGAGCTCGTCCGGCGCGAAGAAGAACCGGTGCCCGGGCTGCCGGGCGAACCCGAGGTCGCGGCCGGGGTCGTCGTCGAGCACGACGGCCACCGTCGTGCGCCCCTCGACGTCCTGCTCGATCGCCTCGACGACGGCCCCTTGACCGGCGAGCGCAATGTCGAACACGTCCCCACCGGCGCGCGGATGCAGCCGCACGCGCGTGCCGGCCCTGAGCTCTCCTCCGGACGTGTTCACCGCGTCCGGACCCGGACGTTCCAGCTCCTCCCAGTAGGAGCGATCGGCGCTCACCGGGTCCTCCCGAACTCGCGGATCGTCCCATGCAGCGCCATCAGCTGCTCCGGCGTGAGCCCCTCGGTGCGCTCGAGAATCTCCCGCGCGCGCGGATCGGACGCCCGCATCTCCGCCTTCTCCTCGTCGCTCAGCGCGAGGATGTTCAGCACGAGCATCTGATCGATCTCGCCGCCGTCGAACAGGTCACCCGGACTCTCCGGCGCGACGCGCGGATAGTCCTCGAGGATGATCGGCGAGGAGAGGATCGTGCTCCGGTCCGGGCGCTCGCCGAC
Source organism: uncultured Solirubrobacterales bacterium (assembly GCA_963779695.1). Taxonomy (GTDB): domain Bacteria; phylum Actinomycetota; class Thermoleophilia; order Solirubrobacterales; family Solirubrobacteraceae; genus Palsa-465. The sequence goes on from CAVZZH010000029.1 coordinate 221,397, forward strand.
GAGCACCGGCCAGCTGCCGACGTTGCGGCAGCCCTCCGCCACCGCGGCGAGGGCCGCCGGGGGATCGGTCAAGGAGACGAACGCGCCGCCGTCGATGTGAAGCAGGGTGTGCGTCGAGCACAGCGTCCGCTCCAGCGCACGCTGGCGTGACTGCGCCGGGTGCAGCGACGTCCGGTTGCGGATCTCCACGGCGACACGCCAGAGCCGCTGCCGGACGGGATGGACCGACACCGACACGAGCGCGTCAAGTCGGTCCCACTGCCGCGTCAGCGCACCCGCGGTGCGGCCGGCGGCGTCGGTGATCGCCTCGCGCTCGTCGCCCGGAGCGATCGTGACGTCGAGATCGGTGCCCGGGCCGCCGATCCGCAGCAGCGGGACATCGAGCTCGCGCTCGATCGCCTCCTCCCAGCTCAGGTACTGCTCGGCATCGACTGTCAGCGCGTCGACCCGCCGGCCGGTCGCGTCCTCCACGCCGCGCTGGACGATGTGGAGGAAGCGGACGGTCACCTCGAGCGTCGCCGATTCGTCGGCCTCGAGCAGGACCTCGGTCTGCATCCGATCGGGATCGTCGGGGTGGGCGACCGCATGCTCGGGTGGGTACACGCCACCGAAGTTGAAGCGCCGCTGGTTCTTCATCGCCGAGCGGCGGTACGGCCACAGGATGTAGCCCTCGTAGAGCACGGCGTCGGCGATCGCCCGGATCGGATCACTCGACGTCGCCATCGCCCTCACCTTCCGCACGGCCCAGCAGCGCTTCGATCGTCTCCTCCCAGCTGCGCAGCGTGTGCCGCGCTCGGTAGGCGGCCAACCGCTCGAACTCCTCCCGGCGCACGCCGCAGCCAGGCGCTCCCGGCAAAGTGGCGGTCCATCATTTCCCGCCACACCGTCACCGGCATGCGGTAGTCCGCGTCCTGATCCCAGCCGATCCGCGTCGTCTGCAGCAGTCCGCTCGCGGCGGCGAAGAACACCGAGCCGCTGAACAGGAACTCGAGCGGGACCTCCCCGTCGTGGAGCGCCGCGAAATACCGCGACGCCGCCACCTCGAGGTCATACGTGCACGGGATGCTGAGGTGGATCGTCGTCGCTCCGGTGAACGGCGGTACGACGACGGTCGTCCGCGTCCACGGCAGCGTGCGCAGCGTCGACCCCCAGCGGTCCCGCGTCCCGAACAGCTCCTCGAGCCCGGCGTCCGCCTCCTCGCCGTAGTCGCGCTGGCGCGCGGCGATCTGGATCTGGACGTCGAGCAGAATCGAGCGGACCGCCACGTCCCCGCTGCCGATCGCAACCTCGAAGTCGAGCGTCGGCACGGCCGCGTGCTCGACCGCCGTGACGCCGCGGACGGCGAACGTCAGCGCCGGTATGTGCTGCTGCGCAACGGGCGGGATCGCGGCCATCTCGCCGGGCGCTACGCCGGGGACAGGTTCGGCATGCTCGGATCGATCGGCTCGTGGTTCCCCGCGTCGATGCCGGTCGACCGGGCCGCCGTCGAAGTGCCGTCGGGGTTGAACCCGGCGTTCTGTTCGTAGTTGCCCTTCGCGTTGCCCTGGTTGATGCCGGGGGTGTGCGACGGCAGCTCGGGATTGACCTCGGGGAACAGCTTGGGGATTTTCACGTCAGGTCCTTTCCGCGGCTCGTGCCGCGTCGGTCGAGATCGTCGAAGAAGGCGTCGAGTCGTTGCCAGACCTCGCTCCCGCCGGTGAGGCCCCGCCACGTCGTGCGGATCACCGCCACGAGCCGGTAGGGGTCATCGATCGGGACGAGCCACTGGCGCCGCGCGCCGCGCGCCCGGTTGACGAGCAGCGCCTCGACATCGGGCTGCATGGTGCCGAGCACCGGGTTCGCGCCCTCGAGCTCCTGCCATGCGTCGAGCGTCAGGTGCGACTCGGTCGGCCCGAGCGGACTCGGGTAGTACGCCATCACGCGCTCGGCCCGCGAGCTGGCGAAGAAGAACGCGATCTCGACCGGAATCCGCAGCCGCTCCCACAGCTCGTCGGCCATCACGAAATCGTCGAGCCCGAGACGGCGGTCGGGCACCAGCCGGAGATGGCCGTTGCCGGCCGCCGTGCGGTCGAAGAGCAGCGCGCAGGCCCGGCAGGCGCACACGAGCTCGCGCGTGTCGAGGTCGATCAGGTGCCGGTGCTCGGGCGGGACGGGAGTGGTGCAGAGCTCGCACACCTCGGTGGGGTCGGCGGCGGCGCGCTGCGTGGTCTCGGCCGGGCCGCGGGCGACCAGCTGCCGCAAACGCGGCGAGGTGAGCGGGGCGCGAGTCGTGACCGTCATCGGACGCGGACCCTCAGACCGGCGCCGCCAGTGCGACGCGCACGAGGTCGTCGTCACCGATGAGCAGCGGGACGGGCTCGAGATGGAGCTGTGGCTCGTCGAGACACCGTCCCGCCCGCAGCACGTCGTACCGGTTGCCGCACCCTCCACACGTCAACCGCGTACTCCGCACGATCGCGTCGTCGAGCGCCGCGCCGCAGCCGGCGCACCGGTTGCCGTACGCGAGCACCCGGGCCGCGACGCGGAGGAACAGGATCGGGCGGCCGCCGACGGCCTTCACGACGGACGCGCCGCGGTCAAGCTCACGCAGCCCGCCGACCGTCATCCAGCCGGCGTCGCCTCCAGCCTGCGTCACTTCAAGCAGCGGCCCGCCGGCGAGCAGCGGCGCGGGTTCTGCCGGCGTCACATCATCGGCGACGACGTCCTCGATCTCCGGCGCCGCCTTGTGAATCGCGTCCTCGATCGCGAGCTTGAGCGTCACGCTGGAGGACGGGCAGCCGCTGCAGCTGCCCTGCATGCGCAGCCGCACGACCGGCTCCTCCACGTCGACGAGCTCGACGTTGCCGCCGTGGGACTCGAGGTAGGGCCGGACCTCGTCGAGCGCGCCGAGGACGCGGTCGTCGAGCGAGACCGGATGGAGCCCGTGGAGGAGCAGCAGGTGCGAGATCAACTCGTCGTCGGCGAACGCCGACGCGAGGGTCCCGTCGTCACGGGCGCTGATCTCCTCCACCATCCGCGCCAGTCCCGCCCCGTAGAGCTCGAGCAACGCCTGCATGACGGCGGTCGCCCGTTCGGCGGCGACCGGGTCGCCGAGCGCCTCGAGATCTGCCAGGAGGCGCTCGACGTCCCCGACGAGCTCGCTCGGCGCTCGTTCCTCCGCGAGCGTCATCGTCGCTACCCGTGCTCGCCGAACATCGGTTGATGGACTGCGCGCAGGGTCTTCCCTTTCCCCAGATACATGTGCACGCCGCACGGCAGGCATGGATCGAATGACCGGACCGCGCGCATGATGTCGATGCCGCGGAAGTTGTCCTGATCGTTCTCCTCGAAGATCGGCTGGCCCATGACGGCGTCCTCGTACGGTCCGGGCGTGCCGTAGGAGTCCGTCGGGCTGCCGTTCCACGGCGTCGGCGGATACGGGTGGTAGTTGGCAATCTTGCCGTCGCGAATCACGAGGTGATGCGAGAGCACACCCCGGACCGCCTCGTGGAACCCGCAGCCGATCGCCTCGTCCGGAACGTCGAAATCCTCAAACACCTTCGTCCGGCCGGCCCGCAGCTCCTTCATCGCGAGATCGACGAAGTGCAGCGCCATCCCGGCGGCGTAGGCGACGAAGTAGATCCGCGCCCGGTCACGCTCGATCGCGTTTGACCACTGCGGCACCTTCCACTCGAGGTTCGTCTCCGGCGACGTCGGTGTCGCCGGCAGATTCATCTGCACGCTGTTGCCGGTCGCTTTGACGAATGGCGTGTCGACCTTGCCGGCGAGGGCGGTCGCCCACAGCCGGGCGAGCGCGCCGCCGCCGGTGTCGAGCGCCAGGTTCTCCCCCGTGCGCTTGTCGTACCACCGCGGGCTCATCACCCACGAGTAGTTGCCACCCTCGAGGTCGCGCTTCTGCGGCTTCGGAATCGTCGTCTGGTTCCACGGATGCCGCCGGTCAACCGGGTTCCCGAGCGGGTCACGCTCGACGAACATCTCCTCGCCCGTCCAGTCCTCGTAGTACGAGGAACCGAGCATGATCCGCAGGCCGAGGTTGATGTCGACGAGGTTCGTCGTGACGAGCTCGCCGTCGACGACGACGCCCGGGGTGACGAACATCTCGTTGCCCCAGTCGTTCATGTTCCGGTAGCTGTAGTCGACGTAGTCCGGGTTGTTGAACGCGCCCCAGCAGCCGAGCAGGATCCGTCGCCGGCCGACCTCCTCGTAACCCGGCATCGCCTCGTAGAAGAAGTCGAACACGTCGTCGTTCATCGCGATCGACTTCTTGATGAAGTCGAGCGTCTTCATCAGGCGGGTGAGGTAGTCGGTGAACAGCGTCGGCGTCGGCACCGTGCCGACCCCACCCGGGTAGATCGTCGACGGGTGGACGTGACGCCCCTCCATCAGGCAGATCATCTCCCGCCCGATCCGGCTCATGATCAGCGCTTCCTTGTACGTCTCGCCCGTGAACGGGTTGTACGAGCGCATGATGTCGCCGATCGTCTTGTAGCCATGGACGTCGGCGTGCGGCGCGTCCGTGCTCTCCGCTTTCGCCCACACGGTCGGGTTCGTCGCCTTGACCATCTGCTCGCAGAAGTCGACGAAGACGAGGTTGTCCTGGAAGATGATGTGGTCGAAGATGTACTCGGCCGCCTCACCGAGGTTGACGATGTGCTCGCCGAGCGGGGGCGGCTTGACGCCGTAGGCCATCTGCTGCGCGTAGCACGAGCACACCGCGTGGTTGTCGCCGCAGATGCCGCAGATCCGGCTCGTGATGAAGTGGGCGTCCCGCGGGTCCTTGCCCTTCATGAACACGCTGTAGCCGCGGAACAGCGACGACGTGCTCTTGCACGAGACGACCTCGCGGTTGTCGAAGTCGATCTTCGTGTAGATGCCGAGGTTGCCGACGATCCGAGTGATCGGATCCCACGACATGTCGACGAGCTTGCCTGCCTCAGGCTTGATGCTTTCCCGCACTGCCATTGTGTCTCCTCTCGCCTGTGGCTCAGCTGTTCCAGCGCGGCTTGTAACCGGTCGTCAGCTCCGGCCGGTTGTGGCGCCACTTGGTTTCCTTGTTCATCGTGCGGTTCGTGATCGCGCGCAGCTTGCGCATGATCGGTCCGTACGTGCCGCTGATCGCGGATGACAGCCCGCCGCCCGGAGGCGCGTCCATGAACGGCATGAACTTGTCCGGGAAGCCGGGCATCGTGCAGCCGATGCAGATCCCGCCGACGTTCGGGCATCCGCCGACGCCGTTCATCCATCCGCGCTTGGGGACGTTGCAGTTGACGACCGGCCCCCAGCATCCGATCTTCACCTGGCACTTCGGCGAGTTGTAGTCGTAGGCGAAGTCGCCCTGCTCGTAGTAGCCGGCGCGGTCACAGCCCTCGTGCACCGTCTTGCCGAAGATCCACTGCGGGCGCAGCGCCTTATCGAGCGGGATCGTCGGCGCAAGCCCCGCCGCCTGGTAGAGCAGCCAGACGACCGTCTCCATGAAGTTCTCCGGCTGCACCGGGCAGCCCGGCACGTTGACGATCGGCAGGCCGCCGGCGGAGCGGAAGTCCCAGCCGAGGTAGTCGGCGAGGCCCATGCACCCCGTCGGGTTGCCGGCCATCGCGTGGATGCCGCCGTACGTCGCGCACGTGCCGATCGCGATCACTCCCCACGCCTTCGGCGCGAGCTGGTCGATCCACCAGTTGACCGGCAGCGGTTCGCCGGTCGCCTCGTCGTTGCCGAACGACGTCCAGTAGCCCTCGCCGTTGATCTTCTCGTTCGGAATCGAGCCCTCGATCACGAGCACGAACGGCGCGTCGAGCTCGCCGCGGGCGGCCTGCCGGAACGGCAACAGGAACTCCTCGCCGCCGAGCGTCGGTGAGAGCACTTTGTTGTGCAGGTTCACCTTCGGGAGTCCCGGGATCAGCCCTAGGAGCACGTCCTCGATGCTTGGCTGCCCTGCCGCGGTGATCGAAACGGAGTCCCCGTCACAGCTCAACCCCTCCGAGATCCACAGGATGTGAACCTCCTCGACGCCGGATGCCTTCTCCTCAACCGCCATGGGCCATCCCTTCGATCGTGAGTTCCTCTTCCAGATCCGGTTCGTCCAGTTCCAGCGCGTCGACCGTGAGCTCGTCCCCGGCGAGCAGCTCGAGGTCGAGTCCGCCGCACTGCGCGCAGCGCAGCGGGAAGTCGTTCCATTCCGATTCGGTGTCGCATTCGCGGCACCGTCCGCGCGGAGCGATCTCGTGCAGCTCGAGGCGCGCGCCCTCGAGCGGCGTGCCGTTTGTCAGCAGCTCGAAGGAGAACTGAAGCGACGACGGGACGACTTGGCGCAGGTGCCCGACGCTCACCTCGACCGCGGTCACCGGCCGGCCGCCCGCGTGTCGCAACGGATCTGGACGATGGCGTCGGCGATCGAGAGCTCGTGCATCAGTTCTGCACCTCTCAGCAGATCCTCGGGAGGGGGTCGCCGACGAGCTGGTCCATCACGCGCCGGCCGCCGAAGCCGGTCTTGACGAGCACGAGCCCGGGCGGGTCGGCCCCAACCTCCCCGATCTCGACGGCCGCCTCGCAGCCGGGCACGGCACGGAGAGCCTCCAGTGCCGTGCTGGCCGCGTCCGGCGCCACAAATGCGACGAGCTTGCCCTCGTTCGCCATGTACATCGGATCGATCCCGAGGATCTCGGCCGCACCCGATACGACCGGAGCGACGGGAACCGAGGCCTCGTCGACGACGATCGAGACGCCGGCGGCGCGGGCGAGCTCGTTGAGCACGGAGGCGACGCCGCCGCGCGTCGCATCACGCATGCAGCGCAGCCGCTCGCCCGCGGCGCCGAGCAGCGCATCGACGGCGGGCCACAGCGAGCACGTGTCCGAGCGGACGTCGGCGTCAAGCTCGAACTCCCCACGCGCCAGCATGATCGCGGTGCCGTGCTCCCCGACGCTCCCGGAGAGCAGGATCTTGTCCCCGGGCGCGATCGCCGACGGCGCGAGCGACGCCGCGCGGGTCGCGACGACCGATGCCGGCCGTGTTGATGTACATGCCGTCGGCGTGGCCACGCTCGACGACCTTCGTGTCGCCGGTCGCGACCTCGACCCCGGCGGCGGCGGCCGCGCGCGCAATCGCCTCGACCTGCTGCCCGCAGTGTCGTCGGCCGGACAGGCCCTCTTCAAGGATCAGCGACAGCGAGAGCGCAACGGCGCGCGCACCGCTCACGGCAAGGTCGTTGACGGTGCCGTTGACCGCCAGCTCGCCGATCGACCCACCGGGAAATCGCAGCGGCTTGACGACGTAGGAGTCGGTCGTGAACGCGAGCCGCGCGCCGTCGATCTCGAGCGGCGCCGCGTCGGTCATCTCGGCGAGCGTGTCGCCGGCGAGCGTCGGGACGAACAGCCCCTCGATCAGGCTCTGCGTCGCCTTCCCGCCGGCGCCGTGGGCCATCGTGATCTGTGCGTCACGGAACTTGGCCCGCTTGCCCCGCGCGGTCTCGATGATGCCGAGGATCCGCTGCTCGCGCTCGGAGACCGGGGCGGACATCAGACCGCCTCTCGCTCGCGGGCGAACCGGCCGAAGTTGTAGTACGCGGCGCAGGCGCCCTCCGAGGACACCATGCACGTGCCGATCGGCCGCTCCGGCGTGCATGCCGTGCCGAACACCTTGCACTCCCACGGCTTGATCACGCCCTTGAGCACCTCGCCGCACTGGCACGCCTTTGGGTCCGCGACCCGGACGCCGGGCACCCGGTAGCGCTCCTCGGCGTCGAAGTCGGCGTAGCGGTCGGTGAGCTTCAGGCCGCTGTGCGAGATGAACCCGAGCCCGCGCCATTCGAAGTGGGGACGGAGCTCGAACACGTCGGCCATCACCTCGAGCGCCTTGAGGTTGCCCTCGTAGGGGACGACCCGGCTGTACTGGTTCTCAACCTCGGTGCGGCCGTCGGCAAGCTGCGTGAGGATCATCGAGATCGCCTGGAGCACGTCGAGCGGCTCGAACCCCGCGATCACGATCGGCTTGCCGTAGTCGGCCGGGATGAACTCGAACGGCCGCGCCCCGACGATCGTGCACACGTGGCCCGGTCCGATGAACCCGTCGAGCCGGAGATCCGGCGACTCGAGCAGCGCCCGCAGCGGCGGCACGATCGTCACGTGGTTGCACATGCACGAGAAGTTCGTGATCCGCTCCGCCTTCGCGCGCTTGAGCGTCAGCGCGGTCGAGGGCGCGGTGGTCTCGAACCCGATCGCATAGAAGACGACCTCGCGGTCCGGGTTCTGTTTGGCGATGCGTAGGGCATCGAGCGGCGAGTAGACCATGCGGACGTCGGCGCCGGCCGCCTTGGCGTCAAGCAGGCTCCCGTCCGCGCCGGGGATGCGCAGCATGTCGCCGAAACAGGTGAAGATGACTCCGTCGTTCTCCGACGCGATCGCAATGCCGTCGTCGACCCGGCCCATCGGGATCACGCACACCGGGCAGCCGGGTCCGTGGACGAGCTCGACGTTCGTCGGGAGCAGGTCGTCGATCCCGTACTTGTAGATCGAGTGCGTGTGCCCGCCACACACCTCCATCAGCTTGTAGTGCCGCCCCGGCTCGACGAGCGACAGGATCTCGGCGGCCACCGCCCGGCCGAGTTCGGCGTCACGGAATTCGTCGACGAACTTCAACAGACTGCCTGCCCGAGGCGTTGGATTGCGGTGCCGGCGTGCACCAGCAGGCAGTCGGCGGGGCGGACCTCGGCGACCAGCGCGATCTCAATCGTGTGCCGGGAGCCGTCTTCGGCCTCGCAGAGGGCGAGCTCGCGCTCCTCGTCGAGCGCGACGACCGTCATCGGCAGGGCCTCGTCGCTGCAGGTGATGCAGTGACCGTCGTGGTCGGTGATGCAGGCAAACGCGTCGGGCGCGTCGGGCGCGGCGGGCGCTTCGGGCGCTTCGGGCGCGGCGGGCGTCACTCGATCACGCTCGCCTTCAGCTCCTCGAGCTCCTGCTCGTATTCCGCACCCATCGCCTCGAGCAGCGCGCGAGTCGCGTTCGCCTCCTCCTCGTCGATCTTTGAGATGGCGAAGCCGACGTGGATGAGCACCCAATCGCCGGGACCGACGCCGCCGTCCTCCAGCGCCAAGAGGCCGAGGTTGACGGTCCGGCGGACGCCGACGACATCAACCTTCGCCAGCTGGTTCGCAGCGTCCACGTACTCGATGACCTGCCCTGGAATCGCCAGGCACATAGCCTCTCCGCGCACTCAGGTGAAGTCCCGAGGCCGCGTTCTAGCACCCGGCTCCGCAGCGGTCGAAAGGCCGGTAACGCAGGTGACGGTAATCGTGATTACCAACCGTTGGCGAATTTCGGAACCTCCGGCCCATTGAGCTAACGGCCCCACTAGCCTTCTGTCGGGAGGCGCTCACCTCGTCCGCGGTGCGCCAGGCACCCACGGGTTTATCGTGTGCTCGGTCAGGTCAGCGTCCCGGGAGGAGGGATGTGCAGACGACCGGAGGCTCAGTGCCAGCCGAATCGAAGCCCGGGAGACCGCAGCGCAGAACCATCGGCAGCTACTCGGCGTCGTCGAAGTGTCTGCTCGACATCGACCCTGACCTCGCCGACGAGGTGGCTCCGGATCTTCGCCGCGCTGCCCGCGGCGCGGCCACCGCGCTCGTGTTCGACGTCGATCCCGGCCCGGTGCAGCTCCAGCCATGGCTCAACCGGACGACGACCGGCCCGGGCGTGCTCGTGCTCGACGGCGTACTCGCCCTCAGCGTCCGCGTCGGTGATCGCACGTCGGTCGAGCTCGTCGGGACGGGCGACGTCCTCCAGGCCCCGGGCGACGGCAGCGACTGGTTGCTGACCTGCTCGGTCACCTGGCGCGCCCTGTCCTCGATGCGCTTCGCCGCGCTCGACGGAGCGTTTTCTCGCCGCGTCCGCTTCTGGCCCTCGATCAGCCAGGAGCTGCTGCGGCGCGCGGCCCGCCGCGCGATCAACCTCGACGTTCAGCGCGCGATCTCGGCGCAGCCACGCCTCGAGGTCCGGCTCGCGCTCCTGCTCTGGCACCTCGCCGGCCGCTGGGGCAAGGTCGAGCCCGGCGGCGTCCGGCTGCCGGTGCCGCTCACCCACCACCTCCTCGGGCAGCTGATCGGCGCCGAGCGACCTTCGGTGTCGCACGCACTCGCCCGGCTCGCCAGCAGCGGCCTCGTCACCGGCCACGGCGCCGAGTGGCACCTCCACGGCAGCCTCGAGGAGGAGCTGCCCGCGATGCTCCACCCCGCCGACGGGCGCGCCGAGCAGATCCTCGCGGCGTTCGGCACCGCCCGCTGACGGTCTGCCGGCGTCGGACGGCTCAGTCTCGTGGCGCAAGCTTGTGTCCGCAATGCGGACGGAACCTTGCGTGAGGGGCGCAACTCCGTCCGCGTAGCCGGGTTAGCGCGGGCAAGGAGGTCCGTCCAAGGTGGAGGTGGCTTATGCGCCGGTCACTCGCGCTGTCGTTGTTCGTGCTCGCTGCGATGTTCAGCCTGGGGGTGAGCAGCCGCCGCCGCCCGGCCGTCCCGGCCTCCCCGGCCGTCGATCGCCGCGTCGGTGAACCCTGACATCGCGGGCCAGCGGATCGTCCTCACCGGGCAGGTCCACGGCGCCGGATCGGCACACACGACGGTCGGTCTGTGGCAGCGGCAGCCCTGGCAGCGGCGCTATCACCGGCTCGCGCGCACGCACACCGACGCGAGCGGTCACTACACGTTCACGCTGCGCCCGGACACGAACCGCAATCTGTATGTGATCGCCGGCCGCCAGCACAGCCGCACCGTGCACCTCCGCGTGCGCGCGCTCGTGACGCTGATGACCCCGTCATCGACGCCGGACACCGGAGAGACGACGACGTTCACCGGCGAGGTGATGCCACGCCAGGGCGGCCACTTCATCACGATCGAACAGCGACAGGGCGCGCGGCTGGGTGCGGCTCGCCCGGCCTCGCCTCGACGGCCACTCCGCGTTCCGCTTCACCCACATCTTCACGATCGGTGGCGCCCACGTCCTGCGCGCCTCCTTCTCCGGCGATGACAAGAACGCCGGCGCGACGAGCGCACCGATGCTGCTCGGCGTGCTCGCGGGGATCCACAAGATCCAGCACGTGGTGATCATCATGCAGGAGAACCGCTCGTTCGACACGTACTTCGGCACGTATCCGGGCGCCGACGGGATCCCCCACGGCGTGTGCGTCCCGGATCCCGCGACGAGCAGCTGCGTGCCGCCGTTCCACGATCCCGCGGACAAGAACTTCGGCGGTCCGCACGGCGCGCCGGCGTTCACCGCCGACGTCGACGGTGGCCTCATGGATGGGTTCGTCAAGCAGGCCGAGTCAGGGACGAACTGCACCGGCGATAACCCGGTGTGCAGCCCGTGCAAGACCGGGCAGACGAGCAAGTGCAACGACGCCATGGGCTACCACGACGCGCGCGAGATCCCGAACTACTGGACGTATGCACACGACTTCGTGCTCCAGGACCACATGTTCGAGCCGAACTCGTCCTGGAGCCTGCCCGAGCACCTGTATCAGGTGTCCGAGTGGTCGGCGTTCTGTACGAACCCTGCGGATCCGTTCTCGTGTACGAACGCGCTGCAGAACCCGAACCCGGTCTCGCAGCTGCCCGCGCTCGACCAGCGCCCCCTGTACGCGTGGACCGACATGACCTACCTGCTGCACAAGAACGGAGTGAGCTGGGGCTACTACGTGTTCAAGGGCTCGGAGCCTGACTGCGAGAACGACCAGGCGGTCACCTGCACGCCGGTCCCACAGAACGCCAAGACCCCCGGGATCTGGAACCCGCTCCCGCACTTCGAGACCGTCCACCAGGACAACCAGCTCGGCAACGTGCAGACGCTCAGCAACTTCTTCACCGCCGCCAAGAACGGGACGCTGCCGGCCGTGTCCTGGATCGACCCGAACAGCAAGGTCTCCGAGCACCCGACCGCGCTTGTGAGTGCCGGCCAAACGTACGTCACCGGACTCATCAACGCGATCATGAACAGCCCGGACTGGCCGCACACCGCGATCTTCCTCGGGTGGGATGACTGGGGCGGGTTCTACGACCACGTTCGCCCACCGCAGATCGACCTGAACGGCTACGGCCTGCGCGTGCCCGGAATCGTCATCAGCCCGTTCGCCCGCAAGGGCTTCATCGATCACGCGACGCTCAGCCACGACGCCTACAACAAGTTCATCGAGGACGACTTCCTCGGCGGCCAGCGACTTGACCCCGCGACCGACGGGCGGCCCGACCCCCGCCCGGACGTCCGGGAGTCGAATCCGATGCTCGGCGACCTCGTGAACGACTTCGACTTCACCCAGCACCCGCGGCCGCCGCTCGTGCTCTCGACGCACCCCGCGCCCGGGCCCGCGTCGACCGCTCCCTAGACGCAGCCACCAGACACAGCCCAGACACAGGCGCCCGGCGGGCCGAGGCTACCCTTCGGCGACCGTGACGGCCGCCGATCCCGCCCCGCCCGCCCTCCGTGTCGCCGGCCTCACGAAGCGTTACGGGACGACCCTCGCGCTCGACGCGGTCGACGTCTCGGTCCAGCCGGGCGAGCTGCGCGGGCTGCTCGGACCAAACGGCGCCGGAAAGACGACGCTGCTGCGCACGCTGTTCGGGCTCATCGCGCCGGACGCGGGCACGGTCGAACTGCTCGGCGAGCCGCGCGGCGAGCTCGCCGCCGGTCCGCTGCACGGAGTCGCCGGATTCGTCGAAGAGCCGGCGTTCTACCCGTACCTGTCGGGCCGGGCGAACCTCGAGCTGCTCGCGCGGCTCGACGAGCGCGGCGACGTGGACATCGACGGCGCGCTCGAGCGGGTCGATCTCGCCGCGCGGGCGCGGGACCGGGTCGCCGGGTATTCGACAGGGATGCGCCAGCGGCTCGGGATCGCCGCCGCGCTGTTGCGGCGCCCGCGGCTGCTCCTCCTCGACGAGCCGACGAGCGGGCTCGATCCGGCGGGCACGCAGGCCGTCAGCGTTCTCCTTCGCGAGCTCGTCGCCGAGGGCGTCGCCGTCGTGCTCAGCAGCCACCTGATCGGGGAGCTCGAGGCGCTGTGTGACTCGTACACGATCATTCGCGCCGGCCGGGTCGCCTGGGACGGGAGCGCCGAGCGGCTCGACACCGAGGCGCCGGGCTCCGTCCATGCGCTCGCCACGAGCGACAACGCCCGGGCGCTCGCGATCGCGCGTGAGCATCGGGGCATCGAGGCCGATCGGATCGAGGGTTCCAAGGAGATCCGGTTGATCGTCGACTCGGGCGCGCTCGATGACTACATGGTCGCGCTCGGCCGGGCCGGCATCGCGGTCCGCCGGCTGGAGCTGCTCGTCAGCCCGCTCAAGACGCTCTTCTTCTCGCTCACCGGATCCGATCCGCGTACCCCTGACACGGCGCGCTCGGAGGAGGCGATCGCGTGAGCGCCGCCGCCGCGGTCGAGCAGCGCAAGCTCATCGCCCAGTTGCCGCTCCGGCTGCTCGCGCTCGCCTGCGTGCTCGGCCCGTTTGCGTTCGCAGCGATCCTCTCGGGTCCAGCACGGCACCCCTGCGGACGCCCTGTTCGGGGCGTGGGTCCACTCCTCGGGCTATGCCCTCTCGCTCGTCGTGCTCTCGTTTGCGGCGAACTGGGGCTTCCCGATCATCGCCGGCGTGCTCGCGGGCGATCTGTTCTCCAGCGAGGATCGGCACGGCACGTGGAAGACGATCCTCACGCGATCGCAGTCGCTCCAGGATGTGTTTGCGGGCAAGGTCGTGACCGCGATGGTGTGGGCGATGCTGCTCGCGACCCTCGTCGCCGCGTCGAGCGTCGCGGCCGGGCTGATCGTCGTCGGGAGCGGGCGGTTCGTCAACCTCGGCGGCAGCTCGCTCGCATCACTGCACGCGCTCGCGCTCGTCGTCGTCAGCTGGCTCATCTGCCTCCTGCCGGTGCTCGCGTACACGAGCCTCGCAATCCTGTTCTCGGTCATCACGCGCAACGGCATCGTCGGCGTACTCGGTCCGGTGCTGGTTGCGGTCCTCACCCAGCTGCTTGCCCTGATCGGCAACGGCGTGTGGGTCCATCTGCTGCTCGTCGGCACGGCGTTCGACGCCTGGCACGGACTGTTCGCAGCGCACCCGTTCTTCGGACCGCTCGTCGTGTCCGCGGTCGTGTGCATGGCATGGATCGGAGCGAGCCTCGGGGCGTCCTGGGCGATCCTTCGCCGACGCGAGTTCATTGCCGGCGGAGTGGCGCGGCGTGGTGGCTGGCAGCTCCCGGCGCGGATCGTCGCCGGGGTCACGGTGGTGATCGCGTTCCTGGCGCTCGCGTCGAACTGGGGACCGGTCGGCGTCAACGCTCCCCGCCTGCGCGCGAGCTTCGGACCGGCGTTTCACCGTCTCACCGAACTCCAGCAGCAGCTCCTCGGCCATCCGATCCCGGCGAGCGCCCGCTACCGAATCCTTCCCGTCTGCAACAAGCGGCAGACGGCCGCGGTCGGGCCGGGTGACTGGACCTGCACGATGAACGTCTACATCGTGCTCGCCGCCGGACAGCAACCGCTCACCAACACCCCGGTCGCCTACGACGTGAGCGTGCAGTCCAACGGTTGTTACAAGGCCTCCTCCCCGCCGGCCTATGTCGGCGGCGCGTCGCTCCGTGACACCCGCGGCCGGAGCGTCGTCAACCCGCTCGCGGTCATCTACGGCTGCTTCAACGTGCTGTAGGACGCGCGAGCCGCATGCGGCTCGGGGCCGGGCGGGGGCCGCATTCATGCGCCACCGGGGGGTCGGCGCATGCGCCGACCCCAACATCGCCGATGGATTCCGGCACCGCGTGGTGTCTTGATCAGTTAAGCGACCAAAGGAGCCACGGGATGACCACCACGAACGACCTCTCTGAGAAGACCACGATCGTCGTCGGCGCGAGCCGCGGGCTCGGCCGCGGGATCGCGGTCGCGCTGGCCGAGGCCGGCGCCCCGGTCGTCGCGGTCGCCCGGACCGGGGCGGCGCTCGCCGAGCTGGCGGGCGGCGGCGGCGCCACCGACGGCCGCATCCGCACCGAGACGGCCGACGCCACCGACCGAGCCGCCGCGAGCGAGCTGCTCGCACGGTATGACCCTGACGTACTCGTCATCGTTGCGGGCGCGACGCCGCACCTCGCCGCCCTTCAAGACCAGACCTGGGAGGCGTTCTCGGTCAACTGGCACGCCGACGTCCAGATCGCCTTTCACTGGCTCGGCGCGGCACTCCGCAAGCCGCTCCGCGCGGGAAGCCGCGTCATCGTGATCAGCAGCGGCGCCGCGCTCCAGGGCTCGCCGCTCAGCGGCGGCTACGCCGGCGCCAAGGCGACGGAGCGCTTCATCACGGCCTACGCCCAGGACGAGGCCAAGCGCGCCGGACTCGGGATCACGTTCACCACCGTGCTGCCCCGGCTCACCCCGCTGACCGACCTCGGCCGACCCGCGGTCCGCGCGTACGCGGAGCGCAACGGCCAGTCGGAGGCGGACTACCTCCAGCGCTTTGGCGAGCCACTCACCCCTGAGGCGGCAGGCGCTGCCGTGCTTGACGTCCTGCGATCCGATCCAACGGATGTCGCCGCGGACTATCTGCTCACCGGCGCCGGGCTCAGACAGGTCGCATGAGCGCCGGCGCGCTGCGCACCGGCGCGCTGCGCACCGTTACGGCTCGCCGTTCGCCGAGGCGCGGCACGCCCAGGTGATCGGGCAACGCGCGTTGCGGAGACTGCGCGGCGTGACCTTCTGGAGGAACGCCCGCGGCGTCTGACGCAGGATGCTCCGGACGATCACGGCGCGGTCATGTTCGTCAAGCGACGCGTTCGGCCCGGGGGCTGGTGCGGCGGCACGGGCGCCGTGCGCCGAGGCCCACAGGATCTCATCGGAGATCTCCTGTGGAACGGCGTCGAGCCGGTTCCACGGCAGCTCGCTGGACAGACGGGCGTCGGCGGCGGTGGCGGCGTTCGTGGTCGACAGTGCGTACGTCGGTGCCGTCACGTCATACGGAGCATCGTTCGGGGACTGCGAGCCGCTGATGAACGCGTCGTACATCGGCGTTGCGAGCGCGTCGTTGAGCGCGAGCGGGTCAAGGCCGAGGATCAACTCCGCGGTCCGGAGCATCGAGTACTGGTCGTACCGGGTGTGGACGACGGCGCCGTGGCGCGCCCAGGGACTGATGACGAACCCGGGCGATCGATGCGAGTCGACATGGTCGGCGCCGTCCTGGGAATCGTCCTCGACGACGAAGATCGCGGTCGACGGCCAGATCGAGGAATGAGAGATCGCGTCGACCATCTGGCCGAGCGCGAGATCGTTGTCCGCGATCATCGCCTGCGGCGTGAAGTCCTTCGGCGTCGTCCCGTTCGTGTGGTCGTTCGGCAGGATCATGTAATTGAAGGCCGGGACCGTGCCGGTGAGCACCTGCGTCTGGAACTCCGCGTTCCAGACGTTGAAGCGGGATTGGCCGGCGAAGAGACTGCCGGTCCCCTTGTACAGGCCCGAGTCCTGGGTGCAGGTGGGGATGCTCCCGGCCGACAGGCAGCCGATGAAGATGTTGCCCGGATAGGTGGCGTCAAGGCCGGCGGCGACCTTGGCGAACTCCGGCCGGTTCGGCGCGGCGGTCGTCGGGATCGCGCCGACGTACTCGCCGTAGTCACGGAACGAGACGTTCTGCTTCGCCGCCTGGTCGAAGATGAAGAACTTCGGCGGGAACGAGACCGGGTAGATCCCGAAGTCGTAGGTCCCGCGCCGATTGGAGTAGTTCGCCGCCGTCGCCTTCTGGGCGTAGTCGGTCGCGTATGCGGTCGCGGTGATGATGTGGCCGTCGACGGAGACCTCTGAGTCCTCGTAGAAGTGGTCGAGCAGCGGGAACTGCCGCGTGAGGGCGTGGGCGTTCGGAGTGATACCTCCGGTCGGCCCGCTCACCCCGTTGTCGTCGAACAGCTCGAGCTTCGGATTCCCGTCGCCGCGCGCGTCGGTGCCGAAGATCTGGTCGTAGGTCCGGTTCTCCCGGACGATGTAGAAGACGTGCTTGATCTGCCCGCTCGGCTGTCCGGGCGCGGCCGGCACCGGACTCCCGGCCGGACGCGCCTCCGGGTTGTTCGGCCGCGCCTGCGCGTTCGCGATCACGGTGTCGGCGACGAGCTGGCGATCGGTCGGCACCGGGAGTGACCCGACGCGGCCGATCAGCATGTCGAGCACGTACGTGCCGTACGCGTTCGGCGGCGTCTGGAGCGGTGTCCTCGCGCCACCGAAGTAGTAGGTCGGGTTCGGTCCGGAGCCGAAGCCCTTGCCGGAGATCCACACGAGCTGACCCTGCGGGGTCGTCTGCACGTCGTCCGGATACGCCGAGGTCGGCAGCCGGCCGATGAGGCGGTACGCCGGCAGGTTCGGGATGTAGCCGATCTGGCAGCCGCCGGTCTTCGGCAGCCGGGCGGCCGCCGTGCGCAACGCTTGCGCGCGCCGCGTCCGTGAGCCGTTCAGCGCCCGCAGCACGGCATTCACGTAGGCGAGCTCCTGCTTGCGCGTCGGTCCTGCGCAACTCCGCGTCGTGCGCACGCGCAGGTAGCGATGCTGGAGGGCGAGCAGCCGGCGGTGGTAGCGGGCCGCCGGATGTTTGGCGAGCCGCTTGCGCTTGACGTTGTACGTCGTGATCGACCTGACCGACGGCGGCAGATACACACGCCGCTTGCGCAGTGACTTCGCCGCGGGGCGCTTCGAGAGCGAGATCGCGGCGACCGCGTCCTCCCCGGAATCGGCGGCGTAGAGCGTGGCATCGTCGGGGGAGATCGCGAGCTTGACCGGTGCCGTCCCGAGCCCCTGCGGCCGAGCGACGGAGATGAGCTTCGACACGGTCTTGCCGGCGGTGCTGATGACCGCGACGAGGTCCCGGTTCGTCACCGCGACGTAGATATCGCCCCGCTTCGGGTCCGCGACCATCCCCTCCGGGTGGCTTCCGAGGTCGCCGAGGCTGCCGCCGAGACCGCCGATCGTCGCGGTCACCTTCGCACTCGTCGGGTCGATCACAGACACCGTGCCGCTGTACTCGTTGGACACGTACGCGCTCCCGCCGCGGTCGAAGACGACTCCATTCGGGTACGAGCCGGCGCTCACAAGATGCTGCGTTCCCGTATGGAGATCGACGACGACCGCCTGATCGGCGGCGTTGAGCGCGACGACGAGGTAGCGCCCGTTCGGCGACACCGCGATGCCCTCGGGCTGCGCGGTACCGGCGCCGGACACCGGCGGGAGCGAGTTGACTCGCCCACCTCCGCCCGTCGTCGCCGGCAGCCCGATCGGACTGCGCTCGGTGCCCGTGCCGGTCCTCGGGTTCACCGTGAACACGTGGACGACGTCGCCCTGATCACCCTTCGTCGGTCCCTCGGTCGGCGAGCTGCCCTTCGGCAGGCCGCCGACGTAGGCGGTGCCGCCGTCCGGGGCAAGCGTGACCCCCCCGTAGCAGCCGGGCAGCGGCAGCGTCTGGATCACCTTGCCGCTGCTCAGGTTGACGACCTTGACGTCATCCTCACCGTGACCGCAGTCGGTCACCCACAGCGCATGGCCACCCGCGGCCACCGCGCTCCCGGTCGGGAAGTTGCCGACCGTCGTCAGCCGACCGGCGGGATGCAACAAGCGACCGTTCGCCGTGAGCCGCAGCGACGGACCGACCTCGCCGGTCGTGAGCGTGCTCGCGACGGCAACGCCCGCGAGTCCGAGCACGACGATGACCAGGCTGATGACGGTCAGACGCGCGGACAGGCGCACGGACGAGCGCGGGCCGGAGCCGGCTCGGGAGTCTGTGGCGTCCTCGCATCGGAGCGGCATCCTCGCAAGCCCGCGGCCGCGACTCGTGAACGAGTCGTGAAGCGCGGCCCGTCGGATCGTTTGGTCTCGCCAGCCGAGATGAGCCGATCGCTATGTTCGAAAACGACGACCTGAAGGAGAGCTGACTGATGAAGGCAGTGCGATTCGATCACTACGGCGGTGTCGACGTGCTCGAGGTCCGGGACGTCGACGATCCGAAGCCGGAGGCCGGCGAGGTCCTCGTCGAGGTGAAGGCGGCGGCGATCAACCCCGGGGAGATCTCGATCCGTGAGGGCTATCTCCACGAGCGCTGGCCGGCGACGTTCCCGTCCGGCGAAGGAACCGACTTCGCCGGGATCGTGCGCACGGCGGGCGACGGCGTGCACGACGTCTCCGCAGGCGATGAGGTTCTCGGCTGGACCGAGCAGCGGGCGAGTCAGGCCGAGCTCGTCGTCGCGCCGGCCGATCAGGTGAGGCTCAAGCCGGCCAACCTTCCCTGGGAGGTCGCCGGGTCGCTGTTCGTCGTCGGGATGGCGGGATTGCACTCCGTGCAGGCGGTCGCGCCGACCGCCGGCGAGACGGTCGTGGTGTCCGCCGCGGGCGGCGGCGTCGGGTCGGTCGCTGCGCAGCTCGCGCGCAGGACCGGAGCGACCGTGATCGGGCTTGCGAGCGAGCCCAACCACGCCTGGCTGCGCGAACACGACATCGTCCCCGTCGAGTACGGCGACGGACAGGCCGAGCGCATCCGTGAAGCCTCCGGCGGTGTCGTCGACGCGTTCATCGACACGTTCGGCGCCGGCTACGTCGACCTCGCGATCGAGCTCGGCGTCAAGCCGGAGCGGATCAACTCGATCATCGACTACGAGACCGCCGGCCGCGTCGGGGCCCAGACGCGCGGCACGCACGCGGGCGCCACGGCCGACGAACTCGCCGAGCTTGCCGAGCTCGCGGCCGCCGGCGAGCTGGAGATCCCGATCGCCGCGACGTATCCGCTCAGCGACGTCCGCGAGGCGTTCACGGTGCTCGCTGATCGCAAGACGCACGGCAAGATCGTGCTGCTTCCCTAGCGCCGCATTTTGATACGTTCCGCCTCGCGCGTCTCTTATTGATGTGCGAGGCGAGAGGAGAAGAGGATGAAACGTGTCGTGCTGCTGGCGACGCTTGGGCTGGCTCTGTGTGCGGTCTCGGCCCAGGCGAAGACGGTGTGGCTGTGCAACGCCACCCGGGCCCATGACCTGTGCAAGCCCGATCTGACGACGACGCTCCTCTCAAACAGCGGCACGCCCGTCGGCGTCCGCCACATCCGCGCCCAGAAGACGCGCTTTGACTGCTTCTACGTCTACCCGACGGTCAGCGACGACAAGACCGCCAACTCCGATCTCTCGATCGATCCCGAGGAGCGCTCGATCGCGCTGTACCAGGCGGCGCGGTATTCGCAGTACTGCCGAGTGTTCGCGCCGATGTATCGCCAGGTGACGCTCACGCAGCTGCTCAAGGGCACGAACACGATCACCGCGGCGATGGGCAACACCGGCTACACCAGTGCGCTCTCGGGCTGGAAGGACTATCTCAAGACGTACAACAAGGGCCGCCCGTTCATCCTCATCGGCCACTCGCAGGGCAGCCTGACGCTGCGCAAGCTGATCGCCACCCAGATCGATCCCAACCCCAAGCTCCGCAAGCGCCTCGTCTCGGCGATCCTCCTCGGGGGCAACGTGCTCGTGAAGACGGGGAAGACGGTGGGCGGCGATTTCAAGCACATCCCGGGCTGCCGCACGGCGAGCAGCATCTCGTGCGTGATCGCGTTCTCCACGTTCAACGCACCGGTCCCGGCCAAATCCCTGTTCGGCCGCGCCTCCGGCGGCATCGGGCAGACGCCGGCGAAAGGGACGAGCGTGCTCTGCGACTACCCGGGATCGCAGCAGCTGAGCACCGTGCTCCCGAGCGCGCCGTTCGCGCCGACGTCGACGATCGGACTCGCGTCGGCCGGAATCGGCTACCCGGCGTTCTCGGTGCATACGACGTGGGTGCAGTTCAGCAACGCCTGGACGGGCGGATGCTCGTCCGCCGGCAACGCCCACGTACTGCAGATTCACGATCGTCCCGGGGCGGCGCATCTTCATCCGATCCCCGACGCGACGTGGGGTCTGCACCTCGCCGACGCGAACGTCGCCCTCGGCAACCTCGTGGGCATCGTCGCCCAGGAGATGACGGCGTTTAACAAGACCCACGCCTGAGCGGCGGAGGCGCCGGAGACCTGAGCCGGCAAGCTCACTCGACGCCGGCACGGCAAATCTGCTGTGCTCTTACTTGGCTACTGGGATTTTCACTCGCTCAACGGCATGCCCGAGTTCAATGTGCTCATCTGCGGCGGCGGTGTCGCCGCCGTTGAAGGACTGCTGCACCTCCGGCGCCTGGCGGGCGACGAGGTCGCGGTGGACTGGCTGTGCCCGGATGAGCACTTTCACTTTCGGCCGCTCGCCGTGCAGGAGCCGTTTGTCTCCGAACACGTCCGGCGGTATCCGATCGAGCGGATCGTCGCCGACACCGGCGCCGTCTGGATCCGCGACCGGGTCGCCCGCGTATTCGCCGATGACCACACGGTCCTGACCGAGACCGGAGACGATCTCAACTACGACGCACTGCTGCTCGCCGTGGGCGGACGCGAGTCGCCGGCGTTCGAGCACGCGTTCGCCTTCACCGATCGCGACGCCGGCGCGAGCTATCGGGAGGTCATCGGCCGCGTCGAGACCGGCGCCGTACGCCGGATCGCGTTCGTGCTCCCCGACGGACCGGCGTGGCCGGTCCCGCTGTACGAACTCGCGCTCCTCACCGCGGCCCACGCGCGCGCCCATGGCCTCGACCTCCACACCGACCTCGTCACGCCCGAGGGCCGCCCGCTGAAGTCGTTCGGCGAGGGCGCGGCCAGCGCGATTCGCCGGTTACTGACCGATGCCGGCGTCGTCCTGCACGCCGGCGCGGCGGCCCGTGTCCCGTCACCGACGGTCGTGGCGTTCGGCGGCACCCAGCTCGACGTCGACCTCGTCGTCGCCCTCCCCCGCGTCACCGGTCCGGCGATCCCCGGGGTCCCGGCCGGGCCCGGCTGGTTCATCCCGATCGACGACTACTGCCGGGTCGAAGACAGCGACGGGCGGATGTTCGCCGCCGGCGACGCGACCGCCTACCCGGTCAAGCACGGCGGCCTCGGCGCCCAGCAGGCGGACACGGCGGCCGCGGGTATCGCCCATCTCGCCGGGTTCGGCGAGCGCCCGCCGCCGTTTGCGCCCGAGATCCGCGGGATGCTGCTCACCGGCGAACGGCCGCTGTATCTGTCCGCGCACGTGACCGCCGGGCTCGGATGGCGCTCTCAGGTGTACGAGACACCGCCGTGGCCGGCCGACTCAAAGGTGGTCGCCGAGGAACTCGGGCCCTACCTGGCGACGCTCGATCGATGAGTCGGTAGTTCCCCTCGCCCGGTGCTGCGGAGAGGTCCTGATGATGCAACCGGCCCGGGCCGCTAGGGTCCTCGGCTCGCCATGAGGGCCCGCCTTGCCATGTCCGTCATCGTCACGCTCACCGTGGGCGTCGTCGGTGCCATCTCGGCGCTCGGCGCGCCCGCGGTGAAGACCGTCCACCTGCGCGGAACCGCGTACGAGTTCAACAAGGTCCACGTTCTGCTCACCGGAGCGACGATCCGGGTCGCCGAGTTCCCGCAGCTGAAGGCCGTCGTCGGCACGAACGGCCGCTACGACCTCGTCGTCCCCAACCACGCCAGGATCACGCCCTACATCGTCGACCCGGGCTACCACACGGTCTACCTGCAGACGTTCACCACCGACGGCGAGGATCTCGCGAACGTCAACTTCCAGACGCCGACCGATGCGGTGTACAACGGGCTCGTGGTGCTGCTCCACGTCCCCGTCGACGCCCACGGCAACCCCGTGACGTGCGCGATCGTCTCCACGTTCAACACCCGCAACGTGCGCGACCTCAGCTACGACGGGTTCATCGCCTACGGCGCGCACGGCGTCGCCGGGGCCACCGCCACCGCCGCTCCCACCCTCCCGAAGCCGACCTACTTCAACCAGAACGTCTTCCCCGATCCGAGCCAGACCAAGTCCTCCGATCGATGGCGGCGTCGTCTGGACGAACGTGCCGACGCGGCGTCTACACGATCACCGCGCACAGCCCGACGACCCGGTTCGCGAGCTTCGTGGCGAGTTGCCGGCCCGGTCGCGTCGTCAACGCGAACCCCCCGTGGGGCCTGCACGAGCTCGGCCTCGCCAACCCGGCCGCCGTGTCCGCGAACTGGTCGCGCCGCGGCACGACGACGACCCTGTCGTCGCTCCGCGTGACGCGCCTACCGGCGCACGCCACCGTCACCGTGCGGTGTATCGGCGCCAAATGCCGCTTCGCGACCCGGACCTACGCCGCGGCGCAGGCGACGTTCAACGTTCGCGCCGCGATCGGCGCGTTCACGTTGCGTGCCGGTCAGACGCTTGAGCTCGAGGCCACGGCGCACCGGTACAACGGCGCCGTGTGGCGCTGGACGTTTGCCCGCACGCGCGCACCGGCGCGTCAGACGCTCTGCGTGCCGCTGGGCAACACGCTCGCGCGCCCGCACTGCTGAAGCGCGGGTCAGTCCTCGAGCACCAGCGGTCAGTGATCTGCGCTAGTGCCGTCCGCGGACGCGGGCACGCGGACGGGTCCGCGCAGCGGTGCTGAACCACTCGCCGGAGCGCAGCCGCGGCAGGCGCGTCGTCATGCGCTGAGCCCATGACGGCGGGTTGTCCCACCGCCTGGGATCGAGGTCGGCGCCGCAGAGCGCGCATCCGGCGGCGAACGGGGTGACCCGCGCACCGCAGTCGGGGCAGTAACCGGGATGTTTCATGACGCCATCCTCGCGCCCGTGAATACGACATCCCTAAGTCGTTTGTCAGATGAACCGAAGAACCGCGGTGGCCGCGGCTAGTGCACGCATCCGGACAGTGCACTACCGGACGGTGATCGTCGTGTGCATCCCACGAACGTAATGCGACTCGGGTGTCCCGGCGTAGAGCGAGCAGAACAACCGGTAGGTGCCCGGCCGTAGGTTCGCGGTCACGGTCGCCGTCGCGCCGGGGATCAGCGTCACCTTGCCGGCGACGTTTCCGGCGGCGTCGGCGATCACGAAGTTGTGGTTGTCCTGGCCGCGGTTGTACGCGTTGATCGTGACCGTGCCGGCGCCGACGAGCGTCTTGGACGGCTGCACCGCCCACTCCTTCTCGTCGACGGTCAGCGCGTGCGGGAGGTCGACCGGCGGCAGGTGGAGCCGGTGGCGGCGCGCGACCGCCTGCGCCGGCAGCACGGACGCGGCGGCAGCCACCGCCAGGGCGAGGGGCGCGAGCCCGCGATGCATCACTTCATCAGGCTCGTGCCGCCGTCATGCCGCGCCACGCCCGGGAAGGGACCACCCGGAAGGATCGCCCTCGGGTCGCCGCCGAGCCATTCGGCGATCAGCGCCTGGTAGACGGTGCGGAAGTCGGTGATCGGCTGCAGGTCGCCGTCGTCGTCGAGGCTGGTGACGCCCGGATGCTCACCGGCGAGTCCCCCGCGCACACTCGATCCGCTGACGAGCACGAGACCCCCGGCGCCGTGGTCGGTGCCGGCGGAATCGTTGGAGGCGACCCGCCGCCCGAACTCGGAGAACACCATCGTCACCACGTTCTGCTCCAGACCCCGGGTCGCCAGGTCCGCCTTGAACGCCGCGAGCGCCCGCGACAGGACCGCCAGCTGTGGATCCTGGGTGCCGACCTGCTCACCGTGGGTGTCGAACGAGCCCCAGTCGATCGTGATGATGCGCGTCCCGAGCCCGGCGCTCAGCAGCGTGGCGGCGAGCTGCAGCTTGCGCGAGAGGTCGGAGTTCGGCGGATACCCGCTGCCGGTCGCGCCGCCGTTCAGGCCGTGGAGCCGGTTCGACACGTTCACGGTCTCGCCGAAGATCGAGCGGGCGCGCTGCAACGCGTCGTTGCCTGGCCCGGCTGGGACGGCGGCGAGGCTCGCGACGAGGTTGTTCACGTTGAAGCTCGTGTTCTGGATCTGAAAGCTCGTGCCGTTCAGGTCCTCGATCGCGCACACGGGCGCCTTCGACGTGCGGATCTGCTTGGACAGCGATGAGTCGAGCGAGATCGCCTGCAACGGGTTCGCGGTCGAGCCGTAATTGTCCAGCCAGCGACCGAGCCACCCGGTCTGGAGCTCCTGGAGAGCGCCCGCGAACCAGTAGTCACGGCTCTCGAAGTGGGACAGGTTCGGTGGCTGGTAATCGGTGGCCGGGAACACCGCGAGGTCCGAGCCGGCACCGCCCGAGCCATCTCCGTAGAGCGTGTCGAACCCCTTGGAGTCGCCGTTGTTGCCGCCGCCGGACACGCCTGGGTTGGCGAACGCGAGCGCGCCGCCGGTCCCACCCATCACGGTCGTGCCGACACTCCCGCCACTGGAGGGACCGAGCGCGCGGGCGATGTTGCCGCGCTTGGAAACGTAGGCCGAGTACTGGGCCGAGGACACCGGGACGATCGTGTTCAGCCCGTCGTTGCCGCCGTTGAGGTAGATGCACACGAGCACGTTGTTCGGCCCGGCAGCGGCATCGGCCGCGGCCGCGTCCCAGATCGAGTCCCAGCTCAGCCGAGTCATCGAGTACACCGACGCGACGCCGATCATCCCGCTCCGCAGGAACGCGCGGCGCCCCATCCCGCGCCGCGTCCGCGGCGGACCGTCCGGGAAGCCCCCGAGCGCCTCGACGGGAATCTCGGCGTGCGAGCTCGGTCGCAGATCGGTGACGCGACTGTCCGAGCGCGCGCAGTCGGCGCACTTCAGCGCGTGGAACTCACTCGGCGGCTCTCTCATCACATCACCTGAGCGTCGGGGCCGGCGAGCATCAGCGCCCGCAGCGCGAGCTGGCGCTGCTTGCGTTGACTGGCTCCGGCCGAAGGGGCGGTCTGGGCGAAGCTGCGCAATGCACTCTGGGTTCCGTCGGCGAGCCACGGTCGACCGGCCGCAGCGTAGGCCCGGTCATACGCCGCCGCCGCCGTCTCCCCGGGCACGTCGGTGATCGTCGTGCCGGCGAGGAGCGCCGAGACGAACGAGAAGCGCGCGAGCGCGGTGTTCGTGTTGAGCCACGACATGCCGCCTTCCCAGCCGGAGACGTTCGGCGGGAAGTACGGCACCTGGCCCATTCCGGCGAGGTATGAAGAGGCGGTGTCATCCGTGATCGACCGGCCGAGGGCGCGCATCGCGCCGACGACGTAGACGACCGGCGGCTTGATCATGTTCGGTTCATCGAGAGAGGCGAACAGCGCCGGGTGGGACAGGATCGCGCTCAGCAGCGGCTTGAGCTGGAGGCCGCTGCTCGTGTAGCTCGAGATGAGCCGGTTCAGGGTCGCCGCGTCCGGCGCGCCGACGACGAATTCGTTCCAGAGCTCGGTGATCAGGAACGCCGGGTGCGCCGGGCGAGACAGGACGAGGTTGACGGCGTCGGTCGAGCTGAAGTTCCCGAACTGGCCGAACACCATCTTTGGGCCGTTGTACCAGCGCGACTGGCTGAAGTAGCTCGTGACGGCGTCCGGGTTGTCGTCGTTGATCTGCCAGCCGGAGAGCGCCTTGGCGAGCTGCTCGACGTCGCTCTGGCTGTAGTTCGCGTGGCCGCCGGCGTCATGGACTCCAAGCGTGAACAGCTCCATCAGCTCGCGCGCGTAGTTCTCGTTCGGCGCCCCCTTGACGTTGGACTCGCCGGTCAGGTAGCGGAGCATCGACGGGTCGACGGTCACATCGTCGGCCATCTTCCGGAAGTTCGCGGTCGGGTTGGCGCTGAAGTCGGCGTAGCGGCGGAACAGATTGTTCTGCGTGATCAGCAGCTGAGGCGGCGACACCTGATCGCGCGAGTTCGCCCAGTGGCGGTGCCAGAAGAACGTGAGCCGCTCCACGAACGGGTTCGTCGAGCGGAGCATCCGGTCGATCCAGCTGAGCACGAGGTCGGTGTCGTCGCCCGTCGGGTCAAGCGGGTTCCCGCCGTTCGTCGCCGGCGCGCCCGAGAGTCCGGCGGGGGTCGAGAGCAGCCAGTTGACCGCTGCCGACAGCGGCTTACCGGTCCACGCGGCGCGGTCCTGCGCGGTCGGCCCGAAGCCGGCGCGCCAGAACAACCGGTCGACCATCGGCTCGGTCAGCAGCGACTGCGGCGTCGTCGGACCCGTCGGCCGCGAGCGCTTCGGCGGCAGATGGAGACGGTGCCGGCGGTGCTTCGCTTTCTTAACGTGATGCGGCTTGCGCCCGTGCGCGGCCTTGTGCTTCGCCGGGCGGCGCTTCGTCCGTTGTCTCATCGGCAGCCCTCCTTGAGCAGCGTGCGGAAGGCGCTGGTCACCGCGCCTCCGTGGATCGCGAAGTCGCCGTCCGGCTCGGAGACGTCGTACCAGAGGACTCCCGCGAGACGGGGCATCGACGTCGCGCGGAGACTCGCCAGTGACCGGATCCAGCCGGCCTTGTCGCCACCGGTCGCGGTCGACCCGGTCTCGGCGATCCAGAACGGCTTCGCCGCCATCGCCTCGATCGTCGAGTAGGCGGCGGTGAACAGCGTGCCCGGGTCGCTCCACGACAACGACGCCGTGGCACCGAAGTTGTAGGCGCTGGCGCCGACGAGGTCGACCTGCGAGGCGCCGGGGAAGTAGTTGCCGATCTGATTGGCCCCGGTGGCCGGAATGCTCTGGGCGTACGGCGCCCACAGCAGCGCGATCCGCTTTCCGTTGCGGGCACGCCTGACAACGCTGCGCACATGCCGCCACGCCGCCAGATACCGGGCGGGCGTGTTGCCGTTCACGGTTCCGGACCACGCGTACCACGGCGTGTTCATCTCGGGCATCGGGCGGAGTACCGCGCCCTTGCGCACCTTGGCCAGTTGGAGCGCGAGGGTCTTCAGCGAGGCGTCGTAGCGTCCCTTGCTGACGTTCGTCAACCGGTACTTCGGCTGGTTCGCGCCGTCGGTCCCGGAGTCCGGCTGCCACGTGACGACGAGCCGGGCGTGATTGCGGTTGGCCGTCGTGATCAGCTGTCCGTCAAGTGGCTGGCCGGCGGTGAGGTACGTCGAGATCGCGCTCAGGCCGGGGCCGGTGCTCTTCCGCAGCGCGGGCAACCCGCGTGCCGGGTTGTCCTGGTAGACGCCGACCGTGATGCACGACGCCGCCGTCGCGGCCGACGCGGCGGCGAGCGGGATCACGCTCGCGAGCATCGGGATGAGCAGGCGCGGAATCCTCATGGGCCGATCTCCAGGGTCAGGTTGGTGGTCGCGTGGCGTTTGCCCGTGGGCGACGTCGTCACGAGGTGAAGGAGGTAGCTCCCGGTGTGGCGGGCGGCCGCCGGGAGGTGCAGGCGCAGCGTGATCCGCCCCGCACGGGCGAGTGTCGTCGTGAAGCTCGCGAGCACCGTGTGGGGCTTCACGGCTGGCTTGTGCCGGTGCTTGCCGCCCTTGGACTTGCCGGTCGTCCCGCCCTGGGATTCGAGGCTGGCCGCGAGCGCGCCGATCCCGCTCGTCTTGACCTGGAGCGAGGTTCGCCAGCCGCCGCTCCGGAGCCGCTTCAGCGACCGACGGGTGGTCGAGGCGGCGGTCAGCCGCGGGGCCTGCTGGCAGCCCTGGCTCGCCGACGGCGGCCGGGTGTACGTGACCGCCCCGGAGGGATCGGACGTCCACCCGACAGCACCGTTGAATGCCGCGACCGTGAACGTCACCGGGACGCAGATCGGGATCCTCGGCCGCAGTCCGCTCGTCGCGCGCGTCTGAAGGACGGTCTGCGGCGCGCCGCCGCTCACGCTTCGCAGGAGCCGGTAGCCCTGCGCGTCGGGGCTGCGCGAGGTGAAGCTGAGCGCCCCGCCGGTCTCTTGCAGGGTGGCCGGCGAGCTGTCGGAGTGCTGCTCGCCCGCCGGACCGGTCGGGTTCCCGTCGCCGCCATCGCTGTTGACAACCTTCTGGCTGTCGTACAGCGGCGCGTCGGTCCAGGCGAAGATCGGGCCGCCCGGCCCGCCGGGGCCCTGGTTGGCGCCGTAGCTGCCGCCGGCCCCGCCGTCTGACCAGATGGCGGTGATCGGTCCGAGCGCGTGGGCGATGACGTCGATCCGGCCGCCGCGGCCGCCAAGACCGCCGAGGTGGCCGTTCGTCGGGTTGTCACCGCCGCGGCCGCCGTTCGCGTACGCGCCGCCCTCCAGGCTCAGCGTCCCGGCGCTCGCCCGCAGCAGGACGTTGCCGGCGTTGCCGCCGTTGCGCGGCGGATCGGTCGCGGTGTTGGCGTCCGAGCCGGTCGCGTCGAGCGTGCCGCCGACAGTGAGGTCACCGAGGGCGGCGAGACTCACCGGACCGCCGTCGGCGCCCGGTCCGTTGCCGGTGTACCCGCCGTGGGTCTGGACGTCGCTCGTGGTGAGCGCGCCGAACCCGGCGTCGACGGTGACGGTGCCGCCGTGGCCCCCGTAGCCACCGTTGTACGTGTTCCCGCCCTCCGCGCGCACGCTGCCGAGCGACGCCCCGGCGGAGGACGTGACGGCGATCGTGCCGCCGCCTCCTGCCGCCGTCCCGGTCGGCCCGTTGCCGCCCTGGGCGGTCAGGTCTCCGGTGGTGACGCCGACGCCGCTGAGGCTGATCGTCCCGGCCGCGGACCCGCCGGTCGGCCCGCTGGCGCCGTCGACGTAGGCTCCGCCCGCGGCGGTCAGCGGGCCGTTTGCCAGGAGCGTGATGCGGCTGCCGGGCGTCGGTGCCCCGACAGCGCTGTTCTGGCCGCTCGCGTCGAGTCGGCCGAGTGCGTGCAGCGCGCTGTGGGCGGTGATCCCGATCGTGCCCGAGCTCCCACCCGCGGCCGCGGCGCTGCCGCCGCCGGTCACGTCGATCGCACCGGTACGGACCGTCGAGCCGATGATCGCCACCGGCGCGCCGTTGCCGCCGCTGAAGCTGCCGGCCGACGGCGCGTCACGGCCGCCGGCGTTGATGTTTCCGTCGATCCGCACGTCACCGCCGCTCGAGGTGATGCTGACCGGCGCGGCGGACTGCAGCCGTGTGGGGTCGTACTGCGGAGTCGAACTCGTGCCGTAGGTGTCTATGTCGCCGCCGACGCCGATCGACCCGTTCGCGGTGAGACTGACGGTGGCGCTCGGTGCGTAGATCCCACCGGTCGACAGCGCGCCCCCGGACTGGATCGTGACCGTGCCGCTCGCGCCGCCGCTCTCGCCGGCAGTCGTGATGTCGCCGCCGATGGTCACCGGGTTGCCGCTCACGCGCAGCGTGCCGCCGCTGCGGGGGGCACCGGTGCCGCCGGTGAGATCGATGCCGGGGGAGAGCGTGACGCGGCCGCTCGCGCTCAGCGTCAGCGACCGGCCGTTCGTGCATCCATTGTCGCCGACGCCCGCGACGAAGCACGTCGCGATGTAGGCGCTCGGCCCGATGTAGATCGAGCTCGCGCTGATCGACGTGTCGCCGTCGAGGCGCATGTCGCCGTCGAGGTAGACGAACCCGTACTGATGGCTGCCTGACAGCGTGATGCTGTCCCCGCCCAGGATCAGCAGGTCATCCGCCCGGGCGGCCGTGGCGCCTCCGAACAACGTGATCAACGAGACGGCGCACGCGAGCGCGGCCCGTCTGACCGCCGGCGGCGCCCCAATCCGAAGTGATATGTGCGAACGCATCAGGACGAGTTCCCCGGTGTCCGCATTCGTCGGCGCGCCGGGGACCGGTCTTGAGCGCAGCGAGGCCTCTGGACACTCGGCCGATGCCCGCCCGTCCCGCGTCTGGACGGGTGATCGAGCGCCGACGCCGGAGGGATCAGACGCCGGTCGAGACATCCGGCGGCGGCGGCGCCGACTGGGCCGCGGCGATCTTCGCGATCAGCGCCGTCGGGCTCGTGCCGCCCGAGACCTGTAGCCGCGGGAGCCGGAAACGGTTCTCGTGTGGGTTCGCCCAGCCGGCCGAACTCGTCGTCGCCCCGACGAACCCGGCCTCGCTCAGTGACGCCGTCACAATCGCGTTGTAGCGTCCGGACGCATAGCTGTACCAGTTGACGGGTGCTTTAAAGCGGGTTTGGAGGTCCTGACGCTCAGTCTTGACCTCGGACACGATCTCGGTTGTGCTCAACCCGGTCAGGTCCGGGCTGTCGTTGCCGCCGGCGTCGAGCTCCCACCCGGCGGCGATCAGCCCGCGCGTCTGATCGTCGGTGAGGCCGCCGTCGGTCGGCGATCGCCCGTTCGAGGGCAGGTTGATGACGCCCTTCCAGCCGAGCCCCTTGAGCGCCGGAAGCGCATTGACGTATTGCGACGCATAGCCGCCGTCGAACGTCACCACGATCGGCTTCCCGGACGGGAGCGCCGTCCCCTTCGTCCAGTACTGCTCGACCTGATCGAGCGTCACCGCGGTCCAACCCGCCGACTTGAGCGCCTGCATCTGCGCCGAGAACTCGGTCCCGGGCACGTACAGGTCAGGTGACGCGCCGCTGCCCGCCGGCGCGCTGTTGATGACGTGGTAGGTGAGGATCGGGATCGCAGCCGTCCCCGGCTTCGTCGCGGCCGGCGTGGTCGTCGGTTTCTGTTTTGAGGCGGCCTGCTTGGAGCTAGAGCTCTTGCCACCGCCGGTGGTCGTGAGGATGATCGCGACGACCACGGCCGCGACCGCGACGAGCGCGCCGCCGGCGAGCACACGCGCCCGCGCGCTTGATCGGCGGCGCTGACGCTCCCTTTGCACCCGGCGTTCCACGTCGCGGAGATTCACGGCGGGGGCGACACTACCGCCTCGGGATGCCGGATCGACGGGCGTAGCGGCCCGACCGGGCCCCACTAGGGCGTTGTCTTCACGCCGGGGCAGTCCCGCTGTGCGCCGAGGCGCGCCGAGAACGTGCCGGGCGGCGGGCACGCGAGGAAGAACGCGTGGGCGTCGTCGTAGAACTTGCCGGTGCCGTACGGATCCACGACTGTGATCGCGCACGCGCCGGGTGAGCCGCCGCCGATCTGGCCGGAGGGCGTCCCCTCCGGCGGGTCGCAGCGGCCGCCGTTGTGGATCTGCCACCCGTCGAAGTAGGAGTTCGCGCCGTGGTTGGCGGTGACCGTGATCTTCTCTCCGGGCGAGGCGTAGAAGAAGATGTCGCCGATCGCCGGGTTCCCGTACGCGGGCGGTGGGGCGAACGAGGACACGGTCCTTCCGGCCGGGTCGATCGTCATCGTCCCGGACGCGTTCTCGTCCGTCGTGAACCAGACCCCGAGGTCGACCGCGACCTTGCCCTTCGGCGCGCTGCAGTTGCCGAAGAAGGCGTCCTTCGCCTGGCAGCCGAGGAGCTTGGCCGTGACCTGCTGGTCGGTTTGGGGCTGCTGCTCGTCGGCGAGGCTCTGCCCGCCGAACTTGCCCTGCTCCTGCTGGGCGGCGGCGGCCGGCGTGTCGTCCGTGATCTGCCCCTCGGCCTGGGCGGCGGCATTGCCGACGGTCCCGCTGCCGCCGAGCAACTTGCCGTAGACGTCCTTGATGACCGACTGCGAGAACGGGGACGGCGCGCCCGAGTTGCCGCGTGGCGGACCCAGCGAATCGACGTTCGGACCGACCGATGTGATCACCCGGTCGCTGACGCCGTACAGGGACTTCATGAAGTTGCCCGAGCCGCACGCCTCGACGACCGTCGTCACCTTGACGCCCGGGTAGAGCCGCTTCGCGGTCGTGATCACGTCACGGACGTCCTTGGCGGTGATGACCTTGGTCTTCCACGTGTGGCCGAGGAGGTTGGTCGGAAACGACGTCGTCTTTGTCGCGAGCGAGATGTACGGACCGGGCTGGGTGCCGCCGAACGTGTCGTTCAACCAGCCCCAGAACCGATCCCGCAGGTTCTTCGGCCACGTTGTCTCAAACGGTGGCGGCGTCAGTTGGTGACCGTTGGCATAGATGAGGACGTCGGGTGTGCCCTCGTTGTAGGCGTCGCGGATCGCGGCGAGCAGGCTCGCGGCGTCGTCGGCCTTGATCACCGGCCGCCCGGTCGCCGCGTTCGCAAACCGCGCCCAGGCGGCGAAGTCGATATTTGCCTGCGGATCGCCGAAGTCGCCGATCTCGATGATCCGGCTCGTCGGCGCCGGCGGGCCCGCGGCCGCGTGAGCGACGAGCGTCCCCAGCCCCCGCGGGTCGGTCGCGCGCCCGCGCGCGGGCGCGTAGGGAACCCACGGATGGCCGTTGATGAGCGGCCATTCCGCCATCCCCCGCTCGCTGACGATCCTGCCGTTGTGAGCGTCGAGCAGCAGCATCACCGCGGGGTGCGGGAGCATCGTCCCGGGTTCGAGGTCGGCCCAGAACGCCCACACCCGGTGTCCGATCCGCCGCCGGTTGACCGGGGTGAGGAACGTCGTCTGACCGTGCGAGGCGACGATGCGCGTCCGCCCGGCCTCAAGCCCGCCCGGCCCCGCCTCGCCGATCACCGTGCTCGCCGGCAACGGCCGGGACCACCGATACGCGATTCCGCTGTGGCGGAGCGTCCGCCCAAGGTCGCGGTCCGCGATGGCGGTCGCCCTGGCGGCCGTGAGATCTCGCGGCTGGTGCCGTTTGGATCGAGCCTGCGCGCCCGGCACGCCGATGGTGAGGGCCGCCGCCAGCAGGATCGGCCCGAGCGCGCGGAGGGTCCGCCATGGGAGGGTCACGGGTTCAGAGCGGTCTTGATCAGGCCACGAGCCGTGCCTTGGCGCGGACGAGCGTCCGGCCGATCCGGCCGCGCCCATTTGTCGCGTACACCATCGCGCACGTGGTCTTGAACTGGTTAGGCCCGCCGCGGAAGACGACGTCGCTCGTCTCGGTGAACCAGCCGCGGTCGCCGGTCGCGGGCAGGAGCTCGTCGAACACGAACCCCTCGTTGCCCTCGCTGCGGATCAGGGCCTTTGCCTTGCGGTGCGTCGTCGCACACGTCTTGTTCGTGAAGTAGATGAACAGCGCGGCGTTCCGCGGCCAGATCGCGGTGACCGTGACCGAGCTCCCCCCGCTGGCCTTCGCTCGCACACGTGATCCGGAGCGCGGTCCGGTGGCCGGAGAGGAACTTCGGCTTCGGGCAGCCGCGACTCTTGGCGCTCCCTGGCCCCGCAAACGCGAGCGCGAGCGTGCACGTAAGCGCACACGCCACCGCCAACGCGACCCCGCCTCCGGCACCCCGCACCCGCCGACCAATGCCCTCACTGCCCATGCGAAACCCCTTCCTTTGCGCCCGTGTGTTCCGCCCCGGAACGGTGGCTGATGCTACCGCTCCCCCCCGCCGCCCACAAGCGCCTGTAGCGATGAGAGCGCGTCCGCCTCGCTGGGCTCCTTATCCGGGCGGTAACCCTTGACCCGCGCAAAGCGCAGCGCGATCCCGCCCGGGTATCGGGTCGAGGTCTGGACACCGTCGATCGCGATCTCGACGACGAGCTCGGGGCGCACGAACACCGCGATCCCCTGCCGGCCGGACTCCCGCGCGAGCAGGGCGTCCGTCTGCCATCTCAACAGCTCATCGGTGAGCCCCTTGAACGTCTTGCCGACCATTACGAAGTCACCGGTGGCCGGGTCGCGCGCGCCGAGATGGAGGTTGGAGAGCCATCCTTGACGGCGCCCGTGGCCCCACTCCGCACCGAGGACGACGAGATCGAAGGTCCGCACCGGCTTGACCTTGCGCCACGCCTGGCCGCGCCGCCCCGCGGCGTACCCCGATCCGGCGTCCTTGACGACGATCCCCTCGTGGCCCGCGTCGAGCGCCGCGGCAAGCGTCTGCTCCGCCTCGCCCGGATCGTCGGTGAACACGCGCGGAATCTCGAGCTCCGGAGCGATCGCCCGCAGGCGCTCCGCCCGCTCACGCAGCGGGTGGTCGAGCAGATCGGACCCGTCGAGATGGAGCAGGTCGAAGAGAAACGTGACGACCCCCTGCGGCGGGGCGTCGCTGTCGATCAGTGACACGGTCTCCTGAAACGGCGCCGGACCCTCTGGCCCCATCCACAACGCCTCGCCGTCGAGCACGACCTCGCGGACCGGGACCCGTGCGATCGCCTCCACGATCCCCGGCAGACGGTCGGTGATGTCGTTGAGGTTCCGCGTATAGATCCTGATCTCCTCATCGCGGCGGTGGATCTGGATCCGGATCCCGTCGAGTTTCCACTCGACCGACGCGCAGTCGAACGCCGCCACCGCGTCGGCGGCCGTCGCCGCGGTCGAGGCGAGCATCGGGAGGATCGGGCGGAACAGTTCCAGCCCCACCGCCCGCAGTCCGGCCTCGCCCTCGGTCAGCGCGACCCGCGCCATCGCCGGAAGATCGCCGGAGAGCATCAGCGCGCGGCGGGCGAGCGTCGTCGGCACCTCGGCCGCCTTGGCGACGGCGTCGGCCATCACCCCGGCGAGCGCGCCCTGTCGCAACCCGCCGGTGAGCAGCTCCCGCAGGAACCGCGCCTCCGGCTCGGTCGCCCGGTGCAGCAGCGAGGTGAGCACCGCCCGCCGCCGAGTCTGCGAGCCCGCGCCGACGGCGGCTTCGATCTCATCGATCGCGTGGTCGACGTCGGCGATCGACAGACTCGGGCCGGGCGCGCCCGGAGCGGTGCCTGGAGCCGCGCTGCCGTGGACCGTCGCGTAGCCGACCCCGACCCGGCCCTGGCGTGGGACACCGGAGAGAAACCCGACGGCGATCGGGATCTCGTCGGGCTCGAGCGCGCGCAGCAATTCCACGAGCGTGCCCACCTTGGCCGAACGAGAGCGCGTCGAGGAGACCTCCTCGGATGCGCGCACGACATCGGCAAACGCGGTCATGGACCGTCAGGGCGTTGGAGCACGGCCCCCGGGTTGAGCAGACCGTCCGGGTCGAGCGCGCGCTTGATCGCCCGCATCGCTGACACCTCGGCCTCACCGCGCGCCCGGGTCAGCCACGCGGCCTTCGTCACGCCGACGCCGTGTTCGGCGCTGATCGTTCCACCGCAATCGAGCGTCAGCTTCAGGACCGCGTCATCGACGCGGGTGTCGTCGGGGCCGGCGCCGAGCACGTTGACGTGGACGTTCCCGTCGCCGAGGTGGCCGAACAGGATGACCCGCTCTCCGCCCGCCCGGGCAACGACACCCGGCACAGCCGCGAGGAACTCGTCGAGCCGGCCGAGCGGCACGCCGACGTCGAGCTTGTGCGGCACCCCCGCGGCGTTGATCGCATCGGTATGACCCTCCCGCAGGGTCCACAGGCCCTCCCGGCTGGCGGTGTCGTCGGCGACGAGCGCGTCATCGACCCCCGCCTGCTCGAGCGCGGCGGCGAGCTCCTCGGTCGGGTCTGAGCGCGCGGCGCACTCCGCGAGCACGTAGACCGGCGCCCGCCGGCGGACCGGGGACTCGCGCCGCTGATGCGCGAGCACGAGCTCGAGTCCCTCATCGAGGAAGAAGTCGCAGCTCTCCAGCGACGGCGCGCCCGACCGCAACGCGGCGAGCAGCTGGGCGGCCTCGGC
Source organism: uncultured Solirubrobacterales bacterium (assembly GCA_963779695.1). GTDB lineage: Bacteria > Actinomycetota > Thermoleophilia > Solirubrobacterales > Solirubrobacteraceae > Palsa-465. The sequence goes on from CAVZZH010000029.1 coordinate 257,620, forward strand.
GGCGGACGCGAGCGGGACGAGCACGGCGACGCGGGACCGCAGGCGCGCCGTCAGCTTCCAGCGCACGCGAGTGATGATTCCGAGCGTCCCCTCCGAACCGACGAGCAGGTCCCGGAGGCTGTATCCGGCGTTGTCCTTGGTGAGCCCCGCGAGCCGCGAGATCACCGACCCGTCGGCGAGCACAGCCTCGAGCCCCGCCACCCGGGCGCGTGCGGTCCCATGACGCAGCGCGCGCGCCCCGCCGGCGTCGCAGGCGACGACGCCGCCGATCGTGCACGAGTCCCGGGCCGCGAAGTCGAGCCCGGCGTCCTCGTCGGCCGCGCGTGCCGCTTCCTGAAGCGCGGCGAGCGTCGCTCCGGCGCCCACCGTCACTTGTCCGAGCGTCGCGTCGACCTCCTCGATCGTGTCGAGGCGGGTCAGCGAGATCACCACCTCTCCGCTCCGCGGCACCCCGCCACCGACGAGCCCGGTATTCCCGCCCTGGGGCACCACCGCGGCGCCGGCCTGCGCGCACGCGCTCACGACGGCGGACACCTCGGTGGTGTTCGCAGGCCGCACGACGAGCCGCGCCCGCCCGACGTAGCGACCGGTGTAGTCGCGCTCGTAGGTGGCACGCAGCTCCGGGTCGGTGACAACGTGGCGCGCCCCCACGGCGTCCGCTAACGCTTGTTCAAGAACATCGGTCACGCGTAGCCACTACCCAACCAGATTCGTTGGGAACGCGAGGAGAGCCATGGCTTCCGACCACGAGACCATAACTCAGCCCCGCGGACCCCAGCGGCCACGGTCCCGCGGGCCCCCAAACGCACGTGAATGGAGATTCACTCCGAGGGGTGGGAGTCCGGTGCCAAACTTCGCCGCACGCGTGGCCGGTGACAACCAACATCCCGCAGACAGCAACAGCCGCGGCTATCAGCCGGCGCGGTCCGGTGACGAGCGGCCGCGGGCGTCACGGCTGCTGTCGGTCGGCGCGCGGAGCGCCGAGCGCGTCGCGAAGGTCACCGGGGTCGACCACGCACTCAACGAGGCGGTCGAGGAGGCGCTCGTCCGAGCACTGCGCAGCCCGGCAGTGATCCGAGCGATCGAGCGTGCCGTCGAGGAGCACGCGGCGAACTTCGAGCAGGGCAGCGACGAGGTCGCCGCCGTCGTCCGACGGGTGCTCGAGTCAGATGCGGCGGACCAGGTGTGGTCGCAGGTGCTTGAGTCAGAGCAGGCCCAGAAGCTCGTCGAGCGGGTCGCCCAGGCGCCGGAGGTCCGCGCCGCGATCACGGCGCAGGGCGCGGGCCTGGTCACCGACATCGGGATCCGGCTGACCAAGATCACCGAGGACCTTGACGACACGCTCGAGCGTCTCGTGCGTCGTAACACCGCCGAGGCGGAGACCAATCAGGCCGGCCTGGCGACGCGTGTGGTCGCCGGCGCGGTCGACATCGGACTGCTGTTCGGTGCCTACTCGATCATCTCGGGCGTGATCGGATCGGTGATCGGCGGCATCTTCGGGAAGACGCCATCGGCGCCGGCGGTGGCGGTCCTGATCGTGCTCGGCTTCCTGGCGGGCGGTGCCGTGTTCGCCACGTTCTGGTCGCTCGCTGGTCAGACCCCGGGGATGCGCTTCCTCTCGATCCGGATCGTGCACGACGGGTCGTCCGAGCTCGGCCTGGGGCGCGCCACGCGACGCGTGTTCGGCACCATTCTCAGTCTGCTGCCATTGGGGCTCGGCTTCTTCGCGATCCTGCGCGATCCGCAGCGCCGCGCATGGCAAGATCGGATCGCGAAGACGCAAGTCATCTACGACATGGCCGCGCGGTCGGCGCCGCACGCCGGCGACCGCGCGCCGTCCCGTTCGTAAGAGCTCCATCCCTAAGTCGCTCCTCGTCGAAAGGAGCCGTCCGGGGTGACGGCGCTACCTATTCCTACTCACCTCTCATCATCGTTGTCCCTGTGACGTCCTGACCGGTACTCAGGTGGGAGAAATTTCACACACCGCTGTGAGGTGGCGGCGTAGGCTCGTTGTGCGCGTCGTAGGGCGACCCGCACCACCGGGGTTTCATGCCGTCAACGTGTGTGCCACACATGAAGTGAAGGGGGTAGATGCCGATGATTTCTTCAGGTCCGGCGTTCGCCGCAACCTCCACGACCTCGGTCACGCATCTCACCGGTGCCAACAAGGCCTGGTCGATTGCCGTGATCGCCGCGTTCGTTGTGCTCGCCGGCGTGGTGGTGATCGTCGGCCGGTACTGGCTCGAGGGATCCAAACGGCAGCCGAGCGGTACTGCCGCCGCCCAGCCCGGGACCGGCGCCCCCGCCGAAACCGGCGACTCGACGCTCGTGCGCAGCTGGTTGGCGATCTCGCTCGTCGGCGGGCTGCTCATCTTCGTCGCGCTGTCGTTCTGGATTGACGACACAACGCTGCGGAGCACGCTCGTGGGCGGACTGGTGGCGAACGCCGGCGCGGCGGTGGCGTTCTATTTCGCCTCGAAATCGTCGGATCAGGCCCGCAAGGACATCCTCACCGCTGCGTTTGGCACGACGCTCGTGCCGGACCTCGTCGGCAAGGATCTCCCGGGCGTTCACGAGGCAATCGCGACCTCGCCGCTGCGCCTTGAGAGCCACCCAGCCACGCCCGGCGACGGCGCGCAAGTCGTCACCCAAACGCCGGGTGCCAACCAGTCGGTGACCGCAGGCACGACCGTCGCCGCCACGTTCGCCGGGCCGGTTCCCGACCTGACCGGCAAGACCCCAGATCAGGCCAAGTCGCTACTCACCGCCGTCGGTCTCCAGCTCGTGCCGACCCCGGAGAACCCGGGTTCAGCGACGGTCGTCACGAGCCAGGAGCCGAAAGGCGGCCCCGGATCGGTCGCACCACCCGATCTCAAGGTGCACGCGACGTTCGGCTGAAATCCGCCCATGCGCCTCACCTCCACTCACATCCATCCTTTCACAAGGAGTCACCGTGTCACCTGACATCTCGACCGATCCTGGGTTTGCGTTCGCGGGCACTGACAGTTTCACCGGTCCTGAAGCCGCCCCGGACGCCGCGGGCGGACCGCAGCAGGCCCACGCCGCGGCCGACGTCGTCGCCGACGTGGCCGCGCAGCAGGCAGATCCCCTCGGCGCGCTCGCCGCACTTGAGGGCACCTGGAAGGGTCACGGCTTCAACGCGATCTGGCGTCCCCACCATCCTGCGAGTCCCCAGGACCGCTTCCTGGAGCTCAACCGCACGAATGAGACGCTCGTCTTCAGCAAGATCAACGGGGCGATCCCGAACCGCGGCCTTGCGAACCCGGACATCGACATGTTCGGCCTCACCTACCTGCAGCAGATCGCCGAAGCGAGCACCGGTGACGGCCTGCACATCGAGCCCGGCATCTGGGCGACGGTCCCGCACACGACCGACCCGAGCGTGCCGCCGACCGTCGTGCGGATGGCGTCGATCCCGCACGGCACCGTGATCCTGGCCCAGGGCAACGCCCAGGTCCTCCAGGGTGGCCCGCCGCACATCCCGAACAACAACATCTTCCCGATCTTCTTCAACCAGCCACCGTTTACCGACCTCAACGCCGCTGCGGGCTTCTTTCCCGAGCTCGAGCTGTCGATCCCCACGCCGTTCCGGTTCGTCGCCCCGGGCGTGACCCAGGACATGGTCACGAACCCGAACAAGGTCATCCAGGACGCATTGACCACATCGCTGCAGGGCACCCACATGAAGAACCGGACGTTCCTCCACGTTTCGACGACCCACAACCCGATCCAGGGCGGAGGCGGGCTGGCCAACACGGCGTTCCTGGCGACGAGCCACATTCCGGCCGGCGGCAACGCAAAGGCGGTCCAGGTCGACGCCACGTTCTGGGTTCAGACGATCGCGGGCACCGGTGGGCAACCGGACAAGCACCAGCTCCAGTACACCCAGCTCGTGATGCTCGACTTCAATCAGATCCACTGGCCCCACGTCACCGTCGGCACGCTTGAGAAGCAGTGAGCAGTTGCCTGCGCTTGGCGCTCGGGGCGGCACTTTATCCAAACGAACGGCGCCGAGCAGAGCGTCGGCGACGCGCGCGACGGCGGGATCCACCCGGCCCGGGCGGCGCGCGAGCACGAGCCGCCGCACCTCCTGCGGCTCACCGCGGACGGCAACGATCTTCACGCCGTCCGGAACCGCGCGGAGGACGACCGGTGCGACGGTGGTGATCGCGAGCCCGGCGGCGACGATCTGCAACTTGGCGAGCCAGTCGCGCACGACGTAGCGAACGTCCGCCCGCTCACGAAGCCCTGGCCACACGCCAAGCAGCGAGTCGCCGGCGTCGGACCGGCTCGCGACCCACACTTGACCCTCGAGCTGGTCGACCTCGACGGCGCCCGCGGCGGCGAGCGGATGGCCGGCCGGCACGCCGACGACGAGCTCACGCTCGGACACGGGGGTGAGTTCAAGTGGTGGCGACTCGGCGTCAGGCGGGCGAAACGGCGGCTGCAGGGCGATGAGCGCGAGGTCAAGCGTGCCGGCTCGCAGCGCTCGGGTGAGCGCCGGCGTGGTCGCCTCCCGCAGCGTGACCTTGAGATGCGGCGGAAGGGTCGCCAGCGCGTGCGGCACGAGTCCGGCGGCCGCGGTGGCGAACGCGCCGAGGCGCACTGGCCGGGCGACGGTCTCGGTCTCCCCCGTCAGCTCACGGCGGGCGACGTCCAACTCATCGAGGACACGGACGGCTGTGCTGAGCAGGCGCGCCCCCGCCGGCGTCAGCGTCACGCCGGTGCGGCTGCGATCAAAGAGCCGTCGCCCCGCGGTCGCCTCAAGCGCCGCGACCTGCCGCGAGACCGCGGATTGCGTGTATCCGAGCGACTGGGCGGCAGCCGAGAACGACCCCGCCTCGGCGACCTCCCGGAGGATCCGCAGCCCAGTTGGCGAGAAGTCCGAGGTCATGCGTCTTACGCATACTACGTGTGTCTTATTCTCGTTTGAAACATGGCCACCGCGAGCTACGGTGAACCCATGACTCATTCACGAATTGCACTTGTCACGGGCGCCAACCAGGGTCTCGGCCGCGCGCTCGTCGAAGGACTCGCCGCCGGTCTCTCGCCGTCCGATCGCGTCTTGCTGACGGGTCGCGACCCTGAGCGAGTTGCGGCTGCGACGGCGGACATCGCCGGCGGCGGCGCGGTCGCCCAGGTCGAGGGCCGCGTGCTCGACGTGCGTGACGGGAGCGCGATCGCCGCACTCGCCGACGAACTCGGTGAGGTCGACATCGTGTTCTCGAACGCGACGGCGCGGATGAGCCCCGACGCCGACCCCGTCGACGAGGTCGACGCCGTCGCCGAGACGAACAATGTCGCGACCACCGCGATCCTGCGGGCGTTCGCGCCGCGGCTGCGGCCCGGCGGGCGGCTGATCATCGTCGCGAGCGCTCTCGGGACGCTCGACAAGCTGCCCGACGAGCAAACGGCGCGCCGCTTCGCCGCTGCCGCCGAGGAGGACCTGGACGCGGTCGACGCCCTGATCGCAGAGTGGCGCGCATCCGTGCTGTCCGGTCACGCTGAGGAGGACGGCTTCGGGGCGTGGCTGAACATCCCGTCGAAGGTCGGCCAGGTCGCGGCCGTCCGAGCGCTGGCCCGCGAGCGGCGGGAGGGCGACCTCGCATCGGGCCGGCTCATCATGGCGCTCTGCCCCGGCCTCATCGACACGGACGCATCCCGGCCGTGGTTTGAGGACATGAGCAGCGCGCAGACGCCGGCGCAAGCGGCATCGTGGCCGGTGAAGCTCGTCCTCGCGCCGTCGTTTGACCCCGCGTTCTACGGCGAGCTCGTGCAGTTCGGTCGGGTTCTCCCGTGGGAGACCGGGATTCCGGTGCCCGCACCGCGTGACCGCGTGACCGCGTGACCGACGATGGGTGACGTCCTCAGGGTGCGGAGGTGGCAACCATCGACGCTGGCACCGGGGTCGCCGCCGTGGCGAGCCGGTAGTCGCCGAGCGGAAAGCGCCGAGCGCGCCACATCGTCTCGATCGTCGTCACCGGCCGGATCGGGACGTCGCCGCGAGGGTCGAAGTAGTAGCTGTTCGCCTGGGCGCAGCTCGCCTGCCAGAAGATCTGGCGACCGCGCTTACGGAGCATCTCCGCGAAGTACCGGTCGTTGGCCTCGCGGCTGACCTCGATCATCGTTGCTCGGTGGGAGCGCGCGTGGGAGAGGGCACGGACGATGTGCCGCGACTGGGTCTCGACGAGGTTGAAGTACGACGAGCCGTTGTAGCCGTACGGGCCGAACATGAGGAAGTAGTTCGGGAACCCGGGGACACTCACCCCCTCGTAGGCCTGGTAGCGGTTCTGCGCCCACCACTGCTCGAGGTCGATCCCGCCGCGCCCGGTCACCGGGTACTTGGGGAAGTTGCCGGAGTCGAACACCTTGAAGCCGGTGGCGAGGATGAGGACGTCGAACTCGTGCTCGGTGCCGCTCTGCGTGCGGATCCCCGTCGCTGTGATCCGGTCGATCGGGTCGGTCTCGAGCAGCACGTTCGGCCGGTTGAACGTCGACAGGTACTCGTTGTGGAAGCTCGGGCGCTTGCACCCGAGCCCGTAACGGGGTGTCAGCTTGTCCCGGAGCTCGGGATCAGGAATCTCGGACTTCAGGTACGCGCGCGCCTGACGCTCAAACGCGGTCGCGAGGGGAAGCCTGCCGTAGTAGTGCGCCGCGAACGGGAACGCCATCTCGACGAGCGTCTGGCTGGCGAGCCGCGCGGTGGACGCCGCACCGGGAACGCGGCCGAGCACGCTGCGAACCTGTGTCGGGATCGGGCCGTCGAGCTTCGGCAGACACCAGATCGGCGTGCGCTGGAACACGGTCAGGTACTCGACCGCCGGCGCGATCGACGGGATGACCTGCACCGCCGAAGCGCCGGTGCCGATGATCGCGACCCGCTTGCCGGCCAGCTCCACGGTCGGATCCCACCGCGCCGTATGCACGGTCGCGCCGGTGAAATCGTCGAGCCCGTCGATGTCCGGGCGCTTCGGCCGCGTCAGCACGCCGGAGGCGTCGATCATGTGGCGCGCCGTCATCCGCCCGCCGTCTCCGGTCTCGATCTCCCAGACGTGACGAGCTTCATCGAACGTCGCCTTCGTGATCAGCGTCGCAAACCGCGCTTTGTCGCCCAGGCCGTAGCGGCGCGCGGTCGTCTCCGCGTAATCGCGCAGCTCTTCGCCCGGGGCGTACACCCGCGTCCAGCTCGTCCGCTTGGCGAACGAGTACTGGTAGCTGAACGACGGGATGTCGACCGCGATCCCGGGATAGCGGTTCCAGTACCACGTCCCGCCGAACCCGTCGGCGTCATCGACGAGCAGGAAGTCATCGACGCCCGCGTCCTTCAGCCGGGCCGCCATGCCGATGCCGGAGAACCCGGCACCGACGATGAGAACCTCGTGGGCTGTCGGACGGCATGGCGGCATCGTCGTCGGCGCCGCCACGCCGGGATCCTGTCGGCGCCGTCACGGCACGCTCACACCGTCGATCGTCACCGGCGGATGCGTCGGATCGAGCTCGGTCGCCTGCGAGGTGCCGCTCGGCGGGATCGTGTCGATCACCTTCGGCACCGTGTTCGGGTCGACGGCACAGATCGGGCTCGTGCCACCCGGCGCGCAGACGCCGAACAGGAACGGCTGCGGCGTCGGTGCAAACGAGCGCGCCCGGTCGCCGCTGAACCCGTCCTGCCCGGTGAGCGTGACGGTGAACGTCCAGCCCGGGCCGACCGTCCCGAACGCCGTCTTCGGAAGGATCAGTGTGGCCGTCCCGCTCGGGTCGTCGATGACCGGCTGGAGCGAGCCGACGGGGTTACCGTTCGCGTCCACCCACGCCGGGGACTGGAAGCCTTCGACCTCGATCCGCTGGCTCCAGGCGTCGGTTGACGCGATCGCGTAGTTGCGCTGCGGGAACGCAGCCGCGGTCGAGAACGCACTCGCGGCCGGGTCGCGGACATAGACATCGAGCAGCTGCGCGCCGAACGAGTTGCCGAACGTCGGCGTCAGGTTCTTGATCTTCGTCTGGATGTACACGTCGGTTGCCGTCTGCGTGACCTGGAAGCCGGTGATGTCGAAGGCGCCCGGTTGGAAGTCCCCGCTCGTCGGGTACGCGTACGTCCCGGGTCCGTTGTCATCGCCGGTCGGGTCGGTGGTCCCGGCGCGGACCGTCGAAGCGAACCTTCATGAGCACGGCGTCGCGCGTGGGGTCGGCGATGTACGTCGTCGTAATCCGGTAACCGTGGGTCGTGCTGCGAGCGGTGACCGTGCACGCCATCCCGCTCGGTGACGGGGCGCTCGTGTACGTCATGTCCCGCGTCTGCAGATCGGTGAAGCTGGTCCCGTCAGTCACGACGTACTGGAGGGTGTGCACGTTGGTGGCGTCGACGTTCGGCCAGTAGACGTCCGAGAGCACGCCACCGGCGACCGTGAACCACACCTTGGAGGTGTCGTTGCGGGCCGTCCCGACGCAGTCCTTACGGGCCAGGTCGAAGTAGCTCTGGACACCCGGTGTACCCGGCGCGGTGCCGGCTGCCTCGGCAGCCGTGGCTCCTGCGGCGATGGACACGAACAGCGCGACGAGCGCGCACAGACCACGACGCATTTCTCCTACCTCTCCTCGGCGCGGCTCTCTCGACAGCCGCCCTAGTACCCGGCCCGCGGGAGCGTCAAACCGAGGCGCCGGGGCCGGGCGGCGGTGCGGCTCGGTGTGGTCGGGCTCGGGGTCACGCAAGGTTTCCGCCGGATAGCGGCGGGGATCTTGCACGAACCGCGCGCTCGTCCGGCGACGCAAGGTTCGTGTCCGCTATGCGGACAGAAGCTTGCTCATCCGTGCGTGCAGTACCGGCTGGAGGGATCGCACGACACGACGACGCCGACGATGTCGCGCGCCCGGACCGGTCCCCAAAACCGGCTGTCATCCGAGGCACCCCGGTTGTCGCCGAGCACGAAATACGTGCCAGCTGGGATGACGACCGCTCGTCGGGAACGTGCAATCGGCGGGGTCTTGCCCACACGACGCGATGTACGGCTTGACGACGCCGCGGAGTTCCGTTGCGGACGACGACGCCGTCCTTGAGCCAGGCGCTGCGGTCGCCGTCCGGCATCGAGAGCGGAGCCCCAAGAACTCGAGCTGCTGGCGGTCGTATTCCCAACCGACGATGAGGGTTGCCACTTCATCGTCGACGAGCGCGAGGACGAGGTGCACGTCCGCGTCCTCCTCCACGCTGACCTCGGCCGGCCACACGACGGCGAGGAATGGGTTATGCCATTCCGGTGGTGGCTCGAGCGCCCGACTCGGCGCGAGCCATCATGCGCCGACTCGGGTCAGACTGCACGGCGCCAGTTTGAGCGTGGGCGATCGCCCCTGACGGAATCCGCGGAGATCCCGCCGCAGCGCGGCGACCGCACACGCACGACGCCGGTTCCGCGGTCGCCGCGACAGGCGGCGTCGAGACGTCAGCCGGCGGCGCCCCACACGAGCAGCGACTCCGGGTCGTCCGGGTCGATCTTGACGATCACGTCCTTGCCCGCCTCGATCCCCTGGAGCGTGGCGTCGTGCAGGGACTGCGAGAGCTGGACGTTGTAGTCGGCGCCGCCGTCGGCCGGGTGAACTGTCAGATCGAAGTCGATCTGGTGCCCGCCGCCGAACTGGGTGCCGGTCTCCTGCATCGAGTTGACGGTTGCGCGTCCCTCCACGCCGGACTGGTTGATCTTCATGATCTTGTCCCGCTGGGCGCCCTGGCCCTTCGGGTTGGCGGCCTGCTTGGCGGTGCCCTTCAACTTGTCGAGAAAGCCCACGGTGACCCCTTTCGTCGTGCGCCGACCCGGTGGCGCGGCGCGGACCGACACCCGGCCCGGGCGGAACGTACCACGCGTCTCAGTCGAGTGAGATGCCCTGGGCGTGAAGCGCCTGCGCGATCGTCCGCATCAGCAGCACCGTCGCGCCGGTCAGCCCGATGAAGCCGAGGACCCACAGCGAGTCCCGGACGCCCTTGTCGGTGGACAGCGACCCCGCGACGAGGACGACGCCGGAGGAGACCGCACCCGCCGCGCCGGAGAACGCGACGAGCACCCGGTTCAGCCAGCCATTGACGACGTTGCGGTCGCCGCCGGCGTACCGCTCAGTGCGGACGACGAGGCGCCCGGCACGGAGCTGGCTGGAGAGCGCCTCCGCATATTCCGGAAGCGTCCGCAGCGCCGGCAGGGCCCGCGTGAGCTCCTTGCGCACCAGCTCGGCGGGAGCCCCGATCATCTCCTCCTGCGCGTCGGCCACGAGCGCGCTCGCCTCGGTCGAGAGCTCGAACGTCGGATCGATCGTCTTGAGCGTCCCTTCGAGCGTGATCAGGGTGCGGGAGAGGAGGAGCATCTGCCGCGGTGGCCGCAGGCCGTGGCGCTCCATCACGTCGACCATGCCGGCCAGCGCCGCCGGGCTGAGACCGCCCGACTGGACCTCACCGAGCAGGATCGACAGATCGCGCTCGAGCTGGCGCAGGTCGAACTCGTCGTGTCCGACGAGATAGCGGACCGACCGGGCGAGGATCGAGCCGTCGCTGATCGAGAACCCGAGCGCGATGCCCTGGAGCGCCTCGCGCGTGACCGGATCAAGGCGTCCGACGGCACCGAAATCGAGCAACCACAGGTTGCCCTCGGAGTCGATCAGCACGTTCCCGGGATGCGGGTCGGCGTGGTAGAAGCCGTCGTGCATGATCTGCTGAAGGAACGATGCGAGCAGCCGGCGGGAGAGCTCGCGCGCCTCGATGGGCGCCGCCGCGATCGCCTCGGCGTCGGAGATCGGCCGCCCCTTGACCTCGTCCATGACGAGCACCCGATCCGTCGAGAGGTCGGCGTAGACGATCGGGATCTTCACCCCGGTGTCGGAGGCACGGTTCTCACGCAGCTGGATCGCGGCGCTGACCTCTAGGCCGTAGTCGAGCTCGGACTCGATGCTGCCGATCAGCTCCTCCGCGAGCTCGCGCGCGCCGACCCGGCGGGCCGCCTCGACCCGGGAATCGAGTTCGCGGGCGACGAACGAGAGGACGGCGGAGTCCCGGTGGACGATCTCGTCGAGTCCGAGACGCTGCACCTTGACGATCACGCCCCGGCCGTCGTGAAGCGTCGCGCGGTGCGCCTGGCCGATCGACGCCGCCGCCAGTGGTTCGGAATCGAACGAGGCGAACGCCTGCTCCCGCGGCTCCGCGAGCTCGGCCTCGAGCACCGTTGAGACCTCCTCAGGCGTCATCGGCGCGACGCTCGACTGCAGCTTTGCCAGCTCGGTGGTGAACGTCTCGGGCAGCAGGTCGCTTCGCGTCGCGGCGATCTGCCCAAACTTGACGAACATCCCGCCCGACCGTTCGAGGACGAGCCGCACCCGGCGCGCGAGGTCGCTGGATTCAAGCGCGGCCGTGGTCCGGTAGCGGACGTGGAGGAGGTTCTCGCGGCGAGCGTTCGCGAGCAACTCGCGGAAGCGCCCGAGCGGCGTGAGCACGGAGCGGACCGACTTCACCGGGTGGCGCAGCGTCCGCTGCGCCCGATGATCCTTATGGCGGCCGCGCGTGACGAGGTCGATCATGATCGCCACCGGTAGCGCCGCGAGCACTCCGAAGAACACCGACAGCGGGATGACGAGGAGCGGATGGGAGTGCTTGGGCCCGAGCGCGACGCCGGCCGCGATGACGCCGGCGAGCCAGCCGATGACGGCGGCGAGCGCGCTGCGCAGGCGTCCGATGTGGACGCCGAGCACACGGCCGGTGAGCACGCCGATGGTCGCCACCCAGAACGGCAGGATGATGAGCGCGCCCACGCCGAGGTTGATCGTGAGGTTGATGAGCTACTCCCGGGATCGGCCCATGCGGTTGGGCGCGAGAGCCTAGACCTGGGGGCGGCGGCTCCACCCGGCCTGAAAACGCGGCAAAAAGCGAACGAATCGTGTATTGGTATGTCCCTAGATCTGGACTTCTTCCAATCTAGGAGCTAGGCTGCCGCGCTCGATCGCTCCGAGGTGGGCCGGATGCGTCGATCGTCAGACGCGCCGCCGGCGAGACGCCGTGCCGACCGCCGCCGACGGCCGGCTACGGATCGACGAGCCAGCGTGGGGGCGATGGCGGAGTGCGTGGCGGCAGCGCACTCACACGCAACCGAACACACCCACGACAAGTAGGAGGACCGCGTACACCGTCAGCGAGTCCGAGAGCCCCGCATGCCATCGCCTACGCCGAGAACGGCACGCACCCGAGGACGAGACTGCTGGATCAGCCGGACCTCCAGGTGCTCCATCACACTCACCCCTGGCAACGCCGCTCGGGGAGGACTTCGACTATGCCGAGGAGTTCAAGAAGCTCGACGTCGAGGCGCAGCGTGACGTCTCGCAGGTGATGACGACCTCGCAGGACGGTGGCCGGCCGACTACGGGCGACTACGGTGCCGTTCTTCATCCGGTTGTCCTGGCATGCCGCCGGCACCTACCGGATTCAGCGACGGCCGCGGCGGCGGCGGTCAGGGCGCCCAGCGGTTCGCGCCGCTCAACAGCTGGCCGGACAACGCGAGCCTCGACAAGGCCCGCCGGCTGCTGTGGCCGGTCAAGCAGAAGTACGGCGCGCAGATCTCCTGGGCCGAGCCTGATCGTGTTCGCCGGCAACTGCGCGATCGAATCGATGGGCCTGCCGACGTTCGGCTTCGCCTTCGGCCGTCCGGACATCTTCGAGCCGGAGGAGATCTACTGGGGCTCTGAGGACGACCTGGCTCGGCGACGAGCGGTACAGCGGTGATCGCGATCTCGCCAGTCCGCTCGGCGCCGTGCAGATGGGTCTCATCTACGTCAACCCGGACAGGATCCGATCACGAGCCGATCAGCGCGGCGCTTCCACGACATCCGGAGGCACTCGCGCAGGCGTTCGCGAAGGCGAGGTACAGAGTGGCACCGCGACATGGGCTCGGCGTCGCGCTCGCCGGCACGTTCGCGGAGACCCAGCTGTGTCGACCCGATTCTCGCGATCGCCGCAGGAGCTACGCGAGCGATGACGCGGACCAGTCGCGCGATGCACTTCGTCGCGGCGTGGACGAAGGTCATGAACAACGATCGGTTCGATCTCGCCTAATCGGTGGTGCGTGGGTCGGTGCGGCAGACCGAATCCGTCACTGACCCGACGCTGGGCGTCTCGCGAGCGTGCGAGGCGCATCGGTCTGCGGGAAAATTGTTAAGGGTCTTATCCGGCGCTTGCCACGGCCCGTCCGATTGTGCAGACTCGTCAGGAATGGGGCGACTAGGTGGGGTTGGCCGTGGGGCGACGGCGCGGTTTCCGCGACCTCGTCTCAATCCTCGCTCGCCGTAATGACTCGACCGGAGGATTCATGCTGAAGCTCTCTCGACCTTCACCGGCGCTCGTGGTGGCCACGATCGCCTTGTTCATCGCGGCCGGCGGCGGCGCCTGGGCCGCAACCAAAAGCCCGAGTTCGGCTGTGTACGCGCAGGCGACGCATCCCAAGGCGTCAATCGCCAGCCGGGGCCCGCGCGGTCCCCGTGGATTCCGTGGCCCGCGCGGGTTCAAGGGGCTCACCGGCGCGCGTGGCTCGCAGGGCCCCGTGGGACCATCGGACGGCTTCGCCGTCACCGTAAAGCCGCAGCAGAACCTGAGCGCCGGCGATGACACCCGGATCGCGCAGCTGAGCCTCACCGTCAGCGGCTCCTACATCGTGACGGCCACGACGTCGCTCGCCGGGAACGCGTCCAACAACCTCAACCTCGCGAGTTGCACGCTGCTCCAGAACGCCAATCCAATCGCACAGGCCGCGGCTGACCTGCCTCCGGTCCTGGCGGCCTTCAGCCAAACGGTCGCGCTCACGGCCGCGGTGAACACGAATGACGGCGCGAACGTCAGCCTGACCTGCAATCCGGATGGGCTCGGCTTCGCGCGGAACGTCGCGATCACGGCAGTCCGGGTGGGGACGCTCCACACGTCGTAAGCAGCAATCAGCGCGGCAGGACCGCGCCGGGATTGAGCAGGCCCTCGGAGTCGAGGGCCTGCTTGATCGCCGCCGGCTCACGGTCACGTGAAGTGACAGGTCGCTTTCTTCTGGCCCTTGACCTTGTACGGCATCTCGACGTGGACCGGGTCGCTGTTCGGCGGCCCACACAAGCCGGCCTGACGCGCCGCGGCGCGGAACTTGGGCGTGTTCTGGTCGTACTTGGATGGCCACTTCACCTTGATGTCCGCCGCCTCGGCCTTTTCGTGGCGTGACTTGCCGGGCTTCGCCGGCCCGCCCTTGGCCTTCCCGCTGCTCGTCCAACCGGTCGGGCATTGCGCAAACCCGGCGCCCTTCAGCGTCTGGCACAGGTTCTTCTGACTCTCGTGTCCGTCCGCGATCTGATGCCAGCGGTCGTAGAGATCCTTCTGAACGGTCTCGTCACGGAAGCCGACGATGAACCGATAGCAGGCGTTCTTGCCGTCGAGAATCGAGTACAGGGTGCTGAGACGGCCTCTCATCGTGCCGCTCAGTTGGTTGTAGCCCTTCCCGGTCTTGACGTTCGGTTCGGGGCACGTCTGGGCGTGGAAGTTCCAGGCCCACGAATCCTTACCGAGCAAGGTTTTCCTGCTGTAGCTGTCGATCAGCAGGCCTCCGGGCTTGATCCTGTACGGGCCACCGCCGGCGCCGTAGATCCACGCGGACATGTTGACGAACGTCGTCAACGTCGTCGGCGGGGAACCGGGACAGGTTTCAACGACGGGACCGAACTGGTCGTAGCCCGGAATCCCGTTCGTCGATGGGGTCTGGAAATCGATGGTGTAGAACGGCGGGTTGAGCGTGGCCGACGCTCCGGTGGGTTCGCCGGCCATCTTCCCGTTGACGATCGAGAACTGCCCCGAGCCGTCCCACGTGCAGCCGCTGCCCGAGTCGGTCCCCTTGACCTTCCAGGAGACGTCACCCGAGGTCAGGCCGCAGCAGTCCGAGCCGCCGAGCGGAGTCGCAAAGCTCGCCGAGCCTTGCCAGCTTTTGACGACGCCGTTCTCGCTGCTGGAGCCGCTGAACGTTCCCGTGATCGGTTTGACCGAGGACGACGACGATGCGGCAGGGGTCGCCTGGGCGATGAGCAACAGTGCGGCCCCGCACACCGCCACGATCCTCAGTAGACGCATTAACCCGGTTTGCATCGGTCCCGGTCGTGCACGCTATCCGACACGAGCCGATCGCACCAGTGATCTTTGCCGCGGGTAGAGTCGTGAGTCGACGAAAGGATGGTGGCCCGAATGAGCCCCGAGGAGATGGATCTGACCCCGCGCCCCGAGCACAAGTTCACGTTCGGACTGTGGACGGTCGGCAATCCCGGCCGTGATCCCTTCGGTGAACCGACGCGGGACGCCGCTTGACCCGGTCGAGTCGGTCGAGCGGCTCGCCGAGCTCGGCGCCTACGGCGTGAGCCTGCACGACAACGACCTCGTCCCTTACGGGTCCTCGGCCGCCGAGCGTGACCGGATCGTCGCCCGGTTCCAGGACGCGCTCTCGCGGACCGGCCTGCGCGTGACGATGGCGACGACGAACTTGTTCACCCACCCGGCGTTCAAGGACGGAGCGTTCACGAGCAATGACCGGGGCGTCCGGCGGGCGGCGATCGCGAAGGCGATGCGCGGCATCGACCTCGGGGCCGAACTCGGCGCACCGACGTACGTGTTCTGGGGCGGCCGCGAGGGCGCCGAAAGCGCGGCGTCCAAGCGGGTCGGCGACGCACTCGAGCGCTACCGCGAGGCGATCAACTTCCTTTCCGCATACGTGCGCGATCAGGGATACGAGATGCGCTTCGCGATCGAGCCCAAGCCGAACGAGCCGCGCGGCGACATCTTCCTGCCGACCGTCGGGCACGCGCTGCACTTCATCACGACGCTCGAGCACTCGGAGATGGTCGGCGTCAACCCGGAGGTGGCGCACGAGACGATGGCCGGACTCAGCTTCGTCCACGCCGTCTCGCAGGCGCTGTGGGCCGGCAAGCTGTTCCACATCGACCTCAACGCCCAGCGGATCGGCCGCTACGACCAGGACTTCCGGTTCGGTGCCGAGGACCTCAAGGAGGCGTTCCTGCTCGTCCATCTGCTCGAGACCTCGGGCTACGACGGCGTGCGCCACTTCGACGCCCACGCGTACCGCAGCGAGGACCGGCAGGGCGTGTGGGACTTCGCCGCGGGCTGCATGCGGACGTACCTCGCGCTCGCCGCGAAGTCACGTGAGTTCCTCGCCTCGGACGCGATCCGCGCGGCGCGCGACGCGGCGCGGGTCGACGAGCTTGCCGAGCCGAGCGTCGGCGACTACTCGGCTGACGCGGCGTCCGCGCTCCTCGGCGAAGACCACGACCTCGATGCGCTCGCCGCGCACGGCTACGGGGTCGAGCGGCTCGACCAGCTCGTCGTCGATCTGCTGCTGGGCGCCGGGTAATCCAGAAGTGGCGGATCGCCATCGCGATCAGCCGTCGTAGATCGACTGGCTGCGGCCGGCGTGCGCGTTTGCCGGGTAGGGCGCGAGGTCGTTCATGAACCCCGGTATGCCCTCGATCCGCCCGAGCCATGCCGTCACGTTCGGATAGCGCTGGAGCTCAAGGCCGGCTTCGTCCGCGACGTGGGCGTAGGCGAAGTTCGACAGGTCGGCGATCGAGCACGACTCGCCGACGAGAAAATCCCGGCTCCTCAGGTGCGCGTCGAGGGCGTCGAGCGCACTCGTCGCGAGCGCCAGGCGGGCCGGCACGAGCTCGGGGCGACGCTCGGTGATGAGCCGAAACCGCGCACCGCCGATCCCGCTCATCACGCGCTCCTGCTCGAAGATGAGCCACCGGATCACCTGCGCCTGCATGACGGGATCGGCCGGCAGGAAGCGCGTGCCGCTGCCGAGAAACCACATGATCGCGTTGGACTCCGTCAGGACGGTGCCGTCGTCGAGCACGAGCACCGGCACCTCCCGCGCCGGGTTGAGCGTGGCGAAGTCGTCGGTCAGCGTCTCGCCGGCGAAGATGTCGACGGGGACGCGCTCGTAGTCGCGTCCGAGCAGCGCCAGGAGCAGACGGACGCGGTAGCAGTTGCCCGACGCGGCGTAGTCGAAAAGGCGCACCGTCACTGAAACGCTAGCGGTGGCGGATCGTCCGGTGAGACCAGCCGGCGGCAGTGGCGCCTTCGCCACGCTCTAGGTGGCGAAGGCCCCGAGGCACCTCCTGAAGCGCCGGACCGGCGGGCGTTACCTCACCGGGTCACGGTGAACGAGTCGGTGTTGTCCGTCTCCGCTGACGTGTCGCCGGCGTAGACGTCGATCCGACCCGGCTCGACGCGGAACCGGGCCCGGTTGTCGTAGAACCCGACGTCGTTCGCGTTGAGGGTCCAGCTGACCGTCGTCGTCTGACCCGGCTTGAGCGTCACCCGCTCGAAGCGGCGCAGTCGCCGCACCGGCTGCTCGATGCTCGCGACCGGATCGTGGATGTACAGCTGCACGACGTCATCGCCGGTGCGGTGACCGGTGTTCGTCACCTGGACGCTCACCGGGACACGCCCGGTGCTCGACATCGTGTGCGATCCGAGCACCAGGTTGTCGACCTTGAACGTCGTGTAGCTGAGGCCGAACCCGAACTCGAACAGCGGCGCACACGAACCGATGTCCCGATGACGCGAGTTGTACTTGCTCGTCGCGTCGCACGGGCGACCGGTCGGGTCGTGGTTGTAGTAGATCGGGACCTGCCCGACCGACCGCGGGAAGCTCACCGGCAGGTGCCCACCCGGGTTGTTCTTGCCGAACACGTTGTCGGCGACGGCGTCACCGGCCTCGACGCCCGGGAACCAGGCCTCGAGGATCGCCTTCGACGACGCGTCGACATTGCTGAGATCAAGCGGACGGCCGTTGAACAGCACAACGGCGACCGGCTTGCCCGTCGCCTGGATCGCATTGATGAGGTCCTCCTGCTTGCCCGGCAGGTTGAGCATCGAGCGCGACTCGGCCTCGCCGCTCATCTCGCGGGTCTCGCCGACGGCGAGCACGACCTGGTCGGCGTTCTTCGCCGCCGCGACCGCCGCCGCGAATCCGCTCGTGTCGGCGCATTCGTGGGTCGGGTCGTACAGGTCGTTGTTGCTGATCGTGCAGCCGGCGGTGAACGTCGTGTTCGGATCCTGGCGCTTGATCCCGGTGTAGACCGACACCGCGTCCTGATCCTGGCCCTGACCCCACCACGGACCGAGCATGTCGTGCTGGTCGTTGCCGAGCGGGCCGATGACCGCGGTCTTCTTGCCCGGGCTGAACGGGAGCACGTTGCCGTCGTTCTTGAGCAGCACCATCGAGCGATCCGCACCCCAGCGGGCGGCCGCCCGGTTGCGCGGCAGCAGCTGCTTCGTCTGCGCCTGGGCGACGTTCACGTACGGGTGGTCGAACAGACCGGCCCGGAACTTCACCCGCAGAATCCGGCGCACCGCGTCGTTGATGCGACTCATCGGAACCTGATGGGTGGCGACGAGGTTGGCGCCGAAGTCACGATAGTTCGTCGAGACCATTTCCATGTCGGTGCCGGCGTTCAGCGCCTCCTTGGCGGCCTCGGGTCCGTCGGCGGCGACGCCGTGGCCGCACGGCCCGCTGTCCGGGTTGACCGGCGGGCACGCTCGCAGCTCCGCGACGGCCGTGTAGTCGCTCTCGATGAAGCCGTCGAAGCCCCACCGCTTCTTCAGCACCTTCGTCTCGGTGTACTTGTTCGCGCAGCCGGGGTGGCCGTCGAGCGCGTTGAACGAGCACATGGCCGTGTCGGCGCCGGCCTGGTAGGCCGCCTGGAACGGCGGCAGGTACATGTTGAACAGCCGCTGCACCGACATGTCCGTCGTGTTGTAGTCACGACCTGACTCCGGCTGGCCGTAGGCGACGAAGTGCTTCATGCTCGTCACGACCTTGTCCGGCGCGGCGTAGTTGCTGCCCTGGGCGCCCTTCACCCGGGCGGCCGCCATCACCGAGTTGAGGTACGGATCCTCGCCGGCGGCCTCGGAGATCCGGCCCCACCGCGGCTCGTGCGAGACGTCCACCATCGGGCTGTAGATCTGCTTGATGCCGACGGCCGCCGTCTCAAACGCGCCGATCCGATGGTCGGTGAACGCCACGTTCGGATCGAAGCTGCTCGCGGTCCCGAGCGGGATCGGGAAGATC
This sequence comes from uncultured Solirubrobacterales bacterium, assembly GCA_963779695.1. Classification (GTDB taxonomy): domain Bacteria; phylum Actinomycetota; class Thermoleophilia; order Solirubrobacterales; family Solirubrobacteraceae; genus Palsa-465. The sequence goes on from CAVZZH010000029.1 coordinate 276,759, forward strand.
GTCCGGTACCCGTGGATCGTGTCGTACGCGAACAGGATCGGGATGTGCAGCCGCGACGCCATGGCGAGGTGCTGGAAGTGGTTGATCTTCGCCGGATCGGTCAGGCTGAACACGCCGCCGACCGGCTTACTCGCCTCGGCGTCGGTGATCTGCCCGTCCGACAGCAGCGTCAGCTGATTCAGCTTGTCCTGCAGCGTCATCTTGCTCATCAGCGCGTTGACTCGGCGCTCGATGTTCTGGTTTGCGGGATGCCGCGCCGGGGTCAGCGTGGCCTCGTCGCTCGCCTTCCGTCCGGCCGCGATCACGACAGCGGTACCCGCGAGCACGACCGCGATGGCGATCGCGAGGATCGCGGACACGCGTCCTCTCCTACCCATTGCTCTCCTCCTACCTCTCTGGACGACGGGTCTCAGTCGAGACCCGCGACCGGGGTACCCGTCGTTTCCGGGAGGCAAACCGGAGCCTTGACGCGGCCCGCAGTCGGAGAGACAATCGCGACGAGCGGCGATGAGGGCGAGACTGACTGTGTCGCTGGGACTGGTTGCCTCGCTAGCGGGCTCCTTCGATGTCGCGTACGCCAAGCCGCCGCCGAGCGGCCCGCATCTCATCGTCACGTCCGTCAAGGCCGCTCCTGAGGAGCACAAGCCGTACCACCGGTTCATCAACGGGCCGTTTTTCGTTGTGCTCGTGAAGATCAAGAACACCGGGACGGCACGCATGTCCCGGGGCGGCGATCACACCGGCGTGCTGTTGTCGAGGCCCCACGGCGGCCTCAGGTTCATTCACGAGGACCGATGTCGATCTCCCTCGCATCGGCGCGGGGAAGACGGTAACCGTGGAGGCCGGCGCCTCCGTCCGGGGCTTCAATCGTCCGGACCGGATCACAGCCGCGGACGCTGAAGGCGTGCGTGCCGGTGCGCGGCAACGCCCATTTCAACGACAGTGGATTGCTCAACGACCGGCAGAACTGTGGCAAGGGTCCCCAGAGTAGCGCTCATCCCACGGCACTGGCAAGGGACGATGTCGGTCACCCATCCGATCTTCGGCTACGCGAAGATGGAGACCGATGCGACCCCGAGGTTCACCTATTCGGACCCAGTCTCACAACACAACGGGGAATTCGTGTACGCCGGCGTCGGCAGCCTCGTCCACAGCGTCTCTGGCTCCAACGCCTTCTGCTCGATCAGTGGCGGCAAGAACGGCAAGATCGGCCCCGGAGAGGGCTTCCTCGTGCTCGAGCCGGACCTGCTCACTACCGCGGCGGCATGAAGACCAGCGAGATCGTACCTGGCCACGCAGACGTGCAACGGCATCTCCGTCCCAACGTCCGATCCGCACGGACGGCATCAAGATCCCATCGAAGAACATTGATCTGGGCACGACACGAAGCTTCAGGGCGCGGCGCCCAGCGTCGGGGGCATCACGTTCAAGTGGGAGATCGACGCCGAGACGTAGCCGCACCGGCTCAGCGCCACTACGTCTTCAGCGGCAGGTTGTCGACCACGACCTCGTAGCGATCGGTGATCGGGGGCCGGTTGCGGTCGACCCCGGCTTTCGTCACCGCGGCCGTCCGCACCTCGCTGGCGACGGCCTCGCTCCCGTGCAACGCGTCGAGCGACTCCCAGTACGTGACGGCGATCGCGCGTCCGCCGGTGAAGTCGACCCCCGCCCAGACGCCCTGATATCCGGGCTCCTGCTCGAGCCGAGGCAGAAGATGCTCGGTGAACTCTGCAAGCGTGGCCTTGATCCGCTCCGGAGCGAGCCCGGGGAACGTCGTGACCCTGGCATACATGAGGACCTCCCTCGTGGGACTGCCACAAGCCTACGCCGGGTGCGCGCGGTCGATCAAGGGTCTTTTCAGCCGAGGCCGAATGTGGCGCGCTCGCCCGCCGTCAGCGCCCGCACGCTGGCCTTCGCCGCGAGCTCAGCGAGGTGCCGCGGGCTCTCGCACGCCGCGCACGTATCGAACACCCGCACCACGTTCTGGGCGTCCTCGACCGCGAGCGCGCTGCTGTCCGGTGAGAACGCGAGCGTTTGGATCGCATTCACGAGCGTGTGATGCCGCACGAGCTCGAGCGACCGCGCGTCGTAGACATCGACCGTGCCGTCCTGACGGCCGATCGCGTAGAAGCGACCGTCCGACGAGATCGCGAGTGCCTTGCCCTCGGTCTCGGCACCGGGACGGACGACCGTCCGCCCTGTGGTGAGGTCGATGCGCACGAGTGCGCCGCCGAGTGCCGTCACGAGCACGTACCGGCCATCGGGGGTGAGCAGCGCCTGCGACCCGCTGGCCCGGTCCGGCAGCTCGATCGTCCGCTTCACGACGCCACGCCGCAGATCCCAGACAGTGACGTGAATGCACCCGTCGACGATCGCCATCAGGCGGCTGTCCGGAGTGAACGAGGGCGTCGTCGCGGCGCAGCCGTCGCTACTCGCGCTCGACGGTAGCTCCCGCGTCTGGCCTCGCCCGGGATCGATGACGCGGGCAAAGAGCCGGTTGCCGTTGACGTACGTGGTGACGATCCGACCGTCGGGCGTGACGCCCTGCGCGTCGAGGCGGTCAACGGTGGCGGATGCGACGACCCGTCCGGTCCGTCCGTCGAGTTCGCGGATCGTGAAGCCTCTGCTGTTCGTGTCGAGGTACGTGAGCCGCCGCAGCCGCGGTGACGCCGCGAAGCACGCGGCCGCGCACGAGTTGAACGGAGTCCCTGCCGGCAGGCTTTTGAAGCGGCGCACGACGCGGCCGGTGTGCCGGTCGACGACCTTCCCGTGGGTGCCGATGAGGACGAGGTCCCTGCCATCCGGCGTGAAATCAACGGCGGGATCGCCTGGGGCGTCGATCCGTAGCTGCTCACCGCCGTGGGCGGCCCACGTGCGGATCACGCCGTCGAGCGCAACGGTGACGAGTGAGCGGTCGCCCGGCGGGAAGGCCATGTCGCCGGCGCCGATGCCGGCACTGCTCGCGTTGCGGACGACGAGCCGGCCGGTACGGGCGTCGAGGACGTCGGTCGTGCCCTGGCTGTATCCGACGGCGACGACGCGGTTGTCGCTGGAAACCCTGACGGGACTTGCGGTCGCTCCCAGCGGTCCGAGCGCGACCCACCGCGTCCGCTCCGTTGTGGCGTCGACGGCCCACGTCGCCGCCGCCTGCGCGCCGGTGTCCGCGCCGGTGATGAACCAGGTTCGGCGATCGGGTGAGACGCGCAGGAAGTTCACCGCTGCGGGGTGGCGATTCGTCCCGAGACTGAGGGCATGCTTGGTGCCGGTCCTGACGTTGACGATCGTGAGCCCGCCGAACAGATCACCGCGCCCCCGGCTCTGTCCCAGAGAGGCGACGAGCAGGACGTCCGGTGACGCCCACTCCAGACCGTTGATGACGTTGGCGCTGGGGTCGCCGTGCGCGATCGTGTGCAGGCGGTGGTGCCCGAGGTCGGCGATCGCGACGCGCGACTTGTCGGCGATCGCGTAGCCCAGTCCGGGGGCACCCGCGAGCTGCTCGATCGGGAACGGGGCGGTGAAGATCCGCGTCGTCCGCTTGGAGGCGACGTCGAGGCTGATGAGGTCGTGGCCGGAGGCGATGATCAGGGCGCGGCCGTCGCGGCTGAGGACCATGCCGGTTGATGTCGTGCCGACCCGAACACGTTTCGCGATGCGTTTGTGGACGAGGTCCGCAAACACGACGTAGCCGTCACAGGTGTTGTCCGCGGCCGTCCGCCCGTGGTGCAGCAGGAACAGGAAATTCGCTTCCTGGCATCCCTGGACGCCGAACGAGGGCAGCTCGGACCTCGCGGTGTTCGCATCGAGCGCCTCGGATACGGCGAGCTGCGCCTTTGCCGTCGGCGCGATGCTGAGCGCGGCGCGAGCGAGCAGCAGCGCCCGCTGCGGATCACGCCCGACCTGGCTGTCGGCCTCGGTCGCGATCGCCTGGGAGCGCGCTGCCGCGTTGGCGTCAATCGCGTCTCGGCGGCTCGTCAGGGCGATGACGAGCAGCCCGACGGCCGTGAGCAACAGTGCCGCACCGCCGAGGAGCGCGCGCCGGAGCCGGCGGTTGGCCTGAAGCTGGCGGCGCTGGGTGCTCGCCGATTCCTCGACGCTCGCGCTGAGGAAGTCTCGCTCGGTCTGCGTCAGGAGCGCGCTGTTGTTCGCTTTGCCGGCCCATTCGGCTGCGGCATCGAGTCGGGTGCCGCGGTAGAGGTCGGCGGGTTCGCGTCGAGACGCGTCCCACAGACGCGCGGCGTGAGTCAGCCGGCGGTGCAGACGGATCCCCTCCCGGTCCTCCTCGAGCCAGCGGCGCAGCGTCGGCCAGCGGCGGATCAGGACCTCGTGTGCGACCTCGGCCGTGCCGTTGTCAAGGGTGACGAGCCGCGCCTGGTTGAGTCGCTCGAGCAGGCTCCTGACGGAGTCCGGCGCGCCACCGGCCTCGATCAGTTCCTCGATCCGGACGCGGCGCCGCGTGTCCTCGACGTCATCACCGAGCTCGGTGAGGCGCAGGAAGATGTTGCGCAGCACGGGCCGATCGCGTTTCGGCGTTCGCTTGACCACGGCGTCGGCGGTGCGCGCGATCGCCTCGCTGACGCCACCACTCGCGTGGTATGCGGCGACGGTGAGCGTCCGCCCGTCCCGGCGCTCCCACGTTTCGCGCAGCGCGTGGGACATGAGCGGGAGGGCGCCGGGCTCGCCGGTGACGTCTCGGAGCACGAGGTCGATGAGACCGGGTTCGAGCCGGAGGCCGGCCTTTCGCGCCGGCTCAGCGATGGCGCGTCTCAGGTCCTCGTCGCCCATCGGGCCGAGCAGCACCTGGTTGTTCGCCACGGCCCGGGCCAGCTCAGCATCGGCGCTGATCTCGCCGTAGAAGTCGGCCCGGACACCGATCACCGTCGGTCCATTGCGCTGCAGCAGCGCTTTGATGAACTGCGTGCGGCGGTTGGTGTCGTGGCACTGGGTGTAGAGCTCCTCGAACTGATCGACGACGAGCAGTGCGGTCGCGTCGTCGCTGTGGGTTGTGTCGAGCGCGGACCGAGTGGTTGGCGTGATGACCCGGGCCGTCGCGGCGATCGGGCCGAGCTCACGCGCGTCGACAGCGGCGACAAGGCCCGCCCGGAGCAACGACGACTTGCCGCTGCCGGATGGGCCGACGACCGCAAGCAAGCGGCGCGGCGCGATCCGGGTGATCAGGTCGGCGACCGCGTCCTCACGCCCGAAGAACAGGTGGCGGTCGGCAGCCTCAAACGCGAGCAGGCCCCGGTACGGGGCCGTGGCGACCGCCGCGGGCGTCACCAGTCCGGGCCCCGCGAGCGCGCTGATCGGCTCCGGGCGCTCGATTCCCTTCAGGTGATGGTGGCCGAGCTCGACGACCGTGTAACCGCGGGGGAGCGCGTGGCGGACGAGCCGCGCCGTGCGCTCGGACACAAGGATCTCGCCGCCGGCGGCTTCGCCTCGGACGCGCGCGGTGAGGTTCAGGATGGATCCGTGGTACTCGCCGTCGCGGATCCGCGGCGTGCCCGTGTGCAGCCCAAACCGGGTCCGAATCGTTTGGCCGTTCAGCGACGGCTCGTCGTCGAGCGCGGTCATCGCGGCAATCGCGGCGCGGACCGCCGCGACAGGGTCTGTGAAGACCGAGACGGTGGAGTCGCCCTCCCCCATCTGACGGAGGAGTTGGCCCCCGTGCGCTTCGACCGCTTCGGCGATCCGCTCCGTGTGCCGCACGAGCGCGTCGAGCATCGCATCAGGGTCGCGCTCCCAGAGATGTGTCGACCCCTCGATGTCCGACATGCAGAACGTCACAACGCCGGTCGGCAGCGGCGCCAGCTCGGTGGCGACATCGATTGCCGCGGGAGTGCTCACAATCGGCTCCGGTCCTGACAGGGTCTAAGGGCTCAGGGGCTGCCCTCGTGTCGCGAACGCTAGACCGGAGAGGGCGCCGGTCCCGTCAGATAAGTCACACCAGCGTTCGACGCGACGATCTGGCGCCGACGTCGGTCACCCCCGCAGCGCGCGTCCGACATCGTCTCGCCTGATCTGGCCGTCGTAGTACCCGCCATCGATGTACACGGCGGGGACTGCGATCGCCCCGCTCGCGGTCGCCGCGTGGATTTGCTCGATCACGGCGGCTCGGTAGGTGCCCACGCCGACCTCCTCCCGGAGCCGTTCGCCGTCCGGGACACACGCGGCGGCTCGGTCCAAGAGCTCGTCGTGATCCTTGACCGCTATCGCGGCAAGATCGTCCAGGAGCACGAAGAACCGCGCCTGCGCGGCGGCGGCTTCGAGCGCTTCCGCGGCCGGCAGCGCCAGGGGGTGGACGTCAGCCAGCGGCAGTTGGCGCACAGCCAGCCGGATCTGATCGGTGTCTGCGAACTCCGACAGCAGGCGGTAGGCGCTCCGACAGGGTTCGTTGCACGCATCGATCCAGATGACGACCGTCGGAGCGTCGTGCGGGCCGCGGACCCTGTCCTCCGGGCCGACAGGCGTCGCGAGCTGCCGTGGCGTTCCGGGACGCGCCCGCCAGGCGGCCAGCGCCTGGGCCACGGCCGGATCCGTCGGCTCCCGCGTGTCGGCGCGGCGCCGCCGGTGGTGCCCTTCGGTGCCACGCTCCCAGCGTCGCACGTCCTGAGTGATGTCATGAGCGAGCTCGCTCGGTGACTCGGGTGGGCCATCGGGCCGTCGATACGGCGTCTGGCTGATTCCGCTCCCGCTTCGCGTGTAGTAGCCGAACACGAAGATGAAGAACAACGCGATGAGGACGCCGAGGAAGATCCAGGTTCCGCCGGCGACGGCGAACGGGAGTGCGAAGGGCATGGGCGCCACCCTACGCGCACCGTCCGCCAGAGATCAACCGTATTCACGACACAGAACGCAAATGCAGTAAGGGAAGCCGCGCCCACGCCGCCCATCTCCGCGAGGGTGGGCGGCGTTTCCGCGTCCGCCGACAGGCGCCTACGCGTGCTGCCCGTGCAACGCCTCGGGGAGCGCCGCTCGCGAGCGGACGCCGAGCTTGGCGTACGCCCGGCTCAGGTGGAACTCCACGGTCCGGACCGTGACGACCAACTCCTGAGCGATCTCGCGGTTCGCGCGTCCGGCCGCCGCCAACTCGGCGACGCGCCGCTCGCTGGCGGTCAGCGAGTCGGGACCTCGCAAGGCGGTCCGACGTGGCCTGCCGCCCGCGGCGAGGAGCTCATCCCGGGCCCGCGTCGCGAGTGGTTCAGCGCCGCACGCGCTCGCCAACGCCAGCGACTCACCGAGTGGCGTGCGAGCATCACGCCGACGGTTGTCCCGCCGCAGCGCGGCGCCGAGGTCGCACAAGGCACGCGCCTGCTCGAGCCGGGCGCCACTCGTGGCAAGCACATCCACCGCCTCGTGCAGCACATCGATGCCGCGGCGCCCGCCGACGATCAGCCCGAAAGCGCGCAGCGCCACGCCCAGCGTCCGGGGCGTGCCCAACGTCCGCGCGAGCGACAGCTCTTCGGCGCCGAGTCGCCGCGCGCCTCCGGCATCCCCGGACCGAGCGCGCACCAGCGCGGCTTGGGAGCGCCACGCCATCGCGGCCGGCGTGACCCCGCCGAGCGCCATCTCGCGCTCGCCGCAGAGCAACAGATCCGACTCGGCGGCCGCGAGCTCGCCCCGGGCGGAGCGCAACAGGCCGCGGGCGTACAGCGCGAGCTGAAACAGTGCGCTGTTCGGGATCTCGTCCGGTCCAAGCCGTTCGAGCGCGGCCGCGGCCGCATCGAGCCGCCCACGCTCGAGCTCGATCAGGCACAGGACTCCTGCCGCCATCGGCGTGAACGCCTGCCACCCACGTTCATCGGAGACGGCCAGCGACGCATGCGCACGACCGTGTGCCTCGTCGAGCGCCCCAAGCCGGAGGAGACACCAGGCCTGAAAGAACGGGGCCGCCGCGAGCGCGGTCGACCAGCCGAGCCGCTCCGCATCCGCGCTCGCCTGCGTGAGCAGCTCCAGACACAACGACTCGCGCTCGGCCAGGATCGCCGCGATGATGGCGTCCGCGAACGTGATCGTCCCGGCGGTCTGCTCGGCGACGAACTCGCCGCTCCGCAGTGCACGGTCGATGAGTGCCCTCGCCGTCTCCGCCGGCTCGTTCTGCTGGATCGCGACGAATGCCTGCAGCGCCAGCACCATCCGCTCGGCCGGTGTGTCCCCGGCGAGCTCGCGGTACGCGCCAAGCCGAGCCGCAACCTCGGTCGCGCTCGTGACGTTGGCAAGCGTGGCCGCGAGCTCGCCCTCGAGCGCGAGGCGCAACTCGCGATCCTCCCCGGCCGCGCTGACCGCCTGCTCGAACGATGCGATGGCCTCGCCCATCCGCGCGCCGAGCATGTGCGCACGTCCGAGCTCCCGCAGCGCCCGTGCTCTCAGCGACAGATCCTCGCCGGAGGCGGTGACCGCTTCCTCCAGATCCTCGACCGCGCCCGGCTCATTGGCGCGCACCTCGGCGCGCCCGAGCTCGAGCAGCACCTCAGCACGCTCCCGGCCTGCGGGTCGTTCCGCGAGGGCTCGGCGTAGATATCGGACTGAGGCATCCGGAGCCCCGCTCGCGTACGTGCGCCGGGCGGCGGCCCGGAGAGCCGCGACCGCGGTCGGGTCCCCTGCCGGCGCTGCGTTCATCAGGTGCGCCGCGACACGTTCCGGGGCGGCGTCGCCTGCCGCCAGCGCGCGTGCCGCCGCCCCGTGGTACAGCAGGCGCTCGCGCTCGTCGATGTCGGCGTAGATCGCAGCGCGCACGAGCGGATGGGCAAAGCGGAGCCTCGGACCGGGCGCCAGGAGCCCCGCTTCACCGAGGGCGGCGGCAGCGCGAAGCGCCGCTTGCTCGTCGACTTCGGCCAGCCGCGCCGCATCACCGAGCTCGGCGTCCTCGAGCACCGCAATGGCGCGCGCCAGCCCGGTTGCTGCAACCGGGGCCCGTGACAGCCTCAGCAGGGTCGCGCGCGCCACCGACTGTGGGCCGACCGCCAGCGCAACCTCGGCGGATTCCGCGGTCGGATTGACGCCGGATGCGTGCAGCTCGGCGACCAGCGCCACGAGCAGAAACGGATTGCCGCCGGTGGCACGCTCACACGCAGCGCAAAAGCGGTCCTCGGCATTCTCACCGAGCTCGGCGCGCACGAGCTCGGCGGTCGCGCCGGCGCTGAGTGGCCGCGGCTCGACGAGAATCGCGGCGTCCTGGGTCGCCAGACGGTTGATCAATCCTCCCTCCGCGCCCGGCTCGCGCGGACGGTGGGCGAGCACGATGGCGATCGGAGCGTGGTCGAGCCGGCGGGCGACGAACAGCAGCCACCGCAGCGAGCGCTCGTCGGCCCAATGCGCGTCGTCGACGATGATCATCAGCGGCGCGGCGGACGCGAGGCCGACACACAGGCTGTACAGACCGTGGTAGCTCGTCCGAGCCGCGTCCTCACCGGGCGGCGCGATCGCTCCGTCCCCGACGCCAACCGCAGCTGCCGCCGCGACCGGCAGACGGCTCAGCTCCTCGGCGGGGAGCGGCGGCCCAAACAGCTGCGCGACGACGCCGAAGGGGTCATCACGCTCGAGTTCGCCTCCCCGACCGCGGAGGATCCGCGCTCCGGCCGCCGCCGCTCGGGACGCCAGCACATCGAGGAGAACCGTCTTACCGATCCCCGCCGGGCCCTCGATCAGGACCAACCCACCGCGCTGCTCGCGCAGGCCCGCCACGAGCGATTCCAGCCGCGTCAGCTCCTGCTGGCGCTCCAGCAGGGCTCCACCTCGCCCGAACGTTCCTTGCCCCAGTTCCACGCCTATCTCTACGGGCGAGTCTTGCAGATGGTTCGGGCCACGGGTCGTCACAAAAGACTGGTGGTCGCCCGTAATGACGAACGCTGTGACCGGTCCCCAGAATCGGCGCGATGAATGAGCCGCTTCGTTTGGTGCTCGAGGTCGAACGCGAGTCAGGCCCCATCCGGGGGACGGTCGCGGGGCCCGGCGAGCAACCGCGTCCGTACCTGGGGTGGCTCGCGTTGATCGAGGCGCTGGAGGACTGGCGCCGTGGGAGCGAAGGGGAGCAACCGCCATGTCACGTGTGACCGTCGTCGTGATCGCCGTGCTGATGATTGCGTGGGGCGCCGCGACCGCGACCGATGCCGCCGCAGCATCGCCGGTGCAAAACGTTCAGTGCTCCATCGGCGACGACGGGGCCGGGTTCACCTCGGCGCAGATCTTGCGCGGCTCGTCCGTCGAACCAGTCCGGTCCGCATCCGGCGCCCGCCGGCTGCGGAGCCGGCTCCTCGGCGGCGCCACCGGACGCGACGGTGAGCGGGACGTGCGCCCCCGCCAACAATGGGTGCAGCGCGACGGGCTCGGCGAGCGGCAACGGGTCGACCACCGCCAGCGTCTCCTCGACGGGAGCGGTCCTCGGTGCGACCGCCCACGCGACCGCCCACGCCTCAACGAGCGGACAGGGCAACGATCTCTCCGCGAGCGGGGAGCAGTCAATCAGCGGCTTCATCAGGTTCACCATCACCGAGCCGTCGACGTTTTCGATCTCCGGCTCGACCTCGTCGACGGGACACAACGACTCGCCCGCGACGCACGTCCACCTGTCAGGCGGCACCGCCGGAACCCTGTTCCAGCTCACGAGCGGCTCGAATGCGACGACCGGCCAGCTGTCGCCGGGGACCTACTTCGTCGACGCGTTCGTCGACGCCAGCGCCCGGGCGAACTTCAACTCAAGTGACCCTCGGCGTCAAGCGGCAGCTCAACCGTTGACGCCCACATGACCCTGACGATCACGGCCGGCGGCGGGTGTACAGCCACCGGCACCCCATCGGTTCAGGTCGGCCTCGCGTTGGCCGAGGGGTGCTTCAGCGAGCGCCAGGACTCCCAGGGGCACGGGACCGGCGTGTTCGAGACCGACCAGGAGGCGTGGGTTGGGGGCTTCGACCTCAAGCCGAGGTCTCAGGGCAAGCTCGTGATCGAGCCGGGCAACACGAGCGCCCCAATCCGCGCCGAGGGGGCCGGCGTGGATTGGGTGCTCAGCGATTCGGTGTCGCTGCCGGCGCCGCTCGCCGAGCTCAAACCGTTCACGCCGTCGTACACACTCGGACTGAACATCGCCGGCTCGCTCGAGCGGCTGGTCGCCCTGCCGTTGCTGAACGCGGCGAGCGCTCAGATCAAGGTGACGTGGGGTCCCGGCGGCGCGAGCTCCAAGCTCGAGGGCCAGGTGTCGCTCGAGGACCTCTCGAAGAACATCGGCACGGCGTTCTCGAACGCGACCGGCCGCTCGCTCGGCACGCTGGCGGCGAAGCTCACCCTGGCGCTGTCGAACAACGCGCCGATCGATGTGACCCAGGGTGAGCTGCAGGTGCCCGAGTTCGCGGTCGAACTGAAGGACTCGACCCCTCCGCTGAAGCTCGGCTTCGGGGGCGCGAAGTTCAAGGCGGCAAAGGTCAACGGTCTCGTGACCTGGTCGGGTGAGGTGACCACGCTGTTCCCCTGGGAAGGGGAGACCGGCCCCAACCAGGGTGCGATCACCGGCCGGCTGTTCTTCACCGATTCGCAGCTCGGCGGTGTGGGACTCGGAGTCTCCGGGTTCGCGGTGCCGATCGGCGCAACCGGGTGGGATCTGACCGGCGTCGAGGGAAACCTCGTGCTCTTGCCGCACCTGTCCTTCGATATCGGCGCGACGCTGAAGGAGCGCATCAATTTCGCGGGCGTCCCGGTCCTGAAGTCCACGCTCAACATCCGGGGCTTCCAGCTCGCCGCGACCGATTGCCCGCACGGCCAGAACCCGTTCGAGTTCACGGGGACGTTCAACTCCCCGACGATCGAAGAGGAGAAGCTCGGCCTGTTCAAGGGCACGGTGACGATGTGTGCGTACCTGCCGAGCGCGCTCGACTTCTCCTTCGAGGCCGGCGTCAGTGGTGAGCTCACCGTCGACGTGGGCCGGGTCAAGAAACTGGTCTCGGCCAAGGGTTCGGCGACCGGCTGGTTCCAGGGCAGCGGCAATCGCTTCGGCAGCACCGACTTCAACCTCGACGGCAGCTACCAGGTGACGCTGCCGGTGATCGGCAACATCGCCGCGACCGGCGTCGTCTCCTCCGAGGGATACGGGTTCTGTGGCACGTACGGATTCATCTCCGAGGGATTCGGCACGCAGAACTGGGTCGATCCTCCGCAGGATCTCAGCGGCTGCGACCTCACCCCGTTCCGCGTGATCCCGCACGCCGCCGACATCGCGGCCGCAGGGCGCGGGCGGGTCGTCCACGTCCCCGCCGGTGAGGGCGTGCTCGCGCTCGCCGTCCGCGGCTCCGGGGCGGCTCCGCGGGTGCGTGTCTCGGGTCCGGGAGGCGTGTCGTTCGTGACGCCCACGGGGGCGCGCCCGTTGAAGAACCGAAACGCGATCATCGTGCCGGTCGACCAGTTGCGCACGACGTACATCTACCTGCACCGTCCCCGCGCCGGCGCATGGCGGATCACGCAGCTGCCCGGCTCGGCCGCGATCGTTCGTGTCGATCGAGCGCGTCAGCTCGCCAAGCCGCGCGTCACGGCCAAGCTGACACGGCTGCGCGGGGGCAAGCTCAAGCTGGCGTGGAACGCCCGCGCGATCCCCGGGCAGCGGTTGCGGCTGCTCGACCGCGCACCGGGAACCACGACCGTCGTCCAGCGTTTGACGGCGCGCCATCGCGGCAGCGTCACGTTCCGCCCGGCCGCGACCCTCACGCGCGGGAAGCACACGATCGAGGCCGACGTGTTCGAGAACGGCCGCCCGCGCGCTCAGCTCACCGTGCTCCGCTACACGCCGACCGCGCCGTGTCGGCCGGCCGCGGTGACGCATGCGGCGGCGCGGCGGACGTCGTCAGGGCTGAGCGTCACCTGGTCCAAGGCCGCGCGCGCCACGGACTACCTCGTGACGGTCACGAGCGGCACCGAGACGATCGCGGCCACGGACACCCGTCGCACGAGCCTGCTCATCACCTCCGCGCCACTCGGAGCGCTCACGGTGCGGATCACACCGCGCGACGGCGTCGGTCGGACCGGGCGGGTGACGACCCTCCACGTCGCGTGATGAAGCACGCGCGGTGCGTTGCGACCGCAGCGTTCGCTGTGACCGAAGCGGTGATACACACGCAAGGGTGATGCACCACCATCACGCGTGGATCCGACCGGCGCCGAGATGGCGGTGAAGGCGTGTCTCAACGGCGGGCGCACGCGCGCCGAGCACCCGGCGGTTCCCTTGACGCCCGCCGAGCTCGCCGCGGACGCGGTCGCGGTCCGGCAGGCCGGCGCGTTCGCGGTGCACCTGCATCCGCGCGACGCCGGAGGCGCGCAGACGATGAAGGCGCGCGCGTGTGACGCCGCGGTCGCGGCGATCCGGCGAGCCGCTCCCGGCCTCCCGGTGGGGCTCTCGACCGCGGAGACGATCGATCCCGACCCGTTCGCGCGGGCGGCCGCGATCCGGGCCTGGCGGCAACCGCCTGACTTCGTCTCCGTCAACCTCTCCGAGCTCGGCTGGGCCGGAATCATCCGCGCCGCGGTGCACTCCGGCATCGCCGTCGAGGCGGGCCTCTCGGTCCCCGCCGACGCCGAAGCGCTGGCGAGCAGCCCGTTCGCGCACCAGGTCATCCGCGCGCTCGTCGAGGTCGACGGTGGTGCGGACGAGGCCCGCGCGATCGCGGAGCTCATCCCAGACGGCATTGCGCAGCTTTGGCACGGCGACGGTGAACGCACGTGGGAGGTGATCGCCGCCGGCGTCGCGTCCGGCGTCGATGTGCGCGTCGGCCTCGAGGACGTGCTCGTGCTCCCCGACGGGAGCGTCGCCGCTGACAACGCCGCGCTCGTCGCCGCGGCGGTAGAGCTGACCGCGGGCGCTGACTGAGTCCGGCCCGTCCGCAGCGCGCGTCTACCGCCGGGTGGTCGTGTCGACGATCGCGTCGATGATCCGCGGCCACAGCGACGGCGGCACGTCATGGGCCATCCCGTCGATCAGCATCAGTTCAGCGCCGGGGATCGCTCCCGCCGTGGCCTTCCCGCCGGATGGCCTGACGAGGCGGTCGGCGGTGCCGTGGATGACCGTCGTCGGCAGGTCGAGCCGGCGCAGCAACGGCGTGCGGTCCGGCGCGGTGACGATCGCGGCGAGATGCCGAGCGCCGCCGTCAGGGTGCAGGCCACGCTCAAACGAGCGCTCGGCCAGCGCCCTGACCCGCTCATCGCCCGCCGGATACGTCTTCGAGCCGATGACGCGCCGGTTCTCGATCGAGTCCTGGACGTAGCTCGCACGGTCGAGCTTCGGCGGGCGCAGGAGCCGAGGCAGCAGGCGCGGGTCCGACCACCCCACCCGGCGGTTGCCCGTGCTCGACATGATTGAGACGAGCGAGCGGACGCGCTCCGGGTGCTGGATCGCGAGCAGCTGCGCGATCATCCCGCCCATCGACACGCCAACGACGTCGGCGCTCGCGACCCCGAGATGATCGAGCAGCTTGGCCGCGTCGCCGGCCATGTCGTCAAGGGCGTAGGACGCCGCCTTGCGGTCACGCATGAACAGCTGGGCACGCGTCGGCACCGGCCGGTCCGAGAGGACCGTCGAGCGGCCGATGTCCCGGTTGTCAAAGCGCGTCACCCAGAACCCGCGGTCGGCGAGCCGCCGGCAGAAGTCGTCCTCCCACCAGATCATCTGGGTGGCCAGCCCCATGATCAACAGCAGCGGCGGATCACCCTGGTCGCCGAACGTCTCGTAACACAGCTGGATCTCGCCGATGTCGGCGAGCTGCTCGCCGGAGCTCTGCGTTTCGGACAGCACGGCCCTCATGATGACCGGTCTGCTCACACGAGGGCGCGCTCCTGCAAGCGCTGACCCGCCTCACGGGCCGCGGCCAGAACCACGTTCCGGGCGCCGTCGGCATCGTCGGTGACGAGGTCCGGCTGAAAGCGAAGTTCGGTGATGTCCTCGATGCCGACCCACCGCAGCCAGTCGTTGAAGTAGGAGCGGTGAAAGTCGACGCCGAACGCCGGCGGTGCGCCGTCGAAGTAGACCGCGCCCGTGTAGACGACGATCGCGCGCTTGCCCGTCAGCAGGCCGCGGTAGCCCTCCACCGGATCGAAGCTGAACACCATGCCGGGCTGGCTGATCGCGTCGATCAGGTGCTTGAGCACCCACGGGATGTTGTGGTTCCACATCGGGACCGTGAACAGGTACTCGTCGGCGGCCTGCACGCGCCCGAACAGCGCCTCGACCTCGGCCCACGCGTCGGCGGCCTCGCCGCTCGGCTCGCGGCCGGCGAAGACGCTCATCTTCGCCGCGACGCCCGGTCCACCGTAGACCGGCAGCTGCTCGCTCCACAGGTCCATGAAGTCAACGCTGACGTGCTCGGCGGCGGCGCCGGCGCGGTACGAGGTGAGGAATTCCTCGGCGATCCTGCGCGACTCCGAGAGCTCACCGCGCGGTGAGGAGTTGACGTACAAGAGCTTGCTCATGATCGATTCCGTTTCTCGCCGTTCGGAGACGACGACCGCGGTTGAAGGGACGCCGACCAGCGTGAGGGGCCGCCGCGCCGATGTCCAAGACCGGTCGCATCTGAGCTGATACGCGCTCCGTAGCATGGCTTTCATGCCGCCCGAGCTTCGGCTGATTCGGTACTTCGTCGCTGTCGCCGAGGAGCAGCACTTCACCCGTGCTGCCAAGCGGCTGCACATCGCCCAGCCGCCGCTGAGCGCTGCGATCCGTCAGCTCGAACGACAACTCGGCGTCGCGCTGCTTGACCGCCAGTCACGCAGCGTTCGACTCACGCCCGCCGGGGAGCTTCTGCTCATAAAGGGTCGCGAACTGCTGGCCGCGGCCGCTGATGTCGCCAGCGAGGTGAGAGCGGTCGAGAGCTCGCCGAGCGGTCTGCTCCATGTCGGCTTCACACCCGCTGCGCGCTACGGGCTCTCGCGCACCCTGATCGAGCAGTGGAGCTCGGCGGCTCCCGCCGTCATGGTCCGCACGCACGAGGACACCACCGGCACGCTGGTGCAGGACGTCGTCGACCATAAGCTCGACCTCGCGCTCGTGTTCTGCCCGCCCCGATCGAGGCGCTGAGCTCATTCACGATCAACGAGCCGGCGGTCGTGCACCTGCGGGCCGACCACCCGCTGGCGCAGCGGGAGCGAGGTGAGCCTCGAGGAGCTCCGTGAGGAGACCTTCCTCGTTGCGGGCGGGAAGGACAGTGGCGGCTACACCGACGCCGTGGTCGCCGCCTGCCGGGCCGCCGGCTTCGCACCGACGACCCGACCGGACCCGTACCCCGACCTCGGGATCCAGGCCGTCCGCGAAGGTCTGGGCATCGTCCTGTACGCGCGCTCGGGATTCCCGAGCCGGCTCGAGGGCACGACGCTCGTCCCGGTCGTCCCGGACGTCGCGCTCCCGTTCGTGCTCGTGTGGCGCGACGACGGGCCGAACGCGCGGATCCGGGCGCTGCTCGAGCCGACCCTGACCGATCGCGCCTGACCCCCCCATCCGGGGGGATTCCGGCCACGACGCCTTCATTTCACGCGAGCCTCGGGCACCATCGAGGAATGGCCGTCAGCGACCGCGCCCACTCAGGCGATGCCCCGAGCGCCCGCGCCGCGATCGAACTGCTCGTCGAGGTGCTCTCGAGCGGCGAGCTCGACCTCGATCGCGAGGCGTTCTACTCCCGCCTCGCGGAGGGCGTGTGCCGGATCGCGGGGATGCGGCGGGCAATCATCTTCCGCTTCGACGAGGTCACCCGGCGCGTCGACGCCGCGGGTGCGCACGGGATGTCCCTTGAGCACTTCGCCGACCACCCGGTCAGTCTCGACCTGGCGCCCGACGCCGGGCGCGCACTGAGGGAGAACCGCGTGATCGAGGTCGCGCCGCCGGCGATGCCCGAGGTCCCGGCCGAGTTCGCGGGGCTCGTCGGCGATCACCCGCTCGTCTACGTACCCGTGTCGGCGGGTGGCCGGTGGCCGGGCGTCATCATCGCCGAACCGCTGCCGAGTTCCAGCCCGCTCGACGACGAGCGCCGCGAGCTGCTGTGGACGCTCGGCAAGACGCTGGCGCTCGCCTCGACGGCCCGGACCGCCACCTACTACGGCGAGTGGGCGCACGAGCTCCAGCAGCGGATCGACCTCGCGCGGGATATCCACGAGCGCGTCGTCCAACGGCTGTTCGGCGTCTCGATGGCGCTGTCTCCCCCGGGCCCGCTTGAGGACGTCTCCCGCGAGCGCTGCGCCGACGAGATCCAGATCGCGCTGACCGACCTGCGCTCAGCGCTCCAGCGGCCCCTCGGACGCACCCCGCGGCCGACCGGCACGACGCTCGCGATCGAGCTCGAGCGGTTCGCCGCGCAGCGCCATGACTTCGATCTGCGCGTCGAGGGGACGGTGCCCGACGTACCGGAAGCGCTCGAGCCGTTGGTGCAGTCGGTGCTCAGGGAGGCGCTGCGCAACGTGCGCAAGCACGCCCACGCGCGCTCGGTCGTCGTGCGCGTCCGGCGTGCGGACGGTCTGGTGGCTGTCGAGGTCGAGAACGACGGCGTCGAGGGGTCGTCCGTGGTCGGCCCCCCGGGGGTCGGTTTGCGGATCGCCGCGCTCGAGGCGGCCCAGGCCGGCGGGGTCCTGGAGTTCGGCCACCGGGGCCTCGACCGCTGGCAGGTCCGCCTGGCCGTGCCCGAGAGCGCGACATGAGCGAGCGCGCCGGGCTTCAGCGGCCGATCCGGGTGCTCATCGTCGACGATCACGATGTCGTGCACTGGGGCCTGCGGATCATGCTCGAGCGCCAGACCTGGATCGAGCGCTCGTTCTCGGCGCACACCGGCGAGGAGGCGATCGCGCAGACAAGTCAGCACCGGATCGACCTCGCCCTCGTCGATCTGTTCGTCGGCGCCGAGTCAGGGCCTGACATCTGCGAGCGACTGCACGAGGTGCGGCCGGGGATGCGGCTGCTGTTGATCTCCGGCGCGGGACAGATCTCGCCGCGGGCCACCGCGGCCTGTGGCGCGAGCGGGTTCGTGTCGAAGGACTCGCGCGGCAGTGAGATCATCCGGGCGGTGGCGATGGTCGCGGTCGGTCGGTCGGTGTTCCAGGAGGAGACCGTCGAGGCGCCGACGGCGGCGTTGTCCGAACGCGAGCGGCAGGTGCTCGCGCTCGTCGCGCAGGGCGCCACCAACCGCGAGATCGCCGCCCAGCTGCATCTGTCTCCGTACACGGTCAAGGAGTACGCGAGCGCCCTGTACCGAAAGCTCGACGTGCGCAATCGCCTCGAGGCGGTTCAGCGCGCGGAGAAGCTCGGCCTGATCGCCTGAGCGGCCGGGCTGCCGGGTCCCCCCAACCGGCGGGTTGCAGTGGTGACGGGGTGCCAGAGCGGGCACCGTAGCCGTGATGGCCACTGCTACTGCTGTTCGGACGCCCCCCGCACCCGCGACGCCGGCCGCGCTCGCGCCGTCGGCGGCACCCGGTATCGCACCGCCGCTGCCCGGCACGCGCACCGCCGCGATCGCCGCGCTCGGGATCAGTCTGCCGTCGACCATCGTGCGCAACGCCCCGATCGCGGAGCGCATCGGCGTCAGCGACGAGTGGATCCAGAAGCGGACCGGCATTCATTCCCGACGCATCCTCGCCGACGACGAGCGGCTCACCGACCTCGCCGCGCAGGCCGGCCGCGAGGCGCTCGAGGCGGCTGGGATGGACCCCCTCGACCTCGACATGGTGCTCGTCGCGACGACCACCGCCGACGAGCTGCTGCCCAACGCGGCGCCGCTCGTCGCGCACGCGCTCGGTGCCACCCGCGCGGGAGCCGCTGACGTCGGGGCGGCCTGCACCGGCTTCCTCTCCGGCCTCGCATTCGGCGCCGCGCAGATCGAGTCGGGCCGCGCCGAGCACGTGTTGCTGATCGGCGCGGACGCAATGTCGCGGATCACCGATCCCGACTGCCGGCAGACGGCCGCACTGTTTGCCGACGGTGCGGGCGCGGTCGTCCTCAGCACGGGCACCGGCCTCGGGCGGATCGGGCCCGTGAGCCTCGGCTCGGACGGCGCGGGCGCGGAGCTGATCGTCGTCGACCGCGATGAGCTGCGGATCCGCATGCAGGGGCAGGACACCTTCCGCCATGCCGTCGCCCGGATGTCCGAGGCGACGCTCGAGGCGCTCGCGCTCGCCGAGATGAGCCTTGAGGACATCGACCTGTTCGTCTACCACCAGGCCAACGCGCGGATCCTGCGCGGCGTCGGCGAGCGCCTCGGCCTGCCCCCAGACCGGATCGTCGATTGCATCGGCGGTTACGCGAACACCTCTGCCGCCACGCTCCCCCTCGCGCTCGCGCACGCGCGGGATGCCGGGCGGCTCCGCCCTGGCCACCGTGTGCTGCTTGGCGCGTTTGGCGCCGGGCTCACCTGGGGGGCGACGGTCGTCGAATGGGAGATCCCCGAGGGTGCCGAGGGGTCGTTGTCGTGAGGCGTCGCGTCGTCATCACCGGCCTCGGCGCTGTCTCGCCGCTCGGCGTCGGCGCGCGCCGGCTGTTCTCACGCTGGTCGGCCGGCGAGAGCGGGATCGCCGACGGGGTCGCGCCCTGCTCGGAGTTCGCGCCGACCGACGTCATGTCGACGAAGGACGTCCGGCGCAGCGATCGCTTCACCCAACTCGCGGTTGCCGCCGGTGCCGAGGCGGTCGCTGACGCCGGCTGGGATGACGCGCTTCCGTACGACCCGGCGGACGTTGGCTGCGTCATCGGCACCGGAATCGGCGGGCTCGGGACGATCGAGTCCGGGCACGACGCGCTCCGCGATCGCGGGTCCGAGCGCGTGCCGCCGCTGCTCGTGCCGCTGATGATGTCGAACGCCGCCGCCGGCGTTCTCGCGATGCGCCACGGGCTGCGCGGCCAGACCTACAGCGTCGGCTCGGCGTGCGCCGCCGGCTCACACGCGATCGGTGTCGCCACGCGGATGATCCAATCCGGCGACGCCGTCGCGGTCCTCGCCGGAGGTGCCGAGGCGGCGCTGACGCCGCTCGCCCGCGCCGCGTTCGCGGCGATGGACGCAACCTCTCAGACCGGCGTATCGCGCCCCTTCGATGCGCGGCGCGACGGGTTCGTGATGGGCGAGGGTGCGGGCGTGCTCGTGCTCGAGGACGCGGACGCGGCGGAGGCCCGCGGGGCAACGGTCTTGGGCGAGGTGCTCGGTTACGGCGCCAGCTCGGACGCCCACCACCTGACGGCGCCGGAGCCAGACGGGCGCGGCGCGGCGCAGGCGATCGGCCGAGCGCTGCGCGACGCGTCGCTGACGGCGGCCGACGTCGACTACGTGAACGCCCACGGGACCTCGACGCCGCTGAATGATCGGGCCGAGACGGTCGCCCTGAAGAGCGCGCTCGGCGACGACGCAGCGCGCGTGCCGGTGTCGTCCCTGAAGTCCGCGATCGGTCACCTGCTGGGCGCCGCGGGCGCGGTCGAGGCCGTGGCGACCGTACTCGCGCTGCGCGAGCGCGTCGCGCCGCCGACGCTCGGATACGAGGAGCCGGACGAGGGGATGGATCTCGACTACGTCCCGAATTCCGTTCGGCCGTTGCGCGACTCGGACCGGCCCGCGGTTGCGTTGTCCAACTCGTTTGGCTTCGGCGGCCACAACTCGGTCCTCTGTCTCGGAGCCGTCGCATGAGTTCGCTGGCGTTGGCCCAGGCACCGGCGGCTGATCGCCGCGTTGTCGAGCCGTTGAGCGCGTTCGAGCGGCTGGAGGCGCTGTGCGATCCCGGCTCGCTTCAGGTGATCCGCTCGGCCGTCATCTCACGGCACATGGGCACGCGGACGCGGCCGGGCGACGGCGTCGTCGGCGGCGCCGGGAGCGTCGATGGCCACCCCGTGTTCTGTTATGCCCAGGACGGAACGTATGTCGGCGGCTCGCTCGGCGAGGCCCACGCGGAGACGATCGTCCGGGTGCTGCAGCTCGCCCGGCGTGCCCGGGTGCCGGTCGTCGGCTTCGTCGGCTCCGGCGGTGCACGGATGCAGGAGGGAATCGCGGCCCTCGGTGGCTACGGCCGCATCTTCCGCGAGACCGTCCTCATGTCCGGCAAGGTGCCGCAGATCTCAATCATCACCGGGCTCTCCGCCGGTGGCGGTGCGTACTCCCCCGCGCTCACCGACTGGACCGTGATGACGCGCGACTCGAGCATGTTCCTCACCGGCCCGAACGTCGTCCGCGACGCCCTCGGCGAGGACGTGAGTGCCGCGCGCCTCGGCGGCCCGCGGGTCCACGAGCGCAACGGCGTCTGCCATTTCGTCGCCGATCACGATCTTGATGGGGCGCAGTTGGCGCGGGAGCTGCTCGGATATCTGCCGGCGCGCGCCGGAGAGCCGGCGCTGCGTCGACCGACCCGACCGGCGCCGGGATTTGATCCGGGCCAGTTCGTCCCGGAGTCGCCCCGGCGCGTCTACGACGTGCGCGACGTCATCCGGGCCGTCGTCGATGGCGGCGAGCTGCTCGAGGTCGCCGCGGGGTGGGCGCGCAGCATCGTGACCGGGTTCGCCCGGCTCGAGGGTCGAACGGTCGGCGTGATCGCCAACCAGCCGCGCCATCTCGGTGGCGTCCTCGACGCGAGCAGCTCCCAGAAGGGGGCGCGATTCGTGTCGAAGTGCAACGCTTTCGGGATCCCACTCGTCGTGCTCGTTGATACGCCGGGCTACATGCCCGGGACACGCCAGGAATCCGCCGGCGTGATCCGCTTCGGCGCGAGCCTCGTCCATGCGTTCGCCGAGGCCACCGTCCCGCGCGTGACCGTGATCCTGCGCAAGGCGTTCGGCGGCGCGTTCATCACGATGAACTCCAAGGACCTCGGCGCCGATTACGTGTTCGCGTGGCCGCAGGCCGAGATCGGCGTCATGGGTGCGCGGCCGGCCGTCGGGATCATCCATCGGCGCGAGCTCGCCGCCGCCGAGGATGGCGCGGACGCGCTGCGCGACCGGCTCACCGCCGAGTACGCGGACACGCACCTCCGGCCGGAGGTCGCCGCCCGCGACGGCTTCGTCGATGAACTGATCGAACCCTGCGAAACGCGCGGCCGGCTTGCCGGGGCGCTTGGTGTGCTGTGCCGGGAGCGTGCATGAGCGACGAGCTGCTGTTGACCGGGGCGACCGGATTCGTCGGCATGGAGGTGCTCGAGCGCTACCTCGAGCGGACCGACCGGGACGTCATCACCTTGGTGCGGGCGGCCGACGACGGTGCCGCTCGCGAGCGCGTCTCAGCGGTGCTGCGGGACCTGTTCGGTCTCCGTGCCCGGCGGTACGAGCGCCGGGTTGACGCGGTCGCGGCCGATCTGCTGTCTCCGGACCTCGGTCTGTCGGCTGAGCGGCGCGGTGAGATCGCAGCGCGCGTCGGGGACATCGTTCACGTCGCCGCGTCGGTGTCGTTCGCGCTGCCGCTCGAGGAGGCCCGGACGATCAACGTCGAGGGGACGCGCCGGGTGCTCTCGCTCGCCTCGCTGGCCAGCGAGCGCGGTGGCCTGCGGCGCTACGCCCACGTCTCGACGGCGTATGTCGCCGGCACGCACGCCGGCCGGTTCCTGGAGTCCGATCACGATGTCGCCCAGACATTCCGCAACAGCTACGAGCAATCGAAGTTCGAGGCCGAGCGGCTCGTGCGAGATGCCGCAGGGCTGCCGACGATGATCCTCCGGCCGAGCATCGTCGTCGGGGACCGCAACAGCGGCTGGACGTCTGCGTTCAACGTCCTGTACTGGCCGCTGCGCGCGTTCGCCCGCGGGCTCTACCCCGCCGTGCCCGCCGTCCGGTCATCACCGGTCGACGTCGTCTCGATCGACTACGTCGCCGACGCGATCTACGAGCTGTGCCAGTCAAGCGAAGCCGTCGGCCAGACCTACCACCTCACCGCCGGCCCGCAGGCGAGCAGCGTCGGCGAACTCGTCGATCTGGCCAGCCGCTACTTCAAGCGCCCGCCTCCCGAGGTGCTCTCGGCCACCGAATTCGCCGAATACGCCAAGACGATGACCGGCGTGCAGCGCTCCGCCCTGGGCCAGAGCGCCGCCTACTTCCCGTACTTCGCCGTCGACACCGAGTTCGACAACGCCGCCGCGCGGGCGCAGCTGGAGCCGGCCGGAATCGCCGTGGCGCCGCTCGCCTCCTACCTGAACCGGCTGCTCGATTTCGCCACCCGCAGCCGGTGGGGCAAGCGGCCGATCGGCCGCGCGGAGGCGCTCGCGGTCTAGCTACCCGCAGCGTTCGCGCGCGCGCGGGGGTCGACGGGCCGTATGGCTGCTATAGCGCCCATCAGGCCCAGCGACCACCTGCCGGGTGTCATGCTCGGCCTCGATGGGGCGTTTCGCCGGTCACCGACGCCGCCCCAGAGACCACGCAAACGGAGCCGGCCTCGAGCGCCGGGTCTCGCCTGCGCGCAGCGGCGATCGGAGAGGATGCTCGGCGATGAGCTCCGCGTCGATAGCGGTGAGTGACCTCGACGTCGAGCGGGTCGGGAGTGGCCCGACCGTCGTCCTCGTCCACGGGAGCATCGTCGGCGCGCGGCAGACGTGGCGCAAGCAGCGCTCGCTTGGCGCGTCGTGGACGCTCGTCATGCCGAACCGACCCGGGTTCGGCGACAGCCCGCCGCTCGAGCGCGGTGACTTCGAGGTCGAGGCGGAGCTGATCGCGGAGTTGCTCGGCGACGGCGCGGGCGGGCGGGGGCGGGCGCGGGGGCGGAGACGCACCTCATTGGCCACTCCTACGGGGCGGTCATCGCGCTGCTCGCCGCCGCTTCGCGCCCGGCGTGCGTCCGGTCGCTGATCGTCTCCGAGCCGGGGTTACTGCGACTCGCCGCGGGTGACCCGGCGGCCGACGCGATGGTCGAAGGAGGCGAGCGGCTGTATCGCGTCGGCGCCGAGCTACCGCCGGCGGAGTTCCTGCGCCTGTTCCGCACCGGCGTCCACTCGACCCACGAGACGCCGGAGGCCCTTCCACCCGAACTCGAGCGCGGCGTGATGCTGTCCGCCCGCGAGCGACCGCCGTGGCACGCGGACGTCCCGTTCGAACGCCTCGCCGCGGCGACATTTCCGAAGCTCGTGATCTCCGGCAACCACTCCCCCGTGTTCGAAACGGTGTGCGACGTCGTCGCCGAGCGGATCGGCGGTCGCCGCGCGTGGATCACCGGCCGCGGTCACACGATCCCGGCGAGCGGCGAGGCGTACAACGACGTCGTCCACGACTTCCTGAGCGAGGCCGAGGCCGCCCGGCACCGACCTATGTAAGAAGTTGCTCAAGATCCGCGCCAGTACCGCGATCCGGGCGCTACTCTCAATCGTGCCGGGGGGCAGTATCCCCGAACGGACGTTGCTCGTCAGTACGGCCTTACGGCCCGGGCGCGTCGGCCCCATGTGGGGCGGGAGAAACCTTCGGCTGAACGTCAAATCACGGCGCTCAGTCGAAAGGAGACTCGAGACCATGAACATCACAGCGACCCGTTTCGCTACCCATATCCGTACCTGGCTGCTGATCGCAGCGCTGACCGGTCTGCTGATCGCGATCGGCGCGGCGATCGGTGGCAGTGCCCTGTACCTGTTCGCCGTCCTCGCGGTCGGGATGAACGTCGTCGGGTACTGGTTCTCGGACAAGATCGCGCTCGCCGCGAGCCGCGCCAAGCCGCTCGAGCCCGATCAGGCCGTCTGGCTGCACCAGATCGTCGAGGACCTCGCCCACCGGGCGGAGGTGCCGGTGCCACGGCTGTACCTGATTCCGTCGGAGCAGCCGAACGCGTTCGCGACCGGCCGCAACCCGCAGCACGCGGCCGTCGCGGTCACCGAGGGGCTGCTCGAGCAGCTGCCGGCCGACCAGATCAAGGGCGTGCTCGCGCACGAGTTCGCGCACATCAAGAACCACGACATCCTCATCACGTCAATCGCGGCGATGGTCGCCGGGGCGATCTCGGCGATCGCGACCGTCCTACAGTTCTCCATGCTGTTCGGCGGCTCCGACGATGAGGACTCACCGCTCGGGCTGCTCGGCACGCTCGCGGCGATCATCGTCGCGCCGATCGCGGCGATGCTGATTCAGCTCGGGATCTCGCGCCAGCGCGAGTACCTCGCTGACGCCACGGGTGCCCAGTTGCTCGGCCGAGCGGCGCCGCTCGCAGACGCGCTTGAACACCTCGAGCGCGGAGCCCAGGCGTTCCCGATGAACGTCAACCCCGCGGAGGCGTCGCTGTACGCGGTCAACCCGCTCCCGCGTCGGGGGCTGGCCACGCTGTTCATGACCCACCCGCCGCTCGCCGAGCGGATCCGGCGGCTGCGGGCGCTTGACGGTCGTGGCCAGGTTCTCGCCCTCGTCGCGTGACGGGTCCCGCAACCCACGCCAGCCACGGTTCCTCGCGAGCCGTGGCTGGCGTCAAGCCGTCGATCCTCTAGGAGCGCTCGATGCTGCATGTCACCGTCGTGACCTGGGTGGTCACGCTCCTCGTGATCGCGGGGCTGCTCGCCGTCGACTGGCTGTTGATCGCCCGCCGGCCGCACGAGATCGGCCTCGTGAGGCGGTCCGCTGGTCCCTGTTCTACATCGCCGTCGCGGTCGTGTTCGGCGTCGTGTTCGGCACGATCGCCGGTTGGGACGCCGGGGCGCAGTACTTCGCCGGGTACGTCGTCGAGAAGAGCCTGTCGGTCGACAACCTGTTCGTGTTCGTGATCATCATGAGCGCCTTCGCGGTCCCGGCGGCACAGCAGCCGAAGGTGCTCACGATCGGGATCGCGATCGCACTCGCCCTGCGCGCGGTGTTCATCGTGCTCGGCGCGACGCTGCTCGCCACGTTCTCGTTCATGTTCCTGGTGTTCGGGGTGACACTCGTCGCGACCGCGGTTCAGCTGTACCGCCACCGCGACCAGGACCCCACCGTGGAAGACAACGCGGTCGTCGGCGCGGCGCGGCGGTTGCTGCCGATCACCGACCGCTACGACGAGGGGCGGGTGGTGACCCGCGTCAGCGGGCGCCGAGCGTTCACGCCGCTGCTGCTCGCACTGTTGGCGATCGGCAGCAGCGATCTGCTGTTCGCGTTCGACTCGATCCCCGCCGTCTTCGGCGTCACCAACCACGCCTACATCGTGTTCACGGCGAACGCGTTCGCGCTGCTCGGCCTCCGCGCCCTGTACTTCCTCGTCTCCGGCCTGCTCGACCGGCTCGTGTACCTCTCAACTGGCCTGGCCGCGATCCTCGCCTTCATCGGCGTCAAGCTCGTCTTTGAGTTCGCCCACGGGCAGAATCATGCGATCCCGGAGATCTCGACCGGGGTGTCGCTCGCCGTGATCGCGGCCGTCCTTGCCGGGACAACGGTCGCCAGCCTGATCAAGGTCCGCCGCGACCCGAGCGCCCGGACCCACGCCGGAGCCGTGCGTCAACCCCGGCGCTCGGACCGTGCGCAGCCAGCTGACCCGGAACGCGTCCCAGAGAATGGAGCGCGTTCCAGATCGGAGCCGGTCGGGCGATTCGGATGAGTCCCGCTATGCCGGCGAGATCGGGGGCTGGCGGGGCGAATCGAAAACCCATTCCCAGACTCCCGCGACCACGAGAGCCGTGGCAACGAGCGCCAGGAGCAGCAGGGCGACGGGTCCGAAGGCGATAGCGACGAGAATCAGCACTGGCGCCGCCAGCACGACGCCGACGACGGCAAGCAGTACGCGCATGGCATTTCACCTCCTTGAAGGCTTCGGTGTGGAGAAGCTAAGCCGCCACGCCGAGAAAGTCATCGGGGGAATCGCCTAACCGGGCTGCCGGGGACTACGGTGCCGCGGTTGACCGCTGGACCGCCCGCTCATACTCCTCGGCCGCCCGTTGCTCACGATCGAGCGCCGCCGCGTACGCGTGGAAGGCGCGGTCACGATCGTCGGCGGTCGCGGCATGCCAGGCCGCATACGCATCCTGCACCTCAGCTGCGTTCTTCACGCCAGGTGATGTAGCTCTCAAGCATCTCGTCGACGAGGTCGGGATCGGGCTCCGGTGGCGGTGCGGCCCTGCGTCTCATGACCTGGAAGACGTTCCTCGGAGCCACTTCCTTCCCGGTGGTTCGCGCCGTGTTGACCGCTTACTACGGACGCGGCCCGACAAAGGTTTACGGATGGCGCGGGCGGGCTCCTGGCTTAGCGTTGAAGTCCCACCACTCTCCGTTTTCGGAGGAAGGATTGTCATGGCTCAAACCGCCAGCAAACCCAGGCCTGTCGCAAAGGCCCCGGCGAGCCGCAAGCGCACCACCCACACCGCCCGTCCGGCGGCCGCCGTCGACACGACGGCGAAGCTGTCCGAAGAGGTCCTCGAGACGATTGAGAAGAGTCAGCGGGTCGCGATCGACGCCGTGCGCAAGTTCGTCGACACCGTCGACCACGCGCTCCCGGCGCTGCCCCATGGCGACGGCCCGACCGCCCGCCAGGAGGTCGTCGACTCGGCGCTGGAGATGGCCGACCGACTCGTCCACGCGCAGTACGACTTCATCCGCAAGGTGATCGACAGCGCGTCCAAGACCGTCAGGGGGTCAGACGACGCGAAGAAGTAGCTGCCGTCAGGCGTTGACCGAGTCTGGGTTCGAGCGGAGCAGTTCGGCCCAGCGCTCGATCGAGAACATCGACGGTTCGGTCGTCTGCATGAAGTCATCCACGACCGTGCCGAAACGTGCAGGGTTGTCGAGCTGGGGAAGGTGACCGGCACCCTCGAAGATCTCCAGCCGGCTGCCCGGAATAGCCTCGTGTGCGGCCTGTCCGTGGTCGACCGGCAGCACGCCGTCGCGCTCGCCCCAGACGATGAGGGTCGGCATGTGCCCGGCGAGGTACAAGCGGTCCCGCGCATCGACGAGCTGTCCGCGCGTTCCGACCACCCCGCGCAGCGTCCCAAGAAACGCCGCCCGCGACTCGGGCTCGGCGAGCGCTGTGTACGCGCGGGCGTAATGCTCGGCGTCCGGGGCAGCGCGGAGTCGCAGCAGACGTCCCGCGCCGCCCGCCAGGTCGACGAGACGGCGAGCCGCCGGCGCGGTCAGAGACAGGAAGAGTTCGCTGCCCGGAAGCGTGGCCAGGCGAAGGACGAGGCCGACGTCGGGGCCGAGGCCGCCGCTCGACACGAGCACGAGGCGCTCGCACCGTTCGGGGTACTGGTAGGCGAACTGCATCGCGATGCCGCCGCCGAGCGAGTGGCCGATGACCGTCGCGCGATCGAGGCCGAGCGCGCCACCGAGGTCACGGAGCGCGCTGGCGAGCGCGCCAAGCGAGTAGTCGCCGGGGCCCTTCGCCGAGCCGCCGTGGCCAGGTAGATCGATGGCCACGACGTGATGGTTGCGAGCGAGCCCGTCGAGCACCGGCTCCCACGTGCGCCAGTCCCCGCCGATGCCGTGAATGAGCAACAGTGTGGGACCTTCGCCGCCGACGACATAGGCGACGTCTCGCCCGTGGAGGCGAACGGAACGTTGATCGAGCATCATCGGTGTAAACAAAGGTTAGACCATCGGTTACAGTTTGTGGCGTGGCCGCCACACGAAAGTCCCGCGCCGTCGCGCATCGCGAGCGCGAGCGCCAGATTGTTGACGCAACCCGCGCCCTGTTCGACGAGTCCGGGCGGCAGGACGCGCGCATCGACCGGATTGCGCGACGCGTCGGCATCAACAAGGCCCTCGTCTACCGGCACTTCGTCTCCAAGGAGGAGCTGTTCGCGCTGACGACGGCCCTGTACCTCGACGAGATCAACGCCTTGCTTGAGGCGGTCGGCGACGAGGAGCTCAGCCCGAGCGAACGGCTCAGCCACGGCTTTGCGGCGTTTGCCGACTACGGCATCGCGCATCCCGCCTTTCTCGACTGCGCGCTCTCCCTCGTCCGCGAGCCCGCGGAGTTGCAGGAGCAGGTCTCCGACGTCGTGCTGTTGCGCCTGAGCCAAGCGACCGCGGTCCTGGATCGGATGGCTCGCCGACGTTCTGGATGATCTCGGCGTCCCCGAGCCGCAACTGCGGGCCAACCAGCTCTACCTCCAGGCGATCGGGGTCCTGCATCTCGCCCGCGCCGGTGCCGGACTGCGCCAGGTCGCGCCCGGCCTCGCCCAGCCGTTCGCGGTCGCGCCCGACGAGGTGCGCGCCGCCTGCGTGCAACTCGCCCTCGCCGCCGCCGGCACGGACTGACCCGTGCCCGCCGGAGATCTCGACGAGCTGCGAGCCCAGGCTCTGCACGCCCGCCAGCGGCTCGACCTGTACAAGGCCCGGGCGTACGGAATGCGGGCCACCAGCCCCGTGCGCATGCGTGAGCTGGAGCGCGCGGCCGAGCGGGCCGCCGCCAGTCTCAACGCCGCCGAATCACGCGAGCGGCGGGCTCGCGAGGGCGGGGACCTCAGCTGAGGGCGGGGACCTCAGCTAGGAACGCGGCGAGCGCATCGTGCGTCTGCTTGGGGCGCTCGACCTGTGGCACGTGTCCGCAGTCGAGCTCGAGCTGACGCGCGTGCGGAAGGGCATCGACGACGTGACGCTCGAACGCGATCGGCACGAGTTTGTCGCGGCGGCCCCACACGAACAGCGCCTCCGGCTGCAGTGTTTGCAGGCGAGGCCAGAAGCCCGTCTTCCCGTGAGGTTCATCGAGATAGATCTGACGGGCAGCGGCATAGAACGCGGCGCGGCCGGCGGGCGTGAGGTAGGCGCGGAGGAACTCATCGACGCCGGCGGCGGTCCAGCCGTCGTCCGCCCCCGGGATGAGCCGATGCATGATCCCCTCGACCGCTCCTCTCGGAGCGAGTTGCACGAGCCCGAGCTCGGGCCGGGTCAGGCGCAACAGGGCCACGAACGGCCGACCGCGCCGCCATGCCAACGAGGGCGCGAGCAGCCCGAGGCGGCCGACGCGGTCCGGATGACTCAGCCCGACCTCCAGTGCGACGCGGCCGCCGAGGCTGTTGCCGATCACGTGAGCACGGTCGAGCCCGAGCGCGTCGAGCAGGTCGACTGCGGCGCCGGCGAAGAACCGCGAGTCATAGGAGGCGCCGATCGGCTTGTCGGAGTCGCCGAACCCGGGCAGATCGACCGCGATCACCCGGAACTGTGGCGCCAGTGCCGCCACTGTCGGCAGGAAGGACCCTTTGGTCCCGCCGAGTCCGTGGAGTGCCAGGACGGGCGGCCCGAGTCCCGCTTCCACGACCGACAGTCGCCAGCGGCGCGTGGCCACGGTGTGGAACCGGAGGCGCCCCGGCTCGGTCGCTCCGTTCGTCGCGGCCAGGAAGCCGACGCCGACGTGCAGATTGCGGCGCACCGACAGCCGCGATGCGCGATAGGCGTCCATGCCGCCGCGCAGATCGGCGGCGATCTGCTGCCACGTGCCCGCGTCGGCGGTCAGCACCGCATCCGCTGCTCCGTCGGGCGCCGCGATCGAGACAGCGCCGTTTGTCACCACGGCGTCCCACGTCCCGTCGCCGGCGACCACGAGCCGGATCCGGGTCCGGGGCCGCCGCGCGTCGAAGACCGACGGGTCAAACCGGCCGGCCAGGGTGTCAATGAAGTTCGGCGCAGCGGCGGCCACGAACCGAGCTTAGGGCCTACTGGGATAGGCCCTTAGGGCTTTCTCGCTATTCGCTCGGATCGGAGTAGCCTCGTTGGACTTGCCAGGCCGCGATGTGACCACGCTGTTTGAAGTTCCGTTCGCCAGCGCGATGAGCGACCTCGACCTCGCGCAGCTGGAACGAACGCTGGACCTTTCGGTGCGCCCGGACGCCAAGCGGGATCCTCGGCCCGACAGCCTCGGTTTCGCGTGCCTCGACCGTGACTCCGGCCTGTTCCTGGAACCCCGGGCGGGCGAGGGACAGTGGGTGCTGCAGGCCCGAACCTGGGGTCACCCAGCGCCGGAGAGCGTCCACGAATGGCACGTCGTGGCCGCCGGCGGCGCACACATGCTCGACCCGACCGTCGTCCCTCCCGAGCGCCTCAAGGCGAGTGCACCCGAGGTCGCGTTTCGTCCGCTCGGACACGCCGCCAACAAGCGCCTGTCCCGGTTCCGCCGGCGGATGGGCGGGCTGTCGGAGTAGCGACGCCTGGCGGGCCGCTACGGCGCGGTCAGTCGTGCGATCGCTTGAGGTAGTCGAAGCGGGGCTTCGGACCAGGCGGCGGCCTTTCGTCGCGCTGCGACGGGTCCGGGCGCGTGAGGCGTCGTCGCGCATCGATTGCCTGCTGAAGCGCTCGCGCTCCGTGATGGCGAGACCACTTTCCTCGCCTGAGCGCCGCTTCATCTTCTCTCGGTCGCGTCATGGCCTCAAGGCCTTCCCGTCCCTGTAGTGGCGGCCGCGCAGAGAGGAGGGTCAAGGATCCCCGCGCGTTGAATCGAGTAAGGACGCGACCACCGAGCCGGTGGGATGACGCCGTAGAAGTACGACACCGGCCCCGCAGTCAAAACCAGTCACCCTCGCCTCTCGCCTCGTGGCGCACGGGGCGCCGTTGGTGGCAGTCGGGCTGAGGGCTGAGAATTCCGGCCGCAGGGCCAGCTGTCCTCGACACTACTCCTATCGCGGCGCCTGTGGGCGCCGATCCCAAAGAAACTTTCCAACGATCGGGAAAACCCCGACCCGCCTCCGCCAAAAACCGATGAGCGTGTCGTCTCGACAGGAGTATCGTGGCGGGCGACAGGAGTGCGAGAGGAGCTTGGATGGGCACTGGAGTGCAGCGTGACGTCACCCCCCTGCCGGACCTCGTCCACGGGCATGCGCGCGCGGGACCGGTCCGCGAGCGCCGACCGGTGTACGTCGATCT
The DNA here is from genome assembly GCA_963779695.1 of uncultured Solirubrobacterales bacterium. Lineage (GTDB taxonomy): Bacteria > Actinomycetota > Thermoleophilia > Solirubrobacterales > Solirubrobacteraceae > Palsa-465. The sequence goes on from CAVZZH010000029.1 coordinate 308,440, forward strand.
GATGCCTCCGTGCAACGCGGGCTGCCCGGCTGGAGAGAACATCCAGGCGTGGCTGGCGCTCACGCAGGCCGGCGATCACGAGCAGGCCTGGCGCCAGCTGGTCGCCGACAATCCGTTCCCGGCGATCCACGGGCGGGTCTGTTACCACCCGTGTGAGACGGTCTGTAACCGCGCCAACCTTGACAGCGCCGTCTCGATTCACTCGGTCGAGCGGTTCCTCGGCGACCTCGCCCGGGAGCAAGGCTGGGCGTTCGACCCCCCGGCCGCCGCCACGGGCAAGCGCGTGCTGGTGATCGGGTCCGGGCCGAGTGGCCTGTCGGCCGCCTATCACCTGGCGCGGCTCGGCCACGAAGTCGAGATCCGCGATGCCGGCGAGCAGCCGGGCGGGATGATGCGCTACGGGATCCCGGCCTACCGGATGCCGCGCGACGTGCTTGACGACGAAGTCGAGCGGATCATCAAGCTGGGCGTGAAGATCACCTCCTCTCACCGTGTCGAGGACCTCGCCGCCGAGCGTGACGAGGGACGATTCGACGCCGTGTTCGTGGCCGTCGGCGCGCACCTGTCAAAGCGCGTCGACATCCCTGCGGTGGACGCCGGGCCGATCGTCGATGCGGTCTCGTTCCTGCGGAGCGTCGCGGCGGGAGAGCAGCCCGTGATCGGGCGCCGGGTCGCCGTCTACGGCGGCGGCAACACCGCGATGGACGCCGCGAGGACCGCGCGCCGACTCGGAGCCGAAGAGGCGATGATCGTCTACCGCCGCACCCGCGCGCAGATGCCGGCCCACGAGGAGGAGGCGGACGACGCCGAGACCGAGGGCGTGCGGATCAACTGGTTGCGGACGATCACCGCCGTCGAGGGGCCGGAGCTGCAGGTCGAGGTGATGGAGCTCGACGAGACCGGCTTCCCGCAGCCGACCGGACGCTTCGAGACGCTCGCCGCGGACACCGTGATCCTGGCGCTGGGTCAGGACACCGACACGGGGTTCCTGCGGCCGGTGCCGGGCGTCGAATTCGACCGCGACGGGACCGTCCAGGTCTCGAGCTCGATGATGACCGGCTCGCCCGGGCTGTTCGCCGGGGGAGACATGGTCCCGAGCGAGCGCACCGTCACGATCGGGGTCGGCCACGGCAAGAAGGCGGCCCGCCACATCGACGCGTGGCTTCGCGACAGCGTCCCGACGAGCGCGCCGAAGCACGACACCGCGACGTTCGACAAGCTCAACCTGTGGTTCTTCGGCGACGCCGCCCGGCGCCAGCAACCCGAGCTCGAGCCGAGTGAGCGGCTGGCGGGATTCGGAGAAGTCGTCGGCTCCCTGTCCGCGCAGGAGGCCACGTACGAGTCCCAACGGTGCCTGTCCTGCGGGAACTGCTGCGAATGCGACGGGTGCGTCGGAGCGTGCCCGGAGGATGCCGTGATCAAGCTCGGACCTGGCAATCGCTACCGGTACGACTACGACAAGTGCACGGGGTGCGCCGCGTGCTACGAGCAGTGCCCCGTCCATTCAATCGAGATGTTCCCGGAGCCACACTGATGCGCACGATCATTGACGGCAACGAGGCCGCGGCCTCGGTCGCGTACCGCTGCAGCGAGGTCTGCTGCATCTACCCGATCACGCCGTCCTCGCCGATGGCCGAGCTGGCCGACGAATGGTCCGGGCGCGCGCAGCCAAACGTGTGGGGCACGGTTCCGGCCGTGGTCGAGATGCAGAGCGAGGGCGGAGCGTCAGGCGCACTCCACGGCTCGCTGCAAGGCGGCGCGCTGGCGACGACGTTCACCGCGTCGCAGGGCCTGCTGCTGATGATCCCGAACATGTACAAGATCGCCGGGGAGCTGACCTCGGCGGTCATGCACGTCGCCGCGCGCTCGCTGGCGGCCCAGGGCCTGTCGATCTTCGGTGACCACTCCGACGTGATGGCCGTGCGCCAGACCGGCTTTGCCCTGCTGGCCTCCGCCTCGGTCCAGGAGGCCCACGACCTGGCGCTCGTCGCGCACGCGACGACGCTTCAGACCCGCATCCCGTTCGTCCATTTCTTCGACGGCTTCCGCACCTCGCACGAGCTGAACACGATCGAAATGCTCACCGACGAGGACATCCGGTCACTCGTCCCCGAGGCGCTCGTCCGCGATCACCGTCAGCGCGGGCTGTCACCGGCGCGGCCGTTCATCCGCGGTACCGCGCAGAACCCCGACGTCTACTTCCAGGCGCGAGAGACCGTCAACCCGTTCTACGACCGCGTCCCGGACCTGGTCCAAGAGGCGATGAACAAGCTCGGCGATCGCACCGGTCGTCACTACGGGCTGGTCGACTACAGCGGTCACCCGGAGGCGGAGCGCGTGGTCGTCGTGATGGGCTCGGGCGGAGACACGGTGCGCGAGACGGTGGCTTACCTGACGGCGCGTGGCGAGCGGGTCGGGGTCGCGCAGCTGCGGCTGTACCGCCCGTTTCCCGCACGGGCGCTCGTGCAGGCGCTTCCCACCAGCGTGCGGCACGTCGCCGTGCTCGACCGGACGAAGGAGCCGGGCTCGCTCGGCGAGCCGCTGTTCCTCGACGTGCTCGCCGCGCTGAGTGAGTCACACGCGGACGGCGAGCGCGAGCAGATGCCGCGCGTGATCGGCGGTCGCTACGGCCTCTCATCAAAGGAATTCACGCCGGGGATGGTCGCCGCGGTGTTCGAGGAGCTCCGGAAGGAGCGGCCCAAGCGACGGTTCACGGTCGGGATCACCGACGATGTCTCCGGCACGAGCCTCGAGTACGACGCCTCGCTTGACATCGAGCCGCCGAAGACGGTGCGCGCGGTGTTCTTCGGCCTCGGCTCCGACGGAACCGTCGGCGCGAACAAGAACACGATCAAGATCCTCGGCTCCGAGGAGGATCTACAGGCCCAGGGGTACTTCGTCTACGACTCCAAGAAGTCCGGGTCGCAGACGGTCTCGCACCTGCGCTTCGGCCCGGAGCCGATCAACGCGCCGTATCTCATCTCGCAGGCGAGCTTCGTGGGCTGCCACCACTTCGGTCTGCTCGAACGCGACGAGGTGCTCGACCGGGCGGCGCCCGGAGCCACGCTGCTGCTCAATACGCGCGTCGGCGCCGGACCAAGTGTGGGCCACGCTCTCACGCCCGGTCCAAGAGCAGATCATCGCCAAGGGGATCGAGCTGTATGTGATCGACGCCGGGCGGATCGCGCGCGACGCGGGCCTCGCCGGGCGGACCAACACGGTGCTCCAGACCTGCTTCTTTGCGATCTCGGGCGTGCTGGAACCCAAGCAGGCGATCGAACGGATCAAGGCCGCGATCGCGAAGACATACGGCAAGCGCGGGGCCGAGGTCGTGCAGCGCAACCAGACCGCGGTCGACCGCTCGGTGGAAGCGCTTCACCGCGTTGAGGTGCCCGAGCGGGCGACAGGCACTCGCGAGCCGGCGCCGATCGTCCCCGCGCACGCACCGGAGTTCGTGCAGACGGTGACGGCGGCGATGATGGCCGGCCACGGCGATCAGCTGCCGGTCAGCGCGATGCCCGTCGACGGCACGTACCCGAGCGGCACCACGGCCTACGAGAAGCGCCGCGTGTCCGAGTTGGTCGCGGTCTGGGACCCGGAGCTGTGCATCCAGTGCGGTAACTGCAGCTTCGTCTGCCCGCACAGCGTGATCCGTTCCCGCCATTACGAGCAATCTCGCCTTGACGGCGCGCCGGAGGGATTTCTCTCCGCCCCGCTCAACGCTCCGGGCGTCCCGGACGCGCGGTACACGCTCCAGGTCTATGCCGAGGACTGCACCGGCTGCGAGCTCTGCGTCCAGGCGTGCCCGATCTCGGCGCCGGACGACCCCGGGCGCAAGGCGATCAACCTCGCCGGGCTCGAGCACGTGGACGAGGCGCGCGAGCGGATCGCGTTCTTCGAGACGCTGCCCGCGAGTGACCGCACGCGGGTCGACTTCGGCACCGTCCGCGGGACACAGTTCCTGGAGCCGCTGTTTGAGTTCTCCGGCGCGTGTGCCGGCTGCGGCGAGACCCCGTACCTGAAGCTCGTCTCGCAGCTGTTCGGCGACCGGCTGACGATCGCCAACGCGACGGGGTGCTCGTCGATCTACGGCGGCAACCTGCCAACGACACCGTGGACGGTCAACGCCGACGGTCACGGTCCGGCGTGGTCCAACTCGCTGTTTGAGGACAACGCCGAATTCGGGCTCGGCCTGCGCCTGGCCGCCGACCGCCACACCGAGCTCGCCCGGCGGCGGCTGACCGAGATGCGCGATGTGCTCGGTCCGGAGTTCGTCGACGAGATTCTCGAGGCGCCGCAGTTGCGCGAATCCGAGCTGCGCGCACAGCGTGAACGCATTGCCGAGCTGTTGCGGCGGCTCGACGGACTGGATCATCCCCTCGTCCCCGACCTGCTCAGCGTGATCGATCACCTGATCCGGCGCAGCGTGTGGATCGTCGGCGGTGACGGCTGGGCCTACGACATCGGCTCGGGCGGTCTCGATCACGTCCTCGCGAGTGGACGGAACGTCAATGTGCTCGTGCTCGACACCGAGGTCTATTCCAATACCGGCGGGCAGATGTCGAAGGCGACGCCGCTCGGTGCGGTCGCGAAGTTCGCCTCCGCCGGCAAGACGATGCCGACGAAGGATCTGGCGTTGCAGGCGATCGCCTACGCCAACGTGTACGTCGCGCGCGTCGCGATGGGCGCCGATCCCCAGCAGACGCTGAGCGCGTTCCGGGAAGCTGAGGCGTACGACGGGCCGTCCCTGTTGATCGCCTACAGCCACTGCATCGCCCACGGGATCGAGATGCGCGACGGGCTGGAGCAGCAGTACAAGGCCGTCGCGAGCGGCCACTGGCCACTGCTCCGCTACGACCCGATGGTCCGCGCCGAAGGCGGCAATCCGTTCCTGCTCGACTCACCGAGGCCCCGGCTCTCGCTCCAGGACTATCGGCAGGGTGAGCTGCGCTTCCGCGCGTTGACGAACATGAATCCTCCGGAGGCCGAGCGCTTGGCTGATCTCTCCCAGCAGACCGTCAATCAGCGCTGGGCGATCTACGAGGAGATGGCCACGCGCACCGCCAGCGAGTTCCCGGCGGACGCCCGAAAGGAACGATGATGGAGCTCGCGACCACGTACATGGGGCTGGAGCTGCGCAACCCGCTCGTCGCGTCCCCGTCGCCACTGGCGTACACCGTCGATGGCGTCCAGCGGCTCGCCGACTCCGAGGTCGGCGCGATCGTGCTCCCCTCGCTGTTCGAAGAGCAGGTGCACGAGGAGGAGGCGCTGAACGAACGGCTCGCCGAGGCCGGAACGGAGAGCTTCGCCGAGTCGCTGTCCTACTTCCCGCAGGCCGCCGAGGAGGACCACGGTCCCGAGCGGCATCTGAGTCTCGTGGAGCGCGCCGCCGCCGCGGTCGACATCCCGGTGATCGCGAGTCTCAACGGCATCACCCTGGGAGGGTGGATCGACTACGCGCGCGCGATGCAGGACGTCGGTGCCGCCGCGATCGAGCTGAACATCTACTACGTCCCGGGCGACACCCGCACGCCGGGCCGCGCCGTCGAGCAGCGGTGTCTTGACGTCTTGGCGACGGTCAAGGACGCGGTCACTGTGCCGGTGGCGGTCAAGCTCAGCCCGTATTTCAGTTCGCCCGGCGAACTGGCACGCCGTCTCGACAAAGCCGGCGCGGACGCACTCGTGCTGTTCAACCGCTTCCTTCAGCCCGACATCGATCCGGAGAGTCTCGCGGTCGTGCCGAAGGTCGGACTCTCCAGCCCGGTCGATGCCGGGCTCCCGCGGACATGGATCGCCCTCCTGCGTGGACGGGTCAGCGCCTCGCTCGCCGCCACCTCCGGTGTCGAGGGCCCGTTGGACGTCGTCAAGTTCCTGCTCGCGGGCGCGGACGTGGTGATGACGACCTCCGCGCTCCTCCGTCACGGCCCCGGCTACGCGACCGTGTTGCTTGGCGGCCTCTCCGAATGGATGGAGCGCAAGGGGTACACCTCGGTCGACGAGGTGCGCGGCCTGCTCTCCGTGCCCACCGACGGGCGCGAGGCCGAGGGTGCGCGGGCGGGGTACGTCAACGCACTGCGGGCGGCGAACGCCAGCCCGTACGGTCCCTGGTAACGAGAAGCGGCGCGGAACGCCGAAGAGGCGCCGCCGCATCCGTGCGACGGCGCCCCTGAAGCGACAACGACTCGCTACTGCCCAGCTCCCAGGTCCACGACCGTCTGGATCAGCTGGTTGACCTCCGGTGCGACGTTGACCTTGTCCTTACCGTCCAGCGTGTTGATCTGGAGGTGGTCGTTGGCGGCCTCGCTGCCCGCGACCCGCACGTGCGTGTGCAGGCCGGTCACGAGGACGTCGTTGTTCTCGGTCCCGACGTTCACGTGATCCGCATGAGCGGTCCCGTTGGCGATCACCGTGTCGGCCGCGCCATCGCCGCCACCAGCGCTTTGGCTGAGATCAGCGTTCACGCTTTTCAGATCGGTCCCGGTGAGATCGTTGACCGCGAGCGTGTCGGCACCGCCAAGCGCCCGCACGTTCAGGTCCTCGATCCCGTTCATGTCCATCGTGATGTTGGCGACGTCACGACTGAACCGGACGCGCCGGCCGTTGGCCGACACCGACATCTGCTCGTTCACGTTGGCGCCGTTGAACTGCATCGCGTCACGACCGCGCTGGCCCTCGACGGTGTCGCTGCCGTCACCCGGGTTCCAGGTGAACGTGTCACGACCTCTGCCGAGGAGGGCCACATCGTTGCCGCGGCCCCCGTTGACCTGATCGTTGCCGCTTCCGCCCAACAGCAGGTCGGCCCCATCGCCACCGACGAGCGTGTCGTTCCCCGGCCCACCATCAATCGTGAGCGCGGTCAGACCTGCGAGACCGTTTGAGCCGATGATTTCGTCATCACCGCGCAGACCATCGACGCCCAGGTTCTCGACCGCGGTGGTGTTGACGGTCGAGGTTCCAGCTGCGGTCGTCGCGACGGCGCTGCCGTTGGGAGCGACCGCGATCCTGTCCGCAGCGGATGTGCCGGCATAGGTGACGGCGTCAGTGCCGGCGCCACCGTTGATATCGACCGAAGCCGGGCCGGACGTGCCGATGCCAGTGCTCACGGTGTCGTTGCCGTCGAGGGTGTTGACCTGAACGTGGTCGTTCGCCGATTCGCTGCCCGCGACCTGCACCTGCGTATGCAGGCCGGACACGATGAGATCGCCATTCGCGGTACCGACGTGGACGTGATCCGCGTTCGCCGTCCCGTTGGCGATCACGGTGTCGGCCGCGCCGTCGCCGCCGCCCAGATCAGGGTTCACGCTTCTCATATCGGTCCCGGTGAGATCGTTGACCGTGAGCGTGTCGGCGCCACCAAGCGCCCGCACGTTCAGATCCTCGATCCCGTTCATGTCCATCGTGATGTTGCCGACATCGCGAGTGAACCGCACGCGCCGGCCGTTGGCCGACACCGACATCTGCTCGTTCACATTCGCACCGTTGAACTGCATCGCGTCACGACCGTCCTGGCCCTCGACGGTGTCGCTGCCGTCACCCGGGTTCCACGTGAACGTGTCCTGACCACTGCCGAGGAAGGCCGTGTCGGCACCGCGGCCACCAGTGACCTGATCGTCGCCGCTGCCTCCGATCAAGACGTCGGCGCCGTCACCGCCGAGCAGCGTGTCATCCCCCGAGCCACCGTCGAGCGTGACGGCCTCGTCCGTGAACGTCCCGTTGGACTGGTCGATGCGGATCTGGTCGTTGCCGGCACCGCCCTGGACGTGGATGGCAGTGAACGTGCTCCGGTCAAAGCTGAAGTCAGGAGTGCCGTCATCCCCGACGTCGACCTGGAGCGTGTTGGGGTTGCCGGGCGCGAGCCGGAGCGCAAGCTTGTCGCTCGCACGGTCGCCGGCGATCTCCAAGGTCCCGTTGTGCACATTGGCGGTGTAGGCAGCCAGGGCTGAGTGCGCCCCGAATGCAAACGTCCCGGCCAGCGCGGCCCCGGTGACGGCGCAGAGCTGACGTGCCCTGCGCAGAAAATGGTCATCGTTAATCGACATGCGTTGTCTCCTTCGTGTGTGACCTGCTGAAGTACGGCCTGAGACGCTGGCGACGCTGCCTTTCTTCCACGGGCCGCGAATTGGCTCGCGCTGGAGCCGCTCGGCCGGTAGGCTGAAAGCTCCCGGGGATCGAAGTGAGGCACTGGTGTGCGTGCGCTAGTCGGCCGTGACCACGAGCTGGGTGAACTCGATGTAGCGCTGGATCAACTGGCCGGCGGAGAGCCGTGGTTCGTCCAGATCTCAGGCGAGCCGGGAATCGGCAAGTCACGGCTCCTGGCGGAGCTGTGCCGCCGCGGCGAGGATCGGGGCTTTCTCGTGCTCGAGGGCCGCGCGGCGGAGTTCGAACGTGACATCCCGTTCGGGCTGATCGTCGACGCGCTCAACGACTATTTGGCCTCGCTCGAGCCCGCGATGCTCCGCGCGCTCGATGACGACGCACTGTCCGAGATCGGCTCGATCCTCCCGTCCCTGCCCCGGCCGGAGAGCGTCGGCTCACGCCCCCCGGGCGAGGGCGCGGAGCGCTACCGGCTGCATTACGCGATCCGCAGCGTGCTCGAGCGGTTGACGAGGCGCCAGCCGTTGGTGCTGGCCCTCGATGACGTGCACTGGGCCGACGCCGGCTCGGTCGAGGTGCTGTCGCACCTGCTGCGTCGCTTCCGCGGCCCACTGTTGATGGCGGTTGCGTTTCGACAGTCGCCCCCGCGGCTCCTCGCTCAACTTGAGGGAACCGCGCGCGCCGGTGTCGGCACTCTGCTGGCGCTCATGCCGCTCAGCGGCGAGGACGCGCAGTCGCTGATCGCCCGCGATGTCGATCCCGCTCACCGATCTCGCCTCTACCGCGAGAGCGGCGGCAACCCGTTCTACATCGAGCAGCTGGCGCGTTCGAGTTCCCCGCGGCGGCGCAGCGAGAGAGCGGCTCCCGACAGTTCTCCTGAAGCCGTCCCGCGTGCGGTGATCGCGGCCATCGAGGAGGAGCTCCGGAGCATTTCCAGGCAATCTCGCGTGACCCTGAGGTCGGCCGCGGTCGCCGGCGACCCGTTCGAACCCGAGCTCGTCGGCGCGATCGCCGAACAGGACGTCGCGACGGTGTTCGCGGCCTTCGATGAGCTGCTCGAGCTCGACCTGATCCGCCCCACGGCCACGCCCCGACGATTCCGCTTTCGCCATCCGATCGTGCGCCGGGCCGTGTATGACAGCACTCCCGGCGGTTGGCGGATCGGCGCCCACGCCCGCGCATCCGCAGCCTTGGAGGCCGCCCACGCGCCCGTCAGCGCCCGGGCGCACCACGTTGAGACGTTCGCGACGCCCGGTGACGAGGATGCCCTCGAGCTGCTGGTCCACGCCGCCCGTGAGGCGGCCCCCCGCGCCCCTGACGCAGCGGGTCGTTGGCTGATCGCGGCGACGCGCCTGCTTCCGCCCCACGCTGACGTGCAGCGACGACAGTGGCTGCTGGTCGAGGCATCAAGCGCGACGTTGCTCGCTGGTTCCTACGACCTGGCGCTCGAGATCCTGGCCGAGGCCACAGGGCTGCTGGACTCAGAGCAAGTTGCCGAACGAGGCCGGCTTGTGGCAAGGACCGCGTTTGCCCGACGGATGAGTGGTCATCCGCTCCAGTCGCGGAGCCTCGTCACCCAGACGCTCGAGGGACTCGACGACGACAGCGTGGTGGCGCTCAACCTGACGCTCGAGCTGGCGCTCGATCACTACTGGCGCGGTCAGTTCACGCAGATGCACGAGGTCGCGTCGCAGGTGCTGGACAAAGCGCGGGATAAAGCGCGGGGGCGCTACGCGAATCTGCTGACTTCCTGCGGGGGCGCGCTTGCCAGCATCGCCAGCACCGCCCTGAGCCGCCCGACCGAGGCACTCTCGGAGCTGGCCATGGCGACGGCGGCGTACACCGCGTTGCCGGATGACGAGCTGGTTGACCACATCGAGATTTGCGGCTACCTCGCGCAGGCCGCCTCCGCGCTCGAGCGGTTCGACGACGCGCTCGACTGTGCGCGTCGCGGGCTACGCCTGGCTCAAGAGACGGGCCAGGGTCCGTACATCTCTGGCCACCTCCTGCTGCAGGCAAACGCGCTCGTGATGAAGGGACGCATCACGGAGGCGGCCGCAGCCGCCGAAACCGCCACCGATGCCGCCGTGCTGACCGGCAACGACCAGTTCATCGTGTGGGCGTTGTGGAGTGATGCGATGGTGTGCACGTCGACCGGCGATGCCGCGAGGGCGCTGGCAAGCGCTCGCGAGGCGCTCGCCCGATCCGCGCACCTGACTGAGACCTTCTTCTCCAGCCTGTCCCATCTGCATCTCGCCGCCGCACTTCTCGCCATCGGCGACGCAGCCGCTGCCCGCACCGAGCTGTCCGCGTTCGAGGCCGGGCCCGACCAGCGACTGCTGGACCTTCGCGGCGGCCACGGCTGGGAGCTTCTGATCCGAATCCAGCTCGCGCTCGGTGAGCTCACCGCGGCCGCGGAGTCCGCGGAGACGGCGGTGGCGCGCGCTCGCGGGACCGCGCTCCCGCAACGGACGGCGGCCGCCCTGCTCACCAAGGCGACGGTGCTGCTCGCCCAGGACGACGCCAGCGGTGCGCTGGGGTTCGCCAGCGAGGCGATCGAGCTGGCCGACGGCGCCGGGAATCCCGTGCTCGCCGCACGCGGACGGGGTGTGCTCGGAACCGCCCTCGCGCGCACCGGTGACGAGAAGCGCGGGATCGCGGAGCTTGAGGCCGCCGAACGCGTCCTGTCCGGCTGCGGTGCGATGCGCGAAGCCGATGCTGCTGCCCGTGAATTACGTCGCCTCGGCCATCGCGGGCGCCGACGGGCGAGCGTCGCGGGCGGCGAGTGGCACGGCGACCGCGCCACTCGCGCCATTGAGTCCGCGTGAGCAGGAGGTCGCGGCCCTCGTCGCGGCGGGCAAGCGAAACCGCGACGTCGCCTCGGCGCTGTTCGTGACCGAGAAGACGGTCGAGAGTCATCTCGCCCGGATCTACGACAAGCTCGGAGTCCATTCACGCGTCGCGCTGGCCGCGATCGTCGGCACCCCGCCGAGCGCTAGCAGACCGGAACCTCGTCGGTCAGCAGCCGCGCCACGTGCTGGCGACCGCGGTGAAGGCGGCTCGTGAGCGTGCCCTCGGTCGTGCGGAGCGAGCGGGCGGCCTCACGATAGGAGAGGCCGACGAGATCGACCGCGATCACGGCATCGCGGTAGGGCTCAGGGGCGCTGGCGATCGCCTCCATCAGCTCGCGCGAGTTGACCGTGCTCGCCGCGGGGTCCGACCCGTCCTCGTCAAGCAGGGGTCGATCGCTTCGCTGGCGTGCCGTACTGCGATACCAGCTCGCGTGGGTGTTCTTGAGCGCTCGCACCAGGTAGCCGACATCGGAATCGCCACGCACGAGCCGAGGCCGCTTGAGGATCTTGACGAACGTGTCTTGGACGAGGTCCTCGGCATCGTGGCGTGAGCCACACAGCGCCCACGCGACGCGAAACAACATGTCGATGTGGTCGACGAGGCCGTCGGCGTCGAGCACGCGCACGCCCGGTGTGCTCGGCAGCCGCTTCACGGGAGTTGCACCTCTCCCACTTCCTCGGCGGTGGTCCGCTGTGCGACGTAGTGGGGCAGGAGCGCCAGTGCAGCGGCCTCGTCCGCAGCCTGCACGGTCCACCACAGATGGTGACCGCCTCGCGCGCACGAGCCGAGCGGCCGACCGCGGCGGAGCGGGCTGGCGAAGCCCTTCCAGGCGGCGATCGCAATCGCACACTCCTCCGGCTCGTGCCTGTGCGTGAGGACATAGGTCGGCATGTCCTCAGATTGGCGCGGCGGGGGCGGAACCGGTATGGGGTGATTCCCTGAACCATCCCCTGAACGTGTATGGGTTGCGGCTGGTTCCGGCCGCATCGTCAACGGGACAGCCTCTTTGGGAAGAAACCGCTCCGGGGTTCCGTCTACCAGAGCACCATGGCCCTCCACGCA